>CAXXXY010000011.1:0-376135 GCA_963667515.2 Dehalococcoidia bacterium | reverse complement strand
CTGCCGGCCGTCCCCGACGGTCCAGCGAGCCGGTGCCCCGGAGTTCGGGAGTTTCGACCACCGGGTCGTGGCAGGCGCACCCCGCCCTCGTAGTGTTTACGTCCTGCCGGAAGCGCGCGGATCTTGCTCGCGCCCCCGTCGAGCCCGCTCACGCTCACGTCTGCGTGACGGTTGCGCGCCCGTCTCGTCCCCGGCGCCGCCGATCGCGGAGGCGAGGCGGCGGCGCGGGCGGAGGCTTGACCGCGGCGCCGCGCCGCGCCCACCGTCGCCGACGTGGAGCAGCTCGGGCTCGTCACCGACCCCCTCTTCCTCCAGCACGCCTCGCCCGGTCACCCGGAGCGACCGGAGCGGCTGGCCGCGATCCTCGAGCAGCTCGAGCGCATGGGGCTGCGCGCGCGGATGCGCGAGCTCGCGCCTCGCGATGCGACGGACGACGAGCTGCTCGCCGTCCATACGCCCGCGGCGATCGAGCGCCTCGACAGCGTCGCCGCGAGGGGCGGCGGCTGGCTCGACCCCGACACCTACGTCACGCCCGTCTCCGCCGCCGCCGCCCGACGCGCGGCCGGCGCCACGCTCGCCGCGACCCAGGCGGTGCTGGCGGGCGAGGTGCGCGCCGCCTTCGCGGCGGTGCGACCGCCGGGGCACCACGCCACGCGCGAGCGGCAGATGGGCTTCTGCCTGCTGAACAACGTCGCGATCGCGGCGGCGGCGGCGCTCGACGCCGGGGTGGAGCGCGTCGCCGTGATCGACTGGGACGTCCACCACGGCAACGGCACGCAGGCGACCTTCGATGCCGAGCCGCGCGTGCTCTACGCCAGCACGCACGCGGCGCCGTTCTACCCCGGCACGGGCGCCGTCGAGGAGACGGGCACGAGCGCGGCGCGCGGCACGAAGCTCAACCTGCCGCTGCCCGCCGGCACCGGGGACGCCGGCTTCGTGGCCGCGTACGAGCAGGCGGTGCTGCCGGCGCTCGCGCGCTTCCGCCCGCAGCTCGTGCTCGTCTCCTGCGGCTGGGACGCGCACGCGCGCGACCCGCTGGCGCCGCTCGCGGTCAGCAGCGCCGGCTACGCGCAGGTCGCGCGCCTGGTGATCAAGGCGGCGGGCGCGCTCGCGGGTGGGCGGCTCGTCGCTGTGCTGGAGGGCGGCTACGACGAGCACGCGCTGGCGTGGTGCGCGAGCGCCCTCTGCGAGCTGCTGCTGGGCGAGGAGCCCACTGCCGACCCGAGCCCGGTCGCGCCCGCGCCGGAGCCCGATGTGGCGCCGATCCTCCGCGCGGCGCGCGAGGCGATCGGCCTCGACTAGGGGCGCGGCAGCGCGGCGACGAGGCGCGACCACCACCGCCGAGCGCTGTGGTAGCGTGCGCCCCGCCCACGCGGAGGCAGGCAGGGGACCCTGATGACGACGATGCAACGGGCGGCGCAGCGCGGCTTCGTGCAGACGCCGCACGGCCAGATCGAGTACCGCGAGTCCGGTGACGGCCCGCCGCTGCTGCTGATGCACGCGACGCCGGCCTCGTCGGCGACGTTCGAGCCGTACTTTCCGCTGATTCCCGGCGTGCGGCTGATCGCGATGACGACGCTCGGCTACGGCGAGTCCGAGCGCCCGCCCGAGCCCTATACGAGCGTGGAGCAGTACGCGCAGTCCGTCGCGTGGTTTCTCGACCGACTGGGGCTGGAGCGCGTCGATGTCTTCGGCACCCACACCGGCGGGGTCATCGCCGTGGAGGTCGCGGCCGCGCACCCGGATCGCGTCGATCGGCTGATCCTCGACGAGGTCGGGAACTACGCCAACCCGGAGGGGCTGGCGCTGCACAGCGGCATCCACCGCTACTACGAGGAGCGGCCGGACGGCGCGCACCTCCTGGAGATCTGGAACCGTCTCGGCGGCGACCGCCCCGGCGCGGACTTCGAGCGCGTGACCCAGCGGCTCATCGACAACCTCAAGGTGAACTCGGTGCAGGGCTGCGAGGCCGTCTACGGCCACATGGGCTGGGAGGGCGCCGGTCCCTACGCGATCTGCCGCTACGACACCGTGGAGAACGCGCCGCGCATCCAGGCGCCGACGCTGCTGATCTACGGCGAGAGTAGCAAGCTGCGCCCGGTGGGCGAGGAGCTGGGTCGGCGCGTCCCGCGCTCGCGGGTGGAGCTGCTGCCCAGCGACGGCATGTTCACGATCGACCAGGGGCCGGAGCGCTGGGCGAGCGCCGTGCGCGAGTTCCTGCGCGAGCCCGGCGTCTGAGCGGGGCGGCGACGAGGCCGGGGCGCGTCCCTCGACCGGCGATGAGGAGGCGGCGATGAGCTCTGGCGTTCGCATCGGCGGGGTGGTGCACGCGGTCGCGGACATGGACGCCGCCGTGGAGCAGTACCGCACCATCCTCGGCATCGAGCCGGAGTTCGTGCACGACAACGAGGGCGCGGGCCTGCGGGTCGCGATGTTCCGCACCGAGCCCACCTTCGTCGAGCTGTGGGCGCCCGTGCGCGAGGGCCCGGTGAAGCGCTGGGTCGACGCCCACGACGGCGGCGGCCTCTACCTACTCTCCTTCCACGTGGACGACGTGCCCGCCACCGTCGAGCGGCTGCGCGACGCCGAGGTGCGGATGATGGGCGACCCCGGCCCCGGCAACGCCGTCGAGGGGATGGTCTACGTCCACCCCAAGGGGCTGTCGGGCGTCCTCGGCCTGCTCTACCCGCACGAGTAGCGGCCGGGCTCGGCGGGCACGCGATGCTGCTGGAGTTGCGCATTTACACGGCGAAGCCGGGGCGGCGCGACGACTTCGTTCGCTGGTTCCACGCGCGCTCGATCCCGGCGATGGAGGCGGCGGGGATGCGCATCCTCGGCGAGCGGCCGGAGCCGACGGGCGACCGCTTCGTCTGGCTGCGCGCCTTCGCCGACGAGGCGGAGCGGCAACGCCAGTACGACGCCTTCTTCCTCGGCGAGGCCTGGCTCGGCGGGCTGCGCGACGAGGCGTACGAGATGCTGGAGCGCGTCGACGTGCACACGATGAGCCTCGAAGGGCACGCGAGGAGCGAGGGCTGGCGCGCGCTCACCGCAGAGCTCGTGCCCGAGCTCGTGCCGCCGGGCCGCGCGGCGGAGAGCGCCGCGAGCGGCTAGCGCCGAGCCCGCCAGCGCTCCCCACCAGAGCGCTCGCGGTGCTAGAACGCGAGCGCCTGGGCCGCGTCGCGCCGGGCGAGTCGCGACCGAATCGCAGCGCGCGCCGAGGAGGCCGTCGATGTTCTTCCACATCCTGCTCTGGAACCTCTACCCGGACGCGGACCCGGCGGACGTCGCCGAGGGGATGCGCCGGATGCAGCGCGAGAACGCCGAGGATATGAAGCGCCTGACGTTCGGGCGCCGCCTGGACATCGCGCCGCCCAAGGCGGGCTCCTCCGGCGAGTTCACGCGCGACGCCGGCGGCCCCTTCGAGCGCACCGGCGAGCCGTTCGACTACTTCTTCGCGATGGACTTCGAGGACGCGGAGGCGTACCGGCGCTACGTCACCTCGCCGGCGCACGACGACCCCGCGGCGACGCACCCCGAGCCCGGCTTCGCGTGGGAAAGCTGCGCGGCGCGCTGGTCGGAGTTCCTCTCCTCCGATCACCACCACGAGCAGGGGACGGCGTGGCGCCCCGCGAGCGTGCGCAGCCCCGGCTCCGTGCTGCACATGGTGCTGTGGGACGTGCGCGAGGACACGACCGAGCTCCGAGTCGAGGAGATGCTCGCCGCGCTGGAGGAGCTGCCGGCGGCGATCCCAGAGACGCTCTCCCTCTCCGTCGGCCGCCGCTTCCGTCCGACGTCGGGCGGCCGCAGCCTCGTCGACCGCTCGCTGCTCGTGCCGCGCGGCACCGGGCCGCTGCCCTACCGCCGCATCGGCGACCAGCCGCGCTTCGGCCTGCTCGCCGAGTTCGCCGACGTCGAGGGGCTGCGCACCTACCTCGCGCACCCCGCTCACACGGCCTTCGTGGAGCAGCACGTACAGCCGCTGTGGACGCGGCTACTACGCCAGGAGATGGAGATCGAGGAGGGCTAGGTGTAGTTCCCACGTAGGTTGTTGAGAGGATGAGGGGCCTCGCCCGCTGCTGTGTGTGACAGCACGGCAGTAGCGAGGAGAGGACACCCTCATGGCCCATCGTAACGCGCGGCTGACGCCGCTGACCCGACTCGAGCTCGTGCGGGAAGTGGACGCCGGCTGGCCCCAGGCTGAGGTCGCTCGCCACTTCCGCGTCTCCCGCCACACCGTTGCCAAGTGGCTGGGGCGCTTCCGGGCGGAGGGAGCGGCAGGGCTCGAGGACCGCAGCTCCGCCCCGCGCGCGCATCCCCGGCGCACGCCGCCCGAGCTGGAGCGACGCATCTGCGCCGTGCGACGCACGCAGGGATTCGGGCCGCATCGCATCCAGTGGGCGCTCGGGGTCGCCCGCTCCACGGTCTACGCCGTGCTGCGGCGCCGCGGCCTCAACCGGCTCGACCGCCTGCACCGCGTCACCCGGGAGCCGGTCCGCTACGAGCACGACGCCCCCGGCGACCTGCTGCATCTCGACGTGAAGAAGCTCGGGCGCGTCCCCGAGGGCGGCGGCAAGCGAATGGCGCCTGGCTTCGCCGAGACGCGCTCCGGGCCGCATTCGCGGCGTTCGCTGGGGCTGGAGTACCTACACGTCGCCGTCGACGACCACAGCCGTTACGCCTACGTCTCCGTCCTGCCCGACGAGCGTGGCGCGAGCTGCGCCGCCTTCCTCGAGCAGGCGCTCGCGGCCTTCCGCCGGCGTGGCGTGCGCGTGCGCCGGGTCCTGACCGACAACGCGAAGGCCTACACCGTCGCCCGCAGCTTCCACGGCGCCGCCGCTGCCGCAGACGTGCGGCTGTCGCACACGCGGCCCTACCGCCCGCAGACGAACGGCAAAGCCGAGCGTTTCATCCAGATCCTGCAGAACGAGTGGGCCTACGCCCGCCCCTACCGCTCCAACGCCGAGCGGCTGCGCCAGCTCCCACGCTGGCTCTACCGCTACAATCACCGCCGACCGCACGGCGGCGTCGGCGGGGCCGTCCCCGCCTCCCGCCTGTGAACAACCTTCCTGGGTAGTACACCTAGGCGGGCAGACCCGCGCCGAGGCCTGCGCACAGCTCCCGCCAGCGGCCCTCCCGCGGGCTACTCCTGCCAGCGCATCCGCGCGAAGGGCAGCCGGTTGTCCGGCAACCAGACGTAGCCCTCCAGCTCGCGGACGTGCGCGGCGTAGTAGCGCTGGCCGCAGAGCGGGATCATCACCGCGTCGGCGTTGTGCAGCCGCTGCACGTGGCGCACAGCGGCCTCCCAGGCGGCGCCGTGCCCTGCGTCGGGGATCGCGCGCAGCGCCTCGTAGAACTCCTCGTTCTCGTAGCGGAAGGGGAAGAGTCGCATGCGGCCCGGCCCCCAGTCGTGGAAGTACGCGTAGAGCGGCTCAGCCACCCGCTGCCCGCGGCCGTCGGTCGAGGCGCGCACCATGATCGGCGCCAGGTTGCCATCCGTGCGCACGCGGCCCTGGCGGTCGCCGCCGCGCGGCTCGTGCTGCACCTCGGCGTCGATGCCGAGGCGCGCCAGCCGCTCCGCGAGCAGCTCCGCGACCACGCCCAGCCCCTCGCCGGGGAAGGCGAGGATCGTCGTGCGGAAGCCGCCCGCCCCCTTCGAGGCGGCCAGCAGCTCGCGGGCCCGCGCCATGTCCTCGTGGTACGGCCACGAGGCGGCGTCGTAGCCGGGGCTCTCGGGCTTCGCCCAGCTGTGCCAGCGCTCGACGCTGCCCGTGTACGCCGAGGCGAGCACCGCCTCGTACGGCGTCGCGTGCGCGATCGCCTGCCGCACCAGCGGGTCGTCCAGCGGCTCGGCGCCGGGATCGAGGTGCAGGAAGACGCCCGCGGTGGAGGCGGCCGGGGTGATGCGCAGCCGTCCGTCGGCGCGCACGCGCGGCAGCATCTCCCACGGCACGCCCCCCACGAGGTCGACCTCGTGGGCGAGCAGCGCCTCCGTGGCGTCGGCGGCGTCGGCGTAGCGGCGCGCCGCGACCTCGCCGATCGGGGGCGGGCCGCCGTGGTAGCGCGCGTTCGCCTCGATCTCCGTGACGGCCTCGTCGCCACCCGCGGAGCCGCCCGCGGCGGCGAGCCGGTACGGCCCGAAGCCCGATGGCCGCCCGCCGAGGAACGCCGCCGCCCACGGGTCGTCCTCCCTCTGCTGCGGCCGCACCACGGTCGCGTCGTAGACGTTGGGGGTGCCCTGCGCCATCGTCCGCGGCAGCGCCGGGTTCGGCGCGCGCAGGTGGAACGCCACCGTGTAGCGGTCGACGACCTCGACGTCCGTCGCCTCCTGCACGGAGGAGATGCGCGCGACCCACTTCCCCACGTCGCGCATGCCGAAGGAGCGCTCCCAGCTCCAGCGCACGTCCTCGGCGGTCAGCTCGTTGCCGTCAGCGGAGAGCACGCCCGCGCGCAGCCGGAAGCTGCACGTGCGCTGGTCGCCTGAGAACCACCACGCCTCGGCCAGCAGCGGCTCCAGCCGGTGCCAGTCGACGCCGCGCACGCCGTCGTCGCGAGCCACCGGGCGCGGCCCCGTCAGCTGCTCGTAGAAGGACGCCGAGAGGTCGGAGCCCACGCTGTCGCCGAAGGCGGCGGGCTGCTCCATGTCGAAGTTGGTCGGCGCCGACTCGACGCCCACGACCAGCGCTCTCGGCACGCCTCCCCCATCCCCTTCGGTCGCTCCTCGCGGGGCGACGGGAGCGAGGATAGCAGCGCCTCGCCCCCACCCCGCGATCGCCGCGCCACGCCGGCTCCGCCCGCGATCGCGACGCTACGCGCGCCCGCGCCCCGCGATCGACGCCACGACGCGCCGCACCCCCTCCTCCAGCGCGACGCGCGGCCGCCAGCCCCAGCGCTCCGCCGCCAGCGCCGGCGAGAGCGTCACGCCGTGGAGCTCGCCGGGCCGCGCCGGCTCCCAGCGCGGCGGCAGCGCGTAGGCCGTCTCGGCGACGACGAGCTGAAAGAGGCGACGCGTGGTGGTGCCGACGCCCGAGGCGACGTTGCAGGTCGCGGGCTCCCCCGCCGCCGCCGCGAGCGCGGCCTCGACCACGTCGTCGACGTAGACGTAGTCCCGCTCCTCGTCGCCGTCGCCGAAGATCGTCACCGGCTCGCCGCGCAGCATCCGTCCCGCGAAGATGCCGACCACGCCGTGCTCGCGCGTCGCGTCCCGCGCCGGGCCGTAGACGTTGCTCGTCCGCAGCACGGCAACGGTAGTCCCGCTGCCGGGAGTGCCGCTGCCAGGGGTGAGCACGCGCAGGTAGAGCTCCGACGCCGCCTTCGAGGCGCCGTAGACGGAGCGTGGCCGCAGCGGGTGCCGCTCCTCCACGGGCGAGCGCTGCGGCTCGCCGTAGACCGCGCCGCCGCTGGAGAAGTGGACCAGCCGCGGCACCCCGGCGGCCACGCAGGCGCGCGCGACATGGATCGCGCCCAGCAGGTTCACGGCGGCGTCGGCGGCGGGCTCGGCCATCGAGCGGGGGACGGAGACGCGCGCCGCGAGGTGGAAGCACACGGCCGGCCGCAGCTCGCCGATCAGCGCCTCGACGGCCGTCGCGTCGCGCACGTCGAGCACGCGATCGAGAGTGCGCGGCGCCTCGGCGTCGCTCGGATCGCGCGCCGCCGGCGGCCGGTGATGCGCGGCGACCACGCGCCAGCCCTCAGCGGCCAGCCGCGCCACCAGGTGGCCGCCGACGAAGCCCCCGGCGCCCGTCACGAGCGCCACGCGCTCCGCCGTCATCGGCCGCTCCCGTCCCGCGTCCGCGTGCGCCGGCAGCGTAGCGCGCGGCGCCGTGAGGAAGGGGCGGCCGCGCGCCGACCATTGAGGGGAGCGCCGCACGCCGCCGGGCGGGCCGTGATCGCCGGAGGTGCGCCCTGGACGCGACAGCCGCGACGCCCGAGGCGACGCCCGAGCCGGGCGGAATGACGGACCCCGCGGGCATCTCGGAGCTCGTGCGCGCGCTGGATCACGATGAGTTCGTCGTCTACTACCAGCCGCAGGTGCGGATGGAGGACGGCGCGATCATCGGCGCGGAGGCGCTGCTGCGCTGGGAGCACCCGCAGCGCGGCGTGATCGGGCCCGATCTCCCGGTCCACGGTTTTCTTGGACACCTGATTGGGGCAGGCTGCCCCGGCAGAGGAGGTGTCCATGACCAGCTCCGCACAGGGATTGAACGGGCGTAGTGCGTCGCGAACGGAACGCGGTCGCTTCTCCTCGCGACGGAAGAGCGAGGCGGTGCTGAGGCTGCTGCGCGGCGAGGAGTTGGACGCGCTCTCGCGCGAGCTGGGGGTGACCGCAGCGACGCTGTCGCAGTGGCGCGAGCGCTTACTCGCCGCCGGCCGGGCCTCGCTCACGAGCCGGCCTGCCGACGAGCGTGACGAGGAGATCCACCGACTGCAGGCGAAAGTCGGCGAGATCACGATGGCGAACGAGCTCCTGCTCCAGCGCGCGCATCAGCTGGAGGCAGGACTCCCTTTGGCACGCCGGAGGTCGAGGTGATGAGTCGAACCACCTCGCCCTCCACGGGACGGCCGTACGGCACGACGCGCATCTGCCAGCTGTGGGAGGTCCCGCGCTCGACCGTCTACGAGCGGCGGGCACGGGCGCGACGGCCTCTGCGGCCAGCAGCGAAGCGCGGGCCGAGGCAGGCGTGGACGGACGAGGCTCTCACGGAGCAGGTCCGAGCTGTGCTCGCCGCCTCCCCGTTCACGGGCGAGGGCTACCGCAAGGTGTGGGCGCGGCTGCGGCTGGCCGGTGTGCGCACCTCGAAGGGCCGGGTGCTGCGGCTGATGCGGGAGGCGGGACTGCTCGCCCCGACCCGCGTCGGGCGTCGGCGCGGACCGCGGGTGCACGACGGGACGATCACCACCGAGCGGCCTGACGAGATGTGGGGGACCGACGCGACCTCCTGCCTCACCACCCGCGAGGGGAACGCCACCGTCTTCATCGCCGTCGATCACTGCACGCAGGAGTGCATCGGCATCCACGCGGCGCGACCGGGCACGCGCTTCGAGGCGCTGGAGCCGCTGCGGCAGGGGCTCCGGGAGCACTTCGACGGCTACGAGGCGGACCTCGCGCGGGGACTCGCTCTCCGCCACGACCACGGCAGCCAGTACCTGAGCGACCACTTTCAGGAGGAGCTGCGCTTCCTCGGCATCCGCTCCAGCCCGTCCTTCGTAGCCGCGCCCGAGGGCAACGGCTGCGCGGAACGCTTCATCCGCACGCTGAAGGAGCAGCTGCTGTGGGTGGAGCACTTCGAGACGGTGGAGGAGCTACGCCAGGCGCTGCTCGCCTTCAAGCAGCGCTACAACCAGCACTGGCTCGTCGAACGGCACGGCCACCGCACCCCAGCCGCCGTCCGCGAGGCGCTCTCGCCGCGCACCGTGGCGGCCGCATGATTACCGCCAGCGATGTGTCCAAGAAACCAGGAGCGGTACACCGATCACTTCATCGGCGCGCTGGAGTCCAGCGGGCTGATCGTGCCGGTCGGGCTGCGCGTGCTCCGGTTCGCCTGCCACGAAGCGCGCGCGTGGATCGACGCGGGCTTCGCGCCGCTGCGCATCTCCGTGAACCTCTCGGCGCGCCAGTTCCTCGAGCCCGACCTCGTCGACTCGGTGCGCGCCGTCCTCGGCGAGAGCGGGTTGCGACCGCGCCACCTCGACATCGAGATCACCGAGAGCATGGCGATCGAGAACATGGAGCGCGCGCAGGAGGTCGTCTACCGGCTGCGCGGCGTCGGCATCCAGACCGCGATCGACGACTTCGGGGCCGGCCACTCCTCGCTCAGTCGCCTCACGGAGTTCCCCGTCTCCTCGCTCAAGATCGATCGCTCCTTCGTCGCCCGCATGGACAGCGACGACGACCAGCACGCGATCGTCGCCAGCGTGGTCGCGCTCGGGCACTCGCTGGGGCTCACCGTCGTGGCGGAGGGCGTGGAGACTCCGGCGCAGCTCGCCGCGCTGCGCCTCCTCGAGTGCGACGTGCTGCAGGGCTTTCTGTTCTCACGGCCCGTGCCGGCGAGCGAGTTCCGCGCGCTGCTCGCCGCCAGCGCCCCCCTCACGGGCCCGTCGGCGCGCCAGGGCGCCGCCTAGCGCGGCGCGAACGCGAGGCGGTACCACTCCACACGCGCGTCGAGCGCCTCGCGCCCGCCGACGGCGCCGATCAGCGCGTCGGGCTCCGCGCCGCCATCCTGCTCGCCGGCCGGCGGATCGGAGAGGCCGTCGCCGACGCCGACGCGCTCCGCCGCCTCACGCGCGCGGCGCACCAGCGCGGGCAGGCCGTCCGTCGCATCGTGGTGGTGCGCGGCGACCTCGGCGATCGGCTCCGGGAGCCCCCACGAGCCGCAGATGCGCTCCCCCCACGAGGTGTGCGTCAGGCCGAGCACCGAGCGCTCCGCCTCCAGCGGATCGCTGCCCTCCATCACCCGCGCCACGACCTGGCGGTAGCGCAGCGGGCTCTGCGCGGCGAGCGCCAGCCGCCCGATGTCGTGGAGCAGCCCCGCGGTGAAGGCGATGCGCCGCTCCGCCGCGCTGCTCGCGCCGGCCTCCGCCAGCAGCCCCACCGCGATCAGGTGACGCCAGAGCTCCCCCGTGCGTAGCCACGAGTCCTCGAGCTTCACGAACTGAGAGGCGAGGACGGCGCCCGCCAGCAGCTGGTGCACGGACTGGAAGCCGATGCGCACCACCGCCTCCTGCGCGGTGATCACGCGCTCGCGGGGCGAGGAGGCGGCGGCGTTGGCCGCGCGCAGCACGGCGGCCGTCAGCGCCGGGTCGCCCTCCACCACGGCGGAGAGCTCCGAGACGGTAGCGTCCGGGTTCCACAGCACCAGCATGGCGCGGGCGCGCGGCACAGGCAGAGGCGGCAGCTCTCGCGGGGGGCGCAGCACCACGGCGGCTCCTTCGGGCGGCCCGCTGGCGATCCGCGGGCCGGTGCGTGCGACATTCGATCATCGGCGAGCAGCGGGGCGCCGCCCACCGCGACTGCTGGACGGGCGGGGAGCGCTAGGCAGCCCGGCGCCGCGACGAGGCGGCGCGCTCGCGTGCGGCGGGACCACGCTCGAAGGCGCGGCGCGCGGCGGCCCGCGAGTCGCCGAGCCGGCGCCCCTGCCACAGCGTCGCGCCCAGGTGGTAGGCGACGCCGCAGCTCGAGCAGCGCAGCTGCCCGCCGCTCTGGGGCCGAAGCAGGTCGTCGTCATCGGGGACGCCGCCGCGCGCGGGGAGCGGACCCGCGCCGCCGAAGCGGAGCGCATCGCCGTCTACGGGGCAGTGCGGGCCGCGCGCCACCACCTCGCCCGACGCGAGCAGCCAGCCGCTCCACGCGACGTCGTCGTGGAGCAGCGCGCCCAGCGGGCGATCCGGAGGCGGCGCCGCCGGTTCGCCTCGGCGCCGCAGCAGACGGGCGAGCGCCTGCCACCAGCCCCCCCCCCGCTCCCGCCATCGCCGCCTCCCTCGATCGCACGCGCGCGCGCGATCGAGCGCGCACCCTACGATCGATCGTCGGCGGCCGCGAGGGGCGAGCGGAGCCCGCGCGTACCGCCGAGCGCCGCCGCCGGCCGGGCCGCCGGGCGGCCGGCCGGCCGATCGGTATCCTGCAGGCGTGGCACCAGCTCTCGCGGCCGCCGACCTGCCCGCGCCGCGCGCACGGCGTGCCGGGTGAGCGCGCCGCCCGCGCGAGGCGACGGGAGCGCCGGCCTCTTCGCCGCGGACTCCGCGCTGCGCCGCGTCACGGGCGAGGGCCTGCTGCTGCTGGGCGGCGGGCGCGCGCTCCTGATGCAGATCGCGCACCCGCTGGTCGCCCGCGGCGTCGCCGAGCACTCCGTGTTCGGCACGGATCGCCGCGGCCGCTTCCTGCGCACCGTGCGACCGATGTACGCGATCGCGTTCGGGAGCGAGGCGCAGGCGCGCGAGGCCGTCGCGCACGTGCGCGGGCGCCACGCCGGCGTCGTGGGCGCGGGCTACCGCGCCGAGGATCCGGAGCTGCTGTGCTGGGTGCTCGCCACGCTGGTCGACAGCTCGCTCGTGGTGCACGAGCGCTTCGTCGCGCCGCTCCCGGCCGCCGAGCAGGAGCGCTACTACGCCGACATGCGCGCGGTCGGCGAGCTGCTGGGCGCGAGGCCGGAGGCGCTGCCGCCCGATCTCGGCGCGCTCCGCGCCTACGTCGACGGCATGGTCGCCACGCTCGAGGTCACGGAGACGGCGCGCGAGATCGCGCACGCGCTGTTCGCCCCGCAGCCGCTCTACCCGGCGCCCGCGCTGCTGCTCGCGCGTGAGCTGAGCGTGGGGCTGCTGCCGCCGCGGCTGCGCGAGGGCTTCGGCATGCCGTGGGGCCGTCGGCGCGAGGCGGCGCTCGCCGCGGCGGCCGCCACGAGCCGCGCGGTCGTCCCGCGGCTCCCCCGCCGCCTGCGCCGGCCGCCGTGCTTCGTCATGCCGCCGTCGAGCTCGCGCCGCGCTGCCGGGGCCGCTCCGCCCCGCTAGCGAGCGACGCCGCCCCGGCGCCTCCCACCGCTCGCAGCACCGCTAGCACGCCCACCGCCCCGCCCGAGCCCAGGCGCCACGCAGGGAGGGCGGCAGCCCCCTGGGTGCAGCGGAACGCTGCCTGCCTAGTAGAGATCGGCGGAGGCGAGGCGGGCGCCCTCCACCAGCGAGCCGAGCTTGCGCCATGCGATCTCATCGATCACCTGCACGCGGCCCGCGAAGGTGCCCAGGCCGCAGTCGGTGCCGGCGAGCACGTGCTCGCGCCCCACCACCTCGGCGAAGCGCACGAGGCGGTCGGCCACCACGCGCGGGTGCTCGATGATATTGCTGGTCGTGTCGATGGCGCCGACGATCAGCAGCTTCTCGCCCAGGTCGCGGCCCTGCCAGGCACGCCACTCGTGCTCGTGGCGGCCGTTGGCGGCGGGGAAGGCGAGCGCCTGCGGGCGCGCCGTCAGCAGCAGATCGGCGATCTCCTCCATCGGCACGTCGCGGTGGTGCGGGCCCTCCGTCGAGCCCCAGCAGATGTGCATGCGCATGCGGTCGGGCGCGATGCCCTGCGTGGCGTGGTTCAGCGCCTCCACGTGCTGCCGCGCGATGCCGCGGAAGTCGTCGAGCGCGCGGTCGCCGAACTGCTGGTGCCGCCCCAGCGCGAGGTCGGGGCAATCGAGCTGCAGCAGGAAGCCCGCCTCGACGATCGCCTCGTACTCGCGGCGCATTACATCGGCAAGCGCGAAGACGTACTCCTCGTGGCTGGGGTAGTGCTGGTTCTCCAGGAAGCGCGCGATCTGCCCGGGCGAGGCCGCCGTCAGGAACACCTCCTCCGAGGCCGCCGCCTCGGCGGACTCGCGCAGCGTCGCGAGGTCGCGCTCCACGGCACCGAAGTCCCGCCAGCCGACGGGGCCCGTGCAGGCCGGCCGGCGCCCGAAGGGCGAGCTCATGCGGCGCAGGATCTCGGCCCACTCGGGGAACTCGTCCATGTCGGGGTTGCGGAGCACGCCGCTCTTGCCGTCGAAGCCATCGAGGCGCTCCGCGACGTAGACCGTGTAGTCCACGCGCCCCATCTCGCCGTCATTGACCACGTCGATTCCGGTCTCCGTCTGCCGGAGGACCGCGCCCGCCACGGCCTCGCGCACCGCCTCGTCGAAGGGGGCGCGCTCCGCGAGCTCGCCGCGCTCCTTCGCCACCATCAGCCCCAGCAGCGGCTCGGGCCGCGGCAGGCTCCCCGTGTGGGTGACGAGGATCCGCTCGTCGCTGTGGCGCATCGGCGCGCTCCCTTCGTCCCGCGGCGGCGCTAGCTGTACTACCCAGGAAGGTTGTTCACAGGCGGGAGGCGGGGACGGCCCCGCCGACGCCGCCGTGCGGTCGGCGGTGATTGTAGCGGTAGAGCCAGCGTGGGAGCTGGCGCAGCCGCTCGGCGTTGGAGCGGTAGGGGCGGGCGTAGGCCCACTCGTTCTGCAGGATCTGGATGAAACGCTCGGCTTTGCCGTTCGTCTGCGGGCGGTAGGGCCGCGTGTGCGACAGCCGCACGTCTGCGGCAGCGGCGGCGCCGTGGAAGCTGCGGGCGACGGTGTAGGCCTTCGCGTTGTCGGTCAGGACCCGGCGCACGCGCACGCCACGCCGGCGGAAGGCCGCGAGCGCCTGCTCGAGGAAGGCGGCGCAGCTCGCGCCACGCTCGTCGGGCAGGACGGAGACGTAGGCGTAACGGCTGTGGTCGTCGACGGCGACGTGTAGGTACTCCAGCCCCAGCGAACGCCGCGAATGCGGCCCGGAGCGCGTCTCGGCGAAGCCAGGCGCCATTCGCTTGCCGCCGCCCTCGGGGACGCGCCCGAGCTTCTTCACGTCGAGATGCAGCAGGTCGCCGGGGGCGTCGTGCTCGTAGCGGACCGGCTCCCGGGTGACGCGGTGCAGGCGGTCGAGCCGGTTGAGGCCGCGGCGCCGCAGCACGGCGTAGACCGTGGAGCGGGCGACCCCGAGCGCCCACTGGATGCGATGCGGCCCGAATCCCTGCGTGCGTCGCACGGCGCAGATGCGTCGCTCCAGCTCGGGCGGCGTGCGCCGGGGATGCGCGCGCGGGGCGGAGCTGCGGTCCTCGAGCCCTGCCGCTCCCTCCGCCCGGAAGCGCCCCAGCCACTTGGCAACGGTGTGGCGGGAGACGCGGAAGTGGCGAGCGACCTCAGCCTGGGGCCAGCCGGCGTCCACTTCCCGCACGAGCTCGAGTCGGGTCAGCGGCGTCAGCCGCGCGTTACGATGGGCCATGAGGGTGTCCTCTCCTCGCTACTGCCGTGCTGTCACACACAGCAGCGGGCGAGGCCCCTCATCCTGTCAACAACCTACGTGGGAACTACAGCTAGCCGCCGTAGCGCGCGTCGAGCGCCCGGTACTCCTCGAGGCCCACGATCGCGTCGCGCTCGGCGAAGGTCGCGAGCCGCTCGTCCACGGCGGCGGCGTTGCCGTCGCGCCGGATCGCGACCAGCGTCTCCTGCATCGCGCGGATCGTGGCGCGCTGCAGGTCGGAGGGCAGGATCGCGACGCGGTAGCCGAGCGCCGCCAGCCGCGCCGAGGGCAGCAGCGGCGTCTTGCCGCCGCGGAAGACGTTGATCAGCTTGGGGCCGGGCAGACGCCGCGCGATCGCCTCGATCTGCGCCTCGCTCTCGGGCGCCTCCACGAAGAGCACGTCGGCGCCGGCCGCGGCGTAGGCCTCGGCGCGCGCCAGCGCCGGCTCGAGCCCCTCGACGGCGATCGCGTCCGTGCGCGCGATGATCACGAGGCCGGGGTCGCTCCGCGCCTCCAGCGCCGCGCGCAGCTTCCCGACCATCTCGTCCGTGGGGACGAGCGTCTTCCCCTCGTAGTGGCCGCAGCGCTTGGGCGACTGCTGATCCTCCAGGTGCAGCGCCGCCACGCCCGCCCGCTCGAAGGCGCGCACGGTCCGGCGGACGTTCAGCGCGTTGCCGTAGCCGGTGTCGGCGTCGGCGATGACGGGCACGGCGACCGCCTCCGCGATCTGGGCGAGGCGCGCGAGCACCTCGCCGACGCCCAGCAGCCCGAGGTCGGGGTAGCCGGCCGCGCGTGCGATAGCGCCGCCCGAGGCGTAGACGGCCTCGGCGCCGGCGCGTTCGGCGAGGCGCGCGGAGAGCCCGTCGAAGACGCCGGGCGCGACCAGCAGCTCCTCGCGCGCGAGCAGCTCGCGGAGCCTCGTCGTGGGCCGGTGGTGCCGGGCGTCGTCGTTCATCGCGGCGATGCTAGCGCACCGCCCGGCAGCCGGCCTGCCCTTCGGCCACGCCGGCTGCCAGCCAGCGCGTGCCCGCGCTACGTCACCGTGAGCGGGACGCCCTCGGCGCAGAGCGGGCAGTCGGCGGGCTCGACGCTGGTCATCTCCACCTCGGTCGCGGCGAAGAAGGGGAGCCCGAAGTCGACGCCGCCGCCCGAGCGATCGACGAGCACCGCGACGCCGACGGGCTCGCCGCCGGCCGCGCGCACCGCCTCGATCGTCTCGCGCACCGAGCCGCCCGTCGTCAACACGTCGTCGACGACGAGCGCGCGCTCGCCGGGTGCGAGGCGGAAGCCGCGCTGCAGCGAGCGGCCACGGCCGTCGGGCGTCGTCTCCGCGATCACCCCGCGCAGCCCGAGCTGGCGCGCGACCTCGTAGGAGAGGATCACGCCGCCGGTCGTCGGGCCGGCGACCACCTGCGGATCGGTGTGGCGCAGCCCCTCGGCCATCTTGCGACAGGCGATCTCCGTCTGCGGCGGCCACTGCAGCAGGTTGAACTTCTCCAGGTAGCGCTCCGAGTGGCGGCCGGAGGCGAGCTGGAAGTGGCCCTGGAGGAAGGCCCCGGCCTCCTCGAGCGCGGCGATTACCTCGCGATCGACGGCGATGTCGACACCTCCACCAGCGGCGCGTCCGCCTGCCTGACGTGATCGACGCGACCGACGTCGGAGAGCGGCCAGTAGCGCAGCTCCGCGCGCCCGATGATCAGCGACTCCTCCAGCATCCCCCACGAGTGCGAGTCGTAGGAGTTGTTGCGGTTGTCGCCCAGCACGAACACCGAGCCCCCCGGCACCACCTGCTCCGGGACCGCGTAGTTCGGCGGCTCGTCGATGTACGGCTCGGCGACCTGCACGCCGTCGACGTAGACGATGCCGTCCTCCACCGCCACCGTCTGCCCCGCCACCGCGACGATGCGCTTGATGAAATCGCGGGTGGGGTCGCGGGGGAAGCGGAAGACCACGATGTCGCCGGCCTCGGGCTCCCCGAACGGGCGCCACTCGTCGCCCTCCACCAACGGCAGCCACGAGAGGTCGAAGCTGCTGTAGGCGAGCTTGTTCACGATCAGCAGCTGGCCGTGCGCGAAGGTCGGCTCCATCGAGCGACCGTCGACGACGAAGTTCTGCGCGACGGCGCGCACCGCGATGAACATCAGCAGCGCGAGCGCCAGCACCTCGAGCGTCTCGGCGAGGCCGCGCAGCCCCCACGGCCAGATCGCCAGGCCGCGCGACGCGCGCTGCTGCTGCGCCCACGGGTCGACGCCCGCGAGCCCCCCGTGCGTCGCGGGCAGCGCGCCCCACGGCAGCATCGGCGCAGCCGCCCTCGATGCCCCGTTCGCAGCCTCGAGGGCCGGCGCGCGCGCCGGCCGCCCGGCACGAAGCGACACGCCCGGCGGCAGGCTCGCCACGTACGGCGTCGCGAAGGCGGCGCCGGCTGCCGGCGGAGGCGTGTGGGCGGGGGGAAGCCGCGGCTGGCCGGGCAGATCCGTCGGCGCGGCCCCCGGGACCGGGTTCGGCTCCATCGCATCCAGTATACCGCGAGCCCTCGCGAGGCCCGGTGGTGCGGCGAGCCCGCGCTAGGCGCTCCCGGCCGCGCCCAGCGCGTCGATGCGCGCCGCAGCCGCGGCCGCGACCTCGGCGCGGGCAGCGCGCAGGGCGGGCCGCGGGTCGGCGTCGCGCTCGCCCAGCGAGCCGGCGAGCGCCCGCGCGAACGCCGCGTGGATCTCGCTCGACACGTTCACCTTGCGCACCCCGACCGCCACCGCCTCGGCCAGCGCGGCCGGCGCCACGCCGGAGCCGCCGTGCAGCACCAGCGGCAGCCCGCGCGTCGCGACGCGCAGCTCGCGCACGAGGTCGATGCGCACCTCGCCCGCCAGCCCGTGCGCCGTGCCCACCGAGACCGCCAGCGCGTCGACGCCCGTCTCCTCCACGAAGCGCGCCGCGGCCGCCGGGTCGGTGAGCTGCGCCTCGGAGGTGACGACGCCGGCTCGCGTCCGCCCACGTGCCCCAGCTCCGCCTCCAGCGCGAGGCCGGCGCGACCTGCGAGCTGCGCCGCGGCGCGCGTCTCGCGCAGGTTGCGGTCGAGGGGCAGCGTGGAGCCGTCGTACATCAGCGAGGTGCAGCCCGCCGCGACGGCGCGGCGCAGCGTCGCCTCGTCCGCGCCGTGGTCGAGGTGCAGGCCGACCGGCACCGCCGAGCGCCCCGCGAGCGCGCGCAGCACGGCGGCCGCCGTCTCCAACCCGCCCAGGTGCTCGGCGTTCCCGCGGTTGAGCTGCAGCAGCACCGCGGCGCGCCGCGCCTCGGCCGCGTCCAGCACGCCCAGCGCCAGCTCCACGTTGGAGACGTTGAAGCCGGGGACGGCGTAGCCGCCGCGCTCGGCGGCGATCAGCAGCTCGCGGGCCGCCGCGACCGGCATCGCGCCTCCTCGTCGGGCTTATCGGTTGGGCCTCGCCGGTGGCCGCACCGAGCGTGACCGCGGCGCGCTTGCGCCGGGCCGATGCTACGCTCGGCTTCGTGGCCGCGCGAGCGGCGCGAGCGGGGGGCGAAGGAGCGGTGGGCGGCCATGCCCCCCGACGCCCGCGCGCCCGATCCGCCCGAGGGTGCGCCGGCCCGCGGCGGCTCCGCCACGCCCCCCGACGGCACCTCCGGCGACGCTCGCGACGAAGCGCGCGAGCAGGCCGCGCGCGAGGACGAGGCGCTGATCCGCCGCGCCCAGACGGGCGACCTCGCCGCCTTCAACACCCTCGTGATTCGCCACCAGGACGCGGTCTACGGCCTCGCGCTGCGCTTCCTCGGCTCGCGCGAGGCGGCGGAGGACGCCGCGCAGGAGGCGTTCCTGCGCGCCTACCGCTCGCTCGACGGCTTCCGCGGCGGCAAGGCGCGCTCCTGGCTGCTCACCATCGTCGCGAACCTCGCGCGGGACGAGCTGCGCCGCCGCAAGCGCCGCCCGCAGCGCTCGCTGGAGGGGGAACGCGAACGCTTCCCCGACCGCGCGCCGCCCGAGCCCGCCGCCGACGCGCCCACGCCCGAGGAGCAGGCGGTCGCCGGGCTCGGCCGCGCCGAGCTGGAGGCGGCGCTCGCCACGCTCCCCGACGAGTGGCGGATGACCGTGCTGCTCGCCGACGTCCACGGCCTCCCGCACGAGGAGGTGGCGGCCGCCACGGGCGTCGCGCCCGGCACGGTGAAGTCGCGGCTGTCGCGTGCGCGCGGCCGGCTGCGCGACGCGCTGCTCGCGGGCCGGGAACCCGGCGCCGCCGCCCGTCGTCTGGAGGAGTGGCGGTGATGCGCATGTGGTGGTGGCGGCGAGGCAGGAACGGGGCGCAGGACGCCGGGCTCGACGCGCCCAGCGCGCGCGAGCTTCGCGACGAGCACCTCTCGCGCTACCTCGACGGCGAGCTGCCGGCGGACGAGGCGGCGGCGCTCGAGCGGGAGCTCGCCGCCGACGCCGAGGCGCGGGCGGCGCTGGAGGGGATGCGGAGCGTGCGGAATGCGTTGCAGGCACTGGGCGCGGGCGAGCTCGGCGAGCTGCGCGCGCCGCGGCCCTTCACGCTGACGGCGCCGGCGGCGGCCGCCGGCGCTCGGAGCCGCACGGCGCCCCGCATGCCCCCCCACATGCCACGAGGCGAGCTGGCGGCGCGCCTGGGCGCGGTCGCGGCGGCCGTCGCGCTGGTGGCGGTCGTCTCCGGCGACGCGCTCGTGGGCGGCGGCAGCTCCTCGCGCGACGCGGCCGACGAGGCCGACGAGGCCACGAGCACGACGGCGAGCGCGGCCCTCGCGCCAGAGGCTGGGGCGCCAGCGACCGCGGCGCCCGAGGCTGCCGAGCTGCGATCACTGGCGGCCCCTGCCCCCGCGACCGGCGACGACGACGCGGCCTCGGGCAGCCCCGCACAGGCCGACGCGCAGGCCGCGGCGCCCGCCACGGCACCCGCCGCGGCGCCGGGCGGCGCGACCTCCGCGCCCGCGCCCGCGCCGAGCATTGCTCCCGCCGAGTCCGGGCCCGCCGAGTCCGGGCCCGCCGAGTCCGGGCCCGCCGAGTCCGGGCCGAGCACCGCGCCCGCCGACTCGGCGCCGGCGCTGGCGCCCCAGCCCGCCGCACCGCTGGCGGCGCCGCCAGCGGCCGGCGGGGGCGCCGCCGGCGGCGCTGCCGATGGGGCGCCCGTCGCCCCGCCGGGCGCGCCACTCCCGGAGGGCGGCGCCGAGCCGCGCGCCGGCAGCGCCCTCGCCGAGCCCGCGCCAGTGCAGGCGGCGCCAGTGGAAGCGACGCCAGTGGAAGCGACAAGTGAGGGAGGGGCAGCGGGCGCGGCGCCGAAGGCCGTGCCGCTGAGCCGCGACGCGGACGGCGGTGGTGACGACCGCATCGACGCGCTGCTCGCCGTCGAGGTCGCGCTGGCCGCGGCCGCGCTCGCGCTCGGCGGGCTCGCGACGCGGCGCTGGGCCGCGCGCCGGCGCGACGCCTGAGGCAGGGCGCTCGCAGCGAGGCGGGGCGAGGCACGGCGAGACGAAGCGAGGGACGGACGTCGGAGGCGTGGGTGACTCCTCCCCTGCCGCGAGGCGGGGCGGAGCGATGAACATCAGGAGATGTGCCGCGGGCTCCGCGGCAGAGCGAACGGGAGACGACGATGAGGCTGAGGCGACGAACGATCGGATTGGTCGCGGCGGTGGCGGTGCTGGGGCTGGCGGCGGCGGCCTGCACTCCCGAGACGAGCGTCACCGTCAACGACTCGGGGCAGACTGGCATCGCGGTGACCGGCACCGGCAGCGTGACGGTGGTGCCCGACATCGGGGTGCTGAATATCGGCGTCGAGGTGACGGCCAACAGCGTCGCCAGGGCGCGCGCAGATGCTGCCGACGCGATGGAGGCGATCCAGGATTCGCTGCGGGCCAACGGCGTGGAGGACCGCGACATCGCGACGCAGTTCTTCAACATCTACCCGCAGTACCGCTCCCGAGACACGGGAGGAGCGCCGACGATCACGGGCTTCACGGTGAACAGCCAGGTCACGGTGAAGGTGCGGGACATCGACCGGCTCTCCGAGACGCTCGACGAGGCGATCGACGCCGGGGGCGACGCGGTGCGCGTCAACAACGTCTCGTTCGCCGTCGACGAGCCGGAGCAGTTCTTCGAGGAGGCGCGCGCGAAGGCGGTCGCCGACGCTCGGCAGCGGGCCGAGCAGCTCGCCGACCTCGCGGGCGTGGAGCTCGGCGACCCGCTCTCGATCAACGAATCGCGCGGTGGGGGCGGCGGGCCGTTCCCGGAGTTCGCGCGGCTCGACTCTGCGGCGACTGGCGGGGCGACCCCGATCCAGCCGGGCGAGAACGAGATCACGCTCTCGGTCTCCGTGCTGTACGCCGTGCGGTAGCGGGCTGTACGCGGTGCGGTAGCCGCTCGGCGCCGCGCTCGTCGGGAATGGGGGGCGCCGCACGCCGGGGCGCCCCCCTTTCCCATTCCTGCGCGCGCCTCGCGTCGGGGGCGCCCGCGGCCGGCCGCTGCCGGTACGATACCGCGGCTACTCCCCGCAGGAGGCGACACGGTGGTTCTCAGCGACCGAACGATCCGCGAGGCGCTCGCAGCCGGGCGGCTCGTCATCGAGCCCATCGCCGAGGACGCGCTGCAGCCCGCCTCCGTCGACATCCGCCTCGACCGCGAGTTCCGCGTCTTCCGCAACCACCGCGACGCCTACATCGACGTGCGGCAGCCGATGGAGGGGCTGACCGCCATGGAGCGCGTCGACGACGACGAGCCATTCGTGCTGCACCCCGGCGAGTTTGTGCTCGGCTCCACGCTGGAGCGCGTCGCGCTCCCGGACGACCTAGTCGCGCGCGTGGAGGGGAAGTCCTCGCTGGGGCGGCTCGGTCTGCTGGTGCACGCCACCGCCGGCTACGTCGACCCGGGCTGGGACGGCCACCTCACGATGGAGCTCTCCAACGTCTCCAATCTGCCCGTGCGCCTCTACTTCGGCATGAAGATCGGGCAGCTCTCGTTCCTCCAGCTAACGACGCCGGCCGAGCGCCCCTACGGCTCGCCCGCGCTCAGGTCGAAGTACCAGGGGCAGACCGGGCCCACGGCGAGCCGCGGCTACTCCGACTACACGCCGGAGCAGGCGTGAGCGAGGACGCCTCTCGCGCGGCGGGCGCCCCGCCGTCGGCGCCCATGCGCGAGGCGCTCGCCGAGGCGGAGCAGGCGCTGGGCTGGAGCTCGCCAAACCCCGCGGTCGGTGCGGTGCTCGTGCGGGAGGGCCGCATCGTGGGCCGCGGACGCACGCAGCCACCCGGCGGCGACCACGCCGAGGTGGTCGCGCTGCGCGAGGCCGGCGAGCTCGCCCTCGGCGCCACCGCCTACGTCACGCTCGAGCCCTGCGCGCACCACGGCCGCACCCCGCCCTGCACCGAGGCGCTGATCGGGGCGGGCGTGACCGGCGTCGAGTACGCGCTCGTGGACCCCGACCCGCAGGTGGACGGCCGCGGCGCCGAGCGGCTGCGTACGGCCGGCGTCGAGGCGCAGGCCGGCGACGGCGCCGAGGCGGCCGCGCGGCAGCTCGCGGGCTACCTCACGCATCGCCGCACGGGCCGCCCGCGAGTGATCGTGAAGTTCGCCGCCTCCATCGACGGGCGCATCGCCTCCGCCTCGGGCGACTCGCGCTGGGTCTCGGGCCCCGAGACGCGGGCGTGGGCACACCGCGAGCGGCCGAAGCTCGACGCTATCGTCGTCGGCTCGGGCACGGTCGTCGTCGACGACCCCGAGCTCACGGCGCGCCCCGGCGGCTCCGTCGAGGGCGCGCACCAGCCGCTCCGCGTCGTCGTGGACAGCCGCGGGCGCACGCCGCGGGCGGCGCGCGTGCTCGCGGGGCCGTCGCCCACGCTCGTCGCCAGCTCCGAGCGATCGCCCGCCGCCTGGCGCGCCGAGATGGCGGAGGCGGGCGCCGAGGTGGTGCTGCTGCCCGAGGCGGGCGGGCACGTCGACCCCGCCGCGCTCCTCGACGAGCTCGGCCGGCGCGGCGTGCTCACCGCCCTCGTCGAGGGTGGCGGCGTGCTGCTGGGCGCGTTCTTCGACCGCCGCCTCGTGGACGACGTGCGCGCCGTGATCGCGCCGATCGTGATCGGCGCGGCGGGCGCGCCGGCGGCGGTCGCCGGCTGCGGCGCGCAGCGCATGGCGGAGGCGCCGCGGCTGGCGGAGCTGACCGTCGAGCGCCTCGGCGAGGACGTGCTGATCTCGGGCATCCCCGTGTGGCCCGACGCGCCCGCTCTCGACGCAGCGGCCCCCGAGGCAGCCCCCGAGCGCGAGGCCGCGGGCGAGCGGGCGCCCTGATGTTCACTGGCATCATCGAGGAGGTCGGCGAGTTGCGGGCTCGGGAGGGCGGCGAGCTCGTCGTCGGCTGCTCCGTGGTGCTGGAGGGGACGCAGCGCGGCGACTCGATCGCGGTGAACGGCGTCGACCTGACCGCGCGCCGCATCGACGACGACGCGCTGATCTTCGACGTGATGCCGGAGACGTTCCGGCGCTCCACCCTGGGCGAGCTGCCCGTGGGCGCTCCGCTCAACCTGGAGCGCTCCGTGCGCCCCAGCGATCGGCTCTCGGGCCACCTCGTGCGCGGGGTCGTGGAGACGACGGCGTCCCTCGAGAGCCTCACGCCCGAGGAGGACGCTCTGATCGCGCGCTACCGCGTGCCGCCGCCGTACATGCGCTACATCGTCACCAAGGGGCCGGTCTGCGTGGACGGCGCCTCGCTCACGGTGATCGAGCGCGACGAGCAGGGCTTCGCCGTCTCGCTGGTGCAGTACACGCAGCAGCACACGAACCTGACGCGCCGCAGCCCCGGTGATAGCATCAACCTCGAGACGGACATCGTCGCCCGCTACGTGGAGCAGCTGCTCGAGCCGCTGCTCGCGGAGCGGGATCGCGCCTGACCGCGGAGCGGCCCCTCCCCGGCAGCAGGTAAGCAGGGGGTGGGCTTCCATGGCGGAGCGTCGCGCGAGCGGACGGGCAGCGGCTGCAGGGCGGCGGGGCCTGCGCATCGGCGTTCCCGAGGCCGTGGAGGAATATCGCGCCGGGCGCCCGCTCATCATCGTCGATGACGAGGACCGCGAGAACGAGGGCGATGTCTGCGTCCCCGCACAGTTCTGCACGCCCGAGATCGTCAACTTCATGGCCACCCACGCGCGCGGGCTGATCTGCGTCCCGCTGGCGGAGGAGGCGGTCGAGCGGCTGCGGCTGCCGATGATGGCGCGCCGTAACACCAGCTCGCTGGGCACGGCGTTCACCATCAGCGTCGAGGCCGCCACCGGCATCACCACGGGCATCTCGGCGGGCGACCGCGCGCGCACGATCGCCGTGCTGGCCGACCCGGCCTCGCAGCCCACCGACCTCGTGCGCCCCGGGCACGTCTTCCCGCTGCGCGCGCGCACCGGCGGGGCGCTGGTGCGCGCGGGGCAGACCGAGGCGTCGATCGACCTCTGCCTTCTGGCGGGGCTCGAGCCGGCCGCCGTGATCTGCGAGGTGATGCGCGACGACGGCGAGATGGCGCGCATGCCCGACCTGCAGCGCTTCGCCCGCCGCCACAGCATGAAGATCGTCACCGTCGCCGACATCATCGCCTACCGCATGGAGCACGAGCGGCTGATCGAGCGCGTGGACGAGGCGACGCTGCCCACGGCCTTCGGCGACTTCCGCGCCGTCGCCTTCCGCACGCTGATCGACGCCAAGGAGCACATCGCGCTGGTGATGGGGGACGTCGACGGCGACACGCCCACGCTGGTGCGGGTGCACGACCAGTGCGTGACGGGCGACGCCTTCGGCTCGCGGCGCTGCGACTGCGGCGAGCAGCGCGACTACGCGCTCCAGACCATCGCCGAGGCCGGGCACGGCGTCTTCCTCTACATGGACCAGGAGGGCCGCGGCATCGGCCTGCACAACAAGATCCGCGCCTACCACCTGCAGGACGGCGGCATGGACACCGTCGAGGCCAACGAGGCGCTGGGCCTCCCCGTCGACCGCCGCGACTACGGCATCGGCTGCCAGGTGCTCGTCGACCTCGGCGTGCGCCGCATGCGGCTGATGACGAACAACCCGATGAAGCGCGCGGGGCTCGAGGGCTACGGGCTGGAGGTCGTCGAGCGCGTGCCGATCGAGGTCGCGCCCAACGCCCACAACCTGCGCTACCTGCAGACGAAGCGCGACAAGATGGGCCACCTGCTCCCCGAGCGGCTCGGCGTCGACCGGCCGGGGTAGCGTGCCCAGCGGCGCCGCGCGTCTCGCCGGCAGCCTGGACGGCTCGGCGCTGAGCATCGCCCTCGTCGTCGCGCGCTACCACGCAGGGGTGACCGGCTTGCTGCGCGAGGGCGCCGTCGCGGCCGCCCGCGCCCACGGCGTCGCGCCCGACGCACTCGAGGTCGTGGAGGTGCCGGGCGCCTTCGAGCTCCCCGTCGCCGCGCGCCGTCTCGCCGCCACGCGCCGCTACGACGCGATCGCGTGCGTCGGCGCCGTGGTGCGCGGCGGCACACCGCACTTCGACTACGTCGCCGGGGAGGCGTCGCGTGGCATCGCGGAGGTGGCGCGTGACTTCACCCTGCCCGTAACGTTCGGGCTGATCACGGCGGACACGGCGCGGCAGGCGCGGGAGCGCTCGCGCGGCGCCCGGGCGGCGTGGGCGGGCAACAAGGGCCACGAGGCGATGCTCGCCGCGATCGAGATGGCGACGCTCTTCCGGGAGATCGAGGGACTGACGGCGGGCACAGCGCAGGCATCGCGCGACGGCGCGCCGAGGCAGGAGGCGGGCGCATGAACTGGTGGTCGCGCAGCGATGCGAGCGGCGGCGAGAGCGTGGATCGCGCGGCGCATGACGCGGTGCGGCTGGCGCACCGCGCGCTGGAGCGCTTCCCCGCCGTCGTGGCGCGCCACCGCTACGTGGCGGGCGGCGCCGCGATCTCCTCGGCGCTGGTCGCGATGGCCGGCGTCGCCGTCGCGCTGCGCATGCGCGCCGGCCAGAGCGCCGACGACGCGATCGCCGATGTCACCGAGGACGAGCTGGAGGGCCGCACGCGCTACCGCATCGAGGACGAGGTCGCCGAGGCGCTCGCCCGCGCCGCGACGACCGAGGGGCAGCCCGCGGACGCCGCGCCCGACGCCATCCTTCCGCACGCCGCCAGCGAAGCGCCGAGCGCGGAGCCCGATGTCGAGCCGGCGACGGAGACCCCGCGCGGCTAGCTGTAGTTCCCACGTAGGTTGTTGACAGGATGAGGGGCCTCGCCCGATGCTGTGTGTGACAGCACGGCAGTAGCGAGGAGAGGACACCCTCATGGCCCATCGTAACGCGCGGCTGACGCCGCTGACCCGACTCGAGCTCGTGCGGGAAGTGGACGCCGGCTGGCCCCAGGTTGAGGTCGCTCGCCACTTCCGTGTCTCCCGCCACACCGTTGCCAAGTGGCTGGGGCGCTTCCGGGCGGAGGGAGCGGCAGGGCTCGAGGACCGCAGCTCCGCCCCGTGCGCGCATCCCCGGCGCACGCCGCCCGAGCTGGAGCGACGCATCTGCGCCGTGCGACGCACGCAGGGATTCGGGCCGCATCGCATCCAGTGGGCGCTCGGGGTCGCCCGCTCCACGGTCTACGCCGTGCTGCGGCGCCGCGGCCTCAACCGGCTCGACCGCCTGCACCGCGTCACCCGGGAGCCGGTCCGCTATGAGCACGACGCCCCGGCGACCTGCTGCATCTCGACGTGAAGAAGCTCGGGCGCGTCCCCGAGGGCGGCGGCAAGCGAATGGCGCCTGGCTTCGCCGAGACGCGCTCCGGGCCGCATTCGCGGCGTTCGCTGGGGCTGGAGTACCTACACGTCGCCGTCGACGACCACAGCCGTTACGCCTACGTCTCCGTCCTGCCCGACGAGCGTGGCGCGAGCTGCGCCGCCTTCCTCGAGCAGGCGCTCGCGGCCTTCCGCCGGCGTGGCGTGCGCGTGCGCCGGGTCCTGACCGACAAGGCGAAGGCCTACACCGTCGCCCGCAGCTTCCACGGCGCCGCCGCTGCCGCAGACGTGCGGCTGTCGCACACGCGGCCCTACCGCCCGCAGACGAACGGCAAAGCCGAGCGTTTCATCCAGATCCTGCAGAACGAGTGGGCCTACGCCCGCCCCTACCGCTCCAACGCCGAGCGGCTGCGCCAGCTCCCATGCTGGCTCTACCGCTACAATCACCGCCGACCGCACGGCGGCGTCGGCGGGGCCGTCCCCGCCTCCCGCCTGTGAACAACCTTCCTGGGTAGTACAGCTAGACCTCCTCTCTCCGTCTCCGCCGCGCCTCCTGGCGGGCCGGTGGGCCGGCGAGTCACAGGGCGGGCGGGGCGATGCTCTCCTCCTGTTCCTTCACCACGGAGCGCCTCGTCGTGCGGGAGTGGCATTCGGCGATCGCCGATGTCCGGCCCGCGTGCGAGCTCGCGCTCGTCGTCGCGGCGATGCTCACGGACGCCGTCACGCGTTCGCTGCCGCGGGAGTGGCACGGCCCCTACTCGCCGGCGCGCGCCCGCGAGTGGATCGCCGAGCGCGACGCCGAGGGGACGACTCTGCTCGCCGTCGGGAGGGGGAGCGGTCGGCCACTCGGACTGCTGCTCCTCGCCGAGGCGGACCCGGGCGACGGCGGCCGCCGGGAGATGCGCCTCGGCTACCTGGTATCGCAGAAAGCGTGGGGCAGCGGCGTCGCCACCGAGCTCGTGCGCAGCTTCGTCGGCTGGTGTCGCGCGCAGCGGCCCGCCGCCTCGATCGCCGCCGTGGTCGATCCCGGCAACGCCGCCTCGGCGCGGGTGCTGCAGAAGGCCGGCTTCGACCGCGTGCCCGAGGGTGACGCGAGCGGCGGAGGCGAGCACCACTATCGTCTGCGGCCGTGACCGCCGAGCGCGGCGCTTGAGGCGCGCAGAACAGATGCTCTAACATCGCAGCCATGCCGGCGAGGGGCACGCGGGAGCAGCAGGCGGCGCGCCCGGCGCCGCCGCGCCTCCCGCGGCGCATCGCGCACGTCGACCTCGACACCTTCTTCGTCTCTGTCGAGCGCGTCCTCGACCCGTCGCTCGTCGGCAAGCCGGTGCTGGTCGGCGGGGCGGGCGGGCGCGGCGTCGTCGCCAGCGCCTCCTACGAGTCGCGCCGCTTCGGCTGCCACTCGGCGCAGCCGATGGCGCAGGCGCTGCGGCTCTGCCCGCGGGCCGTCGTCGTGCCGCCCCACTTCGAGCGCTACCGCGAGGCGTCGGAGGCGTTCCACGCGATCCTGCGCGACTGCTCGCCGCTGGTGGAGTCGGCGGGCCTCGACGAGGCGTACGTCGACCTCACGGGCGTCGGAGACCCTGCCGGCGGTCACGCGGCGGGCCACGCCGACGGGGCGCGGGCCGCGCTCGCCGCCGCCTGCGCGCGCGTGCGGGCGGAGGTGCGCATCCCCGTGTCGGCCTGCGTCGCCGGCAGCCGCACCACCGCCAAGGTCGGCTCCGACCGCGCGAAGCCGGACGGGCTGCTCGCCGTGGAGCCGGGCGGCGACGCCGCCTTTCTCGCGCCGCTCCCCGTGCGCGAGCTGCCGATGGTGGGGCCGCGGATGGCGGAGGAGCTGGCCGCCGGCGGCGTCCGCACCATCGGCGAGCTCGCGGCGCTCGACCCGCGCTGGCTCGCGGCCCGCTTCGGTCGCGTCGGCGAGCTGGTGCACGACCGCGCGCGGGGCCTCGACCCGGCACCCGTGCACGGCGGGCGCCGCCCGGCGCGCTCGATCTCGCGCGAGGTGACCTTCGGCGCCGACGTGCTCGACCGCGCCGAGCTGCGCCGCGTGCTCGCGCGGCACGCCGAGCGTGTCGCGGGCGACCTGCGCGCCGCGGGCCGCCGCGCGCGCACCGTCACGCTCAAGCTGCGCTGGAACGACTTCCGCACGGTGACGCGCAGCCGCACGCTGGCGCGGCCGACGCACGCCACGCACACGCTCGCGGCGGCCGGCGCCGAGCTGCTGGACGGCGTGCTCGCGCAGCAGGGGCGGCGACGCGTGCGGCTGATCGGCCTCGCCGCCAGCAACCTCGTCGCCGACGAGCTGCAGCTCGGCTTCGACGACGCGGCGGCCGAGGGGGCCGCGGGCGGCGAGCAGCGCGAGGAGCAGCTCGACCGCGCGCTGGATGCGATCCGCGGCCGCCACGGCGCCGCCGCCGTCACGCGCGGCCCTCGCCTCGGCTCGCGCGACGGCCCGCGCTGAGGGGGGCCACGCAGGCCGCCACGGCACGCCGCCGCCGTTGTCGAGGCTACGAGGCCGGGCGTAGAGTAAATCTGTCACCGGCCCGGGAGCTTTGGGGAGCTTGTGGTCGCGAAGCGGCGGGGTCCCGGATCATCCTCGAAGCCCGCGGCGAAGCCGAGGGCTGAGGCGGCGTCCGCTCGCGAGGGCGCGGCGGCGGCGGCCGCTCGCGGCGCCAACGGGGCGACCCGCTGGGTCAACCTCGCGCGCGCCTGCGAGGTGCTGGGCGTCAACGAGTCCACGGTGCGCCGCTGGGCGGACGCCGGGCAGATCCGCTGCTTCCGCACCCCCGGCGGCCACCGCCGCTTCTCCGAGCGCGACCTCTTCGACCTGGTCGAGGGCGGCGGCCGGCGACCGCAACGCGAGCTGGAGACGGCGGCCGTCAGCCGCATCCGCCGCCAGCTCTCCTCGGGGAGCCGCGACGCCGGCTGGTACGAGGCGATGGAGGGCGACGAGCGCGCGGCGCTGCGCCCGCTCGGGCGTCGCCTCGTCGAGCTGGTCGACGACTACATCGCGCGCCGCGCCCCGCACGCCGAGGTGGAGCGCGAGGTCGACGCCATCGGCGAGCGCTACGGCGCGATCCTCTTCGAGCGCGGCACCCCGCTCTCGCAGGCGATCCAGGCGTTCACCTTCTTCCGCCGCTCGCTGGACGAGACGGCGAAGCGGCTCTCCGAGCGCCGGCGCATGAGCGAGCAGGAGGCGGCGCGGGGGCGCGAGCAGATCGCGGAGCTCGCGGACCGCGTGCTGCTCGGCCTGAGCGGGGCCTACGACGAGGGGCACGCCGCGACCTCACCGGCCGAGGAGGAGCGGGCGCCCGCGCGCACGCCTCGAGGGCGGGGGCGCTCGTGAGCGAGTCCCGCGGGCCGATGCCCTACTACCCGATCTTCGTGGACATGCACGGCCGGCGCGTGCTGCTGGTCGGCGGCGGGCGCGTCGCCGACGAGAAGATCCACAAGCTCGTCGATGCGGGCGCCGAGGTGACGATCGTCGCGCCCGAGCTCGCGGAGCCGGTGCGCCGCTACGTCGAGGAGGGGCGCACCGGCTGGACCGCGCGTGCCTTCGAGGCGGGCGACACCGCCGGCTTCGAGCTCGTCATGATCGCTACCGACGACGGCGAGCTGAACCGCGCCGTCGCCGAGGAGGCGCGCGCCAGCGGGATCTGGGTGAACGCCGCCGACGACGCCGCGAACTGCGACTTCATCCTGCCCAGCCTCGCGCGCCGCGGCCGCATCGCGATCGCCGCCTCCACCGGCGGCGCGAGCCCCGCGCTGGCCCGCTGGCTGCGCGAGCGCCTCGACGAGTTCCTCACGGGCGAGGTGGTGGCGCTGGGCGACGTGCTCGCCGAGGTGCGCCTGCTGGCACGCGAGCGCGACCGAGCCTGCGCCGCCTCGTGCACGCGCACCCGCACTCCGCCGCCGCTCTGCTGCGCCGAGTGCCCCAACAGGGTGCCGCCCGACCGCTGGCAGCAGGCGATCGACGACGAGCTGCTGGCGCTGCTGCGCGCCGGCAGCCACGAGCAGGCGCGCGAGCGGCTCGCCGCCGCGCTCGGCCTCGGCGAGCCGCTGCTGCGCCCCGAGTGGTGGGCCGCGCCGGCGGCCGGCGGGTAGGCGCGCATGCTCACGCTCGTCGGGCTCAGCCACCGCACAGCGCCGCTCGCCCTGCGCGAGCGCGTCGCGATCGCGACCGAGCAGCTTCCCGCGGCGCTCGCCGCACTGCGCGAGCGCGTCGGGCCCGGCGCCGTCCTCTCCACCTGCAACCGCACCGAGATCTACGCCTCGGGCGAGCGCGACGAGCGGGCGCTGCTGCGCTTCCTCGCGGAGCGCAGCGGCGTCGAGGCGGGGCTGCTCGAGCGGCACGCCGCCACGCGCCGCGACATCGAGGCCGTGCGCCACCTCTACGCCGTCGCCTCCGGCATCGAGTCGATGGTCGTCGGCGAGTCGGAGGTGCTGGGGCAGGTGCGCACCTCGTTCTCGGCGGCGGTGTCCGCCGGCAGCGACGACGCGTTGCTCTCGCGGCTCTTCCACACCGCGATCCGCACCGGCCGGCGCGCGCGCAGCGAGACGGGCGTCGGCGCTCGCGCGCTCTCCGTCTCCACGATCGCCGCGCAGCAGGCGCGCGCGATGCTCCCGGAGCTGGGGCGCGCCTGCGTGCTCGTGATCGGCGCGGGAGAGGCGGGGCGGCTGGCCGCGGAGTCGCTCGCCGAGCGCGGGGTGGGCGCGCTGCTCGTGACCAACCGCACGCACGAGCGCGCCGAGGCGCTGGCTGCCGAGCTCGGCGGCGAGGCCGTCGACTTCGCGGCGCTGCCGCAGACGCTGGCGCGCGTCGACGTGGTGATCGCCGCCTCGGGCGCCGCGAGCGCGCTGCTCACCCGCGAGCAGGTGGAGGCCGCGATCGCGCGCCGCGAGGGCGAGCCGCTCGTGATCCTCGATGTCGCGATGCCGCGCAACGTCGACCCCGCCGTTCGCACGCTCCCCGGCGTGCGCTACCTCGACCTCGACGACCTGCAGGGCATCGCGGCGCGCAACCGCGGCGCGCGCGAGGCGGAGGTGGCGGCGGTGCGCGTCATCGTCGACGCCGAGGCCGCGCGCTTCGTCGAGTGGTGGGAGCAGCTCCAGGTCGCGCCGACGATCGCGGCGCTCACCGACCGCGCGGAGCGCATGCGGCGCCGCGAGGTGGAGCGCACCGCGCGCCGCATGGCCGCCTCCCCCGAGCAGCGCGAGCAGCTGGACGCCATGGCCCGCGCGCTCACCGCGCGGCTGCTGCACGACCCGATCGCCACCCTCCGCGAGCGCGGCGACCGCGACGTCTACGTGCAGTCGCTGCGCGCTCTCTTCCGCCTCGACGAGCCGGCCGGCCCGCGCGAGGAGGGCTGAGCGTGCCGCCGGCGACGCCGGCCCGCGGCGAGCCAGCCGCCAGCCGCACGGGCACGGCGACGCTGCGCATGGCCTCGCGCGGCTCGCGGCTGGCGCTGGCGCAGGCGGCGCTCGCCGCAGGAGCGCTGGCCGACGCCGCCGCCACCGAGGTCGTCACGATCGAGACCGAGGGCGACCGCGACCGCGAGACGCCGCTCACCGTGCTCGGCGGGCGCGGCGTGTTCGTGAAGGCGGTGCAGGAAGCCGTCCTCGACGGCCGCGCCGAGCTCGCGGTGCACTCGCTGAAGGACGTCCCGACCGACCCCGCCGAGGGCCTCGTGATCGGGGCGGTGCTGCGGCGCGGCGACGCCCGCGACGCGCTCGTCGCCTCGGGCGGCCGCCGGCTCGCGGAGCTGCCCGCGGGCGCGCGCGTCGGCACGAGCTCCGGGCGCCGCGCCGCGCTGCTGCGGGCGCTGCGCCCCGACCTGCAGCCCGTCGAGGTGCGGGGCAACGTCGACACGCGGCTGCGCCTCGTCGAGGAGGGGCGCTACGCCGCGTTGCTGCTCGCGCTCGCCGGCCTCGTGCGGCTGGGCCGCGCCGACGCCGCGACGCAGATCTTCGACGCCGGCGAGTTCCTGCCGGCGCCCGGCCAGGGCGCGATCGCCATCGAGTGCCGCGCGGACGACGAGCGCGCGCTGGCCCTGCTCGCCGCCGCCGACCACGCGCCCACCCGCGCCGCCGTGGAGGCGGAGCGCGGCGTGCTCGTGGCGCTCGGCAGCGGCTGCGCGCTGCCCGTCGGCGCGCACGCCGTCGTCGACGGCGATCTGCTGGCGCTGCGCGGGATGCTCGCGGGTCCGGGCGACGGGCTGCCGCTCTTCGGCGACGCCGCCGGCCCGGTCGCGCAGGCGGCGCGGCTCGGCCGCGGCCTCGGCGAGAGGCTGCGCGACGCGCTCGCCGAGCGGGACCCGGCCGCCGCCGCCGCGCTCGGCGTCGCTGGAGGCCGGCCGTGAGCGGCGAGCGAGGCGCGAGCGAGGCGGCCGCGCTGAGCGTCGGGCACGTCTGGCTCGTCGGGGCGGGGCCCGGCGATCCGGGGCTCGTCACCGCGGCGGGGCTCGCCGCGCTGCGCCGCGCCGAGGTCGTGCTCTACGACCGGCTCGCGCCCGCGGAGCTGCTCGACGAGGCGCCGCACGCACTGCTCGTCGACTGCGGCAAGGCGCCGGGCCGACAGGCGCTGACGCAGGAGCAGATCCACGCCGCGCTGATCGAGCACGCGCGCGCCGGCCGGCGCGTGGTTCGCCTCAAGGGCGGCGACCCGTACGTCTTCGGGCGCGGCGGCGAGGAGGCGGCGGCGCTCGCCGAGGCGGGTGTGCCGTGGACGGTGGTGCCCGGCGTGACCTCGGCGATCGCCGGGCTGGCCGCCGCCGGCATCCCGGTCACGCAGCGCGGGGTCGCCGCCTCGTTCGCCGTCGTCGCGGGCCACGAGGACCCGGCGTCGCCAGGGAGCGGCGTCGACTGGGCGCGCCTCGCGCGCGGCGCCGACACGCTGGTGGTGCTGATGGGCGTCGGCCGCCTCGCGGAGATCGCGGCGACGCTCGTCGCGGGCGGGCGCGACCCGCGAACGCCGGCGGCGCTCGTGCAGGAGGCGACGACGGCGGCGCAACGGGTCGTCGAGGCGCCGCTCTCGGCGATCGCCGAGGCTGCCGAGCGCGCCGTCGTCCGGCCACCCGCGGTGCTCGTGGTCGGGGAGGTGGTGCGGCTGCGTGAGCGGCTCGCGACCGCGACGCGCGGCCCGCTCGCGGGGCGGCGCGTGCTGGTGGCGCGCACGCGGCGCCAGGGCGGGGCGCTCGCCGAGGCGCTGCGCGCCGAGGGCGCGATCCCCGTGCTGCTGCCCGCCATCGAGCTTCAGCGCCGCGTCGACCCGGCGGCCGCCGACGCCGCACTCGCCGCGCTGCGCGAGGGCGCCTACCGCTGGTGCGTGCTGACCTCGGCGAACGCCGTCGACGCCTTGCTGGCGCTGCTGCTGGGGCGCGGCGCCGACGCCCGCGCGCTTGCGGGCGCCCGCATCTGCGCGATCGGCCCCGCCACCGCCGAGGCGCTCGCCGCTCGCGGGCTGCGCGCCGATCTCGTGCCCGCCGAGGCGGAGGGGGCCGCCGCCGCCAGCGCCATCGCGCGCGAGGCCGGGCCGTCGCTTGCGGGCGCGCGCGTGCTGTTGCCGCGCGCCGAGGGGGCGCACCCCGCGCTCCCCGCGGCGCTGCGCGCGGCCGGCGCCCGCCTCGATGAGCTCACGCTCTACTTCGCCGCGCCCCCCGCGGAGGCGCCGCCCGAGGCGCTCGCGCTGCTGCGCGCGGGCGCCATCGAGGTGGTGACGCTCACCTCGTCGTCCACGGCGCGCAACCTCGTGGCGCTGCTGGGCGGCGACCTCGCGTCGCTCGCGGGCGCCGTGGTCGCCTGCATCGGCCCGCGCACCGCCGAGACCGCGCGCGAGCTCGGCCTGGCGCCGCACGTCGTCGCGGAGGAGCACACCGTGCCGGGGCTGGTCGCCGCCCTGCGCGCCTACCTACACTCCGGGGGGCACTCCGAGGCGCACTCGAGCGAGCGCGCAGCCGTCGAGGGCGCCGCGCCCGCGCCACCGAGCGGCGCCGCCGCCGAGGAGCGCGACGAGGCGAGGGAGGTCCCCCGCGTGGAGGTCGGGCCATGATCGCGACCAGCCGCGAGCTGCGCTTCACGCGCACGCGCCGCACCCGACGCACGGAGGCACTGCGCGGCCTGGTGCGCGAGACGCGGCTCGACCCCGCCTCTTTCGTCTACCCGCTCTTCGTCACGCACGGCGCCGACGTGCGGCAGCCGATCGCCTCGATGCCGGGGCAGCACCGCCTCTCGATCGACCAGCTCGCGCGCGAGGCAGAGGAGCTGGCGGCGCTCGGCGTGCGCGCGGTCATGCTCTTCGGCGTCCCCGCGTCGAAGGACGCGGCGGGCAGCGAGGCCTACGCGGAGCACGGCATCGTGCAGCAGGCGGTGCGCGCGCTGAAGGCCGCCGACCCGGAGCTGGCGGTCGCCTGCGATATCTGCCTCTGCGAGTACACTGACCACGGCCACTGCGGCGTGCTCACCCCCGAGGGCGAGGTGGACAATGACCCCTCGCTCGCGCTGCTGGCGCGCGCCGCCGTCTCGGTCGCCGAGGCCGGCGCCGACCTCGTCGCCCCCTCCGACATGATGGACGGCCGCATCGCCGCCATCCGCCGCGCGCTGGACGACGCGGCCTTCGAGGCGCTGCCCGTGATGGCGTACAGCGCGAAGTACGCCTCCGCCTACTACGGCCCGTTCCGCGAGGCCGCCGACTCCACCCCGGCCTTCGGCGACCGCCGCAGCTACCAGATGGACCCGGCGAACGCCCGCGAGGCGCTGCGCGAGGTCGCCGCCGACGTCGAGGAGCACGCCGACATCGTGATGGTGAAGCCCGCGCTCGCCTACCTCGACATCGTGCGCGCGGTGCGCGAGGCGACGACGCTGCCGCTCGCCGTCTACAACGTCTCGGGCGAGTACGCGATGGTGAAGGCGGCCGCGCAGGCGGGCTGGCTGGACGAGCGAGCCGTGGTGCTGGAGACGCTGACCGCGATGCGCCGCGCCGGCGCCGACGCCATCATCAGCTACCACGCGAAGGACGCGGCGCGCTGGCTGCGCGAGCGGTGAGCGACCCCCGCCCCTTCGAGGGGGGCGCGATCCGTGCCGTCGCCTTCGACGCCTACGGCACGCTCTTCCGCTTCTCCGACCACGAGCACCGGCTCATGGCGGCGGGCCTGCTCGTCGAGCAAGGGCTGCAGGCGGAGCTCGACGCCTTCGCCGAGAGCCTGAAGAAGTCATTCCAGCACGTGAGCCCGTGGGCCGACCACAAGCGCGAAGACGGCACGCCCGACCGCGAGCACATGCTCGCCGGCCCGGTGCCCGACTGGATCTCGACGTGGGAGATCTGGCGCCGCCAGTTCGCCCACACCTTCGAGGAGTACGAGCTCGCCGGCGACGCGACCGCGGCCGCGAACCGGCTGCGCGGCGTGCTCTCCGAGAGCGAGGCCTACCCCGACGCGCACGCCGCGATCGAGGCGATCGCGGCGTGCGGGGTGCTCGTGGGCCTGCTCTCCAACGCCGACGAGGACTTCCTGCAGAGCGCGATCTCGCGCGCGCGGCTGCGCTTCTCCGTGATCCAGTCGTCCGAGTCGCTGCGCGCCTACAAGCCCAATCGCGCCGTCTTCCAGGCGCTCTGCGACCGCCTGCACTGCGCGCCCGCCGAGGTGCTCTACGTCGGCGACTCGCCGCAGGCCGACGTCCACGGCGCGCGGCATGCGGGGCTGCGCACGGCGTGGGTCCGGCGCTCCGAGAGCACGGAGTACCCCGACGACATCCCGCGCCCCGACCTCGAGGTGGCGTCGCTGCTCGAGGTGGCGGCGGCGCTGGGGATCGCGTGAGCGACGCCACGCCTCGCCGGGCGGAGCCGCGCGCGGCCGACCGGGGCGCGGCCGGCGAGCGCTCGCGCGCGCTGATGGAGCGCGCGAGGGCGCTGCTGCCCGGCGGCGTCAGCTCGCCCGTGCGCGCCTACGGCGCCGTCGGCGGCGAGCCGCCGGTGATCGCGAGCGGCGCGGGCGCGCTGCTCACCGACGTGGACGGCCGCGAGTACGTGGACTACGTCTGCTCGTGGGGGCCGCTGATCCTCGGGCACGCGCACCACGCCGTCGTCGAGGCCGTGCGCCAGGCCGCGGCCCGCGGCACCTCGTTCGGCGCGCCCAGCGAGCCCGAGATCGCGCTCGCCGAGCGGGTCGTCGACGCCCTGCCCTCGATCGAGCTGGTGCGCTTCGTCAGCTCCGGCACGGAGGCGACGATGAGCGCGATCCGCCTCGCGCGCGCCGCCACCGGCCGCGACCTCGTGCTCAAGTTCGAGGGCTGCTACCACGGCCACGCGGACGGGCTGCTCGCCTCGGCCGGCTCCGGCATCGCCACGCTCGGCCTGCCCGACTCGCCGGGCGTGCCCGCCGCCGTCGCCTCCCAGACGCTCGTCGTCCCCTACAACGACCTCGCCGTGGCGGAGGCGGCGCTGGCGGCGCACCCGAGGCGCGTCGCCTGCGTCATCGTGGAGCCCGTCGCCGCCAACATGGGGGTCGTCCCGCCCGCGCCCGAGTTCCTCGCGGGGCTGCGCGCCGCCTGCGACCGCGAGGGCGCGCTGCTGCTCTTCGACGAGGTGATCACGGGCTTCCGGCTCGCACGCGGAGGCGCGCAGGAGCACTATGGCGTGCGGCCGGACCTCACCGCGCTGGGCAAGGTGATCGGGGGCGGTCTCCCCGTCGGCGCCTACGGCGGGCCGCGGGCGCTCATGGAGCGGGTGGCCCCGGCCGGCGACGTCTACCAGGCCGGGACGCTCTCCGGGAATCCGCTGGCGATGGCGGCGGGGATCGCGACGCTCGACGCGCTCGACGCCGGCGCCTACGAGCGCCTCGACGCGCTCGGCGCGCGCCTCGAGGCCGGCCTGCGCCGCGCGATCGGCGCGGCAGGCGCCCACGCCTCGGTGGCGCGCGTTGGCTCGGCGCTCACGCTCTTCTTCCGCGACTCGCCGCCGCGCGACTATGCCGAGGCGCGGCAGAGCGACACCGCGGCCTTCGCGCGCTTCCACCGCGCGATGCTCCCGCGCGGCGTCTACCTCCCGCCGTCGCAGTTCGAGGCGTGGTTCCTCTCGCTCGCGCACGACGACGCGCTCGTCGATCGCACCGTCGAGGCGGCAGCCGCCGCCCTCGGCGAGGCCTGGGCGGGGTAGCGGACGCGGCGCGAGGGTCGCCGCGCCCCGCTGCGGGGAGCTCGTGCCGTGGCGCCTCCGCGAGGCCACGGACGGCTGCGCCTCGCCACGGAGCCGCTCGCAGGGGCGCACGGATGCCTGCGCAGCGTTGCCGTTCCGCTTGCGGCGCCCGTATACTTCGCCCGCTCGTGCAAGCGCGCACGCGCCTGAGCGAATAGCCCGGGGCCCGTCATGCGGCTCACCTGCCAGCAGGAGCACCTCCACCGCGGGCTCTCCGCCGTGGCCCGCGCGATCCCCGCGCGCTCCACGCTGTCGATTACCAACCACGTGCTGCTGGAAGCCGAGGGCGACTCGATCACCCTCAGCGCCACCGACACCGAGACCATCGCCATCACCTACCGCATCCCCGGCGAGATCGCGGAGCCGGGCTTGTTCACGCTGCCCTCGCGGCTGCTCTCGGACTTCGTCGCGTCGCTGCCGCACTCGCCGATCGAGATGACGCTCGCGGAGCGCTCACGGCAGGTGCACCTCTCGTGCGCCCGCAACGAGGCCTCCATCGGCGGCATGGACCCCGACGAGTTCCCGCCGATCCCGCCCGTCTCGGACATGCCGCCGGTGCGCATCCCCGCCGCGGGGCTGCGCCTCGCGCTGAGCCAGGTCGTCTTCGCCGCGGCCACCGATGATTCGCGGCCCGTGCTCACGGGCGTCCAGCTCGCGATGAACGACAAGCAGGTGGTGCTCGCCGCCGCGGACGGCTTCCGGCTCTCGGTCCACACACTCGAGCTCCCCGAGGAGACGGAGGAGCGCACGGCCATCGTGCCGGCGCGAGCCCTCGGCGAGCTGTTGCGGCTGCTCCCGGAGGCCGGCGATGAGCCGGTCTCCGTCACCTTCAACGCGGCGGGCACGCAGGCGCAGTTCGACCTCGGGCACGCGACGCTCGTCGCGCAGCTCGTGCAGGGCACCTTCCCGAACTACGAACAGCTGATCCCGCCGAGCCACAGCACGCGCACCGAGGTCCAGGTGGACGAGTTCAAGCGCGAGACGCGGATCGCATCGATCTTCGCGCGCGACGGCTCCGGCATCGTGCGGCTCATCGCGACGGCCGGCGAGCGCGGGGAGACGGGGCGCCTGCTGATCAGCGCGCGCGCCGAGGAGATCGGCACGAACGAGGGAGAGCTCGACGGCCTCGTCGACGGCGAGGAGGCGAAAATCGCCTTCAACGGCCGCTACCTGACGGACGTGCTGGACGTCATCGGCACGGACCGCGTCGCGATCGAGACCTCGTCACCCTCCAGCCCCGGAGTCTTCCGCCCCGTCGGCGACGACTCCTTCGTCCACGTCGTCATGCCGATGTTTGTTCAATGGGATTGAAATCTCGCTGATCTGGCCGCTCGATCACCGGCACCGAGCCGAGGATCTCCATCGCGTCAGCCGAGGCATGTACCTCCACGTCGACTGCCTCAAGTAGTAGGTCGAAGTCATCGCCGTCAGCCGCCTCTATCCAGCGCATAACGGTCTGCACGGCGGTAGGCATGCTCGTTTCGAGCGCGGTGATGTCCAGGTTCGGTTCCGTCTGACCGAGCTCGCTTAGTTGTTTCTCAAGGTCGCGTCGGCGATCGGCGAGGGCGCTCCGCTTCGCTTCAAGTAAGTGCTTCGGCAGCTGACCTTCGGTGTAGAGCTCGATGAGCCGACGCTGCTGGAGCTCGAGATCAGCTAGCGCGGACGTCACAGAGTCCTTGCGTTTCTGTGTGGATGACTCCGATGAAGCTCGGCGTGCCTCCGCCATGATTCGTTCGGGATTGGCCAAGAGGTCAGTGAGCGCGTCGCGAACCAGGGACTCCACGCGCCGAGTAGCGAGAGAGCTAATAGGATGGCGCGGCTGAGCCTGCCGCCCCCCAGCGTTACCGCAGCGATAGTAGTGATAGCGGCCCTTGTGCACGGCGTGACCGACCATTGCCGATGCGCAATCACGACCGGTCTTCCGGTCCACGGTTTTCTTGGACACCTGATTGGGGCAGGCTGCCCCGGCAGAGGAGGTGTCCATGACCAGCTCCGCACAGGGATTGAACGGGCGTAGTGCGTCGCGAACGGAGCGCGGTCGCTTCTCCTCGCGACGGAAGAGCGAGGCGGTGCTGAGGCTGCTGCGCGGCGAGGAGTTGGACGCGCTCTCGCGCGAGCTGGGGGTGACCGCAGCGACGCTGTCGCAGTGGCGCGAGCGTTTCCTCGCCGCCGGCCGGGCCTCGCTCACGAGCCGGCCTGCCGACGAGCGTGACGAGGAGATCCACCGACTGCAGGCGAAAGTCGGCGAGATCACGATGGCGAACGAGCTCCTGCTCCAGCGCGCGCATCAGCTGGAGGCAGGACTCCCTTTGGCACGCCGGAGGTCGAGGTGATGAGTCGAACCACCTCGCCCTCCACGGGACGGCCGTACGGCACGACGCGCATCTGCCAGCTGTGGGAGGTCCCGCGCTCGACCGTCTACGAGCGGCGGGCACGGGCGCGACGGCCTCTGCGGCCAGCAGCGAAGCGCGGGCCGAGGCAGGCGTGGACGGACGAGGCTCTCACGGAGCAGGTCCGAGCTGTGCTCGCCGCCTCCCCGTTCACGGGCGAGGGCTACCGCAAGGTGTGGGCGCGGCTGCGGCTGGCCGGTGTGCGCACCTCGAAGGGCCGGGTGCTGCGGCTGATGCGGGAGGCGGGACTGCTCGCCCCGACCCGCGTCGGGCGTCGGCGCGGACCGCGGGTGCACGACGGGACGATCACCACCGAGCGGCCTGACGAGATGTGGGGGACCGACGCGACCTCCTGCCTCACCACCCGCGAGGGGAACGCCACCGTCTTCATCGCCGTCGATCACTGCACGCAGGAGTGCATCGGCATCCACGCGGCGCGACCGGGCACGCGCTTCGAGGCGCTGGAGCCGCTGCGGCAGGGGCTCCGGGAGCACTTCGACGGCTACGAGGCGGACCTCGCGCGGGGACTCGCTCTCCGCCACGACCACGGCAGCCAGTACCTGAGCGACCACTTTCAGGAGGAGCTGCGCTTCCTCGGCATCCGCTCCAGCCCGTCCTTCGTAGCCGCGCCCGAGGGCAACGGCTGCGCGGAACGCTTCATCCGCACGCTGAAGGAGCAGCTGCTGTGGGTGGAGCACTTCGAGACGGTGGAGGAGCTACGCCAGGCGCTGCTCGCCTTCAAGCAGCGCTACAACCAGCACTGGCTCGTCGAACGGCACGGCCACCGCACCCCAGCCGCCGTCCGCGAGGCGCTCTCGCCGCGCACCGGGGCGGCCGCATGATTACCGCCAGCGATGTGTCCAAGAAACCAGGAGCGGTACAGGAGGGACAAGCGGAAGGTCCTGATTTTCAGCTACTTCGCCGACACCGTGGAGTGGATCACCGACTTTCTGAACGCGACCTGCGCCAGCGACGATCGCCTCTCCGTCTACGAGGGACGAATCGCATCCGTAACGGGCCGCCGAGATGACTCAGACTCCGCCATGTTCGGGTTCGCCCCGCGCACCACGGACCCGCCCGCTGGTCGGGACACTGACCGCTTCGATATTGTCGTAACAACCGATGTTCTGGCGGAAGGCGTCAACCTTCAGCAGGCGCGTCACATAGTCAACTACGACCTGCCGTGGAACCCGATGCGACTGGTCCAGCGGCACGGAAGAGTCGACCGCATTGGATCGCGGCACGCGGAAGTATTCCTCCGCTGCATCTACCCCGATCGACAGCTGGAGGCGCTCCTCTCCCTGGAGGAACGCCTGCAACGCAAGCTCCGTCAGGCAATGGTGACCTTCGGCGGAGACACGCCGCTACCAGGATCGACCAGCTCCGACATCAACTACGCAGATGACACTCGATCGACTCTCGATGCCATCCGTCGCGGTGATAATGAACTCTTTATCACGGGCGGAGGTACGGTCCTCGGGGAAGAGTTCCGACAGCTAATCCGTGTCGAGTTCGGCGAGGCGGCCTCGAGAGATCGGGTGAAAGAGCTGCCTTGGGGGTCCGGCTCTGGATTCGCCGGGAGCCAGGAGGAACCAGCCTGGGTGTTCTGCGCCCGAATCGGGGATCATCCAGAGCCACGATTCGCGCACGTCACACGGACTGAGGGCGGCTTCTCAGTGGACACGACTCAGTTGAGATCGCTCCTGGAAGCGCGTCCCCCGGAGGAACGAGATACGGTCCGCAGCCTTCCGTCAGAGTTGTACGTAGAGGCATTTGCAGCCTGGGAGGCCGCACAGGCGGAGATCTTCGAGGCGTGGGAGTTCGCAACGGACCCGGCGAATCTGGAACCGAAGATCCCCGCAGTCCTTGAGCGAGCGATCGAACTCGTGCGGGCGCACTACCAAGGTGTGTTATCCGTTGAGGAGGCCGACACCCTCGTAGATCGCCTGCGTGTTCCCTACCCTGAACGGCTACTCCGCCCTGTCCGGCAGGCGATTGCCGATGGGGAACCGGCTGAGAGCATCAGAGAACTTGTCCGGCTTGCCGACGAGCTAGGTTTCTCGCCTGCCTCCCGGCAAGAGCCGCTGCCCCCGATCAACCAAGACGATGTCCATCTGGTGTGCTGGATGTCGATCGCGCCGGAGGGCGCCGGTGACTCAGCCTCCACCGAAACGCAGGTGGGGTAAGCAACCTCCCAGGGTGGCTAGGTAGCCAAGCAGGTAGCCACGCCGATGAGCTTCAACGGACGCACTCGAACGATCACGGACGGGAAACGGCGACGCAGCTGCGTTGATGGACAAGATCGGACCCGACGGAACGGCCTCAGGCATACTTAAACCCCGTGGTCGCCTTTGGCGGCGTGTGGGGTTCGAATCCCACCCCCGGTACCAACTCCACACTTGGCACCTCGAAGACCACGCAATACAGATCGCAGGTGGCGTCGGCATCGGCTGGCCGAGCCCTGCAGAGGTCAGCGAGCCCGAGCTACGGGTCGGCCGAGCACGCAGAGCGGTAGTCAGGCACCCATGTGTGAACCGAGACGCATTAGGCCTGATACGGAGCGCTCGCCAACACCGCAGGCCCCCCAAGATGGATCAGCGGCGACGCGTGCAGCCGCTAAAGATTTGACCGCCAATCTGACCGCCAACGGGGTAGCCCCTGGTGGTCAGTGACGATAGTCGGTGGACGGAGAAGTCAGTGTTTCCGGGCTAGATGGACGCCCAGGGGACTCGGTGGACGCCCTCGGTCAGACTTCAAAACCGTTGTGGGGCTGCGTCGCGGTCCCGGGTGGGTTCGACACTCACGCGCTCTCAGCAATGCTTCGATGTGCGGCACCGGAAGTGGCCGCGAGGCCGCTAGATCTTCACATTGAGGGTGAAGGGGACCGTCTGGATTTCGTCCCTGCTGAACATTGATGCCGATGTTCGTGCAGTGGTAGCGAAAAGCTAGCCAACCTCCGCAGTTCTCGAGCGCTTCCGGCCCTGATCGAACCCTCGCCGGGCGCCGATCCGCTCACCCGAACGACCTCGTACCGGGCAGAGCACGATGGCGGCCTCGGGTACCTCGCGAGAGAGCCAGGTTCCGCAGTGGCTCGACGACCGCTCTAACGGCGCCCGCGGCTCCTCAACTCCGGTCCCACCGCCTCCGAGACCTTCTCCCCCGAGCGGCCAGCACCCAGCGTGCTGATCATTCGAGCAGCGTGGCGAGGCCGAGCGAGACACGTCGAATCACCGGGAGGAATCCACATTCGCCCTCGGCGTCGGCCGAACCAGGGGACGGCAAACCCCAGAGTGCAGGCCCCGGTCGAACCGGGGCCTGTTGGCGTCCGGGCGCTGACGCCGCGGCGCGAGCCCAGCCGGCCGATCCGCGTTCGGCGCGCGTGATCGGTCACGATCGGCGCCGGCCGCGCAGCTACCATCCCGTACGATGCCGGGCGAGCGCGTCCCGGGGCGCTCGCCTTCGCCCCGCGCGGCGACTCGGTAGGAGGTGGTCCATGACCGTCGATGGCGCGCGGCTCGTCATGCCCGTCTCGACGACGGCTGCCGCGCTCGACTGCGACCCGCCGTGGGGCTACCTCGGGCGGCGGCTTGCGAAGCCCTACCACCTCGCCTATCACGTCACCGACGCTCTGGCGGCGCCCGCGCCCGGCACGCTCCCGGACGGTCGGCGCTTCGCCGACTTCTCCCACGTCGAGGGTCGACTCGCCGAGTCGTTCGAGTCGCATGAGGACGACAGCCGCTGGGTCGTGACGCTGCGCCACGGGGTCCGCAGCCACGCGGGCAACGAGCTCACCGCCGACGACGTGGTCTGGAGCTACGAGCGGGTCTTCGGCCTCCGCGCGGTCGGCATGTGGCGCACCGCCACCATCGCCGGCGTGGCGCGCGAGGGCGGCGTGCGGGCGCTCGACCGCCGCCGCGTCGAGTTCCGCCTCGACGGCCACAACCCGCACTTCCCGCGATTCCTCTGCTACGCGACCTCGGCGATCGTCGACGCCACCGAGGCGCGACGGCACGCCACGAGCGATGATCCGTGGGCGGCCGGCTACCTCGCCGACAGCTCCTGCGGCTTCGGCGCTTTCACGATGACCCACCGCGACGGGGAGCGGCTGGAGCTCGCGCCGCGCGCCGAGTTCTGGGCGGGCGCGCCGCCCGTCGACGGCGTCACCTACCTCGCCTCGCCGAGCCGCGAGGAGGCGCTGGCGCTCTTCGAGCGCGGCGAGGCCAACGTCGTCGCCGGCCTCTACCCCGATGAGGCGGAGCGACTGCGCGTGGCCGGGGACGTGCGGCTGCTGCTGTCGCGCACCAACCACGCCACGATCGAGATGGACCGCAGCCGCGCACCCTTCGACGATCGCCGCGCGCGCGAGGCGGTGCTGCGCGCGATCCCCTACGACCGCATCGCGAGCGAGGGCTACGGCGGCTACGCCGAGCGGCAGCGCGGCATCTATCAGCCGAACACCCCGGGCTACATCGAGGCGGGCTGGGACTTCGAGCGGGACTCGGGACGCGCGGCGGCGCTGCTGCGCGAGGCCGGTGCCACGGGAAGCACGGTCACCTTCGCCGTGACGGGCACGGAGGACCCGGCCGACACCGCCTCGGCGGAGTCGCGCCGCATCGGTGCGATCGTCGCGGAGGCGTTGGAGGCGGCCGGGCTGCGCGTGCGGGTGCGCCAGATCGCGGACCTCGCGGACGACGAGCTGCCGGAGCTCTACCTGCGCGCCGATTGCTCGCACGGCATCGCCGACCCGCAGTACGACCTGGGGATCGACTTCGCGCCGCCCCACGACATGCCGGGGCGGCTCTTCCCCACCCCGCGGGTCAGCGCTCGGCTACGCGAGATCCGCCACGCGCCCTCGGCGGATCAGCCGGCGCTTTACGAGGCCTTGCAGCGCGAGCTGCTTGCCGACGCGGCGTGCGTGCCGCTCGCGGGGCACACTTACGTCGTCGCGCAGCGCGAGGGGCTGCACCCGTGGTTCCTCGGGCCGGAGTACCTGCCGCTGCACGGCTTCCTCTGGTCGCACGCGCGCTACGTGCTTCCGCCGCTCGCGTTCTAGGGTCGAGGCTGCAGACCGGAGGAGAAGCTATGGCTCGAACAGTGGCCGACCTCAGAGTCGGCGATACGCTGCCCACCGTCCTACGCGAGGTCAGCGCGGACTGGGTGGCGCGCGACGCCGCGTTCAAAGACGACCCGAACCCGTGGTACACGGGCCCTTCGCCGTGGGGCGGACCCGTCGCGCCGATCACGCTGACGAACGCCGACTTCAATGAGTTCCTGCGCCGCAACGACTTCGAGATGGCGCGGCTGATCCCTGTCGGCGTGGCCCACGAGTACTTCGGCCCGCTCCCGGTCGGGAGCACCATCGAGACGACGTGCACGGTCGTCGAGCGCTCGGAGCGACGGGGGCGCGAGTTCGTCACGTTCGAGTTCGTCACGCGCGACGAGGCGGGTGAGGTACTGGTGCGACATCGCGACACCATCGTGCGGATGCCCGCGCCGCAGGAGGCAACGGAATGAGCGCGACCGTCGACGCCACCGTGGGCAGCGCGCTGCCCGAGCTCCGCGTGCGCGCGACGAACGTGCAGGCGCGCGCCGATCGGGCGAGCGAGGAGAACATCCACGACGACAGCACGGCGCAGCGCCTCGGCTTCCAGCGTGGCTTCGTCGCGTTCGGGCAGTCGCTCGGCTGGATGTCGAGGATGCTGCTCGACTACTTCGGGCCGTCCTACTACGAGACCGGGCGGTTCGAGTGTCGCTTCGCTGCACCGGTCTTCGACGACGACGACATCGCCGTCCGCGGCGAGGTGAGGGAGCGCGTCGAGGAGCAGGGCGGGGTCCGCCTCGTCTGCGACGTCTGGATCGAGAAGGTCGACGGCACGAGGCCGGTCGCCGGGACGGCCAGCGCGATCGTCGGGCAGCCCTAGCGGCCATCGCCTCGGTACGCGGCGGGCGCCACAACGCTCGCATGGACCCGAAGGAGATGAACGCGCGGACCCATGGAGAGGCCATCGTCGTGCAGGGCGTCGCGCACATGCGCGCGGAGCCCGCCGACGCTCGAATCGTGTTCGACTCTCAATTCACCGCGGTCTGGGCCAACGCAGAGGGCTCGCTGCGGGAGCCACCGTCGGCACGAGGTCCACGAACGACGTACGTCGTCATTGGCCCCTTCCCCTTTACCTCAATGACCTCGCGCTGCTCGACGTGGTACCGGTCTCGAGCCGCAGAGCACGTCTCCTCGGTCACGAGCACGCCGCCGGCCTCCGAGTGGCTCGCCATCCGGCTGGCCGTGTTCACCGTGTCGCCCCACACGTCGAAGCCGAATCGCTCACTGCCGATGACGTCCGCCATCACCGGACCGGTTGCCAGCCCCACGCGCATCCGCAGATCGGGCCAGTCGTCCCCGAGCGCGGCGATCAGCGCCGGCTCGATCTCCAGCGCCATCGCCGTCGCCGCTTCAGCGTGATCGGGTCGAGGACTCGTCACGCTGGCCACAGGTAGCCGTCACCCAGCGTCTTGATCTTCTCCAAGCCGTGGCTCGTAGTCTCCCGGTCCACGGTTTTCTTGGACACCTGATTGGGGCAGGCTGCCCCGGCAGAGGAGGTGTCCATGACCAGCTCCGCCCAGGGATTGAACGGGCGTAGTGCGTCGCGAACGGAGCGCGGTCGCTTCTCCTCGCGACGGAAGAGCGAGGCGGTGCTGAGGCTGCTGCGCGGCGAGGAGTTGGACGCGCTCTCGCGCGAGCTGGGGGTGACCGCAGCGACGCTGTCGCAGTGGCGCGAGCGCTTCCTCGCCGCCGGCCGGGCCTCGCTCACGAGCCGGCCTGCCGACGAGCGTGACGAGGAGATCCACCGACTGCAGGCGAAAGTCGGCGAGATCACGATGGCGAACGAGCTCCTGCTCCAGCGCGCGCATCAGCTGGAGGCAGGACTCCCTTTGGCACGCCGGAGGTCGAGGTGATGAGTCGAACCACCTCGCCCTCCACGGGACGGCCGTACGGCACGACGCGCATCTGCCAGCTGTGGGAGGTCCCGCGCTCGACCGTCTACGAGCGGCGGGCACGGGCGCGACGGCCTCTGCGGCCAGCAGCGAAGCGCGGGCCGAGGCAGGCGTGGACGGACGAGGCTCTCACGGAGCAGGTCCGAGCTGTGCTCGCCGCCTCCCCGTTCACGGGCGAGGGCTACCGCAAGGTGTGGGCGCGGCTGCGGCTGGCCGGTGTGCGCACCTCCAAGGGTCGGGTGCTGCGGCTGATGCGCGAGGCTGGGCTGCTCGCCCCGACCCGCGTCGGGCGTCGGCGCGGACCGCGGGTGCACGACGGGACGATCACCACCGAGCGGCCTGACGAGATGTGGGGGACCGACGCGACCTCCTGCCTCACCACCCGCGAGGGGAACGCCACCGTCTTCATCGCCGTCGATCACTGCACGCAGGAGTGCATCGGCATCCACGCGGCGCGACCGGGCACGCGCTTCGAGGCGCTGGAGCCGCTGCGGCAGGGGCTCCGGGAGCACTTCGACGGCTACGAGGCGGACCTCGCGCGGGGACTCGCTCTCCGCCACGACCACGGCAGCCAGTACCTGAGCGACCACTTTCAGGAGGAGCTGCGCTTCCTCGGCATCCGCTCCAGCCCGTCCTTCGTAGCCGCGCCCGAGGGCAACGGCTGCGCGGAACGCTTCATCCGCACGCTGAAGGAGCAGCTGCTGTGGGTGGAGCACTTCGAGACGGTGGAGGAGCTACGCCAGGCGCTGCTCGCCTTCAAGCAGCGCTACAACCAGCACTGGCTCGTCGAACGGCACGGCCACCGCACCCCAGCCGCCGTCCGCGAGGCGCTCTCGCCGCGCACCGGGGCGGCCGCATGATTACCGCCAGCGATGTGTCCAAGAAACCAGGAGCGGTACAGTAGTCAGCCGATCGAGCTCCAGAAACGCGCGGCTGAGCAGCGACACGATGCGTTCCGGCGCCACTGAGTCGGCGAACGCCGTGAAGCCCACGATGTCTGCACACAGCACCGTCGCCTGCTCGTGTCGGTCCGCGATCTGCGCCTCGCCGCGCTTCATCCGAACGATCACGGCTCCCGGCAAGATCTGCGCGAGCAGCCCGTTGGTGCGCGCGGGGCCGTGCGCGTCGGGCTCCGAGCCGAGATACGTCGCGACCTGGGCGACGACTGGCCCACCGCCGTCGAGAAGGTACGCGTCGCCGAAGACCTCGGCTTCGAGCTCGCCGCAGCTCGGGCGAGTCATGCCGCCATCCCGTGGGCGGCGGCGCTGGCGACGAGCACGAGTCGGATCACGATCGCCACGGCCATCGTCGATTGCTGGGGCACCTCGCCCGCGACCTACGCCGAGCAGTTCGCACTGCTGGACCATCTCTCCGCAGGGCGAATGCTGTTCGGGCTCGGCTCGACCAGCCCGAACGTCGCCGAGCACCACCACGGCGTGCCCTACCGGCATGCGCTGACGCGCCTTCGCGAGTACGTCGGCATCTTCCGGCTGCTGCTGCGCGGGGAGCCGCTCCGCTACGAGGGGCGCGTCTTCGCCATGAGCCGCGGCTTCCGGATCTCGATCCCGCCGCTGCGCAGCCGCATCCCGGTCTTCATCGCCGCCATCCGGCCGGGTTCGATCCGGCAGACCGGGGAGATCGCCGACGGCGTCTTCACCATCCACTGGCCCAAGGAGCGCCTGCGTCTTCACCATCCACTGGCCCAAGGAGCGCCTGCCCGCGCTGCGCGAGATGCTCGCGGAGGGCGCTCGGCTCGCCGCGCGAGATCCGGCCGAGCTGACGATCGCGCCCAACGCCAACGTCTTCGTGCTCGACGGGCACGACGACGAGCGGAAGTGGCTCGATGCCCGGCGACCGCTCGAGCACTACACGAACCGGATGGGCGACTTCTACTGGCGCACCTTCGTCGAGCATGGCTTCGAGGCCGAGGTCGCGGCGTCCCGCCGCGCCTGGGCGGAGCGGGATCGCGAGGGGGCGCTGATGGCGATCTCGGAACGGATGGTGCGCTCGATCCAGGTCATCGGCTCGCTGGAGGAGGTGCGCGAGCAGCTGCGGGAGCGCGCATCGCTGGGAGCGGACCTGCAGATGCTCTACGTACCGCCCGGCACGCCGGCCGAAGCGGGGCGGCTCTGGGAGGCGCTGCTGCGATAGCACCTCCGGCTGGGCACCGGCTCCCAGCCGAGGGGTCGCCGGCGGCGAGGGCGCGGCCATCGCGCAAGCCGAGTCGAGCAGCCGCTCCTCGCGCCGCGCGGATGGTCCTGCCCGCCCGCCGCCCGCCCGTCGCGCGGCGGGACGCCCCCGGCGCCGGCGTGGCAGACTGCGCGCGGACCGCGGCCCGCGCGGACGGCGAGCAGATCTGCCCGCGGCCGGGCACGCGCGGAACGTAGGAGTCGTGACCGGCGAGCGTTCGGACGGACCACTGGCGGGCACCGTCGTCGTGGACTGCGCCGACGGCGTCGCCGGCGCCTTCGCGACGCGCCTGCTCTCCGATCTCGGCGCGCGGGTGCTGCTGGTCGAGCCCCCCGAGGGCGGGCGGCTGCGGGCGCTCGGCCCCTTCGCCGACGACCGCCCCCACGCGGAGCGCGGCGGGCTTCACATCGCGCTGAACGCCGGCAAGGAGAGCGTCGCGCTCGACCTCGACGGGCCGGCAGGCAGGCGAAGGCTCGGCACGCTCGTCTCCGCCGCCGAGGTGCTCCTCGTCTCGGGCGACCCCGGCGAGCTCCGCGAGCGCGGCCTCGGCTACGAGGCGCTCGCTGCGGAGCAGCCCTCGCTCGTCTACGTCTCACAGAGCCCGTTCGGGCACGACGGGCCCTACGCGGGGCGCACCTCCAGCGAGGCCGTGGACTACGCGATGGGCGGGTTCATGTACTTCTGCGGGGAGCCCGGGCGCGCGCCGCTGATGATCCCCGGCTTCCAGGGCGAGCTGCACGCCGGGATGCAGATGGCGACCGGTGCGCTCCTCGCGCTCCGGCACGCGCGGCGGAGCGGGGCCGGGCAGCACGTCGAGGTTGCGACCTTCGAGGCGCTGCTCAACGCGCACGTCTGGCTCGCCTCCTCGTGGCTCGAGGAGGGAGAGCTGTGGAGCCGCGCGGGGTCGGGCCTGGTGCCGTGCCGCGACGGCTTCCTGATGCTCGGCCGCGTCTCGCCCGACCTCTTCCTGCTCATCGGGCACCCCGAGCTGATGGACGACCCCCGCTTCGCGACCACCACCGGCTGGCGAGCCGCCCTGCCCGAGGTGCGCGGGATGCTCGCCGAGTGGGTGGCCGACAAGACGATGGCGGAGGTCTACCACCTCGCGCAGTTGCTGCGGATCATCGTCACGCCGGTCAACACCGTGGAACACCTCGCGCGGTCCGCGCAGCTCGAGGCGCGCGGGTGGTGGCGCGAGGTGAGGACGGCCCTCGACGGGACGATCGCCGTGCCCGGGCCCCCGTGGACGCTCTCCGGCAGCGCCAGCGGTCCTCGGCGCGGGCCGCCGCGGCTCGACGAGCACGACGCGCTGCCGCCCGCGCGCGAGCGGCGCGCGATCGATGCGGCGGCCTCTCGGCGCCCGCCGCTCGCCGGGCTGCGGGTCGTCGAGGCGACGAATGCGTGGGCGGGACCGCTCGCCGGTCGGCACCTCGCCGACATGGGCGCCGATGTCGTCGTCGTCGAGCGCCCGATCATCCAGCCGACGCGCGCCCAGCACTTTGCCGGCCCCACGCAGCGATGGCCGCGCTTCTACGACCGGGGCGGCGCCTACAACGTCCTGAACCGCAACAAGCAGGGCGCGATGCTGGACCTCCAGCGGCCGGAGGGCCGCGAGGCGTTCCTGCGGATGGTCGAGTGGGCCGACGTCGTGATCGAGAACAACAGCCCGCCCGTCTTCGCCAACCTGGGCCTGACGTACGAGGCGCTGGCGAAGCGCAATCCGCGAGTCATCCTCTGCTCCCTCTCGGCATTCGGGGCGAGCGGGCCGGAGGCGAACTACGCCGCCTACGGCTCCAATATCGAGGGGTCGAGCGGCCTGGTCGCCCAGACGGGCTACGCGCCCGGCGAGCTCTACGCCACGGGAACCTTCCACGCCGACCCGGTGGGCGGGACCATCGGCGCGGGGCTGATCGTCGCGGCGCTGGAGGAGCGGGAGCGCACGGGGCGCGGCCAGCACATCGAGATCTCGCTGCACGAGGGCAGCGCCCTGTTCGTGCTGGACTCGATCCTGGACTACCGCCTCAACGGGCGGGTCGCCGGGCCGATGAACAACCGCTCGCCGCGCCGCGCGCCGCAGGGCGCGTACCCCTCGGCCGGCGACGACTGCTGGCTCGCGCTCGCCTGCGAGGACGACGCGCAGTGGCGCGCGCTGTGCGAGGCGATCGGGCGACCGGAGCTCGCCACGCGCCACGCCACGCTCGCCGCCCGGATCGCCGCGCACGATGAGATCGACGCCGCGATCGCCGAGTGGAGCCGCCGGCTCGACCACCAGGAGGCGACGCGCGTGCTGCAGGCCGCCGGCGTGCCCGCCGGCCCGGTGCTCGCGAACTGGGAGATCGTCTCCGATCCCCAGCTCTACGAGCGCCGCTACTGGGTGGAGGTGGTGCACCCGGAGGTCGGCTATCAGCGGTGGGAAGGCTATCCCTGGCGCCTCTCGCTGACACCGGGCCGCACGCACAGCCCGGCGCCGAGGCTCGGCCAGCACAACGACGAGGTGCTGCGGCGCGCGGCCAGCATGGACGAGCAGGAGATCCGCGCCCTCAGGCAGGCCGGCGCGCTCGTCGACGAGCCCGTCGACCTCGATCTCTACGATCTGCCGCGGGCGCGACGCTGAGCGGAGGTCGGGAGATGAGCCGCGACGACCAGAGGCGCTGGCCGACCCCGATGTCCCCACCGAACGGTTACGGTCAGCTCCAGAGGCTCGATGACCTCCACAAGAAAGTCGAGGGGGAGAATGGCTGAAGCGGGCGCGGCGGCAACTGACCAGCCGGAGGCCGTCGGTCGCACGCTGCGGTTCGCGCGGGCGATGGTCGACGGCGACGCCGGCGCGCTCGACGAGCTGTTGGCTCCGGGCTTCACCTATACGCACCGGAGCGCGCGGGTCGAGCCGCGTGACGCGCTGGTGGCCTCGGTGCGCAGCGGGCGCCGCAGCGCTCGAATGGACCTGGAGGAGATGAGCGCGCGGACCTACGGGGACGCCACCGTCGTGCAGGGGGTCGCGCACATGCGCGCGGGGCCCGCCGACGCCCCCATTGTCTTCGACTCCCGCTTCACGGCCGTGTGGGTGGACATCGACGACTCTCCGCGTCTGGCCGCCTACCACTCGACCGGCGTTCCGGAAGGCTAGACGGGACGCCGCTCGCGCCGTTCAGCCCCGAGGTGGCACGGGGGGAGGCTCGAGTCGGCGCGCGCCAGGCTCCACCTCCGCCGTGCCGGCAGCCCCCCTCGTCCGCTGTCGTGAGCGATCGACGTCGGCGCCGCCGCCAGGGCGTCCGGCCACTCGTGCGCGGCGAGTGGGCGCACCGGGCGACGGCACCGCGAGCTGGACCGTCGTCGCCACGGTCGAGGTCGACTACGGTCCGGAGACGGTCGCCCTGGAGTTGGAGCGGTGAGCCGTGCGGCGCGGGATGGACCCGGCGGCGCACTGCTGCACCCGCTGCCGGCCGCGGTGATCGCGCTACTGCTGCTCAACGACCACCGGTGGAAGCACGCGTGGGCTCACCCGCTGCCCGGCCACCTCTCCGATGTCGCCGGCCTCGCCTTCTTCCCGCTGCTGCTCGTGGCCCTCGCGGAGCTCGCGCCGGCGGCGTCCGGCCGCTACCGCGGCCCTTCGACGGCGCTGCTGGCGGCAGCGATCGCCGCCACGGCGAGCGTCTTCGCGTTCGTTCAGGTCGCGCCACCGCCCGCGGGCGGCTGCCGGTTGGCGCTGGGCGCGCTGCAGCTGCTCCTACGCACGATCGCGAGCCTCTTCGCGGGCAGCGGGCTCGGGGAGCTGCGGTCGGTCGCCGTCACGCCGAACCCGCTTGACCTCCTCGCACTGCCGGCTCTGCTGATACCCGCCTGGCTCGGCGCGCCCGCAGCGCGCGGGCGGAGCGGCACTGCCCTGACCCCGTGCGCTGCGGAAGTCCAGCCGGGTGGCCAGCCCGCCGTCGCTGCGCTCGCTGCCCGATCGCCGCGATGATCCGGGTGGGGTAGCGGGAGCGGCCGTGCACTGTCCTCGCTGCGGCGGCGTGACGCGACCGGGGAGCCGGTTCTGCACCGGCTGCGGTAGCCCGGTCGCCCCGGTCATCATGCCGTCGAACTCAACCGCCGCGGTTGTGGCGGCGGGGTCCCGCCACTACGAGCTCGCCTCGGTGCGGCGGCGGTTCGCGGCGCTCCTCATCGACGGCGCGCCGGGGACGTTCGTCTTCTACGCGGTCTTCTTCGCGCTGCTGGCCGCGACCGGTGGATCGGACGACGACCCGGAACCCCGCTCCGCCTCGTTGCTCCTCGGTGGCTGGCTGCTCTCCTTCTACGTAGCGCTGTGGCTCTGGGAGGCGCTCGGCTGGACCCCCGGCAAGCGAGCGCTCGGCCTGCGCGTCATCCGCGAGGACGGCGCTCGCCCCGGCTGGCTGCATGGCCTCGTACGAGGCGGCGGGCGAGTGCTGAGCACCTGCCCGGTCTACCTCGGCTACCTGTGGGCTCTGGGCGACGCGCGCAAGCGGACGTGGCACGACCGGATGGCCCGCACGCTGGTCGTGCGTGCCGGCGAGGGCTTCCGCTTCGAGCCCGCGACCCCACCCGACCCGCCGCCCGCGGCGATCGGCGACGACGACGACGAGGCGTGGATCGGCGCGGCGCTCTCGGGCGCGCTGCCGCCGCCTGGCGCGCCCCGACCAGGTGAGGCAGGCGGCCGCCTGCGGACGCAACGGCCGCACGCGGCGTGGATCGCGCTCAGCTCGCTCGTCGTCGTCGTCGGGATCGGCAGCTCGCTCCTCTTCTGGGGGGGCGCCTTCCCCGGGGCGAGCTTCGCCTTCGACTGGCAGTGGCCGGGTGAGTTCCGCGCCCGGCACCCCCTGCCATCCGAGGAGGAGCTGGCCGCCGCGACTCCGACGCTCGCCGCGGCGGATGGCTGCACGGGCGTTGGGCGGCAGGTCTGCCTGGTCCCGGTCGGCGGCGAGCCGCAGCCGAGCCTGGAGCCGCTTGCCGACTACTACGCGGCTACCCTCGACCTCTCGATCGAGGTCCTGCCACGCATCGGGCTCTCAGGCGAAGCGGCGGGCGAGCTGATCGACCGCGCTCGCGACCAGCTGAACGGCGCCGGGGTGATCGATCTGATGCGGCGCACCTACCCGGAGCTGTGGGCGGAACCAGGCGTCACGCTCATCGGGATCACCGACCACGACCTCTTCTCGAGCACGTCGGCGCACCTGCGCTACGTCTTCGCGGGGCGCTCGCAGCGGTCAATTGGCGGGGGCTTCGCGATAGTGTCGACCGCGCGCTTCGATCCCGCCGCCTACATCCCGCTCTTCGGCGCCAAGCCACCGCAGGGATTCGCCGAGACGACGGAGAGTAGGCTGCGGCGCGCGGTCACGAAGCAGATCGGCCTTCTGCACGTGGGGCTCGAGCCGAGCGGGGAGCCGACAAGTGCTGTCTACTGCTGCCCGAACTCTATCGACGATCTCGACTCGATGTCGCCGCGGCTGGACTTCGGCCCCTCGCCGCCACCACCGCGCTCGGGCCCGGCCGAGGCGGGTTGGTTCGAGGCGGAGCAGATGGCGCTGCACGTCCAAGAGCTCGCGTCCGGCCTGGCGGGCTCATTGCTCCCGACCACGCCGCTCCCCGGGGGCGCGCCAGCTGAGGCGTCTTCACTCCCCACCTGGACCCTAGCTGCCAGCGACCTCGGTCCCGGCGCGAGCGTGAGCTACGAGGGCTTCTCGGAGCACCCCGACGCAGTTGCGGCATACACTCGAGCCTTCCGCGGCTCGGTCGCTCCGAGCGATGCGCGAGACGGGCTGGCGTACAGCTCGGTCTCGGCACACGCGCTCCTCTACAACGGCGCTGAGGCAGCGACGGAGGCTGCGGAGCGCATGTGGGGGGCTTTCACCGAGGAGTTCGACGACCAGCTCCAGCAGTCGGGCCTCGTCGCGTACGACCGGCCCCCCACGTCCGGCGACGTGCAGGGAACGAGCGCGTGGTCGTTCCCGTACTACGTCAAGGTCGTCGAGGTGCGCGCCGCGCCGGAGGAGTCGCAGCTTCCGCCTGAAGCGGCTCACGCGCCGAACCTCGTGTTCGTCGGCTTCGCGTGGGCACCGGTCGGGCCGGCCGTCGTCAGCGTCGCGAGCGTGGCGCGCGTGCCTGGCGGACGCGGAGGCATCACGTCTGCCGATCCGTGGCATCCGCTCATCCGGACGTTCGAGCAGCGCGTCCGTGAGGCGCTCCGTGCGTCGCTTGTCGAGCCGAGCGACGGATCTCCGGCCGCGACACCCGTGCTCACCATCTGTGATGGCCACAGTCGAGCGGCGCCCTGCGCGCTTGCCCACCCGGTCGAGAGCTCCGGCGCGTACCGCAGCGAGCCCGTGCTCTGGGGTCTGCCGGCTCTCGAGGTCTGCGTCGAGCTCCTCGACTCGCCGCGGTCGCAGGAGCCTCTGACCGTCCGGCTGGCATCTGACGACCCCCTCACCCCGGCGCCGCCAGCGGAGCTCGAGTTCACCGTGGAGAGCAGTAGCGGGGAGTGCGGGCGGATATCCGTCGAAACCTACGTGACCGGGCGCACGACCCGCTCGGTGCTGGAGGTCGGTGCCCTAGCCGATGCCGAGTGGCGGCTGAGCCTGCGGGAGCGGTTCGCGGCCATGACCCCCGACCGTGGCACGAGCGACGTCTACACCGGCGAAGGGCTCGGCTCCACCGCGTGGTTCTACGTCGACGCGCCGTTCTGGCAGGCCTGCTGGCAGCTCGTGCCGATTCCGCCCGCAGCGCGGGCAAACGAACGTCCGGATCAGCCGCGCGGCACAGACGGGCGACTGCAGGTGACCGGCTACGGGTTCGATGGTGGCTCGCGGCTCGTGCGGCACGACTGGGACGACCTCGTGGAAGGGGACTCCGACTGCGCGGTGATGCCGACGGGCGGGATCGTCAGCGTGTCGATCGGTGCGTACGGCCGCGGCGCCCCGTGGCGCGTGCGGATCGAGCCGCTCGACGGAACTCCTCCGTACGAGGTCCGTGAGGCGGCGACCTGGAGCGACCTCGCGGACCAGATGCAGATCGACGTGGAGACGCTCGCCGCGGCCAACGCAGCGCTGTACGCCCTCGACGACGAGCTGGTGCACGGCGAGGCCGAGCTCGTGGTGCCGGCGGAGGCGCCGGTGGAGGTGCGTGACTGCAACGGTCTCCCCGTTGGCCCGGGCCTCAACGGTTACCGCACCTGACTGCATCCACCACCAAGCCAGCCATGAGCGCGCCGCCGCCCGTCAGGGGCGGGCGATGATCGGCGCCGCGCTGCTGCTCTTCTTCGTCGCGATGTTCACCGTCGCCTGGGCGCAGGCGCATGACTCATCTGCGGCCGAGCGGCCCTTCTCGCTGCCCGGAGCGTTGACCGCCTGGACGAGCGCTTGGCTCTGCTTCTGCCAGGGCGTCCTCGCCGGAGGCGCGATCCGGCGCAGGAGCAAGGATGCTCTTCGATAGTCCGACGGCGTTCGTCCTCCCCATCTGGGTGGGAGCAGCCCTCGGCGTCGCCTGTCTCACGCGCATCGCCGCGGAGCGGGTGGAAGCGAAGCGGGTGCAGATGGAGCTGCGCCACACCCTGCGCATGTGGCTCGTGGCGGTCCTGGCCACGGTCGGCGCGTTCCTCGCAGGCGCGCTGGTGAGGTAGCGCGCCAACCGACGGCCGAGGCGCGAACCGCGAGTGCGGTTCTGGCCGGCACGAAGCGCTCCGCGGCCAGCAACCGCTCCGGGTCGGCGAGGAGCGCGGCGAGCTCGACGCTCGACGCACACGAGCCGCTCCAGGTCACCGGCGCGCAGTAAGCGAGAGCGACGGCGGGCCTCGCTCGGTCCGCTCGACCCTTGGTGCGGCGGTAGTAGCGGTAGCGGCCCTTCTCGAGCCCGTGGCCGGTCGCGGTGTTCAGCCGTTCGCTTGTTCAGAGCGGTCGTGCCCCCTCCCTCGGCTCCGGGCGAAGCGCGGGACAGGCTCGTGTCACGCTCGCCATCTACAGTACGCGGGCCCGGGCCGACTGCTGTCGCTCACGCCGAGACCGGAACGCCGACCAGAGCGAAGGGGACGCCGAGCGTGGCGGAGCAGGCAGTCGCGTCGCCGGATCGCACTCACTCCTCGTATCGCTTCGCCGTCGAGGCGGCGGTCTGGCTGCTGAACTTCTCGATGGGGATGAGCTTCTTCGCGGTCTCGCCGCTGTTCCCGCTGATCGAGGAGAGCTACGGCACGAGCAGCGCGGCGGTCTCGCTGCTCATCGGCGCCAGCTCCCTGGTGGTCGCGCTCGCGCTGGTGCCAGCGGGCGTTGTCGCCGCGCGGGTCGGCTCCCGCCTCGCGCTGGCAGCGGGCGGGCTGCTGATGGCGACGGTGGCGCTCGCGCCGCTCGCCCCGGGCTTCGAGGCGCTGCTCGCGACGCGGGTGCTGTTCGCCCTCGGCGCCGCCGTCACCCTCGGCGCCGCCCCCGCCGTGGTCATGCGATGGTTTCCGCGGCGCGAGCTCCCGATCGTCAACGGCGCGAACATCGTGGCGCAGAGCCTCGGGGTGACGACGGCGCTCGTCGTGGCGGCTCCGCTCGCCGACGCGCTCGGCTGGCAGGGGGCGCTGCTCGCTACGGGCATGGTGACGGCGGGGGCGACCGCCGTTTGGCTGGCCGTCGCGCGGGACGAAGGGCGCCGCGGAGGAGGTCCGTCTCCCGCGCTCGACCTCCGCGAGCTGCGGACCACGGTGACCGATCGACCGACGCTGCTCCTCGGCTTCGGCATCGCCGGCGGGCTCGGGGCGTTCGTGGCGCTGAGCACCTGGCTGCCCACCTTCTACCACGAGCAGTTCGGGTACTCGCTCGGCCGCGCGGGCGCGGTGACCGCAGCCCTGCCGCTGTTCGGGATCGGGGGCTCGCTGCTCGGCTCGTGGCTGCCGTTCCGCAGCGGCGCGCGGCTCCCCTTCCTCGTCGCCTCCGGGCTGCTGATGCCGGCGGCGGCGCTCGGCACGTTCGCCACGGACGAGGTTCTGCTGCTCTACCCGAGCGCGGCGCTGCTCGGCGTCGCGGCCTGGCTCTACTTCCCGGTCGCCTTCACGATCCCCATGGAGCTGCCGGGCATGACGCCGGAGCGCGCGGGCGTCGCCGTGGCCACAGCGCTGGGCATCGGCAACGTGGCGGCGTTCGCCTCGCCGCTGCTCGTCGGGCTGCTGCGCGATCTCACCGGCGGCTTCGAGCTAGGCCTGACCATCTGCGCTCTGCTCCCGCTCAGCCTCGTCGCCGTGGGATTCCTGCTCCGGCCGCCCGCGCACCAGCGGGAGTGAAGAGGCTGGCGCTGCCTCGGTCCGTCGAGGCCCCGCCGCCGAGCTACAGCCACGTCGCGCGCGCGGGGCGAGCCGACCGTCTACGTCGCCGGCCCGGTGGCGGTCGACGCGGCGGGCGCGCTCCTGGCCGGGGGCGATCGCCGGGACGGGAGGAAGCCCTCCCGGGGCGCGATCTCCTGCAGGCGAGGCATGACGCGCTCGTGGAAGCGCGCCATCGAGGCGCGGATCCGCTCGTCCTCCATGTGGCCGAAGTTGAACCAGCACATCAGGTTGTTGATGCCGAGCTCCGCGAAGGGCCGCAGCCGCTTGAAGACCTCATCGGCGGTGCCGGCGCACAGAACGCGCTCCCGGTGCGCCGCGCGGCGCTTCTCGATGTCGGCCTTCGGCAGGTCGTCGATGCCGGTGTTGGCGCGCAGGCTCTTGCGCACGAAGGTGTCCAGCACGTCGTCCAGCTCCTCCAGCCAGTTCTCGCCGTCCTCGGCGACGTAGAGCTGCCGGACGATGCTCGTGTGCTCCCACGCGCGGAGGCGCGCCTCCTCGCTCAGCCCGGCGTCCTCCATGCCCTCGAGGTAGAGCCGCAGGTCGGCGGTGGCGGCCTCCTCGTCCTGCAGCCCCAACAGGAGCGACCAGCCGCGCCGGCCCGTCTCCTCAATGCGCGCCGGCGTGTGGGTGGCGACGGCCATGTGCGGTCGCGGGCGCTGGATCGGCGCGGGGATGATGCGGCCGCGCACCTCGACGTCGAAGTGCTCGCCGTGGAACTCGAAGCCGCCCTCGTCGGGCGGCTCCCACGCCAGGTCGCAGACCTCGATGAACTCGCGCATGATCTCGTGCCGCAGCTCGCGGTCGAGGCCGTAGCCGGCGAACTCGACCGGGGAGTTCCCCGGGCCGATGTCCACCGTGAAGTTCCCCTTGGTCAGCTGGTCGATGAGGTTGCACTGGGTGACGAAGCGGACCGGGTGTGTCAGTGGCACCACGGCCACCGCGAAGCCGATGCGCAGGCCGGGAACGCGCTGGCTGATCGCCGCCGCCATCGTCATCGGATCGGAGAAGACGTGGTAGCCGGTGAACTGGTGCTCGGTGAGCCAGGTGCCCGTGAAGCCGAGCGACTTCGCGAGCTCGAGCTGCCCGAAGAGCTCGTCGAGGACGCGCTCGTCGTCGTCCGGCCCCGGCGTCTGCGGGCTCAGATGCAAGCTGAAGCGCACGGGTCACCTCCTCGTTCCATCGCCTCACGACCCGCTGCGGCCTCGCGCAGGGTAGCGCGGGAAGCGCGGGCACACCGACGGCCGTCGGGCCGGCTCACCTTCGACGATACGCGCCCGGTATGGTCCGGCTGCAGCGCGCGGGGGGTCATCGTGATCGAGCGACTGAGGAGCCTGCTCCGGCTCGGCAACCGCGAGGCGGACACCGAGCCCTGGCGCCCGACGGGCTACCGGGTCGTCGAGACCGAGGTCGGCGCCAACGTGAACTACGACTGCTACTGCGGCTGCGACGCCGGCTTCGCGATCGACCGCTCGGCCGACGACCCAGCCCCGGAGGGCTGCTGCTGCGGGAACCAGATCCTCGTCGGGGACGCCGCTGGCGAGCGTATCCGCGCGCACCTCGACCAGCGCTTCGCCTACCGGCTCGACGTCCGCAGGGAGCCCATGCCCTGGGGCGAGGACGCGGAGGTGGCGCTCGCGGTCCCCGAAGGCCACGCGGGCTGACGCGTTCGCGCGTCTATCGCGCTGCCCGCCCGCCCGCGTTTCCGGCCCACCCGCGCCGCACCCGCGGCTGCTACGCTGCCGCCCAGCACAGGAGCGGTGTACCGCTCCTGGTTTCTTGGACACATCGCTGGCGGTAATCATGCGGCCGCCCCGGTGCGCGGCGAGAGCGCCTCGCGGACGGCGGCTGGGGTGCGGTGGCGGTGCCGTTCGACGAGCCAGTGCTGGTTGTAGCGCTGCTTGAAGGCGAGCAGCGCCTGGCGTAGCTCCTCCACCGTCTCGAAGTGCTCCACCCACAGCAGCTGCTCCTTCAGCGTGCGGATGAAGCGTTCCGCGCAGCCGTTGCCCTCGGGCGCGGCTACGAAGGACGGGCTGGAGCGGATGCCGAGGAAGCGCAGCTCCTCCTGAAAGTGGTCGCTCAGGTACTGGCTGCCGTGGTCGTGGCGGAGAGCGAGTCCCCGCGCGAGGTCCGCCTCGTAGCCGTCGAAGTGCTCCCGGAGCCCCTGCCGCAGCGGCTCCAGCGCCTCGAAGCGCGTGCCCGGTCGCGCCGCGTGGATGCCGATGCACTCCTGCGTGCAGTGATCGACGGCGATGAAGACGGTGGCGTTCCCCTCGCGGGTGGTGAGGCAGGAGGTCGCGTCGGTCCCCCACATCTCGTCAGGCCGCTCGGTGGTGATCGTCCCGTCGTGCACCCGCGGTCCGCGCCGACGCCCGACGCGGGTCGGGGCGAGCAGTCCCGCCTCCCGCATCAGCCGCAGCACCCGGCCCTTCGAGGTGCGCACACCGGCCAGCCGCAGCCGCGCCCACACCTTGCGGTAGCCCTCGCCCGTGAACGGGGAGGCGGCGAGCACAGCTCGGACCTGCTCCGTGAGAGCCTCGTCCGTCCACGCCTGCCTCGGCCCGCGCTTCGCTGCTGGCCGCAGAGGCCGTCGCGCCCGTGCCCGCCGCTCGTAGACGGTCGAGCGCGGGACCTCCCACAGCTGGCAGATGCGCGTCGTGCCGTACGGCCGTCCCGTGGAGGGCGAGGTGGTTCGACTCATCACCTCGACCTCCGGCGTGCCAAAGGGAGTCCTGCCTCCAGCTGATGCGCGCGCTGGAGCAGGAGCTCGTTCGCCATCGTGATCTCGCCGACTTTCGCCTGCAGTCGGTGGATCTCCTCGTCACGCTCGTCGGCAGGCCGGCTCGTGAGCGAGGCCCGGCCGGCGGCGAGTAAGCGCTCGCGCCACTGCGACAGCGTCGCTGCGGTCACCCCCAGCTCGCGCGAGAGCGCGTCCAACTCCTCGCCGCGCAGCAGCCTCAGCACCGCCTCGCTCTTCCGTCGCGAGGAGAAGCGAACGCGCTCCGTTCGCGACGCACTACGCCCGTTCAATCCCTGGGCGGAGCTGGTCATGGACACCTCCTCTGCCGGGGCAGCCTGCCCCAATCAGGTGTCCAAGAAAACCGTGGACCGGGAGAGCGGGGGCCTACCCTCGCGCTGAATTGCATGGGGCTCGCACATGGCGATCGCGATTTATTTCCGGCTCGACGGGATGACCACGGAGCGGTACGACAAGATCCTCGGGCGGCTCGACGCGGCGGGCGCGGCGGCGCCGGCTGGCCGTCTCTACCACGCGGCGTTCGGCGAGAACGACGGTCTGCACGTATTCGATGTGTGGGAGTCGCAGGAGACCTTCGACGCCTTCGGCGCGACGCTCATGCCGATCCTGACGGAGTTCGGGGTCAATCCGGGCCAGCCGATGATCGCGCCGGTCCACAACACCATGAGCTGACCGACCGGGCGGGAGCGCAGCACGCGCCCCCGCTTCCTGGGAGGCGCGCTTCCGGACGAGGTGGCCCTGCCCCCCGGGAGTTCGGCGCAGCTCGGCTCCCCGTCGCGCCGCCGCCCCGTCTGCGCGGAGGCCAGCGCGCCCGGTCGCGACGGGGCAGGCGCGTCCGATTCGATCGCGCGGGGGTCCGCGCCTACGTACCCGCTCGCAGCGCCTCGACGGGTTCCATCCGCGCCGCGCGCAGAGCCGGGTAGCTCCCGGAGACGAGGCCGGTGACGCCGCCGATCAGCGGCGCGGCGAGCGGCACGAGCGGGTCGATCACCGGCGTCCACGACTGGTACGCCGCGACGGCGACCACGGCGAGGACGCCGACGCTGGCGCCGAGCACGCCGCCCACGAGGCCCATCGCGCCGCTCTCCAGCAGGAACTGCGCGGCGATGTGGCGACGGCCGGCGCCCAGCGCCCGCCGTAGGCCGATCTCGCCGGTTCGCTCTATCACGGAGACGAGCGTGACGTTGGCGATCCCGATCGCGCCGACGAGCAGCGACACGCCGCCGAGGATCAGGAACAGGACGTTGAGGTCGCCCTGCACGGCGTCGCGCACGCGCTTCTGCTCGGGCGGCGCGACAACACGCAGCGCGCGCGGATCGCCGGGCCGCAACGCGATGGCGGCTTGCCCGGCGATCAGCGCGTTCGCGCCGATCGCCGTCTCGACCACCAGCAGCTCCGGCGCGGCCAGCCGGAAGTCGCGGCGCGCCGTGCCCTCGGGGATGACGACCGCGCCCAGCAACTCCGGCTGGCGGGCCACGCCGGCGAGAACGCCGATCACGAGGTAGACGTGGTCTCCGATGCGAATCGCCGGCAGCGGCTGCACCCGGTCGATGCCCAGCCGCGAGGCGGCGGTGGGGTCGAGCACGGCCACGCGCTCGGCTCGCCGTGAGTGCCCCTCGTCGGGAAAGCGGCCCGTGAGCAGCTCGGCACGCACCGCGCCGAAGAGGCCCGCGGACGCAGCCTTCACGGCGAGCCGGAACTCCGTCGGCCGCTGGGGATCGCTCACCGGCGAGGTGCGCACGAGCGTGTCGCCGACCTCCACGCTGCTCAGCGAGCCGGCCGCGACGACCCCGTTGAGGCGCTGCATGCGCTCGGGCGCGTCCCACGGCAGCACGGCCGCCGCGGCGCCGACGAGCCCCGGCCGCGCACTCGCGATCACCTCCGTCGCCGCCAGCTCGTCGAAGCGCCCCACGATGCGGTTGCCGGCGGTGCGGGAGAGCCCGAGCGTAGCGACCAGCGCGGCGAGCCCGATCACCACCCCGACGACCGTCAGCGACATGCGTCCCGGCCGCGCGAAGAGCCCGCCGACCGCCTCCACGCCGAGGTCGGCGAGTCGCATCCCGGACGGCGCGACCGGGTCGACGCCCCGCGAGGCGCTCCGGCTGCGCCCGCCCGCTCCACGGCCGCGCCCGCGCGAGCGCGCGCCGAGAGCGCCCCGCGCGCTGCCGAGCCGGGTCACCGGACCTCGCTGAGCTCGCCGTCGACGATCCTCACCTGCCGCGGGGCGCGCGCGGCCACGTCCAGCTCGTGCGTGATCATGACGATCGTCCGTCCCTCCCGGTGCAGCTCGGCGAAGAGCTCGAGGACGGCGGCGGTGCTCGCGGAGTCGAGGTTGCCGGTGGGCTCGTCGCACAGCAGCAGCCGCGGCGAGCCCAGCAGCGCGCGCGCGATCGCCACTCGCTGGCGCTCGCCGCCGGAGAGTCGCGTGTGAAGGAACCCGGCACGCGGCGTCAGCCCCACGCGGTCGAGCGCGGCCGCGGCCCGCTCACGCCGCCCGCGCCGCGGGGTGCGGCGGTAGACCTCGGCGAGCATCACGTTCTCCAGCGCGCGATGCGGCAGCAGGTGGAACGACTGGAAGACGAAGCCGATGCCGCGGGCGCGCAGGCCGGCGCGCCGCCCGTCGCTCAGCGCCGCCACGTCGACGCCGTCGAAGAGGTAGCGCCCAGAGCTAGCGAGATCGAGGCACCCGAGCACGTTCAGCAGCGTCGACTTGCCCGAGCCCGAGGGGCCGAGCACGGCGAGCCACTCCCCGCGACGCACGCGCAGGTCCACGCCGCGCAGCGCATCGACCGGCGGATGGCCGCCGAAGCGACGGCCGACGCGCTGCAGCTCCAGGACGGGCGGTGCGGAGGAGACGCTCGTCACGGGGCCGCGACGCTCGAGGCCGCGTCGAAGCCGACTACCACGAGGTCGCCCGGCTCCAGGTCGCCGCCCATCGGCGTCACGCCGACGAAGCCGTCCACCGAAAGGCCCGGCGCGACCGTCACGAACTCGAGCGTCCCGCCGGCGTCGCGCTGCACCCGCGAGGAGCCGTCGGCCGCGAGCGAGACCGCGCTCACCGGCACGGCCAGCACGCTCCCCGCGCTCGACTCGATCGGCACCGTGAGCCGAACCGAGGCCCCCACCAGCGCGGGCGGCGCACCCTCGACGGCGATCTCGAAGTAGACGTGGAAGCCGTCCACGCCGTCGGTGCCCGGCGCCTCGGCGACGCGGCGCACGATGCCCTCGGCGGCGAGGCCGAGGTCGGGCTCGTCGATCCGGACGCGCATCCCCGGGGCCACCAGCCTCGCCTCCGCGAGCGCCAGCGCGCCGTCCACCACTACGGCCGCGTCGGCGACGGCGAGCACCACCTGCTGGGCGAGCGCACCCCGCGCCACGGGGCGCTCGACCACGCGCACGGGCGCCGCCGGCACGAAGATCACCTCGTCGGCGGGGAGCTGCACGCCGGCGCGCCGCTGGGCGCGCGCGAGGTCCTCGGCGAGTCGGGCGACGCGCGCGCCGATCACGCGCACCGCCGAGCGTGCGTCGTCGAGCGCCGCCGCCGCGGCGCGCACCGGCTCCGGCGAGGGGCGGGCGCCCGCGAGCGACGCGCGCACGCCGGCGGCTGCCTCGGCGACCGCCTGCTCCCCCGCGAGCCGGGTGGCCTCCGCCTGGGCGCGCGCGACGCTGACCTCCGCCAGCGCGGCCGCGATCTCCTCTGCCGTCGGGGCGATGTGCGGCGACCCCCCGAGCACAGCGCTCAGCACGGTCTGCTTCGCCGTCAGCTCCGCGGCGGCCGCCTGGCTCGCGGCGGCAGCGAGCGACTGCGCCGCCGCGATCTGCTCCGCCGTGCCGCTGGCGACGGCGTCCGCGACCGCTTGCTCGCCGGCGAGGCGCGTCACCTCGACGTTCGCGAGCGCGATCGAGACGTCCGCCCGGGCCGCCGCGGTCTCGGCGGGCGTGGCGGCGCTCCCACGCGTGCCGGCAGTGACGGCGCGCAGCGCCGCCTCGCGCAGGGCGATCTCGGCAGCGGCGATCGCGTCTGCGGCGTCGGCGCGCGCGCCTCGCTCACCGCATCGCTCAGCGCGCGCAGCGCGCCGCTCGCGACCGCCTCGCCCGCCGCCTGCGTCGCGCTCGCGGCGTCGAGGCCGGCGTCGGCCGCACGCTCGGCGTCGCGCGCGGCGAGCAGCTCCAGGCGCGCCGCCCCGAGCTCCGTCTCCAGCACGCCGATCGTCGCGCGCTGCTCCGCGCTGGCCGTGAACGGGGCGAACGCGGCCTCGCCGTACCACGCCGCCACGGCCTCCTCGGTCCGCGAGTCGTAGACGCCGTCCGCGACGCCCGGGTCATGGCCGAGCCGAGCGAGCGCGTCCTCCAGCTGGCGCACGTCGGCGCCCTCGTCGCCGGGCCCGAGATCGCGGAAGCTCGGTTGCTGCCCGACGAGCAGGAAGACCGGCCGGCCCGAGGCGGTGAGGACGATGTCGCCCTCGCGCAACTCGGCGCCCAGCGCGGGCAGCTCGCCGACGACGCCGGCGCCCGGCTTCTGTGCGCTCGACGCGATCGAGAGCCGCTGCGGCGATCCGAAGCGCGCCGTGCCGCGCGTGACGACATCGGTGGAGAGCACGCGGCTCTCCGCGGGCACGAGGATCGGCGACGCGGGGGGAGATGCGGTGCGCGCCGCGATCTCCGCCGGCGAGCGGATGCGGGACGCGGCCGTCCAGCCCGCGAGCGCCGAGAGCGCCACGACCGCGAGCAGCAGGACGGCGGCCCGTCGCGCGTCCATCGCCGCCCCTCGCGCTGCTCCCCGCCCGTCGGCGGCGCTTCCCGTTGGGCCGCGGATGCTCGCAGGTCCACGCTGAAGACCGGCTGAACGCACCGGTGTCCGGGCGATGGCGGCCTCTCCAGCGCGTTCAGCCCGTCTTCAGCGCCCTTCAGTCGGGGTTCAGCGCGCGCGTGCCTCACTGCCTTCGCACGCCGGGTCTCCCCGGACCAGGACGAGGAGAGACGCATGCCCAGCATCTGGAACACGGCGCCGATCGCAGGACCACGGCGACTGCGCGGGCCGCTCCTGGCGGTGGGCGCGGCGATAGCCGTCCTGCTGGTCGCCGCCTGCGGCGGCGGCTCCGAGCCCGACCGCGGCGCCGGCGCGGCCGAGCCCGGCGGCACCGGCGCGCCCGCCGGCTTCGGCGGGGCGCACGAGTTCGGGATGAGCGAGCAGCAGCTGGTGGAGGCGATCGATGCCGTCGAGGCGCGGATCGCCCGTTGCATGACCGCCGCCGGCTTCGAGTACGTCCGCGTCGACGCCTCGACGGTGCGGGACGCGATGGACGCGCTCGGCAGCAGCCCCGGCCTCAGCGACGAGGACTTCGTCGCGCAGTTCGGCTACGGGATCTCGACGCAGTTCGACGACCCGGGCGCGGCGACGGTGTTCGGCGAGCAGAACGTGCGGCTGCTGCAGCAGCTCGCGCCCGCCGATCGCACGGCCTACGTGCGCACGCTGCTGGGCGAGGACGGGCGCGCCACCTTCGTGCTGACCCTCGACGACGAGGACTTCGCCGAGACCGGCGGATGCACGGCGCAGGCGATCGAGCAGTCGTTCGACGCCGAGCAGCTCGACGCCAGCTACACGAACCCCTTCGACGTGCTCGTCGACCAGGACCCGCGCATGGTCGCCGCCCGCGGGGAGTGGGCGGCCTGCATGAGCGAGGAGGGCTTCGACTACGAGCGGCAGGAGGACGCCGAGGACGAGATCGCGGAGCGCCTCGACGCCATCGTCGGGGACGGCGAGCCGAGCGCGCTCACCGGGAGCGCCCTCGCGGCGCTCACCGCCCTGCAGGGGGAGGAGCGAGCGATCGCGCAGGCCGACCTCGACTGCGCCGAGGAGTTCCTCGACGATGTCGAGGAAGAGGTCGAGAGCGAGCTCGCTGGTCGCCGGAGCTGACCCGCCCGAGCACGACGCGAGCCCTCGGGGGGACCGAGCGCGGTGCGGGCCGGGCTCGATACGTGTGCGACCGATGCTCGACTGTCCACTCGAGGGATAATCTTTGGGGGGTCACCGTCGCGAGCGACTCGCTAGCCGTGGTCGGCACCATGGCCTCCGGGCCCGAGACCTTCGAGGTCTGCGAGAGCTGCCGGGCGGAGCTCCTCGACTGGCTGAGGACGGCGCCGCAGGCGAGGGACCGGCCACCGACGACGAGCCACTGACAGTACCTGGCTCGCGCGGGAGGACGACCGGCGGTAGGCACCCCGAGCCGTTGACGTCGGATGGCTAGCGCGGGCTCACCTCAGCAGTGCCAGTCGGCGTGACGCCTCCCGCTTCCCGATCCCACGCAGATCCGCCCACCCAGCCAGCGCTGTCGCGCGCGGCTTCGACTTGCCCTCCTCCCAGCCGTAGATGGTCTGCGCCGAGACGCCGACGAGGAGGCCGTAGTCCTTCGCGGAGAGCCCGAGGCGCGTGCGGTCGGCTTTCACCCACTTCGGCGAAGAAGCGGACGCGGGCGGAGGTGGTGGCGGTCGGAGTCTCGGCGAGGCGCCGCTTCCCCTGCTCCTGCACGAGGGCATCGCTGCGCACGAGTGCCGCAACCTGCCGCTTGAGCCCCGCGATGGTCCGCCGCTGCTCGGCGACCGTCTTCTTCAGCGGTCCAACCTGCTGCTTGATCTCTTTGCGGGCCAGGCGGGTGATCTCCGCCTTGAGCGCTGTGGCGACATCGGGCATCGGGACTCCTTCGAGCCTGCTGCGTTCGGGCTGCCTCGGGGGCAGGAGCCAGCAGCTGCCGTGCGATGGTAGCCCTCGCGCGTGATGCGCGCATGGCCGCCGCCGAGGCCGGCGGGCCAGCGGTGCCATTACGACATCGCGCACCCGCGGCGCGAGTTGCGTCGGCGGCGAGCGCCCGGCGCGGCACGCCCGCGACGCTAGAATCCCCGAGCACGCGAGGATCGCGGCGACGCGGGAGAGCGGCCAGCGCCGCCCCCGTCCTCGAGCGGCGCACCGGACGAACCCGCGGGACAGAGGCCCACGCGATGAATCGAGACGAGGCCGAGGGATCCGCCGACCCGGAGATCCTCGCCGAGCGACTCCGGTCCGCGCTCGAGCGGATCGAGGCCAACGCCGAGGCCAGCGAGCAGGCGCGGAACCTGCTTCGCCAGGCCACGTCGCGCTTCATGGATGAGCAGGCCCGGATCTTCGGCGAGTTCCGCGAGGAGATGACGGCCGCGCTCGACGCCGTCCGCGATGAACAGCTCCGGCGGGTGGACGAGCTGGCGGGCGAGCACCGCGCCCTCAGTGAGCGGCAGCACGCGGCGGAGGCGCGGCTCACCCGCGAGCTCGCCGAGCTGCGCGCCTCGATCGAGGGCGGGGACGCCCGCGCCTAGCAGCCGCGCGAGCCCCGGCTCCTCGTCGGCACCGCGGGCACGCACACGGCGCCCGCGAGGTCGGGGCGGTGCTCCGCGCCTCTCGACGCGCTGGTGCGAGCGGTCACTGGACATCCTCCGATCCGCGCGTGCGCCCGCCGGGCGCCAGGTTGACGGCCGGCATCGCGCGCCATACAGTCAGTATACTAACGAATAGAGGGCCGATGGCGAGCACGCGGCGACGACGCGACGAGCCGGGGATCCAGGGGACGAGCAGCTACCGGATCGCCCAGGTCGCGAGGGCGCACCGTAAGCGCGCGAGCGACCTGCTGGGCGAGCTGGGGCTCCACGTCGGCCAGGAGATGGTGCTCGAGGCGCTGTGGAGCGGTGGGGCGCTTAGCCAGACGGAGCTCGCCGACCGCGTGGGCGTCCGCAAGGCGACCGTCACCGTCGGGCTGCGGTCGCTCGAGCGAGCCGGACTCGTGGAGCGTCGACGCGACCCCCACGACGACCGGATCGTGCGCGTGCGCGCGACGAGGAAGGCGAGCGCGCTGCGCCCGCGCGTCTACCGAGCCTGGCAGCGGCTCGACCACGAGACGCTGGCCGGCCTCTCGGCGGAGGAGCGAGCTGCGCTCGACCGCTTGCTCGAAGTCGTGGGCCGCAGCCTCAACGAGGGAGCCCGCTAGACGCATCGGACGACTCTCCGTGGCCGTTTCGTTAGTACGCGAACGAGCTGCATCGTCACCACGGCAGTACAGGAGGCACGCCACGACATCCAGCGGAGCGAACGTGGGGCCGGACGGGCAGCGGGGGAGGCATTCGATGGCGAGCAAGGCGCACGTTCTGATCCTCGGCAAGCACCCGAGCCTGACGCGCGGCGTGCTGGGCACGCTGGAAGCCGCGGGCTTCACCGGACGCGGCAGCACGACCGACGGGGAGGCGATCGACCTCGCGGGGCGTGAGCCGTTCGACGTCCTGCTGATCGGCGGCGGCGTTCCGTGGGACGAGCACCGCCGCGCGGTCGGCGGGGTCGTCGAGGCGCTGCCCGAGATCCGCGTCATCCGCCGTCCGCCGAGCGGACCCACGGACCCCGTGAGCCTGGTCGAGGAGGCGCTCGCCAGCGCGTAGCGGCCTCGCTGGCCAGCGACGCCGAGGCAGCCCCCCGAGAGGCCCCATCGTGAACGACGAGCGACCCCGCGCCAGCGCCGAGGCGGAGACGGGCAACGCGGCGTGCCCGCTCGGCGTCCTGCTCGTCGTCTGCGTCGCGCTCTTCTTCGGCGTGCTGAACGCCTCGGCGGTGGGGGTCGTGCTGCCCGACATCGCCGCCGACCTCGACGTCGAGGTCGGGCAGCTGAGCTGGATCATGACGGGCTTCCTGCTCGTGTACGGCGTCGCGATCCCCTTCTACGGACGACTCGCCGACCTGCACGGCGCCCGGCCGCTCTTCATCCTCGGCGTCGGCATCTTCGCCGCCGGGTCGGTGCTCGCCGCGCTCCCGCCCGGCTTCGGGCTGCTCCTGCTCGCGCGAATCGTGCAGGCGGCCGGGGGCGCCGCGGTTCCGGGGCTCGGGATGACGCTCGCGAGCCGCGCCTACGGCCCCGCGTCGAGGGGGACCGTGCTGGGGGGTGATCGGCGCCACCATCGGCCTCGGCGCAGCGATCGGGCCGCTGCTGGGCGGCGCCGTCGCGAGCAGCTGGGGCTGGGAGTCGCTCTTCCTGATCAACGGCGCCGCGGCGCTCACCATCCCCGCCGCCCTCGCCGTCCTGCCGAGAGACGAGCAGACGGTCGGCGGCGGGATCGATCTGGTGGGCGGGGCGCTGCTCGCCGCCGGCGTGGTCGGCGTGCTACTGGCGTCGACGGAGGCCGGCCGCTCGGGCTGGACGTCGGTGGGGTCGCTCGGCGGCGCCGCGCTGGCGCTCACGGCGTTCACGGCCCTCGCGCTGGAGCAGTGAGCGGTCGCGTCGCCGTTCATCCCTCGCGAGTTCGTTCGCGACGCCGACTACCGGGCGCTCGTGACCATGAGCTTCCTCGTCATGTCGGCTAACCTCGGCGTGCTCATCGGGCTGCCCATCCTGCTGGCGACGGCGAACGGGCTCACGGCGCTGGAGGTCGGTGTCGTGCTGGTGCCGATTGCCGTGCTGACGGGCGCCTTCGGGGTGCTGTCCGGCCGCCTCGTCGACAGCGTGGGCGCGCGCGCCCTCGTGGCGCTGGGCGGCACGGCTATTCTCGTCGCGGTGCTCGGGCTCTCCACCGCGGCCGGCGAGGACGTGCGCTCGATCGGCGCCCTCGGGGGCCTGCTCGGCGCGGGCTTCGGGCTCGTGAACACGCCGCTCGCCGCAGCCGTCTCCCGGGCGGTGCGTCCGCAGCTCCTCGCGTCCGGGCTCGGCATCAACTCGATGATGTTCTTCATCGGGGGCAGCGTCGGGGCGGCTGCGTTGCTCGGGCTCTCGAGCGCGGGAGGAGCGACCTCCCTCAACCCGCTGCACGATGGCGCGGCGACGGGCTTCAGCGACGGCTTCCTCGTCCTCGCTCTCCCCGTGCTCGCGGTCCTCTACATCTCGGCGCGGCTGCCCGGCGCGGCGGCCGCGGAGCCGAGCGAGCGCCAGCTCGCCGCCGCCGAGGGAGAGCGCGCCGGCGCCTGGCGGCCCGACTGCTCCGTGCCGTGGGTGCCGGGCTGCGAAGAGTGGCCCGCGCCGCAGGCGGGCATGGCGCAGGGAGCCGCAGTGACCCCCGCGAGGCGGCGGCCGCGCTAGCGCGGCACCGGCACCAGCCGCCCCGTCGTCGGCTCCGTGAGCACGTCCATCGGCAGGCCGAACACATCGCTCAGCAGGCCCGCCTCGAGCACCTGCTCGGGCGGGCCGTCGAATGCGATGCCGCCGCGCGCGATGCCGACGAGGCGATCGGCGTAGCGGGCGCCGAGGGCGAGGTCGTGGAGCACGCACACGACCGAGAGCCCGTCCGCCCGCAGCGCGGCGAGCGTCTCCATCACCTCCAGCTGATGGCGCAGATCGAGGAACGTGGTCGGCTCGTCGAGGAGCAGCACGCGCGGCTCCTGCGCGAGGGCCAGCGCGATCCAGGCGCGCTGGCGCTCGCCGCCCGAGAGCGCGCCCAGAGGGCGCGCGCGCAGCTCCCAGCTGTCGGTGGCGCGGAGCGCGCCCTCCACGACCTGCGCGTCGTGCGCGGTCGCGGGGCGGAGCACCCGCTGGTGCGGCAGCCGACCGCGCCACGCGAGCTCCTCGACGGTGAGGTCGACATCCGTCTCCGTCAGCTGGGGCAGAAAGGCCAGGCGCCGCGCGACCTCCCGCCGCGGAAGCCGGTAGAGGTCGTCTCCGTCCAGCGTGACCCGCCCAATCTGCGGGCGATGGGCGCGGCCGACGGCGCGCATCAGCGTGCTCTTGCCGCTCGCGTTGGGCCCGACGATCGCGACGAACTCGCCGGGCGCGATGCGCAGCGAGACGTCGCGCAGGACCTCGCGCCCGCGATAGGCGAGCGTCAGCGACTCGGCGACGAGGCTCATGCGCGGTAGCGCAGCAGGTACAGGAGGAAGGGTGCGCCGACCGCCGCCGTGAAGATGCCCATCGGGATCTCGGCGGGCCGGATCACCAGCCGCCCGACCAGGTCGGCGCTTCCCACCAGCAGCGCGCCGATCACCGCGGAGGTCACGAGACGGTAGCGCTGGTCGCTCCCCACGGCGAAGCGCGCGAGGTGCGGGCTGACCAGGCCGACGAAGGAGACGAGCCCGGCGACCGCGACGGCCGCGCCCGTCAGCACGCCCGCGAGCCCGAGCGCCAGCAGCCGCGTGCGATCCGGCGCCACGCCGAGGCCGGTGGCCACCTCGTCGCCGAGCTCGAGCGCGTTGAGCCGCCCGCTCAGCAGGTAGGCACCCGCGAGCCCCGGGAGCACCAGCGGCGCCACCACGCGCAGCTCGCGCCACTCCGAGCCGTAGAGCCCCCCGGCGAGGAAGCCGAGCGACAGCTCGAGGAAGGTGCGCGAGGAGGCGAGCAGGCCGACGATGCCCGCGCCGAAGAAGGCGGAGAGCGCGACGCCGGCGAGGGTCAGGCGGATCGGGGAGACGGCGCCGTGCCACGCGATCGCGAGGATCGCGCCGGCGCCCAGCAGACCGCCCGCCGTCGCGGCGCCGACGAGACCCCACGTCGACGCCGCCGGCCAGAGCACGAGCGCGAAGGTCGTCGCGAGGCCCGCGGCGCCGCTGATCCCCATCACCGTCGGATCGGCGAGCGGGTTGCGCGTGACTGCCTGCAGCAGCGAGCCGGCCACGCCGAGCGCCGCTCCCACGAGCAGCGCGTCCATGTACCGGGGAACGCGGATCTCCCAGACCACGGTGCGGGCGAAGCTCTCGTCCCGCGAGACGAGGCCGCCGAGCGCCTCGCCGACGCCGAGCGTCACCGAGCCGAGGGTGATCGAGGCGACGCCGAGCACCGCCAGCGCCGCGGCCGCGAGCGCCGCCGCCCGGGCGACGCGACGTCGCCGCTCCGCCGACCAGGATCGCGCGGACGCTGCGGCGCCGGCCGCGAGCTGAGCCCCCGGCGGCCCCGGCGCGCTCATCGCGTGGCTAGCCCGCCCCGAGCACCCGCGCCAGCTCCGCGAGCGCCTCGTCGACGCGTGGTCCCGGAGCCTGCAGCAGCAGCTCGAGATCCATCTCGATGACGCGCCCCGAGCGCACGGCCGCGAGGCCTGCGAACGGAGGGATCTGCGGCACGATGGTGGAGAGGCGCGGCGCCGGCTCCGGGGCGGGAGTGATGGTGAGGATCACCGGCGGATCGAACTGGATGAGGATCTCCGGCGCCACCGCGGTGTAGCCGGGGAACGGCCCCGCGTCCGGCTGCTCGGCGGCGGGATTGGTGACGTCGAGGCGATCGAGCAGATCGCCCGCCCACGAGGATCGCTTCGCGGCGTAGAGCGTCTGGTCACGATCGGCGATCAGCACGACCGCCGTGACCTCCACGCCCGCGAGCGCCGCGCGCGCCTCGGCGAGCGCCGTCTCGATCTCGGCGATGCGACTGGCGGCGGTCTCCGCCGTGTCGAGCGCCTCGCCCATCATCGTCAGGCCGGTCAGCACATCGTCGTAGCCGTCCGCCCCGGCGAAGACCACGGCCCCGGGTAGCCCCTCGATCAGGTCGCGCAGCTGCGGCTGGGCGTGGATGATCGAGTCGGCGACGACGAGGTCCGGCTCCAGCGCGAGGATCGCCTCCATACTCGGCTGGTACGCGGTCCCGATGTCGGTGGCCGCCGCCGCCGCTGCGGGGAACGTCACGCTCGACGAGCGACCCACGACCGTGCCGCCCGCCGCGTAGACGAACTCGACCGCCGTGGGGCTGAGCGCGACGATGCGCTGAGGCTGCGCCTCGATGGTCACGGTGCGCCCGAGCAGGTCGACGACGTCACGCGGGTAGTCGGCGGCGGCCGCACTCTCCGCATCGCCCGCCGCATCGGGCGTCGCGTCGGAGTCGTCGTCGTCGCAGGCGGCGGCCAGCAGCAGCCCCCCCGCGAGCAGCAGCGCGAGCCACCCCGTCCAGCGACGAGCGAACAGCGTCATGAATCTATCCAATCCTCATGGTCCGTAACGGCGATATGCCGATCTGCGGTGGTAGGGGGACGGCGCGACGACTAGTCTCGTCTCGCACGCGCGCACGCGCCACGGCGAGCCCCCGATAGCGCCGCAGCTTCGCCGAGCTTTGCGCAGGATTCGCGGAGAGTTGTGCTGGCGAACGCCGTTCCCTACGTCCCGCTCGTGACCACCGTGATGTCGGCGGCCTTCGCGTGGCTCGTGTTCACGCGGTACGGGGAGAAGCGCCGGGCCGGCGATCCCGCGCGCACGCATCTCGCCTGGTGGGCCTTCGGCATCGCAATGTTCCGCGCGGGCACGCTGGCCGAGGGGCTGACCACGCTGCTCGGCTGGCAGGAGCCGATCTTCCGCTGGTGGTACATCGCGGGCGCGCTCATGGGCGGGGCGCCACTGGCGCAGGGCTCCGTCTACCTGCTGATGAGCCGGCGCGTGGCGGACCGGCTCGCCATCATGGCGTTCGGCTACGTCGCGGTCGCTGCGAGCTTCGTGCTGATCGCCCCCGTCGCGTCGGAGCAGGCGACGGACGTGCCCAGCGGTCGCGTCCTCGAATGGGAGTGGGTGCGGCTCTTCTCGCCGGCGATCAACGTCTACGCGTTCCTGTTCCTGGTAGGCGGCGCCGTCTACTCCGCGCGGCGCTACTGGAGGCAGCCGGGCGGCGACGCGCGGGCGCTCGGGAACGTGCTGATCGCCCTCGGCGCGCTGCTGCCCGGCATCGGCGGCTCGTCCTCGCGCGCGGGCAACACAGAGGTACTCTATGTCACGGAGTTCGTGGGGCTGATCCTCATCTACTTCGGCTACCGCGCGAGCATCGGCCAGCCGCTTCTCGGCGTGCCGAGGCGCGCGACCCGGATCCTCGAACGCACGAGCTGAGGCGCGCGAGGTGCGGGCGCCCTCGCGTGCCGGCGGGCCGCTCGGCTCGGCCGCCCCGAGTGACGGCGTCCGAGCCCCCGCGCCGCGCGGCTAGCGTCTTTCGCGGGCGGCGGCTGACTCGCCGCGTGCCAGCGCGGCCGTCGCCTCGTCCGCCGGCACGCAGCGACCGTCGGTGGCGCCGCCGGCCTCAGTCGCCGACCTCGCCGGCGGACTCCGGCCGGGGCAGGTCGGTGGCCGCGAGCCACTCCTCCGTCGCGCCGGTCAGCTCGTGCTGGTCGGCGGAGGCCAGGGCGTGGCCGATGTGCCAGCGGATCGCCGGGCGGTCGACGCCGAGGGTGCGAAGCAGGTGGCCCGAAATCTCCGTGCCGCCCTCCAGCTCCTCGCAGACCACCTCCGTGGCGCCGAGCCGAAGCAGATCGTCGCGATCGCCCACGTAGTGCGTCCGCACGAGGATCGGCACCTCCGGGCACGCCTCGCGAACCGCGGCGATCGCGCGGCGAACGGCTGCCGGGTCGTTGATCAGGAGGATGAGCGCGCGCGCCGCCTCGACGCGGGCGTGCCCGATCACCTCGCGGCTCGTGATGTCGCCGTAGTACACGGGCGCACCGTGCTCGCGCGCGTCTCGCACGCGCTGCGCATCGAGCTCGAGCACGACGTAGGGCGGGCCGATCGATCGCAACGAGCGCGTCACCAGCCCGCCCGCCACGCCGTACCCGACGACGAGGACGTGGCCCGAGAGCGCCGCGTCCTCGGGCCGGGGCTCGTCGATGCCGCGCACCCGCAGGAGACGCTCGAGCGGGCGCAGCAGCGCCTCGCCCGCGTGCATCTCGCCCGCGAGCGACATCGCGAGACGAGAGAGCACCATGCTGAAGACGCCCGCCGTGACCAGCAGCCGCACGTCGGCGGGACCGAGGAGGCCCTCGCTGGCCGCGAGTGTGAGCAGCACGAATCCGAACTCTCCGAACTGCGCGAGGTAGACGCCGGCCCGCAGCGCGGCCCGAGCGGGGTAGCGCATCGCCAGCGCCGCCAGCGTGGCGATCACCGCCTTGCCCGGCACCAGGCCGGCGACGATGAGAGCGAGCAGGACGGGGTCATCGAGCACGACGTCCCAGTCGACCAGCATCCCCAGCGAGACGAAGAAGATGCTGGTGAACGTGTCGCGCAGCAGGATGACGTCGGTGATCGCCCGGTGACCGTAGTCGGTGTCGGCCAGCAGCATCCCCGCGAGGAAGGCGCCCAGCGCGAACGACAGCCCGATCTCCGACATGAGCCACGCGAAGCCGAGGGCGATCGAGAGCACCGCCAGCAGGAAGACCTCCCGCGTCCGGGTCGCATCGACGGTGGCGAAGAGCCTCGGCACCAGCGCTCGCGCCACGAAGAGCACCGCGGCCACCGCGAGCAGCGCTCGCAGCAGCGCCCAGCCGATCTCCACGGCCACGGCCGAGCCCTCGTGCCCCGCGAGCACCGGCACCAGCAGCGTCAGCGGCACCACGAGCAGGTCCTGGAAGATCAGCGCGCCGACGGTGAAGCGCCCGTGCGGGGCCTCGAGCTCACCGCGAGCCTGGAGCACGCGCAGGACGACGACCGTGCTCGACAGCGCGACCACGAAGCCGAAGATCGTGGCGCGCTCGGCGCTGACGCCCGCGCCCGTCAGCACGATGATCGCGATCGCCGTCGTGGCTCCGACCTGTATGGAGCCGCCGACGGCCACGGCGCGCCAGATGAAGCGCAGCCGGCTCAGCGAGAACTCGAGCCCGATCGCGAAGAGCAGCAGGATCACGCCGACCTCGGCGATCTCCGTGATGTCGTCCGTGTTCCCCACGAGCCCCAGCGCGTTCGGGCCCGCGACCGACCCCACCAGCAGGAAGCCGATGGTGGCGGGGACACGGATGCGGCGGAGTCCCACCGCGGCGACGACGGCGAGCGCACCGATCACCGCGAGCTCGCCGAGTAGCCCCTGCTCCGAGCCCACGGAACGCCGCCCACCCCGCGTGAATCCCTACCGACGGCTCATCGTCGCCGCTCAGGCTAGCGCCGCATCACCTCCCGCGGGTGCTCATGGACGCGACCGGGGACGAGGGCGCGCATGGGCCACTCCCTCGTGGCGGCGTGGTCGCCGACAGAAGCGTCCCCTCGGCAGCGGTCTCGCAGCGAACGAGCACTGAGTGTCAACCTCGTGCTCGTACGCACTCGTTCTCACTCGTACGCACGCTGCTCTTCGCGCGGTGGGGCTTGCCACCAACGTGTTAGGCTTCCGCCACGGAACACGCCCGTGTTCTCAGGCTCAGGAGGGGACGCACTATGAACCGGGAGCTCTTCAGCGGTCGCATCTCGAGGCGCGCGCTGATCCGGGGGGGCGCGCTGGGCGGGGTGGGCCTCGCGACCGCAGCCGTGATCGGCTGCGACGACGATGACGACGCGGCATCGACCGCGCCAGCGGCGCCGGCCGCGCCGGCCGCATCCGCGCCCGCGGCAAGCGCGCCGCCCGTGGAGACGGTGAAGACCGGAAAGATGACGCCGGCGGTGGTGAACCCGGGCAACACGCTCGACCCGAACACGACGGCCGGGAGCGTCCAGGAGTTCCACGCGATCTACGACACGCTCGTGCGACTCGACCCGGAGACGGAGTCGATCATCCCGGCGTTCGGGACCTCGTGGGAGTCGGACCCGAACGATCCGACCCGCTGGATCTTCAATCTCCAGGAGGGCGAGTTCTACGACGGCGTGAAGGTGACCGCCGAGGACGTGAAGTTCGCGATCGAGTACTACGCGAACGCCGACAACAAGTCGAGCCTGCGGTCGCGCGTGAACACGATCGACCACGTCGACGTGATGGATCCCCGCACGGCGGTGATCGTCACCGCGAAGCCCGACCCGATCATCCCGCGGCGCCAGCATCTCGTCTTCATCCTGCCGAAGCACATCTTCAACGACGCTAGCAAGGGCAAGGAGTTCCAGGCGGAGCAGGCCGTGGGCAGCGGCGCCTACATGCCTACGTCGTACACGCAGGGGGCGCAGATCCTGATGGCTGCGAGCCCCTCGTCGTGGCGGGGAACCAGGGGACTCGACGACGTTGACCTCAAGGTGATCAAGGAGTCGACCACCCGTCTCGCGGCGCTCGAGACGGGCGACATCGACTTCACCACGGGGCTGCCGATCCCGGAGCTCGACCGCATCGATGCCTTCGACAACATCGTGCTGGGCATCAACCCGAGCACGCAGTGGACAGGCTGGTCGATGGAGTACTTCGACCCGCCGACCAAGGACGTGCGCGTACGCCTGGCGCTGCAGCACGCGCTGGACACGAAGACCGTGATCGAGGAGCTCTACTTCGGGCGCGCGGTCGAGCAGCGCTCGCAGCCGCTCACGGAGAACACCTTCGGGTTCAACCCGAACCTCCAGCCGTACGGCTACGACCCGGACAAGTCGCGCCAGCTGCTGAAGGACGCGGGCCTCCCGGACGGCTTCAAGACCACGATCACCTCGCGCGTCGAAGGCAACCCCGTGTTCGAGTCGCACACGCTCGCGGCGGCGAACGACATCGGCGAGATCGGCATCGACATCGGCATCGAGCACGTCGAGACGGGCGTGTGGCGGGACGGCATCTATGGCCGCGCCAAGCGTACGCCGCACATCTATCACATGCCGTTCTCGGCCTTCGTGCTCGCGGACGCATCCTTCGCCTACTCGTGGCTGCTGAAGGACGCCCCCTCCGCGTACTACGACAACCCGAAGTTCGAGTCGAAGTTCCTCGAGGGCCTCTCTACGATCGACACCGAGGCGCGGCGCAAGCTCTACCAGGAGGCCACGGCCGAGATGGCGGCGGACCCGCCGGCCTTGTGGACCGTCCACGCGGAGGCGTACCACGCCTGGCGGGAGGACAAGTTCACCAACCTCTTCCCGGCCGGGCAGCCTGCGCTGTTCTTCGACCAGGTGGTTCCGCTCTAAGCGGTCGCTCGCGGACGAAGATCGGGGGCCGGCCGCGGGGCCGGTCCTCGATCAGCCATCGACGACGCGTAGCCATCGCCTCAAGGGAGCGAGGTGACGAGGAGGCGGCGATGGCGCTGACGCGGGGGCGGGGGCGCCACGCTCCCGCATCGCCACGAGCGTCGCCGCGTGTCGCGGAGCAGCACGCCGACGATGCGACGGGCCACCTCGCGGCGGCCGAGCTGTTCTCGGGAGTGGGCGCCGCCGCCCTGCTCACTCTGGGCCGGGACGCGGTCGCCATCCGGCACCGGGCCGGCGATGTCGTCGGCGAGTACGCGGCGACGGGCGACGAGACGGTCTTCCTCCTCGCGGCGGGGAGGCTGCATCTCTATCGGCTCACGGCACGAGGCAGGAGGCTGGCGCGGACGGTCGAGGCCGGCTCGCTGCTCTTCGGTGCGACCTCGCTCGTCGGCGACCGCTCGGAGAACGCGCTCGCCGAGGCCGTCGACGACTCCGTGGTCGTGGGAATCCCGCGCGCGGCGCTGGCCGAGGCCGTCGCGACGGTCCCCGCGGTCGCTGCGCGGCTGCTCGATCAGATGGCGCGGCGCGACCGCGAGGCCGACGACGAGCTGATAACGTTCGCCTCGGCGTCCGCGCGCGCCCGGGTCGCCGCCGCCCTGCTCCGCCTCAGCAGCGTGGACGGCGCGACTCTGCGGCTCTCGCATCAGCAGATCGCCGAGCTGGTGGGCACGCGTCGCGAGACGACGTCGCGGCTCCTCGAGGAGCTGCAGGCCGCGGGCATCATCGAGTGGCGGCCGCTCGAAATCACGGTGCGGAAGCGCTCTCGCCTCGAGGAGGTCGCGCGTCGCCCCGTCCCGAGGCACCGCGCAGGAGTCGAACCGGAGGGGAGCGAACGATGACGACGCAGGCGCCGGGATACGTGAAGCGGGGCTTCGTCCACAGCCCGCACGGCAACATCGAGTATCGGGAGGCCGGCGACGGGGCGCCGCTCATCCTGCTCCACGGCACTCCGAGCTCCTCCGCGTACTTCGCAGGCGCGTTCCCCTACCTCGACGGCGAGCTGCGCTGCATCGCGATGTCGACGATGGGCTACGGCGCGTCCGACCGGCCGCCTCAGCCCTACACGAGCATCCACGAGTTCGCGCAGTGCGTCGTGTGGCTGATGGACGGGCTGGGACTGGAGCGGGCCAGCGTGTTCGGCTCGCACACCGGCGCGGTGATCGCGACCGAGGTCGCGGCGAGCTGGCCCGAGCGCGTCGACCGGCTCATCGTCGAGGAGCTCTTCAACTGGGGCACCCCGGCACGCTTCGCCGTGCATCGGCGCCTGCACCGGAACCCCGAGGCGCCCGACGGCAGCCACCTCGTCGAGCGCTGGAACCAGGCCCACGGCTGGCTCGGCGGCGAGGGCGCCCCGCGCACCGAGGCCGACGTGCGGCAGTCGTTCCTCGACGCGGTCACGGCCCACGCCGGCGACCCCACGGACATCTACGACGGGATGAGCTGGGGCGGCGCGGCCCCGTGGTCGATGTGCCACTACGACACATGGGAGGCGGCGCCCCGGATCGAGGCGCCGACGCTCGTGATCCACGGCGCGAGCAGCGAGCTCGGACGGGGGCACGCGCGGCTGCTAGAGACGATCCCCCGCGCGAGGGGCATCCGCCCGCCCGCGGCGAACCAGTACGACTGGCGCGTCGACCCGGGGCTGTGGTCCCGGGAGATCATGGCCTTCCTGCGCGAGCCTGGAGCGTGAGCGGGGGCGGCGGGTGCTATGAATGGCGCCCGTGCGACCAGGCGAAGCTGAGAGGCCGGCCATGAGCCCGACGATCCTCTACGAGGAGGCGGCGACGACGGCGGAGGGCGCCCGCGCCGAGCGCGACGACCTGTGGGTCGCGGCGGGCGAGCTGCCGGCCGTAAGCGGGTGGGAGCTGAAGCCCGAGGGCCTGTGCCGCGACGAGGTCTGCGTCCCCGTGCCTCCCGACAGCGCCGCCTCGCTCGTGGGCGGGAGCGACGGCGAGCGCTCGGTCAACCTCGCCGAGTTCGCGCGCCACATCGGGCAGCCCTACGCGCGCGACGCGGCGGGCTCGGTGTGGTGCTTCGGCACGCCGTCCGACGAGCGGCGGGCCGCGCTCGAGACGCTGGAGGCGCCCGACTTCGCGCTGCCGGACCTCGGCGGCACCGTCCATCGGCTCTCCGACCTTCGCGGGCAGAAGGTGCTGCTCGCGCTCTGGGCCTCCTGGTGAGGCTGCCGCTTCGACCTGCCGGTCTGGCAGGCGCTGCGGGAGGAGCTGCACGGAGCGGGCTTCGAGGTTGTCACGGTGGCATGCGACGCGAAGGGGCGTGAGACGGCCGAGGAGTGGATCGCGGCCGCGAATCCCACGCACCCCTCGCTCCTCGATCCGCACTTCGTCGTCGCGGGGCTCTACAACACGCGCAACGTCCCCGCCGCGTTCTGGATCGACGAGTCCGGGCGCGTCGTGCGCGGCAACGACCCGATCTACGCGCTGACGCTGGACCGCGAGAGCGGCGAGCGCACCCCGAATGCGCGCTACCTCGACGGGGTGCGCGACTGGGTGGCCAACGGAGCGGCGAGCCGCTTCGTGACGGACGCGGCTGAGACCGCGAGGCGGATCGGCACGCCGGATGCGGAGAACGCGCAGGCGAGCACCCACTTCCGCCTCGGCGTCTACCTGCAGGAGCAGGGGCGCGCCGAGGAGGCGATCGAGCAGTTCACGCTCGCCCACGCGCTCAAGCCCGAGAACTGGAACTACAAGCGCCAGGCGTGGGCGCTCGGCGACCTCGAGGAAGACTACGGCCTCACGCGGGAGCAGGCGTTCCGCGGCGGCATCCCACTCTACCCCAGCCTCGAGCTGCCCGAGCCCGAGGCGCCCCTAGGCTCAGCCGCCCTCTTCGAGGATGCGCGGCCGCCGCGACGCTCGAGCGCCAACGGCCACCGCCTTAGATCACGTCGAGGTCGCCCGGCGTCAGGTGGACTCGCGTCGAGCGGTGCTGCAGGAACGCCAGCTCCTCCGGCCGCATGCCCTCGGCCTCGTAGAGGAACGGGGGATCGCGGCGCGAGTCCACGAAGCCGTGCCGCCGCAGGGCATGCCCGTACGGATGCCGCGCCGTGAGCCAGCACAGCACGCCCGCCGCCCCCGAGGCCGCGAGCCGCCCGACCGACTCCTCGACCAGCGCGTCGGCGATCTCGGGACGGCCGGGAAGCGTCAGCAGATCGACGATGAACCCGCGGCCGCGCTCCGCACGGGTGACGGCGTAGCCCGCGAGCCGCTCCCCCTCCTCGGCGAGCAGCACCTCGTAGGGGCCGACGCGAGGGTCGCAGTAGCGCCAGTTCAGGAAGCCCTCGCGGCGCTCGGCGACGAAGTCGAGCTCCGTCGCGGCCGCCTCGAAGAGCTCGTCCACGCGCGAGTCGAAGCGCGCGGCCGCCCGCACGCGCGGCGGTGGCGCCGCGCCGCGCGCTGGGGGGAGCCGCGCGCGCGCGGCTCCCGCGGCGCGCGCCGTCCACAGCGCCGCCGCGCCCGCCGGCTGCGGAAGGCGCGTTCCCTGCCGGCGCCAGATCGCCGCGAGCCGCTGCGGCCGCAGCACCCGCACGTAGGCGTGCAGCGGGTTCCCGAGGACGTAGTGATTCGGTCGACGGGCGCCGCGCCGGTGCGTGGTCACCGAGATACTCAGCGCGAACCGCTGGCGGTGGTGGGCCGCGTTGAGCGGGATGGCGGCGTGCTTCAGGCCGAACCCCTGCCACGCGGGGTCGATGGCCTGGTTCAGGCCGAGCCGCCCGTAGCGGCGCTCCCCTCCGACCCGGAACCAGCGGCGAACCTCGTCGCTGACGCCCACGATCTCGTCGCGGACCTCGGTGAGGTAGGCGGCGTTCGGCTCGCCCGCGTGGCCCTCGAGCCTCCAGCGGATGTGCTCCGAGCGCGACACGGGGATCTCATGGTGTGGCCAGCCGTCGTACGCCGCGGTCAGGATCTCGATCATCCGCTCGAGCTGGGGCGCCGTGAGGCGGTCTCCCGGCACGACCCGGTACTCGCCGTGGAGCGTGCGCCCGTCCCGGGAGCGGGCGTCGAGCGGGTACACCACCTCGCCGTTGCCAAGCGGCTGCGCGGTCGCGAGCGGATTCGATTCGACGCGGAACTGGGCCATCGGACGCCTCCGGCGGTTGCAGCCGCGGCCTGCGGCAACCTGGATGCGCGTCCTGCGCTCAGCGAGCCTCGCGCGGGCCCACGGCAGCAGCATACATAAAAGTCCACACGGACGATGCCGCCGCTGCCCGAGCGACGGACGGACGCCGAATCCAGCGTCGCGCCGCCTCGGTGCCTGGCGGCCGAGCGCTCTCCTGCCTCGGCGGCGCGAATCGACGCTCGCAGCTTGACGAATGCCCAAAACAAAACGGATTGTCCGCCCGACCGCTACCGCAGCGGTTGAGCAGTCAGCGACGGGGGTGACTGATGGCGACCGAGGTGCGGATCGACGAGGCGAAGTCCGAGGCGTTCGCGGGACAGGTCATCGGCAATCTCAACGCCGCTGCCGTCACGCTGATGACGAGCATGGGGCACCGCACCGGCCTCTTCGACACGATGGCCGGCCTGCCGCCCTCGACCTCGGAGCAGATCGCGGCGGCCGCCTCGCTGGACGAGCGGTACGTTCGCGAGTGGCTGGGCGCCATGGTGACGGGCCGCATCGTGGAGCTCGACGCGGGCGCCGGGACCTACGCGCTTCCCGCGGAGCACCCGAGCCACCTGACGCGCGCCGCGGGTCCGGGCAATCTCGCCGCGTTCGCCGAGGTCATCCCGATGCTCGCGCCGGTCCAGGACAAGCTCGAGGTGGTGTTCGGCGAGGGGGGCGGGCTGCCCCTACTCGGAGTTCGCTAGCTTCCACGGCTTCATGGCCGCGGTGAGCGGACAGATCCTCGACGGCACCCTCATCGAGGGAACGCTCGAGCTCGTTCCCGGCCTCAAGGATCGGCTCGCCTCGGGCATCGACGTCGCCGACGTCGGCTGCGGCTCGGGACACGCCATCAACCTGATGGCGCAGGCCTTCCCGAACAGCCGCTTCACGGGCATCGACTTCTCCGAGGAGCCCCTCGCCGCCGCGACGGCCGAGGCGGCCGCCCTTGGCAACGGCAATGCGAGCTTCGTGCTGCAGGACGCGGCCACCCTGTCGGGGCCGCCTCGCTAGGACTTCATCACCACCTTCGACTCGGTCCACGACCAGGCGCGGCCGGACCTGGTGCTGATGGGGATCGGGGAGTCGCTGCGGCCGGGAGGCACCTACCTCTGCGTCGACATCCAGGCCGCGAGCGACCTCGCGAACAACCTGGACCACCCGCTGGGGCCCTTCTTCTACACCGTCTCGACGATGCACTGCATGACCGTCTCGCTCGCCCTCGAGGGCATGGGGCTCGGCACGATGTGGGGCAACGAGACGGCGACGGCGATGATGCGCGAGGCGGGATTCACGAGCGTCGACGTCCACAACGTCGAGGGCGACATCGTGAACGCCTACTACGTCGCGACCATGAGCTAGCGGCCGCGTCCCCGCCGTCGGGGCGCACGGAAGCCCGGGCCATCGGCCCGGGCTTCCGTGCGCCCCGACGGCGCCCGCCACTCCTACCCGGGCACCACCTCCGAGAAGAAGATGGTCGGCGTCGTCCACGGGATGTACGAGCTGCTGTCGAGCACCTTGTGCCTCCAGGCGATGACTCCGTCAGACCCGTTCATGAAGGCGGACGGGCCGCCGTTCTCGACCCGCTCGTGCTCCATGAGCTCGCCGTAGAGGCTGAAACGCTGCTCGCCGTCGACCTCCTTGTTGACGGCCTCGAACAACGCGTCGAACTCCGGGTTGTTCCACAGGCCGTATGGGTTAGAGCTCTCGTGCCACTGGAGCGCGAGAGCGCCCTCGTAGAGGAAAGACGACCAGCCCATCAGGAAGGCGCCGGGGCGTCCCTCGGTGGCGCGGCCGTAGAGGCGGTCGCGCCAGACGTTCACCTCGATCGTGCGCACGTTCGACTTCATCCCGATGTCGTCCCACAGCCCGATAGTCGCCTCGAGCGTCGGCTTGAGCGACGGTGCGATCAGGATCTGCGCGTCGATGGACATCTCGGCGCCGTTCGCGAAGCCGGCGTCCTTCATCAGGCCGCGCGCCTTATCGGGGTCGTAGGCGGGCACCTCCCAGTCGGGCTGGTGACCGAACACAGCACGTGAAAGGAGCTGGTCCTTGGCCGGGAAGCCGTTCCCGTCGTACGCGGTGGCGATGATCCCGTCGCGGTCGAGCGCGTAGTTCAGCGCAGCGCGAATGCGCGGGTCGTTCGTGACCGACGGGTCCTTGTCGGGCATGTTCGCGAGGTCCCAGGCCCGGTTGGTGTTGCCCGGCGACCCACCGGTGGTCACGTCCTTGAAGCCTCGCACCCGCTCCGCGTCGATGTCGGGAACGCCGAGCATGAAGTCGATGTCGCCCGTCTCGAAGGCCGCGACACGCGTCGTGGTCTCCGCGAGCCAGTTGTACTCGACCTTGTCGAAGCCCGCGTTGCTGTGCCAAGTGCTGGGCGACTGCACGAGGTCGACGCGCTGGCCCTGGGTGAAGTTCGTCCCCAGGTACGCGCCTGTCGAGACCGGCGTCTTGCCCATGAACGCCTCGGCGTCGATGGAGGCGTCCGTGAAGATGTGCTTGGGCAGGATGAAGACGATGCCCTCGCGCTTCGGGAAGATCGGGTCGAAGTTCGTCGTGATCTCGATCGTCTGGTCGTCGATCACCTTTGCCGACTCGAACGTGCCGACGCGCGAGATCAGCCGCGACTGGCTCTCCGGGTCCTTGTAGAACTCGTGGACCCACTTCACGTCCTCGGCGGTGAACTTCTCGCCGTCCGACCACTCCGCCTCGCGCAGGTTGAAGACCCACGTCCGGCCGTCGCCCGAGGGCGACTCCCAGCTCGTCGCGAGGCCGGGATCCCTCGAGCCGCCGGTGTCGTTCGCGTGCTGGCGGGTCAGCGCGTCGTAGATGCCGTGCAGGTCCGACTCGCTCGCGGCCGTCGAGTTCGGGCTCAGCGTGGGGATCGGGTTGGTCGCCGCGAAGCGCATCGTCGCCGTCTTCGCCGGCTCCGGTGCGCTCGCTGCTGGTGCAGAGCTGGTGCCGCCGCTGGTTGACGGTGCAGCCGGCGCCGACGGGGCGGTCGACGCGGAATCGTCGTCATCATCGTCGTCGCAGCCGATGACGGCGGCTGTGGCGAGGCCCACTCCGCCGAGCGCCCCCCCTCGAATCAGCGCGCGCCTCGAAATCCGGCCACCGAAGAGAATGCTATCCATGGGTCCGTCCCCTCACGCCCGTCTACGACGGGCGTACTCGATGTGGGGCACCCTACAGCACCCGTGAATGGGGCGGCTACACCATCACGCAAGGATTAGGGCAGGCGAGGCTTGGGACATCCGCACGATCGGCCTCGACGGCGCACCCGCGCCACGGCTCGAGCGCTCGGCGCGGCGTGTGCCTGGCGGCACGAAGTGTGCGCGGGCGGGCGCGCCCGAGCGCTGCGGCGGGGTCAGCCGGCGCCGCGCGAGGCGAGCGGGGCGAGCGCCTCGAGGTGCTCGGCGTGCTGCGCGACGGGGTCGAGCAGCAGGTGGTCGAGGCCCAGCGCCAGCAGCTCCTCGGCGCGCGCGCGCACCTCCTCCGGCCTGCCGGCGATCGCGCTCGCGGCGAGCCCCGCGTCGGCCGCCCGCTCCCGCGCGCGCCCAGCGTCCTCATCGACGCTGACGTAGACGCGCTTGGAGAGCGCGAAGGTCGCGGGGTCGCGCCCCTCCTCCTCCAGCAGCCGCCGCACCGTCGCGAGCTGCGCCGCGAAGACGTCGGCGTCGGCCGCGCCCGCGCCCATCCAGCCGTCGGCGAGACGGACGGCGCGCCGCAGCGCGCCCTCAGCGTGGCCGCCCAGCCAGAGACGCGGGCGCGGGCGCTGCGCGGGGCCGGCGTCGAGGCGCACACCGTCGAGGCGGAAGAACTCGCCGGCGAAGTGGACATCGTCGCCGCGCCAGAGCCGATCCATCACCTCGATCGCCTCGGCGAAGCGTGCGGCCCGGCGGCCGCGGCTCACGCCGAAGGCGGGCGCGAGCTCGTCCGACGTGCCGAGCCCGAGGCCGACCGTGAGGCGCCCGCCGCTGACCAGGTCGAGGCTCGCGAGCTGCTTGGCGAAGGTGACGGGCGCACGGTAGGGCAGGATGAACACCGAGCAGCCCAGTCGCAGCCGCGAGGTGACGGCGGCGATGTAGGAGAGCAGCACGACGGGCTCCAGGCGGCGCCGCGTGCCGACGATCTGCTCCGCGACCCAGCCGCCCTCGAAGCCGAGCTCCTCGGCGCGGCGCGCGACCGTGCGCACCTGCTCCAGGTGGCGCGCCGCGAGATTCGCGTCGGGCGGTGCGTCGGGCAGCGCCTGCGGAATTGCGATGCCGACGCCCAGCCGCGGCTCGCCCATCGACAGCCCTCTCAGCGGCTACTGCCGCCCCACCCTTGAATGACCGACATAGCAAAACGCGCACCCCCCGGTACCCGGGGATGCGCGTCTCTGAACTAGGTTCCGTACTGCCTGCCGCCGAGCTTGTTGCAGCTCGGCTCCCGCGGCGCCCCCGTCTAGTTGTACTACCCAGGAAGGTTGTTCACAGGCGGGAGGCGGGGACGGCCCCGCCGACGCCGCCGTGCGGTCGGCGGTGATTGTAGCGGTAGAGCCAGCGTGGGAGCTGGCGCAGCCGCTCGGCGTTGGAGCGGTAGGGGCGGGCGTAGGCCCACTCGTTCTGCAGGATCTGGATGAAACGCTCGGCTTTGCCGTTCGTCTGCGGGCGGTAGGGCCGCGTGTGCGACAGCCGCACGTCTGCGGCAGCGGCGGCGCCGTGGAAGCTGCGGGCGACGGTGTAGGCCTTCGCGTTGTCGGTCAGGACCCGGCGCACGCGCACGCCACGCCGGCGGAAGGCCGCGAGCGCCTGCTCGAGGAAGGCGGCGCAGCTCGCGCCACGCTCGTCGGGCAGGACGGAGACGTAGGCGTAACGGCTGTGGTCGTCGACGGCGACGTGTAGGTACTCCAGCCCCAGCGAACGCCGCGAATGCGGCCCGGAGCGCGTCTCGGCGAAGCCAGGCGCCATTCGCTTGCCGCCGCCCTCGGGGACGCGCCCGAGCTTCTTCACGTCGAGATGCAGCAGGTCGCCGGGGGCGTCGTGCTCGTAGCGGACCGGCTCCCGGGTGACGCGGTGCAGGCTGTCGAGCCGGTTGAGGCCGCGGCGCCGCAGCACGGCGTAGACCGTGGAGCGGGCGACCCCGAGCGCCCACTGGATGCGATGCGGCCCGAATCCCTGCGTGCGTCGCACGGCGCAGATGCGTCGCTCCAGCTCGGGCGGCGTGCGCCGGGGATGCGCGCGCGGGGCGGAGCTGCGGTCCTCGAGCCCTGCCGCTCCCTCCGCCCGGAAGCGCCCCAGCCACTTGGCAACGGTGTGGCGGGAGACGCGGAAGTGGCGAGCGACCTCAGCCTGGGGCCAGCCGGCGTCCACTTCCCGCACGAGCTCGAGTCGGGTCAGCGGCGTCAGCCGCGCGTTACGATGGGCCATGAGGGTGTCCTCTCCTCGCTACTGCCGTGCTGTCACACACAGCAGCGGGCGAGGCCCCTCATCCTGTCAACAACCTACGTGGGAACTACAGCTAGCCCGTGGCGAGGCTAGCACGAGGCGATCGAGATGGGCGCGCGACGGCGGCGAGTCATCGACAATGTGCGAACAGCGCCGCGACGCGCGGGCAGCGCCGCGGGCTACCACCAGCCGCTGAGCCAGCGGTGCGCCCACCAGCCCGTCGAGGCGACGCCGAGCAGCGTCGGATCGAGCGCCGCCTCGGCGACCTCGGAGCGCATCGCCCAGCCGCCAGCGTTCCGCTGGACTCGAGGGGCTACCGGCGCACGCCATCGTTCCGCTGGACTCGAGGGGCTACCGGCGCACGCCATCGTTCCGCTGGACTTGAGGGGCTGCCGCGCGCACGCCAGCGTTCCGCTGGACTCGAGGGGCTGCCGCGCGCACGCCAGCGCCGTCGGCGGCGAGGGCGCTTCCGGCCGCCGAGCCGCTCGAGCGCGATGGGCGGTCCCCGCTTGTGGATCGGGAACGCTGACGTTAGGGTGAGACTCTCGCGTCCCGGCGACCGCCGCGCCGCGAGCTCCCTCGAGGGCCGCGCCCATGACCTCCCGGCTCAGCCCGCCCGCCATCGAGGAGCCGCCCCCCGCCGCGGTCGCGGATGCGGTCGCCGCTCCGCCTCCCCGCGGCCGTCGCCCCCGCTTCTCGCTGCGCACCTTCGACTCGCTGCACGAGCGCGACTTCCGTTGGTTCTTCTTCGCGATGCTCGGCCAGATGGCCGGCATGAACATGCAGATGCTGGTGCGCGGCTACCTGGTCTTCGAGCTCACCGGCTCGTTCGCGGCCCTCGGCGTGATCGGCCTCGTCAGCGCGATCCCTATGATCGGGCTCTCGCTGATCGGCGGCGTGATCGCCGATCGCGCGCCCCGCAAGCTGGTGCTGCAGCTGGGGCAGACCGCGAACGTGCTGATCGCGCTGGCGATCGGCGCGCTGCTGTTCGCCGACGTGCTCCGCTTCGAGCACCTGGTGGTGGCGTCGCTCTTCCAGGGCATCGTGATGGCGCTGATGATGCCGTCGCGGCAGGCGATGGTGACCGATGTCATCGCGCCCGCGCGGCTGATGAACGCCGTCTCCCTGAACGCCGCCGGCATGAACCTGATGCGCCTGCTCGCGCCCGCGGGCGGCGGCATCGTGGTGGCGCTCGTCGGCGCCGCCTGGGCGTACCTCTTGATGGCCGCGCTCTATGCGCTCGCGATCGTCGCGCTGCTGCCGGTGCCGGCGCGGCCCGTCGCCGAGCGCGCGCCGACGAGCCGCGGAGCGCGGAGCTCGGGCGCGGCCGACCTCGTCGACGGGCTGCGCTACGTGGTTCGTGACCCCGTGATGTTCTCGCTCGTCGGCGTCAGCTTCGTGACGGCGATCCTCGCGATGCCGTACCTGATGATGCTGCCCGGCTTCGTCTCGGATGTCCTCGACGGTGGCGCGACCGAGCTGGGCCTGCTGATGGCGATCTCGGGCGCCGGCTCGCTGCTCGGCTCGCTGGTGATCGCCTCGCTGCCGGAGAAGCGCCGCGGGCTGCTCTACCTGCTCTCCGCGATCTTCCTCGGCGCGGCGCTGCTCGCCTTCGCGGCCTCGGGGACGTTCGCGATCTCGGCGGCGGTCATGGTGCTCGTCGGCATTGGCACCGCCGGGCGGCAGACGCTGGGCAACGTGCTGCTGCAGAGCTACGTGGAGGATCGCTACCGCGGCCGCGTGATGTCGATCTGGATGACGCAGTGGGGAATGATGTCGGGCGGCACGCTGGTGGTCGGCCTGGTAGCGGAGGCGGTGGGGATCCAGGTCGCGCTGGGCGGCCTCGCGGCGGCGCTCATCGTCTTCACGCTCGCCGTGCTCGTGCTCGTGCCACGGGTGCGCCGCATCGCCTGACGCTCGCGCGTGCCGAGCGCTAGGCGGCTCGTGCGCGACGCGCGCGTCGCTGGCGCAGGATCACGCGACGGAGTGCCACCCGAGCCCCGGGCGTGAGGGCGGCCCACGCGGCCCGTTCGCCCTCAAGCGGCTCCGCAGCCACCGCGCCGGCCTCGCCAGCCGGCGCATCGGCGGACGCGGCGAGCGCGGGACGCACGCCGGGGGCGGCGCCGCGCTGGTCCATCAGCGCGCGAAGGAAGCCGGACGGGTGCGGATGGTGGGCCGGGGGGCGTGACATGGTGCGCCTCCCCGCGGAGATGAGCCGCGGTAGGAAGAGCGGTTGCGCGGGCGCTGCGGGGGACGACGGATGCTGCACCAGGGCGTCCGCGCAACCGCGCCGCTCGGGGCCTCTCGGGCGGCGATCCGACCGGCACTTCACAGGGTGACGCGGCACCTGCGGGCCTCCCAGTAGGGATTCCCCGGATTCCCCCAGCGCCGGAGGCGGCGCAGGGGCCGCGGCAGCCGCCGCGCTGCGCGGTCCGAGGGCGCACCGGGGCTCGAGGCCGCGCCGACGTCAGGGCGGCGTCGCCGGGCGGACGGCCGACGCGCGCGCCGCGGCGCCGGCCGTGGGGCTGGGGATCGCGAGCACGAGCATCGTGGCGATCACCGCCGCCGCGGCGATCGCGAGGAACGCCCCGTCGTAGTTGCCGACGCTGTCGAAGTAGACGGAGGCTCCGAACGGCGCGGCGGCGCCCAGCGTCAGCGAGAACGGCAGCCCCGCGCTGCGCACCGACCCCAGGTAGCGGCGCCCGAAGAAGCTCGCCCAGATCACCTCCTGCAGCGGGATCAGCCCTCCCCAGCCCAGCCCCAGCGTGAAGAAGCCGAGGAAGATCAGCGCGTCGGCGCCCGCGCGCACCGAGAGGACGATGAGCAGCAGCGACGCGGCGTTGAGGGCGAAGCCCGTCGCCGCGAGCTTCCGCGCGTCGATCAGCTCGACGAGGTAGCCCCATACCGGCTTCGACAGCAGCGAGGGGATCGAGGTCAGCGACACCATCAGCGCGGCGAGCCCGCGGCTGTAGCCGGCGTCGGTCATGTAGGGGATCGTCTGGACCAGCATCACGACGATCGAGAGCGCGCCCAGCGCGAAGGACGCGACGAGCATGTAGAAGGCGCGCGTCCGCATCGCCTCGCCCCGCGTCAGCGAGGCGGCGAAGTCGCGCGCCGCCGCCGCCCCCGCCCCGCCCGCCACCTCCTTGGCGCTGCGGCCGTCCGGGTGCAGCCCGTGATCCTCGGGCGTGCGCCGCATGAGCAGCGACAGCGGGATCACGATCGCCACCGTCGCGACGGCGAGCACGCGCCACGCGTCGCGCCAGCCCACGGCGTCGATCAGCACGGTCGTCAGCGGCGTCAGCACCACGCCCGCGAAGGAGACGCCCATCGCCGCCACGCCGATCACCCGGCCGCGCTTCTCCACGAACCACTTCGCGAGCGTGACGTTGACGACGAGGTTGCCGATCATCGCGGCGCCCGCCGTCAGCGCCAGGCCGTTGAGCAGCCACCACTGCCACAGCTCGCGCACCGTCGAGCAGCCGAGCAGCGCGGCGCCGAGCAGCAGCGAGCCCACCTGCATCAGGCGCCGCCCGCCGTGCCGATCGACGTGGCCGCCGACGTAGAGCCCGGCCGCCGCCATCACGAACTGGCCGACCGTGCGCGCGAGCGTGTACTCGGAGCGCGTCCAGTCGAGCTCCTCGGTCATCGGCTTCAGGAAGGCGCCGAAGATGTAGGTCTGCGAGCCGATGGAGACGAACTGCGCGACGAAGCCCGCGCTCAGCAGCCAGTAGCCGTAGTAGATGCGTCGCGGGACGGCGGGCGGCGCTGCCTCGGCGCTCACTGCCGACGCGCCGCCCGGCGGTGGGTCGTCGGCGTGCACCAGGCCTCCCCGCGCCAGCCCGTGCGTCGACGCGAGCGGGCGCCCGTGCCGCGGAATACGGTATGCGCTGGGCGCGCCGCACGTCAGGCCGCGCGGCTGCGCCTCGGCTCCGGCGCTCCCGCGGGCGCGCCACTCACTACGATAGGGGCGGCGACGGGGATCCGGCCCGCGCGTGCATCGGACCGCCCGCCGACCGCCGCACGAGGAGCGGCGCCCGCTCCTCGCTCCTCGACCGCGAGGCTCCTCGGGAGGTGCGAGATGGCCGCGACCGATGCGCTGCAGGCGATACCGGCGACCGCCCACCTCGCGGAGGGCTCGGCGGTGCACCCGTTTCGCGATCTGCACGTCGGCCCGCTGGGCCACTACCGGCTGACGGTGGGCGAGCAGGACGTGCGGCGCTGGACGACGATCCACGAGGAGCCCTATCCGTGGCGGATGGAGCCGGGCGCCGCGGCGGGCGCGCCGCCCTCGATCCTCTACTACGCAGGGATGAACGCCCTCGCGCCGATCCGTTCGTTCGACTCGGGCGGCGGGGGCGGGAGCGGCGGGCTCGCCCGCTACTGGACGGAGTTCCACGCGCCCGTCCCCGTGGACGCGCCGCTGGAGGTGAGCGGCGCCGTCACCGACAAGTACGTGCGACGCGGCCGCGGCTGGGTCGAGTGGCAGGTCGAGGTGCGGGCGCAGGGGCGGCTGATCCAGCGCAGCGGGCGGAGCTGGGCAGCCGGCATCGACGCGGAGGAGGCGCGGCGCTGGCCCGAGCGGCCGGGAGGCGAGCGCCCGCCCGAGCCGCCGGCCGGCGCCGCGCAGCTCGAGCCGATCGCGTACACGGCGTCGCAGGGGCACATTACCGACTTCGAGGGCGGCGGCGACCACGGCGGCACCGCGCAGGGCGCGCTCAGCTTCGGGCTGCTGTGCCGGCTCGGCAGCCAGCGCCTCGGCGCCCGCTTCGCCCTCGGCGGCGCGCTGGGCGTGCGCTTCGTCCGCCGCGTGCGCGCCGGGGAGGTGCTCACGGCGCGCGCGGCCGCGCTGGGCGCGGGCGAGGACGGCCGCGCCCGCTACCGCGCGTGGACGGAGAACGCGCGCGGCGAGACGACGACCGTGGGCGTCCTCTCGGCGCGCGCCTAGCTACTGCGCCCTAGCTCACGAGGCGTCCACGCCGGGGAAGCTGGTGTAGACGACGGGGTGGCGGCGGCCCGTGAAGCCCTCGGCGCGCAGGTAGAGCGGCGTCGTGCGGATCACAAGCGGCACGAAGTCGCCGTGGGGGTAGCCGGGGTCGAGGCCCTGCTTCCCGGCCCGCCAGCGCAGGAAGCTCATCACCGCCTCCTGGTCCTCGATCAGCTCCGCCACGCCCTCGACGAAGACGCTCACCGGGTCGTTGCCGCGGTCGCGACCGCTCATCCCGGAGAAGAGGTAGCCGACGCGCGAGTCGCGGCGCACGTGCCCGGTCTTCAGGTGCACGTCCTGCGTCAGGTTCTGGATGTGCCAGCCGTCCATGTAAGCGCCGATCGGCCGCATCCGCGCCCGCCCGTCCCGCCGATAGGTGAGCAGGTACTTCGCGACGTTGTCGCCGTCCGCCATGAAGGCGCGGATCTCCTCGCGGTGACTCTCGGCCTCCTGCTCGGAGACGGCGCGCTCGCTGTCGTACTTGCGCCCCGCGCGAGCGCCGTCCTGCCCCTCGGCCATCTGTGCCTCCTTCGCTCGGCCGCGCGCCGGAGCCGCCCCCGGACGCGGCTCGCTCACTCGATCGCGGTCGCCACGCCGCCCGTCATCGTCTCGCCCAGCTCGTCCTCCACCCACACGCGGCAGGTCGAGCGCCCGTCCTCGGTCGAGAGGACGGCGCCGTGCGCGCGCAGCATCTGCCCGCTGAAGGCGGGCCGCACGAGGCGCGCGTCGATCGTGCCGGCGCAGTCGAAGCCCTCGCCGAAGCGGTCCCGCATCAGCCTCGTGAGGAGGCCGAAGGTGACGGGCGCGGGGGCGGTGGTCGCGCGCAGGCCGAGCTCGCTAGCGAGCTCGGCGCTGGTGTGCATCGAGGGGCGCCCCGAGAGCGTGAAGCCATCGAAGCGGGACTGCGGGCAGGGCAGCTCGCGCGGGCCGAACCGCTCCGCCGCCGCGGGGATCTCGGGGACGGGCTCGTCCTCGGGCGCCTCGGCCCAGCCGTCCGCCTCCCCCTCGTCCAGCGGCAGCACGAAGCGGCGCGCGTGGCGCTGCACGAGCTCGCCGTCGACGTGGGCCTCGAGGTCGAACGTGACGTAGCCGCGGCGGCGCCGCACGAAGAGATCGCTGATGCCGCCCGTCAGCTCGATGGGACGCCCGATCGGCAGCGGCCCGCGGAACTCGGCGGAGTAGCGGCCCAGCGGCCCGCGGTAGCGGCGGCCCTCCTCGCGCATGTTCATCCCCGGGTGGTAGAGGATGTCGGGGTCGGCGCGGTCGTCCGGCGGCTCCTCGTCGAAGAGCCGCGCCCAGCGCAGCGCCTCGGCCGGGGTGATGCGCAGCTCCCACAGCGGGGCGAAGCGGGCGACCGCGTGCCCCGAGAAGCCGACGAGCGGCCAGTCACCGCCCTCGGTCGTGCGGAAGACCTCCGCGGCTCGTCTCATCGGCGCCCTCCCGCGCGAGTATGCCGCGACCGAGCGGCGGCGCGCTGGACGTGCGCTCCTTCGCGCGCGCCCGGAGTCGGTTAGCATGCACGCGAGCCCATCGAGGCGGCTCCGGCGAAGGGGGACGAGATGGTTCAGACCGCGACGACGCTCAAGCGGGGCTTCGTGCTGAGCCCGCACGGCAACATCGAGTACTTCGAGGTCGGCGAGGGCGCGCCGCTGATCATGCTGCACTCCACGCCCAGCTCGTGCCTGTCGTTCCGCGACTGGGCGCCGCTGCTCGCCGAGGACGCGCGGGTGATCGCGATGTCGACGATGGGCTTCGGGCAGTCGGACCGGCCGCCCCAGCCCTACACCACGCTGCACGAGTTCGCGCAGGCCGTGGTGTGGCTGATGGACGGCCTCGGGCTGGAGAAGGCCAGCGTCTACGGCCTGCTGACGGGCTCCGAGATCGCCGCGGAGGTCGCCGCGAGCTGGCCGGATCAGGTGGACCGGCTGGTGCTCGAGGAGGTCTTCAACTGGAACACGCCGTCGCGCCGCGCGGTGCACGAGCGCATTCACCGCTACTTCCCTGAGCAGCCGGACGGCAGCCATCTCATGGAGCTGTGGCAGAAGGTCGGCGGCAACCGGCCCGGCGCGGAGATGCGCGTCACCACCGAGCGCTTCATCAACAACTTCCTCGTGAACTCCAACGAAGGGGCCGAGATCTACGGCGACACGGGGTGGGAGGGCGCCGCCACCTACGCGATGTGCCGCTACGAGATGTGGGACGCCACCCCGAAGATCGAGGCGCCGACGCTGGTGATGCACACGACCGACAGCGAGCGCGGGCGCGCCCACCCGAAGTTCCTCGACACGATCCGCCGCTCGCGCGGCGTGCGCCTCCCCAACCGCGAGCCCGAGCTGTGGGCCTCGGAGATCCGCGCGTTCCTGCGGGAGCCCGGCGTCTAGCGAGCGCCACGCGCGGCGCCCCCCCTCGGCGTGGCGGCCGCGTGAGCGGCGCGGCTCAGCCGAACGCGCCGCGGTCGGCTCGCTCACGGAGCGCGGCCTCGTCGAGCTCGAGGACCTCGCCCAGCACCTCGGCGGTGTGCTCGCCGAGGTGCGGCGCGGAGCGTCGCGGCCCGTGCTCCGCGCCCGCGAGCCGGAAGCCGAGCCGCGCCAGCGGCGGGGAGCGGACCCCGGCGTGCGGCGGCCGCTCGTAGTGGCCGCGGTGGCGCAGCTGCTCGTCGGCGAGCAGGTCGGCGCCGTCCTGCACGGGGGCGCAGCTCACGCCCGACGCGAGCAGCGCCGGCACCAGCTCCTCCACGGCGCGACCGCGCGCCCAGCCTCCGAGGAGCGCGTCCAGCTCGTCCTCGTGCGCCGCGCGGCCCTCGGCGCTCGCGAAGCGCGCGTCCGCGAGCGCGTCCTCGCTCGCCACGTCGAGCAGCGCGCGCCACTCCGCCTCGTCGTGCACCGCGATCGCGATCCAGCGCGCGCGGCCGTCCTCGCCGTCGCGGCAGCGGTAGGCGTCGTGCGGCGCCGCGGCGCGCGAGCGGTTGCCCTGCACGCCGCGGACGACGCCCGTCAGCGCGTGCTCCACCAGTGCCGGTCCCAGCACGCCCGCGACCGACTCGAGCTGCGGTATCTCGATCAGCTGACCGCGGCCGGTGCGGCGTCGGTGGTGGATCGCCGCCAGCAGCGCGATCGCGGCGTTCAGGGGGTTGGTGGCGTGGTCCGGCATGATGCCGCGCGGCCCCACGGGCGACGGCTCGCCGCCCAGCGGGCCGCACGCGCTCATCAGCCCCCCGAGCGCGGTGAGGTGGTTGCCCCCGCCCGCGAGCCCCGCGCGCGGCCCCTCGCTGCCGACGAGCGGCATGCGCAGCATGACGATGTCGGGGCGCAGCTCGCGCACGCCCGTGTAGTCGAGCCCCCAGCGCTCCACCGTCCCCGGCGTGAAGTTCTCGATGAAGACGTCGCTTGCGGCGATCAGCCCGCGCAGCAGCTCGAGCCCCGCTGCGCTCGAGAGGTCGAGCACGACGCTGCGCACGCCGGCGTTGTAGCTGTTGAACCAGCCGCTCATCTCGATCGTGCGCGCCGGCGGCGGCACCTCGGCGGGGAACGGCGGCACTCCGCGCGCCGGGTCGAGGCGGCCGCCGCTCTCGATCTTGATGACGTCCGCCCCCTGGTCGGCGAGCCAGCGGCCCACCAGCGGCCCCGCGATGAACCAGGTCAGCTCCACGACGCGCACGCCCGCGAGCGGGTAGCCGGCCATCGCTACAGCACCCCCCGCGCGGCGAGCTCGGCGAGGCGCTCGCGGGCGAAGCCGAGCTCGCCCGCGTAGACCTCGACGTTGTGCTCGCCGATCAACGGCGCGGGCGCCCGCGTGCCGGCCGGCGTCTCGCCCAGGCGGTAGGGCGGCCCCGGGTAGTCGAAGGCGAGGCCGCGAGCGGGGTCGGCGAGCGGCTGGAACCAGTCGCGCGCGCGGAGCTGCGGGTCGCGGGCGAGGTCGGCCGCCGTCTGCAGCGGGTAGAGCATGAAGCCGCGCGGGATGCTGCCGTCGCAGAGCTCGTCCATGGTGTGGCGCGCGAAGAAGGCGCGCACCGTCTCCTCCACCTCGTCGCGGTGCGCCATGCGGAACTCGAGGTCGGACCAGCGCTTGTCGCCCACCCACTCGGTGGCCAGCCCGTCCTGCGCCATCCACTCGATGAACTCGGGCCAGTGGCGTGCCGGCACGGGGCCCCAGCCCGCGACGACGTGCCCGTCCGCGCAGGGGTAAACGCCGTCGGCGGGCGGGCTCGCCGGCCCGCGCTGCGGCCGCCGCCCCTGGTCGGAGCCGTCGAGCTCGGCGCCGACGGCCATCTGGGCGCAGACCGCCGCCACGCACTCCGCGATCGAGACGTCGAGCAGCCGCGCCTCGCCGCCCTCCGCGGGCGCCAGCAGCGCGGCCAGCACGCCGAGCGCCGCCTGCTGGCCCGCCACGGTGTACGCCAGCTCGCCGCTCCAGCGGTACGGCGGGTCGCCGCTCCACCCCATCGCGAGCAGGAAGCCGCCGGCGGCGGAGAGCGTCAGGTCGCTGCCCGGCCGGTCGGCGTGCGGGCCGTCGAGGCCGTAGGCGGTGATGCTCGCCCACACGGCGCCGGCGGCCGCCGGGGCGAGCGCGGCGCGCCCCGCCCCCAGCTCGTCGAGGCGGCCGCGCCCCGCGGCGTCCAGCACCACGTCGGCGCGCCCCACGAGCGCAGCGAGCAGCTCGTTCCCCTCGCCCTCGCCGAGATGCGCGGTGACGCCGCGCTTCCCCGCGTGCTCGTAGAGGAAGGGGATGCTGCGCTCGCCCTCGGCGCCCTGCTCCAGCAGCGGCGGGCGTCGGCGTGCGGGGTCGCCGCCCGGCGGCTCGACGAGCACCACGTCCGCGCCGAGCTCGGCGAGGATGCGGCCGCAGACGGCGCCCGCGCCCGCGATCGCGCCGTCGCCGAGCTCCACGACGCGCACCCCCGCGAGCGCCCCGGCCGGCGCCTCGCCGCTCACGCCTCGCCTTCGATCTCGGCGCCCGCTTCGCCGTCGGCCGGCGGCTCGACGAACCACTTCACGCGCTGCCGGCCGCGCGCAAAGGGACGGTCGCGCGCGTCGCGCGTCTCGAACTCGATCGTGCGGAACCAGCAGCGGCCGGAGACGCCCTTGTCGGCCCAGCGCGTGCGGATGCGCAGCGGCGCGTCGAGCGGCACCGGCCGCTCCATCACGACCTGGTAGTCCGAGCCCATCGCCAGCGGCAGCACGCCGGGCCCCGGCGGGACCTGTACCTGGATGTCGTGCGCGTGCAGCAGCAGCGAGATCGGCGGGGCGATCGGCCCGCCCCACGGCGACGGGCCGCGGAACCAGGGCGTCTCGTCGCCGGCGGCGGCGCAGAGCCTGGCGACGTCGGCGGCGGTCACGGTGCGCTCCACCTCGGCGACCGGGGCGCCGAGGCGCAGCCCCGGCAGCGCGACGTCGGCGCCGTGCCGCCCGTCCTCGCTCGCGTCCCACGGATCGAGCGCGCCCAGCCCCGCGCCGCCGACGCAGGCGATCCGCCCCGCGCGCGTCGCCAGCGCCAGCTCGACGCTCGCGTCACTCGCGCCCGCGCCGGTCGCGCTGTCGCGCACCTCCTCGTCGGCGTAGACGGGCGAGATCAGCTTCACGCGCATCCACCCGCCCTGGAACCAGCGCTCGCCGAGCGTGGCGACGATCGCCGGCACGACCGCCTGCGCCGCCGTGTCGCCGAGCACGGGCCCGCGGCGGAACCCCAGCTCCTGCGCGACCGCGTCGCCGTGGATGCCGGGCGTGTCCGCGCCGAGGTTGGGCAAGGCCCGCCAGCGGCCCTCGAACGTCGGCGCATCGCTCGCCGGGGTCATCGCGTGCCGCTAGCCGCGCGGCAGGCCGAGGCCGCGCGTGGCGATGATGTTGCGCTGGATCTCGGGCGTGCCGCCGCCCACCAGCGCCGCCCAGCGCACGTAGCTGCGCGCGAACTGCGCCTCCAGCGGCGCGCGTGGCTCGTCGGCGTCCCACAGGTGCGAGTAGAGGCCGAACACGGCGGCGCCGGTGCGCGCCAGCCGCTGCCCGCTCTCGCCGCCGAAGATGTGCGACGCCGAGGCCTCGTAGTTCGGGATCTGGCCCGACTGCTGCATGGTGATGATGCGCAGCGAGAAGTTCGCCAAGACGTTCGCCTCGATGTGGCGATCGGCGATCTGCTGGCGCAGCGCGTCGAGGCGGCCGAGCCGCGAGCGGCGCGCGCCCTCGTCGCTGCCGAGGTAGCGCAGCAGCCCGCTGAGCGCGCGCTGCATCGCGATCGCGCCCGCGATGTTGGAGCGCTCGTTGTCGAGCAGCGTCATCGCCACGTACCAGCCGCGGTTCTCCTCACCCACGCGCTGCGAGGCCGGGACGCGCACGTCCTCGAAGAAGTCCTCGTTGATCTCGTGGCTCTCGGTCATGTCGATGATCGGGCGGATCTCGACGCCCGGCGAGCGCAGGTCCAGCAGCAGGAAGGAGATGCCGCGGTGCTTCGGCGCCTCCGGGTCGGTGCGCGAGAGCAGCACCATCCAGTCGGCGTAGTGCGCGTGGGTGGTCCAGATCTTCTGGCCGTTGACCACGTACTCGTCGCCGTCGCGGACCGCGCGCGTGCGCAGCGACGCGAGGTCCGAGCCCGCGCCGGGCTCGGAGAAGCCCTGGCACCACACCACCTCGCCCTTGAGGATCGGCGTCAGGTAGCGCGCCTTCTGCTCGTCGCTGCCGTGCAGGATCAGCGCGGGCCCCAGCATGTTGATGCCGACGTTGCTGCCCACCCCCGGCGCGTTGGCGGCGGAGAGCTCGGCGTTGAGGATGAACTGCTCCATCCAGCTCAGGCCGCCGCCACCGTACTCGCGCGGCCAGTGCGGGGCGACCCAGGCCTTCTCCGCGAACGCGCCGAACCACTCGGCCGCGGCCGCGCGAGGCTCGGCGTCCTCCTCGAGGCGGTCGCGCGCCCACTGCGTGTATGCGGTGTACTCGTGCTCGGCCATGCGGCGGTAGCGCTCCGGCATGCGCGCGATCAGCTCGCGCACCTCCTCGCGGAACGCGGTCTGCTCGGTCGTGTCGGTCCAGTCCATCGCCTGCCTCGCCTCACCGCGCCCGTGATGGCCGCGATGCTACTCCTCCCGAGCGCCCGCGAGTGGCCGCGCCCGCGGAGTGGCCCGCGCCCGCCGCGTGGCCCGACCGCGACGAGCGCCGGGCGCCGCTAGTTGTACTACCCAGGAAGGTTGTTCACAGGCGGGAGGCGGGGACGGCCCCGCCGACGCCGCCGTGCGGTCGGCGGTGATTGTAGCGGTAGAGCCAGCGTGGGAGCTGGCGCAGCCGCTCGGCGTTGGAGCGGTAGGGGCGGGCGTAGGCCCACTCGTTCTGCAGGATCTGGATGAAACGCTCGGCTTTGCCGTTCGTCTGCGGGCGGTAGGGCCGCGTGTGCGACAGCCGCACGTCTGCGGCAGCGGCGGCGCCGTGGAAGCTGCGGGCGACGGTGTAGGCCTTCGCGTTGTCGGTCAGGACCCGGCGCACGCGCACGCCACGCCGGCGGAAGGCCGCGAGCGCCTGCTCGAGGAAGGCGGCGCAGCTCGCGCCACGCTCGTCGGGCAGGACGGATGACGTAGGCGTAACGGCTGTGGTCGTCGACGGCGACGTGTAGGTACTCCAGCCCCAGCGAACGCCGCGAATGCGGCCCGGAGCGCGTCTCGGCGAAGCCAGGCGCCATTCGCTTGCCGCCGCCCTCGGGGACGCGCCCGAGCTTCTTCACGTCGAGATGCAGCAGGTCGCCGGGGGCGTCGTGCTCGTAGCGGACCGGCTCCCGGGTGACGCGGTGCAGGCGGTCGAGCCGGTTGAGGCCGCGGCGCCGCAGCACGGCGTAGACCGTGGAGCGGGCGACCCCGAGCGCCCACTGGATGCGATGCGGCCCGAATCCCTGCGTGCGTCGCACGGCGCAGATGCGTCGCTCCAGCTCGGGCGGCGTGCGCCGGGGATGCGCGCGCGGGGCGGAGCTGCGGTCCTCGAGCCCTGCCGCTCCCTCCGCCCGGAAGCGCCCCAGCCACTTGGCAACGGTGTGGCGGGAGACGCGGAAGTGGCGAGCGACCTCAGCCTGGGGCCAGCCGGCGTCCACTTCCCGCACGAGCTCGAGTCGGGTCAGCGGCGTCAGCTGCGCGTTACGATGGGCCATGAGGGTGTCCTCTCCTCGCTACTGCCGTGCTGTCACACACAGCAGCGGGCGAGGCCCCTCATCCTGTCAACAACCTACGTGGGAACTACAGCTAGTCGGCGCGGCGCCCGTGCACGATGACGTGCACCGGCGTCACGTCGATCGCGCCGATCTCCCTGAAGTCGTGGCGTGCCAGCAGCTGCTCGTAGGCGCTGGTCGGGAGCAGCTGGTCGTCGATCTGGGCCTCCCAGAACTGGATGCCGGACATCACGCGCGCCGGCACCGTGCGGCACTCCTCCAGCGTCTCCGGGAACGGCATGTCGGAGATCACGAAGTAGCCGCCGGGGTTGAGCGCGTCGCGCACGCTCTGCGTCACCTTCTCCAGGTCGCGGCACTCGTGCATCGAGATGTTGATGAAGACCATGTCGAGCTTCTCGGCGGGCGACCAGCCCTCGAGGGTGGACTGCTCGAGCGTGACCCGGTCGCCGACGTTGTGCTCGGCGATCCGCTCCTGCGCAAGGCCCAGCGAGAAGCGGTCGCCGTCGACGCCGAGCACGCTGCTCTTCGGGTAGGAGTGGGCGATGCGCACGAGGCCCACCCCCGCGCCCGAGGCGAGCTCCGCGACGGCGCCCCCGCCCTCGAGCCTCTCCTCGAGCCCCGGGATCTGGCTCAGGCCGCCCGGGATCAGCCGCGTGTAGAAGGGGCGCCCGTGCCGCTCACGCCGTGGATGAAGTCGTGGCTCGCCTCGTCACACCAGGTGCGCTGCCCGGACTTCAGCCGCTCGCCGAACTGCGTGAACATCTCGGGCTCGGTCAGCACCTTCGGGATCGCGCCGATGTGGCCGGGGAAGTCGGCGTTGAGCAGCAGCTGGTCGAGGTGGGGCGCCAGCCGGAACGTCTCGTCCGCGCCGGCGTCGAGGATCTCGTTGGCGTAGGCAGAGCGACACCACACCTGCACGTAGAGCTCGTCGCAGCCGCTGCGCGCGGCCAGCGACGCAGCGGTGATGCCGTCGGGGTGCCGCGAGATCTCCTCCAGCAGCCCGCTGTCGAGGCCGATACGGATCGTCTGCACGGCCACGTAGCCCGCCACCTGCGCGAGGATCTTGCCCGCCTGCGCCTGGATCTCCTGCTGCGTCACCGCTCCACCTCCGAATCAGCGCGCGCGTCGGCCGGCAGTGTAGCCGCGCGCATCGCAGCGACGAGACGCCGCGGTCGCCCCCGGCGCCGACGAGCGCTGCTCCGGCGCCCCGCGACGACGGCGGCTGCCGCGTCCGGAGAACGAGGGCGCGCCGGCGTGCGCGCCCGTGTCAGAATCCCGTCACCGACGCGCGCTAGCCTTCGAGGGCGGCGGCGGCGGAGCGCACGCCGCCCGCGCGCTGCGCCCGCGAGGAGGCGACGATGGCGACCACGACTCTCCTGCCGCAGCCCCGCGCGGAGGCGCTGCGGCGCCGCCTGGTCGCGCTTGCGGCAATCGCGGGCGCGGCGGCCGGCGCCTACGTGCTCAGCTCGCAGGCCGTCGCCGACTTCCTGCGCGAGGGCCCCGCCCGCGTGCTCGGCGGCGGGGGCGGCGGGCTGCGGCTGCTGCTGGGCGTGGGCTGCATCGCGGCGGTCGGCGTCGCCAGCGCGGCGCTGTGGGCGCGCCTCTCGCCCGCGCGGCTGGCGCTCGCCGCGGTCGCGCTCGCCGTCGCGCTGGGGCTCGTGCACATCCTCGCGGCGCCGGCCGTCACGCTGCTCGCGCTCGCCGTCGCCGCCGACGGCTCGGCGCACCTCACGCGCGAGCGCCTGGCGGAGCTGGGGCCGCGCCGCTACCCGCTGCCGTGGGCGGCGGGGGGCGTGGCGGTCGTCGTCGGCCTCGCCCTTTCCGCGGTGGCGACCGTCTACCTCGCGCGCCCGCTCTTCGACGAGGGCACGCGCCTCGAGGAGATGCTCGCCTTCGACGTGGCCGGGCTCGCGCAGCCGACGGCGAGCGCGGGGGTCGCCGCGACGGCCGCGCCAGCCACGGGGACGCCGGCCACGGGAACGCCGAGCGCGGGCGCGGCGTCCGCGGGCTCGGGCGCCGCACAGGGCGAGCTGCTGGCGCGCGGCGACCTCATGGGCACCGACGCCTTCCACACCGCGAGCGGCGAGGTGCTGCTCGTGCGCTCGCCGGACGGCGGGGTGGTGCTGCGCTTCCAGGACTACGAGGTGCGCAACGGCCCCGACCTGCACATCTACCTCACGCCCGACCCCGGCGGCGACGTGCACGCCGACGGCGCCGTCGAGATCTCGGAGATCCGCGCCACGCAGGGATTCGTGAACTACGACGTGCCGGCCGACCTCGATCACGGCTCGTTCCGCGCGGCGGTGATCTACTGCAAGCGGTTCAGCGTGACCTTCGCCGGCGCCGAGCTGCGGTAGCCGGCGCCTCGCTCGGCGTCGCGCGCGCTCGCCGTTCTGCTACCGTCGCCCCGCGACCCCCGCGTCGGGGGAGAGAGGTGGGGAGCATGGCTCTGTACGGCGTCGATCTGGACAACATGGAGGCGGCGATCTTCGAGCGGCGCGAGGCGGTGGCGATCGTCACGCTCAACCGCCCCGAGTCCGCCAACGCGCTGAACACCGAGATGCACCGCGATGTCGGCGCGTGCTGGAACGAGATCAACGAGAACGACGAGATCAAAGCGGCCGTCGTCACGGGCGCCGGCCGCTTCTTCTGCGCCGGCCGCGACCTCAACGAGTACGTGGGGCAGTACGGCAGCGGCGACACCTCGGCGCTGCGGCCGATCGACGACCCCGACCACGAGATGTTCGGGCGGCTCTGCAATCACTGGATCATCCAGAAGCCGCTGGTCGGGGCGCTGAGTGGGCCGGCCGTGGGCGGCGGGCTCGAGATGGTGACGATGGTCGACATGATCGTGATGGCCGAGGACACCTACATCCTCGACGCGCACGCCAAGGTCAACGTCGGCTCGGGCGACGTGATGTTCCACTACTTCCCGCCGATGATCGCGCGCGCCTTCACCATGACCGACCGTCGCTTCACCGCCGAGGAGTGCCTGCGCTGGGGCTTCGCCTCGGACGTGGTGCCGCGCGACCAGGTGCTGGACCGCGCGATCGAGCTCGCCGAGGCGACCACGCGCATGGGCCCCGACGCGATCGCGAAGCTGAAGCAGCGCTCGATCGAGCTGCAGCTGCGCAGCGGCAACGTGCACACGCCTGAGGAGATGGAGGAGCGGCGGAAGACGCGCCGCCAGCTGATCGCGGAGACCGCGGGCGACCACGACCGCATGGAGGGGATGAAGGCCTTCGTCGCCGGGCGCACCGCCGAGTACGAGCGGTCGGCGAAGCCGGACGCGTCCTAGCGCGGAACTCGGCGCCGCAACCCGGCGCCTCAACCCGGCGCCGCAACTCGGCAACGGGGGAGCTGGCCCAGTGACCGAGCCGTGGATCGCGGAGTGGGACGAGACGGCGGCGGCGATCGGCCGCGAGCTCTCGGGTGGCGAGACGCAAGTCGCGGCCGACCTCGTCGAGGCGGGCGCGATCCGGCGCTACTGCGAGCCGCTGGAGTTCGACTGCCCGCTCCACCACGACGAGGACGCCGCGCGCGCGGCGGGCTATCGCGGCATTGTCGCGCCGCTCAGCGGCATCTCCTCGCGCTGGTCGCGCGGCTCGCTGTGGGAGCCCGGCGAGCCGACGCGCTACCCGACGGCTGCGCGCGACGCCGACATGATCCGGCGCCCCGAGGGGCGCATGAGCCTCGTGCCGGGCCCGCGAATGCCGCGCACCTTCGCCACCGATGTCGAGATCGAGTACGGCGCGCCCGTGTGCGTCGGCGATCGGCTCACGACGAGCGGGCTGCGCCTCGTCAGCGTCCTGCCCAAGGAGACGAGCGTCGGGCGCGGCGCCTTCGTCACCACGGAAGGCGCGATCCACAACCAGCTCGGCGAGCTGGTGGCGACGGTGCGGCACGGCGGCTTCCAGTACCGCCCGCGGCCCTTCGAGTCGGCCGAGGGCGCCGCACCCGCCGCGGCGAGCACGCCGACCGGCGCCGAGGACGGGCGTCCCGCCCCCGAGGCGGTCGCGCGCGCGACGGGGGCCGGGGCCGCGCCCGCCGTCGACTGGTCGCAGCAGCGCCTCTTCGAGGACGTCGCCGTCGGCGACGAGCTGCCCCCCGTGAGCCTCAACCTCACCGTCACGCGGCTGATCGTCGAGGCGGGAGCGAACCTCGACTTCAGCCAGGTGCACCACCACGCGGGCGTGGCACGCGCCACCGGCGCGCCCGACATGTACGCCAACAACATCTTCATCCAGGGCTGGTGGGAGCGGGCCGTTCGCGAGTTCATCGGCGTCGGCGGCCGTTTCAAGCGCACCGGCCCGCTGCGGATGCGCGTCTTCAACACCGTCGGCGACGTGGTCACGACGCGCGGCGTCGTGAAGCGCGCGTGGCGCGAGGAGGGCGAGGGCCTGCTGGAGCTGGAGCTGCGGACGGAGATGTCGCGCGGAGTCTCCGTGGGCCCCGGCCCGGTGATCGTCGCGCTGCCCACCCGGCGCCCGTAGCCGCGCGCTGCGTCCGAGCGTCCCGTAGCCGAGCGTCGAGGCGTGCGCGCGCCTGGGCTCGGGGGGCGGGGCGCCGGCGCCGCCTCGCGGGCGTCTACGCGCCGTCCTGCCCGCCGGGGTCCTGCGCGCCACTGTCCTGCTCGCTACGATCCTGCGCAAACGCGCGCGGGCCCTCCCGCGCCTCGGGCGTCTGCCCCACCATCCAGCGCAGCACGCCGCCGAAGCGCAGCGCGTCGTCGAGCGGCAGGTCGGCGGAGACGCGCGAGAGCTCCTTGGCGGCGCGCACGGCCAGCGGAGCGTTCCCCGCGATGCGGCCGGCGAGCGCCAGCGCCGTGGGCAACAGCTCGTCCCGCGGCACGACGCGGCTCACGATGCCCCAGCGCAGCGCCGTCTCCGCGTCACAGCGGTCGCCGGTGAGGATCAGCTCCATCGCGGCGGAGCGCGGGATCGAGCGCAGCAGCCGTGGGACGCCGCCGCCGCCGGGGATGAAGCCGTGGCGCACCTCGGGCAGCGCGAAGCTCGCCTCGGGCGTGGCGATGCGGATGTCGCAGGCGAGCGCCAGCTCCAGGCCGCCGCCGAGGCAGTAGCCGTGGATCGCCGCGATCAGCGGCTTCGCCACGGGAATCGTCGAGGTCTCGTCGGCCGGCTCAACCGTGAGGATCTCCGAGACGGTCCCCCCGGACGGCCCCGTGGCCTTGGGCCGCGCCCACTCCTTCAGGTCGGCGCCCGCGCTGAAGGCGCGGTCACCCGCGCCCGTGATGACGCCGACGCGAATGTCGGGGTCGGCGTGCACGCGCCCGAGCGCCGAGCGCAGCAGCGCCCCCGACTCCGCGTTCATCGCGTTCATCGATTCGGGGCGGTTGAGCGTGATCAGCGCGACGCCGTCGCGCACCTCCACGAGCACGCTCGCCTCGGGCGCGCGGTCATCGGGCATCTCGACTCCCTGTCGCTGCGTCGGCGACGCGCTCGTGCGAGGGCGCGCGAGCGCCTGAGCGGCTAGCGCCCCGTCCAGACGGGGCGCCGCTTCTCGACGAAGGCCAGCGGGCCCTCCTTGGCGTCCGCCGACTCGCGCAGGCCGCGCTCGCGCTGGAGGTCGTGGGCGCGCTTGCCGGCCTCGGCGGGCCCGACCGAGCGGTCGCGCATGTGCCACGCGCCCTCCAGCAGCAGCCGCGTGGCGAGCGGCGACATCTGCAGCACGATGTCCGCGATCTCGTGCGCCCGCTCCAGCAGGCGCTCCTGCGGCACGAGCTCCGTCACGATGCCGAGGTCGTACATGCGCTGGGCGCTCACGCGCTCGCCGGCCGTCCCCATCAGCGCCATGCGCAGCGCCACTGGCCACGGCAGCCCGGCGTCGGCGAGCCCGTAGATCTCGCCTGCGGGCAGCTGGCTGACCGAGAGATGCGGCTCCAGAAAGTCGACGTGGTCGGCGGCGATCACGATGTGCGACTCCCACACGAAGAGCAGCCCGCCGCCCGCGGTGGTGCCGTTGAGCGCCGAGATGATCGGCTTGTAGAACTGGTACGGCCACGGCAGGCCGTAGACGCGCCGCTCGCCCACGCGGCCCTCGGCTCCGGAGGCGGCCTCGCGCATGTCGGCGCCCGTGCAGAAGTGGCGGACCCCGGCGCCCGTGACGATCACGCACCAGATGTCGTCGTCCTCGCGCGCGCCCTTCCAGAAGTCGCCGAGGTCGGCGTGCATGGTCGCGTTGAGCGCGTTGCCGCGCTCGGGCCGGTTGAGCGTGACGGTGGCGACGCGATCCTCCACCTCGACGAGGAGCGACTCGTACGGCTCTCCCGCCTCGTAGGACACGAACTGCTTCGTCTGCGACGTCATGGGTGGCTCCTCGTCTCCCGCCTGCGGCTCATCGCCCCACCTCGAGGCGAGGCTCGCGCGGGCGCCCGCGCGGATGCCAGCGGGATGATAGACGGCCGCGCCCCCACGTGACGAAAGTCCCGGTGCAGCCGGGACCTGCCGAGCGTGCCGCGGGGTGCCCGTCCCGCCACTCTGGTTGGCGAGCCTCCGCCGCGCCGCCGGCGCGCGCAGGGAGGCGAGATGCGCGAGCAGCAGGAACCCCCTGAGCAGCAGGGCGTGGTCAGCCGGCGGGACTTCCTCGCCGGCCTCGGCTACGCCACCGGCGGCGTCGTCGTCGGCATCGGGATGGGCCTTGCGATCCCCGAGATCGGCGGGGACGATGGGCCCGGCGCAAGGTCCGCAAGACCACGCTCGCGAGCTCGCTGATCGCGCTGCTCGCCGGGCGCAGGCTGCGCGTGGCGGCGGTGAAGGGCTCGCACCACCCGCTGCCGGCCGAGCGCCCCGGCTCCGACACCGACCGCTTCGCGCAGGCGGGCGCCGCCGTCGTGGCCTTCCACGCGCCGGACGGCGTCCTGCTCGGGCGGCGCTCGCCGGCCGCCGCCGTGCCCCCGCTTGGGCCCGCGCTCGCCGACTCGCTGGAGGCGCTGGGCGACGGCTACGACCTGATCGTCGTCGAGGGCTTCCGCGACGACGCGATCGGCGCCGCGATCCGCCTCGATCGCCTGGGCACGGCGCGTCTGGAGTCGGCGGCGGGCGAGCTGCTGCCGGCCACGGCCGGCGCCGACGTGCTCGCGTTCGCGGACGCGCTGGAGCGGCTCTTCGAGCTGCGCACTGCGGCTTCTCGCGCGGGGGCTCCCGCCGCGCGCTGACGGTCGTGACCGTGCCAGAGCAGCTGCGGGCGCGAGCGGCTGTGCGCTATGCGGAGATCGGGCCGGCCTGGCCGCCCTCGATGGCGTCGCCCGCGCCCGGGGCGACATCGCGCTCCGCCCCGCGGCCCGGGATGGCGCCGTCCACGATGTCGACGATCTCGCTGACCTGGCGCGCGGTGTTGTAGTAGCTCTCGCACGCCGCCCGCGCGGCGCGCCCCATTTCGAGCCGTCGCGCCGGGTGCCGCACGAGCTCGTCGAGCGTGTCCGAGAGCTGCCCCAGGTTGCCGGGCTCCAGCAGCAGCCCCGTGCGGCCGTCGTCGACCAGCTCGGGGATGCCGCCCGTGGCGCCCACCACCACCGGCAGCCCCGTCGCCATCGCCTCCAGCGTGGCGATCGAGCTGAAGTCGGCGCGCGTGGGCAGGCAGAACAGATCGGCCGCCGCGTACAGCTCCTGCAGCTCCGGGGTGTTGGGGCGCAGCCCCAGGTGCACGCGCACGTTGGGGATGCGCGGCGCCAACGATCGCGAGATGCGCTCGCTCGGGCCGGGGTTGCCCACCAGCTCGCTGACCCATTGCGGAAGCTGGCCGGGCCAGCAGACGATGTCGACCTCGACGTTGGGGCTGCGCCGTATCTCGGCCCAGGCGAGCAGGTCGAGGCCGCCCTTGCGCTCGAACTCGCCGCCGACGAAGAGGATGCGCGGCGCGAGCGAGGGCAGCCGCTGCGAGCGGTCGGTCCATCGCCAGCGGCGCAGGTTCGCGCCCGGCAGCGCCACGTGCACGCGGTCGCCGTAGCCGGCGGCGCGCCAGCCGGCGGCCGACCACTCGGACATGCACACGGCGGATTCAAGTGGTCATCGCAACACCTCGAGGTGAGGGGTTGTGATGGGAAGGCCACCGGGGTGGGCGACGAAGGCAACAGGAAGGCCGCCGATGCGGTCTCCAGGCCGTCCACCGGTTGCGCGTCGTGATCATCGCCAACGGTTCTGGCTGGCGATCGCAGAAGGGTTGTCGAGCGAGGATGCCGCTGCCGCGGCCGGTGTGTCTCCAGCCGTCGGAGCACGCTGGTTCCGTGAAGGTGGTGGCATGCCAACAGCCAGTCCGGCGCCGCTGTTAGGGCGCTACCTATCGTTCGCTGAGCGCGAGGAGATCGCCATCCTCCGCGCCCAAGGCGCAAGCGGCCGAGCGATCGCCCGCCGGCTCCGCCGGGCTCCGTCGACGATCTCACGCGAGGTACGCCGGAACGCTGCGACACATAGCGGCAAGCTGGAGTATCGAGCGACCACGGCGCAGTGGCATGCCGACCGACGTGCGCAGCGTCCCAAGGTCGCCAAGCTCGCCGGCAACGACCAGCTCCATGGTTACGTTCAGGAACGGCTGTCAGGCAGGATCGTCCGGCCCGACGGTGTGGGGGTGGTCGGCCCTGAGGTGCGCTGGATTGGCCGTCGACATGGGCGCCGTCAGCACCGACGCTGGGCCCAGGCGTGGAGCCCGGAGCAGATCTCGAACCGGCTGCAGGTCGACTTCCCTGATGATGCGTCGATGAGGATCTCCCACGAAGCGATCTACCAGGCCCTGTACGTCCAGGGTCGCGGCGCGCTGCGGCGTGAGCTGACCGCATGTCTGCGCACCGGACGAGCGCTGCGGGTGCCCAGAGCGCGAACCCGCGGTCGCGGCAAGAAGTTCGTCAGCCCCGAGATCATGATCAGTCAGCGGCCCGCCGAAGCCGATGAACGCGCCGTTCCCGGCCATTGGGAGGGCGATCTCATCCTCGGGCTGGGCAGCTCGGCGATCGGCACGCTCGTCGAGCGCACGACACGGTTCACGATGCTGCTGCACCTGCCCCGCATGGACGGCCACGGACAGCAACCCACCGTCAAGAACGGCCCCCCGCTGGCCGGTCACGGTGCAGAGGCGGTGCGTGACGCGATCGCGGCGTCGATCACGACGCTGCCCGAGCAGCTGCGTCGCTCGCTTGCCTGGGACCAGGGAGCGGAGATGGCCCAGCACGCGCAGCTGCGCATCGACACCGGCCTGCCGATCTACTTCTGCGACCCTCACAGCCCCTGGCAGCGTGGCAGCAACGAGAACACCAACGGCCTGCTGCGTCAGTACTTCCCCAAAGGCACCGACCTGTCTCGGCACTCTGCCGAGGACCTCGCCGCCGTCGCTCTCGCGCTCAACACTCGACCCCGCAAGACCCTCGGATGGAAGACTCCCGCCGAGGCACTCAACGAACACCTACTCTCCGCTGCACAAGGCGGTGTTGCGACGACCCCTTGAACCCGAGCACGATGCCACGCATCGATTGCAGCACCGGGCCCTGCGCTCGCCGCCGCAGCGCTTTCATGATGCCGCCGCCTGTGGAGTAGTCCCACTCTGGGCCACGGCTGTCCACGTAGATGAAGGTCGGGTGCTTGCGGATCGTCGGCCACATGTAGGCGGCGGCGCGAGCCGCCAGGAACACCGCGCGCCAGTCGTCGCGGCTGTGCACCGCCGCGCGGTGCTGGCGGGCGACGCCGAGCGCGACCCGCACGCGCGGGGGCAGCGCCTCCCAGCGCTCGAGCGGCGTGCGCCGATCGTTGTAGTGCACGGGGAACCACTCGGAGCGCGCCATCAGCTCGGGCGACGCCGAGTCGCGGAAGTTGTCGAACTGCGCCGCGTGGCCGTGGCCGATCGTGAAGATCCAGGCGAGGGGACCCATGGCTCCGTCGTTCACCGCGCGCGCCCCGCGTGCAACCCCTGGGCGAAGCCCGTGAGCAGGCCCAGGAGCTGCCCCGCTCCCTGCGGCCGCCCCCCGCGCAGCAGCGGCGCGAGCATCCTCGCCGTCATCCGGCGGAGCTCCCAGCCGAGCATCAGCGGCGCGACCATGTCCCCGGTGCGCGTGTGCACGCCGTAGATCGCGCCCAGCGAGCGCCCCACGGCGCGCCCGTAGCGGGGCCCGTCGCTCCACGGGACGCGCCTGCGGTGCAGCACGCGGGCGGCCGGCTCCAGCGCGATCGCTCGGCCCTCCCGCAGCACGCGGTAGGCGAACTCGCCGTCCTCGGCGGATCCGAACGGCCCGCCCGCGCCGAAGCGCTCGTCGTAGCCGCCCATCGCCAGCGCGACATCGCGGCGCACCGCGTGGCACGCGCCGATACCGCCGTCATGACGCTTGGCCAGGCGCCCGTAGAGCGTGCGGCGCTCGCCCACGTCGGCGGCGGGGATGAAGCCCGCGTCCGTGACGTAGCGGCCGGCGATGACGTTGCCGCAGGCGAGCGTCGCCTCGGGGGTGCGCCGCAGCGCTTCGACGAGCGCCGCGACGGCGCCGGGCTCCAGCTCGCAGTCGTCGTCGGTGAAGAAGACGTAGGGCTGTCGGCCTCGGCGAGCGCGCGGTTGCGCGCGCGGCTCAGGCCGCGGTCCGGCGCGTGCAGGTAGCGCAGCCGGCCCTGCTCGTGGAGGGCGACGAGCGCCTCCTGCGGCTGCCCGCTCTGGTCGACGACGAGCAGCGTGCTGCCTGCGGCCGGCATCGACTCCAGCACCGAGCGCGCCGCCTGCAGCAGCTGCTCCGCCCGCCCGCGCGAGCAGATCGCGATCGTGACGGGCGCGGCAAGCGCGCCGCTCTCCGGGTGCGCATCACCGCTCGCTGGACGAGCCATCGGTCCCCCATCGTGGCCGCGCATGGCGTGCGCAGCGTCGTGCGCACGCTCGATGCTGCGGCCCCGCCCGCCCCGAGGACGCGGGGAGCAGTCTCGGGCGGCGCGGTTGAGCCGCTGTGGACGCCGGGTCAGCGGCCGGCGAAGCGGCCCGGGGCGTGGCGCTCGGAGTGGCGCAGCGGCCCCGCTCCGCTCGAGCGTGCCGGGGCGAGCCTCGCTGCGCCGGGCGTCGACCGCCCCGCCGCGCGCTCCCGTGCGGCCGAGCGCCCGCCCCGCTTCGAGGGGCGCTAGCTGTACTACCCAGGAAGGTTGTTCACAGGCGGGAGGCGGGGACGGCCCCGCCGACGCCGCCGTGCGGTCGGCGGTGATTGTAGCGGTAGAGCCAGCGTGGGAGCTGGCGCAGCCGCTCGGCGTTGGAGCGGTAGGGGCGGGCGTAGGCCCACTCGTTCTGCAGGATCTGGATGAAACGCTCGGCTTTGCCGTTCGTCTGCGGGCGGTAGGGCCGCGTGTGCGACAGCCGCACGTCTGCGGCAGCGGCGGCGCCGTGGAAGCTGCGGGCGACGGTGTAGGCCTTCGCCTTGTCGGTCAGGACCCGGCGCACGCGCACGCCACGCCGGCGGAAGGCCGCGAGCGCCTGCTCGAGGAAGGCGGCGCAGCTCGCGCCACGCTCGTCGGGCAGGACGGAGACGTAGGCGTAACGGCTGTGGTCGTCGACGGCGACGTGTAGGTACTCCAGCCCCAGCGAACGCCGCGAATGCGGCCCGGAGCGCGTCTCGGCGAAGCCAGGCGCCATTCGCTTGCCGCCGCCCTCGGGGACGCGCCCGAGCTTCTTCACGTCGAGATGCAGCAGGTCGCCGGGGGCGTCGTGCTCGTAGCGGACCGGCTCCCGGGTGACGCGGTGCAGGCGGTCGCAGCCGGTTGAGGCCGCGGCGCCGCAGCACGGCGTAGACCGTGGAGCGGGCGACCCCGAGCGCCCACTGGATGCGATGCGGCCCGAATCCCTGCGTGCGTCGCACGGCGCAGATGCGTCGCTCCAGCTCGGGCGGCGTGCGCCGGGGATGCGCGCGCGGGGCGGAGCTGCGGTCCTCGAGCCCTGCCGCTCCCTCCGTCCGGAAGCGCCCCAGCCACTTGGCAACGGTGTGGCGGGAGACGCGGAAGTGGCGAGCGACCTCAGCCTGGGGCCAGCCGGCGTCCACTTCCCGCACGAGCTCGAGTCGGGTCAGCGGCGTCAGCCGCGCGTTACGATGGGCCATGAGGGTGTCCTCTCCTCGCTACTGCCGTGCTGTCACACACAGCAGCGGGCGAGGCCCCTCATCCTGTCAACAACCTACGTGGGAACTACAGGCGGCGCGCTCGCGCAGCCGCCCCACGACCGCGGCCCACGGGTGCCCGTCCTCGGCGAGCTCGGGCCGGCCCATCGCCGAGGCGAGCGCCGCCCACTGCGCGTCGTCCTCGGCGGCCACGCACAGCCACTCGTCCTCGCCGGCAGCGCGGTAGTAGCCGTGCGGCACGACGTCCGGGTCCCCGCCCGCGGCGCGCGCCGGCAGCCGCCCGTTCGCGGTCCACTCGCCGAGGATCGCGGGGAGCTGCCACGCGAGGTCCTCGACCTGCGCGAGGTCGATCCACACGCCCGCGCCGCTCTCCTCGCGCAGGGTGAGCGCCGTCGCCGCCGCGAAGACGACCGTGAGCGGGACGGCCGCATCGGAGTGGACGGCCGGCTGCGTCTCCGCGAGCGGCGCGCCCGGATGCCCCCGCACGAGGTGGTGGCCGACCATCGCGTCCAGCCCGCTCCCGAACATGCGGTAGCCGCGGTACGGGCCGTCCTGCCCCCACGAGGCCAACGAGATCAGAGACGCCCGCGGCTGGATGGCGTGGATCGCCTGCCAGCCGAAGCCGAGCCGCTCCATCGTTCCGCCCGAGAAGCTCTCCACCACCAGGTCCGCGCGAGCGACCAGGCGGCGCAGCACCTCGGCGCCAGCGGCGGCGCGCACGTCGACGGCGATGGTGCGCTTGTTGCGGTTGGCGTGGTGGTGGACGTTGACGCGCTCGTACGGCGGGCCGTCGCCCGCGCCCACCCGCGCGTCGGCGACCGGGGGCCGGGTCATCGAGGCGCGCGGGAAGGTCTCGAGCTTCACCACCTCCGCCCCGAGGTCGGCGAGCAGTGTGCAGCCCATCGGCCCGGCCCACACCTCGGCCAGCTCCACGACCCGCACGCCGCGCAGCACCCCGCTGGTCATAGGGCGACCCCCGCGCGGGCGAGCGCGATCTGCTCCGCCGACGCGTAGCCCAGCTCCTCGAGGATCGCCCGCGTGTCGGCGCCCAGCGCGGGCGCCGGCCGCGCCTCCCAGCCGCCCCCGGCGCCGCCGTCGCCCGCGGCCACGCGAAACGGGGGCCGGCGATCGTCGTCTCGCCCAGCGTCGGGTGTGGCACGCGCACGAACGCGCCGCGCGCGACCGTCTGCGGGTCGGCGAGCAGCTCCGAGGCGTCGAGGATCGGCGCGGCGATGATGCCGACCTCCTGCAGCGCCTCGAACGCCTGCTGCTTCGTGCGCCGCGCCAGCCACGCCCGCAGCCGCTGCTCGACCTCCTCGTCGCTCGCACCCTCGCCCACCGCCTCGCCCAGCACCGCGCGCACGCGCGAGCGGGCCGGCTCCTGCGTCACCTGCAGCATCAGCAGGTGGCCGTCGTGGCAGGCGAGGGTGCGCGTGCCCGTGTCCTCGGGCCGCGCGTAGGTCTGCGCCGTGCCCGTCATCGCGTAGAGGAAGAACGCGCTGTCGACGTTGCCGGTCAGCGCCTCGACGGCCGAGAGGTCGACGACGCGGCGCACGCCGTCCCGCCGCCGCGCCCACACGATCGCCGCCGCCACCGCCGCGGCCGTGCAGCCGACCTGCACCTCCGCGAGGAACGGCGCGTAGCGGAGCGGCTCGTCCTCGGGCCCGCCCTGGGGGCCGCGCTGGTTGAACGCGCGGGTGGAGAGGCCGAAGAGCGACGCGTCGTCCTCGCGCCTGCCGGCGTGCGGCCCCTCGAGGCCGCGCGGCGTGATCGTCACGAGGCTGGGCGCCGCGTCGCCGCCGAGCAGCTCGCGGACGAGGCGCGCCTGCTCGACGGGCAGGTCGCAGACGACGAGCTCGGCTCGCGCGGCGAGCCGACCCAGCACCTCGCGCCCCGACGGCGTGCCCACGTCGAGCAGCAGCGAGCGCTTGCCGGTGTCCAGCGCGATGTGGAAGGTGCCCGCGTCGACGTGCGGCCGGTCGCCCGGGAACGGCCGCAGCCGCCGCACGGGCGCGCCGGCGGGCGGCTCGACCTTCACCACGTCCGCGCCGAAGTCGGAGAAGCGCTTGGTCGCCGCGGACGCCGCCACGGCGCCGCCCAGCTCCACGACCCGCAGCCCCGCGAACGGGGGCCGCACGGCTGCGTCCTGGGCCTCGCGCGCGCGCACCATCGTCACCGCCCGCGGAACTGTACCCTGCGCGTCATCGCGTCGCTGCGCGTCGCGTTGCCCCCGAGGAGGCCGCATGTCGCTCGCGCCGTCTCCGACCACGATGGTCTTCCCCCTCGCGCGTGCCATCACGCGCGAGGGCTGGGACAACGACAGCCACCGCGTCAGCTACAACCCCACGCAGCACCTGGTCTGGGAGCCGCTGGCGATGCCGCGCGTCGGGCCCGATGCGAACGGCGTGTGGACGCCGCTCCCCGTCGAGCCCGAGCCGCGGATGGCGACGCGCTGGGAGAGCTCGGCGGACGCGCAGAGCTGGACGGTGGAGCTGCGGCGCGGCGTGCGCAGCACGGCCGGCCACGAGCTGACGGCCGAGGACGTGCGCTGGGGCCTCGCGCGGTCGCTGGAGCTACGCGCGCTAGGGCGCTGGCGGCTGCGCCGCCTCGGCGGGCTGCCGAGCCCCGACGCGATCGTCGTCGTGGACCGCTACACCGTGCGCTTCGAGCTGGCGCGGCCCAACCCGCAGTTCCCCGCCTACCTCGTCTTCCCCTCGAACCTCGTGATCGACGCCGAGGAGGCGCGCGCGCACGCCACCGACGACGACCGGTGGGCGACGCGCTGGCTGGAGCGCAACCCCGCGGGCTTCGGCGCGTTCCGGCTGGCGGCGCAGCAGGACGACGAGATCGAGCTGCGCGCGCACGAGGGCTACTGGGCCGGGAAGCCCGGCGTCGAGGCGATCGTGCAGCTCGGCGTCGACAGCCGCGAGCAGGCACTGCGCCTCTTCGAGCGACGCGAGGTCAACGCGCTGCTGGGGCTCTACCCGGCGGAGCTGGCCCGCTTCGCCGGGCGGCGCGGCGTGGAGCTGCGGCGCGCGCGCTACAACCACTCCACGCTGGAGTTCAACTTCCGCGCGCCGCCCTTCGACGACCAGCGGCTGCGGCAGGCGGTGCGGCTGGCGCTGCCCTACGAGCGCATCCTGCGCGACGTCTACGACGGCTACGGCCGCCGCAGCTACGGGCCCGTCAGCAGCTGCACGAGCCTCTCCGCGCAGGACCTCGGGCGCTACGAGACGGACGAGGCGGAGGCGCGGCGCCTGGTCGCGGCGAGCGGCTACCCGCAGGGCGTGGACACCGAGCTCTACATCGATCCGACGCCGGAGTCGCTGCGCTTCGCCGAGGTGGTGCGCCCCGCGCTGGCCTCGATCGGGGTGCGCGCCGAGGTGCGGCTGCTGCGCCCGCCGCCCGACACGGTGGCCGCGCCGATGTGGTTCAAGAACGAGTGCAGCCACGCCGTGAACGAGCCGGCCTACGAGCTGGGGCACGACTACGACTCGCCCGCCGGCCTGCGCGACCCGCTGTGGTTCCGCGACCGCCGCTGGACGGAGCGCCTGAAGGAGGTGCGCGGCGCTCCCGCCGCCGAGCAGCCGCGCCACTACCACGACGTGCAGCGCGAGCTGCTGGAGTTCGCGCCGTGCGCACACGTGGCAGAGGTGGAGACCGGCCTCGCCTTCGACGAGCGGCTCCACGGCTGGGCGCGCGGGCCCGAGTCGCTGGGGGCGCGCGCTGCGATCTGGTCGGGCACGCGCTCGGTGCTGGGCGCCTAGCCGCCGCCCCCGCGGCTCAGCGATCCAGCTCGGCGACGAGGCCGCGCGCCAGCACGTCCTCGATGGCGGGCCCCGCCCACCCCAGCTCGTCGAGCAGCGCCCGGCCGTGCTGGCCGCCCAGCACGCCGCCGCGGGGCCGCTCGGCGGTTCGCGAGAGGTGCAGCAGCGGCGCGTAGCGCCGGTAGCTCCCCCAGCGCGGGTGGCTCGCCTCCGGGGTGAGGCCGGCCTCGCGGACGTGCGGGTCGCTCTCCCAGAAGAGCCCCGGTTCGCCGCCGTCGGCGCGCACGCAGGCGACGTCGCGCGCGGTCAGCAGCTGCTCCCACTCGTCGGCCGTGCGGGTGGCGAAGACCGCGGCCAGCGCCTCGGCGAGCTCGGCGTCGTGCGCCCGGCGCCCTTCGGGGCCGGCGAAGCGTGGGTCGCCCGCCAGCGCCTCGAAGCCCGGCGCCGAGGCGAGTGCGCTCCACTCGCCCTCGCTCGGGCAGGCGAGGAAGACCCAGCCGCCGCCACGCTCGCGCGTTCCGCCGGCGCGATGGAGGCGGTGCAGTGCCGAGAGCCCGTAGAGCTCGGCGTCGGGGAGCGCGCGCGGCGGCTTCCCCTCGTAGGAAAGGAAGTCGTCGGCGTTCGCGTAGGCGTTGGCGCCGAGCATCGTGACGCGGACGTGTTGCCCGACGCCGCGCGTGCGCTGCGCGTAGAGCGCGAGCAGCGTCGCCGAGGCCACGACGACGCCCGCGTTGAGGTCGGGGTTGAACTCGTTGGCCTGCATCAGCCGCGCGTTCGCGACGCGCAGCTGCTTGATGTCCTCGACGGCGGGGAGCTGCCCGCCCGCCTGCGCGTAAGCGCCGCCCAGCAGCGCGCCGGGCCCCGGGTGCGCCGTCGGACGGTGCGCGTGCGGGCCGTCGGTCCCGTAGCCCATCGCCGAGACGTAGACCAGCCGCGGATGGCGCGCGGCGAGCTGCTCGTAGCCGATGCCGAGGCGCTCGGGCGCGCCGGGGCGGAAGTTGTGCACGACGGCGTCGGCGCGCTCGACGAGCCCGGCGACGATCCGCTGCCCCTCGGGCGACTTGAGGTCGACGCAGATGCTCTCCTTGCCGACCGTGGTCTTGAGGCCACCGAGCCCGCGCGAGGTGCCGGCGCCGGGGCTGCCGCCCGCGCGGAAGCTGTCGCCCTCCAGCGGCTCGACCTTGATCACGCGCGCGCCGAGGTCGGCGAGGATCGTCGTCGCGAACGGCACCGCCACCACCGAGGCGAACTCGAGCACGGTGACGCCCGCCAGTGGCGGCGAGCCGTCGGGCGCGGCCTCGGGCGGCGGCTGGCGCCCTCCCGGGGGGCGGGGCCGCCACGCGGCGTCGGGGTCCTCGCCCGCCAGCGGGTGCCGGTCGGCGGGCGCGGCCGGCGTCGCGGGCAGCGCCGCGAGCGGGCCGAGCTGCCGCGTCTCGCCGAGATGCGGCGAGCGCAGGCGCAGCACCTCCCCGTTGTGCACGATCTGCGGGTGGTCGAGCGCCTGCTGCGTCGTGAGCCACGGGTCGGCCGCCACGTTGCCGTCCTCGATGAAGAGCCGCATCCATTCGTCGGCGTCGCGCTCGCGCAGGCGCTCCGCGACCAGCTCGCGCAGCCGCTCGAGGCGCCCGGGGTCGAGGTCGGCGGGCGCGCCCTGCAGGCCCAGGCGCTCGCGCTGCTCCGCCAGTCCCAGCACGCGGATCAGCGAGTCGAAGAGATGCCCGACGATGCACGCGAACTGCAGCCACGTCCCGTCGCGCGCGGGGTAGGGGTCGAAGCCGACACGCGGCGGCCCGCCGAAGGCGTGCCCCGTGAGCGCCGGGTAGGCCTCGGGGTCGCGGCGGTGGAGCTGCCAGTAGAGCAGCCCCGCCATCTCGAACGGGACCATGCCGCGCAGCAGGCTCGTCTCGACGAACTGGCCGCGCCCGTCGCGCTCGCGGGCGATGAGCGCCGCGACGATGCCGGCGAGCGCCGACTGCGCCGCCACGTGCGTGGCGACGGGAACGTATGCGTAAGCGGGCCCGTCGCGGTCGACCTGCCCCTCGAACATCAGCATGCGGCCGCTCTTCGCCGCCACCACGGCCTCGTAGCCGCGGTAGCCGGCGTAAGGGCCGGTGGGGCCGAAGCCCGTGATCGAGCAGTAGACGAGCGCCGGGTTGGTCGCGGCCAGCGTGGCGTGGTCGGCGCCGAGGCGCTCGGCGACGCCCGGCCGGTAGCTCGCGAGCACGACGTCGGCGTCCGCCGCGAGCGCCGCCAGCCGCTCGCGCGCCGAGGCCTCGCGCAGGTCGAGCACGAGGCTGCGCTTGCCGCGCAGCCACATCGGCGCGGCCGCCTCGGCGCGCGCGGGATCGCCGCCCGGCCGCTCGACCTTGATGACGTCGGCGCCGAAGTCCGCGAGCACCATCGAGGCGACGCCGCCCGCCTGCCCGCTGGAGAGGTCGAGGACGCGCAGCCCGTCGAAGAGCGACACGATCAACTCCCTTCGGCACAGATCCGGCGCGCATCATAGCCACGCCCGCGAGAGGACCGCGGCACCGCCGCGCGATTGCGCCGTGGGGCCGCGGGCGAGCCGCTAGCGGCCCAGCCAGCGCGGCTCGCGCTTCTCGCGGAAGGCGAGGCGCCCCTCCTCGCGGTCCGCGGAGCGGCGCACCTGCTCGATCCCGCGGTAGTCGAGGGCCATCGCCGTCTCCAGCGGCAGGTGCGCGCCCGACAGCGCCGCCTCCTTGACCGCGCGTACCGCGAGCGGCGACGCCTGCACGATCTCGGCCGCCCAGCGCTCGGCGGCCGGCAGCAGCTGGTCGGCGGGCACCACCTCGTTGACGAGGCCCACGCGGTACGCCTCGGCGGCGGGGATCGGCCGCCCCGTGAGCAGCATGCCCATCGCGATGCGCGACGGGATCTGCCGCGGCAGGCGGTGCGTGCCGCCGCTCTCGCTGGGCGCGCCGCCGATGCGCACCTCCGGCATGCCGAGCCGCGCCGTCTCCGACGCCACGATGATGTCGCACGCCATCGCGATCTCCAGGCCGCCGCCCATCGCCCAGCCGTTGACCGCAGCGATGCTGGGCTTCCACAGGTCGAAGCGCGTCAGCAGCCCGCCCCACCCCGTCTGGGGGCGCGGCGGATCGTCGGGCGCGGGCTGGTAGCTGAGGTCGTTGCCCGCCGAGAACGCGCGGTCGCCCGCGCCCGTGAGGATCGCGACCCACAGCTCGGGGTCGGCCGCGAAGTCGTCCCAGATCTCCGTCAGCTCGAGCGTCGCCGGGAGGTGCAGCGCGTTCAGCACCTCGGGTCGGTTCAGCGTGATCACCGCCAGGTGCTCGGCGGGGCGCCGATCGTAGATCGCGAAGTGGTAGGCCATCGAGCCCTCCCCGGTGCGCCTCGCGGGCGCGCGGCCCCGAGGCTCGGCCAGCGTAGCCGCGAGCGGGGCGCGCCGCAGGCGGCGGCGGCTCGCCACTCCATCGCAGGCGCCGCGGGCGTATATTCGCCGCGCGTGCGCGATCGAGCGGCACCGCAGCCGGCTCTCGCCGGCCCTGCCCTCGTGCACCGGGAGCGTGAGATGGACTGGAACGATAACGCCGAGCAGGCGGCCTTCCGCGCCGAGGTCCGGCAGCTCGTCGAGGAGCGCCTCCCCGACCACTACCGCGAGCGCGCCACCCACGCCCTCCGCGATGAGTCCTTCCCGTGGCAGACGGACTCCACCTCGGACGACTCCGTCCGCCGCAACGCCGCCAACGACTGGTTCGGTGCGGTCGCGGAGAAGAGCTGGGTCGCCGCGCACTGGCCTCGCGAGTACGGCGGGGGCGGCCTCACGGCGATGGAGCAGTACATCCTGAAGGCGGAGATGGCGGGAACCGGCGCGCCGCCCGTCGGCAGCAACGTCGGCACCTCGATGCTGGGCCCCACGCTGATCGTCCACGGCACGGACGAGCAGAAGGCGCGCTTCCTCCCCTCGATCCTGCGCGGCGAGGGCGTCTGGGCGCAGGGCTTCTCCGAGCCCGGCGCGGGCTCGGACCTCGCCTCGCTCTCCACGCGCGCCGTGCGCGACGGCGACGAGTACGTGGTCAACGGGCAGAAGATCTGGACCTCGTTCGGCCACTACGCGTCGTGGATCGCGCTGCTGGTGCGCACCGACCCGGACGCGCCGAAGCATCGCGGCATCTCGCTGCTGCTCTCCTCGATGGAGACGCCCGGCGTGACGGTGCGACCGCTCATCGACGCGGCCTGGGGCCACCACATCAACGAGACGTTCTTCGAGGATGTGCGCGTGCCCGCGGCTCAGATCGTGGGCGAGGAGAACCGCGGCTGGTACGTGGCGATGACGCTGCTCGACAACGAGCGCTCCAACATCACCGGCGCGATCGAGCTGCGGCGCCGCGTCGGGCGGCTCGCCGCGCACGTGACGGGCGCCGGCGCACCGTTCGCGCGGCTGCGCGACCTCGACTCCGTGCGCCAGGAGGTCGCCGAGCGCGCCGTGGAGGCCGAGGTGATGCTCGGCTTCTCGCTGCGCATCGTGACGATCCAGTCGAGCGGCGGCGTCCCCAACTACGAGGCGTCGATCGCCAAGATGTTCGGCTCCGAGGCGGGCCAGCGCATGGACCGCACTGGCATGAAGGCGTTCGGGCTGTACGCGAATCTCTGGGACCCGGAGGACGCGCGCTCGCCGCTGGAGGCGTCGTTCACCCACGACTACGTGCGCAGCATCCCCTCGACGATCGCCGCGGGCAGCTCGGAGATCCAGCGCAACGTGATCGCCACGCGCGGCCTCGGCCTCCCCCGCGGCTAACGAACCTTACGTTCGACGGGTGGGGCTGCCGCTCCTGCCGGGGTGGCGACGAGGCTCGGGCGTAGCGCCCGGCGGGGCCGAGAGCTAGGCACGGCGTTTCGCCGCCGGGGCGCTGCCGCTCCGGCCGGGGCGTGACGCCGAGGCTCAGGCGTGGCGCGACGGCGGGCGCGCTGGGAAGCGAGGGCGGTGTGCGCATCGGGATACAGATCGTGGGCACCCGCTCCTCGGAGATGGTGCCGCTGGCGCGGGCCGCCGAGGCCGCGGGGCTGGACTCCGTCTTCTTCCCCACCGGCGGCTTCTACATCGGCGCGATGCGCGTGATCGACGCCACCGAGCGGCTGCGCGTCGGCACCGGCATCATCCCCATGTTCCAGGGCACGCCCTACCTGCACGCCTCCACCGCCATCGCGCTGCAGGAGATGTCGGGCGGCCGCTTCGTGCTCGGGCTCGGCTCGCAGACGAAGGGGCAGGTGCGCCGCATGGCGGGCATCGACGTCGATCGCCCCGCCGCCCGCGCGCGCGACATGATCCGCGCGATCCGCGCGCTGATGACAGAGGGCCGCTACGAGGGCGAGTTCTACGCCGCCGATCCGCCGGGCGGCTTCAGCCTGCGCGCGCGCCATCGCGAGGTGCCGCCGCCACCCATCCACTTCTCGGGCGTCAACCGGCTGAACCTGCGCGTCGCCGGCGAGGTCGCCGACGGCCTTGTCGGCCACCCGATCTTCAGCGCCCGCTGGATGGACGAGGTGGTGCTGCCCGAGGTCGCGCGCGGCCTTGAGCGCGGCGGCCGCAGCCGCGCCGACTTCGAGCTGTGCGCGATGCCGATGGTGTGGGTCGTCGAGGGGGACGCCACCCGCGAGGAGGGCTACCGCCGCGCCAAGCGCAACCTCGCCAACTACTACTCGACGCGCGCCTACGGCGGCTTCCTCGAGCTGCACGGCTGGGCCCGCGAGCGCGACGCGATCCGCGCGGTGTGGGAGCGAGCGCAGAGCGCCGGCACACCCATCGACGGCCGCGAGATGGAGGCGATCGTCTCGGACGCGATGGCCGACGAGGTGTGCCTGATCGGCACGCCTGCCGAGCTGCGCGACATCGCGCGCGAGCGTTTCGAGGGGCGCGCCGACACGCTGCTGCTCTACCCGCTGCACGACTCGTACGCTACGCTCGAGGAGCGCGACCTCCGCATCCGCGAGAGCGAGCAGGACCTCTACCGCGCGATCGACGCCTTCGTTCCGCTCGCGAGCGGCTAGCGCCGGGGCGCGGCGGGCGGCGCGGCCGGCTCGATGGCGGGCGCCGGCGCCAGCGCCTCGCCGCCCAGCACGCCGCGGCGGTGGCGCTCGGTGAGCGCGCTCGGCGGCGATGCCAGCAGCATCAGCGGGATCGCGAACGTCGCGACGACGCCGCACACCGCCCAGCCCAGCGTGTACTCGCCGGTGCGGTCCACTAGCCATCCCACCACCCACGGGCTGATCACCGCGCCCACGGTCAGGAGCGTCATGCCCAGTCCGAGGATCGCGCCGAAGTGCCGCGTGCCGAAGTAGTCGGCGAGCAGCGCCGGCCGCGTCGGCAGCGTCCCGCCCGCCCCCGCCCCGACGACGGCGACGGCCACGGCGGCCTGCCACAGCCCGTCGGCCGTTGCGAGCACCGGCATCCCCGCCACTACGATCGCGCCCGCGATCGCGAGCAGCACGCGCTTCTCGTAGCGGTCCGCGAGCAGCGCGAAGCCGACCCGCCCGGCGATCGATCCCAGCGTGAACGCGGCCACCGAGGCGGCCGCCGCCGCCGGAGCCACGCCCAGCGACTCGAGGTACGGGATCTGGTGCACGATCACCGCCGTCGAGGCGAAGAAGGTCGCGCCCTGCCCGATCGAGGTGAGCAGGAAGCCGCGGGTGCGCCACGCCTCGCGCAGCGGCACGCCCCACTCGACGCCCACGGCGCCGGTGTCGTCGTCCTCCTCCGCGGCCGGCAGCCCGTCGAGCGGCTGCGGGTGGTCGCGCGGCCGCGCGCGCACCTGCAGCGCCGCGAACGCGCCGACCACGACGAAGATCGCGCACAGGACGCGCAGCGCGCTACGCCAGCCCACTCCCTCGATCAGCGCCGCGACGCCGATCACGAAGACGCCCGCGAAGCCGGGGCCGAGGATCACCACCCCGATCGCGCGCGCGCGCCGCCGCCGGAACCACGTCGCGGTCGCGGTGATGCCCACCTGCCCGCCCACGGCTCCCATGCCCACGGAGAGCACCAACATCGTCGCGTAGAACTGCCACAGCTCCGACATCAGCGAGAGCAAGACCACCCCCGCCGCCGAGACGGCGATGCCCGCGACCAGCACGCGGCGCGGCCCGAAGCGATCGATGGCGAGCCCCACCACCGGCGCCGCCGTCCCCTGCGCCTCCGCCCGCAGCGAGAACGCCAGCGAGGTGACGGCGACGCTCCAGCCGAACTCCTCGCGAATGGGGTTGAAGAGCGCGCCGAAGCCGTAGAAGAAGACGACCGCCACCGTCATCGAGAGGAAGCCGGCCGTGCCGGCGACGATCCAGCCCTCGTAGACGCCGGGGAAGGCGCGGCGGATCACCGGCCGCGCCGGCGCTCAGCCGCCGCGTGACGGCAGCGAGACGACCACGGGCCCGGGGCCGACGGAGACGCCGCGCGAGATCTCGCTGCGCATCTCCAGCTCGACGAGGTGTTCGCCGTCCTCGTCCCAGACGCGCCGCACCACGCCGCGCGTCACCACCGTCTCGCCGACGGTGTTGAAGACGCGCATGCGCAGCGGGCCGACCCGCCGCACCCGCCCCGCCAGCCCGACGTACTCGCGCACCGCACGCTCCCACCAGCCCTGGATGAAGACGTTGTTGGCGTACATGTCGGGCGCGCCTGTGGCGTGGGCGACCGCGGCGTTGTGGTGCACGCGACTGAAATCCAGGTTGCCGCCCGCCTCTACGACCAGCCGCGCGATCGTGAGGTGGATCGCGAGCGGCGGGATCTCGTCGCCCACGGCCACGTCCTCGACGTAGCGCTGCTGCGACCAGTCGACGTTCGACGCGAGCGCGGGCGGCAGCTCGTGCGGGGCGGGCGGCGCCGGAGCGGGTGCGCCTGCCCATCCGTCGCCTCGGTCGCGAGCGGCAGCGGCGGCGGGGGTATAGCGATAGCTGCCGTTGCGCTGCACCGTCACCAGCTCGCCCCGCTGGTTGTGGAGGCGGCTCTCGTACGTCAGGAAGGCGCCGCGGCCGACGCTCGTCTCGCGCGGGACGACGCCCACCAGGACGCGGCCGCTGCGCGTCAGCCGGTCGCCCACGCAGACCGGCGCGTGGTACTCGATCTCCAGGTCGGTCGCGAAGGTGGAGCTGAAGGGCGGGCTCGGCGGCTCGGGGTCGACACCGAGCTCGGTGTCGAGGATGACGGCGTCGCGGTCCGGCGCCGGGTAGCGCGTCGGCATGCCGGGCCGCCAGTGCCCGCGGCGGTTGAAGGTCTGCGAGATGCCGCTCCACGGCGCCAGCACGTCGCGGTAGCCGCGCGCGCGCGCCACCTCGGCGTCGTAGTGCAGCGGGCAGTCGAGCTCGAGCGGCTCGCAGAAGCGCCGGATCGCCGCAAGCTCGACGGCCTCGATCGACTCCTCCGGCTCGCCGCCGTAGTCGGTGCCGATGGCGGCGGCCGTGACGTCCCACTCGCGCTGCCAGTCGCCGTCCGTCACCGCGCTCGCCCCTCCCCGCAGCCCTGCTCGACGCCCGCAGCATAGCCCGCAGTCGCGATGCCTCGCGGGGCGCGCGCCTATACTCGCGCCGCCGACGAGCGCAGCGACGAGGGGGAGACGCGATGACGAACGAGGAGCGGCTGGTTCTCTACGAGCCCGAGGGCCGCATCGGCTACATCACCTTCAACCGCGCCGAGATCCTGAACGCGCTCTCGGGCCCCGCGCTCCTGCAGCTCGACGAGGCGCTCGAGCGCGGCGCCGACGACCCCGAGGTGCGCGTGCTGGTGCTGCGCGGCGCAGGCCGCGCCTTCTCGGCGGGCGCCGACTTCACCGGGCCCGGCAACGCCTCCGCCGAGGTGGTGCAGGAGGACGTGGCCGACGACCACGTGAAGCTCGAGCGGAGCGTCGACCGCTACCTGCGCATCTGGAACCACCCGAAGCCGATCATCGCGCAGGTGCACGGCTACTGCCTGGGCATCGCGACGCAGATCTGCGTGGTCTGCGACATCACCATCGTCGCGGAGGACGCGCGCATCGGCTTCCCCTCGATCCCGGTGGGCGGCGGCTACATCTCGCCGATGTGGACCTGGCTGGTGGGACCAAAGCGCGCCAAGGAGATGTCGTTCACCGTGGGCAGCCAGATCAGCGGCACGACCGCCTCGGAGTGGGGCTGGGCGAACCGCGCGGTGCCGGCCGACCAGCTGGAGGAGACGGTGCGCCAGATGGCGGAGCGCATCGCCAACGTGCCCAGCAAGATCCTGCGCATCAAGAAGCTCGGCGTGAACCGCACGATGGACGTGCGCGGCTTCAGCACGGCGATCCGCTTCGGGCAGGAGTTCGACGCGATGCTGCACTACACCGAGCCCGTGAAGGAGATGCAGAAGGCGATGCGCGAGCGCGGCATGCGCGGCGGCATCGACGCCTTCAACGCCGGCGAGTTTTCTTCTTTCTAGTCGAGGCGGAGGCGTTCGTTCGCGGGGCGGAGGCTTTCGCGGGCGGGCCGGGCGCGTCGCCGGCCGTCGAGCCCGCCGAGGGCCGGCGGCTGGTCGCTACGCCCCGGCGGCGCCGCGGTAGGCGTCGAGCGAGCGCATCGTGCGCTCGAACAGCGCGAGGCCCGGCCGCTCCCACGCGACCCACACGCCGGCCGCGAGCCCCGCGAGCGTGCTCGTGAGGTAGGGCAGCCGCCAGCCGGCCGCGTCCGCCGCCACGGGCGAGCTCAGCACCATGTCTGCACGCTAGCGCGCCCGGCGCACGCGGCGGCGTGAGCGCCGCTACCCCGGCGGGGCAACGTCGCGGCGTCGGTCGCGCGGCCGCCGCCGCGGTGCCGGGCCGGCGGCGCCCGCTACACTGGGCGCATCCCGCGCTCGTCGCCGGCGCGCATCGCCGGCGCGCATCGCCAGCGCACGATTGACTGAGAGCGACCGTGGTCGAGGCACCTCCCGCTCCACCGGCGCCGCCGGCCGCGCCCCCGCCGGAGGGCCGCCCGCCACGCTACTTCTACGGCTGGAACATCGTCGGCGCGGCGGCGGCCGCCATGTTCGCGAGCTCGGCGCTGCAGGGCTACGGCACGGGGTCCTTCCTGGTGCCGATGAGCGACGACCTCGGCTGGTCGCGCACGGAGTTCATCCTCGCCATCACCGTCGGGCAGTTCGTGATGGCGGCCGTCAGCCTCTACGTGGGCGGGCTGCTCGACCGGCGCGGCCCGCGCCCGCTGATGCTCATCGGCACGGCGGTGGCCGCCGTCTCGCTACTGGCGGCCTCGCAGGTCGAGGAGCTGTGGCAGTGGGTGCTGATTCGCGGGCTCGCGGTGGCGCTGGGCACGGCGCTGGCGGGCGGCCTCGTGGTGAACGTCTCGATGTCGAAGTGGTTCGTCGAGCGTCGCGGCCGCGCGATCGGCTTCGCAGCGATGGGGATCTCGCTCTCGGGCGTCGTCGTCCCGCCCGCGCTCACCGCGCTCGTCGACGGCGTGGGCTGGCGTGCGGCGTGGCAGCTGCTGGCGCTCGGCTTCGTCCTGCTGATGCTGCCGGCCTCGCTGGTGATGCGGCGGCGCCCCGAGGACCATGGGCTGCACCCCGACGGCCGCAGCGACGAGGATCTGCGCGGCGGCGCGGGCGAGGCGGCGCGCCGCGACCTCGCCACCTCCCTCACCCGCCGCGAGGCGCTGCGCACACGTACGATGTGGATGCTGGTGTTCGCCTTCGGCATGAGCAGCCTCTCGCTGCTCGCGCTGGCGACCCAGACGATCCCCTACCTCACCGACTTCGGCTTCGAGCGCGACACCGCCGCCGCGATGCTGGGGCTGTTCGCCTTTCCGGGGCTGGTGACGCGCCCGTTCTGGGGGCTGCTGGCGGAGCGCATCCACCCCCGCTTCCTCGCGGCGGGGGCCTTCCTCTGCCTCTCCGCCGGCATCCTCACCGTGATCCCGGCCGCGCAGGCCGGCAGCGAGCCGGCGGTCGCCGCCGGCTTCCTGCTGGCGGGCGTGGGCATCGCGGGCAACCTGCCGATGCAGGAGCTGCTGTGGGCTACCTTCTTGGGGCGCCGCCACCTCGGCCAGGTGCGTGGCGCAGCGATGCCGTTCAATCTGCTCTTCAGCGCCTCGGGCCCGCTGCTGGTGTCGGCGTACTTCGACGCGACGGGCAGCTACACCGGCGTGCTGCTCACGATGTCGGCGGCGGCGGTGGTGGGGGCGTTCGTGATCCTGTTGGTGCGCCCGCCGCATCGCGCGGAGGCGCCCGCCGAGCCGGCCGAGGCCCTCCCGTGATCCTCGACATGCAGGTGCACCTGTGGGAGGCGGATCGGCCCGACCGGCCGTGGCGCCCCGACCGCACGCCGAGCCTCCCCGAGCCGTTCGGGCCGCAGCAGCTGCTGCCGCTGATGGAGGAGGCGGGCGTCGACCGCGTGGTGATCGTGCCGCCCGCGATCATGGGCGCGCGCAACGATTTCGCGCTGGAGTGCGCCGAGCGCTGGCCCGATCGCTTCGCGGTGATGGGGCTGCTGGACGCGGGCGCGCCCGACATCGAGGAGACCGTGGCGCGCTGGCTCGATCGACCGGGCATGGTGGGCGTGCGTGTCCACTTCCGCGACACGGAGCAGGACGCGTGGCCCGACGAGCGACTCGAGCCCTTCTGGGCCGCCGCCGAGCGCCACGAGCTGCCGGTGGCGGGCTTCTTCCCCGGCCGGCTGGCGATGGCCGCGCGCGCGCTGCAGCGGCACCCCGAGCTGAGCCTCGTCATCGACCACCTGGGGCTGCCGCGCATCCACGCGGGCGTCGACGAGGAGCAGTTCGCCCTCACGCTGCGGCTGGCGCGCTTCCCGCGCGTGGCGGTGAAGCTCTCGACGCTCGCCTCGCGCTCGCTCGAGCGCGCGCCCTTCGCCGACGTGCACGGACTCGTGCGCCGCGTGCTCGCCGAGTACGGGCCGCGGCGCCTGCTGTGGGCCAGCGACCACACGCAGCAGCTCACGCGCGGCCGCGCCCGCTACCCGGAGGAGCTGGAGCTGGTGCGCGCGGCGCTCGCCGACCTCCCCGCCGCCGAGCTCGATGCGGTGCTGGGCGGGAACGCGGCGGAGCTCCTCGGCTGGCCCGCGGGCGTGCCCTCCACGGAGCTGCCCGCGCGCCGGCGCGCCGCGAGCGGCTAGCTGTACTACCCAGGAAGGTTGTTCACAGGCGGGAGGCGGGGACGGCCCCGCCGACGCCGCCGTGCGGTCGGCGGTGATTGTAGCGGTAGAGCCAGCGTGGGAGCTGGCGCAGCCGCTCGGCGTTGGAGCGGTAGGGGCGGGCGTAGGCCCACTCGTTCTGCAGGATCTGGATGAAACGCTCGGCTTTGCCGTTCGTCTGCGGGCGGTAGGGCCGCGTGTGCGACAGCCGCACGTCTGCGGCAGCGGCGGCGCCGTGGAAGCTGCGGGCGACGGTGTAGGCCTTCGCGTTGTCGGTCAGGACCCGGCGCACGCGCACGCCACGCCGGCGGAAGGCCGCGAGCGCCTGCTCGAGGAAGGCGGCGCAGCTCGCGCCACGCTCGTCGGGCAGGACGGAGACGTAGGCGTAACGGCTGTGGTCGTCGACGGCGACGTGTAGGTACTCCAGCCCCAGCGAACGCCGCGAATGCGGCCCGGAGCGCGTCTCGGCGAAGCCAGGCGCCATTCGCTTGCCGCCGCCCTCGGGGACGCGCCCGAGCTTCTTCACGTCGAGATGCAGCAGGTCGCCGGGGGCGTCGTGCTCGTAGCGGACCGGCTCCCGGGTGACGCGGTGCAGGCGGTCGAGCCGGTTGAGGCCGCGGCGCCGCAGCACGGCGTAGACCGTGGAGCGGGCGACCCCGAGCGCCCACTGGATGCGATGCGGCCCGAATCCCTGCGTGCGTCGCACGGCGCAGATGCGTCGCTCCAGCTCGGGCGGCGTGCGCCGGGGATGCGCGCGCGGGGCGGAGCTGCGGTCCTCGAGCCCTGCCGCTCCCTCCGCCCGGAAGCGCCCCAGCCACTTGGCAACGGTGTGGCGGGAGACGCGGAAGTGGCGAGCGACCTCAGCCTGGGGCCAGCCGGCGTCCACTTCCCGCACGAGCTCGAGTCGGGTCAGCGGCGTCAGCCGCGCGTTACGATGGGCCATGAGGGTGTCCTCTCCTCGCTACTGCCGTGCTGTCACACACAGCAGCGGGCGAGGCCCCTCATCCTGTCAACAACCTACGTGGGAACTACAGCTAGCGCCCCGCCGATGGCCGAGCGCGCGCCCGACCTCGACCCGCGCGCGCTGCGCCACGCCGCGGTCGCCGGCCTGCGCACGCGCTACTACGAGGCGGGCGACTCGGCGGCGGCGGCCCTCGTGCTGGTGCACGGCGGCCAATACGGCTCGTGGTACTCGCTCGACTCGTGGGACGCGGTGCTCGCCCCGCTCGCCGAGCGCTTCCGCGTGCTCGCGCTCGACCGGCCGGGGCAGGGGCACACGCAGGCGCCGCCCGCGCCCGACGGCTACCGCTGGCAGGCGGGCGAGCGCCACCTCGAGCGCTTCCTCGACGAGCGGGTCGGGGGGCCGGCGCACCTCGTCGGCCACTCGCGGGGAGCGCTGCTGGTGGCGGGGCTGGCGCTGCGCCGGCCGGAGCTCGCGCGCTCGCTGACGCTCGTCGACGCGGGATCGCTGGCGCCGGAGGACGACGCCTACCCGCGCTCCGAGGCGTTCTACGCGCAGCTCCCCGCACCGCCGCCCGGCGTGCCCGGCGCCGAGGCGGTGCGCATCGAGCCCGAGGCGCAGTCGGTCTCGACCGCGCACCTCACGGAGGACTTCGTGCGGCGCATGGTAGAGATCGCCCGCCTCCCCGCGATCGCCGAGGCGCGGGCGCGGATGGCGGAGCTGCGCCCCTCCGTCTTCCAGCCGAGCCTGGACGCCGCGCGCCACGAGACGCTCGCGGCCATCGCGCGGCGTGGCCTGCCCGCGCCGACGCTGCTGCTGTGGGGCGCCGAGGATCCCTCGACGCCCGCGCTCGCCGGCCGGCGCCTCGCCGAGCTGGTGGCGCGACGCACACCGCACTCGGAGCTGCGCCTCATCGAGCGCGCGGGCCACTACTGCTTCCGCGAGCAGCCCGCCGCCTTCGTGCGCGCGCTGCTCGACTTCCTCGACGAGCGTTCCGCGCGACCCTAGTGGCTGCCGCCCCCGGCGAGGGGCGCGGCGGCGCCGCACCACCCGCGTTACGCTGGGCGCGTCGCACCGAGCAGGCGAGCGAGCGAGGAGAGGGGCCAGCATGGCGGGGGACGAGAGCACGAGCGGCGTCGCGGAGATCGACGCGTTCATCGCGGAGCAGGGGATCGACACCGGCGCGGACGGTTGGCGGCTGCGGCTGCCGCGCCCGCCGCAGGCCAGCTTCGAGGAGGGGCGCCGCTACCTCTGGGAGCTTCAGACCAACCTGGGGCCGATCTCGGTGCTGCTGCGCCCGGACGTGGCGCCCATGCACGCATCCAGCACCGCCTACCTCACGGCGCTCGGCTTCTACGACAGGCTCTCCTTCCACCGCGTGATCGAGGGCTTCATGGCGCAGGGCGGCTGCCCCGAGGGCACCGGCACGCGCGGCCCCGGCTACCAGTACGACGGCGAGTTCGACGACGCCGTGCGGCACGACCGCCCCGGCCTGCTCTCGATGGCCAACGCCGGGCCGGGCACCGACGGCAGCCAGTTCTTCCTGACCTTCGTGGAGACGCCGTGGCTGGATGGCAAGCACACCATCTTCGGCGAGGTCGAGGCGGGCATGGAGACGGTGGGCGAGATCGAGAAGCGCGGCAGCCGCGGCGGCGAGCCCTCCGAGGCGCTGCGCATCGACACCGCGAGCATCCGCGTCGAGTAGCGAGGTGCGTGCGCACCCCCGGGGCCGGGCCGCGCGGCGGCGTCGAGCGTGAGCTGGCAGGACGTCGTGCTCGCCGCGGGCGGCTTCGTGCTCGCCACGGCGCTGCTGCCGGCGCTGCGCGCCGCGGAGAAGCCGCGGCTGCGCACGAGCTTCGTCACGGGCTCCGTGCTCGCGGCCTTCACCGTCACGCTCGGGACGCTGGGGCTCTGGCTCGCCACGATCCCCACGGCGATCCAAGCGGTCGGCTGGCTCTACCTCGGCTGGCAGCGCCTGCGGCGTGGCGGGCGCGCGCCCGAGTGGCTTCCGCCGCCCGGCCTCTAGCGTCCGCGCGCCAGTCGGTCCGCCGCGCGAGGCGCCCCTGGACCCGCCGTGCCTACGCTCGCCGCCCCTACGCCCGCCGCCACGGCGCGTGGCGCACGAACTGCAGCCAGTAGAGCTCGCGGGCCACGTCGCGGAGCCGCTCGCGGAAGGCGGCGCTGCGCGGCGTCCCCATCGAGGCCTCGCGCCACGCCTCGGAGCTCGGCGCCTCCGGATCCTCGAGCTCGTAGAGCGCGAGGAAGCGCTGGCCCGTGACGCTCGTACGCTGGATCTCCTTCTCCGTCGTCGGGATGTCGGAGATCGCGTCGACCCGGCGGAAGACGCGGCCGCGCACGGTCCCGGCGACGCCGCCAAGGCGCGGCAGGTGCTCCTCGCGGTACCAGTCGAGCAGCTCCGCCTCGCCGTCGGGGCCCTCGGGCGGGTTCACGCGCACCGCGAGCAGGTAGGGTGCGTCGAGCGCCGGCTCCTCGCCTTGCGACATAACGAGTTCGTAGATCGCGCGCTCCACGTCGAAGGTCGGCGCCAGCATGCGCCGGCTCCACTCCGTCGGCTCGTTGAGCTGCTGGAGGTAGGCGGGCTGCTGCAGCACGTCGGCCGTGTCGGTCTCGTAGAGCGCGAGGTAGTCGGTCGGCGCCACGAGCTCGCCGGCGACCTCGGGCGGGAGCGCGCGCCAGCGCCGCCCGAGCCAGTAGCCGGGGAGGCGCACGCGGTCGCTGATGTGCTCCACGTTGTGCCAGCGCTCGAACTCGGAGCGCGTCGCGTCGGGCGCGCTGACCCAGATCGCGACCGCGCCGCCCGGCTCCGCCGGCCGCGCCCCCTCGGCGCCCACCTTGACGCTCGGCACGGCGCTCACGCGCCGCGCAGGAAGTCGAGCACCGCGGCGCTCCACGCCTCGGGCTGCTCGTCGACGATGTCGTGCGTGCCGCCCTCCAGCTCGGCGTAGGGCAGGTCGGGGCGGGCGTCGCGCGCGCGCAGCGTGTGGCGGTAGAGGTCCTCGCCCGTGTTCGTCAGCAGCAGCGTCGGCACCGTGAGCTCGCGCAGCCGGTCCTCGAACGGGTAGGGGAAGACCGCGCGGTAGCCGTACCAGGCGTGATCGCGCACCGAGAGCATCTCGGTCACGCAGCGCTGCATCACGTCCAGCCGCGTCCAGCCGACGGTGACGCGCATCCGCCGTTTCCACGGCGCCAGCAGGTGGCTGCCATCCTCCTCGATCGGCGGCGCCTCGGTGGGGAGCCGCTCCAGCAGCTGCGGCCGCTCCTCGTCGGTGTAGAGCGGCGTGCCGTTGAGCACGAGCTGGGAGACGCGCTCCGGGTGCGCCCAGCCGAGGTGCAGCGCGACGGTGGCGCCGGTGTGGTGGCCGAGCGCGGCCGTCCGCTCGATGCCCAGCGCGTCGAGCAGCGCCAGCGCCGCGTCGACGTAGCCGTCGACGCTGGGGTCGCCCGGGGGGAGGTCGGACATGCCGTAGCCCGGCGTGTCCATCGCGATCACGCGCCGCCCGCCCGCGACGAGGTGCGGGAACGCCGCGAGGTACTGCTGGCCGGAGCTGGCCGTCTGGTGCAGCAGCAGCAGCGGCTCGCCCTCGCCCTCCTCGCGGTAGTGGACCTGGCCGCCCGGCCCGTCGACGTAGCCCTTGCGTATGCTCACGCTCGCTCCGCTCCCGTGCTCGATCCGCTCGCGCCGCGCCCTCGTTCGCCGGCCGGCGCCGCCGCCGCGCCGAGGCGGCCGGAGCATACCCCGCCCCGGGTGGCCGCCGCCGAGGCGGCGCGGTGGCATTGTCGCTGGCGCGAGCGAGCGCGGGGCGAGGGGGAGGCGCGCCTGCCACGCCGCCGCCCGCGGGCACGCAGAGGAGGCGCGGGTCTCCCCGCGCCCCCTCTGCGTCGCCGAGCCGAGCGTCGAGGCTAGCCTGCCCGGCGCTGCTCCCGCGGCAGCTCGCGGATGCGGACCGACTGGAAGCGCAGCACCTGCACGATCGTCGCGAGGCCGAGCAGGATCGAGAACAGGTAGACGCCGACGCCGATGCGCCGCACGCCCTCCAGCACCACGAAGCGCTGCTCGGCGTCCTCCAGCGAGGTCGCCGTGGCCTCGATGTCGGCGGCGAAGACGAAGTGCAAGATGATCGCCGCGAGCAGCGTCATCATCGCCATCGCCATGAGCGCGATGAAGGCCTTCGCCGGGAGCGGCATCTTCAGCGTCTGCACCGTGCGGCCGGTCGCCTCCTGCACCTCGCCGCCGCCCTCGCGCAGCGCGCCCAGGATGGAGCCGAGCAGGAACGAGATGCCGGCGAGCAGGAACGCCTCGCCCAGGAACTGCGTGCCCTGCACCCAGGCGCCCAGGTCGCGGAAGTCCTCGCCGTCGCTGGTACTGGACTGGATCAGCGAGAGCACCAGGCCGGTGCCCACCGCCATCACGCCCATCGCCAGCATCGGCGTCCACAGCAGGCGCGCGATGCGGTGGATCGGCAGCGGGCCCGGCGCGACGGTGCTCGCGACGCCGGCGCCGTAGGGCGTGTCGATCTCACCGGTGGGCGCCACGCCGCCGTCGGACTGCCCGCGCAGCTCCGGCAGCGCCGCCTTCACGCTCTCCACGCGCAGCCACAGCCGCTGGAGGATCCCCATGAGGACCGTGGCGATGCCGAACTTCACCGTCGCGAGCCCCATCGTCGTGAGCCCGAAGGACCAGGCGAGCGTCTCGCGCACCGACACCGCGTCCTCGCCGACGTCCGCCGCCGCGACGAGGTTCGCGATCAGCGTCGCCGTCAGCAGCCCCACGCCGATCACGCCGATCCCGACGCCCACGGGTCGAGCCCGCGAGGGCGACGCGTGGTCGGCGGTTGGCGCCGGGCGTCCCATCACTCCCATGCGAGTAGCCATCTGCAGCCCTCCTGCTAGTCGCTCACGGGGAGCGACGAGCCGACGCTAGCCCCGCCGTCGCTCTCGGCACTGTGAGGATCGCTCCATGACGGGCCGCATACGTGAGCGTGCTCACGTATGCGGCGCGGGCCACTCGTGTGGCGAGGAGGCGGCGGCACGCGGTGCTCGGCCGCGGTGTCGGCGGGGCGCTACGATGCCGCGATGCAACCACCCCCCGCGGCCGCGGCGCCGCCGCCGGGCGCTCCGTCGCTCCCGACGGGCCGCCTCGCGCCGCTCGCCTTCCGCGACTTCCGGCTGCTCTGCGCGACGCAGCTCGCCGGCGGGATCCGCGGCCCGATGCTCTTCATCGTGCAGGCGTGGTACGTCAACGTGACGGCGCCCGAGGATCAGCGGCTGGTGCTGCTGGGGCTGCTGGCCACGCTGCGCGGCGCTGCCTTCCTGGGCTACGTGCTCTTCGGCGGGGTGCTGGCCGATCGCTACCCGCGGCGCACGATGCTGCTGGTCGCGCACGTGGCGGCGCTGCTCTTCGTCGGCGGCACCGGCGCGCTGCTCTACCTGCCGGGCGCGAGCACCGGCGACGGGGCGTGGCTGCCGGTGATGATGCTGCTCTTCGCCGCGAGCGGGCTGATCAACGCGCAGGACCTGCCCACGCGCACGGCGCTCGTCTCGGAGGTGGTGCCGCCTGCGCTCGTGACGCGCGCGGTCACGCTGTTCCAGCTCGCGTGGTCGGTGAGCCTGCTCATCTCGGGCCCGCTCACCGGGCTCGCCATCGACCACCTGGGCTTCGGCACGACGTACCTGATCGCGGCGAGCACGCACGCCTGGCTGCTGCTGGCGGTCGTGCCGCTCGCGATCGGCCGGGTCGCCGCCGACCCCGACGCCGCGCGGGACTCCGTGCTGCGCAATCTGCGCGACGGGCTCGACTACCTCGGCAGCCACGCCGGGGTGCGCTGGACCGTCTTCACCACGTGGGGCGCGATCGGCATCGGCATCACCGTGATGGGCGTGCTGATGGCCGCGTGGCTCGACGACATCCTGGGGCTCGGCGCGACGGGCTGGGGCGTGATGCAGCTCTTCTGGGGCGGCGGCGGGCTGCTGTCGATGAGCTGGCTGGCCGCCCGCCGCGGGCCGCAGCGCAGCGGGTGGCTGCTGCTCATCTCGGCGCTGATCCTCGGCGGCTCGGTGCTCGCCTTCAGCCTCAGCCGCGTCGTGGTGCTCTCGTTCATCCTCGGCGGCTTCGCCGGCGGGGCGTTCCAGACGGTGCGCGTCACGGGCACCGCGATCGCGCAGACCGAGGTGCCGCCCGAGCTGCGCGGCCGCGTGCTGGGGCTCTTGATCGTCGCGAACGGGCTCGCGGGCGCCCTCGGCGTCCCCGCCGGCCTGCTCGCGCAGCTCGTCGGGATCGAGGCGCTGTTCACCGGGGGCGGCGTCGTGCTGCTCGGGCTCGCGATCGGCGTCACGCTGACGCAGCGCCAGCTGCGCGACATCGACTAGGTCGCGCCGTCGGCGCCTCCGTCACCTGCGCGTCACGCGCGTTCGACCGCCCGGCCACCGCCGTGCCCGACCATCCGTCGATGCACGCACTGACGACGAGGTGCCCACACGTGCCGCCGGCGGCGGGGCGATGACGCTCCGCGCGGCCGCGCTCCTGCCTGCGGGTCGCGGCCTCAGCAGCGTGGTGGCGGCAGTCGGGCGGCCGCACTCGCTCGCGCTGCTCCTGCTCGCCGGCGCTCTCGCGCTGATCGCGGCGAACGTCGTGCTGGGCCTCGCTCAGCTGGCGACCGGCGACCGACCGGGGGGCGAACTCGCTCGCGCGGTCGACGTGGGCACCGAGCGCAACCTCCCGACGGTCTACGGCACGATGCTGCTGCTCGTCGCGAGCCTGCTGCTCGCGCGCGTCGCAGCGCGCCGCCTGTGCGCGCCCGTCGGCGCCGACGCGGCCAGCGACGGGGCGCGCGACGCCCGCTACTGGGTCGCGCTGGCGATCGGCTTCGCCTTCCTCGCCGTCGACGAGACGGTGATGTTGCACGCGCGGCTGCTCCCACCGCTGATCGGCGACCCCCAGCTGGGAGGCGCCTTCCGCCACGCGTGGGTGATCCCGGCCCTCGCGCTGCTCGTGCCCGCCGCGCTGGCATTCCGGCCGTTCCTGCGACGGCTGCCCGTGACCACCCGCGCGGCGTTCGTGCTCGCGGGCCTCGTCTACGTCGGCGGCGCCATCGGCGGCGAGATGGCGGGCGGCCTCGCCCGCGAGCTGGCCGGCAGGGGCATCCTCAGCAGCTCCGCCGTGCTCGCGGAGGAGGGGCTGGAGCTGCTGGGCGTCGCGCTGTTCATCCACGCGCTGCTCTCGATGCCGCGGGAGCGCGCGCCCGAGCCGCGCTAACCTCGTTCGACGCTCGCAGCGCCTCGCGGGAACCGGGCCTCGCCCGCGATCGTCTCATCCGCGGAGGCGCACCATGCCCGCACACCCGCTTCGTCTCGCTCTCGTCCCCGCGGTGCTGCTCGCCGCGTTCGTTCTCGGCTGCTCGAGCGGCGGCGAGCCCGCCGTCGGCGCGGCCGACGATCCGACGCCGAGCCGCCCGGGCAGCGAGCTGCCCGCCGACCCCTCGCCGACCCCGCTGCCGTCCGTCGTCGGCCTTCCGCCCGTGAGCCTGCCGCCCGTGGTCGCGACCGCTGTGGGCGGTTCGACGCCGACCCCCACCGGCGCGGGCGAACCGCCCGGCGGCTCGGCGAGCGCGGGCGGGGCCACCGTCGCGCTGGGGCTGGGGAGCTACTGCTGGACGCCGCCCGCGGGGCCGGGCCTCTGCGCCGACGCGGTGGGCATCGTCACGGCGCCGGGCTCGCTGGCCGTGGCGGCGGGCGGCTCGCTCGGCCTCGGCGGGCCGCTGCTCGCCGCCACCGTCGAGGCGCGGAGCGCGACGGCCTGGCCGCGCCCCGACGCGCCAGTCGCGAGCGGCGACGACTGGGCGGCGTGGACGCCGTGGAGCGCCGGCGTGGGCACGACCGGCGAGACGCTCGCGGTCGACCTCGAGGCTGGCACGCCCGCGGCGCCCGCGGCGCCCGGCCGCTACCTCGTCTCGCTCGCCGTCACCTTCCCGCAGGGCGACGCGCTCTACGGGCTGCTGCTCGACGTGGGACCGCGCGCCGGCGCGGACGACGGTGCTCGCGGTCCGGTCTTCGTCGAGTCGGCGGAGCTGCTCGTCCTCGAGAGCCTGCCGATCCGGCTGCGCCTCGTGGTCCGGGGGCAGCTCCCCACGCCATGCAGCGAGCCGCGCTGGGAGGCGAACGACGACGGGACGACGATCGCGGTCACGCTCTGGTCGGTCAGCGACCCGGCGACGTCGTGCATCCAGGTGCTGGAGCCGATCGAACTCTCGATCCCGCTGGGGGAGCTGGCCGCGGGCGAACGCGCGGTGACGCTGAACGGCGAGGGCGTGGGCACGGCGTCGGCGGCCAGCCGCTAGCTGTAGTTCCCACGTAGGTTGTTGACAGGATGAGGGGCCTCGCCCGCTGCTGTGTGTGACAGCACGGCAGTAGCGAGGAGAGGACACCCTCATGGCCCATCGTAACGCGCGGCTGACGCCGCTGACCCGACTCGAGCTCGTGCGGGAAGTGGACGCCGGCTGGCCCCAGGCTGAGGTCGCTCGCCACTTCCGCGTCTCCCGCCACACCGTTGCCAAGTGGCTGGGGCGCTTCCGGGCGGAGGGAGCGGCAGGGCTCGAGGACCGCAGCTCCGCCCCGCGCGCGCATCCCCGGCGCACGCCGCCCGAGCTGGAGCGACGCATCTGCGCCGTGCGACGCACGCAGGGATTCGGGCCGCATCGCATCCAGTGGGCGCTCGGGGTCGCCCGCTCCACGGTCTACGCCGTGCTGCGGCGCCGCGGCCTCAACCGGCTCGACCGCCTGCACCGCGTCACCCGGGAGCCGGTCCGCTACGAGCACGACGCCCCCGGCGACCTGCTGCATCTCGACGTGAAGAAGCTCGGGCGCGTCCCCGAGGGCGGCGGCAAGCGAATGGCGCCTGGCTTCGCCGAGACGCGCTCCGGGCCGCATTCGCGGCGTTCGCTGGGGCTGGAGTACCTACACGTCGCCGTCGACGACCACAGCCGTTACGCCTACGTCTCCGTCCTGCCCGACGAGCGTGGCGCGAGCTGCGCCGCCTTCCTCGAGCAGGCGCTCGCGGCCTTCCGCCGGCGTGGCGTGCGCGTGCGCCGGGTCCTGACCGACAACGCGAAGGCCTACACCGTCGCCCGCAGCTTCCACGGCGCCGCCGCTGCCGCAGACGTGCGGCTGTCGCACACGCGGCCCTACCGCCCGCAGACGAACGGCAAAGCCGAGCGTTTCATCCAGATCCTGCAGAACGAGTGGGCCTACGCCCGCCCCTACCGCTCCAACGCCGAGCGGCTGCGCCAGCTCCCACGCTGGCTCTACCGCTACAATCACCGCCGACCGCACGGCGGCGTCGGCGGGGCCGTCCCCGCCTCCCGCCTGTGAACAACCTTCCTGGGTAGTACAGCTAGCCGCGGTCTAGCCCGCGGCGACGGGCCCGGCCTCGTCCGCCGCCGCGGCGTCGACCTCGGGCGCCCCTGGCTCCGGCTCCCCCGGCCGCCCTGGCTCGCCGGGCCCCGCCTGCTCACCCGGCCCCACGAGTCCCGAGCGCGCCGCGAGCACGGCCGCCGCGACGCGGTCGCGCACCCCGAGCTTCCCCGTCAGCTGGTGCACCACCAGCTTGATGGTCCCGACGCTGAAGCCCAGCCGCTCGGCGATCTCCGGGTTGGAGCGGCCCTCGACGACCAGCGCCAGCACCTCCCGCTCGCGCTCCGTGAGCTCGGCGAGGCGCCGCGAGCGTGCCCCGTCGCCCGCCAGCACGCCGCGCAGCAGCTCCGCGTCGATCACGGAGGCGCCCTCGACGGCGGAGCGGATGCTGCTGAGGATCAGCTCGCGCGAGGAGCCCTTCAGCACGAAGCCCGCTACGCCGCTGTCGAGGGCGCTCGCGAGGTAGCCCTCGTCGTCGTAGTTCGTGAGGATCACGACCGCGGTCTCGGGGAGCTCGCGGCGCAGCGCGGCAGAGGCCTGGAGCCCGTCCATGCCCGGCATGCGCACGTCCGTGAGCAGCACGTCCGGGCGGAGGTCGCGCGCGAGGCGGAGCGCGTCGCCCCCGCTGGTCGCCTCGCCGACCACCTCGATGCCGGGCGCTGCGAGCAGGGCGCGGATGCCCTCCCGAACGATTGCGTGGTCGTCGGCGACCAGCACGCCGATCGCCCGCGCGCCGCCGTCGCGTCGCTCGCTCGGCGGGGGCGCCGCGCGCTCCGGCGCTCGCCGGCGCGCGGCCGGGCTCACCCGGACCCTCCCTCGTCCCGCGGCACCAGCAGCGAGACGGTGGTGCCCTCGCCCGGCGCCGAGCTGACGCTGAGCCGCCCGCTCACGAGGGCCGCTCGCTCGCGCATGCCCAGCAGCCCCAGCCGCCCGTCGTCGTCCCCGAGCTCGCCGACGGTGAAGCCGCAGCCCTCGTCGCGCACCGTGAGCTCCACGAGCGAGCGGCTGTGGCCGAGCCGCACCTCCAGCCGCGCCGTGCCCGAGTGCTTGATGGCGTTGGTGATGGCCTCCTGCGCCACGCGGAACATGACGATCTCGGCCGTCTCGGAGAGCTTCACCGGCCCGACGTCGATAGTCGTCTCGACCAGCCGGGGCGTGTCGGCGGCTGCGGCGCTCGCGACGCTGCGCACCGCCTCCGGCAGCCCGAAGTCGTCCAGGATCGAGGGCCGCAGCCCCGCCATCACGCGCCGCAGCTCGCGCAGCGCGCTCTCCAGGTGCCCGGCCACGCGCTCCAGCTTCTCGTCCACCGGCGCCTGCCGGACGCGCTCGTCGGCGAGGTGCGCCTCGAGCAGCATCTGGGCGGCTGCGAGGCGCTGCGTGGGCCCATCGTGGATCTCGGCGGCGACCCGGCGTCGCTCGCCCTCCTGCGCGTCGAGCATGCGCCGCCCCACGGAGCGCGCCTGCGTCACGTCCTCGACGACCGAGTCGATGGCGACGCCGTCGGGCTCGAGCCGCGAGGAGAAGCGCGCCCACAGCACGGAGCCGTCGCGTCGCCGCAGCCGCCCCTGCCAACTGTCGATGTGGCCGCGCTCGCGCAGCACCTCCACGAAGCGCTCGCGGTCGCCTTCGCCGATCGTGTGTGCGGTACCGCGCCAGTCCGTCGCCAGCAGATCTGCGGCACTCTCGTAGCCCAGCATGTGCGCGAAGTGGTCGTTCGCCTCCAGCAGCAGCCCGTCGTCCAGCCGCGAGCGGTTGAGCCCGACGTGCGCGCTCTCGAAGATGCGGCGGTACTTCTCCTCGCTCTCGCGTAGCGCTCGCTGCGCCTCGGCCTCGCCGGTCACGTCCTGGATCACGCCGAAGACGGCCTCCCGCGACTCGTCATCGGCTGTCCGCACGTACTCGGAGCGCACCGTCCGCTGGACGCCGCTGGGGAGCTCCAACCGGTAGCTCTCCACGTAGCGCCGGGGCGCGGCGTCCCATACGGCGCGGCTCCAGACCCGGTGTGTGTCGTGGTCCCCCGGCTGGATGCGCGCTTCCAGCTCGGCGAGCGGCGGTGGGCCGTTCGCCGGGTCGAACTCGAAGATGCGGTACATCTCGTCCGACCAGCGGCGCTCGCCGCTCTCGAGGTCGACTTCGTAGCTACCGAAGTGGGCGAAGCTCTGTGCGGCTCGCAGATGGGCCTCGCTGGCGCTCAGCGCGCGCTCGGATGCCACGAGCGCGCTGACGTCCTGCAGCACGCCGACCGAGCTCACGACTCCATCGGCGTCGTCGCGGACGTCGGAGGACATCGCCCGCAGCTCGCGGGTCTCGCCGTCGGTGCGAACGACGCGGAAGGAGAAGGGCTCGCCGATGCGGCCATCGGCGCCGCGCTCGACCGCCGTCCGCTCCTCCCATCGCTCGCGATCGTCCGGGTGCACGAAGAGCCGGAAGGCATCGATGCTCGGCTCGATCGCGCCCGGCTCCAGCCCCAGCAGCCGGTAGAGCTGGTCGGACCACAGCAGGCCGCGCCCGCCCCGGTGCCACGACCACGTGCCAGTCAGCGAGAGGCGCTCCGCCCGCGCCAGCGCCTCCTCGCTCGCGCGCAGGGCGCGCTCCTGCGCCACGTGCTCGGTCAGGTCGACCACCGTGCCGCTGACCCACTCGGCGCCGCCCTCGACGCTCTGCGCCGCGGACGCGGGCGAGCCGAAGGCGTGCTCCGCGCGGACGACGCGGACCTCGCCGTCCGCGCGCAATAGCCGGAAGAGGTGCTGAGAGAGCGGCACCCCGCTCGCCCGGGAAGCGCGGACCCGCTGCTCGAGCCACCCGCGGTCGTCCGGGTGCACGGTGTCGAAGAAGCGCTCCAGCGAGGGCCGATCGGCCTCGCTCAGGCCCAGCAGCGCGTACATCCCTGGCGACCAGTGCAGATCGCTGCTCACGGGGTCGAGCGCCCAGCTGCCGACTCCGGCCGCCGCCTCCGCGCGCTCCAGCTCGTCGCGGGCACGCGCGTCCATGCTCGGCCGATCCTCGCCTCCCGGGCGTGGCGCTCCCGGGCCGCCCGCGGCACTGCCCTGGGACGGGGCTCTCGCCATCACATGCTCCTCGGCGGCACCCGCGGCGGGCCGCCGCCGCCGCCACGAGTGTATCGGGCCGCTGCGGGCTCGGCGACGCGGGGAGGGACCGCGTCCGCTGCTAGGGCGGGCGGCGGTAGACGTGCTCGCCGCGTTGAAGGGCTCGCGGCGCCAGCCCCCGAAGCGCGCCTCCAACGCGAGCCCCGCGATCCGCGCCATCAGGTCGAGCTCGGAGGGCCACGCGTAGCGCAGCTCGATGGGTAGAGCTGCACCCCGGCCTCCGTCAGCCGCGCGTGCTGCGCGCGAACGCGCTGCGTCACCGGGTCGTGCTGCGCGGCCTCGAGCACCAGCGCCTCGTCCGTGAGGCCGCGCACCTGGAGGCTCTGCCCGCGCGTGAAGCGACCGAGGTCGGGGACGAACGCTTCCACCACGAAGCGACCGCCCGGTGTGAGCTGCTCGCCCACGCGCTCGAAGCAGCGCAGCTGCGCCTGCTGCGAGGGCAGCGCGAAGATGGTGTTGAACGGGACGTAGATCAGCGGGTAGGCGCTCGACACGGGGAGCTTGGCGAAGTCGCCGATCGTCACCTCGATCGCGTCGCCGCCCGGCTTCGCGCACGGGCGCCGACGCGCCGATGCAGCCCGGCCGCGACCGCTGGTGGCACGACGAGCCGCCCGCGGCCGCCTCCGACGTGCCCGAGGTCATGGATGCCGAAGACCCGCTGTTCATCCTCTACACCTCGGGATCGACCGGGAACCCGAACGGGGCGCTGCACACGCAGGCCGGCTACCTGCTCTACGTGGCCAGCACCGCGCGGCTCGTCTTCGACCTGCGCGAGGGCGACGTCTACGCCTGCCTCGCCGACATCGGCTGGGTCACGGGGGCACAGCTACGTGGTCTACGGGCCGCTCGCCAACGGCGCGACGACCGTCCTCTTCGAGTCGACGCCCGCCTACCCCGACCCCGGCCGCTACTCGGAGATGGTGGAGCGGCTGGGCGTGACGCAGCTCTAGACGGCGCCCACGGCGCTGCGGCAGATCGCGTGCGAGGGCGACGAGTGGGTGCGCCGCCACGACCGCTCCTCGCTGCGCGTGCTGGGCAGCGTCGGCGAGCCGATCGACCCGCCGACGTGGCGCTGGTACTTCGACGTGGTGGGCGAGGGCCGCTGCTCGATCATCGATACCTGGTGGCAGACGGAGACGGGCGGCATGCTGCTCTCCGGCCTGCCCGGCGCGACGCCGATGAAGCCGGGCTCGACGTCACTGCCGCTGCCGGGCGTCGAGCCGGCGGTGCTCGCCCTCGGCGCGGCCGAGGGCTCCGCCGAGGGCGAGCTGGCGATCGCGGCCTCGTGGCCCGGCCAGATGCGCACGCTCTACGGCGACCACGAGCGCTTTCTGGAGCACTACCTGCGGCCGTTCCCCGGTTACTTCCGCACGGAGGACGCGGTGCAGCGCGACGAGGACGGCTACTTCTGGATCGGCGGCCGCATGGACGATGTGATCAAGGTCGCCGGCCACCGCCTGGGCGCCGCAGAGATCGAGGGCGCGCTCACCGCGCACGCCGGCTGCACGGAGTCCGCCGTGGTCGCCGCGCCCGATCCCGTGCGCGGCGCGCTGGTTTGCGCCTTCGTGCGGCCCGCGCCGGGCGCCGAGGCCGGCGCGGAGCTCGCCGCCGCCCTGCGCGAGGAGGTGGCCAGTCGCCTCGGCCGCGTCGCTGTCCCCTCGGCGATCCGCTTCGTGGCCGCGCTGCCCAAGACGCACTCGGGGAAGGTGATGCGCCGCATCCTGCGCCGCATCGCCCGCGGCGACGAAGGCGACCTCGGCGACACGACCACGCTCTCCCAGCCCGAGTCCGTCGAGGAGGCGCGCACGGCCACCGTCTACTGAGCCGCCCAGCGCCGATGGCGCGGCGTAGACTCGCCGCGCCATGCGCTACCTCGGCGTGACGCGCGTGAATCTGAACGTCCGTGACCTCGCGGCCGCCGAGGCGCTCTACGCCGCTCTCTTCGGCATGGCGGTCGCCTGGCGCGAGCCGGTGCCGGATCACCTCCCCGTCGACGCCCCACGGGACGCCATCGAGGCCGCGGGCGTGAGGCCCACGCTTGCCTTCCTCCAGCGCGACGCGCTCCGACTGGCGCTGTCGGAGCGCCCCGACCTCCCGGAGGCGGCCGCCGGCCTGCTCGACCACGTCGGCCTGCAGGTGAGCGCGGAGGAGCTGCGGCTGGTTCGCGCGCGGGCGCGCGAGGCGGGGTGCACCGTCCTCGCCGAGCGGGACGGCGAGCTGCTCGTCCTCGTCGACCCGCATGGCGTGCAGTGGGAGCTGGACACGAGGAGCTACGACGACCCGAAGGCGATCGCGGAGGCAGCGCGGCAGCGGCGCTCCGGCCGCTAGCTGTACTACCCAGGAAGGTTGTTCACAGGCGGGAGGCGGGGACGGCCCCGCCGACGCCGCCGTGCGGTCGGCGGTGATTGTAGCGGTAGAGCCAGCGTGGGAGCTGGCGCAGCCGCTCGGCGTTGGAGCGGTAGGGGCGGGCGTAGGCCCACTCGTTCTGCAGGATCTGGATGAAACGCTCGGCTTTGCCGTTCGTCTGCGGGCGGTAGGGCCGCGTGTGCGACAGCCGCACGTCTGCGGCAGCGGCGGCGCCGTGGAAGCTGCGGGCGACGGTGTAGGCTTTCGCGTTGTCGGTCAGGACCCGGCGCACGCGCACGCCACGCCGGCGGAAGGCCGCGAGCGCCTGCTCGAGGAAGGCGGCGCAGCTCGCGCCACGCTCGTCGGGCAGGACGGAGACGTAGGCGTAACGGCTGTGGTCGTCGACGGCGACGTGTAGGTACTCCAGCCCCAGCGAACGCCGCGAATGCGGCCCGGAGCGCGTCTCGGCGAAGCCAGGCGCCATTCGCTTGCCGCCGCCCTCGGGGACGCGCCCGAGCTTCTTCACGTCGAGATGCAGCAGGTCGCCGGGGGCGTCGTGCTCGTAGCGGACCGGCTCCCGGGTGACGCGGTGCAGGCGGTCGAGCCGGTTGAGGCCGCGGCGCCGCAGCACGGCGTAGACCGTGGAGCGGGCGACCCCGAGCGCCCACTGGATGCGATGCGGCCCGAATCCCTGCGTGCGTCGCACGGCGCAGATGCGTCGCTCCAGCTCGGGCGGCGTGCGCCGGGGATGCGCGCGCGGGGCGGAGCTGCGGTCCTCGAGCCCTGCCGCTCCCTCCGTCCGGAAGCGCCCCAGCCACTTGGCAACGGTGTGGCGGGAGACGCGGAAGTGGCGAGCGACCTCAGCCTGGGGCCAGCCGGCGTCCACTTCCCGCACGAGCTCGAGTCGGGTCAGCGGCGTCAGCCGCGCGTTACGATGGGCCATGAGGGTGTCCTCTCCTCGCTACTGCCGTGCTGTCACACACAGCAGCGGGCGAGGCCCCTCATCCTGTCAACAACCTACGTGGGAACTACAGCTAGCCGCGCGGCCTCCGCGCTACTCCATCACGCGGAGGGTCGAGGGGATGTCCATACCGCGGAGGCGGCGCACGGTGAGCAGCGGCGCCGCCGCCACCGCCAGCACGCCAAGCGCCAGCACCAGCGCGAGCCCCGCGGGCGAGAGCACCACCTGCACGCCGAGGTCGGGCTGGATGCGCGGCCACAGCGAGTCCACGATCCAGCGCAGCAGCAGGTAGCCGCCCGCCAGCCCCAGCGCCGAGCCCAGCACGCCGATCGCGAAGCTCTCCAGCACCTGCACGCGCATCACGGAGCGCACCCGTACGCCAACGCCAGCATCGTGGCGTTCTCACGCTGCCGCACGTCACCGCTGATGGAGGCGGCGTTGAAAGCGATCAGCAGCGCCAGCAGCAGCGCAGCCCCCTCCACGATCGGCAGGATGCTGGTGAACTGCTCCATCACGTCGCGGACCAGGTCGGAGGCGAGCGTCACCGGCTGCACGGCGGCCACGCCCGGGCTACCGAAGAGCGCGCGTTGCGCCGCCTCCACGCTGCTCCCCGCCGGGGGCACGCGCGAGCTGGCCGAGCGCCATGGTATTCGCCGCTTCGGATTCCACGGGCTCGCGCACCGCTGCCTCGCCGAGGGCGCGGCGGGCATGCTCGGACGGCCGCCCGCCGAGCTGCGTCTGGTCACGCTGCAGCTCGGCGCGGGCTGCTCGGCGGCCGCCGTCGCGGGCGGTCGCTCGATCGACACGACGATGGGGCTGACGCCGCTCGAGGGGCTGGTGATGGCGACGCGTTCGGGCGACGTCGACCCCTCGCTCGCGACGCTGCTCGCCGAGCGCGAGGGCGTGAGCCCCGCGGAGGCGGTGCCCTGGCTCAACGAGCGCTCGGGGCTGCTGGGCCTCTCGGGCCGCTCCGGCGACACGCGCAAGCTGCTGGCCGCCGAGGCCGCGGGCGACGCAGACGCCGCACTCGCGCTCGACCTCTTCTGCTACCGCGTGCGGCTCGCCCTCGGCGCCTACCTCGCCGCGCTCGGCGGCGCCGACGCCGTCGTCTTCGGCGGCGGGATCGGCGAGCACCAGCCCGAGCTGCGCGCGCGCATCTGCGAGCGGCTCGGCCCGCTGGGCCTCACGCTCGACATCGAGCGCAACGCCGCCGCGGGCGGGTCGATCGGGACAGCGGGCTCGCCGATCGCGGCGCTCGTCGTCCCCGTCGACGAGGAGCGGATGCTCGCGCGCGACGGCGCCGAGCTGCTGCGTGGGCAGGGGCTGCCGGGCGAGGGCGGGACGCAGGCGGGGCGATAGGCCTCAGCCGGAGGGGTGGTCCAGCTTCTCGAGCGTCGCCTCGTAGCTCGACACGTCCTGCTCCATCACCACGAGGTCGTAGCTGTTGCCGGCCGGGTCGATGACATGATCGGGCAGCAGCGCCACCGAGCGGAAGCCCAGCCGGCGGAAGACGTGGATCGCGGCGGGCTGGTCGAGCGTCATGCGCGCGATCATCTTGCGCACGCTGGTGTCGGCGGCGACGCGGAACGCCTCCTGCGTCAGCGCGCGCCCCACGCCCGAGCCGCGCGACTCTTCGTTCACCAGCACGCGCAGCTCGGCGACGTGGCGCATCCAGCGCAGGTGGTTGCGCGCGACCGCGGCGTAGCCGACCACGGCGCCAGCGTCGTCGACGGCGAGGATCGTGCTCACCTCGCCGTGCTCGAGGTCGGCGATCCAGGCGTCGACCTCGTCGCCCTCGGTGATGTCGCGGCGCAGGAAGAGCAGGTCGTGCGTGCGCAACGCCCGCGCGAACGTCAGCAAGGCGTCGCGGTCGGCGGCGGTCATGTAGCGCAGCGCGAACTGCCGCCCGCCAGCCGTGACCGTGGTCAGCACCGCCGTCGCGCCGCTCGTCATCGTGCCCCCTCGCGCCGGTGTGTCGCGCCCGAGCCTCGCCGCCGTCCGGCCGGGCTCGCCGCATTCTAGGCGATGCGGCCCGTGGTCGTTCAGGCGCGCGCGCTCAGGTGGCCGCGGCGTGCCGCGCGTGGGGGCCCGCGGGCGCGGGCGCGTAGGATGCGGGCATGACGGGGGAGCCGACGACGGGGGAGCCGCCCGCCGGCGCGCCCGGCCCGGACGAGCCGAGCGAGGCAGGCGCGCAGCCCGCGGTCACCCTCGACGACGGCCCGCCCGCGCCGGGGCTGAGCGCTGCCGAGGCCGCCGCGCGCGCCGCGGCGGGCCGCGCCAACGTGGACACCGCGCGGCACCGCACCGACGGCGACGTGGTGCGCGCCAACGCGCTCACGTTCTTCAACATCGTGCTCGCGGCGCTGATCCTCGCGTTGCTCGCGAGCGGCGGCTTCCGCGACGGGCTCTTCGTGGGCGGCGTCGTGGCGGCCAACGTCGCCGCGGCGACGGTGCAGGAGCTGATCGCGACGCGCCGGCTGCGCGAGCTGCGCGCGCTCAGCGCGCCGTCCGCGACGGTGGTGCGCGACGGCGTCGCCCGATCGATCCCCGCCGAGGAGGTGGTGCAGGGCGATCTGCTGCACCTGGCGTCGGGCGACCAGGTGGTCGCGGACGGCCGCGTGCTGGCGCGGGTCGCCGAGGTCGACGAGTCGCTGCTCACCGGCGAGTCGGAGCCGGTGCGCCGCGGGCCCGGCGAGGAGCTGCGCTCGGGCAGCTTCTGCGTGGCGGGCGACTGCTACTACTCGGCGCAGCGGGTGGGCGTCGAGGCCTACACCGTACGGCTGACCGCCGACGCGCGCGAGATCGTGCGGCGCGCCAGCCCGCTCACCTATCGCTTCGCGCGGCTGCTGCGCGTGCTGCTGATCGCGACGGGGCTGCTGGCGGCCGCCCTCTTCATCCAGTTCAACGTGCAGGACCGCGGCTTCGGCGAGTCGCTGCGCGCGACCACCGCCACCGTCACGACCGTCGTGCCGGTCGGGCTGCTGCTGGGGATGACCGTCGTCACGTCGGTGGGCGCTCTGCGCGTCTCCCGCTCGGGCGCGATCGTGCAGGACATCCACGCCGTCGAGGCGCTGAACTACGTGGACGTGATCGCGCTCGACAAGACGGGGACGCTGACCACGAACCGGCTGCACGTCGCGGCGATCGTGTGGGCGCCGTCGCTGACCGCTTCGGGCGAGGCCGACGCCGGGGCCGGCGCCGAGGCCGAGGCGGGAGCCGAGCGCTGGGTGCCGTGGCTGGGCGCCTTCGCGCGCGCCACGGCGGGCGAGAGCCGCACCGCGGCCGCGCTGGCGGAGTCGCTGGGGGCGCGCGCGGGGCCGGCGCGTGCCGTGGACGGCGTGCCGTTCTCCTCGGCGCGGCGCTGGAGCGCGACGGCGCTCGAGGCCGGCGGCGGGGGCGCGCCCGAGCGGCGCGTGATCGTGATGGGCGCGCCGGAGACGCTGCTCGCGGCTGCCGCCGGGGGCGCGACGGGCGACGGTCGCGGCGCGCGCGACGCCGCGCGGCTGCGCGGCGACTACCGTCTCGCCACCGCCGAGGGGCTGCGCGGGGTCGTGCTCGCCGAGGCCGACGCGCTGCCCGATCCGGACGCGCCGCTGCCGGCGCTGCGCCCGCTGGCGCTCGTCACGATCGTCGACGAGCTGCGCCAGGAGGTGCGCGGCGCCTTCGAACTGATGGAGCGCCTCGACATCCAGCCGAAGGTGATCTCCGGCGACAACCCGGAGACGGTGTCGGCGCTGCTGGCGCAGCTCGGTGTGCCGCTGGCGGGCGGCGCGATCTCCGGCGACGAGATCGAGACGCTGGACGACGAGGAGCTGGGTGGCGTGGTGGAGTCCGCCTCCGTCTTCGGGCGCATCACGCCGCGCCAGAAGGAGCGGCTGGTGCGCGCGCTGGTGGGGCGCGGCCACTTCGTCGCGATGGTGGGCGACGGCGCCAACGACGTGCGCGCGCTGCGGGCGGCCGACGTCGCCGTGGCGATGGCGTCCGGCACCGCCACGGCGCGCGCCGTCGCGGGCATCGTGCTGCTGGAGGACTCGTTCGGCGCGCTGATACGCGGTGCGCAGGAGGCCACGTTCGTCCTCGGCAACGCGGCGCGGCTGAGCAAGCTCTTCCTCACCAAGAGCGTCTACGCCTACCTGCTGATCCTGGTCACGAACCTGCTGGGGCTGGACTTCCCGTTCCTGCCGCGGCAGGGGTCGGTGATGTCGCTGCTGACGCTGGGCATCCCCGCGCTGTTCATCTCCGTGGGCGTGCCGCCGCGCGACGCGGGCCGCGACTTCACGCGCGCCGTGCTGCGCTTCGCGCTGCCCGCCGGGGTGGCGCTGGCCGGCTCCGCGATCATCGTGCAGTTCCTGGTCGAGGGGCTGCTGAGCCGCGACATCGAGGAGGCGCGCACCCTCGTCTCCGTGACGATCGTGGTGGTGGGCGTCGCCTACGTCGTGGAGGTGCTGGGGCTGGAGGGCGCCGACTGGCGCTCGCCGCTGCGCCCGCTGCTCACGGTCGGGCTCGCCGCCGCGATGCTCGGCGCGCTGCTGCTGGTGGTGCGCGTCGGCTGGCTGCGCGACTTCTTCGCCTTCACCGAGGTGCCGGCCGCGGCGTGGATCGTCGTGCTCATCGCCACGGTCGCCGCGCTGGTGGGCCAGTACCTGCTGAGCCGGCACTGGCAGGCGCTGCTGGACCTGCTGACCGCGAAGCCGTCCGAGCACCAGCGCCCGCGCGGCCGCTCCGAGTGACGCGCTCGCGTCCGAGCCGCGGCGCGGCGAGAGCGGGCCGGCGGCGGATGCTCGAGGGCTCGCCGCCGCGCTAGGACCCGATCGGCCGGGGCGTGCCACGGCCGCTGCGCGCGGTCGCTGCTCCTGGGAGCGGCGCCGGCAGCGGGCGCCCGAGCGCCGCCCGCACCTCCGCGTAGCGCACGAGGTGCGCGACCAGCAGCAGCCCACCGCCGTCACCTGCGCGGGGGACTCGGCGCCCGCGACGAGGCCGCGCCCGTAGGCGTCGAGCAGCAGCATGGCGCCGGCCGCGACCACGCCGGCCGCGAAGATCGCGGAGGAGGGGCGCAGCGCCATCAGCTCGTGGCGGAAGAGGTGGAGCACCACGAGGCCGGCCACGCCATAGGCGAGCGTGATCATGTCGTCGACGTTGTTGGTGAGCAGCGGCAGCACGCCGACGTTGTCCGCCACCCACGCCCCTGCGCGCTCGTGGATCGAGAGGAAGTCGTCGATGGCGAACGCGATCAGGCCCACGCCCGAGACGCCCCATAGGAAGATGCCGCCGCGCTCGGTGGCGTCGGCCCGCTCGTCCCCGCCCCGCCAGAAGAGACGGAAGGCGAGGATGCCGAGCGCGCCCGCCGCGAGCAGCTCGACGGTGTCGAGGGTGGCGATCAGGCCGCGCTCGCCGAAGGCGAAGTCGGCGTCGAGGCCGTGGTGGAGCGCCGTCGCGAGTGCCAGCACGCTCGCGTTCACGCCGGCCGCCAGCGCCAGCGGCCGCCACGCGGAGCGCGCCTGCCGCCCCCTCAGGGCGAGCGCCGGCAGCAGGCCGCCCGCCGCCGCGCGATCCAGCGGCGCCGGCTTGGGCCGCGCGAGCCAGCTCATCAGCTCGGCGAGGCGGAAGCGCCGGTGGATGCCGAGCGGCAGGTGCCGCAGCATCCCGTCCAGCGCGACCACCTCGAGCGCGGCGTGCTGCCGCAGCGGCGTCGAGATGAGGTACGCGCCCGCGCCGACGCTCAGCAGCAGCGTCACGAGCATCACCGGGATCGAGTGCACGCGCCGCGCCGTGTGCGCGGAGCCGCGCCGTCGCAGCGCGCGCCACTACGCGCGTAGCCGCGAGGCAAGCGTCCACGAGAAGCGGGTCAGCGAGCCGAAGGGGAAGCGCAGCGGCACCGTGATCGCCAGGTGGACGCCGAGGTTGGCGATGACCAGCGCCACCTCCGGGTTGGCGAGCGCCCGGCGCAGCGTCACCGCCTCGTCCGCGGTCAGCCGCCCCTCGGCGCGCCACTCGTCGATCGCGGAGCGCAAGAAGGCGTCGCCCTGCCGCTCGCGGCGATACGCCGCACGCCGCGCACCCAGCTCGGCACGTCGACGAGGCGGAATGTCAGCCGCAGCAGCCGGCTCGGCCAGCGGCGCTCGCCCGCGAGCCACGCGGTCTGCGCGTGCGCCAGCGCCTCGACCTCGCGATCGAGCGTGCGCGTCGCCTCCTCTCCCAGCGCGGCGCGCAGCGGCTCGCGCTCCGCCGCGATGTAGGCGCGCAGCCGCCCCACGTCCACGTCGTCGAAGGACGGGTACTGGCCGAGGCGAACCGCGCGCACGATTGCCCCCGGCGGCAGGAACGGCGCGACCAGGTTCGACTCGAGGTCGATGAGGTGGTAGCCGCCGTCGGGCGTCTCGACCAGGTTGCCCACCGCTCGCGGGTTGTAGTGCGCCACCTGCCACGGCGGCAGCCCCGCCTTCAGGAAGCGGCCCGTGAGGCTGTGCAGGAACGCCTTCGCGCGGGGGCGGTCGCGTGGGGCGCCGCCCGGCACCAGCTCGGTCACGAAGGCGTAGCCCTCCTCGTCCTCGCGGATCTCGACCACGCCGGCGACCGGGTCGATGCCGAGCCAGTAGCGGCAGAGCAGCCCCACCACCGCTCGGCGGTGCCGCGCCGCCTCCAGCGCGTCGGCGTTCGCGCTGTAGGGGAACGGCGCCTGGAACGAGACCCAGTAGAGCGAGCGCACGAAGAGCGTGGGGTGGTAGCGCTTCTCCGCGGTGCCGCGGTCGTAGTCCAGCACCACCGTGCTGGAGATCGAGCCGGTGAGCGCCTGCCCGTGCTCCGGGATGTGCTCGGGGTAGCCCTCGAGCGCGGCGTGCAGGAAGCGGCGCCAGAGCACGAAGCCGGCGTCGGCCAGCGCGAGGGCGAGCCAGCCCGCGAGCAGCCACCCGCCGAGGCCGCCGCCGAGCGCCACCACGCCTGTCACGAGCAGCACGGTCGCCGCGGCGCCCGCCGCCGCCGCGTGCGCGAGGGCGCGCCCGGGATCGAGCAGCAGCGCGCGCAGTCGTGCGGTCACCGATGCCGCCCTCCGCGCCACGCGCGGCGCCCATGCCCGCAGCGTGCCGCTCGGGCCGAGCCGCGACGCGGGCCGGTCGCCAGCGTAGCCCGCGCCGGCCGGCGCCACAGGCCCGGCGCTCCCCGTGCGTCCGGGACCTTCGTCCCTGACGCCGCGCGGCCGCGCGCGCGAACGTCGATGCAGCTCCCAGCCCTCGCGCGGCTGCTCGCCGAGGAGGCTCGGTGGTCACGCCCGCGGTCCGCTGGCGGCGCGTCGTGGGGCCGATCGCGCGGCACGGCCGGCAGGAGCGCACGGTCGCGCGCGTGTGGGCGCTGCTCGCCTTCCTCGTCTTCGTCGGCTACCGGCTCACCCTGGGACCGATCGAGACCCCCGACGAGCCCGGCGACGAGCGTGTGCTGCAGGTGCTGTTCGCGCTCGGCGGCCGGCTCGCGATCGGCGTTGCTTGGCGCTCGGAGCTCGCGGGCGGACTGCTGCTGACCGCCTCGGCGGTCTCGCTGGGCGTGGTCGCCGAGGTCGCGTTCCCGCCCACGACGGCCTTCATCGTCGCGCTCTTCTACCTCGGCCCGGGGCTGCTCTTCCTCGCCGACTGGGCCAGCCGCCACGTGCTGTGGCAGGACGCGATCCTCGCGGTCGCGGTGGTGCTGGGGCTCTCCGCCGGGGGGCTCGCGGCGCAGCAGGTGCACGACTACTGTTTCGGGCCGGAGCACCCCGAGTCGACGCTCGTCACGCTTTCGGACTCGCCCGTCGAGTGGGCGTGGGCGGGCGCCGTGACCACGCGCTCGGCGCAGGTGAACGCGAGGCTGCGCGCCGAGTCGACGCGCGTGCGCCTCGCGGTCAGCGCCGATCCCACCTTCGCCGCGCCGAGCTACTCCGAGGCGGCCGCGGCGAGCGAGGCGGGCGGGCGTATGGTCGCGCTCCCCGTGCGCGGCCTGGAGCCGGCGACGCGCTACCACTACGCGATCGAGGTCGACGGCGCGCTCGACCTCGTGCGGGCGGGGAGCTTCGCGACCTTCGCCGAGGGGCCGCAGAGCCTGGTCGTCGCCTTCGCCTCATGCGCGCGCTTCGGCTCGAACGGCGCCGTCTTCGACGCCATCCGCGAGGCGCGGCCCGACCTCTACCTCGCGCTGGGCGACCTCCACTACGCGAACATCCAGTCGAACAACCCCGCGCGCTTCCGCCACGCGCTGGGACGGCAGCTCACCGCGCCCGCGCAGGCCGCGCTCTTCCGCGAGGTGCCGATCGGCTACGTCTCGGACGACCACGACTTCGCGGGCAACGACTCGAGCGCCTTCTCGCCGTCGCGGGAGGCGGCGCGCCTCAGCTACCGCGAGAGCGTGCCGCATTACCCGACGGTCGCCGGCGACGGCGACGCGCCGATCCACCAGGCGTTCACGGGGGGCCGGGTGCGCGTGATCCTCACGGACGGCCGCTCCGTGCGCGGGCTCGACGAGCTGCCGGGCGGCGAGCCGAGCATGCTGGGCGCGGCGCAGCGCGAGTGGCTGCTCGCCGAGCTGGTCGAGGCGAGCAGCAGCCACGCGCTGGTGGTGTGGGGCAACCCGCAGCCGTGGACCGGCGCCGAGAGCGCGGGCGCCGACCACTGGGGTGGAGGAGGGACGCTCGCTCAAGCGGCTGATCGAGGCCGATGTCGAGGCGCCGTCGACGCCCACGTCAGGCTAGCGGCGCACGTCCATCTCGGCGTCCTGCGGCGGCGCCACGTCGACGGGCGAGGCCGCGTCCGCGGGGCGCTGCTGCGGCCGCTCGAAGCCGACGCGCCGGTGCGAGTTGTCGCAGTAGGGCCGGTTCTCGCTGGCGCCGCAGCGGCAGAGCGCCAGCCGCGTCTCCGAGGCACGCGTCGCGCCGTCCGGCGACGCCACGGCCAGCCGGCCGCGCAGCAGCAGCGGGCCGCCCGGGATCGGCACCACCGTGGTCTCGGGCGGCGCGGGCTCCGGCTCGCCGCCGCGCTCGTAGCGCAGCGCGCCGGTCGGGCAGCGCCGCACGGCGTCGGCGATCGCCTCGGCGTCGGCGGCCTCGAGGTCGATCCACGGCCGGCGCCGCGGATCGAAGACGGCGGGCAGCGCGCGCAGGCAGATCCCCGTGTGGATGCAGCGCTCGGACTCCCACGACACGGTGATCTCGTCGCTGCGGTACTCGCGCGTCGCCACGGGCCCTCCTCCTGCGCTCGCCGGCCGGCGCCCCGCCGGCCGCAGCCGCGCGCACCGCGCCGCGGCGTCGCGAGCCGTCGCGAGCCGTCGCGAGCCGGCGCTAGGCGGCCTCGCGGCGGGCCGGCTCGCTGCCTCGCGCCACCGCGTCCACGGCGCCGACGTCGGGCAGCCCCTGGCCCGCGTACGCGGCCAGCGTCCCCGCGCCGTCGGTGATGCCGTCCGCCGTCGAGTTCATGCGCCGCAGCACCCAGAGCACGGGGAGCCCCGCGAAGCTGATCGCGCCACCCACGACATAACCCGAGGAGATCGACTGCTCGCGCGCCAGCAGGCCAAGGCCGCCCTGCCCCAGCACCGAGCCGCCGCTCCCCACCATCGAGCCCAGCGAGACCACCGTGGCGCGCCGCGCGCTGGGCACGAGGCCGTGGAGGAACGCCTGCTGCACGGGCCCCAGCACCCCGATCGCGAGGCCCACGAGCATCAGCAGCGCGACCGCCGGCGCGAACGCGTCGACGAGGCCGATGCCGACCGTGGCTGCGGCGAGCAGGGCGGTGGCCGGGATCAGCAGCGTGGTGCGCCGCGCGCAGGGGCGCGCCAGCAGCTCCACCAGCGAGTTGCCGGCGATCGTCGCGAGCGAGAGCCCGGCCGCCACCACCCCCGCCACCCAGATCGCGTCGCCCCGATCGATCCGGCGATCGTCGCGAGCGAGAGCCCGGCCGCCACCACCCCCGCCACCCAGATCGCGTCGCCCCGATCGATCAGCTCCAGCAGGTAGGGTTGCCAGGCGTAGAAGCCCCACGCGAGGAACGCGTACTGCACGAAGCCGAGGTAGTAGAGCCAGCGCACCGGGCGCACGCTCCAGCCGTGGCGGATGCCGGCGAGCGCGACCAGGCCGAGCTCCGCGGGCAGCGTGCGCAGGTGTAGCCGCCGCCGCTCGAGGCCCGTGTCGTGCATCACGAGCCAGGCCATGGCGAAGGCGAGCGCCAGCAGCACGCTGCGCGCGACGAACGGCAGCGCGAGGTCGATCGAGCCCAGCGCGCCGCCGCCCAGCGTCCCCAGCAGCATCGCCGCACCCGAGACCATGGCCCCGCGCGCGAAGATGCGGTCGAGCTCGCCGTCGTAGCCGCTGGCGGTCAGCGCGTCGACGACCCACGCCTCGACGGCGCCCGAGTAGCAAGGTGAAGCCGAGCCCCAGCACCACCGAGGCGGCCAGGAACGGCACGAGCCCGCCGCCCGCCGCGGCGATCCACACGTAGGCGAGCCCCGCCACCCGAGACAGCATCGGCCCACCGCGCGCCACGCCCGTCGGGAAGATCACCATGCGCGGTGAAGGCGACGAAGACCTCGCCCGTCGTAGCCCCAGATCAGCGACGCCGCGATGTCACGCGCCGGCTCGACGATCGCTCGGCCCTCCCGGAGCGCCGCGGGCGCCCGGCCCGCGCGCGGCGCCGAGGTCGGCCTCGGCGGACGGCGCCGCGAGGTAGCACCGGGGTGGGCGGCGAGGCGACAGGAAGGCCGGCGATGCGGTCTCCAGGCCGTCCAGCGCGTCGTGAGCCCCAGCACCACCGAGGCCGGCGGCAGGAGCACGCTGGTTCACGCCAGCCCGCCGCCCGCCGCGCTGAGCGATCCCACACGCCCAGGGCGCAAGCGCCGAGCGTCCCCGCCAGCAGCACGACCGTCGACAGCAGGAACGAGGCGCGTCGGCCCACCGTGTCGGCGACCACGCCCGTCGGGATCTCGAAGATCACCATGCCCGCGGTGAAGGCGGCGTTGGCGACGAAGACCTCGAAGATGTCGGCCGGCGTCGAGCAGGAAGAGCGTGTTGACGCCCCAGATCAGCGACGCCGAGAGCGTGTAAATCCCCACGATGGCGAGGTAGGAGCGGACGACGTGCCGGCTCGCGGGCGTCGCGGCGCCGCCGGGGTCGGGAGCGGCGGCGCTCATCGCTCGGCCGACTTCCCTGGACGCCGATGGGATCTCCCGAAGCCCGATCTACGCAGGCCCTGTACTCGGCGTGACCCCAACGCAGCGGACGAGACCCGCGGTCGGAAGTTCGACAGGAAGGCCGAGATCGATGGAAGGTTGCGAAGCCGATGACTCGCCGCCGGCCATCGGCACTCAACACGAACACCTACTCCCCCGTCGAGGAGACGCCACCTCCGCTGCCGGTCAAGCGCGGTGTCCGCCGGGCGCTGCGACGACCCCGAGCCAGCTTGAACCCGAGCTCTACACGGGCGCTCGCGGCCGGCGTCGATGCCGGTCGCCGGCGCCGGCGCCGCGCGTACACTGAGTGCAGCCCGGCCCGCGATGCGAGGCCGACCGCTTCCACCGCGGGAGAGGGGATCCGGATGCGCAGGCGCTGGCTATGGGCGATCGGGGTGATCGCGATCGGGCTGATGCTCGTCGCGGCGTGCGGCGTGCGGCGTGCGGCGTGCGGCGTGCGGCGACGATGACGACGACGACGACGGCGGCGGCTCCGCCGCTCCGGCCGCCACGCAGGCGCCCGCCGCGGCGAACGGGGCGCCCGTCGCCGCCTTCACGGCCGAGCCCACCTGCACCACCAGCAACAGCACGGCGGTGACCCTCACCTCGACGGCGAGCGACCCGGACGGCGACGCGCTGGCGCACAGCTGGGATATCTCGAGCGGCAACCCGAGCTCGGCCACCACCGAGGTCCTGAGCGGCGTGACCTTCCCCAACATCGCGCCCTACCCGGTCACGCTGACGGTCACCGACCCGGCCGGCGCGAGCGACTCGGCGACGATGAGCGTGGCCCCCTGCTAGCCGCCCGGCGCGGCCGCCGTCGAGGCCCACAGCGAGGCTCCCGGCGAGGCTCGGCCGTGCTCGGCCGTGCTCGGGCCTGCGGCGCGCCCGCGCTAGCCGGGAGGAGCGCACGATGCCGTGGCTGATCCTGCTTGCGGTCCTGCTCGTGGGGCTCGCCGCGTGGGTGATCTACGACGTGATCCAGACGGAGCACGCCGTCGTGCGCACCTTCCCGGTGATCGGCCACTTCCGCTACTGGCTGGAGGGGATCGGGCCGGAGCTTCGCCAGTACATCGTCACCGACAACGACGAGGAGCGGCCCTTCAGCCGTGACCAGCGGCGCTGGATCTACGCCTCGGCGAAGGGGCAGAGCAGCGCCTTCGGCTTCGGCTCCGACAACGAGATGGAGACGGCCGAGCACTACGTGCTGCTGAAGCACGCGGCGTTCCCGTATCGCCCGCCGGACGCCGGACCGCTGGCCGTCTCCTCGCACGGCGCCAGCGACGCCGCCACCACCGGCGCCGACGCGGTGCCCGCGGCCAAGGTGCTGGGCGGGCCGCGCGGACGCGCGAGCGCCTTCCGCCCCGCCTCCGCCGTCAACATCTCGGGGATGAGCTTCGGCTCGCTCTCGGGACGGGCGGTGGAGGCGATGAACCGCGGCGCGCTCGCGGCGGGCTGCCTGCACAACACCGGCGAGGGCGGGCTCTCGCCGTACCACCAGCACGGCGGCGAGCTGACCTTCCAGGTGGGGACGGGCTACTTCGGCTGCCGCGACGAGGAGGGGCGCTTCTCGCTTCCGCGGCTGCAGGAACTGGTCGCCGAGCACCCCGTGCGCGCGATCGAGGTGAAGCTGAGCCAGGGCGCGAAGCCCGGCCTCGGTGGGCTGCTCCCCGCGGCCAAGGTGACGCCGGAGATCGCGCGCATCCGCGGCGTCCCGGCCGGCGTCGACTGCGTGAGCCCGGCGTCGCACGCCGAGTTCTCCGATGCCGACTCGCTGCTCGACTTCGTGGAGCGGATCGCCGAGGCCACCGGGCTCCCCGTGGGCATCAAGTCGGCGGTGGGCGAGGAGGCGCTGTGGCTCGACCTCGCGCGGCTGATGGAGAGCGGCCAGCGTGGCGTCGACTTCGTCACCGTCGACGGCGGGGAGGGCGGCACGGGCGCCGGCCCGCTGGTGTTCACGGATCACGTGGCGCTGCCCTTCAAGATCGGCTTCGCGCGCGTCTACCGCGCCTTCGCGGAGCGCGGCGTCGCGGAGCGCGTCGGCTTCATCGGCTCGGGGAAGCTCGGGCTGCCGGAGAACGCGCTCGTCGCCTTCGCGCTGGGCTGCGACATGGTGAACGTCGGCCGCGAGGCGATGCTGGCGGCCGGCTGCATCCAGGCGCAGCGCTGCCACACCGGCGCCTGCCCCACGGGCGTCGCCACGCAGTCGCGCTGGCGCGCCCGCGGGCTCGACCCCGCCACCAAGTCGCTGCGAGTGGCGAGCTACGTGCGCGCGCTGAGGCGCGAGCTGCGCGCGCTCGCGTTCGCGGCCGGCGTGGCGCACCCCGCGCTCATCGCCGCCGACCAGCTCGAGGTGACCGACGGCCGGCTGGGCTCGACGACGGCCCGCGAGCTCTTCGGCTACGAGCACACCTGGGGCCTCCCCTCGGCCGCCGATCGCGAGGCGCTGCTCGCGCCGCCCGCCGGCTCCCCCGCTCGTCGCAGCTGACGGCCGGGCGGGCGCGGCCTGCGCACTCGCCGCCCATGGAGCGGCGTGCGACGGTCCGATCCGCTAAAGTTGTCGCGCTCGGCCCGTCACCTCGGGCCGATACGAGGGGAATGGGGCTCACCAATGGGTGTGAAGCAGGTGATCCGCGTGGCCGTCCTGGCCATCGCGGCGCTCGCCATCTTCGCGATCGCGTGCGACGACGATGACGAGGGCGGCGGCACGCTCTCCGAGGTGCTGGACCGCGGCGAGCTGAAGTGCGGGGTCAAGGACAGCCAGCCCGGCTTCGGCTTCCTGCAGCCGGATGGGACGTTCGCCGGCAACGACGTGGAGTTCTGCAAGGCTGTCGCCGCCGCGCTCTTCGGCGACGCTCGCGACATCGAGTTCGTGCCGGCCTCGGCGCAGGCGCGCTTCGAGCTGCTCTCCTCGGGCGAGATCGACGTGCTGATCCGCACGACGACGTGGACGCTCTCTCGCGACGCGGACCTCGACGCCGACTTCGTCTCGACGACGTTCTACGACGGCCAGGGGATGATGGTGAAGGCGGACTCGGGCATCGAGTCGCTCGCCGGCCTCGACGGCGCCAGCATCTGCGTCACGACCGGGACCACCACCGAGACCAACCTGGAAGACCGCTTCAACGCGCTGGGCGTCGCCTACACGCCGCTGGGCGTGGCGGACGACGCGGCCGCGCTGGCGGCCTTCAGCGCCGGGCAGTGCGACGGTTGGACGGCCGACAAGTCCAACCTCGCCGGCCAGCGCGCGAACTTCCCCGACGGGCCGGACGCCGTGCGCATCCTCCCCGAGACGATGTCGAAGGAGCCGCTGGGCCCCGCGACGCGTGACGACGACACCGAGTGGCATGACGTGGTGCAGTGGGTCGTCTACGGGATGATCATTGCCGAGGAGCTGGGCGTGAACAGCGGGAACGTCGCCGACATGGCGGCGAGCCCACCGAACGCGCAGGTCGCACGGCTGCTGGGCGTCGGCTTCGACGGCGGCGCCGCGCCCGAGGACGTGCTCGGCATCGACGCCGACTACATGCAGGAGGTGCTGCGGCAGGTCGGCAACTACGGCGAGGTCTACGACCGTACCCTCGCGCCGATCGGCCTCGGACGCGAAGGCTCGCTGAACGCGCTGTGGACGAACGGCGGGCTCATCTTCGGCCCGCCCTTCCGCTAGGCGCGGCGGGCACGGAGAACGGGCGGGCGGCCGGGCGACGGCCGCCCGCCCGCCTGCCGCCCGACTCCCCGCATGCACCTGTCTCGCCCGCGCCTCTGGCGCAGCCGCAGCGCGCAACGCCTCGGCGTGCAGGCGATCTTCGGCTCGGTCGTGGCGCTGCTGCTGCTCTACGCAGTCTCCCGCGCCGCCCAGCTCGACATGGACTTCGGCTTCCTCCGCGGGCCCGCGGGCTTCACCATCGCCAACGACTGGGTCTTCTCCTACCAATCCAACGAGAGCCGGCTGACCGCGTACCTGGTCGGCGTGTGGAACACGGTGCGGCTGGTCGTCGTCGGCATCCTGCTCGCGACGCTGCTGGGCGTGGTCGCGGGCGTGGCGCGGCTCTCCGGCAACTGGCTCGTGGCGCGGCTGGCCACCCTCTATGTGGAGGCCGTGCGCAACACGCCGCTGCTGGTGCAGATCGTCTTCTGGTGGCTCGCCGTCTTCCTGACGCTGCCGCAGATCGCCGAGCAGCGCGGCCTCTTCGGCATCGTCTTCGTCTCCAACCGCGCGCTGGCGCTGCCGTGGCTCGCGCCGCGCGGCCTCGCGGCGCTATGGCTGCTGGTGGTGCTCGCCGGCCTCGTCGCCGGCTGGCTGGTGCGCCGAGCGCGGCTCGCGCGTGAGGAGCGCACGGGCCTGCCCGCGCGCGCCGGCCTGTGGGGCGCGGCGACCGCCCTCCTCATCGCGGGCGTCGGCTTCGTCGCGACCGGGCTGCCGCTTGAGCCCAACACGCCCGAGATCATCAGGTCCGGCACCAACATCCAGCGCTACGAGGGCGGGCTCTCCATCACGCCGCAGTTCGCGGCGGTGCTGATCGCGCTCGTCACCTACACGGGCACCTTCATCGCCGAGATCGTGCGCGGCAGCATCCAGGCGCTGCCGAAGGGCCAGAGCGAGGCGGCGGCGGCGCTGGGGCTCTCCTCCTACCAGCGGATGACGCTGATAGTCCTGCCGCAGGCGCTGCGCACGATGATTCCGCCGCTCACCAACCAGTTCCTGAACCTGAACAAGAACTCCTCGCTGGCCGTGGTGGTCGGCTACTCGGAGCTGTTCTTCATCTCGACGGTGGTGATCAACAACGCCGGGCACGCCGTGCCGATGTTCGTGCTGGTGATCGGCACCTACCAAGTGCTGAATCTGATGATCTCGGCGGGGATGAACTACCTCAACGCGCGCGTGCAGCTGGTGGGCCACTGATGGCGGCGCAGGCGTCCGCCCCGCGCGTCGACGGGCGCGTGCGCCGCCCGTGGAGCGTGCGCGCGCGGCGCTGGGCGCACGACAACCTCTTCGGCGACGCGTGGAACGCCGCGCTGACCGTGGTGACGGCGCTGCTGCTGGTGGCGGGCGTCCTGCTGCTCGCGCGCTTCGTCTTCCGGACGGCCGACTGGACGGTGATCGAGACGAACCGGCGCCTGCTCACGATCGGCCGCTACCCGGCGGGCGAGGAGTGGCGGCTGTGGCCCCCGCTGTGGGCGCTGCTGGGCGTGGGCGGCCTCTCCTTCGGGCTCTGGATCCCGCTGGGCGTGCGCGGCTACGCCGTCGCCGCAGGCGTCACCGCGTTCCTCTACCTGCTGCTGCTGGAGGGCAACAACGCCGCGCTCTTCGGCGTCGGCGTCGCGCTGGCGGTGGCCGTCTACGCGGGGACGCGGGCGTGGGTGGTGGGCAGCCGCGCCGAGCCGCGGGTGCGCGTCGCCGCCATCGTCGGCATGGCGCTGCTGCTCCCGCTCGTCGTGCTGATGCTGCAGCTGGGCGACGGCGTGCGCACCTCGCTGTGGAGCGGCTTCCTGCTGAACGTGACGCTGGCGACGGTCGGCATCGCCCTGGGCTTCCCGCTGGGGGTCATGCTGGCGCTGGGGCGCGCGAGCTCCTACCCCGTGATCCGCTGGACCGCGACCGGATACATCGAGGTCGTGCGCGCCGGTCCGCTGGTCGCCTGGCTCTTCATGGCGCGCTTCGTGCTGCCGGACTTCCTGCCGCCAGTGGCGGGCCTCGACGAGCTCGACATCGTGGCGCGCGCGATGCTCGTGCTCGCGGGCTTCACCGGCGCCTACGTCGCGGAGGTCGTGCGCGGCGGGCTGCAGTCGCTTCCGCGCGGCCAGTTCGAGGCGGCGCAGGCGGTGGGCCTGAACGCGCTGCAGACGACGTGGCTGATCGTCCTGCCGCAGGCGCTGCGTGCCGTGATCCCGGCGCTGGTCAGCCAGTTCATCTCGCTGTGGAAGGACACGACGCTCGTCTTCGCGCTCGGCCTGATCGAGCTGCTGGGCGCCGGCGAGGCCACGCTCTCGCAGACCGACTTCATCGGCCGCGAGAAGGAGGTGCTCGCCTTCGTGGCGCTGGCGTTCTGGGCGATCGCGTTCGGCATGTCGCGGCTCTCGCTGCGCGTGGAGCGCACCCTGAGCGTGGGCGCGAGCTAGGATGCGAGCGCGCCAGGATGCGAGAGCGAGCGAGGGGCCAGCCGTCGTGACCACCGCCGCCGACGCCGCCGCTGCTCCCGCCGAGGCCGCGCCCGCCTCGGGGCCGCGCCGCCCCGAGGACCCGATCATCCTCTGCGAGAGCGTGGAGAAGTGGTTCGGCGACTTCCAGGCGCTGGCCGGCATCACCACCTCCGTGCGCGAGCGCGAGGTGGTGGTGATCCTCGGGCCGTCCGGCTCGGGCAAGTCGACTTTCATCCGCACGCTCAACCGGCTCGAGGAGCACGACGCCGGCCGCATCGTGATCGACGGCATCGAGCTCAACGACGACCTGCGCAACCTCGACGCCATCCGCTCCGAGGTGGGGATGGTGTTCCAGCAGTTCAACCTCTTCCCCCACCTCAGCGTGCTGCGCAACGTCGCGCTGGCGCCGCAGAAGGTGCGCCGCGTGCCGCGCGCCGAGGCGGAGGAGCGGGCGCGCGAGCTGCTGGAGCGCGTCGGCATCCCCGAGCAGGCGGAGAAGTTCCCGGGGCAGCTCTCGGGCGGGCAGCAGCAGCGCGTGGCGATCGCGCGCGCTCTCGCGATGCAGCCGAAGATCATGCTCTTCGACGAGCCGACCTCGGCGCTCGACCCCGAGATGATCAAAGAGGTGCTGGACGTCATGCGCGAGCTGGCCCTCTCCGGGATGACGATGCTGGTCATCACCCACGAGATGGGCTTCGCGCGCGAGGTCGCCGATCGCCTGCTGTTCTTCGACGAGGGCCGGATCGTCGAGGAGGGCACCGTCGAGCACTTCTTCACCAACCCGCAGGAGGAGCGGACAAAGCTCTTCCTCAGCCAGATCCTCTAGCGGGCCGCGGCCGGCCGTCGGCGGGCGGCGGCCGGGAGGACTGCCCGTGACCGAGACGCAGCAGGCGCCCCCGGCGGTGTCTCCACGGATCTACTTCGGCTGGTACATCGTCGCCGCGGGCGCGGTCGTCAACAGCGTCTCCGTCACGCTGCAGGGCTACGCCAACGGCGTCTTCTTCGTGCCGATGTCAGACGAGCTTGGCTGGTCGCGCACGGAGTTCGCGCTGGCCGTCACCGCCGGCGCGTTCGTGACGGCGGGGGCGGGCGCGGCCTTCGGCGGCGTGATCGACCGCCGCGGCGGGCGCGCGCTGACGCTGATCGGCGCCGTGCTCGCGGCGGGCGCGCTGCTGGCGATGGCCGAGCTGACCGAGCTCTGGCAGTGGTACCTGCTGCGCGCGGGCGTGCTCTCGCTGGGGGTGGCGTTCGCGGGCACGCTCGTCGTCCACGTCGTGCTCTCGAAGTGGTTCGAGGTGCGGCGCGGCCGCGCGATCGGGATCGCGGCGCTCGGCCTCTCGGCGGCCGGCGTGCTCACGCCCAACCTGCTGACGCCGTACGTGGACGCCGAGGGGTGGCGCGACGGCTGGCGCCTGCTCGCGGTGGCGACGCTGGTGCTGCTCATCCCGGCGGCGCTGCTGTTCCGGCGCCAGCCGGAGGACGCGGGGCTGCTTCCCGACGGCCGCCGGCCCGACGCGCCGCCCGCGCGCGACCGGCGCGGCGCGCTGCTGGTGGAGGCGCGCTCGCTGACCCGCTCCGAGGCCGTGCGCACCAGCTCGCTGTGGCTCTTGATCGTCGCCTTCGGGCTCGCCGGCCTCAGCTTCCTCGCGCTGGGCACGCTGACGATCCCGATCCTCACCGACTCCGGCTTCGACCGCACGACGGCGGCCGCGATGCTGTCGCTGTTCGCGCTGCCGGGGCTGCTCACGCGCGTCGGCTGGGGGTTGGCGGCGGAGCGGATCCACGCGCGCTACCTCGCGACGCTGGCTTTCGCGTGCCTCGCGGCGGGGGTGGCCGTGATCGTGCCCGGGACGAACGCGCTGAGCACGCCACTGGTCGCCGCCGGCTTCCTCCTCTTCGGCACGGGCATCGCGGGGCTGATCCCGATGCAAGAGCTGGTGTGGGCCTCGTTCTTCGGGCGGCGGCACATCGGCGCGGTGCGTGGGGTCGGGATGCCGCTGCAGGTGGCGATCAGCGCCCCCGGCCCCGTCATCGTCTCGGCCTACTTCGACCGCGTCGGCGACTACGACGGCGTGCTGCTGGTCCTCGGCGCGCTGGCGCTCGTGTCGATCGCGATCGTGCTGGTCGTGCCCGACCCGCAGGCGCGGCGCCCTGCCGTCGTGCCTCCCGCCGTGGCGCCCGCGCCCCCTCTCGCGGCCACGCCCCGCGCGCGCGTCGCGACGCCGGAGCCGTCCGCCGCGCCGCCGCGGGGCTCGCGGCAGCACGCCGAGGGCGCGCGCGGCCGGCGCCTGCCCATGCTCGTCGCGAGCGCGCTCGGGGTCTGGCTCGTGGCGCTGATCGTGCCGGCGATAGCCGGGTCGCGCCGCCGCTAGCGCCGTCGCCAGCGAGGGCGAGCGCTCAGGCGCGCGAGGCTGCCTCCGCGGCGCTCGCCACCGGGAAGTGCGGCATGACCTCGGCGGCGAAGCGCTCCATGGAGCACAGCACCCGCTCCTGCCCCATGTCGCCCCAGCCGAAGGTGATCATCAGCCCGCGCACGCCGGCCTCGTCGAGCTCGGCGATGCGCGCGCGCACCGTCTCCGGCGAGCCGAGGATGAAGCCGCGCGACATCAGGCTCGCGACCGCCTCCTCGGGCGTCGAGTCGGGCGAGCTCCACGTCGGCGACGCGTTCTGCTGCGCCAGCGCGCGGCCGTCCACGTCCGTGGGGTTGAAGCTCGTCCGCGTGTGCTGCAGGTGCGCGTGCAGCCGGAAGGTCGCCTCGCGCACCTCCTCCTCGGCCTGCTCGTCCGAGTCTGAGACGTAGATGCTGCGTAGCAGCGTGCTGCGCTCCAGCGCCTGCTCGGCGGCGCCCGCGTCGAGGCCGGCCTCCGCCATCGCCGCGCGGTAGAAGGCCAGGCGCTCGCTCGCCTTCTCCACCGGAAGGCGCGGCATCATCACGCCGTAGCCGCGGGCGGCGGCCCAGCGCATCGTCTCGTCCGAGAGCACGGAGAGCACGATCGGCGGGTGCGGTCGCTGCACGGGCGCGGGCCGCGCGTCCGGGATGCTCACGCGGAAGAACTCGCCCTCGAACGGGGCGGCGTCGTGCGCCCACGCGCGCTCCAGCAGCTCGATCGCCTCGAACATGCGCTCACGCTGGCCGTCGGAGCGCGCGCCGAACGCCACGTACTCGTACTCGTTGAACGCCGAGCCGCGGCCGATGCCGAGCGTCAGCCGGCCCTCCAGCAGGTTGTCCAGCAGGTTCGCCTGCAGGAAGACGCGGGTCGGGTGCGTGAGCGCCATCTGCAGCACCGCGAAGCCCACGCGGATGCGCTTCGTCCGCTGCGAGATCGCGCCCGCCAGCGGGACCGGGTCGCCGAAGCCGCTCTCGCCGGAGAGCAGGTGCTCCGTGAGCCAGCAGTGCTCGAAGCCGAGGCGGTCGGCCAGCTCGATCTGGTCGAGCTGCTCGCCGATGACGCGCAGGTCATCGTCGGCGCTCGGGCTCAGCGGCAGGTGGTGCGTCCCGAAGCGCATCGCGGCTCCCTGTCTCCCTCGGCGCCGAGGCCCCGTCCCGAGGCCCCACCCGGGTCGTGGCGCCCACGCGCGAGGCCGAGTATACGTGCGGGCGCTCGGCGCCCGCGGCGCGGCCCGCGGTGGCTGCTCGGCGGGGCGTTCCGTATCCTCGGGAGGTGCCTGAGCCCCCTCGCCCGACTCCCCTCGACGCACCGGGCGACGCGCCGGCGCTTCGCAATGGCTACGACGGCGCGATCGTCGACATGCACGTGCACACGCGCGGCCACTCCTCGGACTCGACGCTGGACCCGACGGAGCTGCCGCGGCTCGTTGAGGCGGGCGGCATCACCGGCGTCAACGTCAGCGAGCACCACCGCGTCTGGGATCGCCACACCCGGCTCGCCTACCTGGAGGAGCACCCGGGGCTCTTCATCAACTTCGGGATGGAGGTGTCGACCGACCTCGGCCACATGCTCGCGATCGGGCTTGACTCCTACGAGGGCGGGATCCACCGCGCGGAACGGCTGCGCGCCGTGCTCGACCGCGTCGGCGGCTTCCTCATCGTCGCGCACCCCTTCCGCCACGCCTTCGAGACGCGCGCAGGCGGCGTGCAGCCGCTCGCGCTGACCGCCGAGCAGGCCGCCGAGCTCCCGGTCTTCCGCCTCGTCGACGCGATCGAGGCGGCCAACGGCTGCAACACCCCGCGCGAGAACTACTTCGCCGCCGAGGTCGCGCGCATCGCCGGCCTGCCCACGACGGGCGGCAGCGACGCGCACTCCGCGAGCGGCATCGGCTACTTCGCGACGGGCCTCGAGCGCCCGATCGCGGGAGCCGCGGAGCTGCTCGCGGAGCTGCACGCGGGCCGCTTCCACGCCGTCCACCGCACCGCCGCCGGCCGCGTGGTGCGCTTCGCGGCCGGCAGCCTGGACGCGGCCGCCCAGCACGACGGGGGGCCGGCCGCGGGGCACGCCGGGGCGCAGGCCGGGCCGCGCGCCGCGGACGCGCGCCGCTAGCGGGCGCAGCGCGCGGCGTCCCTTCCGCGAGGGCGCTCGCCGTGGGTATGCTCGCGAACGGGGGCCGGCCCCCGGGTCGCGAAGAGGAGAGGGCGCGCCGTGGAATTCTCGTTCCCCGCCGAGGTCGAGACCTTCCGCGAGGAGGTGCGCGCCTTCCTCGCCGAGCGCCTGACCCCCGAGGTCCAGGACGAGTCGCGCCACTGCACGGACTACTACCACGGCTTCAACAAGCGCATCACCCGCGAGGTCGGCGAGCAAGGCTGGCTGACGATGACCTGGCCCGTCGAGGACGGCGGCAGGGGCGCCTCCATCTGGCACCGCCTCGCCTTCGATGAGGAGATGGCGGGGGCGCACGCGCCGATGGCCTCGCACCAGGTGGCGGCCAACTTCGTGGGCCCCGGCATCGTGCACTGGGGCACCGAGGAGCAGAAGAGGAAGCACCTGCCGCCGATCACCCGCGGCGAGGTGACGTGGGCCTTCGGGCTGACGGAGCCGAACGCCGGCACGGACCTCGGCTCCGTGGAGACGCGTGGGGTCCGCGACGGCGACGAGTGGGTCATCAACGGATCGAAGATGTTCACCGAGCACATCCAGGACTCGGAGTGGCTGTGCCTGATGCTGCGCACAGACCCGGACTCGCCGAAGCATCGCGGCCTCTCGCTGATGGTGATCGACCCGAGGACGCCCGGCATCCAGGTCACGCCGCTATGGACGATGGATGGCTACCGCGTGAACCAGGTCTTCTTTGAGGACGTGCGCGTCCCCGCCGACTCGCTGATCGGCGAGGAGAACCGCGGCTTCTACCACCTGATCGCCTCGCTCAACCAGTCGCGCGCCGCGGGCATCGGCGGCGCCGGGCTCGGCGGCTGGGCGTCGGAGCAGGGCGACCTCGAGGGGCTGGTGCGCCACGCCGTCGAGACGCGCGGCGATGACGGGCAGCCGCTGATCGACGACAGCTGGGCTCAGGACGGCATCGCCGAGTACGCCATCTACGTGCGCGCCATGCGCCTGCTCTCGTACAAGGTCGCCGCCGTCATGGAGCAGGGGGGCCTCGCTCCCGACAAGGAGACCTCCGTCAAGGAGGTGTGGTGGAAGCACTACGCGCAGCAGCACGTGCGCTTCGGCGGGCAGCTCATGGGCCTCGCGGGGCAGGTGGGGCAGGACTCGCCGGAGCACGCGCCGCTGCGAGCTCGCTGGCAGCGGCGCTACATGGCGCACATCGCGGGCGCCCATAACGGCGGCACCGTGGAGAACGCGCTCAACACGACCGCAGACCGCGTCCTCGCTCTGCCGCGCTAGCGGCACGCCGGGTGCTCGCGCTCCCGCGCTCGTCGCCACCGCCGCCGAGGCTCGGTCACGCGTCGCGCGCGCGCTCGCTACACTGCCGCTGGCCGGCCCGCCCGAGGGCTGCGCCGACACGCCGAGCCTGCGAGCGCAGCGCCCGCGAGGGCGGGGCCTGCGCGGAGAGGGAGGGACGCGGGATGCGCCGCCACATGATGGCCTTCAAGTTCAAGGACGAGACAAGCGAGGAGACCCTCCAGGCCGTCCAGAACGGCTACAAGACGATGCAGGAGGGGAACCCCGGCCTGCTCCACGTCTCCGTGCAGCCCAACCTCTCCGAGGGGCGCTTCAAGCGCTACAACTGGATCCTGACGATGGACTTCGCCACGCGCGCGTCGTGGCGCCAGTACGAGGAGAGCGAGGCGCACGACCGTATGGTCGCGGACAACCTCACGGGCAACCTCGACGGCATCACCTCGATCGACTACGATGTCGGCGAGACACCCGACGAGTAGCCGCGCCGCGCCGCTCGAGCGGCTGACGGGGCGCCCCGCCCTCGTTGCCCCAGCGCCGGTGCCCGTGTCCGTGCCAGCGCCTCAGCCGTCCCCGGGGCGGCCGGCGGCGGGGTAGACGCGCATGTGCACGCCGTGCGTGGAGCGCGGGTGGATGAAGAAGCTCCGCTGCTGCCACGCCACCAGCCCGCCCGCACGCTCGACGCGGGCGGCGAGCGCGGCGGGATCGCTGGCAGCCCAGCTCGCGAGGTAGAAGCCCTCGCCCAGCGGATTCGCCTCGCTCGTCATGCCGCGCATGCGGCGCGACACCGCGCTGGTCTCCGTGCGCCCCGCCATCAGCGCCAGCACCTCGCGCCCGCCCGTGTAGAGGGCGGAGGCGGCGAAGTCGCCGTAGTCCGCCTCGAAGCGGCGCTCCACGTCGAGGCCGAGCCCGCCCGCGAACGTCGCCTCGGCGGCGTCGAGGTCGGCCACGGCGATCGCGACGTGCGAGGGCCACAGCGGGAGCTCAGGGCGCGGCGGCGGCTCGGGCAGCCGCGCGAGCGTCACCTGCAGCCCGTGCGTCGCGCGCCGGTCCAGCCGCACGGCGCCGGCCCCGCCCGCCGCTCCCGCCTCGCCGTCCGGCGCCCCGAGGTCGACGGCGGTGCTCGCCGTGTGCTCGGCGAAGCGCCGGGCCAGCGCCGCCGGGTCGCTCGCGTGCCACGTGGAGGAGTGGACGCCCTCGCCGTGCGGGTTGCGCTCGCGGGCGCGGCGCGCCATCTCGGCGTGGAGCGCGCTCGCCTCGCCCAGCGGCGTCACCAGCAGCAGGCTGCGCTCGCCCGCGAAGCCCAGCGCGAGCCACGCCAGCCCGCCGTCCTCGTCGCGGCCGCTCTCGCCGCGCTCCAGCCCCAGCAGCCGCCCGTAGGTCGCGGCCGCCTCGTCGAGGTCGTGGACCGCGACGGCGTAGTGCCCGAGCGCGAAGCCGCTCACGTCGCGCCACGCCCGCGAGCCGGGGCCCGACGTAGCCGCGCCCAGCCGCAGCCGCAGCCGCGCTCGCCGAGGCGGGGGCGCGCCTCGAGGCGGGCGCGATCGCGCTCGTCGCGGCGCCGCCCGCTGAGCGAGGAGCACGTCGGCACGGCGCCACCTCCGGCCCTCCGCGGCTGCCGCCCGCGCGTTCCCTCTCATAGCTCGTGACGGCCTCGCTCCGCAACGCCGGGCGCTCGGCCCGAGGGCGTCGAGGGCGCGGCGCCCGCCCGCTACACTGCGCCCGCCCCGCCGCTCGGCGGAGCGCTCGCAGCGGGTGAGGGGTCGCGATGGCGGAGAGGCGCGTGGTGGCGCCCGCCGGGCTCGGCGAGCCGATCGGCCCGTTCGTGCGCGGCATCGCGGCGGGTGGCCTCGTCGCGATCTCCGGCACGAGCGCGCTCTCGCACCTCTCGGGGCCGGCGAACGAGCGCAAGCTCGTGCCCGATTTCGAGGCGCAGGCGCGGCAGACCTTCGCCAACCTCGAGACCGCGCTCGAGGCGGCGGGGCTGGGCTGGCGGCACGCGGTGCAGATGACCGTGATCCTGACGCGGCGCGAGGACCGCGCGGCGTTCGAGGCGATCCGCGCCGAGGCGCTGGGCGACACGCCCGTCGCCGGCACGCCGCTCGCCAGCACCGTCGCGGTCGCGCGGCTGCTGCGCGCCGAGATGCTGATCGAGGTGGATCTGTGGGCCGTGCAGCCCGGCGGCGGCGCGGTCGTCGGTCGGGCGGGGACGGGGGGTGGCGCGGTGATCGAGAAGTGGCGCGTGACGGGGCTCGCGGGGGGCGCGGGGCCGTTCGCCGGCGGCGTGCGCGCGGGGCGGCTCGTCGTCTTCTCCGCCACGGGCGCCGACTCGCACCTCGCGGGGCCGGCGGAGAGCCGCGAGCTGCCGCCGAGCTTCGAGGCGCAGGCGCGGCAGAGCTTCGCCAACCTCGAGGCGGCGCTCGCGGCCGCCGGCCTCGGGTGGCGCGACGCGATCAAGATGACGGTGGTGCTGAAGAGCCGCGAGAACTACGCGCAACTCAACTCGATCCGCGCCGAGCTCTTCGCCGACGAGCCGATCGCGAGCACGACCTTCATCGCCGAGCTGCCGCGCGCGGAGGCGCTGATCGAGGTCGACCTGTGGGCGCTGGCGCCCGACGATGGGGCTCCCGACGATGCGGCCCCGGGCGCCGGCTAGCCGAGGGCGCGCCGGGACTCCTCCACCAGCGCCGGCAGATCGACGCCGCTCTCCTCGCGGATCACGCGCTGCAGCACGGGCGGCACCCCCTCCAGCGCCTTCGCGACGGTGCTGAGCGCCGAGCGCAGCTGCCGCATCCGCGCGGCCTCCTCGGCGGGCGTCACGAGATCGTCGAACCAGCGCCGCGTCCGAGCGCGAGGCGACCAGCGGCTCGGGCAGGCCGCGCACCCAGACGTGCGTGCGCCGGCCGGGCCCGCGCTCCTCCGTGATCGGATCGACCGCGATCACCTCGTCGGAGCGCACGTACTTCCCGTAGCCGAGGCTCAGCAGCTGCCCGCCCTGTATCCGCACCGCGCACCCCCTTCGCGCTCCTGTAGCTCTCGGCCCCGCGAGCGAGCGCCCCGCGCGCTGCTCAGCCGCCGCTCAGACGCCCGGCTCGCGCAGGAACGCCTGCACCTCGCGCGCCCACAGATCCGGCGCCTGCCGAGGCGAGAAGCGGCCCTCGCTGGGCAGCCGGATGGCGCGCGCTCGCGGCATCGTCTCCAGGAAGCGCGGCTGCGAGCGCGCGAGGTCGCTCTCCGTCCCGTGGATCACGAGCGTCCACGCCTCGACGAGCGCCGCGCGCTCCCACAGCTCGTAGCGCGTGATGACGTAGGGGCCGGCGCCCTCCCAGCCGAGCGCGCCGTAGGCCGGCTCGGGTGCGTTGACGACGAGGAAGTCCGCGAAGCGCCGCGCGAACTCGTGCAGGTCGACGCCGGGGCGGTCCGGCCCCTGCCGCCGCCACAGCTCGAGCAGGTGTGAGCCGTCCGGCCGCGGCGCGCGTAGGTGTGCTGGCGGGTCAGCGCCTCGCGGCGGGCGGGCGTGTTCCAGTTGAACGGCTCGCCCAGCACGAGCCGATCGACGCGCTGCGGCCAGCCCGCCGCGATCTCGACGGCGAGCAGGGAGCCTGTGTGCGAGCCGAGCACGCTCGCGCGCTCCACCCCCAGCGCGTCGAGGAAGGCGATCGCCGCCTCCGCGTACTGCCGCACCGTCGTGTACGGCGGGTCGGGGCGGTCGGAACGACCGTAGCCCATCGTCGTCATCGCGATCACGCGCCGCTCGCCTGACAGCAGCGGCGCGACGTCGGCGTACCAGAGGCAGGAGCCCGGCGTCGGGTGCAGCGCCAGCAGCGGCGGCCCGGCGCCCAGCTCGAGGTACTCGATCGCGCCGACGGGTGTGGGCACGAGGCCGCGTCGCATCCGCGGCGGCGCCGTCGGTGTCATCGACCGCTCTCCTCCCCGCGCGGTCTCAGGCCGGCCAGCGCAGGTAGCGCAGCGCGTTCCCGCCGAGGATCGCGTCGCGCTCGGCCGCGCTCAGGAAGTCGAGGCCCTCGCGCATCAGCCGCAGCTCCTCGTCGTAGCTCGCACGGCCGCGGCCCAGCGTCTGCGTGTGGTCGGTGCCCCACAGCAGCCGCTCCGGGCCGAACGTGTCATAGGCGTGCTGCGCCAGGCGGTGCGTGTCGGCGAAGGGGAACGCCTGGTGCTTATCTACTTGACGCAAGGTATCCTGCGTCAAGTAGATAAGCACCGAACGCCTCGCTGGAGCGGCCGGGCAGCGTCGAGAGCTTGAGCACGAGCTGCGGGTGCCGGGCCAGCTCCTCGATCTGCGCGAACCACGCGTCGTCCCACGCGGCCTCGATGCGCGGCAGCCCCAGGTGGTCGATCGAGAGCGCCAGCGTCGGGTGCCGCGTGGCCAGCGCCTCCACGTAGTCGAGCGCGCCCGCCGCCATCACGGTGATCGGCAGCCGATGCTCGGCGCAGGCGGCCCAGAAGCGCTCGATCGCCGCCTCCGAGACCCAGCGCGCGCGCCCGAGCTCCGTCACCGAGCCGCGCAGCCCCAGCATCCCTGGCTGCTCGCGCCAGCCCGCGACGAGGTCGGGCGCCTCGGGCGCGGTCGGGTCCATCAGCCCCATCACGCCGAAGCGACCGGGGTGCGCGGCCACGCATTCGAGGGCGTAGTCGTTGTTGGACCGCAGGAAGCCGGGCGGCACGATCACGGCGCGGTCGACCCCGGCGGCGTCCATCATCGGCAGGAAGCGCTCGTGGCCAAACGGCTCGTCGCCGAGGCCGGTGTGCATGTTCGGGTCGACGGGGCGGCCGGGCCGCTCGACGTCGCGGAAGTGGATCTGCGTGTCGACGACGGTCATGCGCGGCCCCCGCGCGCGACGATAGCAGCTCGCGGGGCGCTCGCCGCGACGCCTCGCGTGCCCGAGCGATCGCGCCGGTCAGGGCGTGGCGGCGGTCGCTCCCTCGGGGAAGCGCTCCGGGTAGATCGCGCGCGCCATCTGCTCGATGGCGTCGACAATGCGCGGCCCCGGCCGATTCCCGAGGTCCGGGTCTATGGGGTAGACGCGGCCGCTCGTGACGGCGGCGACCCCCGCCCAGCCAGGGCGCTCCGCCACCGACTCGACGCTGACCCACTCGCCGTCGGCCAGCAGCACGACCTGCGGGTCCGCCGCAAGCACCGCTTCGGCCGTGAGCTGCGGGAAGGGGCTCGCGGCGCCGGCCGCCACGTTCTCCGCGCGCAGCAGCCGCAGCATGCCGCCGATGAAGGTCTCCGGCGCCGCGGTGTAGAGGTCGTCCGTGAGCTCGTAGAAGACGGTGGGGCCGCGCTCCACGTCGGCGATGCGCGCCGCGACCACGCCGATGCGCCGCTGCATCTCCGCGACGAGCGCCTCGGCCTCCGGCTCGTGGCCGGTGGCGAGGCCCAGCATCAGGATCGAGTCGAAGACGCCCTCGACGCTCTCCGGCTCGCGCGCGTACAGCACGGGCAGGCCGAGCCGGCGGAGCTGCTCTACCTGCTGCTGCTGCTGCTCCGCGAGGATCACGAGGTCGGGCTGGAGCGCCAGGGCGCGCTCCGGGTCCGGATCCGTGTAGCTCACCCGCTCGAGGTTGGCGACCTCCGGCGGGTAGTCGGAGAACTCGTCGGCCGCCACCACCTGCGGCCCCGCGCCGATCGCGAAGAGGCTCTCCGTCGCCCCCGGGGAGTGCGAGACGATGCGCGTCGGCGGCCGATCGAGCGTGAGCGCGTGGCCGTCGGAGCCGACGATCGTGACCGGGAAGCCCGCGGCCACGCCTTCCGGCGCGGCGTCGCCCGCCGCTGCGGCGGCCGGCGCCGAGGCCGCAGGCTCCGCGGCGTCGCCCCCGCAGGCGGTCACGGCCGCGGCGAGCAGCGCGAGGATGGCGAGCGGCGCGGTGGCCGTCCTTCGAGGCATGCGAATCCGGGGCATCGAGCGTCCCTCCCTGCATCGCGAGGGGGACGAAGAAGCCCCCACGCGTGCGAGGGGGCAGGTAGAGGGCGAGGCCGAGCGCTGGGAGCGCCAGCCGTGCCGCCGCCTGTCCTCGCAGGTCCGACAGTCGCGCGGGCCGGTACTCTGGCTCCCCGCGCACGCCCGAAGGCGGTGCGCGGGTCACAGTTGCGGGACAGCGTCGGAATCACACCGGCTTCCCCGGACTCCGCGTCGGGCGCGAGCTTATCACGCCGCCCGGGCGCGCCCGGCAGCCGCGGCGCTCCGCCGCGGCTCCGCTACCAGAGCTCGCGGCTGGCGAGCGCGGCGCCGTCCGCCATTGCGCGGAACTTCGCCCAGGTGATCTTGGGATCGACCTGGATGTAGCCGGCACCCGTGGAGAAGCCGCAGTCGGTCCCCGCGATCACGTTCTCGCGGCCGACGACCTGGGCGAAGCGCACGAGGCGCTCCGCGACGAGCTCGGGGTGCTCGACGTAGTTGGTCGTTGAGTCGAGGACTCCGGGGATGAGGATCTTCCCCTCGGGCAGAGGCACGTCTCTCCAGACCTTCCACTCGTGCTCGTGGCGGGGGTTGGCCGCCTCGAAGGAGAGCGCGCTGGGCCGCGCCTCCAGCGCGATGTCCACGATCTCCGCCAGCGGCACGTCGCGGTGGTGCGGCCCCTCGTAGTTGCCCCAGCAGAGGTGCATGCGCATGCGCTCGGGCGGGATGTCGCGCGTGGCGTGGTTGATCGCCTCCACGTGCGTGCGGATCGTCGATCGGAACTCCTCGTCCGAGAGGTGGCCGAAGTAGCGCGGCCGGCTGAGCGCGAGGTCGGGCGCATCGATCTGCAGCAGGAAGCCCGCCGCGTGGATCGCGTCGTACTCCGTCTTCATCGCGTCGGCCAGCGCGCCCAGGTACTCCTCGTGCGTCGCGTAGTGCTCGTTGGGGATGAAGATCGAGGCGATGCCGGGCGACGCGGCGGAGAGGAACGTGTCGGTGGGGGAGACGCCCTGGAGCGCCGCCGCGAAGTCATCGAGCTCGCTGCGCAGCTCCTCGACGTCGCGGTAGCGGATCGGGCCGGTGCAGGGGCGCCGCAGCAGCGGGTTGGTGGCGCCGGCGCGCTGCGCCGCGGTCCGCGCGAAGTACTCGGGGAAGTCGGGGTCGGTGACGGCGGCCGGGGTGACGGGCTCGCCGTCGAAGCCCTCGAGGCGGTTCTGCACGTAGGTCGCGTAGCTCGACTTCCCCTGCTCGCCGTCGTTCAGCACGTCGATGCCGGAGTCGAGCTGCTGCCGCACGATGTCGTGCACGGCGCCCCGCGTCGCGGCCGCGCGCTCTGCCGGATCGCGCTCCTCGCCCTTCTCCCGCGCGAAGATCAGCGGGAGCAGCGCGTCGGGCCGCGGCAGGCTCCCCGTGTGCGTCGTCAGGATCCGCTCGGTGCTGCGCTGCACGGCCGACTCCTCGCTGGGCGTGCCGTTGCCGCGCCCCCCGGGCGCGGACGCCAGCGCGCCGAGCGCCGTTCATACCACTCGTCGAGGCGTCTGCGCGCGCCGGTGACGCCTGGCGGCGTGGGGGCGCGGGGGAGGCGGCCCGGCGGTGCGGGGGAGAGAGGCCACCCACGACCGCCGAGCCGACCCTGAGGGGACAGGGCCACGCGCAGCGTCGCGCAGGCGGTCGGCGGGCCGACAGGTGCGAACGTCGCACCGCGGCGGGACGATCGTCCGCCCGTCGCGTCGCCGGGGCCCCCGGCTCGCGGGGTAGGGGGCGGCGCTGCACAATGGGTGCGCCGAGGATGGTCCGAGGCAGAGGCGGGGCGGCGCGTGCGCATCGAGCTACTCGATCGACCGCTCTTCGTGCGCAAGACGATCGCGGTCTTCGCGGCCTCGCTCGTGCTGCTGCCACTGCTGGAGCTGCGCAGCTCCGTTCCGGCGCTGCTCTACGCCGGCTCGTTGGTCGTCCTGCACGTGATCGTGCTCGTGGTCTACCTCTACCGCGTCCCGATGAGGCGGCTCGCCGCCAGCTGGCGCGGGGTGTTCGGCCGGGTGCTGGCGCTGGCGGTGGTGCTCTACCTGCTGGTGCTGCTCTCGCGCTTCGACGACGACGCCTCGCGCTCCACGCTGGCCGCGCAGCTGCTGGCGGTGGCGGTGCTCCACGCGGTGGCGCTGCTGCTGCTCTCGGCCCGTCTCGAGCGCGGTGGCGGCCGCCCGGCGCCGGCCGCCGTCACTTCCGAGTCGCGCGCGCCGGGACCGCGATAGCCGTCGGCGGACCGCCTGCCGCGGCAGCGGGCGCCGCGGAAACGGGCAAAGCTACGCAAACCTCGGCAGGACTCGCGAGCCCCGGCCGGGGCGAGGCCGCCGACGCGAGGTGGCGAGGCGCGGCGGTCAGTCGCCGCGGCTAGCTCGGGGCCTCGGCGCGCGCCTTCAGCCCCTCGGCGAACTGCCGGAACGACGGGCCGAGGTCCGGCATCATGCGCCACATCAGCGGCAGCAGCGGGCCGCGGTACTCCTCGCGCATGGCGAAGGCCGTCGAGCCGTCGTCCTGCGCGGCGAGCGTGAAGCTGCGCACGCCGCGGAAGAGGCCCAGCGGCATCCCGCCCGTCCACTCCATGCGCCGGCCAGGCTCGAAGGAGGAGACGGTCACCGGGAAGGAGCGCTTCGGGCTCACCTCCGAGACGACGGTGATGCGCTCGCCCTCGCCGATCGTGCCGTCGACGGAGATGACGCCCGAGTCCCAGCCGGCGTAGCCCGCGCCGTCGACGAGGATCGCCCACACCGCCTCGGGGCTGGCCGCGATGGTCGCGGCCGCTTCGTACGACTTCACCGTGGCTGCCCCCATCGGCTTCACGCGGGCGCGCGAGCGCCGGCGCGACATGGCTGTGCGCACGGTACGGTAACCGATGCGTTACACAGCTGTCCACCGGCGCCGTCGTCGCAGCGCACGGGCTACCGTGCGGCGATCCCTCGGCGGCCGTCCGCACGTACCCGGAGTGAGCGCCTCGCGGGCGCGCCATCGAACGGGAGCGCCTGACGATGCGACGAGAGACGGCCAGACGAGGGACGACGGGGCGAGGGCTGAGCCGGCGCCTCTTCCTCAGCGATCTGGGGCGCGGCACGGTCGCGATCGCGGTGCTCGGCATCGGGCTCGGCGCCTGCGGCGACGACGACGACGACGGGGGGGCAGCGCCGCCCGCCTCGACGCCCGCGAGCGCGGCCTCGAGCCCGACGGCGACCGCGCCGCCCAGCGCGACCCCGATGAGCGAGGCGGCCGCCGCGACCGCGACCCCCGCCGCCTCTGCCCCCGCCGGCGCCGTCGAGTGGCGTCGCGTGCCGCTCGGCATCGTCTCCGCCTACGTGCTCGCGCGGGCCGGCGAGGCCGCCGTCGTCGACACCGGCGTCCCGGGCAGCGCGGGAGAGATTGAGGCGGCGCTCGGCGCGCTCGATCTCGGCTGGGGCGCGGTCGGCCACGTCATCCTCACGCACGCGCACGGCGACCACATCGGCAGCCTGCCGGAGGTGCTCGGCCTCGCGCCCGACGCCGCGGCCTACGCCGGCGCCGCCGACCTCGCCGCGATCCGCTCACCGCGCCCCCCGCTCGCGGTCGGCGACGGCGACCGCGAGCTCGGGCTGGAGATCGTCGAGACGCCGGGGCACACCCCCGGCCACATCAGCGTGCTGGAGCCCGCCGGCGGGCTGCTGATCGCGGGCGACGCGCTGAACGGCGGCGGCGAGCGCGGGGTGACCGGCCCCAACCCGCGCTTCAGCTCCGACCTCGCGCTGGCGAACGCCTCGGTGGCGAAGCTCGCCACGTTCCGCTTCGAGACGGTCGTCTTCGGCCACGGCGAGCCCGTGGTCGGCGGCGCCTCGGGGCTCGTCGCCGCGCTCGCCGCCGAGCTGTAGGCGCGCCCCAGCCTCGAATCGGCGCGCCCGCTCGCGGCCGGTCGCCAGCGGGCGCCGCGATCGGCTAGCGTGCCGCCGTGACCGAGCCGTGGGCCCTTTCCGCCGCCGAGCTGCGCGCGCACTACCAGCGCCGCGAGCTCTCCCCCGTGGAGGTGGCGCGCGCCGTGCTCGATCGGCTGGCGGCGCTGGAGCCGCGACTGCGGGCCTTCGTCACGCCGACGCCCGGCCTGGCGCTCCAGCAGGCCGAGGCCGCCGAGCGCGCCTACGCCGAGGGCTCGGCTGGCCCGCTCGCGGGCGTCCCCATCTCGATCAAAGACCTCACCGCGACCGCCGGCATCCGCACCACGCGTGGCTCGCTGCTGCACGCCGACGACGTGCCCACCGAGGACGCGCCGCTGGTGGAGCGGCTCTACGGCGCGGGCGCGGTGATGCTGGGCAAGAGCAACACCTCCGAGTACGGCTGGAAGGGCGACACCAGCAACCGCGTCCACGGCACCACGCAGAACCCGTGGCGGGAGGGCCGCACCGCCGGCGGCTCCAGCGGCGGCGCGGCGGCCGCCGTGGCGACGGGGATCGGGCCGATCGCGCAGGGCTCGGACGGCGCGGGCTCGATCCGCATCCCCGCCGCCTTCTGCGGCGTCTACGGCATCAAGCCCTCCTACGGCCGCGTGCCGCAGTGGCCCGCGGGCTCGACGCTCTCGCACGCCGGGCCGATCGCGCGCACCGTCGCCGACGCCGCGCTGATGCTCGACGTGATGGAGGGCGCCGACGCGCGCGACCGCTGGTCGCTGCCGAAGGTCGGCGGCCACCTCGCCGCTGCCGAGGCGGGGGCGGCCGGCGGTGAGCGTGGCGACGCGCTCGCCGGGCTGCGCGTCGCCTGGTCGCGCGACCTCGGCTTCGCCGCCGTCGAGCCCGCGGTGGCGGACTGCGCCGAGGGCGCGGCGCGCCGCCTCGCCGAGCTGGGCGCCGAGGTCGAGGAGGCGCACCCCGACGCGGGCGACCCCTACCCCGTGCTCGACGTGATGTGGTCGTGCCGCATGGCCGGGCTCTTCGCCGAGCGGCTCCCCGAGATCGAGGACCGCCTCGACCCCGGCCTCGTCGATGTGGTGCGCCAGGGCGCGCGCTACAGCGGCGCCGACTACGGGCGCGCCGTGCTGGAGCAGAACGCCTACGCGGAGACGGTGCGCCGCTTCTTCCAGCGCTACGACCTGCTGCTGACGCCCACGCTGCCCGTGGCGGCGTTCGCGGCGGGCGATCACGGCCCCGGCACCGTCGCCGGCACGCCGCGCCGCTTCCTGGAGTGGACGGCGTTCACCTACCCCTTCAATCTGACGGGCCAGCCCGCGGCCACCGCGCCCTGCGGCGAGGTCGATGGGCTGCCCGTCGGGCTGCAGCTCGTGGGGCGCTGGCGGGACGACGCGGCGGTGCTGCGCGCCTCCGCCGCCTTCGAGGCGATCGCGCCGTGGGCGGATCGCTGGCCGGCCCTCGCCGGCGCGCCGTAGCCTCGACGGGGCGCCCTGGGCGAGGTGGGGCGACGAGGCGCCGGACCAGGACGGGGGGACGAGCGATGACGCAGCCGCTCCGCTACGCGCAGCTCCAGGTGGCGGTCGCCGACCTCGACGCCGCGGCCGAGGCGTATCGCCGCGTGCTGCGGCTCGGCACCGGCGACTCCGGCCGCAACGACGAGGAGGGTGCGCGCTGGCTCGAGCTGGGCGCCGCGGGCGAGGGCGCCGTGCGGCTCATGGAGCCGAGCGGCGCCGGGCCGCTCGCGAGCGCCATGGAGGCGCGCGCCGACGAGCGCAACCCGCGCGGCGAGGGCTACTACCTCTCGGTGTGGCGCACGCCCGAGCTCAACGCGCTCGCCGCGGTGCTGCGCGCCTCGGGCGCGGCGATCGAGGAGCGCCCGGGCGGCCGGCTGCGCCCCGACCCGCTCGCCGCGCACGGCGTCCGCTTCGAGATCGCGCCCGAGCTGGAGAGCCCGATCGAGGCGCCGGCCGACGCCCCCTACGCGCTCTCGCACATCGGGCTCGCCGTGCGCGATCGCGACCGCGCCATCGCCACCTTCCACCGGCTGCTGGGCACGGAGACGGTGAGCGAGCTGCATCGGCAGCCCTACGGCGACCTGGAGTGGCAGCGCGTCGGGCGCGGCGGGCGACGCATGTTCACGCTGCTCATCCCCCAGACGCCGGCCTCGGCGCTGGTGCCGCGCATGGATCGGCGCGCCGGCCGCGAGCACCCGGAGGGCGAGGGCGTGCACGTCGTCGTCTTCGGCGTGCCCGACCTCGCGGACGGCGCGGCCCTCGCCACGGCCGCGGGCGCCAACGTGGCCGGCGGCGACGGCGGCACCTACTGGATCCACCCGCGCGCGCTCCACGGCCTCTACGTCGAGGTGATCGCGCGCGGAAGCTGAGGGTCGCGGCGGCGCTCGGGGCGCCCCTCGATGCACCCTCCGATGGACCAATGGCCCTGCCCCCGGGGGGACGTTCGGCCGTGGGGTCAGTGAAGCGCATCACGATGATCGACGGAGGCCCTGCAACGGCTGCGCACGAGCGCGGCGCGCGGGCGAGGGAGGCACCATGCGTCGCACCACGCTGATCGTGCTGTTGGGAGCGGCGCTGCTCGCGCTGGCCGTCGCCGGCTGCGGCGGCAGCGACGATGACGACGACGGCGGTGCTGCCGTGTCCACGCCGACGTCCACGCCGACGTCCACGCCGACATCCACGCCCACGGCCGCGGTCGCGACCCCCGGCGGCGGCGACGACGTGGTCGCCACCGTGCAGGGCGAGGCGCCGGTCGACTTCTTCCGGATGAACTGCTCCGTCTGCCACGGGCCGGGGCGCGAGGGGATCAGCGGCCTCGGCCTGCCGCTGCTCCCGGAGGCGCTGACCGAGCCCGACGACTTCTACTTCGACACGATCAAGAACGGCCGCGCGGGCACGGTGATGCCCTCCTGGGGCGCAGCCGGGCTCACCGACCCGGAGATCCGCGCCATGATCGCCTTCACCCGCACCCGCACCCGCACCCGCACCCGCACCCGCACCCGCACCCGCACCCGCACCACCCCGCACCCGCACCACCCCGCACCCGCACCCGCACCCGCACCCGCACCCGCACCCGCACCCGCACCCGCACCCGCACCACCCCGCACTCCACGCTTGCGTGACCGCGCCGCCGCAATCCTCCTCTCGCGGGGCGCTCGGCGGGGAGTGCAGCGTTACCGACGAGTGACGGCGAACGAGCAGACGGACGCGGTGCGCGAGCGGCTGGGCATCCCGCGGCAGCACGTCCCCAGGCAGGCGCCCGCCGCGCGCGTCCGCAACTTCGACGAGACCTACCTGCAGATGGACCTCGACGCGGCGATCGTCGAGGCCGCGCGCTGCATCGACTGCCCCTCGGCGCCCTGAATGGACGCCTGCCCGGTGCACAATGACATCCCCGCGGCGCTGCGGCTGCTGGAGGACGGCGATGTCGCCGCGGCGGCGCGCACGTTTCGCGAGACCTCGACCTTGCCGGAGATGTGCGGGCGGCTCTGCCCGCAGGAGTCGCTGTGCGAGGGCGCCTGCGTCGTCGGCTTCGCGATCCGGCCGGACCGCCTGAAGCACCCGCCGGTGGCGATCGGGCGGCTCGAGTCCTTCGTCAGCGACGCCGAGCGCCGGCAGCTCGGCGCCTTCCCCGTGCGCGCCGCCGGCCTGCCCAGCGGGTGCTTTACCGCGGTCGTCGGGAGCGGCCCCGCGGGCCTCACCGTGGCGGAGGAGCTGCAGGCGCGCGGCCACGCCTGCACCGTCTGCGACCTCTGGCCCGAGCCCGGCGGCGTGCTCCGCTACGGCATCCCCAACTTCAAGATGAGCAAGGAGATCCTCGCGCAGAAGCTCGCGGCGCTGGAGGCGATGGGCGTCGCCTTCGAGAACGGGACGCAGATCGGCGTCAACGTGACGCTGGGGGAGGTGCGCACCGAGCGCGGCTTCGACGCGGTCTTCATCGGCACGGGCGCCGGGGTCGGCGACGCGCTCGGCATCGAGGGCGAGTCGCTGGTCGGGCTCTACGAGGCGACCGACTTCCTGGTGCGCGGCAACCTGCCGCCCGAGCAGCTGCCCGCGGGCCGGCGCGAGCGCCCCGTGGTGGGCAGCGACGTGGTGGTGATCGGCGGTGGCGACACCTCGATGGATTGCGTGCGCACGGCCGTGCGGCTCGGCGCCGAGCGTGTCACCTGCGTCTACCGGCGCACCGAGCGCGAGATGCTCGGGCGCGCCGAGGAGCGCCTGCACGCCCGCGAGGAGGGCGTGGAGTTCGGCTACCTCACGACGCCCACGCGCTTCCTCGGCGATGCGCAGGGTCGCGTGCGCGCGGTGGAGCTCGTGCGCATGCGGCTCTCCGAGCCCGACGAGAGCGGCCGCCGCCGCCCCGTGCCGATCGAGGGCTCGGCCCACACGGTGCCGGCCAGCGCCGTGGTCGTCGCGGCCGCGCCCGTGGAGACGGACCGCCGTGGCCTCGTCTATGTCAGCGAGCGCACGGGGCAGACCAGCGTGCCGTACATCTTCGCGGGCGGGGACGTGGTGAATGGCGCCGACCTCGTCGTCACCGCGATCGCCGATGGCAAGCGCGCGGCGACGTGGATCCACCAGTACCTGCTCGGCCTCGGGGTGCGTCGCTAGGACGCGACCGCCGCCCCCGTCGCCCATCCGACCGACAGCAACCTCGACCGACGGGTGACCGCGCGGTGGCCCGTTCTCGCGCGGCCGGCGGCACCCTCGGGCGACGCGACGCCGGCCGCCCGCGCGCGAGACTCCGTGCAGACCCGACGCACGAGCGACGGGCTGCTGAGGAGGCACGAGATGACGCAGGCCACCGCCACCCGCACGAGCACGCGCACGGGCACCGCCGGAGAGGCCGCGGGCGCGGACCGCACCGCCGTCGATCGGGTGAGCGTCGCGCTCGCGGCGATCGGCCTCGTCGTCGAGCCGGACGCCGAGGCGGTGCGCGCCGGGGTCGAGCGGCTCTTCGAGCCCGACTTCCGCGCCACCGGCTCGGGTCGCGCGCTCTGCCCGATCGACGCGGCGCAGGCCCTGCACCCCGCCGACTTCGACGCCTTCGACGAACGCTCGGTGGAGATCGTGCGCACCGTCGAGAGCGGCGACCGCGTGCTCGCCTATGTCACCGTCCACGCCACCCACGTCGGCACGTTCTGCGGCACGCAGGGCACGGGGCGGCGCATGCGCGCCGACGGCCTCTTCGTGCTGCGCATCCCCGAGGGCCGACTCGCCGAGGCCTGGAGCGTGCTGCGCTGGCAGTAGGGAGCGGCGGCGCGAGCCCGGCCGGAGGAGCGAGCCGCAAGCGAAGGGAACGACCGATGAACGCGATCGACGTGCTGATCTACGGCGACGGTGAGGTGCGAGCGGCGGTGGAGGCCATCCCGCCCACCGAGTGGGAGACCCCCGGCGCTGCCGGCGAGTGGAGCGCCCGCGATGTGATCGGCCACCTGGGCGCCTTCGAGCTGCTGCTGGTCGAGGTGCTGGCGGAGCTCCGCGGCCTCGAGGGGCCCGCGCCGCTGCTCGACGCGTACCGCGAGCTCGGCCCCGAGGCGTTCAACGACGAGGAGGCCGCGAAGCGCGCGCGGACGCCGGCCGCGGCGCTCGTCGCCGAGTACGAGCGGGCGCACACGCAGGTCATGGAGCTCGCGCGGCTGCTCCCGCCGGAGGGCTTCGTGCTGCGGGGGACGCTCCCGTGGTACGGCGCCGAGTACTCGCTCGACGACTTCATCGCCTACGGCTACTACGGGCACAAGCGCGAGCACGCCGCGCAGCTCGCTTCCTTCGTCGACGCGCTCACGCGGCGGCCGCGCGAGGCGACGGCGGCGCGCTGAGCCGACCGAGGAGCGCGCGGGCCGCGGCCTCGCGGAACGGGGCGGCGACCTCGGCGATCGTCGAGGCCAGCCCGATCGAGCGGCTGTTCCGCGACATCCACACGGCCGCGGCGCACGTGATGGTCGGTCCGCTGACCTATCAGGCCGCGGGCCGCGTCGAGCTGGGGCTGGACGCGCGCTTCCCGTTCTTCTAGCGCGCCGCCGTCCCGCGCATCGCATCGCAGCGAGGCGGCCGGCGCCGACGCTCGACGCTACGGCAGCGCCGCGAGGAAGCGGTCGAGCATCGCGTGGAGCTGCGGCGCGGCGTCGAGCTGCACGTAGTGGCCGGAGCCGACCACCTGCCCGAACTGAGCGCGCGGGATGACGGCGCGCACGTCGGCCGCCGTGCGCCGGCTGCGGCTCGCCGCGACGTGGAGGAACGGCTGCGGCAGGCGGCGCCAGGCCCGACGCGGCGCGCCCGTCACCACCGAGTCGCGATACGCCGCCAGCGCGGCGCGCGGATCGGTGCGCATCGCGTCCCCCTCGACGATGCGCGCGCCACGCTCATCGGCGGGCAGGAAGCTCCGCACGAGGCGGCGCCGCGTCTCCGCGCTGCTCGTGGGGGTGAGCGCGACGACCCACGGGTGGGCCCGGGCGCGCTCGCGCGTGAGGCCGAGGCCGGAGAGCCCGTCGATCGCCACGACGCCCGCCACCGTCCCCGGCAGCCGCCGCGCCAGCTCCAGCGCGACGGGGCTCCCCATCGAGTGTCCGACGGTGACGACTCGCGCGAGGCCGAGCGCCGCCACCAGCGCCTCCACGTCGCCCGCGAAGTCGCGCCAGCGGTAGCCGCCGCCCGGCGGCGCCTCCGAGGCGCCGTGCCCGCGCAGGTCGACGCGCACCACGCGGCCGCGCCGCTCGAGGGTGCGCGCGGTGCGCTCCCACGCGCGGCCGCTGGAGCACCAGCCGTGCACCAGCAGCAGCGCGTCGGCACCCGTCCCGCTGTCGCGGTAGCGCAGTCGCGCCCCGCCCGGCGTCAGCAGCTCCTGCATCGGCGCAGCGTATCCGCTCGTCGCGAACGCGGCCCGGTGGTTGCGGTGCGACCGGTGCGTCGCCGACGCTGTGGGCGCTCGCGAGCGGCGGGTGGAGGTGGTGCGGTGCCGGCTCCTCGCGAAGTGCCGATCTCCCCGCTCTCGCGGGAGCGGCTCAGCCCCTACGTCGGCGCCGAGCTGATGGCGGAGACGGCGCAGATGGCCGCCGCCGCGCGCGACCTGCTCAGCGGCCGCACCGTCTGGAACGTCAACTCCACGGCGGTGGGGGGCGGCGTCGCCGAGCTGCTGCCGTGGCTGCTCGGCTACACGCGCGGGGCCGGCGTCGACGCGCGCTGGCTCGTGATCCAGGGCCGCGCCGAGTTCTTCGGGCTCACGAAGCGCCTGCACCACGCGATCCACGGCTCGCCCGGCGACGGGCGCCCGCTCGACGAGGCCGCGCATCGCTTCTACGAGGAGGCGCTCGCCGAGAGCGCCGAGTCTGCTGGGCGTGGTGCGGCCCGGCGACGTGGTGATCCTCCACGACCCGCAGACCGCGGGGCTGGCGCCCGCGCTCGGCGCCGCGGGGGCGCGCGTGATGTGGCGCTCGCACATCGGCGTCGAGGAGCCGAACGCCGAGTCGCAGGCGGGCTGGGGCTTCCTCGAGCGCTACCTCGCGGGCGTCGACGCCTACATCTTCTCGCGCGAGGGCTATCGCCCGCCGGGCTGGGACGCGGCGCGCTCGGCGGTGATCGCCCCCTCGATCGATCCCTTCACCGCGAAGAACGAGATGCTCGCGCCCGAGACCACGCGCGCGCTCCTGCAGCACGTCGGCATCATCGCGGGCCGCCGTCGCGACGATGTGCACCGCTTCGGCGGGCAGGACGGCTCGCCGCGGCACGTTTCGCGGCGCGCCGAGGTGCTGCGCTGGGGGCCGGCTCCCGCGTGGGAGGACCCGCTGGTGGTGCAGGTCTCGCGCTGGGACCCGCTCAAGGACGACCCCGTGGGCGTGATGCGCGGCTTCGCGGCGCACCTGGCGCGCGGCGGCACCCCCGCGGACCTCGTGCTCGCGGGCCCGGAGACGCACGCCGTCACCGACGACCCCGAGGCCGCGACGACGCTCGCCGCCACGATCGAGGAGTGGCGCCGGCTGCCGGGGTCCGTGCGCAGCCGCATCCAGCTCGTCTCGCTCCCCGTCACCGACGTCGAGGAGAACGCCGCGGTGATCAACGCGCTGCAGCGCCACGCCACGGTCATCGTCCAGAAGAGCCTGCACGAGGGCTTCGGGCTGACCGTGACGGAGGCGATGTGGAAGGGCCGCCCCGTGCTCGCATCGGGCGTGGGCGGGATCCGCGATCAGATCGTGGACGGCGAGCACGGGCTGCTGCTCGACGATCCGACCGACCCCGCGGAGTTCGCGGAGAAGCTCGGCCGGCTGCTCGCCGAGCCCGGGCTCGCGCGGCGGCTCGGCGAGCGGGCCCGCGAGCGCGTCGTCGAGCGCTTCCTCGCTCCGCGGCACCTGCGCGAGTACGCGGAGCTGCTCGATCGGCTCGCCGCGGCTCCGGGCGCCCCGGCCGGCGCCGCGGCCGCGGGCGTCGCTCCCGACGGCGCGAGCGGACGCTGAGCGGAACGGCGGGCAGCAGCCGGCGCGCCGGCTGCTCCGGGGGAGGTGCATCTCGATGACCGGGACCGTGACGGCCGTCGCGGCCAGCGGCACGCACCAGCTGGGCAAGGAGCCGCGCGCGAGCATCCGCCTGCTCGCCGGGCTCGGCGTCGAGGGCGACGCCCACGCGGGCGCGACCGTGCAGCACCGCTCGCGGCTGGCCCTCGAGCCCGCGCCCCCCAACCTTCGGCAGCTCCACTTGCTGCACGCCGAGCTGCACGAGGAACTGCGGGCCGCGGGCTTCGACGTGGCGGCGAGCCGCATGGGCGAGAACGTGACGACCCGCGGCGTGGAGCTGCTCGCGCTGCCCACCGGAGCGCGGCTGCGCCTGAGCGCGGAGGCGATCGTTGAGGTGACGGGGCTGCGTAACCCCTGCGCGCACTCGACGGGCTCGCGCCCGGGCTGATGACCGCCACGCTCGGCCGCGACGAGCGGGGCGCGCTCGTGCGACGCGCCGGCGTGATGGCGGTGGTTGTCGCGGGCGGCGAGGTCGCGCCCGGCGACCCGATCGCGGTCGAGCTGCCCGCGCGCCCCCATCGCCCGCTCGAGCCCGTCTAGCGCCGCCGACCGAGGCGCCCGCTCGTCAGCCGTGCCGCCGACCGAGGCGGGAGCGCTCCGTCACTCAGCACGGGCGCTCGGCAGCAGGCGGCCGGCGGCAGTCGCTCAGCAGCAGTCGGCGGCGCCGCCGGCGCAGCAGGCTCCGCTCGCGGCGCCGACGACCGCCAGCTCTCCGCCGGCCTCGTCCTCGGGGGGCGCATCGTCGAGGATCGTGTAGACCTCCCACGGCACGCCGTCGGGCGCCGTCGTCCACACCTTGTCCTGCAGCGCGTGGCAGCAGAGCGAGCCCTCCTCGACGCGCGGCTCGAGGCCGGCGTCGCCGAGGCGCCGGGTCGCGGCGACCACCTCCTCGGGCGAGTCGACCTCGACGCCGAGGTGGTTGATGGTCGCGGGCTCCCCGCCCTCGAAGAGCACGAGCTTGAGCGGCGTGTCCTCGACGGCGAAGTTGGCGTAGCCGGGGCGCCGCTTGTGCGGCTCCACGCCGAGGATCCGCGCGTAGCGCTCCACCGCGCTCTCGAGGTCGGTCACGTGGATCGCGAGCTGTAGCCGTGCCACGGCGGCTCCCTTCATCGATGCTCGTCTATGTCCTTCGCCCGCCAGTGTGGACGCGTGCATCGAGCCCTGTCAATATAGGCGCATGTCGATGAAGACGAGCACGCCCGCGGTCCGCGAGACGCTGCCGATGCTGGGCGCCGACCCCATACTCTCCCCGGACGGGGCGTGCTGCCCGCCGCTGCTCGCGGGCGCCGTGAGCGAGGAGGAGGCGCAGGCCGCCGCGCGCGTCTTCAAGGCGCTGGGCGACCCGGTGCGCGTGCGGCTGCTCTCGCTGATCGGCGCGGCCGGGGGCGGCGAGGCGTGCGTCTGCGACCTCGTCGAGCCGTTCGAGCTCAGGCAGCCGACGATCAGCCACCACCTGCGCGTGCTGCTGGAGGCGGGCCTGGTGGAGCGCGAGCGTCGCGGGACGTGGGCGTTCTATCGGCTGCGGACGGGCGCGCTCGACGCGGCCGCGCGGGCGCTGGCGCGCGGCTAGGTGTACTACCCAGGAAGGTTGTTCACAGGCGGGAGGCGGGGACGGCCCCGCCGACGCGGCCGTGCGGTCGGCGGTGATTGTAGCGGTAGAGCCAGCGTGGGAGCTGGCGCAGCCGCTCGGCGTTGGAGCGGTAGGGGCGGGCGTAGGCCCACTCGTTCTGCAGGATCTGGATGAAACGCTCGGCTTTGCCGTTCGTCTGCGGGCGGTAGGGCCGCGTGTGCGACAGCCGCACGTCTGCGGCAGCGGCGGCGCCGTGGAAGCTGCGGGCGACGGTGTAGGCCTTCGCGTTGTCGGTCAGGACCCGGCGCACGCGCACGCCACGCCGGCGGAAGGCCGCGAGCGCCTGCTCGAGGAAGGCGGCGCAGCTCGCGCCACGCTCGTCGGGCAGGACGGAGACGTAGGCGTAACGGCTGTGGTCGTCGACGGCGACGTGTAGGTACTCCAGCCCCAGCGAACGCCGCGAATGCGGCCCGGAGCGCGTCTCGGCGAAGCCAGGCGCCATTCGCTTGCCGCCGCCCTCGGGGACGCGCCCGAGCTTCTTCACGTCGAGATGCAGCAGGTCGCCGGGGGCGTCGTGCTCGTAGCGGACCGGCTCCCGGGTGACGCGGTGCAGGCGGTCGAGCCGGTTGAGGCCGCGGCGCCGCAGCACGGCGTAGACCGTGGAGCGGGCGACCCCGAGCGCCCACTGGATGCGATGCGGCCCGAATCCCTGCGTGCGTCGCACGGCGCAGATGCGTCGCTCCAGCTCGGGCGGCGTGCGCCGGGGATGCGCGCGCGGGGCGGAGCTGCGGTCCTCGAGCCCTGCCGCTCCCTCCGCCCGGAAGCGCCCCAGCCACTTGGCAACGGTGTGGCGGGAGACGCGGAAGTGGCGAGCGACCTCAGCCTGGGGCCAGCCGGCGTCCACTTCCCGCACGAGCTCGAGTCGGGTCAGCGGCGTCAGCCGCGCGTTACGATGGGCCATGAGGGTGTCCTCTCCTCGCTACTGCCGTGCTGTCACACACAGCAGCGGGCGAGGCCCCTCATCCTGTCAACAACCTACGTGGGAACTACACCTAGCCCGCGCGCGACTCCGCTGCCGCTGCCGCCGCGGGCGCCGCGTCGGTGGCGAGCCCGCCCGCTTCGGCCAGCAGCTCGCGGAAGTCCATCAGCGCGAGCAGCCGCTCGGCGGCGTCGCGGTCGCCCTCGATCGCCAGGCCGCCTTCCGCCTCGGCGTCGGCGGGCGTCAGCTCGCCGAGGACGATGCGCAGGAAGCTCCACGCGTCCAGCCGCAGCACGGCGTCGGCGCGGTCGGTGGCGCCGCGCCGCACCTCGGCGGAGCCGCGCGTCACCCGCACGATGTGCGGCTCCTCGTCCAGCCACAGCGCGTAGGTTGCGTCGAGGTCGCCGGCGTTCCCCTCGTCGATCGCGCAGGCGAGGCCGAAGACCATGCTGCGCACGGGGAAGCCGCTCAGTTGCTCGGGCGAGGTCAGCTTCGGGATCGGCGGCAGCGTGGCGATGCCCCACTTCGCCAGCGCCATCAGCGGCTCGCGCAGCCCCTCGCCGCGCTCGCTGAGCTCGTAGACGGCGGAGGCGGCGGGCGGCGGGAGCGTGCGGCGCCGCACGACGCCCGCGCGCTCCAGGTCGCGGAGCCGGCCGGCGAGCAGGTTCGTGCCGATGCCGGGCAGCGCCTCCAGCATGTCGGTGTAGCGCTGCGGCCCCCACATCAGCTCGCGGATCACGAGCAGCGTCCAGCGCTCGCCCAGCAGGTCGAGGGCGCCCGCGAGCGGGCAGTACTGCTCGTAGCTGCGCTTCGTCATCCCGCGCATGGTAGCAGCGATAACATGGATCTGCTAGTCCCAGATGATGTATTAAAATGCAGGTGCTTGACTTTCATATAGTGTGTCGTTAACGTTCGCTCTTGTCGATCTGGCGCGGCCGGCGCGTCGTCGAGGTACGAGGGCAGAGGAGGGAACCGATGCGGGGCAAGCTATCGACCGAAGCGCTGGCCAGAGGCAGCGCGAAGCGACCGAAACGGGTGATCGCGGCGTGGGTCGCGGTGCTCGTCGTGGCGATGGGGCTGCTGAGCGCGCTCTTCAGCGACGCGCTCACGACCGAGTTCTCGCCGACGAACGAGCCCGAGTCGAAGCGCGCCGAGCAGCTGCTCATCGAGCTGCGCGGGCAGGAGACGGTGCCCGAGACAGTGCTGCTGCGCTCGGAGACGTTGACCGTCGATGACGAGGCGTTCCGCGCCCGCGTCGAGGCGCTGAGCGAGGAGATCCTCGCGCTCGGGCCGGACACGGTCGCGAGCGTCGTCGACTTCGTCGCCACGGGCGACGAGACGCTGGTCTCCGCGGACCGGCACGCCACGGTGCTGCTGGTGGCGATGACCGGCTCCGTTCGTGACGCAGAGAAGAACGTCGAGGGCCTGCACGAGGCCGTCGACGGTGCCGGCGAGGTGGCCGGCTTCGAGGCGTTCGTGACGGGCGAGACCACCTTCGCGTCGACTTCGCCGAGCAGGCGCAGGCGGACACGGAGCGCGGCGAGGCCTTCGGCGTGCCGATCGCCCTCGTGATCCTCGCGGTCGTCTTCGGCGCGCTCGCCGCCGCCGTGCTGCCGATGGTGCTCGCGATGATCGCGATCGTCGTGGCGCTAGCCATCGCGACGCTCGTGGGGCAGGTCTACGACCTGCACGTCTTCACGCAGAACGTCGCGACGATGATCGGGCTCGCGGTCGGGATCGACTACTCGCTCTTCATCGTCTCGCGCTTCCGCGAAGAGCGGCGAGGAGGGCTGGAGGTCGCCGACGCCATCGGCGCGGCCAGCCGCGCCGTCTTCTTCTCGGGCGCGGTCGTGGTGATCGCGCTGCTGGGAATGCTGATCATCCCGTTCACGGCGTTCTTCAGCGTCGGGCTCGGAGCGATCCTCGTCGTGCTGGCGGCCGTGAGCGCCTCGCTCACGCTGCTGCCCGCGCTGCTCTCGCTGATGGGCGACCGCGTGAACCGGCTGCGCGTGCCGTTGATCGGCAGCCGGCAGACCGCGTCCAGCTCCACGACGGCAGCTGGTGGGACCGCGTGTCGCATGCCGTGATGGGGCACCCCTGGGTGTCGCTCGCGCTGGGCGGCGGGCTGCTGCTGGCGATGACGGCGCCGCTCCTCACCATCGACACCGGGCTCTCCGGCGCGTCGACTTTCCCCGAGAACCTGCGCGCCCGGCAGGGGTTCGAGGCGCTGCAGGAGGAGTTCGGCTTCGGCGCCGACGCGCCGGTGCAGATCGTCGTCGAGGGCGACGTCGACTCGCCCGCGTCGGTCGCCGCGATCGAGGAGCTGCGCGGGCTGCTCGCGGCGGACGCGCGCTTTGGCCCCAGCACACTGGAGACGTCGGCGGGCGGCGACCTCGCGGTCGTCGTCGCGCCGGCCGTCGGCGATCCGCAGAGCGCGCAGGCCACGGAGGCGATCGGCACGATCCGCGACGACTACGTGCCGCAGGCCTTCGCGACGACGGGCCTCGGCGTCTTCGTCGGCGGGCAGAGCGCGGAGACCGTCGACTTCGTGGCGCTGACGAGGACGTTCCTACCGATCGTGCTGAGCCTGATCCTCGCGCTGAGCCTCATCATGCTCACGCTCGTGTTCCGCTCGATCGTGGTGCCGGTGAAGGCGATCCTCCTCAATCTGCTGTCGGTGGGGGCGTCCTACGGGATGCTGGTGCTGGTGTTTCAGCACGGCGTGGGGGCGGGGCTTCTGGGCTTCCAGGAGTCGCCCATCATCCAGGCGTGGATCCCGCTCTTTCTCTTCGCCATCCTCTTCGGCCTGTCGATGGACTACCACGTCTTCCTGCTCTCGCGGATCCGCGAGGCCTACGACAAGGGGGCGACCAACGACGATGCGGTGGCGTTCGGTGTTCGCTCCACTGCGGGCCTGATCACCGGCGCGGCGCTGATCATGGTGGCGGTCTTCTCCGGCTTCGCCGCGGGCGAGCTGGTGCCGCTGCAGCAGATGGGCTTCGGGCTCGCCGTCGCCGTCCTCCTCGACGCGACGATCGTGCGCGTGGTGCTGGTGCCGGCGAGCATGAAGCTGCTGGGCGACCGCAACTGGTACCTGCCGAGCTTCCTCGACTGGCTCCCCGACCTGCGGGTCGAGGGCGGCCCGGGGCGGCCCGAGCCTGCGCTCGCGCGAGCGCCCGTGGAGGTGGAGTAGCGGCGACCGAAGCTCGTCGAGCTGGCGCGTGGAGCGGGGGCGGCGCCAGCCGCCCCCGCTCCACGCGCCAGCTCGACGCGCGGCGACTCGGCTCGCGAGTCGCCCGTCCTCCGCGGAGCGCCGCGTCAGCGAGCCGGAGTGGTCGCGGCGGTGCCGAGCAGCAGGTCGAGCTGCCCGACGATTGCCCGCGTGACGACGGATCGCGTGCTGGAGCTGGTGGTGTTCGAGCTCACGGAGGGCGTCAGCAGGGAGCAGTTCCTCGGCACCGTCGACGCCGTCTCCGAGTGGGCGCGACAGCAGCCGGGCTTCCTCTCCCGCGAGCTGAGCTACGCCGAGGAGTCCGGTCGCTACGTCGACGTCGTGTACTGGGACTCGATGGAGCACGCCGTCGCGGCCGACGCCGCCTCACGGAGCTCGGAGGCCTGCTCGCCGATGTTCGCGCTGATCGAGCTGGAGTCGGCGCTGTTCGCGCACGCGCGGCCGCTGGCCGTCGCCGCCGCCTAGCTGTAGTTCCCACGTAGGTTGTTGACAGGATGAGGGGCCTCGCCCGCTGCTGTGTGTGACAGCACGGCAGTAGCGAGGAGAGGACACCCTCATGGCCCATCGTAACGCGCGGCTGACGCCGCTGACCCGACTCGAGCTCGTGCGGGAAGTGGACGCCAGCTGGCCCCAGGCTGAGGTCGCTCGCCACTTCCGCGTCTCCCGCCACACCGTTGCCAAGTGGCTGGGGCGCTTCCGGGCGGAGGGAGCGGCAGGGCTCGAGGACCGCAGCTCCGCCCCGCGCGCGCATCCCCGGCGCACGCCGCCCGAGCTGGAGCGACGCATCTGCGCCGTGCGACGCACGCAGGGATTCGGGCCGCATCGCATCCAGTGGGCGCTCGGGGTCGCCCGCTCCACGGTCTACGCCGTGCTGCGGCGCCGCGGCCTCAACCGGCTCGACCGCCTGCACCGCGTCACCCGGGAGCCGGTCCGCTACGAGCACGACGCCCCCGGCGACCTGCTGCATCTCGACGTGAAGAAGCTCGGGCGCGTCCCCGAGGGCGGCGGCAAGCGAATGGCGCCTGGCTTCGCCGAGACGCGCTCCGGGCCGCATTCGCGGCGTTCGCTGGGGCTGGAGTACCTACACGTCGCCGTCGACGACCACAGCCGTTACGCCTACGTCTCCGTCCTGCCCGACGAGCGTGGCGCGAGCTGCGCCGCCTTCCTCGAGCAGGCGCTCGCGGCCTTCCGCCGGCGTGGCGTGCGCGTGCGCCGGGTCCTGACCGACAACGCGAAGGCCTACACCGTCGCCCGCAGCTTCCACGGCGCCGCCGCTGCCGCAGACGTGCGGCTGTCGCACACACGGCCCTACCGCCCGCAGACGAACGGCAAAGCCGAGCGTTTCATCCAGATCCTGCAGAACGAGTGGGCCTACGCCCGCCCCTACCGCTCCAACGCCGAGCGGCTGCGCCAGCTCCCACGCTGGCTCTACCGCTACAATCACCGCCGACCGCACGGCGGCGTCGGCGGGGCCGTCCCCGCCTCCCGCCTGTGAACAACCTTCCTGGGTAGTACACCTAGCGGCCCGCCCGGCGCCCGCCGCACGGGTGGTATGGGCAGAGGGACGAGGCGGGGGTGCGGCGCTAATAGAGCCGCGCCGCCTCCGCCTCCAGCGCTCGCTGTTCCTCCGGCCCCATCGGCTCGTAGGCCGAGGCGGTCGCCACGTTCTCGCGGATGCGCGAGGGGTGGCGCGCGCCGGGGATCGCCACGGAGACGCCGGGGTGCGAGAGCACGTAGCGCAGCAGGCTGGCGGGCGTGAGCGGGCCGGCGTCGCCCGCGGCGATGCGCCCGCGCATCGCGCTCGTGCGGCCGGAGCCGCCCAGCGGGCGCATCACGATCACGCCCACGTCGCGCTCCTGCGCGCGCTCGATCAGCGGCGCGGTCTCGGGGAAGAAGGCGGAGTACTCCAGCATCACCGTGTCGAACTCGCCGCTGTCGATGGCCACGCGCAGCACCTCGACGCTGTGCGAGGAGAGGCCGATGTGGTCGATGAGCCCGCGGTACTGCGCGATTTTCAGCCCCGCGAGCGCGCCGTCCTCGGCCATCACCTCCTCCCACGCCTGCGGCGTCGAGATGTCGTGGAGCTGGTAGAGGCTCACGCGCGGCACGCCCAGGACGGAGAGCGATCGGTCGACGTCGCGCTGGCTGCCGTCGATGCCGTGGCTGAACGTCTTGGTCGCGATGTGGAACTCGGCGCCGCCGCGCTCGCGCACCGTCTGCCCGATCAGGAACTCGCTGCCCGCGTACTCGCGCGCCGTGTCCACGAGGTCGATGCCGAGGTCGAGCGCGGCGCCGAGCGTCTCCGCCGCCTCCGCCGAGGTCGGCGTGTCCATCGCGCCCAGGCCGAGCTCCGCCACGAGCAGGCCCGTGCGTCCCAGCCGGCGCTTCGCGAGTGCCGCCACGCCTCACCTCGCCCCTCGCGGCGCTCCCCGCGCCGAGCGCGCCCCCGACGAGCGAGGCTACACCGCGGGCGCCTCGTGGTCCGGCGCCTCACGGTCCGGCCGTCGCGCGTCGCGGCCGCTAGACTCGGGCGGCGCGCAAGGAGGCCGGTGGATGGCGGTGCGACTCGTGATCACGATGCAGGCGAAGCCCGGCCGCGGCGCCGAGCTGCTGGAGGAGATGGAGCGCCGCTGCGTCGTGGCGCGCGCCGAGCCGGGCTGCGAGCAGTTCGAGATCCTCCAGAGCGCCCGCGACCCCGACTCGCTCTGCCTGCTCGAGCTGTGGGCGGACCAGGCCGCGCTCGACGTGCACGCCGCGGCCAACGCCGCCGCGCCGCCCTCGCCGCGGATGGCGGAGCTGCGCGCCGACGGCCCGATCGCCCGCGAGGACTACGAGTACAACCGCACCCGCTAGCCCCGCCGCCGCCTCGATGTGGGGCGCGGCGTCAGCCCCAGGACTTGCCCGACGGCGTGCGGAAGACCTCGGCGGGGACGACCGCGCCGATCTGCGCGGCGACCAGCGTGCGCTGCTCGCCGTTGCGCGCGTCCAGCACGCCCCGCACGCGCACGAACGGCTCCGTGCGGATGTGGTCCGCGAAGCGCTCCACCAGCGTGCGGCTGACCAGCACGTTGACCAGCCCGAACTCGTCCTCCAGCAGCAGGAAGACGATGCCCTTCGCCGTCATCGGCCGCTGCCGGCAGACGACGAGGCCGGCGATCTCCACCTCCGTGCCGCCCGGCATCGCGCGCAGGTGCTGGCTGGAGGCGACGCCCTCGCCCAGCGCCGGGCGCAGGAACTGCATCGGGTGACTGTCCGGTGAGAGCGAGAGCAGCTCATAGTCCGTCGCCATGCGCTCGTAGGGGTGGAGGCCCGGCAGCGCGACCTGGTCCTGCTCCGTGGGCAGCGCCAGCCGCAGCTGCCGCTCGCGCGCGGCGTGCGTGGCCAGCCGCTGCATCCCGCCGCCCAGCAGCCCCAGCTGCCAGATCAGCTCGCGACGGTTGAGCCCGAACTCGTCGAAGGCGCCCACGCGGATCAGGCTCTGCGTGGGCGCGCGGCCGAGCCCCGTGCGCTGCACGAAGTCGAAGAGTGAGAGGAAGGCGCCGCCCCGCTCGCGCTCCGCCGTGACGCGCGCGCCGCCGACCGCGCCCACGCCCCGCACGTAGCCCAAGCCGATGCGCACTGCCCCGCGCCCCGCGCCCGGCTCCTCGACCACACAGGCGGCGTCGCTGACGTTGATGTGCGGCCGCCACACCTCGATCTCGTGGCGCCTCGCGTCGTTGGTCAGCACGTGCGGCGGGTAGAAGCCCATCGGCTGGTTGTTGAACAGCGCGCAGAAGAACGGCGCCGGATGGTGCCGCTTCAGCCACGTCGTCTGGTAGGCGAGCAGGCCGAAGGCGGCGCCATGGCTCTTGGGGAAGCCGAACTCCGCGAAGCCGAGCAGGTTCTGGAACATGCGCTCGGCGACGGCGGGCGGCACGTCCCGTGCGCGCGCGCCGTCCATGAAGTCCTGCTCGTAGCGCTGCATCACGGAGAGCGATCGCTTGCGGCTCATGGCTCGGCGGAACTGCTCCGCCTGGCCGGCGCTGAAGCCGCCCATCCGGCGCGCGACCTCCACCACCTGCTCCTGGAACAGCACCACGCCCAGCGTCTCCTCCAGCACCTCGTCCACGCAGGGGTGCACGGAGGGCGGGCGGTAGCGGGAGCCCAGCGCGCGCTGCCTCTCGCGCTCGCGCACGTAGGGGTTCACGGCGCCGCCGACGATGGGCCCCGGCCGCACGATCGAGACCTGGATCGTGAGGTCGTCGAGCGTGCGCGGCTGCGTGCGCGGGAGCATCGCGATCTGCGCGCGGCTCTCGATCTGGAAGACGCCCACCGTGTCGCCGCGGCGGATGTCACCGAAGACGGCCTCGTCGTCGTAGGGGATGCGCGAGAGGTCGATGCTCTGCCCCTCGTGCTCGGAGATGCGCTCGATCGTCTCCTCCACCACGGAGAGCATGCCGAGCCCCAGGAAGTCGATCTTCACCATGCGCGCGTCGTCGATGGAGTCCTTGTCCCAGTGGCAGAGGTAGCGGTTGGGCCAGGCGGCCGGCTGGCAGGGCACGTGGTCGATCAAAGGCTCCGAGGAGATCACCATCCCGCCGACGTGCTGCGAGAGGTGCCGCGGGAAGCCCGCGAGCTGCTGCGCGAGGTCGGCGAGGTCGCGCCAGCCCTGCGCCTCCAGCCGGTCGGCGAACTCCGGGTGCCGCGCGAGCTCTCCCGGTAGCTGCTCGACGCCCTCGTGCGGGTTGGCGCGCTTCGCCAGCCCCTCGATCTCCGAGGCCGGCAGCCCCAGCGCCTTGCCGACGTCGCGCAGCGCGCTGCGCAGCCGGTAGGTGGGGAAGATCGCGACCAGCGCGGCGTGCTCCTTGCCCCAGACCTCGTAGACGCGCTCGATCAGCCGGGCGCGGGTGTCGCGGGCGAAGTCCAGGTCGATGTCGGGCAGGGTGCGCATCTCCTCGTTGAGGAAGCGCCCGATCGTCAGCCGGCTCTGGATCGGGTCGATGTGCGAGAGCCCCACGAGGTAGCAGACGATCGAGGAGACGGAGGAGCCGCGTCCGCGCCCCGGCGGCATGTTCGCCCGGGCGCGCGCCGTGCCCGCCCCGCGCACCTCCTCCGCCACCTCCGTCGCCAGCTCGAAGATCTGGTGGTAGATGAGGAAGAAGCCGCCCAGGCCGTGCCGCTCGATCAGCGCCAGCTCCTCCGTCAGCCGGCTCTCCGCGGCCGCGCGCTGGCTCGGCGGCGCGCTGGCGTAGCGCTCGCGCAGTCGCTCGCGGCAGACCGCCTCCAGCTCCTGCTGCGGCGTGCGCCCGCTGGCGAGCCGCGGCGATGGCAGCCGGTAGCCGAGGTCCTCCGTCAGGTCGAAGCTGCAGCGCCGCGCGATGCGCACGGAGCTCGCCGCCGCCTGCGGGTGGTACGCCGCGAAGCGCGCCGCCTGCTGCGCGGGCGAGCGCAGGTAGAACTCCGCGTTGGGGCGGCGCTCGCGGTGGCACTCCTCCAGCGTGGAGCGGTGGCGGATCGCCGTCATCACGTCCTGCAGCCGGTGGCGGTCCTGCTCGTGGTAGTGGACGTTGCCGGTGCCGACCACGCCCACGCCCACGCGCGCCGCCAGCTCCACCAGCGCGCGGTTGCGCGGGCCGTCGCCCAGCACGTCGTTGTCCTGAAGCTCCACGAAGACGTCGTCGCGGCCGAACCAGTCGACGAGGCGCCGCAGCCGCCGCTCCGCCTCCGCGCCGCGCCCCGCCTGCAGCAGCTGAGCGATGCGCCCCTCGCGGCAGCCGGTGAGCACGATCAGCCCGGCGGCGTGGCGCTCCAGCTCCTCGAACGCGACGCAAGGGTCGAGCCGGCGCTCCTGCCGGCCGCGGTCCTGCTCCTCGCGCAGCCCGTAGGCGATGCTCGAGAGCCGGCAGAGGTTGGCGTAGCCGCGGCGCGTCTCGGCCAGCAGCGTGAGGTGGGAGCGGACCTCGCCCGCGGGCGTGCGCTCCACGACGGTCAGCTCGAGCCCCGTGATCGGGCGCAGCCCCGCCTCGGTGGCGGCGTGCGCGAACTCCATCGCGCCGAACAGGCCGTTGTGATCGGTGAGAGCGAGCGCGCGGTGGCCCTGCTCGCGCGCGAGCTCCAGCAGCTCGTCGATGCTCGACGCGCCCTCCAGCAGCGAGTAGTGGGAGTGCAGGTGCAGCTCCACGTACGGCACGTCGTCCAGCGGCGGCGCCGTGCGGCGGCTGGGCTCGTGCGGCGCCATCGAGCGCGGGGTGTCGGGCTCCACCCAGCGCTCGAGCTCGGTGCGCTGCGCCTCCAGCTCCCGCCAGCGCCGCTTCCGCCCCTCGTCCGGCCCGCCCGAGCGAGGAGGCCCGCCCGTGCGCCCTTCGGTGCCCCGGCCCCCCGTGTCCCGCCCCTCGGTGCCGGGCCCACAGAAGTGATCGTTCGACGGCACGGAGGGCCACGACCACCCGCTCACGCTCGCACCTCGTCTCTCCCCGCCGTCGTCTCGTGCACTACGGGTCGTAGTCCATGAGCGCGTAGCGGCGCTCCGGCAGGCGGCTCCACGGCTCCATCCCCACCACCTGCGCCACGGGCGAGTGGCCGAAGCGCAGCGAGAGGTGGCGCACCATCTCGTCCAGCTGCGCGCGGCGGCGGGCGTGATCGGTGAAGAGGCCGGGCTGCCGCCCGGTCTCCGCCGTCAGCCCGCCGAGCTCCAGCTCCAGCTCGGCGACCAGGCCGGGGAGCTCAGCGTGCTCGATCGCGGAGCGGATCACGGTCCATAGCCGGTCGCGATCGCCCGTGGGCTCGCGCAGCGGCTGCACGCGCTCCCACAGCTGATCCTCCTCCGTGACCGCGCGCAGCCGCAGCACACGCACGAAGCGGCGCGCCGCGCGCGGGTGCAGCAGCGCGCGCCGCAGCAGCTGCTCCGCCGTGCGCAGCACCACCTCGCGGCTGGCGAACGGCGGCTGCGCCCGCACCCGCTCGATCACGCGCTCGCCGGCGGCGGGGCGCGGGCGCACCGGCGCCGAGTCCGCGCCGCGCGCCGCCAGCCACGCGCGCGCACCGGGCACGCCGAACTGCGCCTGCACCGCGTGCTGCGGCAGCGCCGCGAAGGCGCCGACGGTGGTGATGCCCAGCAGTCGCAGCTGCGCCAGCGCCTCCGCGCAGAGCGGCAGCTCGTGCGCCGGGAGCCCCGCCAGGAAGGCCGCGCTCGCGCCCGCCGCCACGCGCCGCGCCTCGCCCGGGGGGGCGCTGCGTGCCGCGGCGATCGCCGTGAAGCGCTCCTCCGCGACGCCGAGCCGCGCGGGCAGCGACGCGGGCGCCGCCTCCAGCATCGCGCGCTCCACCTCGCCGGGCCGCGGGTAGAGCGCGTCCAGGCCGACGAGGTCCGCCAGCACCACGCCCGGCTCCGCCTCCTCCACCAGCGGGCTGACCGCGGCGGCCGCCGCCAGCAGCCGCTCCGCGGCGCGCGCCAGGCGCGCCGGCCGCGCCTCCAGCACTGCGAGCCGGGGGCAGAGCGCTGTCGCCTCGCGCAGCGTCAGCCCGGGGCGGACGCCGCGCAGCGCCGCCTCGGGCGTCGCGTCCGCCACGCGCAGCCCCGCCTCGTCGGCGAGCGCGACGGGGCTGCCGGCGAGCAGGGGTCGGCTGGCGAGCTCGCACGCGAGTCCGAGCGACGGCACCGTCAGGCAGGCGATCGACATCCGCACCCCCGGCCGAGAGGCGAGCCGATGGTATAGAACGTGTGTTCGAAAAGCAACGTGCCGGGCCCGCGGTCACTCCCCATGCGCTTTGTGATGCGCTGCCGCCGCGTCGTCATCGTCGTCGCGTGCACAGCCCCGGCTCCGCCGGGGTTGTGCGCATCCCACGTATGCTCGCCGCGAACGGAGGCCCTTCATGGAGGTGCTCTGCACGCGGACGGTGATCCGCACCGCGAAGTTCGACGAGTGCTACCGCCACTACCACGAGGCGCTGGGCTGGCCCGTCTTCGTGGAGTACGCGGGCGAGGGGCGGCGCGGCGCCTGCTTCGGCACGCGCGAGTGGGGGATCGAGATCGTCGACGATCCGGCCGCCGGCGTCGACGACGAGCGCGCGCGCGCCGCCATGGAGGTGCCCGACGTGCACGCGCTGCGCGCGGAGCTCGCCCCGAAGTTCGAGGGGCGGCTCGCGGAGCTGCCGCCGGTCGCCGAGGAGCCGTGGGCGTACTCGCTGACGGTCGCAGCGCCGGACGGCTACCGCATTAAGTTCTTCACCCGTCGCGTGCCCGCGGGCTCGGGCGCCGTCTAGCTGGCGCTGGCTAGCGGGGCGCTGGCTAGCGGGGGCGTCGGCTAGCGGGGTCTCGCTAGCGGGGCAGGGGCTCCGCGAGGAACGCGCGCAGCTCGGCGGCCCACAGCTCCGGCGCCACCCGCCACGTCCACTGGTGCGAGGTGGCCGGCCGGATGCCGCGCGCGTCGGGGATCGCCTCCAGCAGCCGCTCGTGCGCGCGCCCCAGCTCGCTGGATGCGCCGTGCACCACCAGCGTGGGTGCCTGCACCAGCGGCGCGCGCTCCCACAGCGGGTAGCGCGAGAGCGCCAGCGTGGAGGCGTTCTGCCCGCTGATGCCGTCCGGCCCCGGCCGCTCCGCGCGCACCGTGTCCAGGAAGCCGCGCCGCGTCAGCCGCGCCACCTCCGCGGGCTCCGAGGTGTTGCGCAGCGTGCGACCGTGGGCGCGCTCCCACATCGCCAGCAGGTGGCTGCCGTCCGGCTGCTCCTCGAAGCCGTGGCGGCGCTCCAGCGCCTCCAGCCGGCCGGGGCGGCTCCAGTTGAAGCACTCCTCCAGCACCAGCCGCTCGACGCGCTCGGGCCAGCCCGCCGCCACCTCGAGCGCGGTCAGCGAGCTGGTGTGCGCGCCCAGCACGCTCGCGCGCTCGATGCCGAGGCCGTCCAGCAGCCACGTCACCGCGCGCGCGTACTCGTGGACGGTGGTGTAGGCCTGGGGCGGCGGGTCGGACTCACCGAAGCCCGGCTGCGACATCGCGATCACGTGGATGTCGTCTGCAAGGAGCGGGATCGCCTCCTCGAAGAGCGCGCAGGAGCTGGGCGCCGAGTGCAGCAGGATCAGCGCCGGCCCGGCGCCGGCCCCGCCCTCCATGTACTCGATGTTGCCGTGCGGCCCCTGCACGAAGCCGCGCTGCACGAAGCCGCGCTGCACCGCGCCGCGTCGCTCGGAGCTCTCTGTCGCCACGCCCGCACCTCGCGTCCCGCGCCGCCCCTCGCGGCGGCGCGCGCTCAGGGTACGGCAGGCACGGTCAGCAGGCCGGCGTTCTGCTTCACCATCGAGTCGAGCAGGCCCTCGCTTCTCCATGTCCTCCTTGGGCAGGTCGTCGATGCCGGTGTTGGCGCGCAGGCTCTTGCGGGCGTAGGTGTCCAGCACGTCGGCGAGCGAGCGCTGCCAGTCCTCGCCCTCCTCGGCGACGTAGATCTGGCGCAGCACGCTGGTGTGCTCCCAGGCGCGGTCGCGCGCCACCTGGTCCAGTTCGCCTCGTCCATGCCGCGGAAGTAGTGGAAGAGCCGCGCCGAGAGCACCTCGGGCGCCTGCGGGCCCAGCAGCAGCGACCAGCCGCGCGCCCCGCCGGCCGCGAGCCGCTCCGGGGTGGAGGAGGCGAAGGCGATGTGCGGCGGCCGCTGCACGGGGGCGGGGATGATGCGCCCGCGCACCGTGCACTGGAAGTGCTTCCCCTGGTACTCGAAGTCCTCGTCGTCCGGCCCCGTCGCCACGCGAGCTCGCAGACCTCGATGAACTCGCGCAGGATCGCGTGCGGGTCCTCCGTGTGCAGCCCGTAGCCCGCGAACTCGTCGGGCGAGTTGCCGGGCCCGATGCCGACGATGAAACGCCCCTTGGTCAGCTGATCGATGAGGTTGCACTGCGTGACGAAGCGGATCGGGTGCATCAGCGGCGCCACCGCCACCGCGAAGCCGATGCGCAGGCTGGGCACGCGCTGGCTGATCGCGGCCGCCATCGTGGTCGGGTCGGAGTAGGCGTTGTACCCGGTGAACTGGTGGTCGGTCACCCAGACATCGGTGAAGCCCAGCGAGCTCGCGAGGTCGAGCTGGCCGAAGACCTCCTCGATGACCCGCCCGTCATCCGCCGCGCTCGTGGTCTGCGGGTTCAGGTAGTAGCTGAAGCGCACCGACACACTCCTCCGGGGGCCGCCGCGCCCCGCGCGAGGGCGCGGGGTCCGAGGCCACCGTGCGTGCCCCGCGTCGACCCGGTCGCGCCGCTGTCCGGGGCACCGCCCGAGGCTCTGCCCGATGCGTCGAGGCGCGCGAGGGACGAAGGTCACGGCTTCGCCGTGACCATGTCCGGCGCGCTCGAAGGAGTCGGTGCGCGGCTAGCCGTCCTCCGCACCCCCGCAGAAAACGGCGATCTCCTCGGCGAAAACCGCCTGGTGCGGGTGCGGCACCGGCTGCTCGATGATGCGCAGCTCGGCGTCGGGCAGCAGCTCGGCGACCAGCGGGGCGTTGCGGGAGAAGATGTTGCCCGCGTGCGAGAGCACCAGCGTGGGCGTTGTGACGAGCGGCAGCCGCTCGCGCGGCTCCCAGCGGAAGAGCGCGCGCAGCGCGAGGCTCGCACGCGGGCCGGGCCGCAGGTAGTCGGTCAGCACCTCGGTCGCGTCGCGGTAGCCGGCCAGCGCCTCGCGCCCGTGCTGCTCCCACGCGCGCAGCAGGCCCGCGCCGTCCTCGCCGGGCTGCCAGTCGGCGAACGTCGCCACCTCGAGCTGCGCGAGCTGCGTCGCGGGCTTGCGCCACAGCGGCAGTCCGGTGAGCACGAGGCGCCGCATCCGCTGCGGTGCCTGCGCTGCCGCCTCCGCCGCGATCACCGCGCCCGTGGCCTGCCCCGCGACCGCGGGCCGATCGAGGCCCAGGCCGTCCAGCGCCTCGTGCAGCGTGGTCGCGTACTCCGCGATCTCCATCTCGCGCGGGGGCGCGGGGTCGGAGTGTCCCTGCCCCAGCGTGTCGATGGCGAAGACCTCGAACTCGCGCGCGAGGCGCGGCAGGTCGGCGCCGAACATACGCGAGGAGAGCCAGGTGTTGTGCAGCAGCACCAGCGGCGGGCCGGCGCCCGCGGTGCGGTAGTGCAGCTGCCCCAGCGAGGTGCTGACGAAGCCCCGCCGCACCCGCGTCTCGTCGCTCACCGCTCGCCTCCTCGCTCGCCTCCAGCAGCCCGCGCCGCGCAGAGGGTAGCGGGACGGCACGCCACCCGGGGCGTGCGGCGGCCCCGCCGTGCCCGCTAGACTCCCGCCGAGGCGCGCGGATGCACGAGAAGCGGGGGTAGCGATGAACGAGGGCCTGGGCGCGGAGGCGCGGACGCAGTGGGCGCGGGTGGTGGTCGGCAGCTTCGTGGTGATGGCCGCGACCTTCGTCTCGATCCTGCTGATCACGCTGGAGCTGATCCCGCCCGTGCTGATATTCGGCGTGATCTTCGCGGTGCTCGCGTACGTGGTGTGGCGCTGGCACGCGCGGCGCTGGGTGCTGCCGCTCGCGGCGGTGCTCGCGCTGCTGGCCGTGATCGGCAACCTGCAGTTCATCGTCGAGGATCTGGCGCACCCGGACACGATCGCGGGCTTCGGGCCCACCGTCGTCATGCTGCTCGCGGCGCTGCTGGGCGCGGGCGCGGCGACCGCGGCGCTGGCGGGCGTCGACCCGGCGCTGCGGCGCCCCTCGGCCGGCGCGTTCGTCGCGCTCGCGGTGGTGCTGGTCGGCGTCTCGGCGGTGGCCACGCTGGGCGTGGAGGACGACGCGCAGCAGGCCGGCGACATCGTGATCGTCGCCGAGGACGTCGAGTACCCAGAGCGGGTGACGGCGAGCGCGGGCGCGATCGCCCTCTTCCTCGACAACGACGACGTCATCCGCCACACCTTCGTGATCGACGAGGCGGACGTGCAGCAGGAGCTGCCCGGCGCCACCTAGCGCCGGGTGGAGGTCACGCTCGCGGCGAGGACGTACCGCTTCTACTGCGATGTCCCCGGCCACGACGACATGGAGGGGACGCTGGAGGTCAGCTAGCGCCCCTCGGCGGGCGGCAGGGCGGCAGGGCGGCATGCGGCTCGGCCTCTTCAGCACGATCCAGTCCCGCCCCGGCGAGGAGGCGCAGGCGCTGCGCCGCTACCTGCGCCACGCGCAACGCGCCGAGGCGGGCGGCTTCGACTCGGTGTGGCTCGCGGAGCGGCACTTCACCGGCTACGGCGCGATCGGCAACCTCGTGGTCTTCGCGGGCGCGCTGGCGGCCAGCACGACGCGCATCCGCATCGGCTTCGCGGCGCTGGTCCTCGCGCTGCACAACCCCTATCAGCTCGCCGAGGAGCTGGCGGTGCTCGACGTGCTGGCCGACGGGCGGCTGCTGGTCGGCGTCGGCAGCGGGCGCGCGGGCGTCGAGGCGCGGGCGCTCGGGCTCGCGTTCGAGGAGCCGCGCGCGCTCCTCGACGAGTCGCTGGCGCTGCTGCCGCGCGTCTGGGCAGGCGAGCCCTTCGACCACGAGGGACCCCACTTCCCCGCGCGCTTCCCCGGCGCGCGGCTGCGCCCGCAGCAGCGCCCGCACCCGCCGCTGCTGCGCGCCATCGTGCACGACGACTCGGTGATCGCGGCGGCGCGCGCCCGCATGCCGATGCTGCTGGGCCGCTTCTCGCAGGCGACGCTCCGCCCCAGCGTCGAGCTCTACCGCCGCACGCTCGCCGAGGAGGTGGCGAGCGGGGCGGAGGCGGAGGCTCTGCTCGCGCGCTCGGGCGCGCTGCGGCACGTCGTGATCGCTCCCGGCGAGGCGGAGGCGCACGCCGTGGCGCGGGAGGCGATGGCCGGCTACATCGAGCGCGCGCACGAGGTGAACGAGCCGCACGAGCTGGACGAGTTCCTGGAGCGGGCCTGCGTCTACGGCACCGCTGCCACCGTCGCCGAGCGGCTTAGCTAGGTCGAGGCGCTGGGCCTCGGCACCGCGATCGCCTGGGTCGACTTCGGCGGCATCGCGCCGGAGCGCGCCGAAGCCACGCTCGACGCGCTCGCCAGCGAGGTGCTGCCCGCGGTGGCCGCGCCCGCCGGCGCGTAGCCGGCCCGGCGTCGGCGCCGGCCCGAGGTCGCCCGACGGAGCGTCGTCGGCTCAGGCCGCTGCCGGCGCGCGCCTACTCGCCGGTGAAGCGCGGAATGCGCTTCTCGCGGAAGGCGGCCATCCCCTCCTGCACGTCGCGGCTGCCGCGGAAGTGCCGCGCCGCGACCCACTCGAACTCGATCTGCTCGGCCAGGGTGTGCCCGCCACTCTCCTGCAGCTCGCGCTTCGTCCACAGCACCGAGAGCGGCGGCGCCTGCGCGAGCTCGCGCGCGAGCGCTTGCGCCTCGGCGCGCGGGTCGTCGGCTAGGCGGTTGCCGAGGCCGATGCGCACCGCCTCCTCCGCCCCGACCTCGCGGCTGGAGAAGAGCAGCTCCGCCGCCAGCCCCGGCCCGACCAGGCGCGGCAGGAACCACGTCAGCCCGCAGTCCGGCCCCAGCGCGCGCCGCACGAAGACGGTAGTGAAGCGCGCCCCCGGCCCGAGGATGCGGATGTCGAAGGAGCAGGCGAACGCCATCCCCGCACCCGCGGCCACGCCGTCGATCGCCGCGATCGTCGGCTTGTCGATCGAGGGCATCGCGAGGCCGATCGCGGCGTTGCCCATGCGGTGCGTGCGATCGGCGAAGCGCGCGAGCTTCGAGGGGTCGGGCGTGCCCTGGTCCCCCACGTAGGCGCCGGAGCTGAAGCCGCGCCCCTCGGGAGCGCAGACCACGGCGCGCACCTCGTCGTCCTCGTTCAGCATCCGCGCGAGCGCCAGCAGCTCGTCCCAGCTGTCGGGGCCGAAGGAGTTGAGCGTCTCCGGCCGGTCGATGCGGAAGGTCGCGACACGGTCCTCGACGGTGACGACGATGTCGCGGAAGCCTGAGTAGTCCACGTCCGCCTCCTCGATGTCGCGCCGGGGATGCCGCCGGCGGCGCGGCGCACCAGCCGCGCCCGCGCACCGTGCACGAGGGGCGCCGGGCACCGCAAGGCCGCGGCCCGTCCGCATCCCCGCGAGCGGGCGCGTGCGAAGGACGCGGGTATGATGGCGGCGGCGCGAGACGCAGTTGACGCGAACGTGAGGCCGATCCGCTCCGCTCCCGCCGACGCCGGGAGGCGCGATGCGGGCGCGCCGTGCGAGCGCGACGCGTGGCGAGGGGCGGGCCAGGTGCTGAGGAGGCTCTTCCCCCGCGTCTACGAGGGCTGGCTGGTCGTCCTCTCCGCCGCGACGATTACCACCTTCATCGGCGGCGCCTTCTTCTACGGCTTCGGCACGATCTTCAACCCGATCATCGACGAGTTCGGATGGAGCGTGGCCGCGACGAGCCTCGCCTTCTCGGTGCGCTCGGAGGCGGGCGGCATCGCGGCGCCGCTGATCGGCGTCGCGATCGATCGGCTGGGCCCGCAGCGCGTGCTGATCGGCGGGCTCGCGCTGGTCTCGGCGGGCGTGCTGCTGACCTCGTACATCGAGAACATCTGGCAGTTCTACCTTGCGATGGGGCTGATCGCGATCGGCATCAGCTCGGCGTCGGGTCCGGTCGGCACCGTCGCGGCGGCGAGCTGGTTCGAGGCGCGTCGCGGCCGCGCGCTCGCGATGCTCTCGCTGGGCGGGGCGGCGGCCGGCGTGATGACGGTGCCCGTGGCGCTGCTGGTGGACGAGCTGGGCTGGCGCACCGCGCTGCGGGTGCTCGCGGTGGTCGTGCTCGTGGGCGGCTCGCTCGCCGCGCTGAACGTGCGCCGTCGGCCCAACGGCCACCCGCAGCCGATGGACGGCATCCCGCTCGCCCCCGGCGACGAGGACACGCGGGGCGAGCCGTGGGGCATCCCCGTCGCGCGCGCCGTCCGCACGCGCGCGTTCCTGCTGATCTCGCTGGGGCTGATCGCCAACGGCTTCGGCTGGACGGCGCTGATCGTGCACCAGGTGCCGTTCATGGAGTCGCTCGGCGTGTCGAAGGCCGAGGCGGGGAGCACCGTGCTGGCCTTCGCGCTGGCTTCGGTCATCGGCCGGCTCGCCGGCGGCTGGCTCGCCGACCGCTACGAGAAGCGCGTGGTGCTGGCGGGCGCGATCGCGCTGATGGCCGTGGGCCTGGCGCTGATGCCGCTGGTCCACACGCTGGAGCAGAGCTACCTGGTGATGCTGATCGTGGCGCCGGGCTTCGGCGGCACCGCGCCGCTGCGGCCGGCGCTGCTCGCGGACTACTTCGGCACGACGAGCTTCGGCACGATCGCCGGGCTCTCGCGGCTGTGGGTGACGATCGGCTCGTTCGGCGGGCCGCTCACCGTGGGGCTGATCGTCGACGCGGGCGGCGGCTACACGCCCGGCTGGCTGATCTCGGCGGCGGTGGTGGCCGCGGGCATCCCGCTGATCCTCGCGGCGCGCCCGCCCACCGCGCTGATCGAGCGCCATCGGCGCGCCCGCCGAGGCCCGCCGCCCGGCCCGCCCTCCGCCCCGCGCGCGCCGGATGCGCCGCTCCCTGCCGGGCCGCCGCCCCCCATGGGGCCGGCCCCCGCCGAGCGACCGGGCGTGGCGCCGCGCGCCCGCTGAGCGGTCGGCTCGCCGGCGGCGCGCGGCCTAGCTCCGAGCGGGCGCGGGCTGCAGCACGTGCACGACGTAGCCGTTCGGGTCGCGCAGGCTGAACTCGCGGTCGCCCCACGGCATCCGCATCGGCTCGGCGAGGATCGTGGCACCGCGCTTCAGGGCGCGGTTGTAGTCGGCGCGCAGGCTGTTCGTCTCCAGGTAGAGGTGCACCACCTTCTGCGCGGCGCGCGTGGCGACCGCGTTCACGAGCGCGCGCGGCGGCTTCGTCCCCTCGAAGGGGTCGGCGCCCGTCGAGAACAGGATCATCACCTCGTCTCGCCGGACGATGCCGAACACCGGCCGCCGCTCGTCGGGCATCTGCTGCTCGGGCGTGAAGCCGAGGACATCCTCGTACCACGCGAGCGAGCGCTTGACGTTCTTGACCGTGATCATCGGGCTCACCGAGCTCAGCGCCATCGTCGCCTCCCCCTCCAGCGGCGCCCGTGCGGGAACGCCGAACCTGCTGCTTGCTGCGTGCGGCCGCCGGGGCGCCGTTAGAGCGTGGGCTCGGCGCGCTGCGGCGTGACCTCCATCAGCATGCCGTGCGTCTCCCCGGGCGGGATCAGCATGCTGCCGGCGTCGGGCCAGCCGGAGGTGCGGATCACGCGGCCCCCGGCCGCCTCGATGCCCTCGGCGAGCGCGGTCGTGTCGGGCGAGGTCCAGACCGAGATGTGCGGCCCCTCGCCGCGCGGGTTCCGCTCGTCGGCGCGCTTGCGCATCTGCTGCGCGATCGGGCTCTCGGGCGAGCGCGGGTGGATCAGCGTCATCGTCTGCTGCTCGCCCGAGAAGATCGAGGCGGCCTCGAAGTCGCCCGACTCCAGCACCCAGCGCTCGCGCGGGCGCACCCAGCCGAGCTCGCGCTCGAACGTCTGCTCGGCCTCGTCGAGGTCGGCGACCGCCACGCCGAGGTGCGAGATGAGGAGCGGCATGCCCGCGGGCTTCGGCTCCTTCAGCGGCACGATCTCCAGGAAGGCGCCGTGCGCCGCCGAGGGGTGCACCCAGTGCACGCCGGAGCCATCGCTGCGGTCGATCACGCGCCCGCCCGCCGCCTCGATGTGCGCGGCCAGCGCCACCGGGTCGGGCGTGGTCCACACGGAGATGTAGTAGCCCTCGCCGTGTGGGTTCTTCTCGTCGGCGCGGGCCTGCATGACGCGGGCGACGTGCGTGTCGTCGCTCTCGGGCTGGATCAGCTGGATCGCCTGCTCGCCGGCCCAGCCCATCTGCGCCCAGCGGAAGTGCCCCCACGGGTTCTCGCCTCGCTCGCCGACCACGAGGCCGAAGAGCCGGCCGTAGTCGGCCACCGCCTCGTCCAGGTCGTGCACCGCCACGGCGCAGTGCGAGAGCGCCGCCTGCGGGATCGCGTCGGGCGTCGCATCCGGCATCGCGCTAGCCCCCGATCACGATCGGGCCGCCCGGGTCGAGCACGGCGCCGTCGAGGGCGAGCACGGAGGGCCGCTCCTCGCAGTAGCCGTCGTTCTCGCACTTGTCGAAGGCGAAAGCCCCGCGCTCCTTCTCGTAGCGGATCGTCCACGTCCCGAGGACGTGCCCCTCCTGCTCGCGCGCGAGCTCCTGCTCGAGCACCGCGACCAGCGCCTGCAGCTCCCTGGAACCCACGTGCCCTCCCGTCCCTGCGTCGTCCGGGGCCGCAGCCCTGGCCGCGCGCACAGGGTACATCGGCGTGGGCGTGGCGCCCCGATCGCGCGTGCTCATCGAGCGTTCGCGGTCGCGCATCCGCGGGCTCCGCCTACAATGGGCGCGGGCAGGGGGTGCGCGTGGCGACGTGGGAGGCGACGGCCGCCGGCAAGGCGACCACCGGCAACTACTTCGAGGACCTCGCGAGCGGCCTCGAGATCGCGCACGCCGTGCCGCGCACCGTCAGCGAGGGCGACCAGTCGCTCTATATCGCGCTCACCGCCAGCCGCTACCCGCTGCACTGCGACGCCGAGTTCGCGCGCGCCCTCGGCTTCCGCCGCGAGACGGTGAACGACCTGCTCGTCTTCCACATCGTCTTCGGCAACACGGTCCCGGACATCTCGCTCAACGCCATCGCCAACCTCGGCTACGCTGACCTGCGCTTCGGCGCGGCGGTCTATCCCGGCGACACGCTCAGCTCGCACACCACGGTGCTGGGCCGGCGCGAGTCGCGGGGCGGCGACAGCGGCGTCGTGTGGGTGCGCACGGTGGGCCGCAACCAGCGCGGCGAGGAGGTGCTCTCCTTCATTCGCTGGGTGCTGATGGCGAAGCGCGACCCGGGGAGCGCCTCCGGCGTCGACGACGCGCCCGACACCCCCGCCGCCGTGGAGGCGTCCTCGCTGCACGTCCCCCCCGAGCTCGACCTCGCGGGCTTCGACCCCGTGATCACCGGCGGCCGCTCCTGGTGGGCGGACTACGAGCCCGGCGAGCGCATCCACCACGTCGAGGGCGTCGCCATCGAGGAGGCGGAGCACCAGATGGCGGCGCGCCTCTACCAGAACACGGCGCGCGCCCACTTCAACGCGCACTCGCTCGCGGGCAGCCGCTTCGGGCGGCGCGTGATCTACGGCGGGCACATCATCTCGGTGGCGCGCGAGCTGGCGTTCAACGGGCTGGAGAATGCGGTGCGCGTGCTCGCCTTCAACGGCGGCACGCACAGCAACCCCACCTTCGCCGGCGACACCGTCTTCGCGTGGACGGACGTGCTCGAGCGCATCGAGCTGGGGCGCGAGGACGCGGGCGCGCTGCGGCTGCGGCTGGTCGCCGCGAAGAACGCCGACCCCGCAACCGAGGACGTGTCGCTGCGCGTGGCCGGCGAGGACGGCCGCGAGCGCTACCACCCGGCGGTGGTGCTCGACCTGGACTACACGGTGCTGATGCCGAAGGCCCGCTGACCTTCGATGGCCCGGACAGTGACGGCGACCGCGGCGACGGCGAGGGCGACGAGGAGGACCGCATGACCACGACGGAGACCTCGGCGGGGGCGCAGCTCGCCTCGGCGCGGCGGCTGGTGGAGGCGGCGCAGGCCGTCATCGGCGCGGCCCTCGCGAGCGCGGCCGCGCTGACCGAGGGCGGGCGCCGCATCGACGACCATCAGGTGCACACGGAGCGTGTCGCCTACCTCGCCACGCAGGTGCGCGCGGCGCACGAGCTCACGGCCTACGCCGAGCGGCTGGCTCAGGCGGGCGCGCCCGACGCGCGGCAGGCGACGATGGCGCACGCCTACGCCGCCGAGGTCGCGCACGCGCTGGGCTCATCCATCGACGCCGCGTGGGAGGGCTTCGGGCTCGCCGCGGCCGACCTCGCGCCGCTGCAGGCGCCCGAGCTGCGCGCGGAGCTGCGCGCCGGCCTCGCCGACGAGCGGCTGCGCGAGCTCGGCCGCGAGGTCATCGCCTCGCTTGGCGCGAACAACGTCGAGCTGGAAGACGAGACCGCGACGCTCACGCGCGACATGGCGCGCGAGTTCGCCCGCAACGAGGTGGCGCCGATCGCGCAGCAGATCCACCGCGAGGACCTGCTGGTCCCGGACTCGCTGCTCGACGCCTTCTCGCGGCAGGGCTTCTTCGGCTCCTCCATCCCCGAGCAGTACGGCGGCACCGGGATGGGCGACCTCCCGATGATCATCATCACCGAGGAGCTCTCCGCGGCCTCGCTGGCCGCGGCGGGCTCGCTCTCCACGCGACCCGAGATCCTGACGAAGGCGCTGCTCGCGGGCGGCACGGAGGAGCAGCGCGCCCAGTGGCTGCCGCGCATTGCGGCGGGCGAGGAGCTGGTGGCGATCGCCGTCACCGAGCCCGACACCGGCTCGGACGTCGCCTCGCTGCAGACGCGCGCCACCCCCGCGGAGCACGAGGGCGAGCGCGGCTGGCGCATCAACGGGCAGAAGGCGTGGAGCACGTTCTCCGGGCGCGCCACGGTGCTGGCGCTGCTGGCGCGGACCGACCCGGACCCCGCCTCCGGCAACCGCGGGCTGTCGCTGTTCATGGTGCCGAAGCCGCCCTTCGAGGGGCACCACTGGCGCTACGAGCAGCCCGAGGGCGGCGTGATGGAGGGCACCGCCAACCCCACCCCCGGCTACCGCGGCATGCACTCCTTCACCGTCACGCTGGACGATGTCTGGGTGCCGCACGCCAACCTCGTGGGCGGCGACGAGGGCGTGGGCAACGGCTTCTTCGTGCAGATGGGCGGCTTCGCGGCGGGGCGGCTGCAGACGGGCGGCCGCGCCATCGGCGTGGCGCAGGCGGCGCTGGAGAAGGCGTGCCAGTACGTGACGCAGCGCGCGCAGTTCGGCCGGCCGCTCGCCGAGTACCAGCTCACGCAGCACAAGATCGGCGTCATGGCGACGCACACCGCGGCGGCGCGGCAGCTCACCTACACCGCGGCGCGCGACTTCGACACGCGCGCCATCGAGCCCGCGATGGCGAAGCTGCTCGCCTGCGACATCGCGGGCGAGGTCACGCGCGAGGCGCAGCTGCTGCACGGCGGCTGGGGCTTCTCCGAGGAGGACCCGATCTCGCGCTACGTCGTGGACGCGCTGGTGCTGCCGATCTTCGAGGGCGTGAAGCCGGTGCTGGAGCTGAAGGTGATCGGCCGCCAGCTCCTCGCGCAGGCCGCGCGCGCGGGCTGAGCCGGCCGTGCGCATCGCGATCGGCTCCGACCACTCGGGCTACCGCTACAAGGAGGCGATCCGCCGCCACCTCGCGGCCGCGGGGCACGAGGTGGTGGACTTCGGCACAGACTCGCGGGAGACGGTCGACTACCCGCTCTTCATCCGCCCCACCGCCGAGGCCGTGGCGCGCGGCGAGTGCGAGCGCGGCATCGTGCTGGGCGGCTCCGGCAACGGCGAGGCGATCGTCGCCAACCGCGTGCGCGGCGTGCGCTGCGCGCTGTGCTGGAGCGTCGAGGCCGCCGAGCTGGGCCGCCGCCACAACGACGCGAATGTGATCTCGATCGGCGAGCGTATGGTGTCGGAGGAGCTCGCGCTGGCGATCGTCGACGCCTGGCTCGCCACGCCCTTCGAGGGCGGCCGCCACGCCCGCCGCATCGCCCAGATCGACGCCGCGCCCGCGGGCTAGCGATGGCCGAGGAGCCGACGTTCGCGCCCGGCCACGAGCACGGCGAGGCGTGCCTCGCGCTCTACGCCGAGTGGCGGCGCTACCACGCCGTCGTCGTCGACACCAGCGGCCGCTTCGGCCGCCCGGAGCTGCTGGCCGCGCGCCACGAGCGCGAGATGTTCGAGCGGCAGCTGCGCGCGCTGGGCTGCTCGGGCGAGGCGCTGCGCCGCGTCGAGCGCGACGCCGAGATCGCCGCGCACGGCCGCCCGACCATCGCTGCCGAGCGGGAGGCCGAGCAGGAGGCGGGGCCGCCGTGAGTGGAGCCGCCCTGAGTGGAGCCGCACTGCGCTGGGCCGACTTCGAGCGCGCGCGACCCGATCTGGCCGAGGCGGGGCGCGAGCTCCTCTACTTCTTCGGCGTCGGGCTGGGGACGCTCGCGACGGTGCGCCCGGACGGCGGGCCGCGCGTGCACCCCGGTGTCGCCGATCCTCGTCGGCGGGCGGCTGCTCGCCTTCCTCATCCCGTCGCCGAAGGCACGCGACCTGCTGCGCGATGGCCGCTACGCCCTGCACTCCTACCCGCTCCCGGAGAGCGAGGGTGCCCTCTACCTCACGGGGCGGGCCGAGGTGATCGGCGACGCCGATCTCCGCCGCGCCGCCGAGGCGGCCTACGCCGCCGAGCGGCCGGCTCTCCGGCCTCGGCGCGCAGACGCTCGTCGAGCTGCTCGTCGAGACGTGCCTGCTGACGCGCACCAGCGGACACGGCGACCGCGCCCCGCGGCACACGATCTGGCGATCGGACGCCGCCACCGACGAGGGCGAGTCGGGCGAGGGCTAGGCGGGCGCGGTGCCCTCGGCGCCGGGGGCGGGGAGGCCCGCGACGTACTGCTCCAGGTAGAGCAGGTTGTCGCCGGCGCGGCGGGCGACCGTGACGAGCGCGTCAGCGGAGGCGACCTCCTCCAGCTGCTCGTCGATGAACCACTGGAGCAGGCCGCGCGAGAGGTGGTCACGCTCGTCGATCGCGCGGTCCATGAGCGCGTTGATGGCGGCGGTGACCTCCTGCTCGCTGTGCAGCGCGAGCGCGAGCGCCTCCTCGGGCGAGGCGAAGTCGGCCTGCCCCGCCTCGATCGCGGGCACGCGCGCGACGGCGCCTGAGTCGGTGAGGAAGGCGATCAGCTTCAGCGCGTGCGCCTTCTCCTCCTCGGCTTGCCCGAGGTAGCGAGCGGCGAGGTTCGGCAGCGCCTCGCGGTCGAAGTAGGCGCCGAGCATCGCGTACTGGATCGAGTCGGCGTACTCGCGCCCCACCTGCGCGGAGAGCCCCTCCGCCATCGGCTCGGAGATCAGCATCGCCACCTGCGCTCCTCTAGTGCGTCTCGAACGAGTTGTAGCGCTCGGTCCCGAGGTGCTTCGTCGCGTACATCTCGAAGATCGTTCGCTCGATGGGGTCGTCCATCAGCATGAACTGCACCGGCATCGCCGCCACCCGCTGCTTGGCTTCGGCGAACACCGAGTTGAACTCTCGACGGGCCACTAGTTCCTTGCGCGTGCCGGACACCTTCATGCGTCGACGCTTTGCCATCTCCTTCGCAACGTTGAACGCGAAAGCGGCGGTTTGGTGCAGTGAGCTGCGGTTCGTGTGATCCGCGAGTCGTCGTCGAAGGTTCCGGGTCTGCCCGACGTAGATGGGTGCGCGGCGTTCGGAGAAGAGATAGACCCCAGGTGCCTTGGGCACGGAGACGTGCCGGTCGCGGCGCACGGCACGTGCCGCCGTCAGCTCGTCCAGTCGCTCCGGCAGCCGCGCTACGACCTTCGCGAAATACTCTGCTCCGTCGGCTCGCGGCGCTTTGCTCATTCCGCGTAGAGCTTCACGACCTGCACGCGCTCGGGGCCGGCGGCCTGGATGCAGAGGTCGCAGAGCGTGCACTCGTCGAGGTTCGCCGCGACCGTCGCCACACGCCCATCCTCCGCGCGCTCGAAGATATCGACGGGGCAGACCTCGACGAGGCGCTGCGCGAGCTCCGCGTCCCCCCGCACCGCGTCGTCGATGTCGACGCGGATGAACATGCCGTCGGGCATCAGCTCGCCCCCATGCGCTCACGGAGCAGCGCGGGGATCTCCTCGATGCGGTCGGCGACGGCGATGCCGGCGCGCCCCATGCGCTCGATCTTCTCGGCGGTCGTGTCTTCCTTGCCCTCGACGATGGTGCCGGCGTGGCCGAAGCGCATGCCGGGCATCGCGTCCATGAAGCGCCCCGCCATGAAGGCGACGACGGGCAGGCGCGAGGAGGCCGCCTCCATGTACTCGGCGAGCGCGGCCTCGGCACGTCCGCCGGGCTCGCTGTAGATGGCGATGCCCCGCGTCTCCGGGTCGGCGTCGAAGAGCGGCATCAGCTCCGCGTAGGTCGAGCCGATGATGGCGTCGCCGCCGATCGAGCACGCCGTCGAGATGCCGAGGCCCGCCTGCGAGAGCGCGTTCGCGATCTCCACGGTCATCCCGCCCGAGCGCGACATCACGCCCACGCTGCCGGGCTGGAAGGCGCGGCGCGTGGCGTCGGCGGAGCCGCCGATGCCCCCCATGCGCGACTTGCCCGGCGAGATGATGCCCAGGCAGTTGGGGCCGATGATGCGCGCGCCCTCCTGCTCCGCGTGCTCGACGAACTCCGCGACCTGGCGGCGCGGGATGCGCTCGGTGACGACGACGATCAGCTTCACGCCGGCCTCGATCGCCTCGTGCACGGCGTCGGCGGCGAAGGCTGGCGGCACGACGACGATCGAGCCGTCGACGCGCTCGCGCTCCGTGAACGCGCGCACCGTGTCCTCCACGGGCACGCCGTGCACCTCGCGGCCCTTGCGGCCCGGGGTGACGCCGCCGATCAGCTTCGAGCCGTAGTCCAGCAGCTCGCGCGCCATCGTCACGGCCTCGCGGCCCGTGATGCCCTGGATGACGAAGGTGCTGCCTGAGTCGACGAGGATCGACACGCGGCTAGCTCCCGTCCGCTGAGGCGAGCTTCGCGACCGCCCGGCCCGCCGCCTCGTGCATCGAGACCGTGCGATCGACGTACTCGACGCCGTAGCGCCGCAGGATCGCGAAGCCCTCCTCCTCCCACGAGCCGGGGATGCGGAAGATCGCGATCTTCTCGGCGGGGTCGAAGCCGGCGTCGATGACGCCCTTGATCACCCCGCGCGCCATGATGTCGACGCGGGTGTTGGAGACGACGTTCATCATCACTGCGATCTTCTCGACGCCCGGCTTGGAGACGATGAGCTGCGTCAGCGCCGCCGTCTTGCGCACGGAGGGGTTGCCGCCCACCTCGCAGTAGTCGGCGGGGTTGCCGCCGGCGGCGCGCACGGCGTCGAAGAGCGTGAGCGAGCCGCCGCCCGCCCCGATCACCAGCCCGAGGTTGCCCGAGAACTCGGTGACGTTGCCGGCGACGCCGCGCGTGTCCTGCGCGTCCACCTGCGCGCCTGCCACCTCGAACGGCGTCGGCGGGCGCGCCTGCCGCGTGTCCTCGTCGGGGATGCCGAGCTCGGCGAGCAGCGCGCGGTGCGTGCCGCGCGCCTCCGCCTCCATGTCCATGTGCGAGTCGAGCGCGAGGATGCTGCCGTCGGCGAGCTTGCCGATCGGGTTGATCTCGGCGAGCGTCAGGTCGTACTCGCGGAAGACCCGCGCGAGCTGCAGCACGATGCGGCTGAGCCGGTTCAGGTCGCCGCCCGTGACCCCGGTGCGCGCGACGGCGAGCTTCGCCTGGTAGTCCGAGAGCGGGCGCAGCGTGGAGAGATGCGTGCGCGAGACGTGGTCGGGATGCGTCTCCGCGACCTCCTCGATGTCGATGCCGCCCATGTCGCTGAAGATGATGACGGGCCGCTTGGCGCGCCCGTCCCAGGTGACGGCGGCGAAGTACTCCTGCGCGATATCGCCCTTCTGCTCGACGAGCACGCCCATGGGCTGCTGCCCGTTGATCTCGATGGCGAGGATCGCCTCGGCGGCGGCGCGCGCCTCCTCGGCGGTGTCGGCGAAGCGCACGCCGCCCGCCTTCATGCGGCCGCCGCTCAGCACCTGCGACTTCAGCACCACCGGCCCGTCGAGTGCGCGCTGCGCCTCGGCGGCCTCCTCGGGCGTCCGCGCGAGCCGGCTCTCCGGGAGCGGCACCCCGCGCCGCCGGAGCAGCTCCTTCGCCTCGAACTCGTAGAAGCGCATGGCTCTCCCCGTCGTCGCCGCGCGTGGCTACCTGGCTCGGCTGCGGCTACGCCTCCGCGTCGAAGCCGTAGAGCGCGGCGAGCTCCTCGTCGCGCTCGGCAAGTTGGCGCGCCGTGGTCAGCATCACCTGCGCCTGCTTGTAGGTGGCGTCGTCCTGCATCTTGCCGTCGAGCATGATCACGCCCGAGCCGTCGCCCATCGCCTCCACGATGCGGCGCGCGAACGCCACCTCGTCGGCGGGCGGCGAGAAGACGCGCTTCGCGATCGCGATCTGGCTGGGGTGGATCGACCACGCCCCCACGCAGCCCATCAGGAAGGCGTTGCGGAACTGGTCCTCGCACGCGACGGGGTCCGAGATGTCGCCGAAGGGGCCGTAGAAGGGATAGGCGCCGGCGGCGGAGCACGCGTCCACCATCCGCGCCATCGTGTAGTGCCAGAGATCCTGCTGCGCGGTGGGGCGGGGCGCCTCCGCGTCGTCGGGGTCGGGGTCGGTGCGGACGAGGTAAGCGGGGTGGCCGCCGCCCACGCGCGTGGTCTTCATCCGCCGCGACGCCGCGAGGTCGGCCGGGCCCAGGCTCATGCCCTGCATGCGCGGGCTGGCGGCCGCGATCTCCTCGACGTTGGCGACGCCGATCGCCGTCTCCAGCAGCGCGTGCACCAGCAGCGGCTCGCGCACGCCGTGCTTCGCCTCGAGCTGCGCCAGCAGCTGGTCGAGGTAGGTGATGTCCCAGGGGCCGTTCACCTTGGGCAGCATGATCACGTCCAGCTCGTTGCCGATCGTGGCGACGAGCTCCGTGATGTCGTCGAGGAACCACGGCGAGTCCAGGCTGTTGACGCGCGTCCACAGCGCCGTGCTGCCGAAGTCGTTCTCGCGCGCGACCTCGATCAGGCCGCCGCGCGCCTCCTCTTTCTTGTCGGCGGCGATCGCGTCCTCGAGGTTGCCCAGCAGCACGTCGACCTGCGGGAGGATCTCGGGGATGCGCGCGCGCATGCGCGGGTGGCTCGGGTCGAAGAAGTGGATCATCCGCATCGGGCGCGCGGGGATCTCCGCGGGGGGCGTCGGCGCGCCGATGGCGAGCGGCTGGCCGAAGGCGCGCGGGTTGCGCAGCATGCGGGACCTTCCGAGGGGCGTGCCGGGCGCCGCGAGCGTGGGCGCGGCGCGACTCGCGACGCTATCGGCCGCCCGCGTACCCGTCAACCGGCGCCGCCGGCCCGCTGCCGACATCTCGCTAGAGCTCGATCTCGCGGCCAGCGGCGCGCGGCGACTCGCGCGTCACGGAGCGCTCGAAGAGCGCGCGCAGCAGCGCGGCGGGCAGCGCCAGCGCCACTCCCGAGGCGGCCAGCACGAGGCCGTTGCGCAGCGGGATGCGGGTCAGCTCCCGCGAGATGCGCAGGTACTCGTCGAGGAGCGGGCCCTCGCCGCCCGCCAGCGAGAGCGCGACACGCAGCCCCAGCGCCGCGCCCGCCACCACGAGCCCCGCCGCGAGCAGCGCCGCGCCGAGCCCCAGCACGCCGCCGAAGCCGCGCGGCAGCGCCAGCACCGCCGCGCCCAGCAGCGCCGCCAGCGCGACGAGCGCCGTGCGCCAGCCCGACCAGCGGTCGTGGTTCTCCGCCGTCAGCCCGTCCAGCAGGCCCGCCACCGCCCCGGCCGTGGAGAGGCGATCGCTCGCGGGCGGGGCGAGCCCGCCCTCGGCGAGCGCGACGCGCCCTTCCGCGTGGACGAGCGCGGCGCTGCGCTCGAGCAGCGCATCGCGCATCCGCTCGAGGTCGCCGCTGCCCGCCTCCTCCGCCGTGAGCGCCACGCCGACCACGGGGTAGCCCGGCAGCTCGACGTCCGCCTCGGGCGAGGCGGCGCCCGCGGCCGCCTCGGCGAGCTCCTCGCGGTGCAGCTCCAGCAGCGCCTCGGGCTGCGCCAGCGCGTCGATGGCGCGACGCAGCGCGGGCAGCGCCACCTCCTCACCGGTCGCCTGCACCACGGAGTGCGCGCCCAGCGTGCCCGCCGCCACGGCGACCAGCGCCAGGCCCGCGACCCACGCCCCGGCGTGGCGCAGTGGCGTCCAGCGCTCGGCCCGCAGCTCCCGCCGCGCGAGCGCCTCCTCCTCGGCGCCCGCGAACCAGAACTCGCCCTCCTCCGTCACGACCGGCGCGGGCCGCTCCGCGCCGGCCGGCGCCGGTGGCTCGGTCGGCGCCGCGTCGAGAGGGGGCGGCGCCGCGTCGAGGTGCTCGGGCGGAGCGGCCGCGAGCGGTGAGGCCGATGCCGAGGGCGCGTCGAGCGCGTCGGGGGGCTCGCGGCGCTCGGGCGGTCTCGGCGGCTCCGGCGGCTCGGGGGGTCTCGGAGGCTCGGGCTGCTCGGGTGACGCAGGGGCGGTGCGCACCTCGTCGATGGTGGCGTCGGCGCTCACGTCGGCGGGCGCCTCGTCGGCGGGCACGTCGTCGGGAGGCGCGTCGTCGGGAGGCGCGTCGTCGGGAGGCGCGTCGTCGGGAGGCGCGTCGTCGGGAGGCGCGTCGTCGGGAGGCGCGTCGTCGGGAGGCGCGGCGCCGAGGGACGGCGTGGGCTCGGCGGGCTCCTCGCCGAACTCGAAGCGCTGCTGCCGCGGCTCGTCGCTCATGGATCCACCGTCACCAGCACCGTGCGCGCCACGCGGTCGTGCAGCATCCGCGCGCTCGGCCGCACGAGCGCGATGGCGAGCGAGCCGACGCCGCCCGCCAGCACGGCCGCCGCCGCGAGCAGGGCCGGCAGCGCGAGCCACGCCGTCATCCCCGCCACGAGCGGCGTGGCGGCCATCCACAGCCAGCCGGGTAGCGAGAGCGGCGAGGTCATCGCGCGCACGTAGAGCGACCACTGCGGCACGCCCCACTCCGGCACCGGCCGGACGCGGGCGACGCGCTGGCCGGGCGTCCCCAGCCGCCGATGCGTGATCAGCAGCGTCCAAGCGACCCAGGCCGGGGCAGCGGCGCCCGCGATGGCGACGGCGACCACCGCGTCCCCCTCCCCCACGTCGACGCGGCCGGCGTCGGTGCGCGCCAGCAGCCAGCCCGTCGCGAGCGCGAGCGCGCCCGCGTGGATGCCGACGAGCAGCGCGGCGTCGATCGCCGCGGCCGCGAGGATTCGGGAGCGCCCGGGCGCGAGCGGCGGCATCGGCATCGCGCGGCCTACTGTACGGCCCGCGCCGCCTCAGGCGACACGCGCGCGAGCGCGCGGGGGTCGCGCTACGCTCGATCGGTGACGCACGAGCAGCCGCTCCCCGCCGCCCGCGACGGCGCCCCGCCCGGTGGCCCGAGGCGCGCGCGCGACGCGCGCCCGGCGCTGGAGCGCTGGGGCCGCCGCGGCACGCTCGCGCTCGTCGTCGCGGCCGCCCTCGTCGCGGCGGCGCTGTGGGCGGGGCTGCTCGCGCTGCGCTTCGAGGGCGAGGGGCGCCGCTTCGACTTCCTGCGCTGGGAGATCGCGAGCGTCCCCAACAAGTGGCTGCACGCGCTGGGCGCGCCGCTGCGCGACGACCCCGCCGCCGACGAGGCGATCGCGCGCTACTTCGCGCTCGACGACCGCGGCGGCTCCGAGGCCGCGCGGCTGGAGTCGGCGGTGGAGGCCGCGATCGAGGGGCGCATCGACGCGGTGCTCACGGAGCTGCGCGTCGACGGGCGCATTCCCCTCCCCGGCTCGGTCTTCCCGCCCGTGGACGTGGAGCTGGCGCTGCCGCCGCGGGTGCTCGTGACCTCGCCGCGCGACCGCATCGAGCGCGTCGGCGACGAGCTGCTGCGCCCCGGCATGACGCTCGATCAGGCGACGGCGCTGGAGCGCGCCGTCGAGGAGCGCGATGCGGGGCTGTCGGCACTGGCGCTGCGAACGGGCGGCGTCGCGCTCTACCCCGCGGTGGTCAGCGCGAGCCGCAGCTACGCCGGCACCGTCGGCACCGCCGCTCACGAGTGGACGCACCACTACCTCGCGTTCTACCCGCTGGGCGCCTCCTACTTCCGCTCGCAGGAGCTGCGCACGCTGAACGAGACGGTGGCCGACGTGGTGGGCGACGAGGTGGCGGCGCGCGTGATCGCGCGCTTCGGCGACCCCACGGGCGCGGGCGCCTCCGCGACGGCCGACGAGGCGGCCTCGCCGGGCGGCGACGCGCCCGACCCGCGCGACGAGGTCGCCGCGCGGGCGCTGCGGGCGCTCCGCCTCGAGGTCGACGAGCTGCTGGCGGCGGGGCGCCTCGCGGAGGCGGAGCGGCGCATGGAGCAGGTGCGCGCGGAGCTCGCCGAGGAGGGGATCCGTATCCGGCGCATCAACCAGGCGTACTTCGCGTGGTTCGGCAGCTACGCCGCGCGCGCCGACTCCGTCGACCCGCTGGGGGACGAGCTGCGGGAGCTGCGCCGGCGCCTCGGCTCGCTCGACGCCTTCCTCGACGAGCTGCGCGGCGTGACGTCGCGCGCGCAGGTGCGCGAGCTGAGCGAGCGGGCGGGCGGGCCCTAGCGCCGGCGCGATCGTGTGCTCGCAGCGCGGAGCGCGCTGGATCGCGGCCGGGGGGCCGCCCAGAATGCGAGGGGCACCCCATCACCCGGGGAAGGGTGGCACGGGGGGAGGCGCGATGAAGCAGCAGGTGGCGGTGATCGGCCTCGGGCGCTTCGGCTCCGCGGTCGCCGAGGAGCTGGCGCGCGCCGGCCACGACGTGCTCGGCATCGACTCCGACCTCGCGGTGGTGCAGCGGCTGGCGACGCAGCTCTCGCATGTCGTGCAGACCGACGCCGCCGATCAGCAGGCTCTGGAGCGCCTCGGCGTCGACGGCTTCGACTCCGCGGTCGTCGGCATCACGAGCCACATCGAGACCAGCATCCTCGTGACGCTGCTGCTCAAGCGCCTCGGCGTGGAGCGGGTGATCGCGAAGGCGCGCAACGACCTCCACGGGGAGATCCTCACGCGCGTCGGCGCCGACCGCGTGATCTACCCCGAGCGCGACACCGGGCTGCGGCTGGCGCACAGCTGGTCCTCCTTCGACATCACCGACTCGCTCGACGTCGTCGAGGGCTACAGCGTCAGCCGCGTCCAGGTGCCGCAGGAGATCGTGGGGCAGGCGCTGGGCGACGTGATCGGCAGCCGCCCCGACAGCGCGACGCTGCTGCTGCTGGCGCGCGGCTCGCAGGTGATCCTCTACCCGGACCGGCAGGAGCGGCTGAGGCGCGACGACGTGCTGGTGCTGGCCGGCCAGCTCGACGAGATGGAGCGCTTCTTCAGCGCGATCCGCAACGTCCGCGCGCCGTCGGCCTGACGCGCGCCGAGGCGCCCCGAGGCGCGCCACGACGCGCGCCTACTCGTCGTCCGTCTCGTTGCGCACGGTGAGTACGGTCGTGATCTCGGCGAGGCCGAGCTGGCGGTCGCGGATCGTCAGCCGCAGCGTGTACGTGCCGTCCTCCACCGCCGTCGTGTCCCAGCGCCCCAGCGTGGTCGCGACCTGCGGCTGGCCGATGCGCCCGACCTCGATCCAGCTCGCAGGGGAGAGCCCCGCGCCGACGTCGAGGCGGGCGTCCAGCAGCTCGCCCGAGAGCGCGCTCCCCGTCACGACGAGGGTGCCGGAGACCACCGCGCCCGCAGCGGGGCGCGTGATCTGCCCCCACGGCGCGAGGTCGGCGGCCGCGCCGGCGTCGCCGTTGTCCACCGTCACCGGCACGGCGAAGCGGAGCCGCCCGAGCTTCGCGTCGTCCACCACCACGCGGACGGTGTAGGCGCCGTTGGGCACGCTGCGCGTGCTCCAGCTCGCGAGCACGCCGCCGCCCACGGGCCGGTCGGAGGCGCGCAGCCGCACCCAGACGTCGGGGCTGGAGCCGCGCCCCCACTCGACGGCGAAGCCCTCGAAGTCGGGCGCGTCGGCGCGGCCGCGGATCTGGAGCTGGCCGAAGACGGTCTGCGCCGCCACCGGCGAGATCACGGAGACCAGCGCGCCCGCCGCCGTGCTCTCCTCCGGCGGCGCCAGCCGCCCGACGAGCCCGTTTGCGGCGGACCACTCGGGGAGATCCCCCCAGTCCACGATCTCCTCGGGCGGCAGCACCAGCCGCACCTCCTCCGCGACGAAGGCGGAGGGCGTGGTGGCGGTGGCGCGGAGCCCCGTGCGCGTGTCGATGCGGACGAGCTGCCACCAGTCGTCCACCATCGCGGCCAGCTCGTCCTCGTCGCGCGGCAGCACGTCGGCTGCGAAGAGGCCGCTGTAGCGGTTTTCGCGCGGGCACAGCTCCGAGGGCAGGCGACCGGAGGGCCAGCACAGCTCGCGCTCCTCCACGCCCGTGGGCCGCTCGAACTTCGTCGGCGGCAGCGCGAGCTGCTCGTGGGCCAGCGTCATGAAGTCGCGCCAGCTGCGCCAGGAAATTGTGGTGCTGAGGATGTCGTGCATCGGCGAGTTGTCGGCGTTGCCCGCCCACACCCCCGCCACCAGCTCGGGCGTGTAGCCGAGCGCCCAGGTGTCGCCGATGGCCTTCGAGTCCTCGAACGGCTCGGAGGTGCCGGTCTTCTGCGCCGAGGGGCGGCCCGGCAGGCCCAGCGCGCCGCAGCCGAAGATGATGCACTGGTTGTCGCCGTCCGAGATGATGCTCGTCACGAGGTAGGCGAAGTTGGACGGCACGACGCGCCGTGCCGTGGGCTCCGTGAACTGGTAGAGCAGCTCGCCGTCGTGGTCGGTCACGCGCAGCAGCGCTACCGGCTCCAGCTGGCGCGTGCCCGGCGCGGCCGCGTCCAGCCGCTCCTGCCCGCGCATCAGCCCCTCGGTGGCGAGCACGCTGTAGGCGTACGTGATGTCGTGCAGCGTGATGTCGACGCCGCCCAGGGTGAGCGCCGGCCCGTACCCTAGCGGGTTGTCGAGGGTGGTGAAGCCCACCTGCTTCAGCAGGTCGACCGTCTCGCCCACGCCCGCGAAGAGGATCGTCTTGAAGGCGGGGATGTTCAGCGAGTTCCCCAGCGCCTCGCGCGCCGGGAGGATGCCATGGAACTTACCGCCGGGGTTGCGCGGCTCGAAGAACTCGCCGGTGGCCGGGTCGATGATCTTCGCGGGCTCGTCGATGATGCCCGTGCCCGTGCTCCAGCCGTTCATGAACGCCGCCATGTAGGTGAACGGCTTGAGCGTGGAGCCCGGCGAGTTCTGCGCGAGGATGTTGTCGTTGCGGCCCTCGATGTCGTCGCGGAAGTAGTCGCGGCTGCCCACGTAGACGAGGATCTGGCCCGTCCTCGGGTCGAGGGCGAAGAGGGCGCCGTTGTGCCCGTCGGACTGCTCCTCGAACTCGCTCACCCAGCGCTCGATGACCCGCTCGCCCTCGTGCTGCAGCGTGAGGTCGAGGGTGGTGACCACCTCGAGGCCGTCCTCGTAGAGCGCGCGCGGGCCGAAGCGCTCCTCGATCTCCTGCGCGATGCGGCCCAGCACGAAGTGCGGCGCCTCGATGTCGAAGCGGTTCGCCTTGAACACGAGCTCGGCCTCGGCGGCGGCCTCGGCCTGATCCGGGGTGATCGCGCGCGCGCGCACCATCAGCGTCAGCACCTCCTGCTGCCGCAGCTCGGCGAGCGAGAGGTTGTTGATCGGATCGAAGCGCACCGGCGACTGCGGGATGCCCGCCAGCAGCGCCGCCTCGGGCAGGCTCAGCTGCGACGCCGTCTTGCCGAAGTAGCCCTCGGACGCGGCCTCGATGCCCACGTAGATGCCGCCGTAGGAAATGGAGTTGAGGTACCACTCGAGTATTTGGTCCTTCTCGTACTGGCGCGTCAGCTCCAGCGCGATCACTGTCTCCTTGAGCTTGCGATCGACGGAGCGCTCGGCGCGCTCCTCGCGCGGGATGTAGACGTTCTTCGCGAGCTGCTGCGTGATGGAGGAGCCGCCCGAGCCCTGAAGGAAGTCGTCGCCGAAGGGCGTGAAGTTCTCCAGCGTGGCGCGCGTCAGCCCGCGCACGTTGAGGCCGTTGTTCTGGTAGAAGCTCTGGTCCTCGGTGGCGATCGTCGCCTGCACCAGCCACGGCGAGATCTCCGCGAGCGGGACGGGGCGGCGCAGCCCCGAGAGCTCGTCGACGAACTCGTAGAGCAGCGTGCCGTGGCGGTCGTAGACGCGGGCGCCGCCGCGCGGCAGCTCGTCGAGGAGCTGCGCGGGGGGCACGACCGCCTCGGCGATCTCGTCGTAGCGGTTGATGCCGTAGATGGCGGCGCCCCCGGCGCTCGCCAGCGCGACCACCAGCAGCAGCGCGCCGACGCCCGCCGCGATCAGCAGCCAGCGCCGTCCGCTCCCGCCCCCGCCGCTCCCGTTGCCGGTCGGGCTGCCGCCCCCGGCGCGTCGCTGCCGCCGCTTGCGCGCGATCCTCGCGGCGCTCACGAGCTGGCCACCGTGGTCGGGCCCGCGGGCGCGCCCGCATCGAGGGGCCGGCGCAGCGCGACGAGGTGCGAGAGCCCCAGTCGCGCCGCCGGCGTGTGCTCCGCGCGGTAGCAGATCGCGCGCACCACGCGCGCGATCCGCGGCCAGCGAGCCGCGACGTTGTCGAAGCCGGGGTAGACATAACCGTGGTGGACCAGCTCGAGTCCGGCCGCCGACGCCAGACGGCGCCAGTCGCCGTGGCGGTAGGCGCGCGTGTGCGGGACGAGGCGGTCGCGCAGCGCGCTCGGCAGCCAGCTCACCAGCGGGATGTTGCCGAAGAGGTAGCGCCGCCCGAGGTAGATGCCGTGCGTCTCGAAGGGGTAGAGGCGGTTCGGCGCGAAGATCACGCAGCGCCCGCCGGGGCGCAGCGTGCGCGCGACCTCGCGCAGCGTCGCGGCGTCGTCGGCGACGTGCTCGATCACCTCGTTGAGCACCACGGCGTCCAGCGAGCCGTCGGCGAGCGGCAGCGCCTCGCCGGCAGCCGCGAACAGCCCCGCGACCGGGCCCGGCTCGGGCCCGCCGTCGCGCCTCGCGGGCGGCTCGGCCCCGAGGCGGCGTCGCGCCTCCGCGAGTCGCTCGGGCGAGACGTCGAGCCCCAGCGCCTCGGCGCCCTCGCGCGCGAACGCCCGCACGTACTCGCCGACGCCGCAGCCGAGGTCGAGCACGCGCGCACCGCGCAGCGGCACGAAGCGCGCCACCATCGCCAGCCGCCGCTCCTGCCCCGAGCGCCACACGAACGAGGGGTTGCCGAGCCTCGCGGCGTCGTTGCGGAGCGCGGGGGCGTGGGCGTCGAGCGCGCGGGCCGCGCGATCGGGCGGCGCGCCCGCCGTCGAGGGGGCCCCGGGCGCGCCGGGCGCGGCCATGCGCGGGGTCGTGGGATCGCTCGCTGCGATGGCAGCGCCTCCTCCGCGCGCGGGCACGCGCTCCCCACCCCGGCGTCGATCGTATCCCGGGCGCTGCGGCTGCACCACTCGCGCCACGCGCCGCGGCTGCGCGACCGGCGCCTCGATACGCGAGTGGGCGACGCCCACTCTGGAGTGGTGGCGTGGGGGAGGGGCGAGACCTATCATAACGTCCCTCGGGGCGGCCGCACGTGGCAGCCCGTGAGCGGCGGCCCTTCGTCGGCGGGCGGTGACGAGGATGGCTCGATGACGCTCGCGGCCGACGAGGTCCGGCGACTGGCGCGGCTGGCCCGCGTCGCCCTCGACGACGACGAGGTCGAGCGGCTGCGCGCCGACCTCTCCACCTGCCTCGACCACTTCCGCGTGCTCGCCGAGATCGACACGGACGGCGTCCCGCCCACGGCGCACGCCAGCGCGCTGGAGAGCGTCGAGCGCGACGACGTGGTGCGCCCCTCGCTCGCAGCGGAGGAGGTGCTCTCGCGCGCCCCCCGGCGCGAGGGCGCCTACCTGCGGGTCCGCCCCGTGCTCGACCCCGAATGAGGACGCGGGAATGAGCGTCGAGGGCACGATCGACCTCGATCGCACCGCCCACGAGCACGCGCGCGCGCTGCGTGCGGGCGAGCACAGCGCCGTCGAGCTGGCGCGCGCCACGATCGCGCGGATCCGCGAGCAGGAGCCGGCGATCCACGCCTACATCACGGTCAGCGAGGAGCGCGCGCTCGCCGACGCCGCGGCCGCCGACGGGCGGCTGCGCGCGGGCGACGCGGCGCCGCTCACCGGCATACCGATCGCGCTGAAGGACCTCATCGCGACCGAGGGCGTCGCGACCAGCGCGGCCTCGCGCATCCTCGAGGGCTACGTCCCCGCCGAGGACGCGACCGTCGCCGCGCGGCTGCGCGAGGCGGGCGCCGTGCTCGTCGGCAAGGCGAACCTCGACGAGTTCGCCATGGGCTCCTCCACGGAGCACTCCGCGTACGGCCCGACGCGCAACCCGTGGGACCTCGAACGCGTGCCCGGCGGCTCCTCGGGCGGCTCGGCGGCGACCGTGGCGGCGCGCGGCGTGCCGCTCTCGCTGGGCACCGACACCGGCGGCTCGATCCGGCAGCCCGCGGCGCTCACCGGCGTCGTCGGGCTGAAGCCGACCTACGGCCGCGTCTCGCGCTACGGCGTGGTCGCGTTCGCCTCCTCGCTGGAGCAGGTCGGGCCCTTCGGGCGCGACGCCAAGGACGTGGCGGCGCTGCTCGCGGCGATCGCCGGCCTCGACCCCTGCGACTCCACGACGGCGCCCGTCCCCGTGCCCGACTACGCCGCCGAGCTCGGGCGCGGCCTCGATGGCCTCTCCATCGGCGTCCCCGACGTGCTCTTCGAGGGGGCGGAGGAGGGTGTCCGGGAGGCCGTCGAGGCGGCGATCGATCTGCTGGCGGCGAACGGCGCGAGCGTCACCCGCGGCGTGCAGCTCCCCACGGCGCGCGCGGCGCTGCCCGCCTACTACCTCATCGCCCCCGCCGAGGCCTCGGCGAACCTCGCGCGCTACGACGGCGTGAAGTACGGCGCGGGCGACACGGACGGCCCCGGCCTCTGGGACGAGATGGAGCGCACCCGCGGCGCGGGCTTCGGGCCGGAGGTGAAGCGCCGCATCATGCTGGGCACCTACGCGCTCTCCGCGGGCTACTACGACGCCTACTACCTGAAGGCGCAGAAGGTGCGCACGCTGATCCGTCAGGAGCTGGACCGGGCGCTCGCGGGGCACGACCTGCTGCTGAGCCCGACCGCGCCCGGCCCCGCCTTCCGGCTCGGCGAGCGCGTGGACGATCCGCTCGCGATGTACCTCTCGGACCTCTACACGATCCCCGCCAACATCGCCGGGCACCCCGCGATCTCGACGCCTGCCGGCTTCGTCGCGGGGCTGCCCGTCGGGCTGCAGCTGCTCGGCCGCCCGTTCGAGGAGGGGACGCTGCTGCGCGCGACCGCTGCCTACCAGGCGCTGACGGACTGGCACACGCGCGCGCCGGCGCTCGCGCTGGCGGCGGGCGGCGCCTCGTGAGCGGCGCGGAGCGGCCGCCCCCGGCGGGCGAGCACGCCGAGGGCGCGCATCCCGAGGGTCCGCCTGTCGACGCGCCTCCCGGCAGCCTCGCCGAGCTCGGACGCCTCGTCGCCGAGACCGGCGCGGAGTATCACGCTCGGCGCGGCATGACCTCGCACACGCTCTCCACGCTGCCGCCCTCGGGCATCCGGCGCTTCTTCGAGCTGCTCGATGGCGCGGACGGCGTGATCTCGCTCGCCGTCGGGCAGCCCGACTTCCCGACGCCCTCGCAGATCACCCGCGCCGCCGCGGACGCGATGCTCGCCGGGCACACCGGCTACACGAGCAACTACGGGCTGCTGGAGCTGCGCGAGGCGCTCGCCGGGCACCTCGATCGCCGCTACGGCGTCGACTACTCGCCGACCAGCGAGCTGCTGCTCACTACCGGCGTCTCGGAGGCGCTCGACGTCTCGATGCGCGCGCTGCTCGACCACGGCGACGAGGTGCTCGTGCCCGAGCCGGGCTATGTGGCGTACCAGCCGGTGGTGATGATGGCGGGCGGGGTCTACGTCCCCGTCCCCACCACCCCCGAGCAGCGCTTCATGGTCACCGCCGAGGCGCTGGAGGCACGCGTCACCCCCGCGACGAAGGCGATTCTGCTGGCCTACCCCTCGAACCCCACGGGCGCGGTGATGACGCCCGAGGCGCTGGAGGGGGTCGCCGCCGTCGCGCGCGAGCACGACCTCTTCGTGATCTCCGACGAGCTCTACGACCGCCTGCTCTACGGCGTGGAGCACGTCTGCTTCGCCGCGCTCCCCGGCATGCGCGATCGCACCGTGCTGCTGGGGGGCTTCTCCAAGGCCTACGCGATGACGGGCTGGCGGCTCGGCTACGTCGCGGCGCGCCCCGATCTGCTGGAGGCGATCATGAAGATCCACCAGTACGTGATGATGTCGGCGCCCACGGCCGCCCAGTACGCGGCGCTGGAGGCCTTCCACTCGGCCGAGGAGGACGTGCGCGGCATGGTCGCGGAGTACGACCGGCGCCGCGTGCTGGTGTGCCGGCGCATCGCCGAGATCGGGCTGCCGCTGGTGGAGCCGCGCGGCGCCTTCTACGCCTTCCCCGACGTGCGCCCGACGGGCATGGACGGGCAGGCGTTCGCCGAGGCGCTGCTGGCGGAGGAGCAGGTGGCCGTGGTGCCGGGCGGCGCCTTCGGCGAGAGCGGCCGCGATTTCGTCCGCATCTGCTACGCCACGGCGTACGACCAGCTCGCCGAGGCGCTGGACCGCATCGAGCGCTTCGTGCGGCGTCGCGTCCCGGCCGCGGGCGTGCCCCCCGCCGACCGCGCGCGCGCAGCGAAGGCGTGAGCGCCGAGCCGCCGGGTGGCGCACAGGGCGGCCCGCCAGGGGGCGGCGGCGGTGGGGGCGGGGGGCTCGGTGGCGCGGACGGGCGGGGCGGGAACGGCGGCTCCGCGCCTCCCGGCGGCCCCGGCGATGAGGGCTACGAGCTCAGCATCCAGAACGTGCGCGCCCGCCCCACCGAGGATCCCGGCGAGATCGCGGTGCTGTTGGAGACCACGCGCGGCCCGATCGAGGGGTTGCTCCGCCCCTGCGAGGGCCGCGACGGCTGCGCGATCTACCTGGGCGGCGCCTCGGGCGGGGTGCAGGGGCCGGCCGGCGGCGTCTACGAACGGCTCTCGCGCGAGCTGGTGACGGCGGGCGTGACCTCGCTACGGCTCGACTACCGCGAGCCCGGCGAGCTGGTCGAGTGCGTGCTGGACGCGCTCGCGGGCTGCTCCTTCCTCAAGGGCATCGGCGCCGCGAAGGCGGTGCTGGTCGGCACCTCCTTCGGCGGGGCGGTGGCGATCCGCGCGGGCGGGCTGGCGCCGCTCGTCTCGGCTGTCGCGGCGCTCGCGCCGCAGCGCGCGGGGACGGAGCGCGTCGAGGCACTCGGCAAGCCGCTGCTGCTGGTACACGGCGACGCGGACGAGGTGCTCGACCGCGCCGCCTCCGACGACATCTTCGCGCGCGCCCGCGAGCCGAAGCGGCTCGCGATCCTGGAGGGCGCCAGCCACTCGCTGGCGGAGCGCGCCGCCGAGGTGCACGAGCTGCTCATGGCGTTCGTCTCGGAGCACGCGGGCGAGTCCGCAGCGGACTAGCGCGCGCCCGCGGGAGCGGGGCTGACAGCGGGCGCGCTCACGCGACGCCGGGAGCGCCGCCGCTATAATGGGCGCTTGGGACACCCCCCGCCGCGCCGCACTTGCCGCGCCCGCCCAGGGTCGCGCCGGGGCGGCCGATGCCACCACTACTGGGGCGCCCCGCGCGTTGCGAGCCGGAAGCGGAGACGAGCGATGACCACGGATGCGACGGCGACGCTGATCCCGGGGCTGGAGGGCGTCCCGATCGCCGAGTCCTCCGTCTCCCTGGTGGAGGGGGAGGCGGGGCGCCTCACCTATCGCGGCTACTCCATCGAGGACCTGACGCGCGGCACCAGCTTCGAGGAGGTCGCGGCGCTGCTCTACGACGGCGAGCTGCCGACCGCGGCGCGCGCCGCAGAGGTGCGCGCGGAGATGGAGTCGGCGCGCGCGCTGACCGAGCAGCAGATCGAGATCGCGCGGCGCGCCGGCGAGATCACCCACCCGATGTTCGCGCTGCAGGCCGCCGTCGCCGCGCTGGGACCGCGCCACAACGACTTCGAGCAGTCGCTGGGCGAGGTGCGGGCGCGCGGCATCGCGCTGGTGGCGAAGGTGGGCCACCTGGTGGGCGCGATCGCACAGTCGGCGGCGGGGCGCCCCTACGATGGCCCGCGCTCCGGCGAGTCGCACGCCTCGATGGTGCTGCGCATGATCACGGGCGGCGAGCCGCCCGCCGCGCACGTCGCGGCGATGGACAGCCTGCTGATCCTGCAGGCCGACCACTCGGCGGGGAACGCCTCCACCTTCACCACCCGCGTTGTCACCTCGACGCGCTCGGAGCCGGAGGCCGTCGCCTCGGCGGCGATCGGCGCGCTCTCCGGCCCCGCCCACGGCGGCGCCAACGAGCGCTCGCTGCGGCTCTTCCGCGAGATCGGCGAGCCCAGCGCCGCCCCGGCGTTCGTCGAACGGATGCTCGAGGAGAAGGCGCGCATCCCCGGCTTCGGCCACCGCATCTACCACGTCAAGGACCCGCGCTCGATCGTGATCCAGCGCATCGCCGAGGAGCTGCTGACGGCGCCCGAGCACCGCAAGCTCTACGACATCGCGCTGGGCGTGGAGCAGGTGGCGACGGAGCGCCTCTCCGAGCGCGGCCTGTGGCCCAACGTCGATCTCTTCTCCGGCTGCGTCTTCAACGGCCTCGGCGTGCCGATCGACTTCTACACGCCCCTGTTCGCGGCCTCGCGCACCCTGGGCTGGATGGTGCACCTGCAGGAGCAGTGGGACTCGGGCAACCGGCTGTTCCGCCCGCGCCAGATCTACGTGGGCGAGCGGCTGCGGGACTTCGTGCCCCCGGAGCAGCGCTAGCCAGCGCCGCCCGCGCCCGGCTCGGCGGCCGCTTGCCGCCGGGCCAGCAGCTCGCGCGCGGGGCCGGGCGCGCCCGCCACCAGCGAGCGCGAGCCCAGCGTCGCCGGCGCGCCGCTCGCGTCGAGGATCACGCCGCCGCCCGCCGGCACCAGCGCCAGCGCCGCCGCGATGTCCCACGGCCACAGCCACGCGTGCACCATGACGTCGCAGAGCCCGGCGGCGGCCCACGCCAGCCCCAGCGCCGCCGAGCCGACCACCCGGTAGCCCTGCACCCCCGGCCACAGCTCCCGCATCAGGTCGAGGCTGCCGGCGGCGCGCTCGTCGTCGTAGCCGAGGTCGATCGTCACGATCGAGGAGGCGAGGTCCGGCGCCCCCGTGGAGCCAACCGCCCGCCCGTTCGCGTGGAGCCCCAGGCCCGGCCCGCCCGCGAGGCACCAGTCGCGGCTCGGGTCGTACGTCACGCCCGCGAGCGGCACACCGTCCCGCATGTAGGCCAGCGTCACGCAGTGGAGCGGTACGCCGGCCGTGAAGTTGCGCGTGCCGTCCAGCGGATCGACCGCCCACAGCTCGCCGCTCTCCCACGGCGTGTCGGGGTGCGACTCCTCGGAGAGCAGGGCGTGGCTGGGGAAGGCCTCGGAGAGCCCGCCGAGGATCAGCGCCTCCGAGGCGCGATCAGTCTCCGTGACGAAGTTGTTGCGCCCCTTGCGCTCGTAGGGGCGCGGCCGATCGGCGGCCGCGCGCACCAGCGCGCCCGCCTCACGCGCCAGCCGCATCGCCACGGCGAGCGCGTCCTCGCCGGTCGTGCCCACGGGGAGCGCCGCGCGGGCGCTCGGCTGCTCGCTCACCGCGCGCGCGGCAGGGGCGCGCCGCTCGTCGCGGCCGGCGCGCGACGCGCTGGCGTCGAGGGGGCTGCGCTCACTGTCCGGCGCTCATTGGGGCGGCGTGCTCACTGTGGGGTCGCGCCGTCGAGGTAGTCGAGGCGCAGCGCGGCGCGCACCTCCGCCATCGTCTCGCGCCCGACCTCGCGCGCGTGCGCCGATCCGGTGGCGAGCGCCTCGCGCACCAGCGCGGGCCGCGCCTCGAAGTGGGCGCGGCGCTCGCGGATCGGGTCGAGGAAGGCGTTGAGCGCCGTCGCGAGCTTCTGCTTCACCTCGACGTCGCCGACGCGGCCCCCGCGGTAGCGCTCCTTCAGCTCCTCGACCTCGGCCGTGTCGGGGTTGAAGGCGTCGTGGTACATGAAGACGGGGTTGCCCTCGACGTGGCCGGGGTCCGTGGCGCGCAGCCGCGTGGGGTCGGTGTACATCCCCATCACCTTGGCGAAGACCGTCTCCGCGTCGTCCTTGAGGTCGATGGTGTTGCCGGTCGACTTGCTCATCTTCGCGTCGCCGTCCGTGCCGGCGAGGCGCGGCACGCGCCCGATCAGGCCCTTCGGCACCGGGAAGGTGTAGCCGAAGAGCCGGTTGAAGCGGCGCGCGACCTCGCGGGTCAGCTCGATGTGCGGGGCCTGGTCCTCGCCGGTCGGCACCAGGTGCGCCTTGGGCAGCAGGATGTTCGCGACCTGCATCACCGGGTAGGTGAAGAACGCCACCGGCACCGAGGACTGCGAGCGCGACTCCAGCTCCGCCATCTCGGCCTTCAGCGTCGGGTTGCGCTCCAGCCGCCCGAGGCCGATCCACCACGAGAGCCAGACCGTGAGTTCGGCGTGCTCCGGCACCATGCTCTCGATCACGAAGTGGCTCTCCGCCGGGTCGAGCCCGACGGCGAGCCAGTCGAGCGCCACCTCCATCACCGCGCCCCGCACGCGGTCGAGGTCGTCGGCGTGGTCGGAGACCTGGTAGTCGGCGATCAGGAAGAAGCACTCGTACTCGCGCTGGAGGCGCAGCCAGCTCTCGAGGGCGCCCGCGTAGTGGCCGAGGTGCAGCGCGCCCGTGGGGCGCACGCCCGTGAGGATGCGCCGCCGCTCGGCCGCGCCGCTCGCCGGCTCGGCGCCGGCCTCGACGCTGGCCTCGGGGTCCGCCTCCGCGCTGGCCTCTGGCATCGCTACATGCGCTCCGGCGCGGAGATCGACATCAGCCCCAGCGTGCGCGCCAGCACCACGCGCGTCGCCTCCAGCAGCAGCAGCCGCGCGCGCGACAGCGCGGGCTCGTCCTCGTCGACGACGCGGCACTGCGTGTAGAAGACGTGGAAGGCCTGCGCCAGCTCCTGCGCGTAGTGCGGCAGGTGGTGCGGCGCCAGCTCCTCCACCACCGACTCGATCACCTCGGGCAGCAGCAGCAGCTTGCGCAGCAGCGTCTGCTCCGCGACGTGGGTGAGCAGCGCCACCTCGGCGCCCTCGGCGGAGAGCCCGGCCTCGCTGGCCCGCGCCAGGATGCCCGCGATGCGCGCGTGCGCGTACTGCACGTAGTGGACGGGGTTCTCGTCGGACTGCCGCGTCGCGAGCTCGAGGTCGAAGTCCATCGCGGCGCCCGCCGAGGGCAGCAGGAAGAAGAAGCGCGTGGCGTCGGCGCCCACCTCCTGCACCACGTCGGCGAGCGTGACCAGCTCGCCGGCGCGCTTGGAGAGCGGCACGATCGTGGAGCCGCGCTTCAGCGTCACGAGCTGGTAGAGCACCACGTCCAGCGCCTCGGGGTCGGCGTCGAGTGCGCCGATCGCGGACCGGAGGCGCGAGACGTGGCCCTGGTGGTCGGCGCCCCAGATGTCGATGACGCGATCGAAGCCGCGCGTCACGAGCTTGTCGAAGTGGTAGGCGATGTCGGTGGCGAAGTAGGTGGGCACGCCGTCCGAGCGGATCAGGACGTTGTCCTTCTCCTCGCCGAGCTGCGAGGAGGCGAACCAGACGGCGCCCTCGCGCTCCACCACGTGACCCTCGGCGCGCAGCCGCCCCAACACCGCGTGGTAGGCGCCGCCCTCGGCCTGCAGCGCGCGCTCCGAGTACCAGTGCGTGTAGCGCACGCCCACGGCGTCGAGGTCGGCGCGGATCTGCCGGATCATGAGCGCGATGCCGCGATCGCCCAGCGCCGGCTCGGCCTCCTCGCCCTCGGGCCGCAGGTAGCGCTCGCCCTCCTCGTCCTGGATGCCGCGCGCGATCTCCGTGACGTACTCGCCGGGGTAGCCGTTCTCCGGGACCGGCACGTCGCGGCCGAAGAGCTGCTGGTAGCGGGCGTAGAGGGTGCGCGCGAAGATCGCGACCTGTGTCCCCGCGTCGTTGATGTAGTACTCCTCCTCCACCTCGTGCCCCCACGCGCGCAGCACGTTGGCGAGCGTGGAGCCGATGGCGGCGCCGCGCCCGTTGCCGACGTGCAGCGGGCCGGTGGGGTTGGCGGAGACGTACTCGACCTGCACGCGACGGCCGGCGCCGCGGTCGCTGGTGGCGAAGCGCTCGCCGGCCTCGGCGATCGCTTCGGCCTGCGCGGCGACCCACTGCGGCGCGAGGTAGAGGTTGAGGAAGCCCGGCGGTGCCACCCGCACGTCGACGACCGCCTCGTGAGGCGGGAGCTGGCGGCGCAGCACCTCCGCCACCTCGACGGCGCGCATGTGCGCGAGGCCCTGGATGCGCAGCGGCAGGTTCGCCGAGAAGTCGCCGTGCTCGGCGCGCTGCGGGTGCTGGAGCTCGACGTCGGGCGCGGCGAACTCGGGCAGCTCGCCCGCCGTCTGCGCGGCGGTCAGCGCCCGCGCCACCAGCTCGGCGAGCTCGTCCCGGATCATGCGCGCGCGCCCGCCTTCGCTCATCGCCCCGCCGAGCAGCGAGTGTAGCGCGAGGCCGCGGCAGGGGGCAGGCGAGGCGCCGGGCGGGCGCGTCGCCCGTATCATCGTCCGGCAGCGGGGAGGAGGCGACGATGCGCTCGGAGGCTGGGACGATCGAGGAGTACCTCGCGAGCCTACCCGAGGGGCGGCGGCAGTCGAGGCCGTACGAGCAGTCGTGCTCGCCAACCTCCCTGACGGCTACGTGGAGGCGATGAACTGGGGGATGATCAGCTACGAAGTTCCCCTCGCCACCTACCCCGGCACCTACAACAAGAAGCCGCTGATGTACGCGGCGCTGGCCTCGCAGAAGAACCACATGGCGCTCTACCTGACGAGCGTCTACGCGCTCCCTGGCGCCGCCGAGGCGTTCGAGCGCGAATGCCGGGCGACGAGCAAGCGCTACGACGTGGGCAAGTCCTGCGTGCGCTTCCGCCGCCTCGACGACCTGCCGCTCGACCTCGTCGGCCGCGCCATCTCCGCCGCCGGCGTGCCGAGCTTCATCGCGCGCGCCGAAGAGGGCGGGCGCCGGGGCTCGAGCCCAACCGCCCCTAGTGCACCTCGGAGGCGCCGGCGGCCGCCTGCTCGGCGCGGGCGGCGAGCGCGCGCAGGCCCGCGTGCTCCGGCGCCTCGAGCTCCGGGTCGGCGTCGAGCAGCTCCGCGGCCTCGCGGCGCGTCGCGTCGATGAGCTGCGCGTCCAGCAGCGCCGCGACGTGGAGCGACGACGCGCCCGACTGGCGCAGCCCGTACAGCTCGCCCGGCCCGCGTAGCTCCAGGTCCGCCTGCGCCAGCGCGAAGCCGTCGTGCGTGCGCTCCACCACGGCGAGGCGCTGCGCGGCCTCCTCCGTCGGGTCGTCGGCGAGCAGGAAGCACCATGAGGCGTGCTCGCCGCGCCCCACCCGGCCGCGGAACTGGTGCAACTGCGCCATCCCGAAGCGGTCCGCGCCCTCGATCAGCATCACCGTCGCGTTGGGCACGTCGATGCCCACCTCGACGACCGCCGTTGAGACCAGCACCTGCGCCTCGCCCGCGGTGAAGCGGGCCATCGCCGCCTCCTTCTCGCGCGCGGGGAGGCGGCCGTGCAGCAGCGCCACGCGGTCGGCGCGGTCGGGCAGCTCCTCGCGGCGGATGCGCTCGTACTCCTCGGTCGCGGCGCGCGAGACGACCGCCTCCGAGCCCTCCACCAGCGGGCAGATCACGAACGCCTGTCGCCCCGCGTCCAGCTCGGCGCGCAGCCGCTCGAAGGCCGCGTCGCGGCGCTCGGGCGGGAGCCAGCGCGTCTCGATCGGCGTGCGCCCCGGCGGCATCTCGTCGATCACCGAGAGGTCGAGGTCGCCGTAGACGGTGAGCGCGAGCGAGCGCGGGATCGGCGTCGCCGTCATCACCAGCAGGTGCACCGCTGGCGCCTCCTGCTCGTTCGCGCTCGCCTCGGCGCTGCCTTCGTCGGGGAGCGGCCGCGCGCGGTCGCGCAGCGCGGAGCGCTGCATCACGCCGAAGCGGTGCTGCTCGTCGACGACGGCGAGCCCGAGGCGCGGCAGCGCCACGCCCTCTTGGATCAGCGCGTGCGTACCGACGACGATCTGCGGCGCGGCGTCGTGCGCGAGCGCGGCCAGCACCTCGCGCCGCTCCCTCGCGCGCGTCGAGCCCGTGAGCGAGAGCACGCGCAGCGGCAGCGGGAGGAACGGCAGCGGCACCACGCCGCCCAGCGGCGGCTCGGGCGAGCCGCTGAGCAGCCGGCGGATCGTGCGCAGGTGCTGCTCGGCCAGCACCTCGGTGGGCGCCATCAGCACCGCCTGCCGGCCGGACGCGACCACGTCGAGCATCGCGGCGAGCGCGACCACCGTCTTGCCCGAGCCGACATCGCCCTCCAGCAGCCGCGACATCGGCACGGGCCGCTCCACGTCGGCGAGCACCTCGGTCAGCACGCGGCGCTGCGCGCCCGTCAGCTCGAAGGGCAGCGAGGCGACGAAGGCGCGCGCCGCGGCGTGCTCGGCGACGGCGGGAGCGGCGCCCGCCCCCTGCCACGAGCGGCGACGTCGCACCACGCCGAGCTGGATCGCCAGCAGCTCGTCGAAGGCGAGCCGGCGGCGGGCGCTCTCGAGCGCCTGCGCGTCGTCGGGGTAGTGGAGCTGCCGCGTCGCCTCGGCGAGCGGGGGCAGCGCGTGCCGCTCGAGCAGCGCGGGCGGCAGCCGCTCCGGGAGGCGGTCGGCGTAGCGCTCCAGCAGCGCCGCGATCAGCGTGCGCAGCGTGCGCTGCGCGAGGCCGGCGGTGAGGTGGTAGACCGGCACCAGCCGCCCGGTGTGCCGCCCGCCCTCGGCGCCTCCCGCGGCGTCGAGGAACTCGAACTCCGGGTTGTCGAGGCTGGGCCGCCCGCGGTAGGCGCGCACGGTGCCCGCCAGCGCGACCTCGGCGCCCTCGCGCAGCTGCCGCGCCATGTACGGCTGGTTGAACCAGATCACGCGGATCGACGCGCCCGAGGCGTCGGAGACGGTCGCCTCCGTGGAGCGCATGCGGCCGCCGCGCCCCATCCGTACCTCGCGCACGCGATCGAGGCGGCCGCGCACCGTCTGCTCGAGGCCGACGCGGAGCTGCGCGATCGGCACGGTGCGGCTGAAGTCGTGGTGGCGGTAGGGGAAGTAGCGCAGCGCGTCGCCGATCGTGACGAGGCCGAGGCGCTCCAGCCGCGAAAGCGTCTGCGGCCTCACGCCCACGCCGGCGCGCGCGATCGGCAGCGCCAGCGCCGCCGCCCCCTCGGGGATGGCGGCCGGCGCGGGCGCCGCGCGGGGCCCCGCCGGCGCGCTCGCCTGCGGAGTGCGCCGAGGTCGAGTGGCGGCGCTGGGCTCGCCGCCGTTGCGGCGCGCGGTCGCGGCTCGCTCGGACTGCTTCCGCTCCTGCTGCTCGCGCTCGCCCTGCTCGCGCTCGATCGTCGCGAGGGCGCGGCGCAGCCAGCCGCGGCGCGCGTCCGCGTCGAGCGTGCGGTAGCCCTCGGCGGGGAGCGCCGCGACCATGCGCAGCAGCGGCGAGCCCGGCGCCTCGTCGCGCGCCTGCCGGCGCAGCAGCGTGTCGAGGCCGCCCGCGACCAGCTCGTCCGCGCAGCCGGCGTCGAGCTCGCCGCGCAGCACCTCGCCCAGCCGCGCGAGGTCGGTGCTCACGTGGCCGGGCTCACGCGGATGGGCTCACGGCTGCGGGCTCACTCGGGTGCGCTGGGGCGGCGGGCTCACTCGGGTGCGCTGGGGCGGCGGGCTCACTCGGGTGCGCTGGGGCGGCGGGCTCACTCGGGTGCGCTGGGGCGGCTGGCTCACTCGGGTGCGCTGGGGCGGCTGGCTCACTCGGGTGCGCTGGGGCGGCGGGCTCACGGGGCGGGCGCGGGGGAGCCTCCAGCGACTGCGGCAGCGGGCGCCCCGGCCGCGGTCGCGACGCCGCTCGCAGGCGCGTCGGCCGCCGCCGTCACCACGGCCAGCCCGAGCACGCCCGGCCCCGCGTGCACGCCCACGACGGGGCCGATGCGGCTGCGGGTGATCGGCGCCTCGGGCTCCAGCCCGTGCAGCCGGTCCACGAGGTAGTCGGCCTCCTCGGGGGTGGTGGCGTGCACCACCATCGCCTGCTCCAGCGGGCGCAGTGCGGTGACGCGCCGCAGCACCTCCTCGATCGCCTTCGGCTTGGTGCGGGCGCGCCCGACGCTCACGACCTCACCGTCCGCGATCGTCACGATCGGCTTCACCTTCAGCAGCGTGCCCACGACCTCCATGCCGCGGCCGATGCGCCCGCCGCGCCGCAGGTACTCGAGCGTCTCGAGCACGAAGAGCAGGTGGGTGCGGCCGAGCTGCCCCTCGGCGGCCGCCACCGCCTCGTCGATGCTCGCGCCCGCGCGCGCGGCCTCGGCGGCGGCCACCGCCGCCATCCCCAACGCCAGCGAGACGGAGCGCGAGTCCACGACGCGCACCTCGGCGCCCGCGAGGTCGGCCGCGCCCTGCTGCGCCGAGGCGACGGTGCCCGAGAGCTTCGCCGAGATGTGGATCGAGACGATGTCCGCCCCCTCGTCGGCGAGGCGGCGGTAGACCTCGCGGAAGGCGCCGGCCGGCGGCTGCGAGGTGGTGGGGGTGCGCGCCTCGCGCTGGAGGCGGCGGAAGAACTGCTCGGAGGAGATGTCCACGCCGTCGCGCAGCTGCTCGTCGCCGAAGTGCACGAACAGCGGCACGACCGTGATGCCCAGGCTCTCGGCGAGCTCGGGCGGGAGGTCGGCGGTGGAGTCGGTCACGACGCGAACGCTCATCCGCGCGAGTCTACTCGACGCCGCTACTCGACGCCGGCCGATTCCACGCCCGCCTACTCCACGCCCGCCTACTCCACACCCGCGAGGTACGGGTAGTGCGGCTGGCCCCCCGGCAGCACCTCGACCTCCAGGTGCGAGTGCGCGTCGACGATCAGCCGCTGCACGGCGGGGCCGGACGCGTGGTCGACGTCGACGCCGAGGTAGATCGTGACCAGCGACGCCTCCGCCGCGAGCGGCCCGAGCGCCGCGAGCAGCGCCTCCTCCAGCGAGGCGGCGCGCCCCACGAGCCGACCGTCGACGAGCGCGATCGGATCGCCGGCCGCCACCTCGACGCCGTCGGCCGAGGAGTCGCGCACGGCGCGCGTGACCTCGATCGCGTGCACGCCCGCGAGCTGCGCCTCCATCTGCTCGCGCACCTCGGCGCGCTCACCCTCGGGCTCGTAGCCGAGCGCGGCGGCGAGCCCGGCCGGCGTGGAGCGCGTCGCGATCACGGTGACGAAGCCCGGCTCCTGCGCGGCCGCCTGCTCCGCCGCCAGCAGCACGTTCGCGTCGTTCGGCAGCAGGAAGGCGTGCTCGCGGGCGGCCGCGCGGGCCGCCTCCAGCAGCTCCCCCGCCGAGGGGTTGAACGTCGGCCCGCCCTCCACGATGGCCGTGGCGCCGAGGTCACGGAAGGCGGCGGCCAGCCCCGGCCCCGCAGCCACGGCGACCAGCCCCAGGCTCGGCGGCTCGGCCGCCCGGGCGCCGGGCGAGGGCTGCGCCCCCGCGAGCCGATGCGCCTGCGCCCACTCCTCGTGCTGCGCCTGCATGTTCTCGACCTTCACGCCCTCGAGCGCCCCGGCCGCGGCGCCCGCCGAGAGCGCGGGCCCGGGATCGTCGGCGTGCACGTGGACGTGGAGCGCGTGCGGGTCGCCCACGACCAGCAGCGACTCGCCGCCGCCCTCGCTCAGCGCCCGCTCCAGCGAGCCGCGATCGAGCGCGTCGCCGAGCACGATGTACTCGGTGCAGTAGCCGTGCCCCTCATGCGCCACACCGGCGAGCTCGACGGCGCCTGTCGCGACCGGCACGGGCGCGGGCAGCGGCGCCCCGGTCAGCCCGCTGTGCAGCCCGAGCAGCAGCACCACGATCCCCATGCCGCCCGCGTCGACGACGCCCGCCTCGCGTAGCCGCGGCAGCAGCTCCGGCGTGCGCGCGAGGCTCGCCTCGGCCTCGTCGACCACGCCGTCGAGCGCCTCCGCGAGTGAGTAACCAGCATCGGCGGCCGCCGCGCCCGCTCGTGCCGCGTCGCGCATCACGGTGAGCATCGTGCCCTCGACGGGGTCGCCGACCGCCTCGTCGGCGGCGCGAGCGGCCGCGACGAGCGCGGCGCAGAGCCCGCGCACCTCCGTCGTCTCCTCGCCCGCCAGCCCCTCCGCGAGCCCGCGCAGCATCTGCGAGAGGATCACGCCGCTGTTGCCACGCGCGCCCAGCAGCGCCCCCTCGGCGATCGCTGCGGCGTACGCCCCCACGCCCGCCTCGGCGCTCGCGGCCCCCACTGCACCGCCCGCCGTGTCGGCAGCCTCGATCGAGGCGCGCAGCGTGAGCAGCATGTTGGTGCCGGTGTCGCCGTCGGGCACCGGGTAGACGTTGATCGCGTTGACCGCCTCGCGGTTCGCCGCGAGCCAGCCCTCGGCGACGCGCAGCGCGGCGTCGAGGTCGGACGCGCCGATCCGCTCCTGCCCGCTCGCGGTCATGCGCTCCTCCAGCCGGGCGCCGGCCTCGCCCCGCGCTCGCGCGCCCCGTCGACTCGACCACAGCGGCAGCTGGCGGCTAGTCTATAGCGCGGCGATCGACCGATTACGCGGCACGTCGGCGCGCACGCCCCACCAGGCGGCGCGCGCCGCGCGACCGCGAGGCGAGGACGAGGGGCGAGCGATGGCGCCGGGCAAGTGCGACGTCTGCGACAAGGTGACGCGCTTCGGGCGCAACATCCGCCACAAGCACTCCGGCCGCTGGGAGCGCAAGGCCCCGCGCACCAACCGGCAGTTCCGCCCCAACGTGCACCGCAAGCGCATGCTGATCGACGGCCGCTGGCGCCGCATCAATATCTGCACCCGCTGCCTGCGCACCCAGATGAAGCAGCCTGCGATCGCCTCTTAGGCAGACGCTCCCGCGGCGGTGGCGCCCAGTCCCGCCCGCGGCGTCGCCGTGGAGCTGAGCTAGCTGTACTACCCAGGAAGGTTGTTCACAGGCGGGAGGCGGGGACGGCCCCGCCGACGCCGCCGTGCGGTCGGCGGTGATTGTAGCGGTAGAGCCAGCGTGGGAGCTGGCGCAGCCGCTCGGCGTTGGAGCGGTAGGGGCGGGCGTAGGCCCACTCGTTCTGCAGGATCTGGATGAAACGCTCGGCTTTGCCGTTCGTCTGCGGGCGGTAGGGCCGCGTGTGCGACAGCCGCACGTCTGCGGCAGCGGCGGCGCCGTGGAAGCTGCGGGCGACGGTGTAGGCCTTCGCGTTGTCGGTCAGGACCCGGCGCACGCGCACGCCACGCCGGCGGAAGGCCGCGAGCGCCTGCTCGAGGAAGGCGGCGCAGCTCGCGCCACGCTCGTCGGGCAGGACGGAGACGTAGGCGTAACGGCTGTGGTCGTCGACGGCGACGTGTAGGTACTCCAGCCCCAGCGAACGCCGCGAATGCGGCCCGGAGCGCGTCTCGACGAAGCCAGGCGCCATTCGCTTGCCGCCGCCCTCGGGGACGCGCCCGAGCTTCTTCACGTCGAGATGCAGCAGGTCGCCGGGGGCGTCGTGCTCGTAGCGGACCGGCTCCCGGGTGACGCGGTGCAGGCGGTCGAGCCGGTTGAGGCCGCGGCGCCGCAGCACGGCGTAGACCGTGGAGCGGGCGACCCCGAGCGCCCACTGGATGCGATGCGGCCCGAATCCCTGCGTGCGTCGCACGGCGCAGATGCGTCGCTCCAGCTCGGGCGGCGTGCGCCGAGGATGCGCGCGCGGGGCGGAGCTGCGGTCCTCGAGCCCTGCCGCTCCCTCCGCCCGGAAGCGCCCCAGCCACTTGGCAACGGTGTGGCGGGAGACGCGGAAGTGGCGAGCGACCTCAGCCTGGGGCCAGCCGGCGTCCACTTCCCGCACGAGCTCGAGTCGGGTCAGCGGCGTCAGCCGCGCGTTACGATGGGCCATGAGGGTGTCCTCTCCTCGCTACTGCCGTGCTGTCACACACAGCAGCGGGCGAGGCCCCTCATCCTGTCAACAACCTACGTGGGAACTACAGCTAGCCTGACCGTGGCGGTCCATCGGATGCCGCCGAACCGTGCTGCTGGACGAGAGTGGCGAGGGCGTGCTGCGGCGTCTCGGCGTCGTTGTAGACGGCTGAGCCCACGACCAGCGTGTCGGCGCCGGCGGCCACGCACGCCGCCGCGTTGTGCGCCTTCACGCCGCCGTCCACCTCGATCGAGGCGCCCAGCCCGCGCTCGTCGATCAGCGCGCGCAGCGCCGTCACCTTCGGCAGCATTTCCTCAAGGAATGGCTGCCCGCCGCGGCCGGGGTGCACGGTCATCACCGTCACGCCGTCGAGGGCGTCGAGCAGCGGCGCCAGCGCCTCGGCGGGCGTCTCGGGCGAGATGGCGAGCGCCGCCTCGCAGCCGAGTGCGCGGATCGCCTCCACCAGCCGCGCGGCGCCGCGCTCCTCGCCCGCGGCCTCGAGGTGGGGGATCAGCCGACCCGCGCCGGCCTCGGCCATCGGCGCGAGCTGCGAGGCGGGGTCCGCCACCATCAGGTGCGCCTCGATCGGCAGCCGCGTCGCGCGGCGCACCGCGGCCACCACCAGCGGGCCGAAGCTGATCGCGGGGACGAAGCGGCCGTCCATCACGTCGAGGTGCATCAGGTCGGCGCCGCCCTTCTCGGCGGCGGCGACCTGCTCGGCGAGCCGCCCGAAGTCGGCCGTCAGGATCGAGGGTGCGATGCGCACCCTCACGCGGGCGCCTCGCCTCCGGCGCCCCCGTCGCTCACGCTCGCGCCCGCGGCCCGCTCCTCCTCGCCGAGGCGCGCGGCGGCGGCGTCGAGGGCACGCGCCACGGCGGCGGGCGCCGTGCCGCCCGGCACGTCGCGCGCCGCGAGCGCCGCATCGAGGTCGATCGCGAGCGCCTCCTCGCCGAAGGCGGGGTGCGCGGCGCGCAGCTCCTCGAGGGTCAGCGACGCCAGCTCGCGCTCCTCGCGCTCCAGCATCGCCACCAGCTCGCCGACGGCGCGGTGCGCCTCGCGGAACGGCACGCCGCGCTTCGCGAGATGGTCGGCGAGGTCGGTCGCGAGCGCGTAGTCGGCGACCGCGGCGGCGCGCCCGCGCTCGGCGTCGAAGCGCAGCTCGGGGAGCATCGCCGCCACCACCGTCAGCGAGGCGAGCAGTGTGTCGACGGTGTCGAAGAGCGGCTCCTTGTCCTCCTGCAGGTCGCGGTTGTAGCTGAGCGGCAGCCCCTTGAGCAGCGTCAGCGACTGCACGAGGTTGCCGATGACGCGCGCGCTCTTCCCGCGCGCGAGCTCGGCGACGTCGGGGTTCCGCTTCTGCGGCATGATGCTGGAGCCCGTCGCGAAGCCGTCCGGCAGCCGCAGCAGCCGGAACTCCGCCGAGGCCCACAGGATCAGGTCCTCCGCCAGCCGCGAGAGGTGCACCATCGAGAGCGCGGCGGCGGCGTGCAGCTCCACGACGAAGTCCCGATCGGCGACCGCGTCCATCGAGTTGGCGGCGATCCCGTCGAAGCCGAGCTCCTGCGCCACGCGCTCGCGATCGACGGGGTAGGTCACGCCCGCCAGCGCGCCCGCGCCCAGCGGCAGCACGTTGGCGCGTGCGCGCGTCTGCGCCACACGCTCGGCGTCCCGCGCGAACATCGCCTCGTAGGCCAGCACGTGATGCGCGAGCAGCACCGGCTGCGCCCGCTGGAGGTGGGTGTAGCCGGGGATCACGGTGTCGCGCTCGCGCTCGGCGAGCGCGACGAGCGCCCGGCGCAGCGCGCGCAGCGCCGCCCCCGCCTCGTCGCAGGCGCCGCGCGCGAAGAGCCGCAGGTCCGTCGCCACCTGGTCGTTGCGCGAGCGCGCGGTGTGCAGCCGCCCCGCCGCCGCGCCGATGCGCTCGGCGAGCGCGCCCTCGATGTTGAGGTGAATATCCTCGCGGTCGGCGCGGAAGGCGAGCTGCCCGCCTCGATCTCGCCCTCGATCGCCTCGAGGCCCGCGACGATCGCCTCGGCGTCGGCCGCCGAGAGGATGCGCTGCGCCGCCAGCATCCGCGCGTGCGCGATCGAGCCCGCGATGTCCTCGCGGTAGAGCCGCCGGTCGAAGGAGATCGATTGCGTGTACGCCTCCACCAGCTCGTCGGTCGAGCCCGAGAAGCGGCCGCCCCACAGCTTTTTCGAGGGGGGGCCTTCGCTCCCGCGCGTGTCGGACGAGCTCATGAAGACGAGCCTACAATCGCGGACGGATCGACGCCGAGGAACATCCACGGCGTCGCCGACGTGTCAACTATGAACAGCGTGGACGAAGCAGCGTGTTGGCCTAGAACCCACCAATGGGCTGCGGGAGTGAGCAGCGCGATAGCGGATACGTACTCGCCCGCGGTCGCGCTCGATATCGCCAGACGTGGAATCCCGTCTTCCTTCGAAGCTGGATAGGCGACGAGCGCCTCGTCGTCGGTCAGGAAGATGCCACTGTGGACCAGAACCGGGTTCTTGATCCCAGCCAGCGGTTGTTCGAAGTCCGACTGCTGCTCAAGCCAGATCGCGCCTGCGGCCTCGCCACTCGGGAGTGGCTCTACCTTCGTGTGCACGGCGCCCTTTTCGTAGCCCTTCTCGGGGTCCGGGTCATGAGCCGTGTCATGAAGGTTCAGGTTCTTGTCGAAGTTGAGGAAGATCGCCTGCTTCGCCTCAATCCTGAACCCGCAAACGTCGCGCCCGCCCACGGCGATCCGCACCTCTCGCTTCACGACGCGCTCCCGACGCTAGCCCTCGGCGCCCGGCGTCGAGGGCTAGGGCGTCGAGGCACGGGCGGCCGCCGTCGCGAACATCTTCGGGTCGCCGGACTGCCGCAGCAGCTGCTGCTCCGCCTGCACCTGCACGGGCAGCCCCCAGATCGCGATGAAGCCCTGCGCCGCCGCCTGGTCGAAGCGGTCGCCCTCGCCGTAGGTCGCGAGCTCGTGGCTGTAGAGGCTGCGCGGCGCCTGGCTGCCGACGGCCACCGCGGTGCCGCGCGCCAGCCGCAGCCGCACCTCGCCCGTGGCGTGCCGCTGCGTCGACTGCACGTACGCCGCGAGGTCCTGGTGGTGCGCCGTGAACCACAGCCCGTCGTAGACCAGCTCCGCGTACTGCTGCGCCACGCGCTCCTTGAAGGCGCGCTGCGGCCGCGAGAGCGTGAGCGCCTCCAGCGCGCGGTGCGCCTCGACGAGCGCGATCGCCGCCGGCGCCTCGTAGATCTCGCGCGACTTGATGCCGACCAGGCGGTCCTCGACCATGTCGATCCGCCCGATGCCGTGCTCCCCCGCGAGCGTGTTCAGCCGCTCCACCAGCGGCACCGGATCCAGCTGCTCGCCGTCGAGCGACACCGGCACGCCGTGGTCGAAGCCCACCGTGATGTAGCTGGGCGTGGCGGGCGTCTCCGCCAGCGGGCGCGTCCACTCGTAGATGTCCTCGGGCGGCTCCGCCCACGGGTCCTCGAGGATGCCGCACTCGATCGAGCGCCCCCACAGGTTCTCGTCGGTGGAGTACGGTGACTCCACGGTGGTGTGCACCGGGATCGAGAAGCGCGCCGCGTAGGCGATCGCCTCGTCGCGCGTCATCAGGTTCTCGCGCGCCGTGCCCACGATCGTCAGATCGGGGGCGAGCGCGCGGATCGCGAGGTCGAAGCGCACCTGGTCGTTGCCCTTGCCGGTGCAGCCGTGCGCGACGGCGCTGGCGCCTACCTCGCGCGCCTTGTCCACGAGCAGCTTGGCGATGAGCGGTCGCCCCAGCGCCGTCGCGAGGGGGTAGCTGCCCTGGTAGAGCGCGTTGGCGGCGAGCGCCGGGAACGCGAAGTAGCGCAGGAAGTCGTCGCGCGCGTCGACCACCTCGACGGAGCGCGCGCCCGCGCCGAGCCCGCGCTCGCGCGCCGACGCCACGTCCGGCTGGTTGCCGAGGTCGGCGAGCAGGCAGACCACGTCGTAGCCGCGCTCCTCCTGCAGCCACTTCGTGGCCACCGAGGTGTCCAGCCCGCCCGAGTAGGCGAGGACGATCGTGCCGTTGCCGCTCATCGCGTCTCTCTCACGGCTTCCGCCACCACCCGGGCCGCTCACGGCCGCGCGATCGGCCGAGGCCGGCGCGGCGCTCTCCCGCGAGACGGTGGCCCATCTGACTCTCGCACCGGCCCCGGGGCCGCGCAACCGGCGGCTCGCGGCCTCGCCTGCTCCCCTAGAGCGTCGCGGCGATCGCCTCCTCGGTGAGCGCGACGGCGCGCTCCACCTCGTCGTCGGTCACCGTGAGCGGCGGCATGAAGCGCACCACGTTGGGGCGCACGGCGTTGAGCAGCAGCCCGCGATCGAGGGCGGCAGCGACCACCTGCGGCGCCAGCTCGCGCTCCAGCTCGAGGCCGCGCAGCAGCCCGCGGCCGCGCACGCCCGCGACGCCGTCGACGCGGTCGGCGAGGCTCTCCAGCGCGCGACCGAGCTGCTCGCCGCGCTCGCGGCCGGCCTCCAGCACGCCTCCCTCGACGACGCGCCGCACCACGTGCGCCGCCGCCGCCGTCGCGAGGACGGAGCCGCCGTAGGTGCTCCCGTGGTCGCCGGGCTCGAAGACGGCGGCGTGCTCCTTCGCCAGCGCCGCCGACACCGGGACGCCGCCGCCCAGCGCCTTCGCGGAGGTGAAGATGTCGGGCTCCATCCCCTCCTGCTCGTAGCCCCACAGCGTGCCCGTGCGGCCCATCCCGGACTGCACCTCGTCCAGGATCAGCAGCAGCCCCTGCTCGTCGCACCACTCGCGCACGGCGCGCAGGTAGCCGGGGGAGGGGACGTTGATGCCGCCCTCGCCCTGCAGCGGCTCCAGCATCACGGCCACCGTCTGCTCGCCGGTCGCGGCGCGCAGCGCGTCGATGTCGTCGTAGGGCACGTGCGCGAAGCCCGGCAAGAGCGGCGTGAACGGGTCGCTGTAGTGCGGGTTCCCGGTGGCCGTGATCATCGCGAGCGTGCGGCCGTGGAAGGCGTTCTCGGCGCAGAGGATCTCGTGGGCGCCGCCGCGGTGCAGCTTGCCCCACTTGCGCGCGAGCTTCACCGCCGTCTCATTCGCCTCGGCGCCGGAGTTCATGAAGTAGACGCGGTCGGCGCACGAGTGCGCGACCAGCAGCTCGGCGAGCTCGATCTGCGGCAGCGTGAAGACGTAGTTCGAGGTGTGGATCAGCGTGCGCGCCTGCTCGGCGATCGCCTCGGCGAGCCCGGGGTCGGCGTGGCCTAACGTGTTCGTCGCGATCCCCGCGAGGAAGTCGAGGTACTCGCGGCCCTCGTCGTCCCAGACGCGCGTGCCCGCGCCGCGCACGACGGTCAGCGGCAGGCGCCGGCCGGCCTGCATGTAGAGCTGTGCCTCGCGCTCGCGGAGATCGCTCATCGCGCGTCCCTCTCCTGCGGCTCCGGCGGGGCCTCGTGCGGCGGCGTGGGTGTGGCGGCCCCGCCCCCGGCGCGCCGCGTCGCGAGAGGGCCGGGGGGAGGCGCTACTGCAGCTGGCGCAGCGCCTCGAGGATCTCGCGCAGACGCTGGAGGTCCGCCTCGCTGGCGTCGAACGCCTGCTGCGCCTGCTGCAGTAGCCCCGTCAGGTCGGACGGCAGCGGCCGGCCGGGCGTCGTGGGCGTCGTGGGCGTGGTCGGCGTCGTTTGGAAAGCGCCGGTTCCCGGCAGCGTGGAGGCGCGGCGGCCGAGCACCACGTCCAGCGATTTCTCGAACGTCTCCTCCATCGCGATCGCGTTGCCGTTCGCCACCACGATGCGCTGTAGCTCGGGCAGCCGCGAGTTCGACGCCTGCAGGTAGATCGGCTCCACGAAGAGGAACGAGTCGCCGATCGGGATCATCAGCAGGTTGCCGCGGATCACCTCGGAGCCCGACTGGTCCCACAGCGTGAGCTGCTGCGAGATGCCCGGGTTCTGGTCGATGCGCGCCTCGATCTGCGCGGGGCCGAAGACCAGGTCGTCCGTGGGGAAGCGGTACGCCCGCAGCGTGCCGTAATGGTCGCCGTCGGAGCGCGCGGCGAGCCACGCGACGGTGTTCTGCTTGTTGCGCGGCGTGAACGGGAGGATGAGCGCGAACTCCTCCTCCACCTCGCCCGGCAGCTTCATGATCACGTAGTACGGGTCGACCGGCTGCTCCTGCTGCCGGAAGCGCTCCGTCGGGATGTTCCAGAAGTCCTCGCCGACGAAGAAGACCTGCGGATCGCTCACGTGGTACTGGAGGTAGAGGTCGGCCTGCAGCCGGAACAGCAGCTCCGGGTAGCGCAGGTGATCGACCATGAAGTCGGGCATATCCGCGCCCGGCTGGAAGAGGTCGGGGAAGATCTTCTCCCACGTCCGCGCCACCGGGTCCGACCCGTCGATGAGGTAGAAGCTCATGTCGCCGGTGCGCGCGTCCACCAGCACCTTCACGCTGTTGCGGATGTAGTTCACCGCGCCCCGCGGCTCGGAGTAGGGGAAGTTGCCGGAAGTGGTGTACGCGTCCTGGATCCAGAACAGCTGGCCATCCTCGATGACGAGGTAGGGGTCGTGGTCGAGCAGCAGGAACGGCGCCACCTTCTCGATGCGGTCCTGCAGGTCGCGGTGCAGCAGCAGCCGCGAGCCCGAGCCGATCTGCCCCGAGATGAGCAGGTTGGTGTCGCCGAGCTCCCACGCGAGCGCCAGCCGCTCCACGAACGAGGAGAGGCGGATGCCGCGGTCGGGCTTGTAGCGCGTCTCGGCGTTCTGGCCCTCGCCCAGCGGGTAGTCGAACTCGGCGACGTTGGTGTTGACGATGACGTAGTGGTTGGTGAGCTCGCCGAAGTAGATGCGCGAGCCTTCGACGGTGAGCTGCAGCTCCTCGATGTCGCTGGCCGGCGGGATGTCGGCGGTCAGCAGCCTCGGCAGGCCGGACTCCTGCACCACCTCGTTCACCGGCGAGGCCACCGCGCCGAAGCCGTGCGTGAGCTGGAGCCGCTCGCGCGTCCAGTTGCGGTCCTGCGCGCGGCTCACGTTCAGCTCGCGCGGCGAGAGCATCACCTGCTGCGGCTCGCCGTCGATGGTGTAGCGGTCCACGTCCACGTCTGTGAACTGGTAGAAGGGCCGGATCGACTGGATCTGGTTGAAGGTGTCCAGCAGCGGCCGCGGGTCCAGCACGCGGATGTTCTCGAGCGTCGTGCGGTTCTCGTCGAGCTCGGCCGCGGTGACCGCGGGCAGCGCCGGGAAGCTCGTCTCCTCGATCGCGTTCAGGCCCCAGGCGAGCCGCGTCTGCGTGATGTTGCGGTCGATGAAGCGCTCCTCGCGCTCTAGCTCGTTGGGCTCGACGGTGAAGGTCTGGATCGCCTGCGGGTAGATCGCGCCGCCGACCAGGCCCGCCGCCGCCCACAGGCCGAACGCGAAGAGCGGCAGCCGGTAGCCGCGCGAGATGAAGGCGTTGGCGATCGTCGCGATGCCCGCGAACAGCGCGAGCGCGATCAGCAGGTAGCGCACCGGGAGCCGCGCGTTCACGTCCGTGTAGGTCGCGCCGTAGACGATGCCGCCCGCCGAGTTCGCCAGGTCGAAGATGGAGAGGAACGTGCCCAGCGCGATCACCAGCAGGATCAGCCCCACCAGCACGGAGAGGTGGATGCGCATCCCCGGCGTGATGTTCAGCACGAAGCGTTGTAGCGAGAAGGCGAGGCCGTAGACCGCGCCCGACGCCAGCGTGGAGACGACCAGCAGCGCCAACAGCCAGCCCTGCACGAAGTGGTAGGCCGGCAGCTCGAAGAGGTAGAACGAGATGTCGCGGTTGAACTGCGGGTCGTCGACGCCGAAGTCCACGCCGTTCATCCAGCGCAGCAGCGTCTCCCACGAGCCGCCCGCGACCGAGCCGAAGATCACCGCGAGGAAGAGCGTGGCCGCGACGAGCAGCACCATCACCACGCGCCGGATCGCCTGCGCGTCCACCTCCTCGATGAACGACTCCTCGGGCCCGCGCGGGGCCAGGCGCAACGCGACCCAGATGTTCGCGCCCAGCACCGCGGCTGTGATCGCCGCGCCGCCCAGGAACAGCAGCACCCGCGACACGACGACGGTGCGGAAGATGCCGGCGTAGGAGTCGTCGGCGGAGGGGCCGACCGAGTCGAACCACAGCAGGTCGACGTAGAGCGACTTCAGGACGTTGGCGGCGACGAGGGCCACGAGGATCGCCGCAGCCAGCCCCAGCCAGCGCAGCGCGATCGGCGAGCGGAAGGGCGTGCCGCCGCCACCGCTGCGGTCCTCCAGGCGGAAGGGATCGGGCGGTGGCCCGAGGTCCTCTCGGTCGTCAAAGAAGCCCACGCGTCGGCTACCCCCCCAGCCTGGTCCCCGCGTGGGTGCCGGAGACGATCTCGCGCACGGTGCCGCTGATGCGGCCGTTCGCGATCGAAGCGACGGCGCCGCCCTCCATGGCTCGGAGGGAAGCGTCGACTTTGGGAATCATACCACCGGAGAGGACGCCAGCCTCGCGCAGCTCGCTCGCGCCGTCGGCGTCGAGCCGCGTCACCAGCTCGCCACGCCCGTCGATCACGCCGTCGACGTCGGTGAGGAAGATCAGCCGCTCCGCGTGCAGCGCGCGCGCGACCTCGCCCGCCGCGGTGTCCGCGTTCACGTTGAGCGGCTGCGCCGGCAGCTCGAGCGCGATCGGCGCGAGCACGGGGACGGTGCCGGCCGCGAGTAGCGCCTGCAGGTAGCTGGCGTCGCCGCCCGTGACGCGTCCGACGTAGCCCAGCCGCTCGTCGTAGCGTTCGGCGTGCAGCGTGCCGGCGTCGAGGCCGGAGACGCCCACGGCGCGCGCGCCGCGCCGCTCCAGCTCCGCGACCAGCCGCGTGTTGACCACGCCCCGCAGCACCGCGATCACGACCTCCAGCGCCTCGGCGGTGGTGGAGCGCAGCCCCTCGACGAACTCCGAGGCGACGCCCATGCGTTCGAGCCAGTCGGTGATGAGCGCGCCGCCGCCGTGCACGACGACGGGCAGCCGCCCCTCGCGTGCCAGGGCCGCGACGTCGTCGAGGCTCGTGTCCTCCTTGCCGAGGGTCGAGCCGCCGATCTTCACGACGATGGGCCGCGCGGGCGGCCGCCCGGACGCGGACGCCGACGCTGACGCCGGCTGCGCCTCGCTCACCGCGCGCCCGACGCCGGCGGCCGCGGCGCGCTCACGTCGTGTAGCTCGCGTTGATGCGTACGTACTCCTCCGTCAGGTCGCAGCCCCACGCCGTGGCGCTCGCCGTGCCCACGCCGAGGTCGGCGCGGATGCGCACCTCGGGCGCCTCCATTGCGGCGCTCAGCTCCGCCTCCGCGGTGGCCGCGGGCGCTCCCTCCGCGAAGGCGGGCAGCCCGGCGATCCAGATGCGCGCGCGCGACTGGTCGAGCCGCGCGCCCGAGCGGCCCGCCGCCATCGCGATGCGCCCCCAGTTGGGGTCGCGCCCGGCCACCATCGTCTTCACCAGCGGCGAGGAGGCGATCGTGCGCGCGGCGAGCCGCGCCTCGCGCTCGTCGGCGGCGCCCTCGACGGCGACCTCGATCAGCGTGCGCGCGCCCTCGCCATCGCGCGCGAGCTCGCGGGCGAGCTCCGTCGCCACCTCGGCGATGGCCGCCGCGAGCGCGGGCGCCGCCGCGTGGCCGTCGCCGATGGGCTCGCCGCCCGCGCGCCCGTTCGCCAGCGCGATCACCATGTCGCAGGTGGAGCTGTCCATGTCCACGTCGAGCATCTCGAAGCTGTCCGAGGAGGCGGCGCGCAGCGTCGCGTCCAGCCAGCCGTGGGCGACCGGCGCGTCCGTGGTGAGGAAGGCGAACATCGTCGCCATCAGCGGGTGGATCATCCCCGAGCCCTTGGCTGCGCCGCCGACGGTGTACGCGCGCCCGCCCGCGTGCAGCCGGCGCGCCGTCTGCTTGGGCCGCGTGTCCGTGGTGAGGATCGAGCGGGCGAAGGCGGTCGCGCCCGCCTCGTCCGCGCCGAGCTCCACCTGCGCCACGCCGCGCTCGACGAGCTCCATCGGCAGCGGCCGCCCGATCACGCCGGTCGAGCCGACCAGCACCGCGGCGGGCGCCACGTCGAGGCGCTCGGCGGCGAGCTCGGCCATGCGCCGGGCGTCGCGCGCGCCCTGCTCGCCCGTCCAGGTGTTGGCGTTGCCGGAGTTGGCGACGACGGCGCGCACCCGGGTGGCGTCGGCGCCGCGCACGCGCTCACGCGTCCACGACAGCGCCTCGCCGACGACGGCGTTGGTCGTGAAGAGCCCCGCGGCCACGCACGGCGCCTCCGAGACGAGCAGCCCCACGTCGAGGCGCGGCTCGGGGCCGTAGCTGCGGATGCCGGTGTAGGCGCCGCCCGCGCGGAAGCCCGCGGGCGCGGTCACGCCCCCGTCGACGCGCGCGATCGCCCCCGCGGCCGTGGGCGCCGCGTCCGCTGCCGCCGCCGGCGTCGCCTCCGCCACGCTCGCGCCCTCCGCTCGCTCGCCCGCTCGGCGAGGTGCGCGAGTATAGCGGCGCCGCCGCTCAGCCTCACGGCGCCCCGTACGCCCGCGCCCGCGGAGCGGCGCCTCGGCGAGGGCGACGCGTTCGAGGCGACCGCTACTACGGGGGCATCGCGGCGCCGGTCGCCGTGGGCGCCGGCAGCGGTCGCGGCCCCTCGACGCCGACGCGGGGGCAGCGATCCAGCAGCGGGCAGCGGTCGCACGCGGGCCGGCGGGCGTGGCAGGTGCGGCGGCCGTGCTGGATCAGGCCGACGTGGAAGGCGTAGACCTCGTCGGGCGCGAGCATCGCCTCCAGCTCCTCGTGCACGCGCTCGACGGGCATGCGCGGCGGCACGAGGCCGAGGCGGCGCGCCACGCGTTCCACGTGCGTGTCGACGGGGAGCGCGGGCCGCCCGAGGCCGAACAGCAGCACGCAGGCCGCCGTCTTCGGCCCCACGCCGGGGAGCGCGCGCAGCCACGCCTTCGCCTCGTCGAGCGGCAGCTCCTCGAGGAAGCGGAGGTCGTACGGGTCGCGCCCCGCGTCACCGTCGGCGCGGGCTGCGGCGCCCTCGCGTGCGGCGCCGATCAGCGCCTGCAGCCGCGGCGCCTTCGTCGGCGCGAGGCCGCCCGGGCGGATCGCCTTCTCCACCTCGGCGGTGGGCGCGGCCAGCACCTCGTCCCACCCGGCGAAGCGCGCGAGCATCCGCTGGAAGGCGCGCCCCGAGTTGTGATCCGAGGTGTTCTGCGAGAGCAGCGTCAGCACCAGCTCGGCCATCGGGTCGCCGTGCGGGCGGTCCGGCAGGCGCCCGTGGCGGGCGTCGAGGAGCGCGATCAGCTCCGCGGGGGTGTAGCGAGGCGTCGCGCTCGGCTGCGACCACGTGCTCGCGGGGGCGCTCGCCCGCGACCCCGCGCCCGCCTGTGCCCTCGACTTCGGCCTCGCCCGCGACGCCGCCATGCGATCGATGGTAGCGCGTGCCGGGAGCGGCGCTAGGCAGCGCCCGCCGCCGGTGCGACGATGAGCGCCCGCACCACGTGTCGAACGGCACGCGTCGAAGGGATCCCGGTGACCCGCGAGCAGATACGGCTCACGGCCCTCGCCTCCTGCGCCGGCTGAGCGGGGAAGATGGGTCTCGCGACCCTGGCGCAGGTCCTGCGCCCCCTGCACGAGCGCTTCCCCGCCGAGCAGCACCCCGAGCTGCTCGTGGGCCTCGCGCGCTCCGACGACGCGGCGGTCTACCGCGTCACGGACGACCTCGCCGTGATCCAGACGCTCGACTTCTTCCCGCCCGTCGTCGACGACCCGTACCTCTACGGCCGCATCGCGGCGGCGAACGCGCTCTCCGACGTCTACGCGATGGGCGGCGAGGTGCGGATGGCGCTCAACATCGCGGGCTTCCCCGAGCAGCTGGACCCCGCGATCCTCGCCGAGATCTTCCGCGGCGGCGCCGATACGGTGCTGGAGGCGGACGGCGTGATCGCGGGTGGCCACACCGTCTTCGACGAGGAGCCGAAGTACGGGCTCTCCGTGCTCGGCGTCGTGCACCCGGACGCGATCCTGCGCACGGGCGGGGCGCTCCCCGGCGATGCGCTACTGCTGACGAAGCCGCTGGGCACGGGCGTCGTGCTGACCGCCGCGCAGCAGGACTACCCGGGGCACGAGGCCGCGCTGGCGGCGGCCGTCCAGGCGATGACGCGGCTCAACCGCCACGCCTCGCACCTCGCGCGGTCGGCCGGCGTGCACGCGATGACCGATGTCACGGGTTTCGCGCTCGCGGGCCACGCCGCCGAGATGGCCGCCGCCAGCGACGCCACGCTCGTGATCGAGGCGGCGGCGCTGCCGCTGCTGCCGGACGCGCTGCGGCTCGCCGGGGCGGGCGCGGTGACGGGCGGCGGCGCCCGCAACCGCGAGCAGCTCGGCGAGCGGGTGCGCCTCGCGGAGGGACTGGCCCCGGCGCTCGTCGACCTCGTCTACGATCCGCAGACCTCGGGTGGCCTGCTGATCGCGCTGCCCCCGGAGCGCGCCGAGGAGCTGCGCGCGCAGGTCGCCGAGCAGGACGGCGGCTGCTGGCTCATCGGCCACGTCGAGACGGGGCCGGCCGTCGTCGAGATCCGCTGATGCGCTGCCTGCGGCGCGGGGGTGGCGCGGGGCGGGCGCTCGCCGCGCTGGGCGGGCTCGCGCTGCTGGCGCTCGTCGTCGCGGCCTGCGGCGGCGGGGGCGACGACGAGGACCTCGACGCCATCGACGCCGTGGCGTTGCTGGAGCGGGCCGCCGAGCGCATGGAGCGCGTCGAGAGCTTCCGCTTCCGCCTCACGCACGAGAACGGCGCGACCGAGATCGCGCGCGGCCTGGAGATGGAGAGCGCCGAGGGCGAGGTCGCGGGGGAGGGCCGGCTGCGCGCCGAGATCCGCGCCTCCGCCGGGCCGCTGACCGTCGACGTGGAGATCCGCATCCTCGGCGACGAGGGCTGGATCACGAACCCGCTGACCGGCCGCTGGGAGCGCGAGGATCTCTCGCTCGACTCCTTCTTCGACCCGGCGCGCGGCGTGACGGCGCTGGTGCGCTCGGCGCGCGCGCCGCGCGTCGCCCGCCGCGACACGATCGCGGGCGTCGCCGTCTACCGCGTGGACGCGGTCGTGGAGTCGGGCGACCTCGAGCTGCTCGCGCCGGGCGCGATGTCGGGCCGCCTGCTGGACGCCCAGGCGTGGATCGGCGTCGACGACCCGATCGTCTACCGCGTCGAGGTGCGCGGCGCCGCCTCCCGCAGCGAGGACGACGACCTCGTGCGCCGCCTCGACCTCTCCGACGTCGACGAGGAGCTCACGATCGAGGCGCCGCGCTGAGCGAGGCGCCCGCGGGCGGCGCCGGCGCCGGGGGAGCGCCCCCCGGGGCGCTCCCCCCCTCGGCGAGGCGCGGGCGCTGGCTGCTCGTCGTCGTCGCCGGCGTCTTCATCGCCGCCGACGACCAGACCTCCGTCGTCACCGTGCTGCCGTCAATGCTCCCCGACCTCGACATCACCGCCGACGAGTTCTACCGCAGCTCGTGGATCGTCAACGGCTACCTGCTGGGCTACCTGGTGGCGCTGCCGCTGATGGGGCGCGTCGCCGACGCCCACGGTCCCGGCCGCGTCTACGCCGCCGCGCTGGCGGTGTTCATGGTGGGTAGCGCGCTGGTGGCGGCGGCGCCCGGCCTCGAGTTCCTGGTCGCGTCGCGCGCGCTGCAGGCGGTGGGCGGCGGCGCCGTGGTGCCGGTGGCGATGGCGATCGTCGTGCGCGAGCTCCCCGGCCGCGAGCGCGCGCTCGGCCTCGGCGCGATCGCGGCCGCCTCCGAGGGCGGCGCGCTGATCGGCCCGCTGTGGGGCGGCGCGATCGCCGACTGGCTCGACTGGCGAGCGGTCTTCTGGCTGAACCTGCCGCTGGCGGCGCCGCTGCTGCTGGCCGCGTGGCGGCTCGCCTCGCGCGAGCGCGGCGTGGGGCGCGTCGACTGGGCGGGCGCGGCGCTGCTGGGCGGCGCGCTGGCGCTGCTCACGGTCGCGCTCGCCGACGACCCGCTACGCCCGCGGCCGCTGACGATGACGCTCGGCCTGCTGCTCGCCAGCGGCGCGGCGGCGGCGGGCTTCGCCTGGCGCGAGCGGCGCGTCGCCCAGCCGCTGGTGCGCCCCGCGATGCTGGTGCGCCGCGCGGTGCTCGCCGCCCACCTCGCGACGCTGCTGGCGGGCGGCGCGCTGATCGCGGTGCTGATCGGCGTGCCGCTGTTCGTGAACCTCGTGCTGAGCGAGGGGCCGCTGGCGGGCGGGGTGACGCTGCTGCGGCTGACGGCGGCTGTGCCGATCGGCGCGCTGGCCGGCGGCTGGCTCGCCGCCCGCGTCGATGCGCGCCCGCTCGCGGCGGCCGGGATGCTGCTCGCCGCGGCCGGGGTGGCGGGCCTCGCGGCCTGGGACGAGGGGCTGGGCGAGCCGCTGCGCAGCGCGCCGCAGATCGTCGCCGGGCTCGGCTTCGGGCTGGTGCTGGCGCCGCTGGCGACGGCCGTGCTCGCGCCCGTCGACGAGGGGGAGCACGCCACCGCCGCCGCGTGGCTGACGCTCGCGCGCGTCGCCGGGATGCTGGTCGGCACGGCGCTGCTCACCTCCAGCGGGCTGGGCCGCTTCTACGCGCGCGCCGGAGCCGCCGAGTTCGGATCGCCCGAGTTCGAGGGGCTGGTGCGGGCGGCGCAGGTCGACACCTTCCGCGAGGTCTTCCTCGCGGCGGCGGCCGCCCTGGTCGTCGCGGCGGCGCTGTGCGCGCTGCTGGGGGGCGCCCCGCGCGCGGGCTCGCCGGGCGCCGAGCCGAGGCGCTGGTGGATGGCGGCGTAGCGCAGGGGGCGCTCTCCGAGCAGCACGTGGAGCGGGGCGTCGAGGGGCGGCGCTAGCGGGTGGCGGGCCAGAGCGTCTCGAAGCCCTCGGCGCCGGTGATCGCGGCCGCGGCGTGCGCCGCCTCGCGGGCGCGCACGCCCGCCAGCGCCGACTCCAGGTCGCCCGTCACGTCGATGTCCTGCTCGCGGCGCACCCGCTCGCAGACGCGCGCCAGCGCCTCGGACTCGCGCAGGAAGCCCAGCGAGTGCGGCCACAGGAAGAAGAGGATCTGCGCGGGCGCGCCCAGGCCGGGGCGGCGCGCGTTGAGCCACGCCGTTCGCTCCGAGGCCGAGTCCACCGGCTCGACGAGCTGGATCAGCGGCCCCGTGAGGCCGTCCGGGCGCAGGTCGAGCAGCAGCCGCTCCGTGCAGAACAGGAAGCCGATCACCACGACCTCGGCGGCGTCGATCACGCGCGCCACGTCGCCGAGGTCGATCGCCGTGCCGTTCTCGCCGTGCATGCGCGCCGCCCCCTCGTCGCCCCGCCCGCCCGCTCGCTCGCGGCCGCCGCTGCGCCCGCCGCGCCCTCCGCGGAACGAGCGAGGCCGGCCTCGCGCTGGGCGGGCCGGCCTCGATGCTCCCGACCGGCTGGCGCGCCGGTCGCGGTCCGCCGTGGGGCGGGCCTAGTACATGTCGGGCATGCCGCCGCCCGCTGCCGCCGCCGCGCCGTTCTTCTCCGGCTTCTCCGTCACGACGCAGTTGGTCGTGAGCACGAGGCCGGCGATGGAGACGGCGTTCTCGAGCGCGGCCTTGGTGACCTTGGCTGGGTCGATGATGCCGAACTGCAGCAGGTTGCCGTAGCGGTCGCGAGCGGCGTCGTAGCCCTCGCCCTTCTTCAGCGTCTGGACCTTCTGCACCACCACGGAGCCGTCCTGGCCCGCGTTGTGGGCGATGCGGCGCATCGGCTCCTCGAGCGCGCGGCGCAGGATGCGCACGCCCGTCGCCTCGTCACCGTCGAGCTGCACCTTGTCGAGCGCGCCCATCGCGTTGATGAAGGCCACGCCGCCGCCGGGGACGATGCCCTCCTCCACGGCTGCGCGGGTCGCGGAGAGCGCGTCCTCCACGCGGTGCTTCTTCTCAGTCATCTCCACCTCGGTGGCGGCGCCGACCTTGACGACGGCGACCGAGCCGGCGAGGCGGCCGAGGCGCTCCTCGTACTTCTCGCGGTCCCAGTCGCTCGTAGCGTTCGAGTGCTGCACGCGGACCATCTTGATCTGGTCCTCGATCGTCTTCTTGCTGCCCTTGCCCTCGATGATCGTCGTGTCTTCCTTCGTCACGACGATGCGACGGGCCTGGCCCAGGTCCTCGATCTCCACCGACTCCATCGAGCGGCCGAGCTCGTCCGAGATCAGGCTGGCGCCCGTGATCACGGCCAGGTCCTGCAGGTTCTCCTTGCGCCGCTCGCCGAAGCCGGGCGCCTTGACGGCGACCACATTGAGCGTCCCGCGGAGCTTGTTCACGGCCAGCGTGGCCAGCGCCTCGCCGTCGACGTCCTCCGCGATGATCAGCAGCGTCTTCGAGCCCTTCTGCAGCAGCTTCTCCAGCAGCGGCAGGATCTCGTTGACGGCGGAGAGCTTCTTGTCGTGGATGAGGATGTGGCAGTCCTCGACGACGGCCTCCATGCGCTCCGGGTTGGTGATGAAGTAGGGGGAGATGTAGCCGCGGTCGAAGGCCATGCCCTCGACGTACTGGACCTCGGTCTGGATGCCCTGCGACTCCTCGACGGTGACGACGCCGTCCTTGCCGGTCTGCTCCATCACCTCGCCGATGAGCTCGCCGATCTCCGTGTTGTCGGCGGAGATGGCGGCCACCTGCGCCATCTGCTCGCGGGTGGTGACGCGCGTGGCGTTCTTGCCGATGAGCTCGATGACGGCGCGCGAGCTGGCCTCGATGCCGCGCTTGAGCTGCATCGGGTCGGCGCCGGCCGCGACGTTCTTCAGCCCCTCGTGCACGATCGCCTGGCCCAGCACCGTGGCGGTGGTGGTGCCGTCGCCCGCGATGTCGTTGGTCTTGGAGGCGATCTCCTTGGCGAGCTGCGCGCCCACGTTCTGGAAGGCGTCCTCCAGCGAGATGTCCTTGGCGATCGTCACGCCGTCGTTGGTGATGGTGGGCGAGCCGTAGCTCTTGTCCAGCACCACGTTGCGACCGCGCGGGCCGAGCGTGATCTTCACCGCGTTGGCGAGCTGGTCGATGCCCTCGCGGAGCGCGTAGCGCGCCTGCTCGTCGAACAGCAGCTGCTTTGCCATGGTCCATCCTTCGACTGCGTGCGTTCCTGCGGGCGGTATGCGCTCCGTGGGTGCCGCGCGCGCGGCACTTAGCACTCTCCCACGCGGAGTGCTAAGTGTTGTACCGAATCCGGCCTGCGCGCGCAAGGGGCGGGTGCGGGCGGAGGTGCCGCACGCGCGATGCCGAATCGGTGAGGCAGGGAGGCTGCGAGGGAGGCGAACGGGCCGCGGCTAGCTGTACTATCCAGGAAGGTTGTTCACAGGCGGGAGGCGGGGACGGCCCCGCCGACGCCGCCGTGCGGTCGGCGGTGATTGTAGCGGTAGAGCCAGCGTGGGAGCTGGCGCAGCCGCTCGGCGTTGGAGCGGTAGGGGCGGGCGTAGGCCCACTCGTTCTGCAGGATCTGGATGAAACGCTCGGCTTTGCCGTTCGTCTGCGGGCGGTAGGGCCGCGTGTGCGACAGCCGCACGTCTGCGGCAGCGGCGGCGCCGTGGAAGCTGCGGGCGACGGTGTAGGCCTTCGCGTTGTCGGTCAGGACCCGGCGCACGCGCACGCCACGCCGGCGGAAGGCCGCGAGCGCCTGCTCGAGGAAGGCGGCGCAGCTCGCGCCACGCTCGTCGGGCAGGACGGAGACGTAGGCGTAACGGCTGTGGTCGTCGACGGCGACGTGTAGGTACTCCAGCCCCAGCGAACGCCGCGAATGCGGCCCGGAGCGCGTCTCGGCGAAGCCAGGCGCCATTCGCTTGCCGCCGCCCTCGGGGACGCGCCCGAGCTTCTTCACGTCGAGATGCAGCAGGTCGCCGGGGGCGTCGTGCTCGTAGCGGACCGGCTCCCGGGTGACGCGGTGCAGGCGGTCGAGCCGGTTGAGGCCGCGGCGCCGCAGCACGGCGTAGACCGTGGAGCGGGCGACCCCGAGCGCCCACTGGATGCGATGCGGCCCGAATCCCTGCGTGCGTCGCACGGCGCAGATGCGTCGCTCCAGCTCGGGCGGCGTGCGCCGGGGATGCGCGCGCGGGGCGGAGCTGCGGTCCTCGAGCCCTGCCGCTCCCTCCGCCCGGAAGCGCCCCAGCCACTTGGCAACGGTGTGGCGGGAGACGCGGAAGTGGCGAGCGACCTCAGCCTGGGGCCAGCCGGCGTCCACTTCCCGCACGAGCTCGAGTCGGGTCAGCGGCGTCAGCCGCGCGTTACGATGGGCCATGAGGGTGTCCTCTCCTCGCTACTGCCGTGCTGTCACACACAGCAGCGGGCGAGGCCCCTCATCCTGTCAACAACCTACGTGGGAACTACAGCTAGCCCGCGAGCGCGCCGTCGAGGAACGCCTCGACGCGCTGGAGCAGGCCGACCGCGCCGCCGACGCGGTCGAGCGCATCCGAGAGCGGGGGCGTCGTCCACTCCTCGGCCAGGGGCGGGGACTCCTCGGGCGGGGGCAAGGGATCGGCTCGGCCGACGCCGTCGGGGATGCCGTGCGCGCGGGCGAAGAGGCGGGCGCGCAGCACGAAGGCGGTGAGGCTGCGCGGGTCGGGCAGCGTGTCCAGCGGCTGCGCGTGGTCGCGGACCGCGGCGGCGAGCTCCGGCGGGAAACTCCAGTGCACGGCGAGCGCGCCCCCGAGCTCGGCGTCCGTGAAGCCGAGGACGTCCCGCTCCGCCTCGCGCAGGCTCCCGCCGGGGGTGTGCGCCCGCTGGATGGCGAGTGCGAGGTCGGCGGGCCGGTGCTCGTCCAGCGCCAGCAGCCCCACGTTGTGCAGCACCCCCGCGGTGAACGCCTGCTCCTGGTGCTGCCGCTCGGTCCGCGCCAGCAGCTCCGCGATCAGCCCGACGCTGATCGAGAAGCGCCAGAACGCGCGGTCGTCCAGGTTGTGCGAGGCGCGCAGCGTCGTCATCACGCACGACGCCAGCGTCGCGGAGCGCACCGCGCGGAAGCCCAGCAGGACCACGGCGTCGCGGACCGTAGCGATGCGGCGCGGGAAGCCGTAGTAGGCGGAGTTGGAGAGCCGCAGGATCGTCGCGGTCAGCGCCTGGTCGGAGCTGATCACGCTCGCCAGCTCGTGCGCGGAGAAGCGGTCGGACTCCGCCAGCTCTGTGACCCGCACGGCGACGGCGGGGAGCGGGCGCAGCGCCGAGATCTCGGCGATCAGCTCGTCGAGGGCGGCGTGCGGGAGAGGCGCGTCCATCGGCGGTCCCTGCGCGCCTCGGCGTCCGCGAGCCGCACGCGCGGCCCGCTCCGAGGCCTCACCATCGTGCCGCCGCTCGGTGCGCCGTGGAGTCGGGGATCGCCCCGATTCGAGGGCCGCGCGGCTAGCGGTCCGGCGACGCGGCACGCGAGCCGGCTGGCCCCGCGGCGGGCGCGGCCGCCCAGCGTCGCGCGGGCCGGCGCAGCAGGCCGAGGCGGCGCGGCGGCCAGTAGCGCGCGAGCACGACGCCCTCCACGGCGGCGAGTGGGATCGGGCCGAGCTCGCGGCTGTCGGTGCTCGCGTCGCGGCGGTCGCCCAGCAGGAAGAGCTCGCCAGCGCCCAGCCGCGAGACGCCGCGGTAGCTCGCCGCCGGCGCCTCCCCCAAGGCGTACGGCTCCAGCAGCTCGCGGCCGTTCACCTGCACGACATCGCCGACGCGCAGCGACTCGCCGGGGAGCCCGACGACGCGCTTGAGCAGCAGCCGCCCCGAGCGGTCGCGCGCCGCGACGACGAGGCCAAAGGCGCCCGCCTGCGCGCTCCGCTGGGTGGCGGCGAGTGGCGGCCCGCGGCGCAGCAGCAGCCAATCGCCGGGCTGAAGCGCCGGGCGCATCGAGCTGCCCGCCACCTCGACGCGGTAGAGCCGCCGCCGCGCGAGGGCGCCGAGCACGGCCAGCCCCGCGGCGAGGGCGGCGAGGGCGGCGAGGGCGGCGAGGGCAGCGCCGCACCACCGGGGGGCTGGCCACGAGGGCCGCGTCACCGCGGCCCTCGTCGTGCGTTCATCGAGCCCCGAGCGGGGTGGGCGTCGTCAGCCCTGCTTCGTGGCGTGGAACATGTCGGCGAACTCGTCGACGGCCGCGCGCAGCGCCTTCGCGTCGTCCACGCTGGTCCCCTGCTTGCAGGCGCCCGCGAGCTTCATGATGTTCCAGACCTTCTCGTGCAGGTCGGGGAACCGCTCCACGTGTGGGGGCTTGAAGTAGTCGCCCCAGATCACGCGCACCTCGTGCTTGACGATCTCGGCGTGCTCCTCCTTGACGTGGACGTAGCGCGCGAGGGAGTTGAGCGCGGCGGCACCGGCCGGCGCATCGCCGAGGTCGGCGATCAGCGTCATCATCTTCTCCACCGTCTCCGCGCCCTGCTGCGCGTTGTGCGGGTGGTAGATGCCGCAGGGGATGTCGCAGTGGGCGTGCCCGACCTCGGACGGTCGCAGCAGCCGCAGGGCTCCGGAGGCGAGACGGGCAGCGTTCACGGGAGGCTCCTCTTTCGCTGGGGCGCCGGCCGAGGCGGGCGCTCGATCGACGCGGGGCGCGCGCTCGCGAGTGGGTGGAGACGCCGCTCGGGGCGGCGCGCAGTCCCCGCCGCGGACGGCGCGCGCGATCGTGGCCGCGCCCCACGGGGGTGTCAACTCGCGCCGGTGCTCCCTCCCGCCGCCGTGCTGCGCCGTCCGCGCGGCCCGGGCGCGCCGCGCTAGACTGCGCGCGCCCGGCGACGACGCGAGGGGGCCGGGCGGACCAGGAGGCGCGCATGCGGCGACACATCTACAGCTTCCGCTTCAAGGACGGCACGACCGACGAGCAGATCGAGGCGGTGCGCGCGAGCTACGAGGCGATGCGCGCGGCCGACCCGGACGGCTGGGCGCACTTCTCGATGGGGCCGAACATCTCCCAGTCGCGCCGCTCAACGCGCTACAACTACGTGGTGACGATCGACTTCAACAGCTACAAGGCCTACCGCAACTACGAGGACAGCGACGCCCACGGCGCGATGGTGGAGCGCGACCTCACCCCGATCGTCGAGGCGCTCTCCGGCGTCGACTACGACATCGGCGAGACGCCGGCGGAGTAGCCGCCCGCCGCGAGGCGCGACGCCACGCGGGCCGATGCGGGCGCGCGATCTAGCGGAGCGCGACGCCGCCGGTGAGGCGCGTCGGGTCGTCCAGCCCCTCGAACGGCGGGAACAGCGACTCCAGCTCGCGGCGCAGCGGATCGCCGTCGGGCAGGTAGCGCGAGAAGTCGCCGTCGGGCTCGGGGCGGGGGCGCTCGCCGTCCCGCTCGTGGTGGCGGATGCGGTCCTGCAGCAGCATCAGCCCCTCCAGCAGCGACTCCGGCCGCGGCGGGCAGCCCGGCACGTAGACGTCCACCGGGCAGATCAGGTTGACGCCGGGCAGCACGGAGTAGGCGTAGGCGAAGGGGCCGCCCATGATCGCGCAGCCGCCCATCGAGATGACCCAGCGCGGCTCCGCCATCTGCAGGTAGATGCGGCGCACGGCCGGCGCCATCTTCCAGGTCACGGTGCCCGCCACGATCATCAGGTCCGCCTGCCGAGGCGACGCGCGGAAGACCTCGGAGCCGAAGCGCGCGATGTCGTAGCGGGAGGTCGCGGTCGTGATCATCTCGATGGCGCAGCAGGCGAGCCCGAACGTCACGGGCCACAGCGAGGAGGAGCGCGCCCAGTTCAGCACCCCGTCCACGGAGCTGAGCAGGACGTTCTTCCGCACCTCCTCCTCGAGGTCGAGGGGCACGATGTGCTCGGGCTCGTGCAGGGCCAGCGGCGAGGGCTGCGTCATGGCGCGATCGTAGCCGCGCGCCGGGGGCCCGGCAAACGAGCGGCTAGCTGTACTACCCAGGAAGGTTGTTCACAGGCGGGAGGCGGGGACGGCCCCGCCGACGCCGCCGTGCGGTCGGCGGTGATTGTAGCGGTAGAGCCAGCGTGGGAGCTGGCGCAGCCGCTCGGCGTTGGAGCGGTAGGGGCGGGCGTAGGCCCACTCGTTCTGCAGGATCTGGATGAAACGCTCGGCTTTGCCGTTCGTCTGCGGGCGGTAGGGCCGCGTGTGCGACAGCCGCACGTCTGCGGCAGCGGCGGCGCCGTGGAAGCTGCGGGCGACGGTGTAGGCCTTCGCGTTGTCGGTCAGGACCCGGCGCACGCGCACGCCACGCCGGCGGAAGGCCGCGAGCGCCTGCTCGAGGAAGGCGGCGCAGCTCGCGCCACGCTCGTCGGGCAGGACGGAGACGTAGGCGTAACGGCTGTGGTCGTCGACGGCGACGTGTAGGTACTCCAGCCCCAGCGAACGCCGCGAATGCGGCCCGGAGCGCGTCTCGGCGAAGCCAGGCGCCATTCGCTTGCCGCCGCCCTCGGGGACGCGCCCGAGCTTCTTCACGTCGAGATGCAGCAGGTCGCCGGGGGCGTCGTGCTCGTAGCGGACCGGCTCCCGGGTGACGCGGTGCAGGCGGTCGAGCCGGTTGAGGCCGCGGCGCCGCAGCACGGCGTAGACCGTGGAGCGGGCGACCCCGAGCGCCCACTGGATGCGATGCGGCCCGAATCCCTGCGTGCGTCGCACGGCGCAGATGCGTCGCTCCAGCTCGGGCGGCGTGCGCCGGGGATGCGCGCGCGGGGCGGAGCTGCGGTCCTCGAGCCCTGCCGCTCCCTCCGCCCGGAAGCGCCCCAGCCACTTGGCAACGGTGTGGCGGGAGACGCGGAAGTGGCGAGCGACCTCAGCCTGGGGCCAGCCGGCGTCCACTTCCCGCACGAGCTCGAGTCGGGTCAGCGGCGTCAGCCGCGCGTTACGATGGGCCATGAGGGTGTCCTCTCCTCGCTACTGCCGTGCTGTCACACACAGCAGCGGGCGAGGCCCCTCATCCTGTCAACAACCTACGTGGGAACTACAGCTAGCGAGACGGCTCGAGCGCTAGGAACACCTCGACGATCGGGGCGCGCTCCGGGTCGGCCGCCGGCTCGAACGTGGTCGTGTCGCCCGAGGGTACGGAGTCGGCGGTGAGGACGAGGTTGGCGTTCCAGAAGACCCACTCGATGCAGGTCTCCGCCATGCAGGAGTGGCGTGTGTAGCCGTGCACCTGGCGACGGTAGGGGACCCAGGACTCCCGCTCATCGGCGCTTGCCCACTCCTGCAGCCAGAAGCGACCGCCGGGACGATAGTGCTCGGCAGCGCCGCCGGCCGGCGTCGCCCGCCCGCACAGCACTGCCCGCACCCCCGCCCGAACCTCGATCCCCGCGTCGGCGAGCGCCTCGATGAAGTTGGCTGCGCGCAGCGGGCCGATCTCCTTGCGCTCCTCCTCGTCGCCATCGCTGCCCCCCACCACCACGGCGAGCGCGAGCAGCAGCGCGACCGCGCCGCCGAGCGCGGCGAGCCGGCCGCGCGTGCCTAGCTCTCGGCGAGCCACGGCCGCCACTCCTCGGGCGGCTCGGTCGTGGGGACGGGGGAGAGCGCGCGCAGCCGCTCGACGATGGGCGGCAGCGCGTCGAGCAGCTTCTCGACGTCCGCCTCGTCGTTGCCGCGGCCCAGCGTGAAGCGCAGCGAGCCACGCGCCAGCTCGGGCGGCACGCCCATCGCCAGCAGCACGTGCGAGGGCTCGACCGAGCCCGTGGTGCACGCCGAGCCGGAGGAGGCCGCGATCCCCGCGAGGTCGAGCGCCAGCAGGATCGACTCCCCCTCTACGAAGCCGACGACGCAGGAGACGGAGCCCGGCAGCCGCTCCTCGAGCTCGCGCGGCCCCGTGATCGCGAGCATCGGCACGCGCCGCGGCAGCTCGTCGAGCAGCCGCTGCTGCAGCGCGCGCTCGCGTACGAGGTCGGCCTCGCGGCGCTCGGCGGCCAGCCGGATCGCGGCGGCGAGCCCCACGATCGCGGGCGTGTCCTCGGTGCCGGCGCGCAGCCGCCGCTCCTGCGCCCCGCCGAGGATCTGCGGCGAGAGCGGCGTCCCCGCGCGCACGTAGAGCGCCGCCGCCCCGCGCGGGCCGTAGAGCTTGTGCCCCGTGAGCGTGAGCAGGTCGACGCCGAGCCGCCCGACCTCGACGCCGCCCGCGTAGAGGCCCCCGCCCCCAGGCCCGCAGTGCGCCGTCGACTGCACCGCGTCGGTGTGCACCACGGCGCGCGGCGCGCGCTCGCGGACGGCGGTCGCGATGCGGGCGATGTCGTTGATCGCCCCGACCTCGTTGTTCGCGTGCATCACGGAGACGAGCACGGTGTCGTCGCGCACCGCCTCGGCGACGGCGGCCGGGTCGACGCGGCCCTCGCCGTCGACGCCGACGATCGTGACCTCGGCGTCGCCCAGCCGCTCGAGCTGCTCCGCGGCGTCGAGCACCGAGTGGTGCTCGGCGGCGCTCGTCACGATGTGGCGCCCGCGCGCGCGGCTCGCCTCCAGCACGCCGCGCAGCGCCAGCGCGTTCGCCTCCGACCCGCCCGAGGTGAACAGCACCTCCTCGGGCGCCGCGCCGATTGCGTCGGCCACCGTGTCGCGCGCCTCGTCGATCGCGCGGCGCGCGGCCTGCGCCTCGACGTAGATGGACGAGGGGTTGTGCCAGCGCTCGCCGAGGTAGGGGAGCATCGCCTCCAGCACGCCCGCGTCGAGCGGCGTGGTGGCGGCGTGATCGAGGTAGACGCGGCCGTCGCTCGCCATCGATCCCTCTCCCGCTCGGGGCGCCCGCTGGGCGCGCCGCCTCGGCTCGGCCGCTGCCCCCGAGCGTACCGCAGCTCCGGCGGAGCGCCGCGCGCTTTGGAACGTTTTTCGCTGGTAAACGAAAGAAAGTTTGACGCGCCGCGCGGCTCGCCTCTACGATCGATCGCGATGAGCTACGCCCCCGGGCACGCCACGCCGGCCCGCGCCAGGACCTCCCGCGTGGAGGGGACGCGCGAGGCGATACTCGGCATCCTGCGCCGCCGCGACGGCGTCTCCGTCGACCAGCTCGCGCGCGAGCTGGGGCTGGCGGGCGCCACGGTCCGCCGCCACCTCGACGTGCTGCTGCGCGACGGCTTCGTCTCCGTGACGCAGGTGCGCGGCGGCGCGGGACGCCCTCGCTACGCCTTCTCGCTCACCGAGGCGGGGGCCGACGCCTTCCCGCACCACTACGTGCGGCTGACGCAGCGGCTGCTGGAGGAGATCGTGGGGCTGTCGCCCGCCGAGACCGCGGGGCGCGACGGCCGCGATCTCGCAGAGCTCGTCTTCTCGAAGCTCGCCGACCGGCTGGCCGCGGAGTGCGCGCCGCGCGTGAGCGGCCGCACGCTGGAGGAGCGTACGCGCTCGGCCGTCGCGCTGCTCGCCGAGGAGGGCATCGACTTCGAGGTGGAGCTGCACGCACCCGCCTCGGGCGCCCCGCACGAGCTGCGCGTGCTGGGCCGCGGCTGTCCCTGCCGCCGCGTCGAGGTCGGCCCCGGCCTCCCGCGCGGCGCCGTCTCGCGCGCCGCCATCTCCAGAAACGGCGACGCCCCCGCGCCCGTCGCCGATGCGCCCACGGGCGGCGCCGAGTGCGCCCACGACCGCCGGCTGCTGGGCCGCATGCTCGGCGCGCACGTGGAGCCGCTGCCGCCCGACGCACTGCCGCACGACTTCCTCTGCGGCTACCTGCTCACGGAGGCGGGCGGCGAGGCCTCGAACGGGCGCGTGGGCTAGCAGCGTCACTGTGAGCAGTGACGCCACCAATAATGGACGCGCCTCGCAGGCCCGACTATCATGGCGCGGCCGCCCTCGTGGCGGCGCGACCGACGAGCACCGCCGTGCGCCCCCGGAGATGTGCGGCGCCGGATCTGAAGGAGCGACGATGACGCTGCAGCGTGACCTGACCGGGACGTCCGACAGCGGGGCGCGCGCGCCGTCCAGCCGCGACCTGGCCGGCGGCTCCGCGAGCCCGGGCGCCGCGCACGACCTGACGGGGGCGCGCGACCTCACCGGCGGCCTCACGATGCTCACGCCCGAGCCCCCGGTGCCCACGGTGCTAGTCAGCATCACGCCCCGCGCCGCCGAGAAGGCGCGCGAGCTGATGGTGCAGAAGGAGGTTCCCGAGGGCGCGCTCCGCGTCTTTGTGGTCGGCGGCGGCTGTTCCGGCTACCAGTACGGGATGGCGCTCGCCAAGGAGGCGGAGAGCGACGACACGGTGATCGAGGCCGATGGCGTGCGCATCGTCGTGGACCCGGACTCGCGCCAGCTCCTCGGCGGCGCCGAGATCGACTACGTCGAGGATCTGATGAAGTCGGGCTTCACGATCTACAACCCGAACGCGGTCTCGTCCTGCGCCTGCGGCTCGTCGTTCCAGGCCCCCGGCGACGCCGGCACCCCCCGCGCCTGCCACTGAGCGCCAGCGTTCCGCTGGACTCGAGGGGCTGCCGCTCCTGCACGAGGGCTTCGTGACGGCTGTTGTCGTCGAGGCGTCTGCGTCGCGCTGACCCGCACGCTCGCGCTCGGGTCGAGCCCTGGCCTACCTCGCCAGCTCGCATCCGAGCGGCGCTCCGCCTATCCCCTCGTTGCCTCGAAGGCGGCGGCAGCCCCTAGAGTCCAGCGGAACGCTGGTTGAGGTCGTGGGTGGCGCCGGGGAGCGCGGCCCAGCCGGCAGGCAGCGACGGGGTTCGCCAGGCGGGATCGGGGAGCCAGCGCTCCCAGCCGTCGCCGAAGGGCGAGCCGCGCGCCTCGACGGCCGCGATCACGCGCTCGCCCTCGCGGCGGAAGGCCGCCGCCTCGTACGGGTGCACCAGCCCCAGCGCCACCCGCTCCTCCAGCTGGTCGAGGTCCTTCCAGCGCCACGCGAGCTCCGGCGTCACCCACAGATCGACGATGTTGTCGGTGGTGTCCACGCCCAGCGCGTGGCGCCGGTACGGCGCCTCCATGTTCACGTACCAGCTGAGGAACTCGCCGCCGCGCCAGAAGAGCCACGTCGAGTGGCGGGCGCCGGCCGGCATCAGGCGCAGCACGTCGAACTCGCGCCAGAGGCGCGGCGCGGCGGCGGCCTCGGCGCGCGCGGCGCGCTCCGCTGCGTCGCGGGAGACGCGGTCGTGGCGCCCCTCGTAGCGCTGGCCGAGCGCGGTGCCCGCCGGCAGGTAGAGCGCGAGCAGCGCGGGGTCGTCGCGGACCACGACGTGCGGCAGGCCCTGCAGCACCCCGTCGACGTGCCCGACGTAGCGCAGGACGACCGCGTCGCCCGGCTGCCAGTGCGTCGCCTCGTCGTCCCGCACGCCCGCCCCCACGTCGATACGCCGCCTCGCCCGCAGCCTACCGCTACCTAGCGTCGGCTATCCTGAGCGCGGACCCGCCGGGGGATAGCGGAGGGGGGGCGCGATGCAGCCGTGGATCGTCGTCGGATCGGCCGAGAACTTCGAGCTGCTGCGCGAGCGCGGCTTCGACCTCTGCGCGTTCAAGTCCTCGCGGCGCCGCGAGAGCGAGTCGATGCAACCCGGCGACCGCCTCGTCTTCTACCTGACGAAAGTCGTGCAGTTCGGCGCCATCGTCGAGGTCACGGGCGAGGGCTACGAGGACGACGCCGACATCGGCCTGCTCTCGGAGGGGAAGCCCGACGAGCGCTTCCCGTTCCGCATCCCGACGAAGCCCGTGCTGGTGCCGCCCCCCGGCGACTACGTCGATGTCCGTGAGATCACCGACCTGCTGGAGAAGACCCGGAAGCTGGGGCCGAAGAAGCTCGGCATGGCGTTCCGCGGGAACCTGCACCGCATCAGCGACGCCGACTACGCGCAGATCGAGGAGCTGCTGACGCAGCAGCTCCCGGCGGGGTCGCGCGCGTGAGCGACGCGCCGCCTCGCCGCCGACTGCAGCGCAGCCGCGACCGCAAGCTCGGCGGGGTGGCGGCGGGCGTTGCCGACTACTTCGACCTGGAGCCGACGGTCGTGCGGCTGCTCTTCGTGCTCGCCGCGCTGCTGGGCGTCGGCATCGCCATCCCGATCTACATCGTGCTGTGGGTCGTGATGCCCGCGGCGCCCGCGGGGGAGGCCGGCGCGGACGCGTCGCGGCCGGCGAGCGCGCCCGGCGGGCACGCGCGCGAGGCGACCATCCTGGGCGCGGTGCTGCTGGGCGCCGGGCTGCTGCTGCTCGCGGGTCAGCTCGATGTCGGGATCGGCGTGTGGCGGGTGCTGCGCTTCTCGTGGCCGCTCGCGCTGATCGCGATCGGCATCGCCTTTCTGCTCGCGGGCCCGCGACGGCGCTGACGCGCGCGCTCGCCCCGCTGCGGCGGGGCGGACAGCCACCGACGAGGCTGCCACACTGGATGCATGGATCGGCAGGAGCACCCCTTCCTCAAGTCGCTCGCGGCGGGCGTGGTGGTGGGCGACGGCGCGACGGGCACAGGGCTGCGCGCGCTCGGCTGGCGTGGCGGCAACGATACGACCGTGCTCGAGCGGCCCGAGCTGGCGCGCGCGCTGCACGAGGCCTACATCGCGGCCGGCGCGCAGCTCATCCTCACCAACACCTTCACGGCGAACCGCTCGCAGCTCGCCCGCGACGGGCTGGGCGACCGCGTGCGCGACGCCAACTTCGCCGCCGCGCGGCTGGCGCGCGACGCCCGCGAGATCGCGGGCGCGGATGTCTTCGTCGGCGGCTCGGTGGGCCCGATCGGGCGCGACCTGATCGTTGGCGCGTGGACGATCGAGGACGCCGAGGCCGCCTTCGAGGAGCAGATCGGCGCGCTGGTGGAGGGCGGCGTCGACGTGCTCGTGCTGGAGTCGATGCCCAGCCTGCGCGAGGCCGAGGCGGCGCTGCGCGCCGCGCGCCGCGTCACCGCCGATCACCCGCTGGTCGTCACGCTCGACTTCAGCGCCGACCTCGCCTCCCCGGCGGGCGACGAGGCCGCCGAGATCGCGCGCCGCCTGGACGCGGCGGGCGCTGACGTGGTCGGCGTGAACTGCGGCGTCGGCCCGCAGGCCGCGCTCGACATGCTGCGGGCGATGGCGGGCGCGCAGGTCGGCGCGCGGCTGGCGGTGAAGCCCAACGCCGGCATCCCGCGCGTCGCCGAGGGGCGGCTGATCTACCCCTCCTCGCCCGAGTACCTCGCGGACTTCGCGCTGCGCGCCAAGGACCTGGGCGCGGCGCTCATCGGCGGCTGCTGCGGCACGACGGCGGAGCACGTGCGCGCGATGCGCGAGGCGCTGGACGCAGCCAGCGGCGCGCCCGCCGGACGGGCGCGCGTGCGCTTCGAGGGCCGCCCGCAGCTCGACCCGCCGGCGCTCGACGAGGCGCCGGCCGCGGGCGGCGAGGCGCCCGCCACGAGGCTGCGCGACGCGCTGGCCGCGGGCCGCTTCGTCGTCTCCGTCGAGATCGATCCTCCGCGCGGCATCAACCCGCGCAAGGCGATCGAGGGGGCGGCGATGCTGGCGCGCTCCGGCGCGGACGCCATCAACATCGGCGACTCACCGATGGCGCGCGTGCGCATGAGCGCGCTCTCGCTCGCCGTCCGCATCGAGCGCGAGGCCCGCATCGAGACGATCATCCACCAGACCACGCGCGACCGGAACCTGATGGCGCTGCAGGCGGACATGCTGGGCGCGCACGCCCTCGGCATCCGCACGGTGATCGCGCTGACGGGCGATCCGCCGCCCGACGCCTCCCGCTCCTCGACCGTGTGGGACGTGGACGCGGTCGGCTTCATCCGCGTGCTGCGGCGGCTGAACGAGGGCATCGACTTCGCCGGCAACTCGATCGGGCGGCCCACCGACTTCTTTATCGCCGCCGCGGCCAACACCACCGCCGAGGACATCGAGCTGGAGCTGAGCCGCGTGCGCGCCAAGCTCGACGCGGGCTGCCACATGCTGATGACGCAGCCCGTCTACGAGCTGGCGACGATCGCCCGCTTCTTCGAGCGGCTCGGCCCCGTCGAGGTGCCGGTGCTGGCGGGGGTGCTGCCGCTGATGTCCTCGCGCCACGCCGAGTTCATCCACAACGAGCTCGCGGGCGTCGAGGTGCCGGACGCGGCGCGCGAGCGCATGCGCGCGGCCGGCGAGGCCGGCGCCGACGCGGGCCTCGCGATCGCGCGCGAGCACACGGAGGAGGTGCGCACGCTCCCCTTCGTCTCGGGCATCTACGTCATGCCCTCCTTCGGCCGCTACGAGGTGGCCGCCGAGCTGGTGCGCCAGACCACCGCCACGCGGGTGTAGGCGTCCGCGTCTGGGCAGGCGCCCCCGCCTCGCCCCGTCTCCCGCCGCCGCTCGCTCGCTGGCGCCGCGGGCCGCCGATCGGTGAGACTGCGGGCGCGAAGGCCCGGCCCGCGCGCCGCGGCCAGGCAGGGGGATGCGATGAAGACCGAGGCGACGCTGAGCACGAGCGGGATGCTCGCGCGCGCGACGGGCCGCGCGCTGGGCGAGACGCTGGCCGCGATCGACGGGCTCAGCGCCGAGCAGCTCCACGCGGTCGTGCACCCGCGCGCCAACACGCTCGGCTGGATCGCGTGGCACGTCTTCCGCACCGCCGACCTGATCGGGGGCCGCCTCAGCGGCGAGCCCGAGCTGTGGGCGCGCCGCGGCTACGCCGCCGCGTGGGGGCTGCCGTCGGAGTCCTGGGCCGACGGCAACGGCAGCGGGCAGCCGACCGAGGTGGCGCAGGCGCTGCGCGTCCCCTCGGCCGAGGCGCTCGCCGAGTACGGGCGCGAGCTGCGCGCGGAGCTGACGGCGGCGGTCGGCGCGCTGGACGAGGCGGAGCTCGCGCGCCCGATCCGCGGCTTCGGCGACCGCGAGCTGCCCGCCGGCGACGCCGTGCACGCCTTCTTCGTGCTGCACACCATCCGCCACCAGGGCGAGCTGAACGTCACGCGCACGCTGCTGGATCTGCCGGCGCCGGGCTACTAGCGGTGGCGGAGGAGGTGGCGAGCCCCGCGGAGCCCTACACGATGCAACGCTACGCCGCGCACTTCGTCGGCCGCGTCTTCGACCAGCTGATCGAGGCGGTGGCCGACCTCACGGGCGAGGAGCTGCACGCGCTCCCCGCGGGCGCGCCCAACACCATCGGCTTCACCGCGTGGCACGTCTTCCGCTCGGCCGACAACGTCGTGCTCTTCGCCTTCGAGCGCGAGCGCACCGTCTGGATGCGCGAGGGGCTGCACGAGGCGTGGGGGCTGCCGAAGGTGGCGCAGGGCACGGGGATGGAGCCCGCCGAGGCGGCGGCGCTGCGCCTCCCCGGCGCTGCCGCGCTGGCCGACTACGGCCGCGCCGTGCGCGACGAGCTCGTCCCCCGCATCGAGGCGATGAGCGACGACTACCTGCGGGGCATCAGCCGCGTCGTGCCGTGGGGCGACGTCCCGCGGCTGGAGGCGATCGGGCAGACGGTGATCGTGCACGGCAGCCAGCACCTGGGCGAGATCGCGGTCGTGCGCCGGATGCTCGGCCGCGACGCGCCGCTCTTCTAGGGCGGGGCGACGAGGTGGCGAGCCGGCTGCGCTTCTCCGCCGCGCGCGCCTACGCGCACCTGCGCGCCGCCGACCCGGCCGTCGGCGCGCTGATCGAGCGGCACGGCCCGTATCGTCCGAGGCCCTCGGGCGACGCCTACTCGGCGCTCGTGCGGATGATCCTCTACCAGCAGCTCGCCGGGGCCGCCGCCGCCGCCATCGAGCGCCGCTGGCGCGCGCTCTACGACGACCCGGACGCCGTGCCGACGCCCGCGCAGATCCTCGCGACCTCCGACGAGCGGTTCCGCGGCGCGGGCGTCTCGCGGCAGAAGGCGTCGTACCTGCGCGACCTCGCGCAACACGTCGCCGACGGCCGCCTGGCCTTCGGCGGCCTCGACGGTCTGCCCGACGAGGCGGTGGCGCAGCGCCTGACCGCGGTGCACGGCATCGGCGAGTGGACGGCGCACATGTTCCTGATGTTCCACCTCGGGCGGCCCGACGTGCTGCCGGTGGGTGACCTCGGCGTGCGCTCCGGGATGCGTGCCGCCTACGGCCTCGCCGCGACGCCGACGCCCGAGCGCGCGCGAGAGATCGGCGCGCCATGGGCGCCCTACCGCTCGGTGGGCAGCTGGTACATGTGGCGCGCCGCGGAGACAGTGGTGCCTTCGTAGGGAGGGGCTGGCGTCGTCGGGGCTGTCGTCGGTGAGGCGCGGCCTAGCGGATGGTCGCGGCGGCGAGCTCCGCGCGCTCGCGCTCGACGGCGGCGACCAGCGCCTCGGGGTCGGCGCTCGCGAGCCAGTAGCGCTCGCCGTTCGCCTCGATCGCCACGCCGCGCCCGGCGAAGCGCACGGTGTAGTGCCAGCGGCCGCCGAGGCGCCGCCCCGGCCCGCCGCCCACCAGGTACTGCAGCCGGCTGTAGTCGCGCGCCTCGATCGAGGCGATCGCCCCCACCGGCAGCGCGGCGCGACCGAAGCCGCGCGGCGCCCCGGTGCGGCCGGCCAGCGCGGAGTAGCCGAAGCGCAGCTCGCCCGCCTCCACGCGGATGCGCAACGCCGAGAAGATGCGCAGCCCCAGCGCCGTGACCACCACGAGCCCCGCCGCGACGATCACGGCCAGCGCGGGCGAGCCGGGGCGGCCCGTCGCCACCCACCACGCGAGCAGCAGCGGCCCGCCGCCGATCGTGAGCGCCGCGAGCCACAGCGGCTCGCGCAGCTCCTCGGCGTAGCGCGCCTCGTCGGAGGCAGCCGCGGCCGGCACCGCCGCCTCGCGGGCGGGGAGGCCGGGGGTCTCCGCTCGTATACTCGTCGCCGCTCGCATCGCTCATCCTCGTCCGCGCTCGCAGGAGGCGTCCCCGTGATCGTCGGCACCGTGCGCGAGACCAAGACCGAGGAGTATCGCGTTGCGCTGACGCCCGAGGGCGCCGCCAACGTCGCCCGCGCCGGCCACACCGTGCTGGTGGAGGCGGGCGCCGGCGAGGGCTCGCACTACCCCGACGCGGAGTATCGCGCGGCGGGCGCCGCGCTCGCCGAGACGCCCGAGGAGGTCTACGCGCGCGCCGCGCTGATGTGCGAGGTGAAGGAGCCGCAGCCATCCGAGTACGCGCTGCTGCGCGAGGGGCAGGCGCTCTTCACCTACCTCCACCTGGCGGCCGAGCCCGCCGTGATCGAGGCGCTGCTCAGCTCGGGCTGCATCGCGATCGGCTACGAGACGGTCGAGCGCGACGACGGCTTCCTGCCACTGCTGGCGCCGATGTCCGAGGTCGCGGGCCGCATGGCCGTCGAGGTCGGCGCGGCGCTGCTCAAGCGGCCCGGGCCGGGTCGCGGAATGCTGCTGGGCGGCCTGCCGGGCGTGCCGCCGGCGCACGTGGTGATCGTGGGCTCGGGCAACGTGGGGAAGAACTCGGTGCGCGCCGCCGTGGGCGCGGGCGCGCGCGTCACCGTCGCCTCGATCGACGAGGATCAGCTGCGCGCCCTGGAGGAGCTCTACGCGGGCCGCGTCGAGACGCTGATATCGACGCCGCAGTCGCTGACCGACGTCCTCGTGGGCGCGGATCTGCTCGTCGGCGCCGTGCTCGTGCCGGGGCGGCGCGCGCCCGTCGTCGTCACGCGCGAGATGGTGCGCTCGATGGGGCCGGGCGCCGTCGTCGTCGACGTGGCGGTCGACCAGGGCGGCTGCGTGGAGACGACGCGCCCCACCAACCACCTGCAGCCCACCTACCTGGACGAGGGGGTCGTGCACTACGCGGTGCCGAACATGCCGGGCGCCGTGCCGCGCACCTCCTCGCGCGCGCTCACGGCGCTCACGCTGCCCTACATCCTGCGCGTCGCCAACGAGGGGCTGGAGGCGGCGCTGGCCAAGGACGCGACGCTCAGGCGGGCCGTGAACGTCTACCGCGGCCACCTCACCCACGCCGCGGTGGCCGCCTCCCTCGGCCGCGAGTGGACGCCCATCGAGCAGCTGCTGGGCCTGCCCGCGTGAGACTGGGCGGCGCCCGCCGCCCGGGGGCGGGCGCCTGGCTCTGGCGAGGGCTGCGCTCCTGGCTGGCCCCGCTCCGCGAGCACGAGCGGCTGCTGATGATCAGCATCTCCACCGTGCTGGTCACGGCGGGGCAGGGCGTGATCGCCCCCGTGCTCCCGCTGTTCGCGCGCGAGTTCGATGTCTCGGCGGGCGTCGTCGGGCTCACGCTCTCGCTGTTCGCGCTCTCGCGGCTGGTGCTCAACGTGCCGCTGGGCGTGTTCTCGGACCGCCACGGCCGGCGGATGCTGCTGGTGTGGGGGCCGGTGGTGACGGCCGTGGGGATGGTGGGCTCGGGCCTCGCGCAGGACATCGAGCAGCTGCTGGCGGCGCGCGCGGTCGCGGGCGCGGGCTCGGCGATGTACATGGTGGCGGCGCTCACCTACCTCATCGACATCGCGACGGACCAGAACCGCGCGCGCTTCATCGCGACGAACCAGGGCGCGCTGCTGCTCGGCGTCTCGATCGGGCCCGCGGTGGGCGGCAGCCTCGCCGAGCTCTACGGCTTCCGCGTGCCGTTCTACGTGGTGGGCGTCGCCGCGCTCGTCGCCGCGATCTACTCGTACTGGCGGCTGCCCGAGACGCGCGTGCGCCCGTCGAGCGCCCCCTCGCCCGCGGCTTCGCCCACGCCGCCGCCCGCGTCGTCCTCGCGGCGCCGCGATCTGGAGGCGGCGAGCGCCGCGCCCGCCGAGCCGCGGCGCGCGCCCGTGGCGCCACGTGCGGCCGAGCGTCGGCCGTGGCTCGCGATGCTCGCCTCGTGGAGCTTCGTCGCGGTCGCCTTCGTGACGGCGATGATCTTCTTCACGCGCGCGGGCGGGCGGCAGACGATCGTGCCGCTGCTGGCGGACTCGCGGCTCGACATGTCGACGGGCATGCTGGGCGCCGTCTTCACCGGCATGTCGCTGGTGAACCTCGTGCTGATCGGCCCCGCGGCGATCGCGGCCGACCGCTTCGGGCGGCGCGCGGTGATCGTGCCCAGCGGGATCGCGACGGTGATCGGGCTGCTGATCTTCGCGGGCGCGAACAGCCTCGCGCTCTTCCTGCTGGGGGCGCTCGTGCTCTCGGTCGCCTCGGCGATGGCGGGGCCGGCGCCGGCCGCCTACGTCGCCGACATCGCGCCCGCGCAGGCGCGAGGCCTCGCGATGAGCCTCTACCGCTCGGCCGGCGACGTCGGCTTCGTGATCGGGCCGCCGCTGCTGGGCGTGATCGCCGACCGCAGCTCGTTCGGCTGGGCGCTCGGCGTGAACGCCGCGCTCGTCGCCGCCGCGACGGTGCTCTTCCTGCTGCTCGCGCGCGAGACGATGCGCCCCCGGCAGCGGGCTCGCGCGCCCGCCGGCGGCTGAGCGCCGACGCTCGAGCGCTACTCCGCGCCGTCGTCGCGCGACTCGCGGAAGCGCGCGAGCGCCGCTCGCTCCTCCGCCGGCGACATGCGCACGAAGAGCCCGCTCGCCTCGGCCAGCAGCTCTCCCGCGGCGGCGGCCCGCGGCTCGATGGGCGTGCCGGCGGGCGCGTCGGTGGCGGCGTCGCAGAGCTCCGCCTCCACCTCCAGCCGGCGCCCGCGCTGGCTGCGGATGCGCGCGCGCACGAGCAGCGCGCGATCCAGCGGCACCGGCCGGCGGAAGCGCGTCTCCATGCGCGCGGTCACGGCGAAGACCTCGTCGGCGTACATCGCCCAGCCCATCGCCTCGTCGAGCAGCAGCGAGAGCAGGCCGCCGTGCACGAGGCCGGGGAAGCCCTGGTCCTCGCGGCGCGGGTGGTAGGACGCCGCGACGCCGTCGCCGTCGCGCTCGAAGCGGAGGCGCAGCCCGATCGGGTTGTGCTCGCCGCAGCCGAAGCAGTAGTGGGCGCGCAGCCGCGGGTCGATCGGCGCGGGCGCGGCCCCCGACGCTGCTCCCGCGCCGGCCCGCTCGCTCACGCGAGCGGCACGGAGGCGGTGCCGTCGAGCAGCAGCTCGCCGTCCGTGCTCTCGCAGCGCACGGCGTAGCGGGCCCGCCCGTCCTCGGCGCCCGTGGCCTCGGCGCTCGCCGTGACGTCGAGGGGCGGGATCGCGGGCGCGCGCCAGCGCACGGAGAGCACGCCGCCCGCGGCCCAGCGCTCGCCGAAGGCCGCCGTCATCGCCTCCGAGACGAGCGCGAGCACCAGCATGCCGTGCGCGATCGGGCGGCCGTAGGGCCCCTCCCGCGCCTCGACGGTGTCGCGGTGGATCGGGTTCGGGTCGCGCGCGGCGGCGGCGTAGCGGTCGACCAGCGCCTGGTCGATGCGCCTCGTCAGCGGCGCGACGTCCGGCGCCCCACTCGGCGCCCCGTCCGGCCTCGGCGCGCTCACGCCTGCTCGACGCCGGCGCCCGCGGCGCCCGGCAGCGGCGCGAGCACGCCGGCGCGGCCGCGCACGCAGGGCCCGTCCCGGTCGCGCAGCTCCAGCTCCACCGAGCCGATGCGGATGCCGCGCCGCTCCGAGAGCTGCGCGACGCGCAGCTCCGCGGTCAGCTCGGTGCCGGGGGCCACTGCGCGCAAGAACTCGAGGCTCTGGCCGGTGTGCACGAGGCCGGGCGGGATCTCGATCGCCTCAATCAGCTTCTCGATGAGCAGCGCGCCGAGCTGGAGCGGGGGCAGCCACGCGCCGGGCGTCGCGCCACCGGCCTCGGTGGCGGGGGGCAGCGCCGCGGTGGCGTCCAGGTAGGCGCGCGCGTCGGACGCGTCCAGCCGCGCGTCGAACGGCCCCAGCACGTCGCCGCGCCGCAGAGCGAAGAAGTCGCGCTTCTCGGCCACGGCGCCTCCCCCGTGCGCTGCCGCGGGCTTCGCCGAGGGTAGACGCGGATCGAGGCCCCGCGCGAGCGCGAGCGAGCGTTCCGCTCCACCCACGGGGCCGCCACGAGCGCGAGCGAGCGCGTCGCTCGACCCAGGGAGCTAGCGCAGCGGCACCCCCGTCGGCCACTCGCCGGTCGTGAGGTAGTCGTGGATGCCGTCGGCGGCGAGGTGGCCGTGGTCGAGCGCCGTCACGACGAGGTCGGCGCCGTTCACGTCGTCGCCGCCCGCGAAGATGCCGGGTCGGCTGGTGCGCATCGTCTCCGGGTCGACGACGAAGCGGTCCCAGCGGTCGCGCTCGACGCCGGCCGCCTCCTCGCCCCACGCGGGGTCGACGTTGTAGCCGATCGCCACCACGATCGCGTCCGCCTCCAGGTCGAACTCGGAGCCCTCGACCACCTCGGGCCGTGCGCGGCCCGTGTCGTCGGGCTCGCCCAGCGTCATGCGCTGGCAGCGCAGCCCGCTCGTGCGCCCCGCCTCGTCGACGAGCACGGCCAGCGGCGTCGTGAGGTAGCGCGTCATCACGCCCTCCTCGCTCGCGTGCTGCCGCTCCTCGGCGCGGCCCTGCATCTCGGCCTCGGTGCGGCGGTAGACCAGCGTCACGCGCTCGGCGCCCAGCCGCGCCGCGGAGCGCACGCAGTCCATCGAGGTGTCGCCGCCGCCCACGACCACCACCTGCCGCACGGCGGGCAGCGGATCGCGCAGCCCGGGCGGCCGCTGCTCGGGCGGCAGGTTGGCGCGCACCAGGAACTCCGTCGCCTCGAAGACGCCGGGCGCCTCCTCGTGCTCGATGCCGAGGCGGGCGCCGATGGGGGCGCCGGTCGCGAGGAACACCGCGTCGAAGTCGCTCGCCAGCCGCTCGAAGGGGATGTCGCGGCCGATGTGGGTGCCCGTCACGACCTCGATGCCCAGCGCCTCCAGCTCGCGGAACTTGCGCTCCACGGCGGGCTTGTTCTGCTTGAAGTTGGGGATGCCGTAGAGCAGGATGCCGCCCGGCTCCGGCCACGCGTCGTAGATGACGACGCGGTGCCCGCGCCGCGCCAGCCGCTCGCCGCAGGCGATGCCCGCGGGCCCGCTCCCGACGACGGCGACGCTCTTGCCGCTCGAGGCCTCACGTGCGGGCGCGGGCAGCGTGCCGTGCGTGCGCTGCCGCTCCGTGATGAAGGTCTCGAGCTTGCCGATCGCGACGGGCGCCGCGTTCTTCCCGACGACGCAGTGGCCCTCGCAGAGTCGCTCCTGCGGGCAGAGCCGCCCGCACATCTCGGGCAGCTCGCTGGTGTCGCGGAAGAGGTTGGCGGCGCCGTCGATGTCGCCCTGCTCCAGCAGCCACAGCGCCGCGGGGATGTCGTTGCCGACGGGGCACGCCTTCTGGCAGGGGGCGGCGGGGCACTGGATGCAGCGCTCCGCCTCGATCGCCGCGAAGTCGGGATCGAAGAGCGCGTAGACCTCGTCCCAGTTGCCCACGCGCTCGCCCGAGGGCTGCTTGGCGGGGAGCTGCGCGGGGATGCGCAGCCGCGCCTTGCGATCGACATCGGGGCGCTCGCTCTTGGCGGCGCGCGTCGGGCGTGGGGCGGCCGGATCGTCCGGCATGCGCTCGCTTCCGTCCCCGGGGCGGCGCGTGTGGGTCGCGCGGCCCGCTGCAGCTCGATCCCGTCGATCCAGCGTATCGCCGCCCTCGGCGCCGCCGGGCGATCGAGCGTGGCGCAACCCCCGCGTACGTGGAAGTGCCGGGCGGCGCCGCGGCCGGCGCCGAGGGCGCCTCTCGGGGCAGAGGCGGGCGGCGCCTCGCGGCTACGCGGGCGGCTCGGCAGGCGCGCCGGGGCGGGCCGGCTCCGGCCGTGGGGCGCCCGCGGCGCCGCTCGCCGCGCCGGCCGGCGGCAGCCGCACACCGACCCGCGAGGCGAGCACGAGCGCCGCGGCGAAGAGCGCGCACGCCGTCAGCACCACGGCGGCGCTCGCCGAGACGTCGGCGTAGAACGAGAGGTGCAGCCCGACCACCGACGAGGCGAGGCCCAGCGCCGCGCCCAGCGCCATGATCGCGGGCATGCGGCGCACCAGCAGGCCCGCCGTCGCCGCCGGCACGATCAGCATCGCGTTCACCAGTACGATGCCGATCGCCTTCAGCGCCACCACCACCGCCACCGCGATCAGCACCAGCAGCGCGTACTGGAACGGCGCCACCGGCACCCCCGAGGCCGCCGCCATCGCCGGGTCGTAGGCGACGAAGAGCAGCTCCCGGTAGAACGCCGCGACGAAGAGCAGGACCACCGCCGCCAGCAGCGCGGCGCCCAGCAGATCGGCCTGCGAGATGCCGAGGATGTCGCCGAAGACGAACGAGAAGAGGTCCGGCGTGTAGCTCGCGCGGCGGGAGAGCACCAGCAGGCCGACCGCGAACATCGCGACGAAGGCGACGCCGATCGCCGTGTCGTAGGAGACGCGCGCGCGGCGCTCGGTCCAGCCGATGCCGAGGGCCGTGAGCACCGCCGCGATCAGCGCGCCCGCGCTCACGTTCGCGCCGGAGACGAAGGCCACGGCGACGCCGGCCAGCGTCGCGTGCGCCAGCGCGTCGCCCGAGAAGGCGAGCCCCTTGTTCACGACGAAGGCGCCCACCACCGCGCCGACCACGCTGGTGAGCGCGAGCGCCGCCAGCGCGCGCCGCATGAACTCGAAGCGGTAGGGGTCGACGAGCCAGTCGAGGACCTCCGTCACGGTGAGGCTCGGCCGCTGGGAGGCATCGGGGCGGCTCCGCCGCTGCGCGTCACCGCGCGGCTCCGCCGCGGGGCGCCTGCTGCTCGCCGTCCACGTCGAGCAGCGCGGTCCCGCTCTCGCGGCGCGGCTCGCCCGGGGCCAGCCGCTCGCGGCCGCCGTCGGTGACGGAGAGCAGATGGCGCTGGAAGGTGCGCGTGAGCACCTCCTCCGTCAGCACCTCGGAGGGCGGGCCGGAGGCGATGCAGCGGCGGTTGAGGCACCACGCCTCGTCGCAGGAGTTGGCGACGCAGGAGAGGTCGTGCGTCGCGATCAGCACGCTCCTGCCCTCACGCGCCAGCTCGTCGAGGACGGCGATCAGGTCGTGCTGCACGGCGGCGTCGAGGCCCGCGAACGGCTCGTCGAGCAGCAGCAGCCGCCCGCCGCGCGCGATCGTGCGCGCCATCAGCGCGCGCCGCCGTTGCCCACCCGAGAGCTCGCCCACCTGCCGGCCGCCCAGCGCGCCCAGCCCGACGCGTTCCAGCGCCTCGCTCGCGGCGCGGCGATCGGCGCGGGAGGCGCGCGCGAAGGGGCGCACGCGGTGCTGCCGCCCCATCAGCACCACGTCCATCACGGAGACGGGGAAGGACCAGTCGACCTCCTCCGCCTGCGGCATGTAGGCGATCTCGTCGCGCGCGTCGGCGACCGGGCGGCCGAAGGCGAGCGCGTCGCCACGCAGCGGCGTGAGCAGCCCGAGGATCGCCTTGAACAGCGTCGACTTGCCGGCGCCGTTGGGCCCCACGAGCCCCACCAGCTCGCCCATCGGCACCACGAGGTCGATCGCCTCGATCGCGGGGGCCTGGCCGGGGTAGCCGGCCCACAGGTCGCGCACCACCAGCGCGAACTCGCCATGCGGGTGCCCCGCGCCCAGCGGCGTGCGGGCGGGCTCGTGCTCCACCAGCGCGGCAGGCGCGCCGAGCGGGGGCGCGCCCGGTGGGGTCACGCCGGGTGGCGACGCACCGATGGGCGGCGCACCGATGGGCGGCGCACCGATGGGCGGCGCACCGATGGGCGGCGCACCGATGGGCGGCGCACCGATGGGCGGCGCACCGATGGGCGGCGCACCGATGGGCGGCGCACCGATGGGCGGCGCACCGATGGGCGGCGCACCGATGGGCGGCGCACCGATGGGGGGCCGGTCACCCTCGTCGGCCGGGCCGTCGTTGGGCGGCGCGCTCGTCATCGCACTCCTGCCGTGGTGTGCGACGCCGTCAGCGCAGCACCGCCATCGCTCGCCGTCATCAGAGCGCCGTCGTGGGCATCGCTACTCGCCGCCGAGGCCGTCGAGGAGCGCGGCGGCGTTGGCGCGCATCATAGCCTCGTAGCTGTCGACGGCCGGCGCGCCGCCCGTGCCGCGATCTCCGGCGTCGAAGGCGCCGCTGTAGAGAGTGAGCACGCGCGCCCCCGACTCCTCGGCCACCAGCTCCAGCACCCCCGCGTCGAACTGCGGCTCCGCATAGACGGCGGGCACCGCTGCCTCGCGCACCGCCTTCACGATCGCCGCCACGTCGGCCGCCGAGGGCTCCTGCCCCGCGCTGCTTGGCAGCACGGCCGCCGCCAGCTCCAGCCCGTAGGCGGCTGCGAAGTAGCGGAAGGCATCGTGGAAGACGACGAGCTTCCTGCGCTCCTCGGGGATCCGCGCCACCGCCTCTCGCATGTCGGCGTCGAGCGCCCGCAGCCGCTCCACGTAGGCGGCGGCGCGCGACTCGTAACCGGCGCGGCCGCCGGGGTCGACCGCGACCAGGCCGTCGCGGATGTTCTCGACGTAGCGGATCGCGTTCGCCGCGTCGAGCCAGAGATGCGGATCGCCGGGAGCCGAGGCGAGCGAGCTCGCCTCGGACGGGCGCGGGCGCGCGCCCGCGCCTCCATCGCCCGCGGCCGCGCCGTCGAGGACGGCGAGCCCCGCCGCAGCCACGACGATCGGCGCGTTGCCCGCGCGGTTCTCCAGCACGATCTCGAGCAGCCCCGCCTCGGCGTTGTAGCCGTTCACGATCAGCAGGTCGGCCTCGGCGATCGCGCGCGCGACGCCCGTCGAGGGCTGGAAGCTGTGCAGGTCGACCCCCGGCGGGATGACGCCCGTGACGCTCGCCGCCTCGCCCGCGACGCGCCCCGCGAACTCGCGCAGGATGCCGGTGGTGGCGACCACGCGCGGGCGCTCGGCGGCCCCGTCGCCGGCGCTCGGCCCGTCGCCGTCGCCGCAGGCCGCGAGGACGAGCCCCGCAAGCATCGTGAGCGCGCCGAGCCACGCGGTCGTGCGGATGCGGCGCCGCGGGGCAGGGTGCGACTCGGCGCCGGCCGGCGCCCTGGCCGCCGTCCGGGCCACCACTCCGGCCGCATCCCGCACGCTGCCCCCATCGTGCTTGCCTACCGAGATGCTTACTGAGATGAAGTATCGGCGCGCGGCTGGAACGATACGAGGTCTCGACTGGCCTCGCAAGCGGCGCGAGGCGGGGCGGGTCGGGCGCGGCAGAGCGGCAGAGCGGCGGAGCGGCAGAGCCGCAGAGCGGCAGAGCCGCAGAGCGGCAGAGCGGCAGAGCGGCAGAGCGGCGGAGCGGCAGAGCCGCAGAGCGGCAGAGCCGCAGAGCGGCAGAGCGGCAGAGCGGCAGAGCGGCGAGGCTAGGTGTAGTTCCCACGTAGGTTGTTGACAGGATGAGGGGCCTCGCCCGCTGCTGTGTGTGACAGCACGGCAGTAGGGAGGAGAGGACACCCTCATGGCCCATCGTAACGCGCGGCTGACGCCGCTGACCCGACTCGAGCTCGTGCTGGAAGTGGACGCCGGCTGGCCCCAGGCTGAGGTCGCTCGCCACTTCCGCGTCTCCCGCCACACCGTTGCCAAGTGGCTGGGGCGCTTCCGGGCGGAGGGAGCGGCAGGGCTCGAGGACCGCAGCTCCGCCCCGCGCGCGCATCCCCGGCGCACGCCGCCCGAGCTGGAGCGACGCATCTGCGCCGTGCGACGCACGCAGGGATTCGGGCCGCATCGCATCCAGTGGGCGCTCGGGGTCGCCCGCTCCACGGTCTACGCCGTGCTGCGGCGCCGCGGCCTCAACCGGCTCGACCGCCTGCACCGCGTCACCCGGGAGCCGGTCCGCTACGAGCACGACGCCCCCGGCGACCTGCTGCATCTCGACGTGAAGAAGCTCGGGCGCGTCCCCGAGGGCGGCGGCAAGCGAATGGCGCCTGGCTTCGCCGAGACGCGCTCCGGGCCGCATTCGCGGCGTTCGCTGGGGCTGGAGTACCTACACGTCGCCGTCGACGACCACAGCCGTTACGCCTACGTCTCCGTCCTGCCCGACGAGCGTGGCGCGAGCTGCGCCGCCTTCCTCGAGCAGGCGCTCGCGGCCTTCCGCCGGCGTGGCGTGCGCGTGCGCCGGGTCCTGACCGACAACGCGAAGGCCTACACCGTCGCCCGCAGCTTCCACGGCGCCGCCGCTGCCGCAGACGTGCGGCTGTCGCACACGCGGCCCTACCGCCCGCAGACGAACGGCAAAGCCGAGCGTTTCATCCAGATCCTGCAGAACGAGTGGGCCTACGCCCGCCCCTACCGCTCCAACGCCGAGCGGCTGCGCCAGCTCCCACGCTGGCTCTACCGCTACAATCACCGCCGACCGCACGGCGGCGTCGGCGGGGCCGTCCCCGCCTCCCGCCTGTGAACAACCTTCCTGGGTAGTACAGCTAGGCGGGCGTCGCGACGGCCGGGCGCTCGCCTTCCGCGAGTGCGCGGCAGGCGGCGCAGCGGCCGTACACCTCGAGCCGGTGCGCCTCGATGGCGTAGCCGGTGCGCCGCGAGAGCTCGCCCAGCAGGTCGTCGATGTCGCAGGAGGCGAAGTCGAGCACGGCGCCGCACTCGGAGCACGAGATGTGGTGGTGGTGGCCGCCGCTGGTGAGCCGGTAGTGGACCGCCCCGTCGTCCAGCACCACCTGGCAGACCGTGCCGAGTTCGAGCAGCAGCCGCAGCGTGCGGAACACCGTGGCTCGGCCCACGGCGGGGGCGGCGGCGGCCAGCTCCTCGGCGGTGAACTGGTCGCCAAGCTCGCCCATGGTCGATAGCAGCAGCCGGCGCGGCCCGGTCATGCGGTGCCCGCCGCGCAGCAGGCCCTGCGCCAGCCGTCGCTCCTCGCGCGCGCCCATCGCCGACCTCCACCGGGCTCTGCGGGCGGGCGCCGAGAGTCGACGCCGCGCTCGCCGCTCCCCTCGATGCTCGCGGGCGCGCGTGGCGCCTGTCAATCGCGGGGCCGACGCGGCACAATGCGCGCGTGACGGCTGCCCGCGGGCGCACGCTGCTGTGGGCGTTGATGCTGCTGGGCATCGCGCTGCTGGGGTGGCGGGCGCGCTTCGCGCTGCTGCCGTTCGCCTTCGGCAGCATCATCGCCTACACGCTCACCCCGGTTGTCGACCGCATGGCCTCCGTGGTGCCGGCACGCAGCCACCAGGCGGATGTCGTGCGCCGCGGCTTCGCCGTGCTCGTGCTCTACGGGCTGATCGGGGCGGCGCTGTTCGGCGTCGGCCTCGCGCTGGTGCCCGTGGCGACCGACCAGACCGCGCAGTTCATCGATGATCTGCCGAAGCTCATTGACGATGCGCGCCTCGAGCTCAACGAGCTGCTGCGCGAGTACCGCGACCGCGTGCCGGCGGACGCGCAGGAGCGCATCGACGGCTACGCGCAGGAGCTGGGCGACACGCTCGCGGACGCGGTGGCCGCCACCTTCCGCGGATCGATCACGCGCATCACCGGCACGATCGGGCTCGTCTTCGGCTTCCTCGTCGTCCCGTTCTGGCTCTTCTACGCGCTGCGCGACCGCCACTTCGTCGCCGAGAGCTTCCAGCGCGCGGTGCCCGAGCCCGTGCGCGAGGACGCCAGCCACGTGCTGCTCATGGCGGATCGGCTGCTGGGCCGCTACATCCGCGCGCAGCTCTTCCTGGGCCTCGTCGTCGGGGTGGCCGTGGGGCTGGGCCTGACGCTGATGGACGTCGAACTCTCGCTGGCGCTGGGCGTCTTCGCGGGCGTGACGGAGCTGATCCCGATCATCGGGCCGTGGCTGGGCGCGATCCCCGCGATCGTCATCGTCGCCGCGACGAACCCGGATCTGCTGCCGTGGGTGGCGCTGCTCTACGTGGTGGTGCAGCAGCTGGAGAACAACCTGCTCGTACCTCGCGTGCAAGGGCACGCGCTGGATCTGCACCCGGCGATGATCATCCTGCTGCTGGTGGTGGCCGGCGCGGTCTTCGGCTTCGTCGGGCTGGTGATCGTCGTCCCGCTCTTCGCGATTCTGCGCGAGCTCTTCTGGTACGCCGATCACCGGCTGGCGGGGGCGCCCCCACACGATGCGCTGGCCCGTACGAACATCGGGCGCCGCCTCTTCGCGCCTCACGCCGCGGAGCACGCGGCTGTCGAGGCGGCGGGGGCGGGGCTCGAGCCGGCCGGCGGGGCGAGCGCAGAGGCAGCCGCGCGCCCGCCTCCCGACGGGCCGGTGGCCGGCGCCTGATGCGGCGCCTTCGCACCGGCGCGTGTCAGGAGGCACAGGCCGAAGGGCTTGGGGCGCGGGCGTGGGACGCGAGCGGCGCGCTAGCGCTCGATGTCGCCGCTCAGCACCAGCAGGCCGTCCGGCGCCGCGTCGCCGCCCTGCGGTGCGACGCGCACGGAGATGCGGATCGGCTGCAGCTGCGCCTCGGTCTCCACGAGCACGGTGGCGTCGCCCTCCGTCGGCGCCGCGAAGACACCGGCCGAGACCGCGCGCGTCGAGTCCTCCAGCCACACCTGGTAGACCTCGCCGATGGGGAGCCCCGGCAGGCCGTGGGCGATGAGCAGCCCAGCGCCCGCGCCCTCGCTGTAGCGGTAGTGCCCGCTTGCGGCGACGCCCGCCGCCGCCGAGGCGAGCGCCGTCGTGCTTGCGTCCGGGTCGGTGCTGATCGCGGCCATCGCCTGCTGCTCGGCGAGCGCCTGCTGCACCTGCAGCGCCAGCGCGCGCGAGCTGGCGTCGGCCGTGTCGACCGTCGCGAGAGCGTCCACCTGCTTCGCCGTCGCCTGGACGACGGCGTTGAGCGCGGCCGAGTCGTCGCGCAGCCGGTCGATCTCGCCCTGCATGTCGTTGATCCAGACGGCGCCGGCGAGCACGGCGGCCGCCGCTGCCGCCCAGCCCGCGGAGGCGACCACGCGGCGCCGGGCGCGCTGCCAGCCGCCCGCGCCGCCGGAGCCGCGTCGCGCGGCCTGGAGCACGCGCTCGCGCAGCGTCGGGTCGGCGCGCCGCAGCGGCGCGGAGAGCGCGATCAGATCCACGATCTCGTGGTAGGCGGCGAGCTCGGCCGCCGCGTCGCCATCGGAGCGGACCAGCCGCTCCGCCGCGCGCGCGTCCGGCTCGCTGAGCGTCCCCAGCGCGTAGCCGGCCAGCAGCTCTTGCCGCTCCTCCAGTGTCACGACCCCTCCCGGCCCGTGCGCTCGTCCTTCTCGTTCCCGCCTCGCCGCGCCTGCCAGGTGCCCGAGAGCGATAGCCGCAGCTTCTGCATCCCCAGCCGCACGCGCGTCTTCACCGTCCCCAGCGGCTCGCCCGTGTAGCGAGCGATCTCCGTCTGCGTCAGCCCGCCGAAGTAGGCGAGCTGCAGCATCCGGCGCTGCTCCGGCGGCAGCTCGTCCATCGCCGCCCGCACCGCCAGCCGCTCCTCCGCCAGCACTGCCTCCAGCTGCGGGTCGGAGGTCCGGCCCTCCGCGCGGATCTGCTCGGAGGCGCCCTCGTCCGGGTCCTCCAGGCGCATCCGCCGCGAGCGGCGCCGCTGCTCGTCGATGGCGCGGCTGCGCGTCACCGACATCAGCCACGAGACGAAGCGCCCGCGCGCCGCGTCGTACGAGGCCGGGCGGCGCCACAGCTGGAGGAACACCTCCTGCACCACGTCCTCCGCGAGCCCGCGATCGGCGAGCACCCGCAGCGACACCGAATATACCAGCGTGGAGTAGCGGTCGTAGAGCGCCCCGAGCGCCCCCACGTCGCGGCCCACGAGGCCGAGCATGAGCGACTCGTCGCTCGGCCCCTCGGGCGTCCGCGTCGCGCGGCCGCCGTTCGATCCGCGGGCCGGCGTCTCTCGCAGGGGACCGCCCCGCGGCTCCGCCGCCCGGCCGGGCGCCGCAGCCGCCCCGCCGTCCTTCGCTGGTGCCGGTGATGTTACGTCGCGCAGAGCCGTGCGGATTCGCGGATCCGGCGGCAGCGGGGGGGTCACGGACGATCCCGCCATGGGAGCGCCTCCGATCGGGGTGGGGAGTTCATTGTACGGTGGCGCCTCCGCGCCGCGTGTGCCCGCTTTCACGACTCGCCGTCGCGATCCGCGCCCCGCGCGCCCCGCCGCCGACTGCCCTGCGTGCGCCCCTAGACCACGGCCCCCGTGGAGAAGAGAAGCCCGCGTGCCAGCACCGCGCCCGCCAGCACCGCACCCAGCGCGATGTACAGCAGCCCCGTCGCCGACATCATCCCGCGGATGGCGGCAGCGCGCCATGCGAGCCACGCGAGGAACGCCGGGAAGACGAGGCCCACGCCGACGCGCAGCCAGAACGCGGGGTTGGCTCCCAGCTCCACGCCGAACGCCGAGTCGGTGAACGGCACCTCGCGCACCGGCGCCAGCAGCGCGACCACGACCAGCGCGAGCTGCACGACCAGCGCCCCCAGCAGCAGCAGCGACATCTGCTCCAGCGGCTCCTTCGGCAGCCCCGAGTTCGTGAGGTACCAGTGGCCCCACGTCATCGCGGCGAGCGCCCCGCCCAGCACCGCCGCCGAGACGAAGGTGCTGGCGACGACCCCGGGGTAGGACCACGCCGGCGCGGCCAGCACCCCGGCCAGCGCGGCGAGCGCGACCGCCCCTGCGAGCGATCCCAGCCCTCCCGCCCACAGCGCCGCCAGGCGGCGCTCCGTGAAGGTGGCGACGAGGTGCGCCGTCGCCAGCGCGGTGAAGGCGAGGAGCGCGAGGCGGAACGGGTCGACCCAGTCCGGGCTCAGCGTGTAGCCCTCGATCTCGCGCTCGGGCGAGACGCCCGTGAGCGCCGTCCACAGGGCGAGCGTCGCGAGCCCCACGACGAGGATCGCGCCGCTCTTCACGTAGCCGAGCGTGACGGCTCCGCGCGCGTCGAAGAGCGTCACCGCGGCGAGCGTGCCGACGGCGAGCTCTGCGAGCAGCAGCTCGAGGGTGTAGGGCAGCGACGCAGCATTCACGCCCCGCGATGCTACCCCAGCGCCAGCCAGCGTTCCGCTGGACTCGACCAGCGTTCCGCTGGACTCGAGGGGCTGCCGCTCCTGCCGGGGCGGCGGCGGTGCTCGGCGTTGCGCCCGGCGGGCCGGAGGGCTTGGCGCAGCGCCCGCGTTTCGCCAGCGCCAGCGTTCCGCTGGGCTGGAGGGCTACCGCGCCTGCCGGGGCGGCGCAGGTGCTCGGGCGGTGCGGGAGGCGAGAGGGGGCTGCCGCTCCTCGGGCGTCGGGCGTACTGTTCGCGTGGTGTCGATGGCCGGACGGCTCGCCGCTCGGCTCTGCGCGGCGACCGCGCGGCCGGCGCATCCCGCCGCGTCGCGCCGAGGGAAGCGGGGTGCGCGCGATGCCGACCGCGCGCTACGGCTCCGAGCGGCGCTACCTCGTGAAGGTGCTGCGCGAGGTAGCTCGCCGCATCGAGCGCATCGCCTCCTCCCTCGACGAGCCCGCCCTCGGCTGGCGCCCCGACGAGGACGATCCCGCCGCCGCCGAGCTGCTCGCCTACCTGCGCGCCGCCGAGCGCGAGGATCTGCGCGCGCTCGCGGGCGTGCTGGCCGCCGACGGCGCGCGCGTGGAGGCGCGGCGAGCGTCGCCGGGCACCTCCGCCGCGCCCCCCACCGTGGGGACGGGCGCGGGGGCGAGCGCCGAGGCGAGCGTCGAGGCGGAGGTCGCCGCGCTGCTCTGGGACTTCGCCGTGCTGCGCGACGAGCTGGTGTGGCAGCTGGAGACGGCCGGCGAGGCGTGGTCGCACGCCGGCCTGCACCCGTTCCGCGGGACCCTGCCCCTCGCCGACCTCGTGCGCGAGATCGGCGACCGCGACCTGGACGTGATGTGGCGCCTCCAGCGCATCGCCGCGGAGGCGCCGGGCGCTCGCCGCCGCGTGCCCCGGCGTCGACGTGCGCGCCGGCTGGGCGAGCTGCCCTAGCCCGTCGCATCAGTTCAGCGGGACGCTGGCCCCTCGAGCTCAGCGGAACGCTGGCCCACCGGCCGGCCGCCGCGACGCCTGAGAGCCGCCGCCGCCTCAGCAGGAGCGGCAGCCCCTCGAGTCCAGCGGAACGCTGGTCGAGTGCAGCGGAACGCTGGCCCTCCGGCCCGCCGCCGCCGCGCCTGAGAGCCGCCGCTGCCTCAGCAGGAGCGGCAGCCCCTCGAGTCCAGCGGAACGCTGGTCGAGTGCAGCGGAACGCTGGCCCTCCGGCCCGCCGCCGCCGCGCCTGAGAGCCGCCGCTGCCTCAGCAGGAGCGGCAGCCCCTCGAGTCCAGCGGAACGCTGGCGGAACGCTAGGCGGGCGGCGTCCAACTCACGACGCCCACGAAGTCGCGCATCGCGGGGAGCGTCGCGCGGCCGTCGGGCCTGCCGTACCACTCGCGCACCAGATCGCGCATCCGCGCCTCCTTCGCCGAGCCCACCGCGAGCCACAGCAGGCGGCGCGCCAGCTCGAACGCCTCCTCCGCGTCGGCGGGCTCGGCGGGCGGCGAGAGCACGATGCGCAGCTCGTAGCGCCGACGCCGAGCTCCCAGCAGCGCCAGCAGCTCGCGCAGCGCGGGGAGCGTCGCGAGCTGCTCGCCGTGCACCGCCTCCCACAGCGCCGCGAGCTGCGCGCCGCGCGCCGTCTCGCCCAGCGCGACCACGCACAGCCGCCGGCTGTGCTGCTCCATCGCGTCGAGGAAGGCGCCGACCTCTGAGATGTCGTAGAGCACGTGCGACGCGAGCGTGACGTCGGCGGCCTCGCTCCACGCGGGGTCGGGCCAGCGGCGGTCGTGCAGCTCGATGCCGGTCACGCCCGACTCGGCGGCGCTCCCCTCGAGGTTCGCGCGCATCGCCTCCGACGGCTCGATCGCGATCACGCGCCCCGCGCGGCGCGCCAGCGGCACCGCGAAGCGCCCGCCGCCCGCGCCGATGTCCAGCAGCGTCTCGCCGGGCTCGATGAGCACCTCGAGCAGGGGCAGCTCCAGCGCGGGGAGCGCGCCGCCCGCGCGGAAGCGCGCGGCCGTGGGACGGTAGTGGTCGCGCTCGCGCTCGTGCTCGCGGAGTCGCGTGACCTGCTCCGCGTCGGCGGCGACCAGCCGCCGCCACTCGTCGAGCGCCTGCTCCTCGATCGGGCGGAGTGGCGACGGCGCTTCGCTCACGGCCAGCCTCCTCGCGCGCTCCCGCGCCGGCCTCGGCGGCGCTGCGAGGCGATAGTGCCACGCCGCGCCTCGGAGGGTGCCCCCTGTCGGCGCGCCCCGGCGCGCCTCGCCACGCGCTGGCGCACCCGCGATCGCGCACATCACGCCGACCTGTGCGCGTGCGCACGAGCACGCGCAGATTCGCTGGAGGCGCTCGGACCAGATGGCGAAGCACTTTTGTCAATTAGGTGCGATAAAAAGAGACTTCGTTGACATCACCCCCGGGGGATCGATAATGAGGTGTGCCCGGGACGCGCCGCGAGGTCGCAGGCCCGGTGCACGCGGAGCGACCGTACGGGCACGCCTGCGACGGTCGAGGCGGTGGGGAGGCCATGGAGAGCACGCGCGACGCCATCCTGCGCCTGCTCGCGGAGCAGGGCCAGCGCTCCGCCGGCGACCTCGCCGACGAGCTCGGCCTCTCGGCGGGCTCCGTGCGCCGACACGTCGACATCCTGCTCGCGGACGGGCTGCTGGAGGCTGAGCTCGCGCGCCAGCCGCGCGGCCGCCCCGTCACCCGCTACTCGCTCTCCGACGAGGGCGAGGAGCGCTCCGTCGCGCCCAGCTACGCGCGGCTGCTGGAGCGCATCTACCCGGCGCTCGCCGGCCTCGAGGCCGCTGACGTCGCGGGCGGCGGCGGCGCGGACGTGCTCGATCGCGTCTTCGACCGCGTCGCCGAGGAGGTCGCGGAGGAGCATCGCGGGCGTGTCACCGCCGCCGAGCTCGGCGAGCGCGTGCGCCAGGTGACGGCCGCGCTGAGCGACGAGGGCATCCTCCACGACGCGGCGGAGGAGGAGGACCTCTTCCGCCTCCAGAACCTCGGCTGCCCCTACCGCTTGGCGGCGGCGGGGACGCACGCGGCCTGCGTGGCGGACCGCCGCGCGATCGAGCTTCTGCTCGACGCGCCGGTGGAGCAGCTGCGGACCGTGGCGCAGGGCGCCCCGGTCTGCGAGTACGTGGTGCTGAAGCAGGGCGCCGCCGACGGTGCGCCGAGCGGCGGCCTCGGAGCCGGCGGCGCGAGGCGGGTGCTCGCCTGAGCGCGAGCGCGAACCAGGGCGTCAGGACAGCGCGAACCGGCTGCGGCCGGCGCGAACGGAATCGGGAGCAGAGATGAGCGAGCCAGCGGCGGGAGCGCCGATCCTCGAGGTGCAGGGGCTGAAGGTCAGCATCGGCGGGCAGCCCGAGCTGCAGATCGTGCGGGGCGTGGACCTGACGGTGCGCGCCGGCGAGGTACACGCGCTGATGGGGCCCAACGGCTCCGGCAAGAGCACGCTGGCCAACGCCATCGCCGGCAGCCCGGCGTACGTCGTGGACGAGGGCCGCGTGCTCTTCCACGGCGAGGAGATCACGAAGCTCCCGGCCGACGAGCGCGCGCGTCGCGGGCTCTTCCTCTCGTTCCAGTATCCGACCGTGATCCCCGGCGTGACGATGGTGAACCTGCTGCGCGCCTCGTTGAAGGCGCGGCGCGGGAAGGAGCCGCCGGCGCGCGAGTTCCTGGCGGAGCTGCGGGAGACGCTGGCGACGCTGAAGATGGACGAGTCGTTCGCGCGGCGCTACGTGAACGACGGCTTCTCCGGCGGCGAGAAGAAGCGCGCCGAGATCCTGCAGCTGGGGATGATCAAGCCCACGCTCGCGCTCCTCGACGAGACGGACTCGGGGCTCGACGTGGACGCGCTGCGCACGGTGGCGGAGGGGGTGAACACGCTGCGCACGCCGCAGATCGGCCTGCTCATCATCACGCACTACGAGCGCATCCTGAACTACATCACGCCGGACTTCGTGCACATCCTGGTCGGCGGCCGCATCGTGCGCTCGGGCGACTTCGCGCTGGCGAAGAGTATCGAGGCCGATGGCTACGACCCGATCCTGCGCGAGCTCGGCGAAGAGGCAAACACGGCGGTCGCAATGGCAGGAGACGCGAAGTGACGACGGTGAACCCCGGTGCCCGCAGCGTCGTCGGCGAGTACAAGTGGGGCTTCCACGACGACGAGAAGCCGCTCTTCATGGCCGAGGCCGGGCACTCCGAGGCGCTGGTGCGCGAGATCTCGGCGCTCAAGAACGAGCCCGAGTGGATGACTGAGTTCCGCGTGAACGCCTACCGCACCTTCCTGGAGAAGAGCGATCCCACGTGGGCGGGCAGCCCGGAGCTGCTGGCGGCGATCGACTTCGACAAGATCCACTACTACGTGCGCGCCACCGACCGCGACTCCACGAACTGGGACGACGTCCCGGAGTACATCAAGGACACCTTCGACAAGCTCGGCATCCCGGAGGCGGAGAAGCAGTTCCTCGCCGGCGCCGGCGCGCAGTACGACTCCGAGGTCGTCTACCACAACATCCGCGAGGACCTGGCGAAGCAGGGCGTGATCTTCCTGGGCATGGACCAGGGGCTCGCCGAGCATGGCGACCTGGTGCGCGAGCACTTCGGCACGTTGGTGCCGGCCGCGGACAACCGCTTCGCCGCGCTCAACTCGGCGGTGTGGTCGGGCGGCTCCTTCATCTACGTGCCGCCCGGGGTGCACGTCGAGGTCCCGCTACAGGCGTACTTCCGCATCAACACGGAGAGCATGGGGCAGTTCGAGCGGACGCTGATCATCGCCGACGAGGGCTCCTACCTGCACTACGTGGAAGGCTGCACCGCGCCCATCTACAGCACGGACTCGCTGCACTCGGCGGTGGTGGAGATCGTCGTCAAGAAGAACGCGCGCGTCCGCTACACCACGATCCAGAACTGGTCGAACAACGTCTACAACCTCGTCACCAAGCGGGCCGCCGCCTACGAGAACGCGGTCATGGAGTGGGTCGACGGCAACATCGGCTCGAAGCTCACGATGAAGTACCCGTCGGTCTACCTGATGGAGCCGGGCGCCCACGGCGAGATCCTCTCGCTGGCGTTCGCGGGCGACGGCCAGCACCAGGACGCCGGCGGCAAGGTGGTGCACGTCGCGCCGCGCACCACCTCGGCGGTCGTCTCGAAGTCGGTGTCGCGTGGCTCGGGCCGCACCTCCTACCGCGGGCTGCTGAAGGTCCACGAGGGCGCCGAGGGCTCGAGTTCCACGGTGCGCTGCGACGCGCTGCTGCTGGACGAGCACTCGCGCTCCGACACCTACCCCACGATGGAGGTGGACGAGGAGCGCGTGAACATCGGGCACGAGGCGTCGGTCTCCAAGCTCGGCGAGGATCAGCTCTTCTACCTGATGTCGCGCGGCATCACGGAGGAGGAGGCGGCGAAGATGGTCGTCAACGGCTTCGTGGAGCCGATCGTCAAGGAGCTGCCGATGGAGTACGCCATCGAGCTCAACCGCCTCATCGAGCTGCAGATGGAGGGCTCGGTCGGCTGATGGCGCAGACGACCCCGGGCCTCGCGTCCACCAGCCCATCGAGCAGCGACCCGGCGAGCGAGGGCGGGGCGAGCCCGTACGCCGAGCAGCAGGTGGCGCGCGCGGCGCTGCACCGCGCCGAGCCGGCGTGGCTCGTCGATCGCCGCGCCGAGGGCGCGCGCGCCTTCGCGGCCACCGCGATGCCGACGACGGCGCTGCGCCCGTGGCGCTACACCGACGTCTCGACGCTCTCGATCGAGGAGCACGCGCCCGTCCCGCCGACGCTGCGCGTGGAGGCGGAGCTGCCCGCAGGCGCCTACGCGGGCCCGCTCGCGGAGGCGCTGGACTCGCACGCGGACGTGGTACGCGCGCAGCTCGGCAGCCTCGTCGCGGGCACGGAGGGGCGCTTCATCGCCGCCAACACGGCGCTCTGGAACGCGGGCGTGCTGGTGCACCTGCCGCGCGGCGCGGTCTGCGAGCAGCCGATCATCATCGATCTCTCCGTCGATGCTCAGGCGGGCGACGGCGCCACGGACGGCGCGCCCGCTGCGCTGCTGCCGCGGCTGCTCGTGGTCGTCGAGGCGCAGGCGCAGGCGACGATCGTCGTGCGGCTGCGCTCGACAGACGCGCCGCTGCTGGTGCCCGCGGTCGCCGAGATCATCGCGGGCGACCATGCCACCGTGCGGCTGCTGCTGGACGGGCGTTGGGGCGAGCGCACGCGCGAGTTCACGACGCTGCGCTCGCGCGTCGGGCAGGGCGCCACCGTCGAGGTGGCGACGCTCGCCATCGGCGGGCGCGTCGTGAAGCAGACGCTGGAGTCGCTGCTGCTGGGCGAGGGCGCGCACTCCGACCTGCGCGGCGTGGCGCTAGGCGACGGCGAGCAGCACTTCGACTTCGTGACGCTGCAGGACCACGTGGCGCCGCGCACCACCTCGAAGGTGGAGATCAAGGCGGCGCTCGCGGGCGCCTCGCGTTCCGTCTACTACGGCCTCACCCGCGTGGAGGAGACGGCCGCCGGCGCCGCCGCCGAGCAGGAGAACCGCAACCTGCTGCTCTCCGGCCACGCCAAGGCGGACTCCGACCCGGTGCTGGAGATCCTCACCTCCGAGGTGATCCGCTGCGGCCACGCCGCCACCGTCGGCCCCGTCGACCGCGATGCGCTCTTCTACCTGCAGAGCCGCGGCCTGGACGATCGTACCGCGCTGCAGCTGCTGGTCGCCGGCTTCTTCCAGTCGGTGGCGCGGCGCATCTCCCTCGAGGGGCTCGAGGAGGATCTCGCCGCCGTGGTGCACGACAAGCTCGCGGTGGCGGACCTCTCGTGAGCGGCGCGCGCGTCTGCGCGCTCGCCGACGTGCCCGCGGGCGAGGTGCGCGCCGTCGCCTGCGGCGAGCGCTCGGTCGCGCTCGCCAACGTCGACGGGACGCTCACCGCGATCGACAACCTCTGCACGCACGACGGCGGCCCGCTGGGCGACGGCCGCCTGGACGGCGACCGCGTGATCTGCCCGCGCCACGGCGCCGCCTTCGACTCGCGCAGCGGCCGCGCGCTCACGCTCCCCGCCGTGCGCGGCGTGCGCGCCTACGTGGTCACCGTCGAGGGCGACGACGTCTACGTCGACTGCGACGAATGAGGGAGTGCGGAGAGTGACGCCGACGCTCGGCGGCCCGGCGTCCGCGAACGGCGCAGCGGCGGGCGACGGCGCGCCAATCGACGGCGCGCCAGGTGACGGCGCGGTCGCGCGCCGCCCCTTCGACGTGGCCGCGATCCGCCGCGACTTCCCGATCCTGAAGCGTGAGGTCAACGGCCGCCCGCTCGTCTACCTCGACTCGGCGGCGACCTCGCAGCGGCCCGTGCAGGTGATGGCGGAGCTGACGCGCTTCTACCGCGACCACAACGCGAACGTGCACCGCGGCGTGCACACGCTCTCCGTGGAGGCGACCGAGCTCTACGAGGGCGTGCGCGAGAAGGTGCGCGCCCTGATCGGCGGCGCCGCAGGCAGCGAGGTGATCTTCACCCGCGGCACCACGGAGTCGATCAACCTGGTCGCGCACGGCTGGGCGCGCGCCCACCTGCAGCCGGGCGACGAGGTGCTGATCTCGGAGATCGAGCACCACTCGAACATTGTGCCGTGGCAGATGCTGCGCGACGAGCGCGGCATCGTACTGCGCGCGATCCCGATGCGTGACGATGGCACGCTCGACATGGACGCGGCGCGCGCGCTGATCGGACCTCGCACCCGGCTGCTCGCCGTGACGCACGTCTCGAACGCGCTGGGCACGGTGGTGCCCGTGCGCGAGCTGGCCGACCTGGCGCACGCGCAGGGCGCGCTCGTGCTCGTCGACGGCGCGCAGAGCGTGCCGCACATGCCCGTCGACGTGGACGCGCTCGGCGCGGACTTCCTCGCCTTCTCGGCGCACAAGATGCTCGGTCCCACGGGCGTCGGCGTGCTCTGGGGGCGCATGGAGGTGCTCGAGACCATGCAGCCGTTCATGGGCGGCGGCGACATGATCCTCACCGTCTCGCTGGAGCGCTCGACCTGGAACGAGATCCCCCACCGCTTCGAGGCGGGCACGCCGAACTTCGCGGACATCGTCGCCTTCGGCGCCGCGATCGACTACCTGCGCGCCCTCGGCCTGGACGCGGTGCGCCGCCACGAGCTCGCGCTCGTCGAGCACGGCCTCGCCGTCCTCGGCGAGCTGCCGGGGCTCACGCTCCACGGCCCGCGCGAGGCGGAGCGCCGCGGCGGCGTCTTCTCGTTCTCGCTCGCGGACGTGCACCCGCATGACGTGGGGCAGGTGCTGGACGGCCACGGCGTCGCCGTGCGCGCGGGCCACCACTGCGCCCAGCCGGTGATGGCCCGCCTGGGCGTGCCCGCCACGGCACGCGCCTCCGTCTACATCTACAACACGCGCGAGGAGCTGGACGCGCTCGCGACGGCCGTGCGGGAGACGACGAAGTTCTTCGGCCATGTCGGCGCTTGACCTCGACGACCTCTACCGGTCGATCCTGCTCGATCACTACCGCAGCCCGCGCCACCGCGGCCGGCTGGCGGGGGAGCGCGTCGCCTCGGCTGACGGCGCCAACCCGCTGTGCGGCGACCAGCTCTCCGTCGACGTGCGCCTGGACGAGGCGGGCCGCATCGCCGAGATCGCCTTCGAGGGCAGCGGATGCTCGATATCGCAAGCCTCGGCCTCGATGATGACGGACTACGTGGAGGGCCGCCCCGCCGCCGAGGCCGCGGCCGGCGTCGCCGAGTTCCAGGCGATGATGACCTCGGGCGAGGCGCCCGAGAGCTTCGGCGACCTCGAGGCCCTCGCCGGCGTGTCGAAGTTCCCGGTGCGCGTGAAGTGCGCCTCGCTGAGCTGGAAGACGCTCGAGCAGGCGCTGGCCGCCGCCGAGCAGGGAGAGGCGGTCGCCCTCGCGCCCGTCAGCACGGACGAGAGGAGCTCCGACGATGGCTGAGCCCACGCCTCAGGCCGCCCCAGAGGGCGCGACGACGGACGCCGCGACGGCGGATGCCGCGCCGACCGACGATGGCGCCGCGACCGACGGCATCGGCGCACGCCCCACCGCCGAGGATCTGATGGAGGTGGTGCGCACGGTCGAGGATCCCGAGCTCCGCATGAGCATCGTGGAGCTCGGCCTCGTCTACGGCATCGAGATCGACGACGAGGGGATGACGACGGTCACCATGACCCTCACCTCTCCCGGCTGCCCCGTCGGGCCGATGCTGCAGGGCCAGATCTACCACATCGTCAGCGAGCTCCCCGGCGTCGAGGACGTCGAGGTGAACATCGTCTGGGACCCCCCCTGGGACCCCCGCGTGATGGCCTCCGAGGAGGTCAAGATGATGCTCGGAATCTGGTAGCGAGCGTTCCGCGAGCGCTCCGCGAGCGTTCCGCTCGACCAGGTGGGCTCCGCCACTGGCGACGAGGGCGCGCCGTTCTCATGCGGTCGTCGGGCGCTCCTGCGGGCTTCGCAAGCGTTCCGCTCGAGCCTGGGGGCTTCTGCCATCGGCGAAGCGGGTCCGTCGGCGCTCGGGCCGCGAGCGTCCCGCTCGACCGGGTGGGCTTCCGCCACTGGCGACGAGGGCGCGCCGTTCTCATGCGGCCGTCGGGCGCTCCTGCGGGCTTCGCGGCCATGCGGCCTGGAGGAGCGGCGTGAGCGCGAAGCCGGCCGTCGAGGCGCTCTTCGCCGAGTACGATCGGCACCCCGGGGACCGCGAGAGACTGCTGCGCGCCGTCGCGAGCTGGCGGCCGTTCGAGCGCGTCCTGTACGCCGGCTCCTACATAGACGCCTCGCCGTCGTTCGTCTTTCCCCACGTCACCTACGTCGACACCGATCGGCGCGCGGCCCGCTTCTTCGCCGACCGCCCGGGCGTTGACCGCCTGATCGGCGCGCCCCGCGCCGACGCCGCGAAGGGCGAGGCGTGGCGCTTCCTGCACGCCGACTACACCGAGCGCCTGGACGTGCCGGACGGGTCGATCGACCTTCTCCTGTCGCTCTATGCCGGCTTCGTCTCGGAGCACTGCACGCGCTATCTGCGAGCGGGCGGCTGCCTGCTGGCCAACAACAGCCACGGCGCCGCCTCCCTCGCCTCGCTCGAGTGCCGCTACCGGCTCGTGGCGGTGGTGACGAAGCGCGTCGGCGTACCGCGTCGTCGAGGAGGGACCCGAGCCCTACCTCGACCCTCACGACCCCGATCTCGAGGTGACCGCCGAGCACGTGCGGCGCTCCGGGCGGGTGGTGCGCTACCGGAAGCCCGCCGCGGCCTACTTCTTCGAGCGGCGCCGCTGAGCGTCGGTGCAGCGTCGCGCGGCGGCCGCCGCCACATGCGCTGATCGCTCCGGCTCAGCGGCGGAGCCTCGTGCACTCCACGTCGCCGCTGACGCCGGGGCTGCACGGGCCGAGCTGGAGCTGGTCCGCGTCGATCACGATCGCGCGCGCGCCGAAGTCGATCGAGGCGGGGAAGCGGTCGAGGCCGCGCGGCGCGGGGCCGAAGAGGCGGCGGCCGCTGCCGTCGTAGATCGAGCCGGTGCACGGGTCGCGGAAGATCGGTGAGACGCCCGCGTGCTGCCGGTCGGCGCGCCACTCCACGCGGCAGCCCGAGTGCGGGTCGACCGTCGAGAGCGCCAGCGCCGTCGCCGCGTCAGGCCGCACGACCCACAACCCGTGCGTGCGCCCCTCCTCGTCCGCGCCGAAGCGCGTGAGCGGCACGAGGCGCGCGCCCCCCGGCTGCACGTCGTCGAGCGCGATCCGCAGCACGTCGGCCTCGGTCTGTGTCAGGAGCAGCGTGACGCAGGCGCCGGCCGCCACCAGCGCCGCGAGCGCCGCCCCGCCGACCATCGCGAGCGGGATCCACGGGTTGCGCGGGCGACGCGGCGCGAGCGACGGCGGCTGCACGCCGCCCAGTGTACGGCGCGCCCCCGCCTCGCTCGCCTCGCTGGCTCGCTCGCATCGCCGCCCAGCCTGCCTCGCCGGCTCGCCCGGCCGGCGCGCGATGGCGCCCGCGCGCCTCGCGCCGCTACGATCGCGGCGGGGGCGTGGGACTCCGGCGCGCGCCGGGGGAGGGGCGACGGCCGCCGGCAGGCGCTCGCCGCGGGAGGCGCCGCGCCGATGATCGAGCGCCACGACTCGCCCGCCCCGTTCCCCGCTCGCGTGGGCGCCGGGCCGCGCCGCAGCCGCCGCGAGCTGCTGGGCCTCGGCGCGGGCGCCGTCGCCGCGCTGCTGCTGGCGCGCTGCGGCGGCGACGAGGAGCCGATCGCCGCGCCGACGGAGGAGCCCGCCGGCTCGCTCGCGCTCGCGGAGTGGCCGCTGCCGCCCGCCGCGCCGCGCGCCGGCCGGCTGCGCCTCGGCGTGCTCGGCGCGCGCGAGCCCGGCGACGACGCGCTCCCCGCCGAGGCGCTGCCCCTCGTCTACGCCTGCCTCGTCGCCGTCGATCCGCGCGACGGCGCCGTCTACGGCGATCTCGCGACGGATGTCGAGGTGGACGCCGAGGCGCTGACGGTGCGCTTCCGGCTGCCGCCGGCGCTGCGCTTCCACCCCGACCGCGACGGCCTCGCGGCGGCGCTGACCGCCGAGGCGGTGCGCCTCGACTTCGAGCGGCGGCGCGACGCCGGCGAGTTCCTCTTCACCGAGGTGGTCGCGGCCGTCGAGGCGCCCGCGCCGGGGGAGCTCGTGCTGCGGCTGCACGCGCCGTTCGCGCTGCTCTTCGAGTACCTCGGCGACCCGGCGCGCGCGGGCGTGCGCCACGACGGCCGCTACGCCAGCCACGCCGCACGCCTCGGCAGCGGGCCGTTCATGCCGGTGACGCGCGAGGCGGCGGGCGATCTCCTGCTTGCGAACCCGCTCTATCACCGCGCGCCGCTGCCGCGGCTGGAGTCGCTGGCGCTGCTGCGCGTGCACGACGAGGCCGCCCGCGCCGACGCCTTCGCGCGCGGCCAGCTGGACCTGCTACCCGGCGGTGGCCGCGAGGGCGCTCCCGCGCGCGCAGGCGCGCGCCGCGTCGAGCGGGCCTCGCGGCGGCTGCGCGGCCTCGGCCTCTCGCTGCTGCCGGAGAAGGGCGGCGTCCCGGTGCGCTGGGTCGAGGCGTTCCAGGACGCGCGGGTGCGCCGCGCCGTCTCGCACGCCCTCGATCGCGACGCGCTGGCCGCGGCCGGCGACGGCGCGCTGAGCGGGCCGGTGGGGCCGGCGTGGGGCGCCGACGCGCTCTCCGCCGAGACACTGGCGCGGCACCCGCTGCTGGGCTTCGACCCGCCGGCCGCGCGTGCCCTGCTGGCCGAGGCGGGAAACGAGGGGCTGGCGTTCCGCCTGGAGGCGCCCGCGCTGGACGGCATGGAGGAGCTCGGCGGGCTCGCGCTGGCGCAGCTCGAGCGCGCCGGCTTTCGCCCCGAGCTCGAGCTGCGCGATCCCGTGGCGTGGCGCCGCTCGTTCCTGGCCGGCGACTTCGAGGCGACGCTCTTCGAGCTGGAGGCGCTCGACACGCCGGAGCTGGGGTTGCGCCTGCACACCTCGGGGGGCGCCGACGGCCGCTTCTCGACGTGGGGCTACTCCAGCCCGCCGTACGACGCCGCGGTGCGCCGCGTGCTGGCCGAGGTCACGCCGGCCGGGCGCGCGCGGCGCTCCCGCGAGGCGCAGCGCCTGCTGCTGGAGCAGGTGCCCGCGATGTTCCCGCTGCTCGCGCCGTACGAGCGCGCCGAGCTCGCACCGCACGTCGACGGCTACGAGTGGGGCGGCTACGAGTTCAACGAGCGGCACCTCGGCGCGCTGTGGGGCGTGGGCGCGGCGCCCTCGGCGCGGGCCGGCGCGAGCACGGGCGCGGGCTAGGGCTCGCGCGAGTCCGATGGCGGGGTCGCCGCGCGATACGCCTCGTCCAGCAGCTCGACGACGTGGCGCACCTCGGCGTCGAGCGCCCGCCCGCGGACGCCCGCGCGCAGCTGCAACGTGCAGCCCGGGTTGGCGGTGACGACGAGGTCGGCGCCGGTCGCGGCCACGTTGTCCATCTTCGCGTCGAGCACGAGCGCGGACATCGCGGGCTGGACCGCGGAGTAGATGCCGGCCGAGCCGCAGCAGCGATCGGGCGTGCGCATCTCGACGAGGCGCAGGCCGGGGATGGCGTCGAGGATGGCGCGCGGGGCCTCGCGGATGCGCTGCGCGTGCGCGAGGTGGCAGGCGTCCTGCAGCGTCACGGTGCGCTCGACGCGGCCGAGGCCCGCCTCCGCGAACGGCTCGCCCGCGACGAACTCGAGGATGTCGCGCACCCCCGCGGCGAAGCGCTCGGCGCGGTCGGCCCACGTCGCGTCGTGGCGCAGCAGCCGCCCGTACTCCTTCATCGCGGCGCCGCAGCCCGCGGCGTTGACGATCACCGCCTCCACGCCCGCGGCCTCGAAGGCGGCGATGTTGTGGCGAGCGAGGGCGCGCGCGGCCTCGGCGTCGCCGGCGTGCGCGTGCAGCGCGCCGCAGCAGCCCTGCGCCGGCGGCGCTACCACCTCCACGCCCAGCCGCGCCAGCACGCGCACCGTCGCCGCGTGCGTCTCCGGGAACAGCTCGCCGTGGATGCAGCCGGTGAGCAGCGCGACGCGACGCGTCGCGCCCGGCGGCCGCGCCAGCGTGCTCGTGGCGCGGAAGGGCCGCGCCCAGCTCGCGGGGAGCTGCGCCTCGCGACGGCGCAGCTCCGCCGGAAGCGCCCCGCCGAGCGGCCCGCGCACGGCCCGCTGCGCCCCCGAGCGCGCGTAGAGCCGCCCCAGCGCGGTAGCGGCGCGCAGCACCCGCGGCCGCGCGATCACGTGGCGCAGCAGCAGCGAGCGCGCCCACCAGCCGAGCGGCCGGCGCGCGCGCGAGGCGGAAGCCGCGCGAGCGACGCCGTCGTGCTCGCCCTCGGCGCCGGCGCCGAGGGCGAGCGGCGAGGCCATCACGGAGGCGCGCGCGTCCTCCATGATCCGCCCGTACGGCACGCCCGAGGGGCAGGCCGTCTCGCAGGCGCGGCACTGCAGGCAGAGGTCGAGGTGGCCGAGCAGCGCGGGCGTCGGCTGCGCCCGGCCCTCGACGACGGCGCGGATCAGGTGCAGCCGCCCGCGCGGCGACTCCAGCTCCTGCCCCGTCGCGAGGTAGGTCGGGCAGGCCGGCAAGCAGAAGCCACAATGGATGCAGTTGCGCAGGTCGGCGAGCGAGGGGGCGTCGGGGCCCGTCCATGCCGAGCCGGCGCGCGGCGCGGTCAGCTCGACGCCCGCGCGCGGCGGCTCGCGCTCGCCTCGTCGTTGCTCCGCGGGTGGCTCCGCGCTCACCGCGTTTTCCTTGTCGCTGCGTCGAGGCCGGGCCAGCGGCCGGGGTTCACCGTGGCGCGCGGGTCGAAGCGGCGCCGCAGCTCGCGCGCGACTTCGAGCGCGACGCCGGCCGACTCGCCGCCCGCCGGGCCGAGCCCCGTCGGGCCGAGCGACGCGCGCAGCGCGGGCGGCCCCGCCTCGATCGCGAGCGCGTCGCCGGCCTCCTCGCAGATCGCGCGCAGCGCGGCGACGCGCGCGCGATCGGCGTCGCCGTCGCCGGCCGGCGCCACCGCGAGCAGCGAGCCCGCCGCGACGTGCGCCCACGCCGCGAAGCCGGCGGCCTCCGCCTCCTCCACTAGCGCGCCGAGCCGCGAGACCGGCAGCGAGCCGCGCAGCACGATCGGCGTGCCGTCGCCGCCAGCGCTGGGGCTTGCATCGCCGGGGCTTGCCTCGCGTACGTCGCCGTCGCCTCCGTCCTCGGAGGTGGCGCCGTCTGCGCCGCCCGGCTGCGGGCCGGCGAGCGCGCCCAGCAGCGCCCACGGCTCCTCGCTGGCGAGCTGCTCGGCGTGCGGGACGTGCGCGAGGCGGCAGGCGCGGCGCAGCTCGCCCTCCGAGCGCGCGAGCGCGCGCTCGGCGCCCGCGAGCCCCACCAGCACGTGCGGCGCGGGGTCGAGGCCGGCCGCCACGGCCGCGCGCGCCCCCAGCAGCGCCAGCCCGCGCGCGGCGAGTGGGGTGGCCCGCAGCGTCCCCGCCATCTCGACGGCCTGCGGGAGCTGGGCGCAGCGGCAGGCGACGGTCGCCGTGCGCTCCGGCAGCGGCACGAGCTTGAAGGCCGCCTCGACGATCACCCCGAAGGCACCGAGCGCGCCCGTGTGCAGCCGGTGCAGGTCGTAGCCGGCGACGTTCTTCACCACGCGCCCGCCCGAGCGCGCCAGCGTCCCGTCCGGCAGCGCCACCGTCGCGCCCAGCAGCAGGTCGCGTGCGCCGGGGAGGTGGCCGCGCCAGGGGCCGGGGCGGCCCGTCGCCAGCAGCCCCCCGATCGAGACGGCCTCGCCGCCCGGCGGGTCGAGGGGGAGCTGCTGCCCGTGCGCCGCCAGCCGCTCCGCCAGCGCCCCCAGCGTGACGCCGGCCTCGACGGTGAGCGTGAGGTCGGCCGGCTCGTGCTCGACCACGCGATCGAGCGCCGACAGGTCGAGCGCCACGTCGTAGCGCGCGAGCGGCGCGCCCATTGCGAGCGCGGTGCGCCCCGCCTGCGGCACGACGGCGAGCCCGCCGCGATCGGCCGCGGCCAGCGCCGCCGCCACCTCGTCGCGGTCGAGGGGCGCGAACGCCACGGCGGGCCGCCGCCCCTCGATCGGGTAGCCTGCGGGATCGCGCTGGCGGCCGGCCGGTAGCGCCCGGCGCAGCGCCGCGATCCGGGCCTCGTCCGCCCTCGTGGGCGCCGGCGGGATCGAGCTGCCGGTCACCCGCGCGCCTAGAGGTAGATGCCGGGCGCCTGCGCGAGGCGGAGCGCGGCCCCCGCCTCGGCCGCGTGGCCCTGCGCGCAGCCGTGGGAGACGGGCAGCACCTTGCACGGGTTGAAGCGCCACGCCTCCCCCGCCACCGGGTCGAAGGCGGCGCGCACGCCCGCCATCGCGTCGAGGTCGGGCGGATCGAAGATCCACTCGATGTAGGAGCGCTTCTCCAGCCCTACGCCGTGCTCGCCCGTGATCGAGCCGCCCACGTCGACGCAGAGCCGCAGGATCTCGCCGCCGAGCTCCAGCACCCGCGCCGAGGCGCCCGGCTCTAGCTCGTCGAACATAATGTTGGGGTGCAGGTTGCCGTCGCCCGCGTGGAAGATGTTGGCGCAGCGGAAGCCGTAGCGCTCCGAGAGCGCCAGCACCCCCCGCATCACCTCGGGGAGCTTCGTGCGCGGCACCACGCCGTCGTGCAGGTAGAAGTTGGGCGAGAGGGCGCCCAGCGCGCCGATGCCCGCCTTGCGCCCCTCCCACAGGCGCTCGCGCTCGGCCTCCTCGCGGGCGGTGCGCACCTCGCGGGCGCCCGCGCCCTCGAGCGCGTCGAGCACGGCGGTGGCGTCCTCCTCGACCTGCTCGGCGAGCCCCTCGACCTCGACCAGCAGCACGGCGCCGGCGTCGAGCGGGTAGCCGAGGCTCGCCTGCGACTCCACGGCGCGGATGATCTCGGCGTCGAGCATCTCTAGGGCGACGGGGATCACGCCGCGCCCGACGATCGCCGAGACGGCCTCCGAGGCGCGCTCCACGGTGTCGAAGACGGCGAGCATCGTGCGCACCGCCTCGGGCTGCGGCAGCAGGCGCACGCAGGCCGCCGTCACGATGCCGAGCGTCCCCTCCGAGCCGACGACGAGCGCGCGCAGGTCGATGCCGGGCGCGTCCAGCTGGCGCCCATCCAGCCACGTGACGCGGCCGTCGGGCAGCACCAGCTCGACGCCCAGCACGTGGTTCACGGTGCTGCCGTGCGCCAGCGTGTGCGGGCCGCCTGCGTTGGTGCCGACGTTGCCGCCGATGGAGCAGATGCGCTGCGAGGAGGGATCGGGCGCGTAGCGCAGCCCGTGCGCGGCGGCCGCCTCCTGCAGCGCGAGGTTGATCACGCCCGGCTCCACGACGGCGAGACGCTCCTCCGCGTCGAGCTCGCGGATGCGCGTCATGCGCGCCGTCGCGACGACGACCCCGCCGATCACGGCGAGCGCGCCCCCCGCGAGGCCGGTGCCGGAGCCGCGCGGCACGACGGGCACCCCGGCGGCGGCGCAGGCGCGCAGCACCGCCGCCACCTCCTCCGTGCTCGCGGGCAGCGCCACGAGGTCCGGGCGCGCGCGGTCGATCGTCGCGTCGTACTCGTAGGCGAGCAGCTCCTCGGGCGCGTCGATGACGTGCGCCCCGCCGACGATCTGCCGCAGCTCGTGCGCGAGGCGGGCGCGCAGCGTGGGGTCGTCGCGCAGCGGGTTCGTGGGCTCGCCGCCGCTACGGGGCGCGCCGGCGGGCGCGACGGCGGGGGCGGCCGGCGCCTCCCCCGGGCGCGCGTTCGTGTGCATCGCGGCCCGAGTGTAGCATCGGGCCTCGCGGCGGCCCCGCCCGCACGGGGCGCCCGCACGGGGCGCCCCCACGAGGCGCTCACACGAGGCAACTGAGCCACGGCGACCAGGAGCGCGGGAGGCCAGCACGAGCGCGAGCGGCCCACCCGACGAGGGCGACGGAGCGGCCGCGCCTGGTGGTGGGGGCGAGCCCGAGATCGCGCCGGCGAGCGTCGAGGCGCTGGCTCGCCTCGACCTCGACGACGCGCGGCTGCGGGCGTTGCGCGACGGCCTCGAGGGGGCGGTGCGCGCCGCGGGCGAGGCGATCCTTGCCGTTGCCGGGCAGAGCCGCATCCGCGTCGGCCACAAGCACGGCGAGGGCCCCGTCAGCGAGGCGGACTACGCGGCCGACGCCGTGCTCCAGCGCGAGCTGTCGGCGCTGCTCCCCGGCGCGCACTGGCTCTCCGAGGAGTCGGCGCAGGAGGCGCCGCTGATCCACGGCGAGCCGACGTGGGTGGTCGATCCGCTGGACGGGACGCGCGAGTTCCTGCGCGGCCTCCCCGAGTACGGCGTCTCCGTGGGGCTCTTTGCGGCCGACCGGCTCGTGCTCGGCGCCGTCTACATCCCCGGCGAGGATCGGCTGCTCTCCGGCCTGCTCGCGCCGGGCCGCCGCGAGGCGCGGCTCGACGGCCGCCCGATCGAGGGGCTGGCCGCCGACTCGCCCGTGGCGCGCGTCGTCGTCTCCCGCCACGACTACGAGTGGCGCGAGCTCCATTACCGCATCCCCTTCGACGTCTACCCCTGCGGCTCGGCGGCCGTGAAGCTCGCGCACGCCGCGGACGGGCAGGCGGACGTCTACCTCTCCACGGGGCCGCGCTCGCTGTGGGACGTGGCGGGCGGCGCCGCCGTGCTGCGGGCGGTGGGCGGGGAGCTGGTGCAGTTCGACGGCCGCGCGCTGCCGCTCTCGCCGCAACGGCTGCCGGTGCCGCCGTACGCCGCGGGCGCGCCGAGCGCCTGCCGAGCGCTGCTGCGGCGGCTGGGGGCGCGCTTCTAGGGCGCGATGTCGGGCTCGGGAGCGGGCGCGCGCCCGCCGGGGGCAGCCGCGGGCGTGCCCTCGGCGCCCGGCGGCGGACGACCGGCGCCCTGCTCGCGACCAGCGTCGAGGCCACCGCCGCGACCGCTCGCGGCCCCGCCCGAGGCTCCGCCGAAGCCGCCCCCGGAGACGCGGTAGCCCAGGAACTCGCGCGCCAGCAGCAGCGCCGCGACGCCGCCCACGATCAGCAGCACGCCGTAGCTCGCCTGCGCCACCTGTGTGCCGGCGGCGTCGGCCAGCAGCCCGCCCGCGGCCGCGCCCGCGGTGGCGGTTGCGCGATCGAGCGAGACGAGCGAGATCACGCGCGCGCGCAGCTCGTCGGGGGCGGCGTCCAGCAGCATCGTCTGCACGAAGGCGAAGTACGCCGTCTGCAGCATCCCCACCACCGCGATCGCGGCGAGCGGGACGAGGATCCACGGCCGCCCCCACATCCCCGGCAGCGACGCCGAGACGGCGAAGACCACCAGCGCGCCACCCAGCGCCGCCAGCAGCAGCGGCAGCAGCAGGCCCACGCGCGTCGGCGAGCGCGAGGCCATCGCCAGCGCGCCCGCGAGCGCCCCCAGGCCCGACACGGCCAGCAGGATGCCCACGCCGAGGTTCCCGATCTCCAGCACCTCCAGCGCGAAGAGCGGCGCGAAGACCTGCAGGTACGGCACGCCGAAGGTGAAGAAGATCAGCGACAGCAGCAGCGTCATGCGGATGGCGCGGTGGCCGGCCGCGAAGCGCAGGCCCTCCACGAGGTCGGCGCCCAGCGCGGAGACGCCGCGGCCGCCGGGCGGGCGCCGCTGCGCGGGCGTGCGCATCGCCATCGTCGCCGCCACGGAGCCGATGTAGACGATCGGCACGAGCACGAACGTGCCCTCGGTGCCGACCAGCGCCAGCGTGATGCCCGCCGCGGCCGCGCCGACCACCCGCATCGAGCTCTGCGTCGTCGCCATCAGCGCGACCGCGTTCATCAGCCACGCCCGCGGCACCACACTGGGGATCAGCGAGTTGCGCGCGGGCTGATCGAAGGCCATCAGCGCGCCGCGCACGAACGAGGCGGCGTAGATGTGCCACAGCTCCAGGCGGCCGGCGATCAGCAGCGCCGCGAAGACCGCGCCCACCGCGAACGCGCCGATCTTCGTCGCGATCAGCACGCGCCGGCGGTCGAAGCGGTCGGCGATCACGCCCGCGACGATGCCGAGCGCGAGCTGCGGCAGCGTGCGCATCGCCACGACGCCGCCCAGGTGCGCCGCCGACTCGGTCAGCTCGTAGACGAGCACGGGGCGCGCGATCTGCTCGGCCCACAGCGCGCCGGTGTGGCTGACCTGCCCCGCCCACAGCAGCCGGAAGTCGCGCAGCCGCAGCGAGGCGAAGACGCCGTCGGGGGCGGGCGCCACCGCCGTCCCGTCGTCCGATGGCTGCGCCACGCGGCCTCCTCGTCGCGACTCTAGGGGGCGCCGCGGGGCGCGTCCCCCTCGGCGGCGCGCTCGCCGTCGCTCGCTCCGCCGCCCGCGGGGTCGGGTGCGAGCAGCCGCGCGAGCGCGCCGAGGTCGTCGACGCGCGTCACGCCGGGCGCGTAGGGCAGGCCGCGATTGCGCGGCCAGTCGCGCAGGAAGACGCGGCACGCGGCGCGCTCCGCCAGCAGCTGCACGGTGCGCGGATCGTCGTCGATGTGCTCGGCGGCGCCCAGCTCCTCGACGGCCGCGAGCTTGTAGTGGGGGCTCGCGAGCCGGTCCTCGTTGATGCGCACCGCCTCCACGAAGCCCGCGAGGCCGTGCCGCGCGAGCCAGCGCCCGGGCGAGGTGCGGCGGCCCGTCAGCACCACCAGCCGGCGCTCCGCCGCCAGCCGCGCCAGCGCCTCGCGTGCGCCGGGGAGCGGCCGGCGCAGCGCGAAGCGCGGCCGATCGACGAGGCGCGAGAGCCAGCGCGGCGGCACGCGCGCGGCCGGCGGCGCCCCGTGCGGGTCGAGGAAGCGCCGGTGCAGGCCGAGGTTCACGCCCAGCGGCGGCCCGCAGATCACGCCGTCGAAGTCGAGCGTGAGCAGCGGCCGCTCACCCGGCACCCCGCGGCTCACGCCTGCGCCTCGCGGCTCACGCCGGCGCCCCCGGGGCTGCGCCGGGCCCGCGCGCGCCGCCGCGCCGCAGAGGCGTGGAGGAGAGCGCCGCGCCCACCGCGAGCGTCGCCGCACCGGCGGCGAACGCCTCGACGTCCAGCGAGAGCATCAGCGCCAGCGCCGCCGCGCCACCCAGCGCGGCGGTCGCGGGCACGCCGCGCACCGCGAGCGGCAGGCGGAACGGGCGGCGTCGATCGGGGTCGCGCAGCCGCAGCCGGATCACCGCCCCGTTCACGATCGCGAAGGCGACGAAGCCGGCGAAGTTCGTCACCTGCGCCACGAACCCCACCTCGCCGCGAGCTCGGCGTAGGAGAGGCCGGTGGCGGCGGCCAGCAGCGCGACCATAAGGAACGAGGCCCAGACCGCGCTCCCCGCGTCGGCGGTCGCCGCGCCGACGAGCACGTAGATCCCCGCGCCGAGGATGATGCCGACGCCCGAGAGCGTGGCGCCCGGCAGCCCGAGGCGCCGGTGCAGCTCGGGCGCCGCCTCGCCTCCGCTGTCGTCGCCTCCGCATCGGGCGCGGCGCCGTCGCCCGCGCGGCCACTCACAGGGCTGCCGCTCAGGGGGGCGCTCACAGGCGGACGGGCGGCTCCGGCGGCGGCTCGGGCGGGATGCCGGGCGGCGTGGGCACGGGCGGCAGCGGCACGCCGATGCGCGGGCCCTCGCCCGCCGCGGCCGCGGGCTCCCCCGCCAGCGTCCGCGCGAACTCGTCCAGGCGATCGGCGGCGCGGCGGAAGAGCGTGCCCTCGGGGTAGACGCCGTCGGCGTCGGGCGCGCCCGCGGGGACGCCCGTGAGGATCTCGATGCCCTCCTCGATCGTCTCGGCGCCCCAGACGTGGAAGCGGCCCGCGGCGACGGCGTCCGCCACCTCGGGGCGCAGCGTCACGTTCGCCACGTCGGCGCGCGGGACGATCACGCCCTGCGTCCCCGTCAGCCCGCGCGAGCGGCAGACCTCGTAGAAGCCCTCGATCTTCGCGGTGGCGCCGCCGATCGGCTGCACCTGCCCGCGCTGGTTCACCGAGCCCGTGACCGCGATCGCCTGGTCGATCGGCGCCTCCGCCAGCGCCGAGAGCAGCACGTAGAGCTCCGTGGAGGAGGCGGAGTCGCCGTCCACCTGCCCGTAGAGCTGCTCGAAGGTGAGGCTGGCGTGCAGCGCCATCGCGCGGTGCTGCCCGAAGCGATCGGCGAGGAAGCCGCGCAGGATCAGGAAGCCCTTGTTGTGCACCGCGCCGGCCATGTCGGTCTCGCGGTCGACGTGCACGATCGCGCCGCGGCCCGCCGAGGTGACGCAGCTGATCCGCGAGGGCCGCCCGAAGCTGATGTCGCCCAGGTCGTAGACGGAGAGCGCGTTGATCTGCCCGACGCGGCTGCCCTCCACATCGAGGAAGATCGTGCCGTCGTCGATGAGCTGCTGGATGCGGTCGCGCACCAGCGCCGAGCGGTACTCGCGCTCCTCCAGCGCGCGGTCCACGTGGGCGGCCGTCGCCAGCTCCACGCCCTCCTGCCGCGCCCAGTAGTCGGTCTGCCGCAGCAGGTCGTGGAGCGCGCCCATGTTGGCGGAGAGCCGGCACTGGTCCTCCACCTCGCGCGAGGAGTGCTCCACCAGCCGCGCCACCGCGTCCGCGCCGAAGCACTGCATCCCCTCGCGGTCGCACTGGCCGGCGACGAAGGCGGCCAGCCCGCGCACGTTCTCGTCTGTGCGCGGCACGTCCACCTCGAAGTCGGCCTTCACGCGGAAGAGCTCGCGGAAGTCCGGGTCGAGGCGGTAGAGCAGCTGGTAGAGCTGCGTCTCGCCGACGATCACCACCTTCACGTCCAGCGGGATCGGCTCGGGCCGCAGGCCGCTGGTCGGGACCATGCTGTAGAGCTCGCTGAGGTTCTCGATCGCGTGCGTCCCCGCGAGCAGCGCGCGCTTCAGGCCGTCGTACGCCTGCGGGTTCTGCAGCAGGTCGCGCAGCCGCACGACCAGGAAGCCGCCGTTCGCCAGCGTCAGCGAGCCCGGCTTGATCAGCGTGTGGTCCGTGGTCAGCGTCCCCAGCTGGCCCTGGTACTCGATGCGTCCCAGCAGGTTCTGGTACGTCGGGTGCTGCTCGGTGATCACGGGCGCGCCGCCGTCCGGGTCGTTGCAGACGAGCGCGTTCACCTCGTAGCGCGCGAGCGGCGAGGCCGGGGCGCGCGCCGCCAGGCCCGGCAGCAGCGCCGCGACGCCCTCCGGCTTCGGCTGCTGCCGGAACTGGTCGCGCTCCTGGAGGATGTCCTCGCGCACGTCGTCCAGGAAGCGCCGCAGCTCCGGGTCGCTGCCCCAGGTGGCGACCAGCGGCTCGAAGAGATGCTCGATGGCGAAGCGCGCCACCTGCTCGTCGAGCTCCTGCGCGGAGCGCAGCGTCTCGCGCTCCAGGGCGCGCATCTCCAGAGTGGCCTCGCGCACGCCGAGCTCCAGCTCGCGCCCCGCCTCGTCGATGCTCTGGCGCTGCTCGGCGGAGAGCTGCTCGAAGGCCTCGGCGGGGATCGGCTTGCCCTCGATCAGAGGCGCCGTGACGATGCCGACGGGCGTGAGCTGGAGCGCGAAGCCCATCCCCTCGGCGGTCTCGCGCATGCGATCCAGCAGCTCCGAGCGCCGCCGCTCCAGCTCCTGCCCCAGCTCCTGCTGCTGGCGCGCGTAGGAGTCGGACTCGAAGGCCTGGCGCAGCTCCTGGCTCGCGGTGTGGACGGCCTGCTCCACCTCGGCGGCGAAGGCGCGCCCGCGGCCGGGCGGCAGCGCAATGCCCACCGGGCGGTCGGGGTCGACGAAGTTGCGCACGTAGACCCAGTCGGGCGGCGCCACGCGCATCGCCGAGCGGCGCTTGAGGAAGGCCTCCACCACCGTGTGCTTGCCGAAGCCGTCGGGGCCGGCGGCGTAGAGGTTGTAGCCCGGCCCCTCCATGCCCAGCGAGAACTCGATCGCGCGGACGGCGCGCTCCTGCCCGAAGACCGCCTCCAGCGGGTGCAGCTCGTCGGTGCGCGCGAAGCCGAGCCGCGCCGGGTCGAGGCGCGCCGTCAGCTCCTCGACGGAGGCGCGCAGCCGCTCGCGCGGGTCGGCGCCGCTCACGGAGTGGCTTGCGGCGCGATCCTCGACGTGGCTCTCGGCGCGATCCTCGGCCACGGGCGTGCCTCTCCAGCGCGCGCCTCTGCCCGCGCCGCCGCGGGACGGCGCGGCGCGGCGTGCTAGGTCGGCTGCGGCACCAGCGCGACGGCGCGCGCGATCTGGCGCGGGTCGGGCGGGGGCTCGCCGCTGAGCACTGCGCGCGCGATCTCGTCCGCGCGACCGTCCAGCAGCGGGCCCGCGATGGCGGTGAACTTCGCGGCGACATCGTCGTCGGTGAGCCCGTTCTCGGGGTCGCCGGCGGGGTGCTCAACGCGGCGCTCCAGCGTGCGCCCGTCCGTCGTCGTCACCGTCACCACCGAGGGCCACGCGGCCGGGTAGAGCGCGTCCAGCTCCGGGTCCGGCGCGAAGGAGATGCGCCCCGCGAGCGCCAGCACCTCCGCCTCGGCGATCGCCTGCTCGGAGAAGCGGTGCGGCGCCAGGTCGCCGTGCGCCAGCGCCGCCGCGACGCAGTACGGCAGCGAGAACTTCGCGGCGTAGGAGGTGGTGGGCTCCATGCCCTCCAGCAGGCCCAGCGCCTGCCCGTAGATGCGCACGGCGACGCGCTCGACCTTGGCGGGGCGCAGTGCGTGCTCCTCGCGCAGCGCGAGCGCGGCGTCGACGGCGGGGTGGGTGTGGCGGCAGGAGGCGTGCACCTTGAAGGAGACGCCGCCGACGCGCCACGCGCTCATGCGCGGGTCGAGCCCCGCCACGATCGAGCCGGGGTCGCCCGCGGGCGCCATCGCCGCGAAGAGCCCCTTCGGCCCCTCGAGGATGCGCGTGGCGGCGGTGAAGCCGCGCGCCGCCAGCAGCGCCGCCAGCACCCCGTCGTGCGCGGCCTTCGCGGGGTGCAGCTGCTTCGACATCGCGCCGTCGGCGAGGAACTCCCACAGCCCAGCCGTCATGGTGCCCGCCGAGCCCAGCGCCATCAGCGTGACGTGCGCGTCGAGCCGCGCGAGGCGGCTCGCCGCGGCGGCCGCGCCGAAGGTGCCGGCGGTGCCGGTCATGTGCCAGTGCTCGTAGTGCGCGGTGCCCAGCGCCTCGCCGATGCGGATCATCGCCTCGTAGCCCACAGCGATCGCGTCCAGCAGCTCCTCGCCGGAGGCGCCGTCGCGCTCGCCCACGGCCAGTGCCGCCGCGATCACGGGCGCGCCGGGGTGCGAGATCGAGGCGCGGTCGAGGTCGTCCATCTCGAGCACGTGCGAGGCCGCCGCGTTCACGAGCGCCGCCAGCGGCGCCGAGGTGCGCTCCCCGCTCTGGAGCAGCGTCGCCTGCGGGGCGCCGCCCAGCTCCTGAGCGACCGCCTGCACCATGCGCGGCGGCTCCAGCTCGCCGCCCGCGAGCGCCGATCCGAGCCAGTCCAGCAGATAGCGGCGCGTGGTGCGTCGCACCTCGGCCGGCACCGCGGCCGCCGCCACGAAGCGTGCGAGCGTCGCGCTCGGCGCCGCCGGGTCCGCCTGCCAGCCCATCGCGCCTCCCGTGCCTCGGGGCGGGCGCCCGGGGAGGCCCGCCGCCCCCGAGTATACGGCGGCCTCGACCGCGGAACCGGCGCGGCGTAGCCTCGGCGCCGCGCCGGCTCGGCGGGCGGGCCGAGGGAGCTGCGAGGCGAGGCGAGGGGGAGCGATGCGCGCGGCTGTCATCACCGAGCCCGGCGGGCCCGAGGTCTTCGCGATCCGCGAGGAGCCGGACCCGCGCCCCGGCCCGGAGGAGGCGCTGCTCGCGGTGCACGCGACGGCGCTCAACCGCGCGGACCTGCTACAGCGCGTCGGCCGCTACCCCGGCCCCCCCGGCACCCGCGACGACCTGCCGGGCCTCGAGGTGGCCGGCACCGTCCTCGAGGTCGGCGAGCGCGTCTCGGGCTGGCAGCCGGGCGACCGCGCGATGGCGCTGCTGGGCGGTGGCGGCTACGGCTCCCGCGTCGCCGTGCACGAGCGGATGCTGATGGCGGTGCCGGCGGGCCTCGACCTCGTGCAGGCCGCCGCGATCCCCGAGGTCTTCCTCACCGCCTACGACGCGCTCGTCGCGCAGTGCGGGCTGGGGCCGGGCGAGAGCGTGCTCGTGCACGCCGTCGGCTCGGGCGTCGGCACGGCGGCGGTGCAGATCGCCGCGCAGCTGGGCTGCCGCGTCTTCGGCACCGCGGGCTCCGCCGAGAAGCTCGCGCGCGCCGCCGAGCTGGGCCTCGACGTCGGCGTCAACTACCGCGAGCGCGACTTCGCCGAGGTGGTGGGGGAGGAGACCGGCGGCCGCGGCGTCGACGTGGTGCTGGACGTCGTGGGCGCGGAGTACTGGGCGCGCAACGTCGCCTCGCTGGCCGTCCGCGGTCGCATGGTCGTCGTCGGCACGATGAGCGGGGCGAAGGCGGATCTCGACCTCGGCCTGCTGATGCGCAAGCGGCTGCGCCTGCACGGCACGGTGCTGCGCGCGCGTCCGCTGGAGGAGAAGGCGGCGCTCACCCAGCAGGTGGCGCGCCATCTGCTGCCGCTCTTCGAGACGGGGCGGCTCGTGCCCGTCGTCGACCGCGTCTTCCCGCTCGCCGAGGTCGCCGACGCGCACCGCTACATGGAGTCGAACGCGAACGTCGGCAAGATCGTGCTGCGTCACGAGGACGGATGACGCGACCGTGAGCGCCGGCCCCGCCGCCGGCGACCACGCAGCCGGGCACGAGCCGCGCGGGCTGAGCGAGGCGGGGCGTGCCCGCCTCGTCGAGGTGGCGGAGGCACACCTCGAGCGCGGCTGGCACTCCGCGGCGCAGCTCGCCGTCTACCGCGACGGTAGCCTCGCGCTCGACCTGCGGCTGGGCGCCGCCGCCGCCCCCGCCGCCCGCATGCTCTGGTTCTCCGCGACGAAGCCGGTCACGGCCGTCTGCGCGCTGATGCTCGTGGAGCGCGGCCGCCTCGCCCTCGATGCGCCGCTGGCCGAGCTGTGGCCGGAGTTCGCGCAGGGCGGCAAGGCGGCGTGCACGCTGCGCCACGTGCTCACCCATCGCGGCGGCTTCCCGGCGCTCCCGCGCACCGTCGATTGGCGGTGCGTCGAGGAGTGGGAGTACTGCGCCGCCGAGACTGCGGCGATCCCGGCGGCCTGGGAGCCGGGCGCCGCCACCGGCTACCACCCGGTCACCTTCGGCTTCGCGCTGGGCGAGCTGATCCGCCGCGCCGACGGGCGGACGCCCCGCGACTTCCTGCGCGAGGAGCTGTTCGAGCCGCTGGGCATCGAGGCCTCGCTGGGCGTCCCGGAGCCGGCGCTGCGCTCGGTCGTGCCGCTCCAGGCGCTCTCCGAGGTGACGTGGCAGGACCCCGAGGGCTCGGAGGGCCGCACGAGCGAGGTGGTGCGCCGCTTCAACGACCCCTCGACGCTGCGCGCGCAGATCCCCGCGGGCAACGGCATCGGCACGGCGGAGGCGCTCGCGCGCTTCTACGCGATGCTCGAGCGCGGCGGCGAGCTGGACGGCGTGCGCGTGCTCGCCGCGGAGACGGTGGCGCAGGCGACGAGCGTGCAGCACCGCACGACGCTGGACCGGACGACGGGGCTCCCCGGCTCGTACGGCTGGGGCTTCGTGGTCGGCGGCGCCTTCGCGCCGTTCCAGCGCGAGGGCGTCTTCGGGCACCCCGGCCAGCAGTGCGCGATCGGCTACGCCGACCGCTCGCTCGGCCTCGCCGTGGCGTACGTGACGAACGGCCTGCACGATCCGCTGGTGGTGCAGACGCGCATCGAGGAGGTGGCGCAGGCCATCATCGAGGGCTGCGACTGACGAGGCGCTCGCCATGGGCAGCGCGCGGAGGCAGTCGAAATGCACGCGCTGGGCCTCGCATCCACGTCGTCGGCTCGAGCAGCTCGGGCAAGAGCACGCTCGCCGAAGAGCTGGCGCGCCGCCTCGACGCGCCGTTCGTCGAGCTCGACGCGTTCTACTGGCGCCCCGGCTGGGTCGACGCGCCCGACAACGAGTTCCGAGCTGCGATCGAGCAGGCCACGGCGGGCGAGCGTTGGGTCGTCGCCGGCAACTACCGTCGCTTCACCCGCGCCGCGCTCTGGCCTCGGCTCACCGATGTCGTCTGGCTCGACCTCCCGCTGCCGCTGCTGGTGCGTCGAATGCTGGCCCGCAGCTGGCGGCGCTGGCGTAGCCGCGAGCTGCTGTGGGGCACGAACGTACGAGAGCTTCCCTCGACAGTTCTACGACCCGCAGGGCGTGCTGCTCTATACGCTCCGTCACTACCGCGCGCGACGCCGCAGCCTCGCGCGCGAGATGGCCGCGCACGAGTGGGCGCACATCGACTTCGTGCGGCTGCGCTCGCAGCAGGCGATCGTCGACTGGCTCGAGCGTCCCGCTCGACCCTAGTGGCTGCCGCGAGCGTTCCGGCAGCGTTCCGCTGCACTCGAGGGGCTGCCGCGCTTGCGAGAGGGCGGCGCGACATCCGTGCCTTTGCGAGCCCGGCCGTGGCCGGAGGACCGCCGAGGCGCGGGCAGGAGCGGTAGCCCCTACGGTCGAGCGGAACGCTCGCTAGGCGCCGTTGCGGCCGATGGCGGCGATCAGCACCGTCAGCGTCCCCACCGAGGCGAACGTCGAGGAGACGACGGCCAGCGTCACGAAGCGCGGGCGCGCCGCGAACTCCGTCGCGAGGATCGTCGTGAACACCGCCGTCGGCATCGCGGCGAGCACGACCAGCGTGCGCTGCGTCAGCCCGTCGACGCCCAGCGCCAGCGTCACGCCCCACATCAGCAGCGGCCCGCCCGCCAGGCGTAGCGCCATCGAGGCGGTCACGTCGCGCAGCGCCGAGCCCTCGACGCCTCGCAGCAGCTGCAGCCCCAGCACCACGAGCATCGTCGGGATGGCGGCGTCGGCGAAGGCGTCGATCGGGGTGTCGAGGGCGATCGGCAGCTCCACGTTCGTGGCGTTCACGACGAGGCCGGCGGCCGTGGCGTAGAGCATCGGGTAGCGCAGCGGCGCGGCCAGCGCCCCGCGCGCGTCGCCGCCGGCCAGCGAGGCGATGAAGACGTTGGCCGTGGAGTTGAGCGCGGCGTTCGCGACCAGGAAGAGCACCGCGATCTCCAGCCCCTCGTCGCCGAACGCGAGCAGCGCGATGGGCAGGCCCATGTTGCCGGCGTTCATCGCGGTCACCGTGAGCGCGAAGGCGGCGCGCTGCGGGGAGTCGTGACGCACGAGCGTCGACCACAGCGCCGCCGCGCCCCACGCCGCGAAGAAGAGCAGCCACGCGGCGGCGACGATGCGCAGCGAGAGGCCGGGGTCGAGCTCGGTCTCGGCCATCGAGCGGAAGATCAGCGCGGGGCTGAAGACGTAGAAGACGAGCGTGGAGATGGGCTTGGCGACCACGGTGCGCCAGCGTCCGACCAGCCCGCCGACCGCGGCCATCACGACCACCGGCAGGATCACGTCGACGAAGACCGAGAGCACCTCGCCGCCGTGCTAGCCGCGGGGCCTGCGGCCGCGCCGACGCCGCCGGCGCTGCGCATGGTCGGGCCGCTCGGTGCGCGGCGGGGTCGGGGGCGGCGGGGGCGGCGGCTGCCGCGCGGGGAAGAGTCGCGTCACGACGCGGTTCGAGAGCCGCATCGTCCCCAGGATGACGACGAAGAAGAGCGGCAGCGTGAGCACGAGGTCGAGCGGCTCCGTGTCGTCCTGCGTGAAGAGCAGCACGGCGCCCCACGCCCCCGTCAGCAGCGCGGCGAAGACGATTGCCTGCCTCAGCGATTGCGTACGCACCGCCGCATGCTAGCGCAACGAGCGTTCCGCTCGACCCGGGCGGCTGTCGCGCGCGGCAACGTTCCGTTGCATTCGAGGGGCTGCCGCGCCTGCGAGAGGGCTGCGGGGCGTCGTGGGGCAACGTTCCGTTGCGTTCGAGGGGCTTCCGCGCGCGCGAGAGGGCTGCGCGGCGCTGCGGCCACGCCGAGCCCTCGGCGTCGCCGCGCGGCGCCCGCGGCGCTCGCACCCGACCTCGACCACCCGCATCTCGTCACAACGAAGGCGGCGGCAGCGCCCCGGATGCTACGGGACGCTCGGCTACGGCCGGTTCGAACGCTCGCCCTCTTCGCCGCCGCTCGCGTCGCGCGAGTACGGCCGCTCTCTTCGAGGCGCGGCAGCCTCGAGGGTCGAGCGGAACGCTCGGCGGCGCTCGCGGGCGCCGGGGCCGCGCTCGTCGAGGTGCGCGTCCAGCAGGCCGCGGCGGAACTCCTCCGGGTCGGCGTCGTCAGGGAGGTGGAAGAGCTCGTCGGGGTCGCAGGCGAGCCGCATGTCGCGGCCCGGGACGAAGCGCTCGTTGGCGGGGAAGCCGAGGCGCGTCGTCGCCAGCGGCCACGTCCCGTCCACGGTGCCCCAGCCCTCGTCGCTGTCGACGCGCAGGAACGTGTGCACGTCGGCGACCGGCCCCTCCTCGAGGATCGCGCGGGCCTCGCCCGCCGCCCACGGCGCGCTCTCCAGGCTCCACGCGTGCGTGCACGCCACCAGGATCGAGGGGTGGCCGAGCTCGTAGAGGAGCTGCCGCAGCAGGTAGTGCTTGGAGGCGTCGTGGCCGCGCCAGGCGGCGAGCGTCGCCTCCGGCAGCGGGTCCGCGTTCGCGGCCCACGGCATGTCCCGCACGAGCGCGAACGCCGCCTGCGCATCCAGCGGCACGCCCGCGTCGAGCAGGCCGCGGCGCTCGGCCTCGCGCCTGAGCTCGGGAAGCAGCGGCACGTGACTACCCGCGCTGCTCGATCGGGACGTAGGGGCGCTCGGCGGGGCCGGTGTAGTCGAGCAGCGGGCGAATGAGAATATTGTTCTCGAACTGCTCCAGCACCTGCACCGTCCAGCCGGGGACGCGGCCGAGCGCGAAGATCGGCACGAAGAGCTCCTGCGGGATGCCGAGCAGGTGGTAGATGACGCCCGCGTAGAAGTCCACGTTGGGCGCCACGCCGAGGCGGGCGTAGGGGCGCATCGCCTCCTCCACGGCCTCGAGGATCGCGAACCAGGTCGGCTCGCCGCGCTCGGAGGAGAGGCGGCGCACGCCCTCGCGCAGGTGGCGGGCGCGCGGGTCCTCCGTGCGGTAGACGCGGTGGCCGAAGCCCATCACCGGCTCGCGGCGGGAGCGCTTCGCCTTCACGTACTCGGCGGCGCGCGCGGGGTCGCCGATCTCGCGCGCCATCTGCATCACGTTCTCGGCGGCGCCGCCGTGCGCCGGGCCGGAGAGCGCGGCGATGCCGGCGACGACGGCCGCGTGCAGGTCGGCGCCGGTCGCGGCGACCACGCGCGCGGCGAACGACGAGGCGTTCGAGCTGTGCTCGGCGTGGAGCACGAAGTCGACGTCCATCAGCCGCGCCGTCTCGGGCGCCGGCTCCTCGCCCGTGAGCATGTAGAGGAAGTTCGCGGCGTGCCCTAGCGAGGCCGACGGCGCGACCGGCTCGCGTCCCTCGCGGGTGGCGTGGTGCGCGGCCACCAGCGTCGCGCACTGCGCCGTCAGCCGCGCACCCTTGCGCGCGACCGCCTCGGGCGAGCCGTCCTCGCGCTCGGGGTCGAAGGCCGCGAGCGCGGAGACGGCCGTGCGCAGCACGTCCATCGGGTGGGCCTGCGCGATGCCGCGCACGATCTCGAGCACGGGCGCCGGCACCGCGCGCGCGGCGCGCAGATCCGCCTCGAACGCGGCGAGCTGCGCGCGCGTGGGCAGCTCGCCCAGCAGCAGCAGGTACGCCGTCTCCTCGAAGGTGGAGCGCTCCGCGAGCTCGTGGATGGAGTAGCCGCGGTAGAGCAGCGTGCCCGCTCGCCCGTCGATGAAGCAGACCTGCGAGCGGTCGAAGTAGACGCCGTTGAGGCCACGGTGGATGTCGGGGCGCGTCTCGGCAGCCGCAGCCTCGCCCGCGGGCGCATCCGAGCTCATCGCGTCGCCTCCTCGCTCCGGGAGCGGGCGCGCGCATCTCGCGGGCCGCGCCGGCGTTCGCCCGCCCGCGCGGCGCGCCGCCCGGCCGCCCTCGAGCGTCCTAGTCCTCCTCGAGGGTGGACGTGTCGCCCTCGGGCAGGCCGAGCTCGCGCGCCTTCAGCAGCCGGCGCATGATCTTGCCGGAGCGCGTCTTCGGCAGCGAGTCGATGAACTCGATCTCGCGCGGCGCGACGCCGGGCCCCAGCCGCTCGCGGCAGTGCCGCGTCAGCTCGCGGCGCAGCTCGTCGGTGGGCTCGACGCCCTCGGCGACCGCCACGAACGCCTTCACGATCTCCATCGCCACGGCGTCGGGCTTGCCGATGACCCCGGCCTCCGCGACCGAGGGGTGCTCGATCAGCGCGCTCTCCACCTCGAACGGGCCGACGAGGTGGCCCGCGGTGTTGATCACGTCGTCGTCGCGGCCCACGAACCAGAAGTAGCCGTCCGCGTCCTGCTTCGCGCGGTCGCCGGTGATGTACCAGCCCTCCTTGAAGCGCGAGTCGTAGCGCTCCTCGTCGTTCCAGTAGGTGCGGAACATCGAGGGCCAGCCCGGCCGCAGCGCCAGCTGCCCCTCGCGCATCGGCTCCTCGACCGGGTGGAACTCGTCGTCGAGGATCGCCGCCTCGACGCCGGGGAAGGGCCGCCCCATCGAGCCGGGGCGGATCGGCATCCCGACGTAGTTCGCGATCATGATCGCGCCGGTCTCCGTCTGCCACCAGTTGTCGTGGATCGGCAGGTCGAAGGCCTCCTCGCCCCAGACGACGCCCTCCGGGTTCAGCGGCTCGCCGACGGACATCACGTAGCGCAGCGAGGAGAGGTCGTGCCGCTTCGCCGCGTCGGCGCCCGCCTTCATCAGCAGCCGGATCGCCGTGGGCGCCGTGTACCAGACGGTGACGTTGTGGCGCTTGATGACGTCGTACCAGCGCGAGGCACCGAAGCCGCCCTCATAGATCACATTGGTGACGCCGTTGCTCCAGGGCGCGAACATCCCGTACGAGGTGCCGGTCACCCAACCGGGGTCGGCGGTGCACCAGTACACGTCGTCGGGGTGCAGGTCGAGCACGTACTTGCCGGTGGCGTAGTGGCCGATCACGGCGTTGTGGACGTGCGCCGCCCCCTTGGGCAGCCCCGTGGTGCCCGAGGTGAAGTGCATCACCGACCAATCCTCCGGGCCGGTGCGCTCGATCGCGTACTCCTCGGAGGCGTCGGCGACGAGCGCCTGGTAGTCGAGGTCGCCCGCCGCCACCTCGGCGCCCGCGCGGTGTGCGATGACGATGACGTGGCGCAGGCTGGGGAGCTGGTCGCGGATCGCGTTCACCTTGGGCAGCAGGTTGGGCGTCGTGACGATGACGGAGCCCTCGGCGCGCTCGATGCGCTCCTTCACGGGCTCGGGTCCGAAGGCGGAGAACAGCGGCGCGATGATCGCGCCCCGCTTCAGCGTGCCGAAGCAGGCGAAGTAGAGCTCCGGGATGCGGTCGGTGAAGAAGAAGACGCGCTCCGCCGTGCCGACGCCGAGCGCGGCGAGTGCGTTGGCGAAGCGGTTGGAGTGGCGGCGCATCTCCTCGAAGCTGTAGCGTTCGATGGCGCCGTCCGCGCCCTCCCAGATCATCGCGACCTTGTCGGGGGTTGCCGCGGCGTGGCGGTCGATGCACTCGTGCGCCTGGTTGTAGAGGCCGTTGGGCAGGTCGAGCTCGCCTGCGACGGCGTCCCAGCTCCACGAGGCACGCTCGGCCGCCCACTCGCCGAGGTTCGGCGCGGTGCGCAGCGCCGCCGGCTGCTTCGCGATCTCCGGGTAGCTCATCACCATCGGCGTCGCGCCCCCCCGCACCTCGAAGCCGGCCCGCACCTCGACGCCGGCCCGGCCGTCGAGGCCGGCGCGAGTATAGCGCGCTGCCCTGAGCCGGCCGGAGCGCTCACGCGGGCGGGCGGCGGCTGGCCCCGGGCGCGAGCGGCGCCGATGATCGGGGACGCATGCCTGTGCGCGGCGGCCCGCGCCCCGAACGGGCGGCCCGGCGCCCCGCTAGAATCGATGGGCCGCGTGCCCGCTATCGAGAGGACCGGACGCTGAGCGCCCACCTCCGCCCTCGCGCGGCCCGCTTCGCGCTCGTGCCTGCCGCGGCGCTGGCGGTCGTCGCGGCGCTGCTCACGCTCGCGGCCGCGCAGCCGGCGGGCGCGGCCATCGGCGGCGGCGCCGCCGCCGAGCTCGACGCCAGCGACGAGCGCCCCTACGACGCGGATCCGTACCGCCTGCACGAGCGCGGGGAGGGCACGGACGGCGTGCTGGGCGTCACCGGCCGTGCCACGGCGGCGATCATTCCGTTCTTCACGGACTGCGCGCCGGGCGAGGTCTTCGCGGGCTGTGGGCCGTCGCCGGCGCGCTGGATCGTCGGCGACGCGCCCGTCGACTTCTGCACCTTCCAGAACAACCGCGCCGCCTCGGTCTCGGCGCAGCTCTTCCGCGACGCGGTCGAGGAGGCCGCCGACGCCTGGAACGTTGCCGAGGCCGCCGTGGGCGTGCGCTACCTCGGCGACTGCCCGGCCGGGTTCCGCTGGAGCGAGGACAACGGCGTCAACGAGATCGGCTTCGACGATGGCCGCAACGCGGTGGTGGGGACGCAGTCCGGCATCACGATGGGCAGTTGGCTCAACGGCCCGTCCAGCGCGAACGTGCAGAACCGCGCCTTCATCGAGGCCGACATCGTGCTGGACGAGCGGCTGAGCGTCCCACTCGTCTGCTTCCGCTCCGTGATCGCGCACGAGCTGGGGCACGCGCTGGGCTTCGGCCACTCCGACACCGAGGGCGATCTGATGTTCCCGAGCTTCAAGCCCTCGGACCTCGCGACCTGCCCCGGCGGCCCCAGCGCCGAGGAGCGTGCGCGGCTGCAGGAGCTCTACGGCGTCGACCGGCCGCCCACGGTGAGCATCGGCCCCGACCGCATCGTGGAGGCGGGCGAGCCGCTGACGCTGCTCGCGACGGGGAGCGATCCCGAGGGGAAGCCGCTCACCTACGAGTGGGCGCAGCTCGCGGGCGCCCCCGTCACGCTCGCGCCCGCCGGCGCCGGCGCGAGCCTCGTTGCCCCGGCGACGCCCGGCTCGACGCTGCGCCTTCAGGTGACGGCGCGCGATCCGTTCCTGCATCGCGCCGTGGCCTCCGTGCTGCTCACCGTGACCTCCGCCGACTCGCCGCCGCTGAGCACGCCCTCGCTGGTCTCGTTCCTGCCCAATGCCTCGCGCAGCGCCGCGGTGCTCGGCTGGGAGGTGGGCGCGGACGCGACCAGCTTCGAGTTCTGCAGCAGCCCGGGCGCGATCGCCGCGCTGGAGAGCTGCGCCACGGTCGGCGCGCCCGAGGTCGAGGTGACGTGGGACACCGTGCTCGGCTCCGCGGGTCCGCCGGATGCGCGTCGGGTCTTCGAGGGGCAGGTGCGCGACACCTCGCTGGCCGCCTGCAACGCCGCGGGCTGCACGGGCGCGGGCTTCGGCCCGCTCGCCGGCGGGCTGCGCTGGCAGCCGTGGGCGATCGACTTCGACTACCTCGCGTTCGCCTTCGACGTGCGCGGCTTCCGCTGGACCCTCGCTGCGGTGGCGAACCTCTCCGACGCACCGCGCAGCTTCGTCTTCCGCAGCGGGCCGGCGGAGGATCCGACGAGCCGCCTGCTGCACGGCTGCGGCACCCTGCGGCCGGGCGACGTCTGCGTCGGCTGGCTGTCGCCGAACGAGGGGCCGCACGATGCGGTGGTGACGATCGTGAGCACCGCCGCCGGCACCCCGACCACGGAGCACCGAATCACGGTGCGCTAGCGGCCTCGGCGGGCGCCACGAGGTCCGGGGCGCCTCACTCCGTCGCGCGCGGCATGAAGCCGTAGCGGTGCAGGAGCGCGAACCAGGCGCCCTTCGCCGGGCGGTAGCCGAGCAGCGTCACCGGCAGCGAGAGCGCCGCGATCCCCCAGGCGGGCGGCACCCCGGCCGCGCGCAACGGCCCCCACTGCAGCTCGGCCGCGGTCATCGCGATCGCCGCCAGCGCGCCCAGCCCGCAGCCCAGCGCGAGCGCGCCCAGCCCCAGCCGAGCGCCAGCGCGCCCAGTCAGCGCCCGGCTCCTGCTCATAGCGGATGCCGCAGGCGGGGCAGCGCTCGTGGATCGCGAAGAGGCCGCGGAACAGCGGCCCGCGGCGGCAGGCGGGGCAGCGCCCGCGCAGCGCCGAGGCGAGCACGGCCGTCAGCAGCCGCACGCTAGCGCCGGCCGGCGGTCTCCCGGTAGGCGATGCGGTCCTGCTTCTTGGCGCAGTCCGGGCAGAGCACGGACTTGGTGCCGAAAGGGACGCCGCCCTTGATCACGTAGGTGCCGCACAGCGCGCACTTGCCTTCGGCCCCGTTCTCGCCGATCTTCTGGTAGCCCATGGCGTCCTCCTCGGGTCGGGTGCGCGCGCCGCTCGCGGGGCGCGTAGGGAGCCTCGCTCCTATACTAATCGCCGCCCGCCGCGTGATCCTCCCCGGCGCCTCGGACGAAGAGCCGGTGGAGGTCACCGCGGCCCGGCCGCCCGCCCGCGGCAGGCCACCGGAGAGGGAGACACGAGGTGCGTCCGCCGACCGCCCTGCCGACCCACCACGCAGACCGTTCGCCTCTCTCGGCCCTCGCCGGGGCGAGCGCATGACGATCGCCCCCGGCCCACACACGCCCGAGGTGGCGCTGCGCGTCGCGGCCCGCCCCACGACGGGCTTCCGCGGCCTGCGGCTGCCCGCGCACCTCGACGCGGACCGCCTGCTCGACGACATGGAGCGGTGGGGCGTCACCGCCTCCTATGCGCGGCTCGACCGCGGCCTCTCGCTGGTCGCAGTCGGCGAGGCGGGGCGCGCCGAGCTGGGCGCGGGCGCCCGCGGCCCGCCGCGCTGCGCGCCGACGCGGCCGAGCTGCTGAGCGCTCCGCTGGAGACGGACGCCCCGGCGCTCCGGCCACGGCTGCTGGGCGGCGTCTCCTTCGCGGCGGCGGCGGACGGCGCGGCGTTGCCGGCGCTCGACCCGCGACGGGCCCGACCGCCCGTGCCCTGGGCCGGCTTCGGGCGGGGCGCGCTGCTGCTGCCCGAGCTGCTCTTCGTGCGCGACGGCGGGGAGAGCGGCGTCGTGCTGGCGCCCGGCGTGGGCGCCGAGCGGCTCGCGGAGCTGCTGCCGGCCCTCGAGGGCGGCGCCGAGCGGGGCCGGGATGGCGCGAGGCGGAACGGCAACGGTCTGAGCGGCGCGGAGCTGCATGGCGTGGCGTCGGCGGGCGCGGTCGGCGCGCACGTCGCCTGCGACATCGACGGTGCGCGCTGGCTGGCGAGCGTCGCGCGGGTGGCGGCCGAGGTGCGCGACGGCCTCTACGAGAAGGCCGTGCTCGCGACCTGCCGCGAGCTGGTCGCCGAGGCGCCGATCGACCGCGGCCGCGCGCTGCGGCGGCTGCGCGCGGACTACCCGGACTGCCATCTCTTCAGCGTGACCCGCGGCGACGCCACCTTCCTGGGCGCGAGCCCCGAGCTGCTGGTGAGCCTCGCGGGCGGCGAGCTGCGCGCGCTCGGGCTCGCGGGCTCGGCGCAGCGCGGCGCCGACGCTGCCGACGACGAGCGCCGCGGCCGTGAGCTGCGCGCCAGCGCCAAGGACCGCATCGAGCACGAGATCGTCGTGCGCGCGATCCGCGAGGCGCTGCTCCCCGCCAGCCGCTGGCTGCGCGCGCCCAACCAGCCGGGGCTGCTGCGGCTGCGCAACATCCAGCACCTGGCCACCGAGGTGCGCGGGCAGGTCTCGCCCGGCGTCGACGTGCTGGAGCTCGTGGAGCGGCTGCACCCGACGCCGGCCGTCGGCGGCTGGCCCACCGATCGAGCGCTGGGCGTGATCGCCGAGCACGAGCGCTTCGACCGCGGCTGGTACGCGGGCCCCGTGGGCTGGCTGGACGCGGCCGGCGATGGCGAGTTCGCGGTGGCGCTGCGCTCGGCGCTGGTGCGCGGCGAGCGCGCGTGGCTCTTCGCGGGCGCCGGTATCATGGGCGACTCGGAGCCAGCCGACGAGCTCGCCGAGGTGGAGCTGAAGTTCCGCCCGCTCGCGGAGGCGCTGGGGCTTGCGCCGCCCGCCTGAGCCGCCACCGCCGCGCCTGTCTCCGCGAAGCCCGCCCGCAAACCGGAGGCGCGCGTGCCGCACAGCTCGAACGGGACGCCCACCGCCACCGCCACGCCCGGAGGGGCGGTCGCGCGCGTGCTGGCGCGGCAGCTCGCGGCGGCCGGGGTGCGCCACGTCGTCGTCTGCCCCGGCTCGCGCTCGACGCCGCTGCTGCTGGCGGTGGCCAGCGAGCCCGCGCTGCGCCCGCTGCTGCACCTGGACGAGCGCGCGGCCGGCTACTTCGCGCTGGGCATCGCACGGCAGAGCGGGCGCCCCGTCGCCGTCGTCTGCACCTCGGGCACGGCGGCCGCGAACCTGCTGCCGGCCGCCGTCGAGGCGTCGCTCTCGCGCGTGCCGCTGCTGCTACTCACGGCGGACCGCCCGCCCGAGCTGCGCGACATCGGCGCCTCGCAGTCCGTCGATCAGCTGCGGCTCTTCGGCGCGCACGCGCGCTGGTCGGCGGAGCTGCCATGCGCGCCCGCCGCCGGCGAGGCGCCGCCCGAGCTGCTGGCGCACGCCCGCCAGCTGGGCGCGCGTGCCGTGGCCGAGGCCGCCGGCCCGCCCGCCGGCGCCGTGCACCTGAACCTGCCGTTCCGCGAGCCGCTGGTCGCCGCGGACGGCGAGGCCGAGCGCGCCTCGGCCTCCGCCGCGCAGGCGCTGACGCTGCTCCCGCCGGCGCGTCGCGCGTCGCTGCCGCCGGAGCCGGCGGCGCTCGCCGCGCTGGCCGCCGAGACGGCGGGCCGCCGCGGGCTGATCCTGTGCGGGCCGGAGTCGGCGGGGTTCCCCGCCCCGGCGATCGCGAGGCTGGGCGCGGCGCTGGGCTGGCCGGTCCTCGCGGACCCGCTCTCCGGGCTGCGCACCGGCCCCCACGCGGCGAACGGCGTGATCGCGAGCTACGACGCGATCCTGCGCGAGCCGGCTGCCACGGGGCCGCTCGCGCCCGAGGTGGTGATCCGCTTCGGCGCGCAGCCCACTTCGAAGGCGCTCGCAACGTGGCTCGCGCGGCTGCACGAGGCGGGCGCGCTGCGCGAGTGGCTCGTCGACGAGGCGGGCGCGTGGCGCGACCCCGGCGCGTCGGCGGCGATGCTGCGCGCCTCGCCGGGTGCGCTGGCCGAGGCGCTCGCAGACGCCGTCGCCGGGTCGCCGCCGCCCGCCGCCGGCTGGCTCGCGGGCTGGCGCGAGGCCGACGCGATCGCCGGCGAGGCGCTCGCCGCCAGCCTCGCCGAGATCGACGCGCGCGGCGAGCCGTTCGAGGGCGCCGCCGCGCGCGCCCTCGCGCTGGCGCTGCCGGAGGGCGGCACGCTCGTCTGTGGCAACAGCATGCCGGTGCGCGACATCGACGGCTTCCTGCCCGCGCTCGCGCGGCCGCTGCGCGTGGTCGGCACCCGTGGCGCCGCCGGCATCGACGGCGTCGCCTCGACGGCCGCGGGCGCCGCCCTCGTCGCCGCCGAGCAGGGGGCGCCCGCCGTCGGGCTGCTCGTGGGCGACCTCTCGTTCTTGCACGACCTCACGGGGCTGTGGGCCGTGCGCCGCCACGAGCTCTCGCTCACCGTGGTGCTGCTCAACAACGACGGCGGCGGCATCTTCCACTTCCTGCCACAGCGCGAGGAGCTGCCCGCGCTCTTCGAGCCGTGGTTCGGGACGCCGGGGGCGCTCGACGCCGCGGCGGCGGCGGCGCTCTTCGGCGGGCGCCACGCCCTGCTGCCCGCGGGCGCCGAGGCGATGCGCGAGGCGATCGCCGGCGCGCTCGGCCAGCCGGGCCTCACCGTGCTCGAGCTGCGCACCGATCGCGACCGCAACGTCGAGCTGCACCGCGAGCTGTGGGCGCGCGTCGGCGCCGCGCTGCGCGCGGGGCGCGCGGGGCGCGCGGGGCGCGCGGGGCGCGCGGGGCGCGCGGCCGCCGGCAGCGGGCGGGTGAGCGCGCCGAGCTCGCGGCGCGTCGCCGTCGACGGCCTGGCGCTCCACGTTGAGCTCTACGCCGCCGCGCCGCCGCCCTCCCCCGAGCAGCCCGCACTCGCGGCCGAGCCGCGCCCGCCTGTCGTGCTGCTGCACGGCTTCACCGGCTCGATGGCGACCTGGCACGACCTCGCGCCGCGGCTCGCCGAGGCGGGCCACCACGCGATCGCCGTCGATCTCGTCGGGCACGGGCGCAGCGAGACGCCGAGCGAGCGCGCGCGCTACGCGATGGAGCGCGCCACGGACGACCTCGCGGCGCTGCTCGTCGCGCTGGGGCACGAGCGCGCGCACTGGCTCGGCTACTCGCTGGGCGGGCGCACGGCGCTCGCGCTCGCCGTGCGGCACCACGAGCGCGTCGCGGCGCTGGTACTGGAGGGCGCGACCGCCGGGATCGCCGACGCCGCCGAGCGCGCCGAGCGGGTGCGCGCCGACGAGGCGCTGGCGGATCGCATCGAGCAACGCGGCGTGCCCGCCTTCGTCGAGGCGTGGGAGGCGCTGCCGCTGTGGGCCTCGCAGGCCTCGCTCCCCGCCGAGGCGCGCGCGCGGCTGCGCGCGCAGCGCCTGGCGAACGACGCCGCGGGGCTCGCGAACTCGCTGCGCGGGATGGGGGCGGGGGCGCAGCCCTTGCTGTGGGGGCGGCTGGGCGAGCTGCCAGCGCCGACGCTGCTGCTCGCGGGCTCGCTCGACGCGAAGTTCACGGGCCTCGCGCGCGAGATGGCGCATGCGCTCCCGGACGCTACGATGGTGCCGATCGAGGGCGCGGGCCACGCGGCGCACCTGGAGCGCCCGCACGAGTTCGCGGCGGCGGTGCTGCGCTTCCTCGACGGGGCGCGCGCGGCGGCGCCGACGTCGGGGGCCACGGGGGCGCCCGGCGCGCGCGGGGCGACGAGGGCGAGATGACGGTCGACTGGCAGCCCGCCGAGAGCTTCCGCGACATCCTCTACGACCGCGCGATCGTGCGGCCGAGGGCGGGGATCGCGCGGATCACCATCAACCGCCCCGAGGTGCACAACGCCTTCCGTCCGCTGACGCTGACCGAGATGTCGCGCGCCTTCGAGCTGGCGGGCGACGACCCCGACATCGGCGTCGTGCTGCTCACCGGCGCGGGCGGTCGCGCCTTCTGCTCGGGCGGCGATCAGCGCGTGCGCGGCGACGGCGGCTACGTCGACGACGACGGCGTGCCGCGGCTCAACGTGCTGCCGCTGCAGCGCCTCATCCGCACACTCCCGAAGCCCGTGATCGCGCTCGTCGCGGGCTACGCGATCGGCGGGGGCCACGTGCTGCACGTCGTCTGCGACCTCACGATCGCCGCGGACAACGCGCGCTTCGGGCAGACCGGGCCGCGCGTCGGCTCCTTCGACGCGGGCTTCGGCGCCTCCATGCTGGCGCGCAGCGTCGGCCACAAGAAGGCGCGCGAGATCTGGTACCTCTGCCGCCAGTACGACGCCCGCGAGGCGCTCGAGATGGGGCTGGTGAACGCCGTTGTGCCCCTCGACCAGCTCGCCGAGGAAGGAGAGCGCTGGGCCAGCGAGATCCTGCGCCACTCGCCGATCGCGCTGCGCATGCTGAAGGCGGGCTTCCTCGCCGACACGGACGGCGCCGCCGGGCTGCAGCAGCTCGCGGGCGACGCGACGATGCTCTACTACCTCAGCGACGAGGCGAAGGAGGGGAAGCGCGCCTTCCTGGAGAAGCGCGACCCGGACTTCACCCGCTTCCCGCGGCTGCCCTGACGTGGCAACGCGCATGACCCCGGCGCGCCCGAGGCTCGCATGCGCGAGGGCGGCGCTGCCGTGAGCGAGTCGCCGGGCGACGCCGCGCGCGCGCGGCTGGCGCACGCCGGCCTCGTCGGCCCCGACCCGGGTGCGGTGCGCCGCTGGCTGCTCGCCGCGCGGGTGCCGACGCTGACGGCGTCGGTGGCGCCCGTGCTGGTCGGCGGCGCGCTGGCGGTGCGTGACGATGTCTTCGCCCCGCTCGCGGCGCTCGTCGCGCTGGCCGGCGCGGTGGCGATCCAGCTCGGCGCGAACCTCGCGAACGATGTCTCGGACTTCCGCAAGGGCGCCGACACGGCAGCGCGCATCGGCCCGCCGCGCGTCACGCAGCTCGAGCTGCTCGCCGAGGGGCAGGTGGTCGCGGGGATGTGGATCGCCTTCGGCGTGGCGGCCACGGCGGGGCTCTACCTGACGGCGGTGGCCGGCTGGCCCGTGGTCGCGATGGGCCTCGCCTCGATCGCGGCTGCGCTGGCGTACACGGGCGGGCCGTGGCCCTTCGGCTACCGCGGGCTCGGCGAGCCGTTCACCTTCGCCTTCTTCGGCCTGCTGGCCGTCGGCGGCACCTACTACGTGCAGGCGGGCGAGTGGACGGCGGGCGTGCTCGCCGCGTCGCTGCCGGTCGGCTGCACGGTGACGGCGATCCTCGTCGTGAACAACGTGCGCGACATCGAGACGGACCGCGCGACCGGGAAGCGCACGCTCGCCGTGCTCGTCGGTCGCCGCGCGACACGCGGGCTCTTCCTCGCGCTCGTGGGCGGCGCCTACGCGCTCGTCGCGGCGCTCTGGCTCGCCGGCCCCTTCGAGCCGTGGCTGCTGCTCGCCGCGGCGAGCCTGCCGCTCGCGGTGCGCCCCGCGCTCGCCGTGCTCCGCGAGACGGCCGGGCCGCCGCTGAACGCCGCGCTGCGCGGCACGGCGCGGCTGCACCTGCTGTTCAGCGCGCTGCTCGCCCTCGGGATCGCCCTGTGAGGACCACCCTGTGAGTCGCGCCGTGGGTCGCCCTCGGGATCGCGCCGTGGGTCGCGCCGCGGGCGCGGCCGGGCGGTAGCCGCCCGGTGAGCGGCTAGCGGTGGACGGCCAGCGGTGAGCAGCGCGCGACTCCGCTGGCGGCCGTTCCGCCTGCCGCTGCGCGCGGCGTTCCGCTCCGCGTTGCCGGGCGCGGCGGGCGAGCTGCGCGCGCGCGAGGGGCTGCTGCTCGCCATCGAGGACGGGCTGCTCACCGGATGGGGCGAGGCCGCGCCGCTGCCGCTCCCCGGCGCCCCGACGGTCGGCGAGCTCGCCGCGCTGCTCGACGTCGACGCCTCGGCGCTGCTCGCCGACCCGGAGCGAGCGCCGGCCGCGCTGCGCTGCGGCCTCGAGGCGGCGCTGCTCGACCTCGAGGGGCGCCGGCGCGGCGTCCCGATCGCCGCGCTGCTGTTCGGGGAGATGGGCGCGGCCGAAGGAAGCGCTCCCCGCGCCGACGTTGAGGTCAACGCCGTCATCGATGCGGACGCCGTCGCGCCGGCCGCCGTCGCCGCCGCGGGCCGCGCCGCCGTCGAGGCGGGCTTCGCGACGCTGAAGCTCAAGGTCGGCGTCGAGGGGCTGGCCGTCGACCTCGCCCGCGTCGCCGCGCTGCGCGAGGCCTGCCCCGGCGCGCGCGTCCGCCTCGACGCGAACGGGGCGTGGTCGGAGCGCATCGCGCGGCTGGCGCTGGAGCGGCTGGCGGCGCTCGACATCGAGCTCGTCGAGCAGCCGCTCGCCCCGCACGAGCTGGCGGCGCTCGTGCGGCTGCGGCAGCGCTCGCAGGTCCCGCTCGCCGCCGACGAGGCCCTGGCCGAGCCGGGGATGGCCGCGCGGCTGATCGAGGCGGGCGCCGTCGACGCGCTGGTGCTGAAGCCGGCCGTGCTCGGCGGCGTGCGCGCGGCCGCGACGCTCGCCGCACGCGCGCGCGCCGCCGGCGTGCGCTCTTTCGTCACGACGACCGTCGACTCCTCGCTCGGCACGGCGCTCGCGCTGCAGCTCGCCGCCGCCCTCGTCGTCGACGACGACGAGCGTTCCGCTCGACCGGTGAGGCTGCCGCTCCTGGAAGACGAGCGTTCCGCTCGACCGGTGGGGCTGCCGCTCCTGGAAGACGAGCGTTCCGCTCGACCGGTGGGGCTGCCGCTCCTGGAAGACGAGCGTTCCGCTCGACCGGTGGGGCTGCCGCTCCTGGAAGACGAGCGTTCCGCTCGACCGGTGTGGCTGCCGCTCCTGGAAGAGGGTGGCGGCGGCGGGGGGGGCGCGGGCGCGGACGGAGCGGCGCTCGCGCACGGGCTCGCGACCGGGCTGTCGCTGGAGCGCGACCTCGTGGCCGCGCCGCTCCTGCCGGAGCGCGGCTGCATGGCGCTGCCCGCCGCGCCCGGCCTCGGCGTCGCGCCCGACGCGGCGGCGATCGAGCGCTGCGCGACGGGGCCGTGGTCGCCGCCGATCGCACTCGGCGCGCTGCCGGCCCTCGATGCCGTCGCGCCGGCCGGCGGCTGAGGCGCGGCGTGGCCGAGGGCGCGGCCGAGCGCGGTGTGACCGAGAGCGCGGCGCCCGAGAGCGAGGCCGCCGCGCGCGAGCTGCCCGCGGGGCCCGGGCCGCGTCGCGTGCCCGAGTGGCTCGCGCGGCGCGCGCGCACCCATCGCGACCACCCGGCCGTCGAGGCGCCGTCCGGCTCGCTGCGCTACGGCGAGCTGGGCTCGCGGGTGGCGGCGGCGGCGCGCACCCTCGTCGAGGCGGGGGTCGAGCCCGCTGCCGGTGCCGCCCCCGCCGCGCCCGTCGCGGTGCTCTGCGGGAACGACCTGCCGCTCTGCGTGCTGGCGCACGCGGTGCCGCGGGCGGGCGCCGTGCTGCTGCCGCTCAACGCGCGGCTCACGGCCGCCGAGCTCGGCTGGCAGCTCGCCGACGCGGGGGCGGAGCTGCTGCTCGCCGACGCGGGCCTGCGCCCGCTGGCGGCGGCGGCGGCCGCGGAGGCGGGCGCGCATGGCGCACATGGGCCGCGCCTGCTCGCCGCGGAAGAGCTGACGAGCGCCGCAGGCGGCGCGGGGGAGCTGACGGGCGGCCCAGCGGGCGGCGCTGCCGGCGCCGCGGCCGATGCGAGCGAGCCGCTGATCGACCTCGACGCGACGCACAGCGCCATCTACACCTCGGGCACCTCGGGGCGGCCGAAGGCGGCGCTGCTCACGCACGGCAACCTGCTGGCGAGCGCGGTCGGCTCGGCCTTCCAGCTCGGCGTGCGGGCGGAGGACCGCTGGCTCGCGGCGCTGCCGCTCTTCCACGTCGGCGGGCTCTCGATCCTCGTGCGCTCGGCCCTCGCGGGCACGACCGCCGTGGTGCACGAGCGTTTCGACGAGGCCGCGGTCAGCCGCGCGCTGCGCGAGGAGCGCGTCACGCTCGCCTCGCTGGTGCCTGCGATGCTGCGGCGGCTGCTGGATCACGACGAGGGCCTTCCGCCGTACCCGCCGAGCGTGCGCGCGGTGCTGATCGGCGGCGCCGGCGCGCCCCCTGAGCTGCTCGCGCGCGCCGAAAAGCGCGGGCTGCCCGTCGCCCCCACCTACGGCCTGACCGAGGCCGCGTCGCAGGTGACGACGCTCGTGCCGGGTGGGGCGAGGCGCTGGCCCGGCTCCTCGGGGCAGCCGCTGCTCGGCGTCTCGATCGCGATCGACGCGGGCGGCCGCGCGGCGGCCACCGACGAGGTGGGGGAGATTCTCGTCGCCGGCCCCACCGTCTCGCCGGGCTACCTGAACCGGCCCCCCGAGCCGCGCCCCGGCGGCTGGCTGCGCACGGGCGACCTCGGCGCGCTCGACGCCGACGGCCGGCTGCGCGTGGCGGACCGCCGCGATGACCTGGTGGTGAGCGGCGGCGAGAACGTCTACCCCGCCGAGGTCGAGGCGGCGCTGGCCGCGCACCACGCCGTCGCCGAGTGCGCGGTCGTGGGCCTCGCGGACGAGCGCTGGGGGCAGGCAGTCGCCGCCGCCGTCGTGACGTCGAGCGGCGAGCCCCTCGACGTCGCCGGACTGGAGGCGTTCCTGCGCGAGCGGCTGGCGGGCTACAAGCTGCCTCGACGCTTCGAGCTGTGGGAGGGCCCGCTGCCGCGCACCGCGTCCGGGAAGCTGCTGCGGCGCGTGGTGCGGGAGCGGCTCGCGAGCGGCGAGCGGGCCCCCGGCGCGCGTTGACGCCCGTCGCGGGGCGCGTCGAGAATCGAGCGAACCCACGACAGGGGCGCAGCGGACCCCGGCGGGCCGCGAGCGAACGGGGCCGCGCGATCGCCTGCTACCTGGACCTGCACGCGCACTCCACCGACGCCTCCGACGATGCGGGCGGCACCGTGGAGGGCTACCTGAAGTGGATCGCGGCGCGGCGCAAGCGCGGCGACCGCATCGACGGCGTGGTGCTGACGGAGCACCGCCAGTTCGACCCCGCGGTGCGCTACGACGAGCTCGCCGAGCGCTACGCGGTCACGGTGCTGCTGGGCGCCGAGCTGGAGACGGACGTGGGGCACGTGCTGGTCTACGGCGTGACGCCGGCCCTCGCCGAGCGCTTCGACCTCGCGGACGTGGCGCTGCCGCACCGCGAGCTGCTGGCCGCCGTGCGCGACGAGGGCGGCGCGGCGGTGCCGGCGCACGCGGGACGCCCGCGCATCGGACTGTGGGACCATGCGCAGCGCGGCGATGTCGCCTTCGAGCTGGTGGGCGCCGTGGAGGCGCTGAACGGCGGCTCCAGCGACGAGGAGAACGGCCGCGCGGCGCGCCTCGTGGAGGAGCGCGGGCTCGCCTCGGTCGGTGGCTCGGACGCGCACTTCGTCTCGGCGATCGGGCGCTGCCTGACCGCCTTCGAGCGGTCGGTGACGAGCATCGAGGAGCTGGTGGACGAGCTGCGGGCGGGGCGGACGCGCGCCCTCACCGCCGAGCAGGCGCGCGCCGAGGCGTCGGCCGAGGGCGCGCCTGCGGGCTAGCCGGGAGACGCCCCGCGCGAGAGCCCGGGACGAAGGAGGGCGCAGCGTGGTCGAGCACGACGAGAGCGTGATCGGCGTGGAGCACGAGCTCGGCTCGTTCACGGTGACGGCGGAGGCCGTCGCCTCCTACTGCGAGGCGCTGGGCGAGACGAACCCGCTCTACCTCGACGAGGAGTTCGCGCGCGGGACGCCCTACGGCGGCTGCATCGCGCCGCCTTTGATCTTCACCACCGTCAACTTCCGCGGCGTGCTCCCCGACCCCCAGGTGGAGTTCGGCAACGCGCGCTTCCTCGGCGGGGAGCGCGTCGAGGTGCTGGAGCCGATGCGCCCCGGCGACACCATCACCGCCTACGCGCAGGTCGCCGAGGTCTACGAGAAGACGGGGCGCAGCGGGCGCATGGTGTTCGTGGTGCGCCGCACGCGCTACGCGAACCAGCACGGCCACGACGTGGCGCTGGTCGACAGCTCGATGGTGCACCGGGAGATCGAGGCGTGAGCGCGCCGCCCTTCGAGCAGCGCTACTTCGACGACGCCGAGCTCGGCGACGAGTTCGAGGAGGAGTACCTCGCCACCCCCGAGCGCGTCGCCACCTACCTCTCCGTCTCGCGCGGCAACGCGCAGCTCGACGAGGAGGACGGCCGCTTCTCGGACGCCTCGGGCGCGCAGGCGCTGGGGCTGGAGCGCCCGATCGTCCCCGGCGTGATGAGCCTCTCGATCATCACGCGGCTCGTCACCGACTGGGCCGGCCCCGCCGGCCGGCTGCGCACGCTGGACGCGAGCTTCCGCCGGCCGGTGCTGCACGGCGACCGGCTGCGGCTGCTGGCGCTGGTGACGGACGCTACGGACGAATCAGGGGTGGGTCGGGTGACACTGGACGTCTACCTGGAGAACGAGCGCGGCGAGCGCCCGCTGCAGGGCGTGGCCGTGGTGGAGCTGCCGCACCGCCCCCGCTGAGCCCCGGCCTGGACGCGCGGCCGGCAGCGTGGCGCGGCGCGGGGGAGGAGCGCAGCGTGGACTTCCTCGTCGATCCGTGGAGCCAGGACCTGCTGGACTGGGGGCCGGTGCCCGTGCGCATCGCGCTCGGCGTGATCTTCGTCGACTCCGGGTTCGGCAAGTGGCACCGCGGCATCAGCGGCACCGGCGACTGGTTCGCCGGCCTCGGCATCCCGTTCCCGCAGGCGCAGGCGCGCCTCGTCGCCACGCTCGAGCTCGTGGGCGGCGCGCTGCTGATCCTCGGGCTCTTCACGCACTGTGTGGCGATCCCGCTGGCCGCGAACATGCTGGTCGCGACCTACATCTCGAAGGTCAAGCTCCGCCTGCCGTTCCAGGGCGGCGAGGTGCAGGGCTACGAGCTGAACGTGATCCTGCTCGCCGCCGCGCTCACGCTGGTGGTGGGCGGCGCGGGCACGCTCTCCCTCGACGAGCTGCTGACGTAGGGGCGTTTCCCCTCGCGCGAGCCTGCCGCGGCGGCTGATACTGGCGGGGCGGCGGGCGCGAGCGGAGGCGAGCCGTGCGGCTGCATCGCCTGGACCGGCGGCAGACGCTGCCGACGAGCATCGACGAGGCGTGGTCCTTCTTCTCGGACCCGCGCAACCTCGCCGTGATCACGCCGCCCGACATGCACTTCGAGGTGCTCTCGGAGGTGCCGGAGCAGATCCACGCGGGGCTGCTCCTCGAGTACCGCGTGCGGCCGTTCCCGGGCTGGCGGGCGAACTGGGTCACGGAGATCACCCAGGTCACCGCCCCGCATCGCTTCGTCGACGAGCAGCGCTTCGGGCCGTACCGCTTCTGGCACCACCAGCACCACTTCCGCGAGCTGCCGGGCGGCGTCGAGGTGCGCGATCTGGTGCACTACGCGCTGCCGGGCGGGCCGCTGGGCGCTCTCGTGAACGCCCGCGCCGTCGCGCCGCGCCTCGCCGCGGTCTTCGACTTCCGGGAGGGCGTGCTGGCGCAGCGCTTCGGCGCCCCGGCGGCCGCGGGCCTCGACGGCGACGGCGGCGCGGGCGGGGCGGCGGGCTAGCCCTCGCCGCGGGCGAAGGCGCACGGCCCCTCCTGCGCCTCGGGCGTCTGACCGACCATCCAGCGCAGCACGCCGCCGAGCTGGAGCGCCTGCCCCAGCGTCTGGTCGGAGGCGGCGAGCGCGAGCTCCTTGACGGCGCGGGTGGCGAGCGGCGCGTTCTGGGCGATGCGCGCGGCCAGCGCCTCCGCGGTGGGCAGCAGCTCCTCGCGCGGGACGACGCGCGAGACGAGGCCCCAGCGCAGCGCCGTCTCGGCATCGATGCGCTCGCCGGTCAGCAGCATCTCCATCGCGGGCGCCAGCGCGATGGCGCGCACCAGCCGCTGCACGCCGCCGCCGCCGGGCGGGAAGCCGCGCTGCACCTCGGGCAGCCCGAACGTCGAGGTCGGCGTCGCGATGCGCAGGTCGCAGGCGAGCGCCAGCTCCAGCCCGCCCGCCAGGCAGTAGCCGTCGATGGCCGCGATCAGCGGCGTGGCGACGCGGATCGTGAAGAACTCGTCGGTGGGCTCCCTGCTCAGCGCCTCGGCGACCCCGCCGCCGGAGAAGCCCGCCGAGCCTGGCTGCGCCCACTCCTTGAGGTCGGCGCCCGCGCTGAAGGCGCGCCCGCCCGCGCCCGTGAGGATGCCGACCCGGATCGTGGGGTCATCGTGGACGCGGGCCAGCGCCTCCACGAGCGCGTCGCGCGCCGCCGTGTCGAGCGCGTTCATCGCTTGCGGGCGGTTGAGCGTGATGCGCGCGATGTGCCCCTCGACCTCGACGAGCACCGCGGGCTCGCCCGGCTCGCCGTCCGCCGCAGACTCCCCCGCGGTCCCCGCCTCGTCCGTCATCCCGCCGCTCCTTCTGCTCGCCCGCTCACGCCGGCAGCTCGCCTGCTCATGCCGGCAGCTCCACGGTCGCCGAGGCGGGCGCGACCACGTCGCGACCGTCCTCCGTCGCCACGCTGAGCTCGCATTCGACGAGGCCGCTCGCGCGCCCGTCCTCGCATTCGGCGACGCGTGTCGCCGTGACGCGGCCGCGGCAGAGCAGCGTCTCGCCGGGGAACGCCATCGAGCGGTAGCGCAGCGCCAGCCGCCGCACCCAGCCCTCGGGCGCCGACCACGCCATGAGCTGCCGCGCCAGCAGCGCGCCCAGCATCTGCCCGTCCGCGAAGGCGTCGCGAGCGCCCGCGACGTCACGCGCGAAGTCGGCGTCGTAGTGGTAGCGGTGGAAGTCCCACGTGGCGCCTGCGTAGGCGGCCAGCAGCTCGTGCGTCAGCTCGATGCGCAGCTCGGGCAGCTCGAGGCCGGGCGCCGCGTCGGCGAAGCGCATCAGGCGCCCGCCTCGTCGCCGGTCGGGGCGACGACGGGCAGAAAGATCGTCGTGTCGCGGTTGGTCGCGAGCAGCTCGCCGCGCTGGTTGCGGTACTCGGCGACCGCCAGCAGCACGAGCATCGGGCCGGCGCGGCCCTGGCGCTCGGCGATCTCCTCGATGCGCCAGCGCACGTGCAGCCGGTCGTCGGGGCGCACGGGCTGCAGCAGCTCGTACTCGTTGCCGCCGCGCACCAGCGAGCAGGGCACGGGGAGCGGCAGCCCCTCCCACGCGTGCCCGTTGTAGCCGTCCTCGGGTCGCGTCGGCAGGTCGCTGTACTGGTTCGTCTCCACCACTAGCGTCGGCGGCGCGATCACCCCGCCGAAGCGGGTGCCGCCCGCGTGCTGCTCGTCGCGGTAGAGCGGGTTGTCGTCGCCGAGCGCCAGCGCGTGGTAGCGGATGGCGGCGCGGCCCAGCTCCTCAGGCGCCTCGTAGAGCGCCTCGCGGCCGATCCAGCCGCGCAGCTCCTCGGTCAGCAGCGAGCCGGGCTGCGACCCGAGCGGCGGTGGGGGCGGCGGTGAGGGTGGGGGCTGCTGGCTCACTGCAGCACCGCGACGGCGTCGACCTCGATCAGCAGGTCGGAGCGCAGGAGCTGCTCGCAGATCACTCCCGTCGAGGCGGGGTAGGGGTGGCCGAAGAGCTCCGTGCGCACGCGGCCGGTGCGCGGGTACTGCTCGCGGCCGCCGGGCGCCACGTACTCGACGGTCTTCACCACGCTCTCGAGCGAGCCGCCGGCCGCCTCGAGCAGCAGGGCCATGTTCTCGTAGACATAACGGGACTGCGCGATGACGTCGCCGACGTGCTCGGTGGCGTTCGTCTCCGGGTTGAATGCGGCCATGCCCGAGACGAAGAGCAGCCGCCCCGCGCGCACCGCGGGCGCGTAGGTGAGCCGGGGGTGGTGCGGCCACGGCGCCTCGATCGCCGTGCGCGGCTCGGTCGAGGCGACGAACTCGACCTGCAACAGCGCGCCCGGCGTGGCGAGGCGCTGCATGATGATGCCGGTGGAGGCGGGGAACGCCGAGGCGTCGCCCGTGCCGAAGCGCTCGCGCCGCACCTCGGCGGTGGCGCGGTAGTCGCGCAGCGCCGAGGCGTCGACGAACTCGGTCGTCTTGACGACGTGCTCCCAGCCCAGCCCCGCTGCGTCGAGCACCGCCTCGGCGCGGCCGTAGATCGCGCGCGCCTGTGCGCCGAGGTCCTCGCCTGGAGCGTCGAGGGCGGGGATGACCAGCAGCTCGCCCGCGCGCGCGGCCCTGGTGCCCGGCGCCTCGACCGCCTCGATCGCCTCGACGGGCGAGCGGCTCGCGACGAGCTCCAGCTCGACCAGCGCCTCCGGGCGCAGCAGCGAGTTCACCGCGACTGTGGAGAGCGCGGGGCGGTGCGCGCCGAAGTACTCGCCCCGCAGCCGATCGAGCGTGGCCGCGTCGCCCTCGCCCAGCGCGCCGGGCGCCAGGTACTCGATGCTCTGCAGCACGTCGCCCGGGCCGAGCCCCGCCGCCTCCAGCACGACGCGCGCCTTCTCGTAGGCGATGCGCGCCTGCGCCTCCAGGTCGCCGTCGGCGGTGACCACATCGCGCTCGGCCTCGTAGCGGGCCGCCGTGTGGCCCGAGAGCCAGACGGCGGGCCCCGCCTCCATGCCGAGGCAGAAGGCGTAGCGCGAGGCGTCCATCCACGGGAAGCTCGCGGGCGCGATGTCGATCTTCATGCCGGGGGCGGGCCCGGCGGCGTGGTCGCCAGCGCGGTCGGCAGCGGGGTCGGCAGCGGGCACCTCAGCGCCCCGTCCACGTGGGGCGCCGGCGCTCCGCGTAGGCGCGCAGCGCCTCGCCGTGGTCCTCGCTCTCGCGCGCGAGCTGCTGCGCCCGCTCGGTGAAGCGGATCGCCTCCTCCAGCGGGCGGTCGAGCGCGTCCACGAGCGCGAGCTTGAAGAGCTGCGCGGTGCGCGGCGGCACGTTGTCGATGATCTCGCGCGCGAAGGAGTGGGCGCGCGGCAGCAGGCGGGCCTGGTCGACGACCTCCGAGACGAAGCCCCAGCGCAGCGCCTCCTCCGCCTCCAGCTGGCCGCCGCGCGCCCCCCACTCGAAGGTGCGCGCGTAGCCGAGGATGTCGAGCACGAGCTTGAGGCTGCCGTCGTCGGGGAGGATGCCGCGGCGGGTGAAGACCCAGCCGAAGCGAGCCTCGCGGGCGGCGAGCCGCACGTCGCAGCCGGCCGCCAGCCCCACGCCCGAGCCCACGGCGGGGCCGTTCACGGCGGCGATCGCGGGCTTCGACATGCGCCGCAGCGCCACCGTGACGCGGCGGATGTCGGACTCGTGCGGGTGCAGGCGCTCCCGCAACGTCTTCTCGGGCGGCTCCAGCGACTTCCCCTGCGCCGTCATCTGCTGCATGTTGCCGCCCGAGCAGAAGACGCGCCCCGCGCCGGTCAGCACGAGGGCGCGCGCGGCCGGGTCCTCGTCGATGCGCGCGATCTCCTCGGCGAGCTCGCGGTTCATCACGAAGTTGACGGCGTTGTTGTTCGCCTCGTCGTCGATGGTGACCGTGACGATGCCGTCATCGTCCTGCTCGACGCGCAGATAGTCGTAGGCCATCGTCCCCCCGCGCCATCCCGGCGACATGGTCCGGCCCGCCGCTACAGCGTCTGCGCGAGCCGGCGCCGATGGTAGCGCGCATCGCCGTAGGCCGCCGCCGCCGCGATCGCGCGCCGCGTGTGCTGCTCCAGCGGGTAGTCGCGGTAGTAGCCGACGCCGCCGTGCACCTGGTGCGCCACGCGCGTCGCCCACGGGATCGCCTCGCTGGCCTTCGCCTTGGCGGCGGCCACCGCCCGGCGCGGGCCGGGCTCCGCGGGGTCTCCGCCCGCGCCGTCCAGCGCCCACGCCGCGCGGTAGGCGAGCAGCCGACACGCCACCAGCTCGCGGTAGATGTTCGCGCAGTGGTGCTGCACGGCCTGGAAGGAGCCGATCGGCCGCCCGAACTGCGTGCGCTCGCGCGCGTAGGCGAGAGTGAGGTCGAGCGCGGCCTGCCCGATGCCGACGAGCTCCGCTGCCTTCAGCGCGGCGCCGCGCGCGAGCATCCGCTCGAGGGTTGGCCACCCGGCGCCCTGCTCTCCGACGATCGCGTTGGCGCCGACCTCGACGCCGTCGAGCGCGACGGCGAAGAGCGGCTCACCGCCCGACGCCGGCTGCGGCTCGATCGCGAGCCCCGCCGCCCCGCGCTCGACGAGCAGCAGCGTGACGCCGGCGCCCTCGTCGCCCGCGTCGGCTTCGCCTCCTTCGGGATCGCCCGCGCGCGCCGCGATGACGAGCGCGTCGGCGGCGCTCGCGTCGCGCACGAGCGTCTTGCGCCCGTCGAGGCGGTAGCCGCCGCCCGCGAGCGGCGTGGCCCGCGCCTGCACCTCGTGCGCGCCGAGCCGCGCGCCCTCCTCCAGCAGCGCCACCGCGAGCACCGCCTCGCCCGCGGCGATGCGCGGCAGCCAGCGCGCGCGCTGCTGCTCGCTGCCCGCGTCGGCCAGCAGCAGCCCCGCCTCCACGACGCTGCCGAAGAGCGTCGTGGGGCAGGGCGCCGTGCCGCAGGCCTCGATCAGCAGCGCGAGCTCCAGCAGCCCCACCCCACCGCCGCCGTGCGCCACCGGGAGCGCCGCGCCCAGCCAGCCGAGCGCCGCGATCTCCGCGGCCAGCTCCGCGTCGTGCGCGGGCAGGCCGGCGGCCGCGCGATCCTCGATCTCCCGCGCGCGCGCGGCGCCCATCCGATCGCGCGCGAAGGCGAGCGCGGAGTCCCGCAGCAGCCTCTGCTCCTCGCTGGCCACCAGATCCATCGCTCGCCCTTCGAGGTGTCTCGTGCGCGCGCCGCTAGCTGCGCGGCAGCCCCAGGCCCCGCGTCGCGATCACGTTGCGTGTGATGTCGAAGCCGCCCGCCGCGAAGTGGAAGTAGAGGTGATCGAGGTACTCGCGCTCCACTGCGCCCCCCAGCGGCGCTCCCGGCGCGTCCGGCAGGAGCGCGCCCGCGGGGCCCAGCAGCTCCAGCGCCGCCACGTCCAGCGCGCGCGCCGTCTCGCGCTTGTAGAGCAGCGCCAGCGAGCTCTCGTGCTGGCCCCGCTCGCCATGCGCGACGAGCGAGGCGACCCAGTAGGAGACGAGCTGCGCCGCGTCCACCTCGATCGCGAGCCGCGCGAGGCGGTCCGCCACCGCGGGGTCGTCGAGCAGGGTGGCGCCGCCCGGGGTGGCTGCGCCCTCGTCGGGCGTCTCGCGGCAGTGGGCGACCAGCCGGTCGAGCTGCGCCAGTACGAGGCCGGGCGCTCCCAGCGAGGCGCGCTCCGTGTCGATCGCGCCCATGATCACGCGCCAGCCCTCGTTCAGCTCGCCGACCAGCGCCGAGCGCGGCACCTCGACGGCGTCGAAGGCGACGGAGTGGTGCTCCCAGCCCGCCGTGGTCGCGTGGCCCGCGATCTCGATGCCGGGGCTCGTCATCTCGACGAGGAAGAGCGAGATGCCGCGGTGCTTGGGCGCGTCCGGGTCGGTGCGCGCCGCGACCCAGCCGTAGTCCGCGCGGTCGGCGCCCGAGGAGTAGGCCTTCTGCCCCGTGATGACGAAGCTGTCGCCGCGCTCCTCGGCGCGCGTCTGCAGGCTCGCGAGGTCGGAGCCGGCGTCGGGCTCGCTGTAGCCCAGGAAGAACGTGCACTCGCCGCGGCCGATGCGCGGCAGCAGCTCGCGCTTCTGCGCCTCGCTCCCGAACTCCAGCAGCGCGTCCGGGATGTAGGTGACGGAGCGGTCGAAGGCGGGCGCGCCGTGGTACTCCATCTCCTCCGCGAAGATCACGCGGTCGACGATGTCGCGGCCGCCCCCGCCGTACTCCGTGGGCCACGGCGCGCTGATGTAGCCGCGCGCGCCCAGCCGCCGGCGGAACTCCTCGGCGAAGCCAGCTGCCCAGCCGTCCCACTCGCGCAGGTCGCGATGGCGCTCGCGCACCTCGTCCCCGAGCTCGGCGTCGAGGAAGGCGCACAGCTCGGCGCGGAACGCCTCCTGATCGGCGTCGAGCGCGAAGTCCATCGTCGCCCCCCGCTCGTCCGTTGTCGCCGCGTGCCCGCCGATCCGTCGCGGAGCTAGCGGAGCACGCCCGCGGCGTCGAGCTCCGCGTACTCCTCCTCGGTGAGGCCGAGGAGCCCGGTCAGCACCTCGTGCGTGTGCTCGCCCAGCAGCGGCGCGGGCCGGTACTCCGGCTGCAGGCCCGAGGCGCGCCACGGCACGCCGGGGTGCCGGCGGCGCCCGCCCGTCGGGTGCTCCGTCTCCACCATGAAGCCGCGCGCGCGGAGCTGCGGATCGTCGTGCAGCTGGTCGGGGCGCAGCACGGGGCCGGCCGGCACGCCCGCCGCCTGCAGCGCCTCGGTCGCCTGCGCCGGGCTGCGCTCGCGCGTCCACGCGGTGATGAGCGCGTCGAGCTCGTCCTCGTGCGCGCGGCGCGCCTCGGCGCTGGCGAAGCGTGGGACGTCGGCCCACGCCTCGCGGCCGGTGGCGCGGCAGAGCGCCCGCCACTGCGCGTCGGGGCGGCCCGCGTCCGGCCCGCCCGCGTCGGCGACGTCGGGGTCGACGGCGATCGCCACCCACTCGTCGTCGCCGGCGGCGCGGTAGATGCCGTGCGGCACCTTGCGGTGGTCGCGGTTGCCGATGCGCTCGGGGGCGCGGCCGTTCAGCGTGAGGTCGATGACCGCCTGCGGGATGAGCGAGAGCATGCCCTCGAACATGGCGCCGTCGATGTACTGGCCGCCGCCGCCCCTCCGGCGATGGCGCAGCGCCGCGAGCAGCCCGAAGACGGCGTAGGAGCCGGCGATGGGATCGGGCAGCACGCCGCCGAGGATGCGCGGCATCCCGCCCGCATACCCGGTGACCTCCGCCACCCCCGAGAAGAGATTGACCGCCGAGTGCAGGCCGCCCTGCGTGCGCATCGGCCCGCTGCGCCCGAACGCGCCGAACGAGGTCTGCACGATCGCGGGGTTGAGCTCGCGCACCACCTCCGCCCCCAGGCCCAGCTTCTCCAGCACGCCCGTCTTGAAGTTGTCGATCATCACATCGCACAGCGGCACGAGCCGCTTCAGCAGCGCCAGCCCCTCGGGCGTCGCCATGTCGATGCGCACGCTCTTCTTCGAGCCGTTGAGCAGGTTGAAGTGCCCCGAGTTGTCGTGGTGCTCCACGCCGCCGACGTAGGGCGGCGTGACCCGCGCCGTCATGTGCTTGGCAGACTCCACGAGCAGCACCTCGGCGCCCAGCCACGCGAGCCACTGCGTGCCGAACGGCATCGCGATCACCTGCCCGAAGTCGAGCACGCGCACGCCCGCCAGCGGGAGCGGCCGAGCAGCGGCCGCGCCCGCCGCGCCCGCGGAGGTGCCCGCGCCCGTCGAGGCGCCGGCGGCGCTCATCGGGCGGCACCGCCGGCGGCGGGCGCGGCCGCCTCGAGCTCCGCCAGCACCTCGTCCGTGTGCTCGCCGAGGCGGGGGGCGCGGCGCCGCAGCGCCCACGGCGTGCCGTGCATCTGGATCGGCGCGCCCGGCATGCGGAAGGCGTCGCCGTCGCACGCCTGCTCCACCAGGCTGCCGCGTGCGCGGACGTGCTCCGACTCCGCCATCTCGGCGATCGAGTAGTAGGCGAAGAAGGGCAGGCCCGCCGTATCCGCCATGCGGATGATCTCGTCGCCGTCGTGCTGCATCGTCCACTCGAGCAGGAAGAGCTTCAGCGCGTCCCAGTGCGCGGTGCGCCCCGCGTCGTCGCGGAACAGCTCGGACTGCGCCCACTCGGGCGTGCCCATCACCGTGACGAGGCGCGCCCACTGGTGGTCCCACGGCGCGGCCAACGCGACGTAGCCGTCTTTGCATGGCAGGTAGTAGTTGGGCATGCGTGCGATGCTGTTGGGCAGCCGCCCAATCACGATCTCGCCGTACGACCAAGCCGTGAGGTCGCGCTGCTCCATCGCGGTGACGGCCGCCTGCTGGCTCACGTCGACGTGCGAGCCCTCGCCCGTCGCGTCGCGCCCGACGAGGGCGACCATGCTCGCGACCGCCGCGACGAGCCCGCCGATGGTGTCGGCGACGTAGGCGTGCGCGTGCAGCGGTGGCTCGGCCTCGCCGTCCTCGGCGACGTCGGGCACGCCGGGCGAGGCGTAGGCGAGCCCGCCCATCGCGTAGGTCACGAGCTCGTCGCCGAGGTAGTCGGCGTACGGCCCGTCGAGGCCGAACGGGGTGATCGTGGTGGCGAGCAGCGCGGGGTGGCGCTCGCGCAGCGCCCCCGGCTGAAGGCCCGCCTCGGCGAGCTGCTCGCGCGGGAGGTTGGTGATCAGCAGGTCGGCGTCCGCGAGCAGCCCGTCGAGCGCCTGGCGCCCGGCGGGCTCGCCGAGGTCGAGCTGGACGCCGCGCTTGTTGGTGTTGAGGTAGAGGAAGAGCCCCGAGCACTCCGGGTCGGGGCGGCCTGCGGGGAAGGGGCCGTCCGTGCGCGCGGGGTCGCCGGCGCCCGCGCGCTCCACCTTCACCACCTCGGCGCCGAAGTCGGCGAAGAGCTTGGCGGCGAACGGGGCGGAGACCCACTCCCCGACCTCGACGACGCGCAGCCCGGCGAGCGCGCCGGGGGCCGCCTCCTCGCTAGCCACGCTCGCGCTCGCCGGCGGGGAGCAGCGAGGACTCCGAGAGGCTCGCGGGGTTGCGCTCGCTCCAGCGCCCCGCGTCGACCTGCGCGATGAACTCCTCGACGGCGCGGTTGAAGGCCGCCGGCTCCTCGAGGTTCACGGTGTGGCCCGAGCGCGGGATCAGCACCAGCGCGGCGGAGCGGATGGTGCGCTTCATGAACAGCCCCGGCTCCAGGCACGGCTCGTCCTCGTCGCCGGTCACGATCAGCGTCGGCACGGTCAGCCCGCGCAGCCGCTCCTCCAGCGCGAGGATCGAGGGCCGGTTGCGCTGCACGCCGAGCATCGTGTTGGCGTGCCCCAGCGTCGAGGATCCGCGGAACTGCTGCCGGAACTCCTCGTAGCCGCGCGGATCCTTGTCCTCGAACTGCACGCGGGTCGGGCCGCGCGTGTAGACGTCGCCGAAGGCGTCGATGCCCTCGGCGAGCAGCCGCTGCGCCACCCGTTCGACGTCGCGCTCGAACGCGGAGCGGTCCGTGGTGCTGCCGTAGCCGGCGCCCGCGACGGTGAGCGAGAGGCAGCGCTCGGGGTAGGTCAGCCCGAAGATCAGAGTGGCGTAGCCGCCCATGGAGAGCCCCACGATGTGCGCGCGCTCCACGCCGAGCGCGTCCAGCACGTCGCGCACATCGTCGACCGCGCGCTCCTGCGTGTAGCTCGACTCCTCCTCGGGCACGTCCGAGGGCGGATAGCCGCGCGCCGCGTAGGCCACGGCGCGATAGCGCCGCCCGAAGTGCCGCACCTGCGGCTCCCAGCTGCGGTGGTCGCCCGCGAACTCGTGCACGAAGACGAGGGGCGTGCCCGCGCCCGTCTCCTCGTAGTAGAGGCGCACGCCGTCCGAGGCGTTGGCGTACGGCATCCTCGCTCCTTCTGCGGCTCTCTCGCGGAAGTGCGCCCCGCGCGAGGCGCCCCCGCACGTCACGTGCGGGGGCGCCGGCCGGCGTCGCTGGTGGTCCCGCCGTCGGGGCGCACACGATACGGGATCGCTCGCGGCCGGCGCCATGCGGCGGGCCTTCTCCGCTCGCGCCGCTCGTCGGTGCGCCGCAGAATGGCCGCGCGCCCCCGCGCGAAGACTCGTGCGCGGCGCACCGAGAGGCGAAGGGGGATGCGATGACGACGAACGGCGGCGAGGGCGCGGCGGGCGCCGATGCGGGCGGCGCGGCCGGTGTCGCGCCCGGCCCCGGCCTGGGTGGCGGCCGCGAGCGCTTCGCGCGCGGGCTAGCCGTGCGGCGCGCCGTACTGGGCGCGGAGTACGTCGACGCCTCGATCGCCGGCGCGGACCACTTCACGGCGCCGCTGCAGGAGCTGGTGACCGAGTACTGCTGGGGCGAGGTGTGGACGCGCCCGACGCTGTCGCGCAAGACGCGCAGCCTGCTCAACCTCGCGATGCTCACGGCGCTCAACCGCCCGCGCGAGCTGCGGCTGCACACGCGCGGCGCGTTGGCGAACGGCTGCAGCTGGCAGGAGATCCAGGAGGCGCTGCTGCAGGCGACGATCTACGCGGGCGTCCCCGCGGGCGTCGACGCGTTCCGCGTGGCGCGCGAGGTGCTGGAGGAGTCGGGCGGTGTGCCCCCGTCCGGCGGGCCCGAGGGCGATGGCGATGGCACGGGCGGCAGCGCATGAGCAGCGGCGCGCCGAGGCTGCTGCGCCGCGTCGGCGTGGTGGGCGTCGGGCACATGGGCGCGCCGATGGCGGGCCACCTGCTGGCGGCGGGCCTCGAGGTGCGCGCCGTCGACGCGAGCGAGGAGGCGACGCGCGCCTTCGTCGAGCGCCACCCCTCGGCGTCGGCGGCCGGCTCGCTGGCCGAGCTCGCGGCGTGGGCCGACGCCGTGCTCACGATGCTGCCGAACGGCGCGATCGTGTGCGCGGTGGCGCTGGGCGAGGGGAGCGCCGATTCGCTGGCCGCGGGCTCTGATTCGCTGGCCGCGGGCTGGGCCGAGCGCGTCGCGACGGCCGCCGACGAGGGCGCGCCGCTGCTGCTCGACATGAGCTCCTCGGCGCTGTCGGGATCGCGCGCGTTGGGGGCGGCGCTCGCGGAGCGCGGCGTCGCGATGGTCGACGCGCCGGTGTCGGGCGGCGTGCGCGGCGCCGAGGCGGGAACGCTGGCGATCATGGCAGGGGGCGAGCCCGCCGAGCTCGACCGCTGCGCGCCGCTGTTCGAGGCGCTGGGTAGCACGGTCGTGCGCACGGGCGGCCTCGGCTCCGGCCACGCGACGAAGGCGCTCAACAACTACCTCTCCGCGTGCGCGATGATCGCGGCGACGGAGGCGGCGCTGGTGGCGCGCCGCTTCGGCCTCGACCCGCGCCTCGTGATCGAGGCGGTGAACCACTCGACGGGTCGCAGCTCCTCCACCGAGGAGAAGTTCCCGCGCTTCGTCTTCTCGGGCACCTCGAGGCGGGCTTCGCGCTCGATCTCATGCTGAAGGACGTGGCGACGGCGGTGGATCTGGCGCAGGAGACGGGGACGCCCGCGCCGCTGGCGGCCGCGACCCGCGATCTGCTGACGCAGGCGCGCGAGGCGCTGCCCGCGGGCGCCGACTACATGCAGATCGTGCGCCACTTCGAGGCGCTCGCCCACACCTCGATCGCGGGCACAGCCGAAGGCTAGCGCGCGGCCTGGATCACTCGATGCGCTCGGAGCGCGTCGAGGAGCTGCGCGGCGGTGTCCCCGACGTGCTCGGCGCGCCAGCCCCGGGCGCGCGCGGCCTCGACGTTGGCGGGCCCGTCGTCGAAGAAGAGGATGGCCGAGCCGGGGGCGCCGGTCGCCGCCTCGAAGCGCTCGTAGATCGCGGGCTCGGGCTTCAGCGCGCGTAGCAGGTGGCTCGCGTGCGCCTCGCGGGCGCGAGCCCGCGTCGCGGCCTGTAGCGGGTGCGCCCAGTGACGCGGGTTCGTGTTCGAGAGGACGGCCGTCGCCACCTCGGCGGCGTCGAGCGCGTCGAAGACCGCGCCCACTCCCGGTCGCTCCCCAATGAGCACCGCGTCGAGCATCGCCGAGACATCGTGCGCGGCGTAGGCGCCTTCCGACGCGGCCGCGTAGCGTTCGCAGAACTCGTCGACCTCGATCGAGCCCCGTTCGAGCTCGTCCATCAGCCTCTCGATCGCGGCGGTGGCCTGCCTGGAGGGCGCGCGTGGCCGGGTTAGCAGGCCGGCGCGCTCGTGCGCCTCCGCCCAGCTGCCCGTGATGCGCACGAGCACTCCGCCGAGGTCGAAGACCACCAGCTCGATCGGCGGCGCCACGCTCTGCTCGGCCACTGCCGAAGTCTACGCGCGCCCACGCCCGACGAGCCCGCCGCACGCCTCGCCCTCGAACCGGTGACCGCGAAGCACCTGCGGCAGCGCTAGTGGTCGAGCGGAACGCTCGCGTTAGCCGATGTAGTGCCAGCTCCGGGAGGACTCGCCGGGGCCGCGGGCGGGGAGCGTCTCCAGGTAGCCGGCGCGGCGGTAGAGTTCCATCGCCGCCTCCTCCGCCTCGCGGATCACCTGCGCCTCGTCCCACACCGCCGCGCGGCCGCCGTCGAGGAGCACGCGGCCGTTCACCAGCACCATCTCCACGTCGGGCGCGTCCGTGTTGTGCACGAGGTAGGTCAGCGTCCGCCGGCCCTCGAACGAGGGGGCGAAGTCGGGGCCGCCGATGTCGACGAGCACGAGGTCGGCGGCGGCGCCCATCTCGACGCCGCGCACGCGCGGGTCGAGGAAGAGGTGACGCTGGCCGGCGCGGGTCGCCATCTCCAGCAGCAGCTCCGTCGTCGTCTGCTGCTCGTGGTCGGTGGTGTCGCCGGCGCGCTCCTCGTACTCCTTGCGCACGGCGACGCTGGTCGCAAGGCGGCGCATCACCTGCCAGATCGAGGACTTCGGCCCGCCCATCGGCCCGTCGTTCCCCATCGCCGGCACCACGCCCGCCGCGAGGAAGTGGTGGAGCGCCGGCCCCATCTCGTCGCGGATGCGCGGCGGGACGAGGCAGGCGGTGACGCCGTGCTCGGCCCAGATCGCGTACTCGTCGGGCTCGAGGTTGAACGACTTCCCGCCCGAGACCTGGTCGTCGAGGATGCCGATGTCGGCGGCGTGGCGGACGGCGCCGCCCTTCGTGTAGCCGCGCGCCGCCAGCGTCGTGCGCCACTCCGCGCCCGAGAGGTCGAGGTCGAAGGGCACGCCGAGCTGCCGCACCCCCTCGCGCAGCGCGACCAGCTCCTCGTCGGTGGCGACCCAGGTGCCGTTGATCGGGCTGGCGGTGACGGTGATGCGGTCGCTGCTCCAGCGCTTCCCCAGCCGCTCCGTCTCCGCGAGCACCGCGTCGACGCTCTCGCGCGCCGCCTCGGGGATCATCGCAGACGAGAGGTGGACGCGGGAGGCGAAGCCGCGCATCCCCGACTCGTCGATGGCGCGCAGCACGCCGTCCATGTTGTCTGCCGGCACGTTCGTGAAGTGCTGCTCGTGCACGGCCGTGGTGCCGGCCGCGAGCATGTCGAGCATGTGGAGCCGCACGATCTTGTACGAGATCTCCTCGCCGGCGTTCGACCAGAGGTCGTGCATCGTCCCCATCAGGCCGCCCATGCCGCCGCCCGGCCGCGGGCGGTCGTCGACGCGCGCGCGCATCAGCACCTGGTCGAGGTGGTTGTGGGCGTTGACGAGGCCGGGGAGCAGCGCCTTCCCGCGCGCGTCGACGGTGCGCTCGGCCTCGACGGCGCACTCGGCGTCGCGCCCGACGGCGACGATGTCGCGCCCGGCGACGGCGACGTAGCCGTCGCGGTAGACGCGGCGCTCGTCGTCCAGCGTCACGACGTAGGCGTTGCGGAAGACGATGTCGGCGCGCGCCGACGCTCCGTCGGGCTGCTGCTGCGTCACGGCTCCCCCCTCGCGCTCGGCGCTCGTCTCGTGCGCCAGCCGGGCCCGCTCGCCGGCCCCCTAGCTGTAGTTCCCACGTAGGTTGTTGACAGGATGAGGGGCCTCGCCCGCTGCTGTGTGTGACAGCACGGCAGTAGCGAGGAGAGGACACCCTCATGGCCCATCGTAACGCGCGGCTGACGCCGCTGACCCGACTCGAGCTCGTGCGGGAAGTGGACGCCGGCTGGCCCCAGGCTGAGGTCGCTCGCCACTTCCGCGTCTCCCGCCACACCGTTGCCAAGTGGCTGGGGCGCTTCCGGGCGGAGGGAGCGGCAGGGCTCGAGGACCGCAGCTCCGCCCCGCGCGCGCATCCCCGGCGCACGCCGCCCGAGCTGGAGCGACGCATCTGCGCCGTGCGACGCACGCAGGGATTCGGGCCGCATCGCATCCAGTGGGCGCTCGGGGTCGCCCGCTCCACGGTCTACGCCGTGCTGCGGCGCCGCGGCCTCAACCGGCTCGACCGCCTGCACCGCGTCACCCGGGAGCCGGTCCGCTACGAGCACGACGCCCCCGGCGACCTGCTGCATCTCGACGTGAAGAAGCTCGGGCGCGTCCCCGAGGGCGGCGGCAAGCGAATGGCGCCTGGCTTCGCCGAGACGCGCTCCGGGCCGCATTCGCGGCGTTCGCTGGGGCTGGAGTACCTACACGTCGCCGTCGACGACCACAGCCGTTACGCCTACGTCTCCGTCCTGCCCGACGAGCGTGGCGCGAGCTGCGCCGCCTTCCTCGAGCAGGCGCTCGCGGCCTTCCGCCGGCGTGGCGTGCGCGTGCGCGTGCGCCGGGTCCTGACCGACAACGCGAAGGCCTACACCGTCGCCCGCAGCTTCCACGGCGCCGCCGCTGCCGCAGACGTGCGGCTGTCGCACACGCGGCCCTACCGCCCGCAGACGAACGGCAAAGCCGAGCGTTTCATCCAGATCCTGCAGAACGAGTGGGCCTACGCCCGCCCCTACCGCTCCAACGCCGAGCGGCTGCGCCAGCTCCCACGCTGGCTCTACCGCTACAATCACCGCCGACCGCACGGCGGCGTCGGCGGGGCCGTCCCCGCCTCCCGCCTGTGAACAACCTTCCTGGGTAGTACACCTAGCCGGCCGGCGAGGGCGTGCGCGCGAAGGTCTGGAGGATGCTCTGGTAGTTCTGCATGTGCCGCTCGAGCGGCACCGAGTGGCGCGGCGAGTAGAAGATGAGCCGGTCGAGCAGCCCGTCGTAGCGCTCCGCCTGGTCGCGCACGTCGGCGGGCGTGCCGACGAGGCAGCACGACTCCAGCATGCGGTCGGTCACCGCGTCGGCGACGTTCTCCATCTCTCCGGAGCGGAAGGCGTCGCGCACCTGCGTCTTCTCCTCCTCCCAGCCGCCGGCGTCGAAGATGCAATTGAACGCCTTCGGCGAGAGGTAGAAGCCCAGCGTGATGGCGGCGTCGCGCCGCGCCACCTGCCGGTCCTCGTGTATTGAGGTGATGACGTCCGAGCTGAAGGAGAAGGCGTCGCGCGAACGCCCGCCCGCCTCCAGCCGCTCGCTGATCGTGGGGATCACGGTGTCGCGCAGGTACTGGACGCTGTTGATCGGGTGCCCGATCAGCCCGTCGGCGAGGTCGCCCGCGACCCGCAGCGAGAGCTTGTTGACGGCCGCGAGGTAGATCGGCACGGGGTTCGCGGGCTGGTAGCCGCGCGCGCCCTGCAGCCGGAAGAAGCGACCCTCCCACTGCACGCGCTTCCCGCCGCCCATCAGCTCGCGCAGGAGCTCAAGGAACTCGCGGATGCGGGGCGCGGGGTGCTCGGCCTGCTCGCCGAGGATGCCGTAGAAGCGGTTGAGCTGCGGCCGCACGCCGGCGCCGATGCCGGCGATGGCGCGCCCGCCCGCGAGCTCGCCCAGGTCGGCGAGCATGTCGGCGTGCGCGACGGGGTTGAAGAGCGGCTGCACGACTACCGCCGTGCCCAGGGTGATGCGCTCGGTGTGCTGTGCGAAGGCGGCGAGGCGCAGGTAGCCGTGGCTGCCCGAGGTCCAGGCGCTCTCGAAGCCGCCGGCCTCCGCCTGTCGCACGAGGCCGATCGCCTCGCTGGCGCCCACCTCGAGCGGCGCGATCCCGATCTTCTCCACCATCGATGGCTCCCCCTCCGCACGCACACGGCCGCCGCACTATACCCGCCACCAGCGTGCCGCCGGCAGCGTTCCGCTGCACTCGACGGGCTGCCGGCAGCGTTCCGCTGCACTCGACGGGCTGCCGGCAGCGTTCCGCTGCACTCGACGGGCTGCCGCTGCTGCGAGAGGGCTCGAGCGGTGCCCGCGGGCGGCGGACCCTCGGCTCCGCGGAGGTCGCTCGGGATGCTCGGTCCAGGGCCAGGCAGCGCCTCGATGCCGCGCCGGAGCTGGCGGCAGTCCCGAGTCGGCGGAGCGGTGGCTAGAGCGCGATGGGCGCGAGCGCGGCGTCGACGGCGAGCGGGGCCTGCGTCAGCGCGCGGATGCGCTCCGGGTCGACGCCGGGGGCGTGCTCGCGCAGCACGAGGCCCGACGCGCCCACCTCGATCACGGCGAGGTCCGTGACGACGAGCGAGACGTGGCCGGGACCCGCCGTCGTGGGCAGCGCGCAGCGCTCGACGAGGCGCGGGGCGCCCTCGCGGGTCGTGTGCTCCATCGCCACCCACAGCCGCCGCGCGCCCGCCGCCAGGTCCATCGCGCCGCCGATGCCGCCCAGGCCGCGCTCGCCGCTCGCGCTCCAGCCGGAGAGCGACCAGTTGGAGAAGGAGCCGTCGCTCGCGACCTCGTAGGCGCCCAGCACCGCGCAGTCGAGGCGCCCGCCGCGGATCAGCGCGAACGAGGCGGCGTGGTCGAGGATCGCCGCGCCCGGCTCCAGCGTGACGGGCTGGACGCCGGCGTTCACCACGTCCGGGTCGCTCTCGCCGTCGGCGGCGAGCGCGCCGTAGCCGACCACGCCGTTCTCCGAGCTCAGCAGCACCCCGTCGTCGGGACGCAGGAAGCTCGACGCGAGGGTGGGGACGCCGATGCCGAGGTTCACGACCCAGCCCGACTGGAGGCGGCGCGCGATCACGGCGGCCATCTGCTCGCGCGAGAGCCGGCCCGCGACCGCGGCGCTGCCGCGCGCCCCGGTCACGCCCCCGCCCCACGCGCCCGCTCCGCGGCCGACGGCGGCCGGAGCGAGAGCCAGTCGACGGCCAGCAGCCCCTCGGGCGGCGGCGGGATCGGCGCCAGCCGGTCGACGTAGAGGCCGGGCGTGTGCACGTGGTCGGGGTCGATCGCGCCCGCCTCGACGATCGGCTGCTCGACCTCGGCGATCACCAGCGTCGCTGCCGTCGCCATCAGCGGGTTGAAGTTGCGCGCCGCGCGGCGGTAGACGAGGTTGCCGGCGCCGTCGGCGCGCCACGCCCGCAGCAGCGCCACGTCGGCCGTGAGCGCTGTCTCCAGCAGATGCTCGCGGCCGTCGAAGGCGCGTGTCTCTCGCCCCTCGGCGAGCGCCGTGCCCGCGCCCGCCGCCGTGTAGAAGGCGGGGATGCCCGCGCCGCCCGCGCGGATGCGCTCCGCCAGCGTGCCCTGCGGCACCAGCTCGCAGGCGACGCGGCCCTCGCGGATCGCCTGCTCGGCGGGGACGGGGATCGAGGGCCGCGTCGAGGCCGAAAAGGAGACGACGAGGCGCGAGACGCGGCCGTCCGCGACCAGGTCGCCGATGGTCTTCACCTCGGGGTAGGGGCTCGCGTAGCCGACGGAGTTGGCGATGACGCGCAGGTCGCGCGTGCCGCGGCGGTGGAGCGCCCGCAGCAGGTTCCACGGCGTTCCCGGCCCGAAGCCCGGCACGAGGATCGAGGCGCCGTCCTCGACGCCGTCGAGGGCAGCGTCGAGGTTCGCGGCGATCTCGGGCCCGGCTGCGCGGCGTGGCACGGCGCGCATCTTACCCGCGAGCGCGAGCGCGGGCGTTCCGCTGCACCCGATGGGCTGCCGGCAGCGTTCCGCGCTCGCTGCTTCGAAGCGGGACGCAGGGCGGGCTCGTCACCGGGACGCGCAACGAGTCGGGAGCGGCGCGTCGGGTCGCTCAGGCGGTGCACGCCCCCGCTGCCTCACCAGCGAACTCCGGCATCACCTCGGTGGCGAAGCGCTCCATGGAGCGCAGCACGCGCTCGTGGGGCAGGTCGCCCCAGGTGAAGGACATCATCATCCCGCGCACGCCGGCCTCCCGGATCTCGGCGAGCTCGCGGCGCACGGTCTCGGGCGATCCGAGGATGAAGCCGCGCGAGATCAGGTCGGCGACCGCCTCCTCGGGCGTCGAGTCGGGCGAGCTCCACTTCTGCGAGGCGTTCTGCGCCGCCCGCGCGCGGTTGTCGACGTCGGCAGGGTTGAACGTCTGCCGCGAGTGCTGCAGGTGGCCGTGCAGGCGGAACGTCGCCTCCTGCACCTCCGCGTGCGCCTGCTCGTCCGTGTCGGCGACGTAGATGCTGCGCTGCAGCGTGCACGCGTCGAGGTTGGCCTCGATGGCGTCGGCGGAGGCGCCCGCCTCCTCCATCGCGCGGCGGTAGAACGCGAGGCGCTCGGTGGCACGGCCGAGGTCCAGGCGCGGCATCATCACGGGGTAGCCGCGCTGCGCCGCCCACGCGACGGTGTCGTCGGAGAGCACGGAGAGCACCAGCGGCGGGTGCGGCTTCTGCACGGAGGCGGGGCGCACGCCCGGGATGCGCAGCTGGAAGTGCTCGCCGTCGTACGGGGTGTTGTCGCCGGCCCAGGCACGCTCCATCAGCTCGATCGCCTCGAACATGCGCTCGCGCTGGCCTTCGGAGCGCGCGCCGAAGGCGACGTACTCGTACTCGTTGAAGGCCGAGCCGCGGCCGATGCCGATGGTGAGCCGGCCGTCGAGCAGGTTGTCGAGCAGGCTCGTCTGGATCAGCAGCCGCGTGGGGTGGTGGAGCGCCATCTGCACCACGGCGAAGCCCACGCGGATGCGGCTGGTGCGCTGCGACAACGCCGCGCCGAAGACGATCGGGTCGGCGTAGCCGCTCTCGCCCGTGAAGTTGTGCTCCGTGAGCCACGCGTAGTCGAAGCCCAGGCGCTCCGCGGCCTCGATCTGCTGGAGCTGCTCCTCGATGATGCGGCGGTCGTCCTCGGGGGTGGGGGAGAGCGGCAGGTGGAAGGTCCCGAAGCGCATCGGCGGCTCCTCATCGGCTGCATGTGGGTCGGCGGCGTGTGGCGGGGCGCCGACGCGGCCGGCGCCGGCTCGCCCGAGCCTACAGGAGAGCAACGTTCCGTTGCATCCGAGGGGCTGCCGCAGGTGCCTGCGCTCCCGCTGTGTACGCCCGTCCCGGCCAGCAGCGCTAGGCGGGTACCCGAGACGACGGAGCAGCGAGCCCCGCGACCTGATCAGGCTCTGATATGCGCGGTGCCTGCTCTCCCGCGTTCACGTCCGTCCCGCCGACAGCGCTACGCGGCCCACCCGAGGCGCCGGAGCAGCGAGCCCGGGACCGGATCGGGCTCTGACGTGCGGGCTCCCCGCACATCAGAGCTGCGTCGCGGGCTAGATCACAGCGCTGGCGGTGCCGACGACGACTTCCTCGCCGCCCTCCTTCTCGGCCCAGACGCGGCAGTGCGCGCGGCCGCCCGACTGCTCGAGGATCGCGCCGTGGACCTCGACGCGCTCGTTCGCCCAGACGGTGCGCGTGAAGTGGATGTCCAGCTCGCCGCCGCTGACGAAGCCCTCGCCGAAGCGGTCGCGCAGCATCCGCGCCATCAGCCCCATGGCGAAGGCGCCCTGCGCGACGGGGCCGGGCTGCCCGCGCCGGAGCGCCTCCTCCACGTCGGTGTGGCCGTTGTGCTCGCCCGCGCCCTCGAACTCGTTCATGCGCTCCTGCGTGAGGTGCAGCGCGATCGGCCCGAAGCGCTCCGCGTCCGCGGGGGCCGGCGCGGGCAGCTCGCGCTTGCGCTCCTCGAGGCCCGCGAGCTGCTCCTCGCTCGCGCCGAAGTACCAGGTGCGCGCGTTGCGGTGCACCAGCTCGCCGTCGGCGCGGGCCTCGACCTGCCACTCGATGTAGCCGCGGCCGCGGCGGCGGTACTTGGAGAGCACCTCGCCTGAGATGACGAGGGGCCGCTCGCGTGCCACGGGAGCGACGAAGTCGGCGCGGAAGCGCGCGAAGCCGGCGGAGATGTCGCGCAGCGGCGCCACGATGCTCTGCCCCGGGTAGTAGAGGATGTAGTGCGGCGCGCGGTCCGCGTAGAGCGCGGGGTCGTCGTCGTAGAGGCGGCACCAACGCTCGACGTCGTCGGGCGTCACTGTCAGCTCGAAGGGCTGCGGGAAGGGGCCGACGCGGAAGTCGTCCCAGCCGGCTGAGCGGGGCTCGCCGACCTTCGGGAGCTTGTGCGTCGCGGGAATCGTCGCGAGCTGTGTGGTCATGGGTGCGTCCTCCGGGGGTGCAGGCGGTGCGGCGGCCTCGCCTCGTGTGATTCTGCGCCTCCCGCCGATCGCCCTGTCAACCGCCGCCGCGTCCCCCGGCGGAGCGGCGGTCGAGCGGCAGCTGAGCGGTGGCGGCCGCGCGAGGGGGTCGCGGGCCGCGTGCTAGCATCGCCGCGCAGGGCGCGCGGCAAGGCGCGGGCTGCCACGGCTAGCGGCGCGCGAGCATCCCGGCGGCGACCCGCGCGCGAGGGGAGGCGGGACGATGGCGGAGCGCGAGCTGCGGATCGCGATCCCCCCGGGGGCAACCGGCTTCGATGCGGAGGCGCGCGGGGCGAACGGCTTCCTGCAGCGGCTCTGCTACGCGCGGCTGCTGGGCTACCCCGCGAAGCCCCGGCCCGATGGCGACCCGCTGGGCGACGTGCCCAACCTCGAGGGGGTGCTGGCGGAGAGCTGGGAGGCCTCGGCCGACGGCACCGTCTACACGCTGCGGCTGCGCTCCGGCATCACCTCCTCCTTCGGCAACGAGTTCACCGCCGACGACGTGGTGTGGGGCTGGGAGCGCGCCTTCGCCCGTCGCGACGTGGGGAAATGGGTCGCGATCATCGGCTCCGTCACAGGGCCGCAGGACGTGGTCGCGACCGACCGCCACAGCGTCGAGTTCCGCCTGCGCGCGCCGAACCCGACGCTGCTGCAGCAGCTCACGCGCATGACGCCGGTGATCCACGACTCGGTGGCGGCGCGCGAGCACGCGACCGACGCCGACCCGTGGGCCACCGAGTGGCTGACGAAGACGCCGGCGGGCTTCGGCGCCTACGCGCTGGAGTCGATCGCGCCGTGGGGCGAGGCGGTGCTCGTGGCGAACCACGGCGCGCCGCAGGCGCCCACCATCGAGCGCATTCGTGTGCGCTTCGTGCCGGGCGCGCGCCAGCGGCGGCAGCTGCTCGTCGACGGCGAGGTGGATCTGCTCCCTCGCATCGCGCCCGACGAGGTCGCGAAGCTGCGCGGCGCCGAGGGCGTGCGCGTGGCGCAGGCGCCCTCCGGCGCGCATGTGCTGCTGGCGATGAACTGCCAGCAGGAGCCCTTCACCAATCCGACGGTGCGGCAGGCGGTCTGCTACGCCGTGCCGTACGAACAGATCTTGCACAACGTCTACCTCGACACCGCGGAGCCGTGGCGCTCGGCGCTGCCGATGGGAACGCCGATGGCCACGGACGAGGGCTGGCCCTACGAGCACAACCCTGACCGCGCGCGCGAGCTGCTGCGCGAGGCGGGCATGCCCGACGGCTTCGAGACGGACCTCTTCGTCGACGTGGGGGACGCCGAGCACGTCGCGTCCGCGCGCCTCATCGTCGCCGCGCTCGCCGAGGTCGGCATCCGCGTCGAGCTCGAGCTGCTCGACTCGACGACGCACTGGGCGGGCGCGCGGTACTTCCGGCCCTACCCGATGCTCATCTACTCCGACCACCACCAGGTCCCGGACCCCTACTACGGGCTCGTGCATGACTACGCGGCCGGCAAGCTCGGGCTGATCAACGTCGGCAACTACGCGAGCGACCGCGTGACGGAGCTCACTGCCGAGGTCGAGCGCACGCCCGACCCCGTCGAGCGCGAGAAGCTCGTGGGGGAGGCGCAGCGCGTGATCATGGAGGACGCGCCCAACGCCTACCTCGCGCAGCCGGGCTTCCTCGCCGCGATGACGGAGGAGCTCGAAGGCTTCTACTGGCCGCCCGACAGCGGCCTCATCGCCGAGCGTCTCTCCTTCGCGGCGCCGTAGGCCGGGCGCGGGGATGCGGCTCGAGGGGAAGCGGGCGCTGGTCACGGGCGCGGGCGGCGGCATCGGCCGCGCGATCGCGCTCGCCTTCGCGCGCGAGGGCGCCGCGGTGGTCTGCGCCGACATCGACGAGCCCGCCGCCGAGGCGGTGGCCGCCGAGGCGAGCGCCGCCGGCGCCATCGCGATCGCCGTGCGCTGCGACGTCGCCGACGAGGGTTCGGTGCGGGCGGCGATGGAGGCGGCGCGCGAGCGCCTCGGCGGGCTCTCGGTGCTGGTGAACAACGCCGCCAACCGCGACCCCTCGGCGACCGTCGTGGAGCTCGACCTCGCGGACTGGCAGCGCACGCTCGACATCAACCTCACGGGCGCCTTCCTGGCAGCGAAGCACGCGATCCCGCTGCTGGCCGAGGGCGGCGGTGGCAGCGTGATCAACGTCGCCTCGCAGCTCGCGCGCGTGGCCTCGCCGCGCTCGCCCGCCTACTGCGCGACGAAGGCGGCGCTGGTGCAGCTCTCGAAGGTGCTGGCGCTGGACCACGCCGCGGAGGGCGTCCGCGTCAACAGCCTCTCGCCGGGCGCCGTGGAGACGGAGCGCCTCGTGCACCGCTTCGGCAGCATGGAGCAGGCGCGCGAGGCTATCGCGGCGAAGCACATCCTCGGGCGGCTCGGCCGCCCCGACGAGATCGCCGAGGGCGCGGTCTTCCTCGCCTCCGATGAGTCGTCGTTCATGACGGGCGCCGACCTGCTCATCGACGGGGGCTACACCGCGACGGTCTGAGCGGCGGCGGCGGCGTTCGAGGGGATGGGCGTCGGCAGGGCGGGCTCGGCGGGGCCGGGGGGGAGGACGCGCGATGCTGCGCCGGCTCTTCCCCGACGTCTACGAGGGCTGGATCGTCGTTGGCGCGGCCGGCGTGGTGATGCTGGTCAACGGCACTACCTTCTTCTACGGCCTGGGCACGATCTTCAACGACCTCATCGACGAGTTCGGCTGGAGCGTGGCGGCCACCAGCCTCGCCTTCTCGATGCGTACGGAGGTGCAGGGCGCGGCGGCGCCGGCCATCGGCTACGCGATCGATCGCGTGGGGGCGCGCGTGGTGCTGCTGACGGGCGTGACGGTCGCCGCCATCGGGCTGCTGGCGCTCTCCTTCGTGCAGAACATCTGGCAGTTCTACGCCGTGATGCTGTTCTCGGCGGCCGGCATCGGCGCGGCGGGAGGACAGGTGGGGATGACGGCGACCGCGACGTGGTTCCGCGTCCGCCGCACGCGCGCGCTGGCGCTGATGTCGATCGGCGGCGGGCTGGCGGGCGTGCTGGTCGTCGCGATCGCCGTGCTGGTGGAGGCGCTGGGTTGGCGCGGCTCGCTGCGCGTGATGGCCGTCTTCTACTTCGTGGTCACCGCCTTCGCCGCGAGCAACGTGCGCACGCGACCGCTGGGCCACCCGCAGCCGCTCGATGGCATCGCGCTGGCGCCCGGCGCCGTCCCCCTCGCCGATGAGCGCGACGGCATGACCACGAGGCAGGCGCTGCATACCCGCGCGTTCTGGCTGCTGGCGGCGGGGCAGGCCGCGGCATTCTTCTCGATCGTCTCGGTGATCCTGCTGACCATCCCCTACCTGGAGTCGCTGGGCTTCTCCAAGGGCGTGGCGAGCACGGGGCTCGCGGCGTTCACGCTCTCCTCGGTGGTGGGGCGCGTCGGCTTCGGCTTCATCGCCGACCGCGGCGACAAGCGGCGCATGCTCGCGCTCGGCACGGCGCTGGCGGCGGCCGGCACGGTGCTGCTGGCGCTCGCCGAGCCGGCTGGCTCCTCGCTGGTGGTGGCGATGGCCGGGCTCATGGTGCTCGGCCCGGGCTTCGGCGCGATGATCCCCGTGCGCACGGCGCTGATGGCCGACTACTACGGAACGCGCCACTTCGGGACGATCAACGGCAGCGCCGCCTTCGTGATGACGGCGGGAGCGGTGATCGGGCCGTGGGTGGTGGGCCGCACCGTCGACGCGACCGACAGCTACACGACGGGCTGGGCGATCTCCGCCGTGGTCGCGATGTTCGCCGTGCCGATCATCCTCGCGGCGCGCCCGCCCAGCTCGCCCGCGGGGGCGCCCGCCGAGGAGCCCGGCGACGCGCCCGCTCGCACGCCCGCCGAGCCCGTCGCCGCCGCGGCGTTGCCCTCCGCCGCCGGGGCTGCCCCCGTCGAGCGCGTGCCGTAGACTGCGCCGCTGCCGGCCGGCCGGCGCGAGGGAGGCGCGATGCCCGACAGCGGCGGACCGTGGATCTACGCGCTCGGCGAGCTCGAGCCGCGCATCGACCCCCGCGCCTACGTCGCGCCGACGGCGACGCTGATCGGCGACGTCGAGGTCGGCCCCGGCGCCTCGATCTGGTTCGGCGCCGTGCTGCGCGGCGACTCGGGGACGATCACCGTCGGCGCCGGCAGCAACGTGCAGGACCTCTGCATCCTCCACGAAGAGACCACGCTGGGCCGCGACTGCGTGCTGGGCCACGGTGTGCTCGCGCACGGCGTGCACGCGGAGGACGGCGTGGTGATCGGCAACGGCGCGCTGGTGCACGAGGGCACGCGCATCGGCGCCGGCGCCGTCATCGCCGCCGGCTCGCTGGTGCCGGCGAACTCCGTGATCCCGGCGGGCACGCTGTGGATGGGCGCGCCCGCGAAGCAGCGCGCGGGCGGGGTGCCGGAGCGCATCGAGCGCCGCTTCGCCGAGACACGCGAGTTCTACGCCGAGGCCGCGCGGCGCTACCCGCACGAGCTGCGCCTGCTCTAGCGCGCGCCCACCCGCCGTCGGAAGCGGCTATGCTGCGCGCGCGTCGGCGCCCCGCGGCGTCGCCCGGGGGAACGAGGGGGGAGCGCGTGACGAGCGCGGCGACCACGAGCGCGGCGTACGAAGCCGAGCGCGAAGTCTCGGCGGAGGAGGCGGAGCGCCACCGCGAGGAGGTGCGCGCCTTCATCTCCGACTGGGATCGCGTCGCCGTCTACCTCATGACGCTGCGCCGGGACGGCCGGCCGCTGATGCGCCCGGTCTCGGCCTTCGTCGAGGGCTGGACGATCCAGACGGTGACGCAGGACGTGCACCTCAAGACGAAGCAGGTGCGGCGCAACCCGATCGTCGCGTACCTGTTCACGGGCCTCGAGGCGCGCGAGCGCGGCAACGACCCGGTCTCCGTCTACGTGCAGGGCGTCGCGCGGCTCGTCGAGGACGCGGCCGAGGTCAAGGCCTTCTACGAGCGCCGCGCCGCCGCCACCGGCCGCCCGCGCGGGCACCCCGGCGACAGCTACACGCCCTCGGTGATCCGCACCACGCCGCAGTACCTGCGCGCGGAGGGCTTCAGCGGCCGCCGGCACCCCGTGATCTACCGCGACTTCCCCGGCCTCGCGCCGACGGTCGCGCAGGTCCCGTAGCCGGACGCCGGTCGCCGACACACGGCGCCCCGAACGAGTCGAGAGCGCGACCAGAGAGCACGAGCCGAGAGCACGAGTCGGGAGGAGAGAGCGATGGCCTACGACGACTACCAGCACCTCGACATCGAGGTCGAAGGCGGTGTGGCGATGGTGCGGATGAACCGCCCCGAGAAGCTGAACGCCTTCAACCCCACGATGGGGCTGGAGCTGCTGCGCGCGCCCTCGGAGCTGCGCGACGACCCGGATGTGCGCTGCGTGGTGCTCACGGGCACCGGGCGCGGCTTCTGCTCGGGCGTCGACACGAGCGAGGACCGCGGCGCCGTCGCCGACAACCCCTTCCACCGCCGCGCCACCGACGAGCTCGGCTACTCGGGGCGGGTGACGCTCGCGTGGCACGAGCTCGACAAGCCGAGCATCGGCGCGATCAACGGCGTGGCCGCGGGCGGTGGCCTGGGACTCGCGATGGCGCAGGATCTGCGCATCGCGGCGGAGTCGGCGCGGCTGATCCCGATCTTCACGATGCGCGGCATCTCGCCCGAGCTGGGGCTGAGCTGGACGGCGACGCGGCTGATCGGCTCGGCGCGCGCGCTCGAGTGGTTCTACACGGGGCAGGAGCTCTCGGGGCAGCAGGCGCTGGAGTGGGGCGTCGTGAACCACGTGGTGCCGGACGACCAGTTCGAGGAGGCGACGCGGGCGCTGGCGCAGCGCATCGCGGACGGGGCGCCGATCGCGCTCTCGCTGACGCGGCGCACCGTGCAGCACGCACAGAACACGACGCTGCGCGAGCACCTCATCTACGAGGCGGCGAACGTCGGCATCAGCGGGCAGACCGAGGACACCGTCGAGGGCCGCACCGCCATCCGCGAGCGTCGCAAGCCGGTCTTCCACGGGCGCTAGCGCGCGCCAGCGTTCCGCTGGACTCGAGGGGCTGCCGCTGCTGCTCGCCGCATGTCTCGTGCGGGGGCGCTGGTGTGCGGGCAGAGACGGCTCGGAATGACCGCGCGCGGATGCGGCGACCGCCAACCGCGAGCCTGACGGAGCGCGCGCGGCGCCTGCCGTCGGCCCAGCTCGCGCTCGTCGGTGGCTAGCTCGCCCCGTCCAGGAAGTCGAGGACGATGCGGGCGAAGCGCTCCGGGTCGTCGTTGATGTTCAGCAGGCTCGCGCTCTCGGGGCGCATGCCGGTGGCGTTGGGGATGCCCTCGACGAAGCGGTCGTGCTGCTCGGCCAGCGGCGAGCCCGAGCCGTGCAGCACCAGCGTGCGCGCCTGGATGCGCGGCAGCGCGGCCCAGTAGTCGTAGCGCAGCATCCCGTACGGCGCCGAGCCCTCCCAGCCGGTGTCGCCGTAGAGATCCTGCACGCCCTCGTCGGAGTTGATCTTCAGGTGCTCCACCAGCACCTCCATCACGCGGTACATGTTCGCGCCCGGCTTGTCGCCGCCGTGCCGCTGCCAGAGCTCGAGCAGATGGCTGCCGTCCGCCTGCAGCGGGAAGTAGTGGTGTGCTCGGTGCAGTCGCGCCGCGCCGTTCGGGTCGGCGCCGTAGCTGTACGCCTCCTGCAGCACGAACGAGCCGAGGCGCTCCGGGTGGTTGGCCGCGAAGGCGACCGCCACCGCCGCGCCGGTGTGCGTGGCGAAGAGGTCGGCGCGGTCGATGCCGAGGCCGTCCAGCAGCCACGCCGCCGCCTGCGCGAACTCGTCGAGCGAGGTGTAGGGCGTGGGCGGTCGGTCGGACTCGCCGCAGGCCGGCATCGTCCACGCGATCACGCGGCGGTCGGCGGAGAGCCGCTCGAAGTGCGGCAGGTACATGCGCGAGGACTGCGGCAGCGCGTGCATCAGCAGCAGCGGCGGCTTGCCGCTCTCGCGCTGCGGGCCCGCCTCGCGGTACTCGATGTTGCCGTCGCGCCCGAGCACGAAGCCGCGCCGCACCTGCACGCCGGTCGTCGTCGTCATCTCGCCACCCCCTCGCCGCGTCGCACGTTACTCCTCGCCCCGGCTGGGCGCGGCGGGACGGTAGCACAGCCCTTCGCCCATGAGCCCACGAGCCCGCGAGCCCACGAGGTGGGGGCTCGCGGCGGAAGGGGCCCACGAGCCCACGAGGTGGGGGTACGCGGCGGAAAGGGGTCCGCGAGGGGGGGCTCGCGGGGGAAGGGAAGCCCACGAGGTGGGGGCGACGCTAGCCCTCGTCCTCGCCCGCCCCTTCGCCGGCGTCCTCGTCAAGAAAAGCGAGCAGCTCGGCGGCGAAGAGCTCGGGCGCCTGGTTCGGCAGGAAGTTGCCGTCGGAGGGGAGGCGCAGCCCGCGCGCGTCCGGGATCACCTCGACGAAGCGCTCGTGCGAGCGGCCGAGCTGGCTCATCGTGCCGTGGATCACCAGCGTCGGCGCGCGGATCTCGGCGACCCGCGCCCAGGTGTCGTAGTGCCCCATCGCGTAGGGGGCGGCGCCCAGCCAGCCGACGCCGCCGTAGAGCTCGGCGCCGGCCGCCGAGTTCACGCGCAGCGTCTGCAGGATGCTCTCGCCCACCGGCTCGAGGTCGGCGTCGGCGAGGGCGCTGCCCACGCGGCGGCGCTGCGCGCGCTGCCGCTCGTGGTGGCGGTGGGTGCGCTGCCATAGCGTCAGCAGGTGCGAGCCGTCGGCGCGCGCCGGCTCATAGCTGTGCGTGCGCAGCAGCGCCTCGCGACGCTCGGGGGTGCCCCAGTGGAACGGCTCCTCCAGCACGAGGCGCGCCGTCCGTTGCGGGTAGGCGGCGGCGAACTCGATGGCGAGCAGCGCGCCCGTCTGCGTGCCGAAGACCGAGGCGCGCTCGATGCCGAGGCCGTCCAGCCCCCAGGCGAGCGCGCGCGCGTACTCCTCCAGCGTGGTGTAGGGCTGAGGCGGCCGGTCGGAGCTCCCGTAGCCGGGGCTGGAGAGCGCGACCACGCGCCGCCGCCCGGCGAGCAGCGGGAGGAAGGCGTCGTAGCTCGCGGCGGCGCCGGGCGTGGAGTGCACGAGCAGCAGCGGCTCGCGCTCGTCGGGCGCGCCGGGCTCCACCGCGGTGGGGCCGAGCTCGCGGCTCTCGATGTAGCCGTGCGGGCTCTCGACGAGGCTCCGCCGCATCGCTCGCTCACTCATCGCGCGCTCCTCCCGTCTCGCCCTCGGCGTCGCCGAGCCATCCACCGCCGAGCCCGCCCGCCGCCTCGCCCGAGCCCGGACACCTCCCCGGCAGGAGCGGCAGCCGACACGGTCGAGCGGAACGCTCGCTAGTCGAAGGGGGTGTTGCCCACCTGCACCAGCACGCCGTTGACCTCGCGCGGGTGCACGAAAATCTGCTGCGTCACGGGCTGGCCGGGGCCGGGGTCGTTCACCAGACGCACCTCGTTGGAGCGCAGGTGCTCGAGGCAGGCGCGCGGGTCGTCGTTGTCGAGCGAGATCTGGTGCACGCCCTCGCCGCGCGACTTCAGCGCGCGCGCCACGGGCCCGTCCTCGTCGAGCGGCGAGATCAGCTCGATGTAGGTGCCGTTGTCGTAGGTGACGACCGAGGTGTCGAAGCCCAGGTCCTCGAACTTGTGCCGTTGCGTCAGCGTCCCGCCGAACAGCCTCAGATAGCGCTCCGTCGCCTCCTCGAGGTTCTCGACGCGGATGAAGACGCCGCGAATGCCCGTGAACATCGGCTCCCTCTCGCTCGCACCGCCGCGGGCGCGGCGGCCTCCGGTGCGGCATCATAGCGCGCGCCTCGTCCCTGCCATCGGGCGGGTCGATGGGCACTGCGCGTCGTCGAGGGCGCCGGCGAGTCGCCGCGAGGGGCGGTTCGAGGAGGGGCACACCGTGTCGAACGCGACCACGCGCGGCTTCGTGACGACGCCGGTGGGGCAGATCCACTACCGCGAGGCGAAGCCAGCCGATGCGGCCGGGGCGCCGCCCGTGATCTTCCTGCACATGACGCCGGGCTCCTCGCGCGTCTACGCGGAGGTGCTGCCGCGCGTCGCCGAGGCGGGCTATCACGCGATCGCGATGGACACGATGGGCTACGGCGACTCCGACTCCCTGGGCGACGTGCGCACCATGGAGGAGTTCGCCGAGTCGGTGACGTGGCTGCTCGACGGGCTGGGGATCGAGCGCGCGACGATCGTCGGGCTCTCGACGGGCTCGATCATCGCGGCGGCCACCGCGATCCACTTCCACGCACGCGTCTCGCGCCTCGCGCTGTGCGAGCCGGGTCGCTTCAACACCCCCGAGCGGCTGGCCCGCGGCTACATCGGCGGTCGCTGGGAGGTGGACGCGGAGGGCGAGGCGCTGGCCGCCCGCTGGCGGCAGATCGCGGGCGGCTTCGGCGGGCGGCTGACCACGGAGCAGGCCTTCGTGCTCTACGTCGACTCGCTGCGCTCGGGCGAGCACCAGCGCGAGGCGTATCACGCGCTGATCCACTACGAGCTGATCGACCGGCTGCCGAGCATCGGCGTGCCCACGCTGCTGCTCACCGGCGAGCACAGCACGCGCGAGGAGCCGATCGCGACCTTCCTGGACGGCATCGCCGCCTCCACGCACGAGGTGGTGCCGGACGCCGCGAACGCCCCGCCGCTGGAGCAGCCCGCGGCCGTCGCGAGCGCGCTGCTGGCGTGGCTCGCCCGCACGCCGGAGCCGCGGCCGTGATCGTCGATGCGCAGGTGCACTTCTGGGAGGCCGACCGCCCCGACCGCCCCTACAACGGCATCAGCGAGCCCAACCTCCCGCACCCCTTCGGCCCGGAGCAGATGCTGCCGCTGATGGACGAGGCGGGCGTCGACCGCGTGGTGATCGTGCCGCCCGGCTTCATGGACCCGCACAACGACTACGCGCTGGAGTGCGCCGAGCGCTACCCCGATCGCTTCGCGGTGATGGGGCTGCTGCTGCCGGGCGCGCTGGGCTCGCCGGAGCGCGTGGAGGGCTGGCTACGGCAGCCGAGGATGCTGGGCATCCGCACGCACGTGAACGAGCGGCAGCGTGCGCGCTGGGGCTCGGACGAGGCGGCGGAGCCGTTCTGGGCGGCGTGCGAGCGCCACGAGGTGCCGGTCGCCGTCTTCGTCGCGGGCGGCGTGGAGTACGTGGAGGCGCTGCTGGGGCGCTACCCGGCGCTGCGCCTCGTGCTCGACCATCTCGGGCTGCCGCAGATCGACGTGGGCTTCCGCCGCGAGGACCTGGAGCCGATGCGCCGCCTCGCGCGCTACCCCGGCGTTGTGGTGAAGCTCTCCACGCTGCCCGCGCGCTCGACGCAGGGCTACCCCTTCCCCGAGGTGCACGAGGCCGCGCGCGCCGCCTACGAGTCGTTCGGCCCGGAGCGGATGCTGTGGGCGACCGACCACACGCAGACGCTGCGCCGCGGCCGCGCCAGCTACGTCGAGGAGCTGCGGCTCTGGAGCGAGGCGCTCGACTTCCTGAGCGAGCAGGAGCGCGCGTCGATCCTCGGCGCCGCCGCCTGCGAGCACCTCGGCTGGCCCGCCGGCAACCCGTCCACGAGCGTTCCGCTCGACTAGCTGTACTACCCAGGAAGGTTGTTCACAGGCGGGAGGCGGGGACGGCCCCGCCGACGCCGCCGTGCGGTCGGCGGTGATTGTAGCGGTAGAGCCAGCGTGGGAGCTGGCGCAGCCGCTCGGCGTTGGAGCGGTAGGGGCGGGCGTAGGCCCACTCGTTCTGCAGGATCTGGATGAAACGCTCGGCTTTGCCGTTCGTCTGCGGGCGGTAGGGCCGCGTGTGCGACAGCCGCACGTCTGCGGCAGCGGCGGCGCCGTGGAAGCTGCGGGCGACGGTGTAGGCCTTCGCGTTGTCGGTCAGGACCCGGCGCACGCGCACGCCACGCCGGCGGAAGGCCGCGAGCGCCTGCTCGAGGAAGGCGGCGCAGCTCGCGCCACGCTCGTCGGGCAGGACGGAGACGTAGGCGTAACGGCTGTGGTCGTCGACGGCGACGTGTAGGTACTCCAGCCCCAGCGAACGCCGCGAATGCGGCCCGGAGCGCGTCTCGGCGAAGCCAGGCGCCATTCGCTTGCCGCCGCCCTCGGGGACGCGCCCGAGCTTCTTCACGTCGAGATGCAGCAGGTCGCCGGGGGCGTCGTGCTCGTAGCGGACCGGCTCCCGGGTGACGCGGTGCAGGCGGTCGAGCCGGTTGAGGCCGCGGCGCCGCAGCACGGCGTAGACCGTGGAGCGGGCGACCCCGAGCGCCCACTGGATGCGATGCGGCCCGAATCCCTGCGTGCGTCGCACGGCGCAGATGCGTCGCTCCAGCTCGGGCGGCGTGCGCCGGGGATGCGCGCGCGGGGCGGAGCTGCGGTCCTCGAGCCCTGCCGCTCCCTCCGCCCGGAAGCGCCCCAGCCACTTGGCAACGGTGTGGCGGGAGACGCGGAAGTGGCGAGCGACCTCAGCCTGGGGCCAGCCGGCGTCCACTTCCAGCACGAGCTCGAGTCGGGTCAGCGGCGTCAGCCGCGCGTTACGATGGGCCATGAGGGTGTCCTCTCCTCGCTACTGCCGTGCTGTCACACACAGCAGCGGGCGAGGCCCCTCATCCTCTCAACAACCTACGTGGGAACTACAACTAGTCGGCTGCCGCCCTCCCTGAGCGCCCACGGTTTCGGGGTCGCCCGTGCCCGGCCGGACGCCTCGGCGAGCGTTTCAGCCGCGCACGGCACCCCTATGGTCGAGCGGAACGCTCGAGGGCGGCGATGAAGCGGTCGCGGGCCGCGGTGGAGTGGAGCGTGCGGAAGTCGTCGGGCCAGGTCTCCTCGCCCGGCTCGACGGCGAGGTCGACGAGCACGGGGCCCTCGGCGGAGAGCAGCTCCGGCAGTGCCTGGTCCCACTCCTCGAGGCCCTCGATGCGTCGCGCGTCGCGGTAGCCCGCCGCCAGCGCCATCGCGGCGAAGGAGGCGCGGCCGACGCCGGGCACGGGGACCGCGCCGTTCGTCTCGTAGGTGCCGTTGGAGCAGACGCAGTGCAGCAGATTGGCGGGCGCGGCGTCGGCGATGGTGACGAGCGTGCCGAGGTTCATCAGCAGGCTGCCGTCCGCCGTCCAGCACCACGACGCGGCGATCGGGCCGCGCCAGAGCGATGCCGAGCGCCGCCGACGAGCCCTGCCCCATCGCGGCGTTGAAGGTGTAGTTCAGCTCGGACGGGTCGATGTGGATCAGCTCGTTGGCGGCGCGGTAGACCGCGACCACCACCTCGCCCGTGCGGTGGCGCGCGAGGGCGTGCAGCATCTGGTCGCGCTTCATCGTCATCAGACGGGCTCCCCGCCGACGAGCAGCACCACGGGGCGCCGACGCTCGTACGCCCGCTGGATGGCGGGGGCGATGCGCGCCTCGTCGCCCGCGAACTCCAGCAGCTCGTGCTCCACGCCCATGGCGCCGAGGATCGGCTGCACGATGCGCAGCCCGTAGCGCGGCGACTGCGAGGGCGGCACGCCCGGCTCGTTGCGCAGCAGGCCGACCAGCATGCAGACGGGGTTCTCCCCCTCGACGCCGACCGCGCGCAGGCAGTTGATCGAGTCGAGCAGCCCCGTGTGCTGCATCATCAGCACCGAGCGCTCCCCGCCCGCGTAGAGCCCCGCGCAGATCGAGATGCCCTCGTCCTCCTTGCAGACCTGCACGACGCGCACGCCGGGGTCCGCGAGCAGCGGCTTCAGCACCTGCTCGCTCGTCGTGATGTCGGGCAGCGCCGCGATGAAGCGCACCCCCGCGGCCGCGAGCTGCTCGCGGATGGCGGCGGCGGAGAGCGGCGCGCGCGCGGCCTCGACGGTCATCGGCTAGCTCTCCCCGTCCACCGCTGAGGCCAGCGCTGAGAAACGCGGCGGGGGCGCGGATCAGCATCGCGTCGATGGCGTCGGCGGAGACGCCGCGGCGCTCCAGCTCGGCGCGCCCGCCCTCGGCCACGTAGCGCCACGTCGAGGGCGGCTCGTGCGGGCCGTGGGGGCTCCAGTCCATCTCGCCACCGTTGTCGTGGCCCAGCATCAGGTGGTCGGCGTGGCCCTCGGCGGCGAGCGCGGCGACCGCGTCGAGCACCGCGGGCTCCTCCTCGCGGCCGCGCCCGAAGTGGTCGATCGAGAGGTAGTGGCCCGCCGCGAGCACGGCGCGCAGGTAGTCGAGGTCGTCGGTGAAGGCGTGGCCGATCGCGACGAGGTGCGGCGGCAGCTCCTCCGCCGCGAAGACGCGCATCTGCTCGCGCCCCACGTCGTAGGGGCTGGTGTGCGTGGAGATCGGCACGCCGGTGCGGCGGGCGGCGCGGGCCGCCCCGCGCAGGATCGTTTCCTCTGCGTCGCCGACGCCTGGCGGGCGGTTGTTCGCCACCTTGATCACGCCCGCGCGGATCGAGGTGCCGGCGGCGCCCTGCTCGATCTCGTGCGCGAAGATCGCGGCGGCCTGGTCGGCGTCGGCGCCGCCGCGGCCGTCCCAGCGCGGCCGGAACATGCGCGGGATCTCGAGCCAGATGCCGGTGGCGACGATGACGTGCACGCCCGAGCGGCGCGATGCCTCGGCGATCAGCTCCACGTCGCGCCCGAGGTCGGGCGTCGTCACGTCGATGATCGCGCCGACGCCGGCGTCGGCCGCGTCGCGCAGCTCGCCCACGACGTGCTCGATCGCGCTCTCGCGGTCGTAGAGCCACGGGTACTGGTGCTGCAGCCCCGTCGAGTGGATGAAGAGGTGCTCGTGGGAGAGCGTGACGCCGAGCTGGTCGTGCTCGACCGGGCCGGTCGCCGTCTGCACCTGCGTCACGGATTCGCCTTCCTTTGGCCCTCGGCGGCCTTTCGGGTGTCGTGCGCCTGGGCTACGTCACGATCGGGCGCAGCGCTCGGCGGCGCCGCGCCTCGACGTCCTCGACGCGCTCGCTGGCCTCGGTGCGCGTCTGCACGCCGAAGAGGTGGTTCTCCGGGTCGAGCAGGTATTGGATGGCGCCGCCGCCGTCCTCGGTGCGGTGCGTGCCGCCGACGCGGCGCGCGCCGGCCGCCTCCAGCCGCGCCGCGAGCGCGCCTGCGTCGTCGGCGCGCAGCAGGAAGGCGTCGGGCACCTCGGCGCGGTCGCTTGGCACCGGCTGCGGGGTGCCGCCCAGCGCGACCTCGAGGGTCAGCGTGCCGCCGAGGGCCAGCAGCGTCGCGCGCTCGCCCGCCATCACCACCTCGAGGCCGAGCGCGTCGCGGTAGAAGGCGACCGGCGCCGTGAGGTCGCCGCAGCGCACGACGATCCAGCCCAGCCCCGCGAGCTCGCCATCGAGGGCGGGCGCGCCCGCCACGGCCAGCTCGCCGGCGTCGCGCCGCCGCCGCCACTCGATGTCCTGCGGGCGATCGCTCGTCTCGCTGCGCTCCTGCAGGCCGGTGATGTGGCCGCCGGGGTCGCGCAGGTAGGCGAGGATGCCCTGGCCGCCGCCGATCTCGAACGGCTCGTTCACGAACTCGACGCCGCGCTCGCGCAGCCTCGCGGCCGTGCGCTCCATGGAGCGCACGCGGAAGATCGGCATGAACGGCGCCTCGCTGCGGTCGGCGTAGCGAGGCTGCGGCCGACCGCCGCTGTTGATGCCCATCACCACCGTCTCGCCGCACCAGAACACGGTGGTCGCGCCGTGGGTGCGCAGCACGGGAAGGCCGATCACGTCGCGGTAGAAGGCCGCCAGCCCCTGCGGGTCGTCGGTGCGGCGCACGAGCCAGCCGAGCCCCTGGATCCCCTCGAGCATCCGCCGCTCCCCCCACTCGCCATGGCCGCCGCCGGCGCCCGGTGGCCGGCCGGCCGGATGGTAGCAGGAGCGGGGGAGCTCGCCCCCGGCGGCGCTCTCCGCGGGGCGGCGCTGCGAGCGGCTACGATGCCGCGGGCCCGCCGAGGCCCCCCCGCTCGCCGAGCCCGTGGGGGCTGCGCAGGAAGGAGACGCCCGTGGCGCTCGACCTCGATCGGTTGCCGGAGGACGTGCTGGCGTTCCTCGCCGAGCGCCAGCTCGCGACGCTTAGCACGCAGCGGCCCGACGGCAGCCTGCACGTGGTGCCCGTCGGCTTCGGCTACGACGCCGCCAGCCGCACCGCGCGCATCATCACCTTCGCGGGCGCCCGCAAGGCGCGGAACCTCGAGCGCGGCGCCGACGCGGCCGGCCGCGCCGTGCTCTGCCAGGGTCGACGGGGGCGCTGGCTCACGCTGGAGGGACGGGGCCGCGTCGTCAGCGACGCCGAGGGCGTCGCGCGCGCCGTGG
>CAXXXY010000010.1:0-23640 GCA_963667515.2 Dehalococcoidia bacterium | reverse complement strand
GCGACCCGGTGGCCGGCGTCGCCGCCGCGGCCGCGGTCGTGAGCGCGTTGATCCAGCGCCGCCGCACGGGGCGCGGGCAGGTCATCGACCTGGCGCAGCGTGAGCCGATGACCACGCTGATCGGCGAGGCGTTCATGGAGTGGTCGATGAACCACCGCCTCCCGCCGCACCGCGGCAACGAGCACGAGTGGATGGCGCCGCACAACGCCTACCCCTGCGACGGTACGGACGAGTGGATCGCGATCGCCGTCAGCAGCGACGAGGAGTGGGCGGGGCTGCGCGCCGCCATGGGCGACCCCGCGTGGGCCGCCGAGGAGCGCTTCGCCACCGTGCGCTCGCGCTGGGAGCACCGCGCCGAGCTCGACGAACCGATCGGCGAGTGGTCGGCCGCGCTCACGAAGCAGCAGGCGTTCGAGCGGCTGCGCGAGCACGGCGTGCCCGCCGGCCCCGTCTCGACTGTGAACGAGCTGCTGGCCGACCCGCACCTCGCGGCGCGCGGCTACTACGAGCAGGCGGAGCACCCCGAGGTCGGCGCGTGGGCGATGCACGGCTGGCTGTGGCGCACCACCGACGCCGGGCCCTGCGTCCTGGCGCCGGCGCCCGACCTGGGCTCGGACAACCGCGCGATCCTCGGCAAGCTGCTGGGCCTCGACGACGCGGCCATCGACGCGCTCGCCGAGGGCGGCGTCATCGGCGACACGCCGATCGGCGAGCGCCCCCGCTCCCAGATCGTCCGCGCGAAGGCGTAGACGAGGGCCCGTGCCCGCCCCCTCCGCGACCGGCGATGCCGGCGACCGCAGCGCAGCGCCCCCCCTCGAGTGGCTCTTCCACCCGCGCTCGATCGCCGTGGTCGGCGTGCCCTCGGGCGATCCGCGCGGCGGCAACTTCCTGCGCGCCCTGCTCGCCCTCGGCTACGACGAGGCGCACGCGCTCTACCCCGTGAACCCCAAGCTCTCCGAGGTGGGCGGGCTCCCGTGCTACCCCTCGCTGCTCGACGTGCCCGGCCCCGTCGACCACGTCATCTCGCAGGTGCCGGCCGCCGCGGTGCCCGCCCTCGTCGAGCACTGCATCGAGCGCGGCGTGCGCACGCTGCAGCTCTTCACCGCGGGCTTCTCCGAGACCGGCGACCCGGAGCGCGCGGCCATCGAGCGTCGCGCGGTGCGCCGCGCCGTCGCGGCGGGCATCCGCGTCATCGGCCCCAACTGCATGGGCCTCTACGTCCCCGAGGAGCGCATCGCCTTCACGGGCAACCCTCCCACGGAGGTCGGGAGCATCTTCCTGCTCTCGCAGTCCGGCGTGAACACGGCCGACCTGATCTTCCGGCTCGGCGCGCTGGGGATGCGCTTCTCGAAGGTCGTCTCCTACGGCAACGGCGCCGACCTCGCCGCGCACGACTTCCTCGACTACGCCGCCGCCGATCCGCAGACCGAGGTGGTGGGCGCCTACATCGAGGGCGTGCCGGACGGTCCGGCGTTCGCTGCGGCGCTGCGGCGCTGCGCGCGCGAGAAGCCAACCGTGATCCTCAAGGGTGGCCTCTCGGCCGCGGGCGCTCGGGCGGTCCGCTCGCACACCGGATCGCTCGCGGGCTCCCTCGAGGTCTTCGAGGCTTTGTGCCGGCAGACGGGCGCGCTGCGGGTCGAGAGCATGGCCGAGCTGCGCGACATGCTCGCGGCGCTCACCAGCTCGGCGCGGCGGGTGCGCGGGCCGCGCGTGGCGCTGCTCAGCTCGGGCGGCGGCGTCGGCGTGCTGGCGACGGACGCCTTCGCGCGCGTGGGGCTCGAGGTGCCGGAGCTGCCCTCGGCGACCCGCGCGGAGCTGTCCGAGTTCATCCCGACCGCCGGGACCAGCGCCCGCAATCCCATCGACGCCGAGAGCTTCGGCGGGCGCGGACGCGGCGCGGGCGAGGCCGAGCGTCGGCGCGGCATCGTGCGCGCCGTCTCTCGCTCCGGCGCCGTCGACGTGATCCTGGTCTCGCCCGGCATCGTGCAGGGCGCACACGGGAGCCGCGTGCCGTGGCACGACGATGCGCCCTCCGCCTCCCCGCCCGAGGAGGAGCGCGAGGAGGCTCGCGCCCTCGCCTCCGAGCTCGCCTCGGCGCAGGAGGAGGCCGGCATCCCTCTGCTCTACGTGGAGCGCGACCGCGTCTGGGGCGACCTCGGCGCCGACCTCGAACTCTCTCGCGCGCTCTACGCGGGCGGCATCGCCTCCTACGACTCGATCGAGCGCGCCGCGCTCGTCCTCTCGAGCCTGCTGCAGTGGCGCTCCCACCGCGAGGGCCTGCCCCCGCTCTTCTAGCGCGCGCAGCCGAGCGGCGCGCAGCACCCGCGACGCGGGCAGGTGGAGGCACCCACGCCGATCTCTCTCCGGCGGAGCGCGAAGCGCCTCCGCAGAGGGGGTGCGGGGGCGCAGCCCCCGAGGGCGGGCGGGCGGGCTCTGCTCCCAGAGATAGAGCCGCGGCGCAGCGGCGTCCCCCGCTCCCGCGCGACGCGGAATCGCGCTAGACGGCCTCGAAGAGCGAGGCGAAGCCCTGCCCACCGCCCACGCACATCGTCACCACGCCGTAGCGGCCGCCTCGGCGCCCCAGCTCGCGCAGCAGGTGCCCCACCTGCCGCGAGCCCGTCACGCCGTAGGGGTGCCCGATGGAGATCGCGCCGCCGTTGACGTTCAGCGCCTCCTCCGGCAGGTCCAGCATCCGCTGCACCTGCAGCACCTGCACCGCGAACGCCTCGTTCAGCTCCCAGAGGTCGATGTCGCTCAGCGCCACGCCGGCCTTCTCCAGCAGCCGCGGCACCGCCTTGGCGGGGCCGATGCCCATCTCGTCGGGATCGACGCCCGCGACGGCCGTGCCGCGGTAGATCCCGATCGGCTCCAGCCCAAGCTGCTTCGCGCGCTCTGCCGACATCACCAGCGTCGCCGAGGCACCGTCCGAGAACTGCGAGGAGTTGCCCGCCGTCACCGAGCCGGAGCCGTCGCGCGTGAACGCCGAGGGCAGCTTCGCCAGCCCCTCCAGCGTGCTGTCGGGCCGGTTGCACTCGTCCTGCTCAAGCGTGACCGCCTCCTCGTAGGGCTCGCCCTCCTTCGGCGTCACGCGGCGCATCGTCGAGACGGGCACGATCTCGTCGGCGAAGATCCCCTCTCGCTGCGCGCGCGCGGTGCGCTGCTGGCTGCGCAGCGCGTAGGCGTCCTGATCCTCGCGGCTCACGCCGTAGCGCTCCGCCACCACCTCGGCGGTGCGACCCATCACCCAGTAGATCGCCGGGAACTGCTCGCGCACCTTCGGGTTGACGAGGTGGCTCATGTTGCGGCTGCCGTCGTCGATCAGCGAGATCGTCTCGACGCCGCCCGCGACCACGATGTCGAGGCCGTCCTGGATCACCTGGTTCGCCGCCGTCGCCACCGCCTGCGATCCCGAGGCGCAGAAGCGGTTGATGGTCTGCCCCGGCACCGAGGTCGGCAGCCCCGCCAGCACCCCGGCGACGCGCGCGACGTTCAGCCCCTGCGCCCCCTCCGGGAAGCCGCAGCCGATGGTCACGTCCTCGACCTCGGCCTTGTCGAGCTCGTGATGGCGCGCGAACAGCTCGTCGATGACCTGCGCCAGCAGATCGTCCGGCCGCGTGATGTTCAGCGATCCGCGGAACGACTTGCCCAGCGGCGTGCGAACGCTGTCGACGATCACGGCCTCGCGCATCTCGGGTCCCCTCGTCCTGCCTCGCGGCGGCGCTCTCGCCCCTGCGGCCCTCCGAGCATACTGTCACCTCCGCCGGGCGGGATCAGGTGAGCGGGGGAACGAGATGGCCCAGTCCGAGACGCCGCAGTACGAGACGATCGTCGTCGAGGAGCGCGAGCGCACGCTGTGGGTGGGGATGCACCGCCCCGAGGTGCTGAACGCCACCAACCAGACGATGCTCGACGAGCTGAACGACGCCTTCACCCGCCTGGACGAGGACCCGGCGATCGGCGTCGGCGTGCTCTACGGCGTCGGGCGCGCCTTCTCCGCGGGCGGCGACATCCAGGCGATGATGGCGCTGAACGAGCAGAGCGGGCATGTCTGGAACAACAAGATGCGCCGGCTCTGCATGCAGCTCCGCAACTGCGGCAAGCCGACGCTCGCGATGGTGCGCGGCTGGTGCATCGGCGGCGGCAACGAGTTCCAGCTCTACTGCGACCTGGTGATCGCGAGCGAGAACGCGGTCTTCGGGCAGTCCGGCGCCAAGGTGGGCGCGCTCCCCGTGGTGGGCGCCACGCAGTACCTGCCGCTGCTGATGGGCGACCGCCGGGCCCGCGAGATGCTGTTCCTGGCGCGCCGCTACGGCGCCGCCGAGGCGAAGCAGGTGGGGCTGATCAACGAGGTGGTGCCCGACGACCAGCTGGAGGCGACGACCGAGGAGTGGTGCGCCACCATCAACGGCCACGCGCCGCTGACCCTGCGCTACCTGAAGACGAGCCTGAACTACCTCGGCGACCTGCACTACCCATCGTGGACGCACGGCAGCGAGCTGCTGAACGCGGTCTGGAACCGCGAGCAGTCGACCGAGGGCATGACAGCGTTCCTGGAGAAGCGCGACCCCGACTACACCCCCTTCCCCCGCTAACGAGCGCGAGCGTTCCGCTCGACCGTGTCGGCTGCCGCTCCTACAAGAGGGCTCGCGGGGCGATGGCCGCGGTGCGGCTCGATCGCGGCGCGTGGCGGCGCCGCCCGGTCCGTGCCACCCGGTCGAGCGGAACGCTCGCTCGCTGCCGCGCCTGCGAGGGCTCACGGAGCGCAGCCCTCTCCGCCGCCGCTCGCGTCGCGATAGAGCCGTCGCCCCCGTCGAGGAGCGGCAGCCCCTCGAGTGCAGCGGAACGCTGCCTAGGGTCGAGCGGAACGCTCGTTGAGGCGGACGGCGGTGCCGTAGACGAGGATCTCGGCGGCGCCCTGCGCGATCGAGGCGGTGGCGATGCGCACGGCGACGATGGCGTCGGCGCCGCGCTCTGCCGCCTTCGCCTCGATCTCGGCGAGCGCCTGCTCGCGCGACTCGATCAAGAGCTGGCGGTACGCGCCGATCTCGCCGCCGACGATGTTCTTCAGCCCCGCGAGGATGTCGCGGCCGATGTGGCGCGCGCGCACGGCGTTCGCCGAGACCAGCCCCAGCGCCGCCGCGACCTCGCGCCCCGGCACTTCGTCGGACGTCACCACGATCATCGGCTGCCCCCCCCCCGTCCCCTGCGCTCGTTGAGCACGAGCATAGCGAGCGCGAGGCGGTCACGACCGCGCGGGGCTACCATGCGCCGATGACTGCGCTCCAGCGTTGCGCCTTCTGCCAGAGCCGCCCCCGCGAGGAGGCGGCCGTGCTGCGCTGGGTCGGTCCCGCCGACCGCGCGGGCGCCGAGGAGGAGGAGCGCATCACGATCCAGCTCTGCAGCCGCCACCTCGATCGCCTGCGCCGCGCCGGCGCCGCCGGCTGGGAGCACCGGGGGCGGCGCCACAAGCTCGGTTGGTGGTAGGCGGCGCAAGCGCCTCGGCACGCGCCGCAGGCGCTGGGGGGCCGGCGCTTGCCGTAGCGCGGGGCTATCCCTGGCGAGCGGGCGCCCCCGCCTCGACGCCGGGGAACTCCGTGTAGACCACGGGGCTGCGGCGGCCGCTGAAGCCCTCGGCGCGCAGATAGAGCGGCGTCGTGCGGATCAGGTACGGCACGTAGTCGTCGCCGGGGTTGTTCTCCCCCGTGTGCGTCACCTCCTCCCGCCAGCGCAGGAAGGGCCGCACGATCGCCTGGTCCTCGACGAGCTCGGCCACGCCCTCGACGAAGATCGAGATCGGGTCGTTGCCGCGATGGCGCGGGGACATCCCCGAGAAGAGGTACGCCACGCGCGAGTCGCGCCGCACGTGCGCGGTCTTGAAGTGCAGGTCCTGCGTCACGGTCTGAATGTGCCAGCCGTCCACCATGTAGGCGTTGACGGGGCGCATCCGCGGCCGGCCGTCGCGGCGGTAGGTCAGCAGGTACTTGGCGACGTGATCCCAGTCCGACATGAACGTGAGGATCTCGTCGCGGTGCTGCTCGCCCTCGCCTGTAGCGACGGCCCGCTCGGCGTCGTACTTCTTGCCCACGCGCTCCCCCTGTCGCAGCTCCCCCGGCAGGCGCCACGATAGCGCGCGGCGGCGCCCGCTGTCGGGCGAGCAACAGCGAGGCGGGGCGAGGCGGGCTAGGCGGCGCGGTCGCGGCGCCGAGGCTCGGCGGCGCCCTCGAGCGGCGGCACCGGGTCGCGCCGCGACAGCGACTGCCGGCGGCGGAGCGTCGTGCCCCCCGCCGGGCCGAGCGCCGTCATCGCGACGATCGCCGCGAGCGCGCACGCGAAGAGCAGCCCCAGCACGACGGCGAGCGCGATCTCCATGCCGCCACTCTGCCCCCGCCCCCACCCGCCCGCCTATCGGGGATCCACTAGTGGGAGGACAAAGGGCCTGCCCGCGGTGTGGCGAAGCGCAGGCGCCTGCAGCGGCCGCGCGCCGCACCATTGCTGGCGCGGCCGGTGGGGCGGCGGAGTGCGAGGGGGCGGCGATGCGAGACACATGGCGCCGAGCGTGGCGCCGCTTCGCGGAGCGCGCGGCGGCGATGACGCGGATCCTGCCGATGCTCGGCTTCGGGCAGCCGGCGGCGCTGCCGGTCGGGCCGGGGGAGCGCCACGATCCGCCCGCGACTCCACCGAGCGTTCCGCTCGACTCGAGGGGCTGCCGCGCGAGCAAGAGGGCGCGCCGTCCGCCGGCGGCAGGCGGTCCGTCTCCGCACCGCGCCAACCGTCGAGGGCGCTCGCACACGACCCCGAGCCAGATGCGCCGCGACACCGAAGGCGGCGGCAGCCCCGAGGGGCGAGCGGAACGCTCGCGGCAGCCCCGAGGGGCGAGCGGAACGCTCGCGGCAGCCCCGAGGGGCGAGCGGAACGCTAGTCGCCGAGCAGCAGCGTCCGCGGGTAGAACGAGAACCAGCCGAACCAGTACACGAGGTGGCCGGGCAGCCGCTCCAGCGAGGCGCCGTCGGGGCCCTCGAGGGCGGCCTCGGTGACGCGCCAGGGCGCGCCCTCCTCGTCGAGCAGGGCGCCCGACTCCGGCCCCGGCTCGAAGGTGTGCGTGCCGGCCTCGTAGGCGCGGACCGCGCGCGAGGCGGGCTCCGTCACCACCACGACCGCCCGGCCCGCGAGCTCGTCGTTGACCACGGGCGTGCGCTGCAGATCGCGCAGCGGGTACGCCTTCGGCGTGCCGCGCAGCAGCAGCCCGAACACGAACGACTTCTCGGGCAGCTGCTGGCTGCGCTGATAGACGGGGAAGAGCGTGCTCGCCGAGGCGAAGTAGTCGCCGTATGCGGCGCCCGGCGTGTAGTCGCGGTCGTGCCCCGTCTCGATGTCCAGCACCAGCGTGTCGGGGTGCGCCGCGAGCCAGCTCGCCCAGTCCGACACCACGATCGGCAGCCGCCGCAGCTGCGCGCCGCTGCCGACCAGCTCGCCCATCACGGGCTCGCCGGTGAGCTGGTTCCACAGCGTGTCCGTGGAGCGGTCGTACATCAGCTTGTTGCTCTCGTAGAGCAGCCCCGAGCTGCCGAACTCGAGCGTCTCGCCGCCTGAGCGCGCGTCGTAGAGGACGCCCGCGCCGCACAGCGTGCAGTAGGCGAGCGCGACCGGGACGCCGCCGACCACGTCGTTCGCCATCTCGTGCCAGTCGAGGATGCGTAGCGGGTAGGCCCGCGCGTCGCCCGCGATCTCAACGCCGAAGACGGGCTCGTCGGGCAGCAGGTAGCCGGCCTCGGCGCCCGCGACGAAGGCCGGGTCGACGAGCGCGGGGATGCCATCGACGGAGACGCCGCCCCACTGCACCAGCTCCACACGGATCGTCGAGGGCGTGCCCTCGCCCAGGAAGCGGCGGAAGGCCGGGTCGACGCGATCGGCCAGCAGATCCGCCTTCCAGTCGGCGAAGCCCGGCGGCAGCGGCACCTCCGGGTGGCGGCCCAGCCACTCCAGCGCCACGCCCCAGTCGCTGCCCTGGTCCTCGCCGCTCAACGCCCACAGCGCCCAGTCCACCGTCTCCTGCAGCTCGAAGGGGAACGAGTAGCGCTCCAGCTCCATGAGCACCGGGAACAGCGCGAGCTGGTCGTCGCGCACCGCGCTCTCGATGACCTCCGTGCGCGCCCCGAGATCGTGCTCGCGCATCGTCTCCAGCGCTGCCGCCCACGTGGCGTCGTCCCAGCTCGCGGGCTGCGCGCTCGCGGGGGCGGCGGGCGTGGGCGCGTCCGTCGGCGCGGCGGCGGGGGCGTCGTCGGGTGCGTCGGCGCCGCCCCCGCAGGCCGCGAGCAGCGACGCGCCGAGGAGCGTGGCGAGGGCGAGCAGCGACGGGAGGGCGCGGCGCGATGGCATGGGGGCTCCGCTCGCGCGGTGGGTGCGCCCCTCGATCGTACGCGCCGGCCGAGCGCCGGGCGTGACGAAGGTGACGGGCGCCCGTCGCCGCGCGCCGTCCGAGCGCGTAGCATCGCGCGCCGTGAAGCTGCGCGCCCCCGAGGACGACCCGCGCATCCGCCGCCTGCTCGACGAGGGGCCGGCGGCGAGCTGCTTCGTGCCGGTGCCGGCGGGGAGCGTGCGCATGGGCTCGACGCTGCGCGCCGACGAGCAGCCGCTCGTCGAGGTGGAGCTGGCGGCGTTCGGCTGCGCGCTCACCCCCGTCTCCAACGCGGAGTGGGCGCGCTTCCTCGCCGACAGCGGCCGCGAGTCCTCCCCCTTCTGGGAGGAGGAGCGCTTCTCGCACCCGGCGCAGCCCGTGGTCGGCGTGAGCTGGGAGGACGCCGCCGCCTACTGCGAGTGGCTTTCGGCGCTGCTGGGGCGGCGCTGCCGGCTGCCCAGCGAGGCCGAGCGCGAGCACGCCGCTCGCGGCGGCGCGGCGACGCTCTACCCGTGGGGCGACGAGCCGTGGGAGGACGGCCCGCTCGCCCGCGGCTCGCGCGGGACGGACCGCCCGCTCCCCATCGGCTCGACGCCGCCCAACGGCCTCGGCCTCTACCACATGGCAGAGAACGTCCACGAGTGGTGCGCCGACTGGTACGACCCCCGCGCCTACGAGGGGATCGCCGCGCGCGCCGACGCCCGCTGGCCCCCCCCCGCCGAGGGCAGCGGCCGCCGGGCCTCGCGCGGTGGCTCGTGGCGGCACCACCTCAAGGTCAGTCGCGTCGCCGCGCGCTCCTCGCTCCGGCCGGACGCGCACTACAACGACTACGGTCTTCGTGTTTATGTCTAGTTCTGGACCGAATCCGACGATCTCGACGAACGGGGCGCCCGCCGTCGCCATGTCTCAACCCGCGCCCTACCGCTCGACGCGCATGCTCCAGAAACACCGAGTTCGGGGGGGGGGGGGGGGGTGAGGGGACCGACGCATGCAGCTACCACCGCACCGCTCCGCGCTACGAACCGCCGTCTTCGCGCTGTTCGGATTGTTCATGGTGCAAGGCGCCGTGCTCGCGTTCGCGGTCGCGGGCAACTACGCGACGCAGGGCGAGTTCGGCGCGCTGATGCTGCTGCCGGCGGGCGTCCTGCTCTCGGCGATGGCGCTCTACTCGCTGCGCGAGACGGCGCTGGGGCTGCACTCCGTCCTCTAGCGCCCGCGCCCCCGACGCCCCTGCCCGCTGCGCTCCCCGTCGGCGCGGCCCCACGGCTCGCACGATCGCCGCGTGATACCGTGATCGTGGGCGTACCCGCGCCCGTTGCTGCGGGCGCCTCTTGCTGCGGGCGGGGGATCAGCGATCGAGCCGACCGCCCAGCGCCCCGCCACCCCGCCCACGCCATCCCGCCAGCGCCTGCAGCGACGCTCGCGCGCGCTGCGTCGCTCGCCCGCGCCGGCGCGCGCGGCGTCCCGCGCGATCGCGGTCGCGCTCGCGGTGCTGGCGGTGACGCTGCTCGCGGCGGGATGCGGCGACGACGATGACGGGGGCAGCGGCGCCGGGGCAGGCGCGGCCGCCTCCAGCAGCCCGACGCAGCGGCCGCCGAGCACGCCTGCAGCGGGGGCAGGGGGGGAGACGCGCGTGGCCGAGAGCGGCGACACGGTGCAGGTCCACTACCACGGCACGCTCGACTCCGGCGAGGTCTTCGACTCCTCGCGGGAGCGCGAGCCGCTGCGCTTCACGCTGGGCACGGGGCAGGTGATCGCGGGCTTCGACGGCGCGGTCACGGGGCTCGCGATCGGCGAGTCGGTGACGGTGCGCCTGGAGCCCGCCGACGCCTACGGCGAGCGTGACGACCGCAACGTGCTGACGGTGCCTCGCGGCAGCGCCCACCAGGGCCTGGGCGTCGGCGACCGCGTGCAGCTCGGGAACGGCGCCCCGGCGATCGTCCTCGAGCTGACGGAGAACGAGATCCGCGTCGACGCCAACCACCCACTCGCGGGCATGGCGCTGACCTTCGAGATCGAGCTCGTCGCCGTCGAGTAGCCGCCCTGCACCGCCCTCGCGCGGCAGCGCGCCCCGCCGCAGCCGCGCCAATCGATTGCCTCCGCCGCGCCGGCATGCCACCGTGGCGCGCGATGCAGATCGCCTCCATCGCGCTCGGCGGCGCCGTCGGCGCGCTCCTGCGCTACGCCCTCCGCGAGCTCCTGCCCTCGCTGGCCGAGGGTCGGGTGCCGCTGGCCACGATCGCCGCCAACGTCGTGGGCTCGTTCCTGCTCGGCTTCCTCGCGGTCGCGCTGCTGCAGCGCTCCTCGGTCCCCGCAGAGCTGCGCCTCGGCCTGACGGTCGGGCTGCTGGGCGCCTTCACGACGTTCTCCACCTTCTCGCTGGAGACGGTCGACCTGCTGGAGGGCGGGCAGTGGCCCTTCGCGCTGCTCAACGTGACGCTCTCCGTCGGGGCAGCGCTGCTCGCGGTGTGGGCGGGGCAGACGCTGGCTCGCGCCTAGTTGTAGTTCCCACGTAGGTTGTTGACAGGATGAGGGGCCTCGCCCGCTGCTGTGTGTGACAGCACGGCAGTAGCGAGGAGAGGACACCCTCATGGCCCATCGTAACGCGCGGCTGACGCCGCTGACCCGACTCGAGCTCGTGCGGGAAGTGGACGCCGGCTGGCCCCAGGCTGAGGTCGCTCGCCACTTCCGCGTCTCCCGCCACACCGTTGCCAAGTGGCTGGGGCGCTTCCGGGCGGAGGGAGCGGCAGGGCTCGAGGACCGCAGCTCCGCCCCGCGCGCGCATCCCCGGCGCACGCCGCCCGAGCTGGAGCGACGCATCTGCGCCGTGCGACGCACGCAGGGATTCGGGCCGCATCGCATCCAGTGGGCGCTCGGGGTCGCCCGCTCCACGGTCTACGCCGTGCTGCGGCGCCGCGGCCTCAACCGGCTCGACCGCCTGCACCGCGTCACCCGGGAGCCGGTCCGCTACGAGCACGACGCCCCCGGCGACCTGCTGCATCTCGACGTGAAGAAGCTCGGGCGCGTCCCCGAGGGCGGCGGCAAGCGAATGGCGCCTGGCTTCGCCGAGACGCGCTCCGGGCCGCATTCGCGGCGTTCGCTGGGGCTGGAGTACCTACACGTCGCCGTCGACGACCACAGCCGTTACGCCTACGTCTCCGTCCTGCCCGACGAGCGTGGCGCGAGCTGCGCCGCCTTCCTCGAGCAGGCGCTCGCGGCCTTCCGCCGGCGTGGCGTGCGCGTGCGCCGGGTCCTGACCGACAACGCGAAGGCCTACACCGTCGCCCGCAGCTTCCACGGCGCCGCCGCTGCCGCAGACGTGCGGCTGTCGCACACGCGGCCCTACCGCCCGCAGACGAACGGCAAAGCCGAGCGTTTCATCCAGATCCTGCAGAACGAGTGGGCCTACGCCCGCCCCTACCGCTCCAACGCCGAGCGGCTGCGCCAGCTCCCATGCTGGCTCTACCGCTACAATCACCGCCGACCGCACGGCGGCGTCGGCGGGGCCGTCCCCGCCTCCCGCCTGTGAACAACCTTCCTGGGTAGTACAACTAGGCGGGGGCGCCGCGGGAGCCGAGGGCGCCGCCGCGCCCGCGAGCAGCTACGAGAAGACACTCCCGTGCACCTGGAAGCGTGCCTCGCCGGCCGCCTGCGGGCTCTCCTCCCCCTCGGCGCGGTAGTGCCACGTGCCCGCGGCGTCGGCGTCGAGGTCGGCGTGGTAGGCGCCCACGCCGTCGCGCACGAGCTCCGAGTCTGTGCCGTAGACGAGCGTGGTCACCGCCCCCGCAGGATCGCGGTAGAGCAGCCGCACGGGCGAAGGGTCGGAGGGCGCGGCGACCTCATCGGCGAAGCTCGCCGAGACGCGCACCCGGTCACCGACATCGTAGGTGTTGCTCATGGCCTCCCCACCTCCAGCACGAGCGGCAGCCCCTCGAGTCCAGCGAAGCGCTGGTCGTAGCTGTTGCTCATCGCCTCCCCACCTCCAGCAGAAGCGGCAGCCCCTCGAGTCCGGCGACACGCTGGTCGTCGATGTCGCCCACGGCCTGATCCCCAGCTCCAGCAGGAGCGGCAGCCCCTCGAGTCCAGCGGAACGCTGGTGCTCATGGCGTGACCCTCACCTCGCTCAGCTCCACCGCGCCGCGCGCCGTATCGGCGACCGTCGCTGCGCCGCGCGCCGCGTCGGCCACCGACGCCGCGCCGAACGCGGCGTCGGCGAGCGCGATGGCGCCGATCCCCGGCGGCCGATCGCCCTCCACCGCGAGCGCACCGCCGCCCGCCAGCGCCCCGCTGCCGGCGTGCGCCCCGCTCGCCCCCGCCAGCGCGCCGAGGCCGCCCTTGCGGATGCCGGCCGAGGCGGCGCCGCCGCCCGAGATCGCCGCCGCCTGGAAGGCGGAGGGAGCGCCCGCCGCACTCGGCGCGCCGCCGCCCGACGTGGCCGCGGGCCCGGCGTGCGCCCCGCTGCCCACGGCGAGCGCCGCGCCGCCGCCCGAGGTGGCCGCGGGCCCGGCGTGCGCCCCGCTGCCCACGGCGAGCGCCGTGCCGCCGCCCGAGGTAGCCGCGGGCCCGGCGTGCGCGCCTGCGCCCGCCCCGAGCGCGGCGCCGCCACTCGTCGCCGCGGCCTGCTGCCGCGCCTCCTTGCGCACGGCGGCGGCGGGCGTGCCGCCGCCGGCGATCGCCGCGGGCCCGCGCCCACCATTGCGCGCGCCCGTCGCGAGGGCGCCGCCGCCCGAGATCGCCGCGTTGCCGGAGGCGCTGGGCGCGCTCGCCGGCACGAAGATCGAGCGCGCGCCGCGAGGGTAGACCACGGGGGGGTGCTCGACGACGTTCACCGTGCCGTTCACGGTCGCGGCGAGCCCGCTCCTGCGGTCGACCCACGGCGTGCCGCGCAGGCAGTCGGCGTAGAGCTGCAGATTGGCGGGATCGACCATCAGCGGCGAGAGCCCGTGCGTCCCCAGCGCGTCCGCCTCGTCGTCGCCGAGCGCCGAGTCCCAGATGCCGAACTCGGCCGCCTTGCCGTTCCAGTCGCGGATGATCGCCACGTAGTCGATCCCGCCGATGACGGCGCGGTTCATCGAGGCGGGAATCGTCACGCTGTTGGTCGCCGTGCCCTTGTTGGCGCCGTCCAGCCACACGGCGCGATCGGTGTTGGAGGCGATCGCGCCGGTCGCGTGGTACCAGCTGCCCGTGCTGGGCACGAGGCTCGAGGCGCAGTTCACGTCGAACTTCACCTCGAGCCGGAACTCGTCGGGCGTGGGCGAGGTGAAGAAGGCGAACATGATCTCGTTGGTGAGCGTCGTGCTGTGGCACAGCCCACCGATGCGATCGCCGTCGGACTGCCACGTGTCCGCGTTGAAGTAGAGCGACATGGAGAGCGGCCACGCCGAGATCGTGGGCGCCGCCCAGCGCAGCGTGTCGTTGCTGCCCTCCACGTCCGCCGCGCCCCCGCGCAGCGGCGCCAGGAAGGCGCGCGTGAGCGACGTGCGGTGGTGCCGCCACAGCCAGTCGCGGCGCTCCCGCAGCACGCGCCACGAGCGCGAGAGCGGCAGCGCCGGATCGGGGAGCGCCGGGATGCCGAGGTCCTGGCCGGGGGTGAGGCGACGCGGCACGTGGGGCGCGGCGCGCATTCCCTAGCTCTCCCGCGCCTCGAGCGCGAAGAGCTCGGCGTCGCCCGCCATGGTGTCGTTGGCGTGGGTGCCCAGCCGGCGCACGCGGAGCAGCGCCTCCTCGCCCGCGAGCAGCCCGTCGATCTCGCTGTCGAGGAAGGCGATCTCGTCGTAGGCGAGCTCGCCGGAGGCGGAGGCCGCCGTGGCGTCCACCGTCTTCTCGGTCGCGAAGCTGTGCGAGTCGACGTCGTCCACGTCGTCCTGCAGCCGCGCCAGCGCCAGCCCCCAGCGGCAGACGCCGCTGGTCGCCGTCGACGCCGCCCAGCGCAGCGAGACTGTGATCCCGCCCGCCGCGTAGTGGCGCGGCAGCGTCAGGCGGACGTACGCCGCCTCGTCGGCCGCGGCGTCGAAGTCCAGCACCGGCGCCTGGTTTCGCACGTCCGGCGTCGCCGCCGCCGAGGCGGGCGGGAAGCTCGATTGCGCGTCCCGCTCGAAGAGGCTGTCGCCCGAGGCCATTCGCTCACCCCTCCCGCTCGAAGCGGCGACGCGCGACCAACAGCAGGACGCGCGCCTTCTGCCGCGCCGTGAGCCCGGCGCGCGCACGCGCCGGCAACGCCTGCTGGAAGGCGACCGCGCTCTGCTCGATCCAGGCGTCGCTCGCGTCGATCGCGGCGCGCAGCTGCGCCTTCGTCAGCGCCAGCGACTCGCGCCCCACGCTCGCCTCGCGCATCGCGCGCTCCCACAGCCCCGCGCGCTCGGCCTCCGTCAGCATCGCCACGGCTCGCCCCCCGTCCCGCTACCCCCGACGGCGCGCCGCTAGGCGTTCACGTCCAGGTCGGCGTCGGTCAGCGTGTAGGTGCCCTGCCCGCCGAACGTCTCGTCCGCCACGTCCGCGCCGCCCAGAAAGTTGCCCGCCGTGGCGGCGTCCCAGAAGCCGACGTGCGTCACCGTCGTGGAGGCCGGCACGTCGAAGACGGGCTGGCTCGACGAGTCGATCGCGCCCGCCGCCGCCGCGAAGGTGATCGACTTGCGCGCGTACGCCGGCGATCCGCCCGAGACGTCGCTCGCGCCGGTGTCGCTCGGGTCGGCGGTGTGCAGCGACGCGTAGGCCGTGGTCACGCTGTAGGCGGTCCCGCGCAGCGCGTCCAGCCACTGGTTCTTGAGATACGTCGAGTACGGCATCCGGCGGCGTCCCCTCTCCCTGACTGCTCGCCGGGCAGTGCACCACAGCGGGCCGCCAGCTCCGAGGCTCGCGCGGCACCCGCCGCGCCCTCCCAGCGCCTGCTCGCACGCGCGGGCCTCGCCACGCCGGCCGCGGAGAGCGCCGTGCTCCAGCACCACGAGCGCTGGGACGGCGCCGGCTACCCCGCAGGGCTCGCGGGCGATGCGATCCCGCTCGAGGCGCGCTGCATCTCGATCGCCGACGCCTACGCCGCGATCACGGTCGACCGGCTCGGTCGATCCGGCCTCCCGCCCGCCGAGGCGCTCGCCACCCTGGCCGACTCGACCGGGCAGTTCGACCCCGCGCTCTTCGATCGCTTCGTGGAGCTGCTGGGCGGCATGGCATCCGCCGCGTAGCGAGGGCCGACGCGCGCAGGGGGCTCGGGCGCGCCGTCGACACGGGCGGTCGGATCAGGCGCCGATGGTCCCGCGGAACCACTGCACCCGCGCGAAGATCTGTGCCACGCCGCCGAGGTGGGCCACGGCGCCGCGCGCCAGCGCGTCCAGCTGCTCCGCGGGGGGCCCCGCCGGCAGCACGCCGTCGCCCACGCCAATGTCGAAGGCGATGCCGCGCGCCTGCTGGAGGACGTCGGCCAGCGGCTCCTCGGACGCGTCGCCGTGGTGGCCCGCGATCGCCTGCGGGATCGGCTCCGGCAGCCCCCACTCGCGCGCCACCCGCCCGCCCCACGCCGCGTGGTCGTCGCCCACCAGCTCGCGCTCCGCCTCCAGCGGCTCGATGCCGTTTGCGACCAGCTCGAACACTGCGGCGCAGGCCCGCGGCTCCAGCGCCAGCATCGCCAGCCGCCCCACGTCGTGCAGCAGACCCGCAGTGAAGGCGGGCGGGCGCGGCGCGCCGGGCGGCGTCTCCAGCCACGCGAGCGCGTCCGCGAGCATCGCGACGATCAGCAGGTGCCGCCACAGCTCGTCGAGGTCGTAGAGCGAGTCGTCCAGCTCGCCGAAGCCGTCGCTCAGCAGCACGCCCATGGCGATCTGGCGCGTCGGCTCCAGGCCCAGCCGCACCATCGCCCCGCCCGCCGAGTCCACCCGATCGCGGGGGGAGGAGGCGCGGAGTTCGCCGCGCGCAGCAGCGCCGCCACCAGCGCGGGGTCGGACTCGACCACCGCCGCCAGCTCGGCGATCGCCACGTCCTGGCCCAGCATCAGCGGCAGCGCGCGGGCGCGCGCAGCGGGGAGCGGGGGGATCGCGAGCCCGGCGAACGCCATCGCAGCTCCTGAACCGGCTTCGCCACGATCATCGGAATCGCGCCGTCTCGCTCGCACGCGGCGGGCGCGGGCTGACCGAAGCGTCAGCCGGCGCGCGGTATAGTCGGCGGCGACGAGAGGCGGCGACGCATGACCCTCGATCCCCCCGCGACACCGACGACGGAGAGCCCGCCCACCGCGACCCGCACGATGCCCGTCGTCACCTACAAGTACCCGCAGCAGGGACTGCCGCCGATCGCCTTCTCCGACCTCGACATGGGGCCGCTGCCCGACGGGCCGTGGCGGCTCACGATCGAGCGCGCCGACGTCGAGCGCTGGGCGCGCCTCTTCGACGATGACCCCGCCGAGGCGCTCGCCGCCGGGATCGCGCCGCCCGACATCCTCTACTACCCCGGCATGAACCTCCCCGCGCCCAAGCGCGACTACGGCGGGCCCATGTCCCGCTACTGGGCCGAGTACCGCGGGCCGCTCCCCATCGGCGAGCCGATCGAGCTGCACGGCGCGATCACGGAGAAGTTTCTGCGGCGCGGCCGCGGCGGTATGACCTTCGAGCTCGTCGCGCGGGTGGGGGGCGCCGTGGTGCAGCGGCACTGGCGCCGCTTCGCGCTGCGCCTGGCGCCCGGCGAGGCGGACGGCTGGGAGGAGCGCGGCTCCGACCCACGGCCGCCCGAGCCCGCCGCCGACGCCGAGCGCTTCGGGCCGCGCCTCATGGAGTGCACGCAGGCCCGCTACGACGACTTCGAGGGGCCGGGCGAGCTGACCGGCCACACCAGCCTCGAGGCTGCGCACCAGGGCGGGCACCCCACCACCACGGCGCAGGGCGCGCTCTCGTTCGGGCTGCTGACGCGGCTGATGCGCGACCGCTTCGGCGATCGCTTCACGCAGGGCGGGACGATCGATGTGCGCCTCGTGCGCACGGTCTACGAGGGCGAGCTGCTTCAGGCGCACGGGGTGCTGCTGGAGGAGGCGGAGGGCCGCGTGCAGTGCCGCATCTGGGCCGAGAACCGCGCCGGCGATCCCGTCACCACCGGCACCGCGAGCGCCAGCGTTCCGCTGGACCGGTGAGGCTGCCGCTCCTGCCGCCAGCGTTCCGCTGGACTCGAGGGGCTGCCGCTCCCGCCGCGGGGGGCGCCGGGGCCCGGCGCCGCGTGCGGCGGGCTCGGCGGGCTCGGCGGGACGCGGCGGGACGCGGCGGGACGCGGCAGCAGAGGGATGCGCGCGCACGACGGTGACCGCGGCGAGGGGAGGACGCGATGCAGGTCGAGCTGGTCGAGATCACGACGGAGGACGGGGTGGCGCTGCCGGGCGCCTACCTCGCGCCCGCAGCCGGCACCGCCGCCCGCGAGCGCGCAGTCGATGCGGTGGTGCTGAATCCCGGCACCGGCGGCGCCTTCCACTCGCGCGTGCTGCTGGACATCGGCGCCGCGCTCGCCGAGGCGGGCTACGGCGCACTCACCATGAGCACGCGCGGCCACGACATCGCGTGGCGCCACGCGGCCGGCCGCCGCTACCTCGGCTCCGCCTTCGAGAGCATCGCCGACTGCGGCCTCGACTTCCGCGGCGCCTTCGATCTGCTCGCGGCGCGCGGTCACACACGGCTCGCGCTGCTCGGCCACTCGCTGGGCGGCACGAAGGCGCTCTACCACGCCGCGCACGACCCGGACCCGCGCCTCGACGCCGTCGTCTCCTGCTCCGGGCCGCGCTGGTCCGCCTCCTTCTACGAGGCGTCGGAGCGCGCCGAGGACTTCCGCCGCAACCGCGACCGCGCGCGGGCCCTCGTGGAGGCCGGCCGGCCCGACGAGCTCATGAAGTTCGACTTCCCGATCGGCCCCAGCCTGATCCGCGCCGCGGGCTGGCTGGAGAAGTACGGCGGCGAGACCTACAACATCGCGAGCTGGTGCGACCGCATCGCCGTGCCGCTGCTGCGCGTCGAGGGCGAGCTGGAGCAGGGCGTCGTGCAGCGCGGCGTCGCCGAGCTGCTGATGGAGCGCGCCACCGCCAGCGAACACCGCCGCGCGGTGATCATCCCCGGCGGCGACCACGCCTACTCGACGGTGCTCGGCGAGGTCGCGGCGGCCGTCGTCGGCTGGCTCGACGAGCTGCCGGTCGCAGCGCCCACGCCCGCCACGGCATCCAGCGCGAGCTGAGAAAGAGAAGGCCCTCGATGCCGCTCTCCGAGTACGACCTCACGGGCCGCACCGCGCTCGTCACGGGCGCGGGCCGCGGCATCGCGGGTGGCGTGGCGCGCGTCCTCGCCGAGGCGGGCTGCGACGTCGCGCTCAACGCGCTCACCCCCACCCACGTCGAGCCGCTGGCCGCGGCGATCGCGGCGGAGTCCGGCCGGCGCGCCGTCGCGCTCCCCGGCGACATGACCGACGCCGCGGGCGCCGCCGAGGTCGTGGGGCGCGCGACCTCCGAGCTGGGCCGCATCGACGTGCTGGTCTGCGGCGTCGGCGACGCCATCGCGAAGCCGCTGGTGCCGCTCCCCGGCCGCCCCAGCCGCCACGCCGACGCCGTCACCGACGAGGAGCTGCGCCTCACCGTCGACCTCAACCTCACCTCGGCGCTGCTCTGCGCGCGCGCCGTCGGGCCTCAGATGCTGGAGCGTGGCTCCGGCAGCGTCATCACCATCAGCTCCTTCGCGGGCCGCCGCGGAGGCGCGGGCACCACGCTCTACGCCGCGGGCAAGTCCGGGACCGAGGGCTTCACCCGCGCGCTCGCGCTGGAGTGGGCGCCCTACGGCGTGCGCGTCAACGGGATCGCGCCGGGGAGCTTCCCCGACGCCGTCACCGCGGGCGAGGAGGGCTACCGGCGCATGGTCGAGCGTGGCGCCGCGAGCGTGCCGCTGGGCCGCGTCGGCGAGCTGCGCGAGGTGGGGCTGCTCGCCGCCTACCTCGCCTCCGACGCCGCGGCGTACATGACGGGGCAGACGATCTACCTCGACGGCGGTTCGACGCTCTAGCCGACGCGCCGGCCCCGCAGCGAGACACAGGCCGAGCCGCGCGGAGTCACGACGCCGCCCCCGCGAGCCGGCCCGCAGCGCGCCGCCCGCAGCCCCCGCCGGCAGCGCCTACCCGCCAGCAGCGCCCGCGCCGGCAGTGCCTAGGTGTAGACCGCCGGGTGCGTCTTCATCTCGCTCGCCGCGACGAGCTGCGGCAGCAGGTCGCGGTCGACATCGACCTCCTGCAGGCGCGGCGCGACCTCCTTGGCGAAGCGCTCGAGGCTCGCGCGGATGCGCTCGTCGCTGTTGTGCCCAAACGCCATCCAGCACATCAGGTTGCTGATGCCCAGCTCCGCGAAGGGGCGCAGCTTCTCGAAGACCTCGTCGGAGGTGCCGGCGTGCAGCCAGCCGCCCTCCATGTACTGCTTGCGGCGTCGGTCATAGTCCGTGTCGTCGAGGTCGTCGATGCCGGAGTTGGCGCGCGCGCTCTTGCGGACGTAGGTGTCGATCACGTCGTCCATCGTCTCCAGCCAGTTCTCGCCGGGCGCGGCGACGTAGACCTGCCGCAGCACGCTGGTGTGCTGCCAGGCGAGCGCGCGCTGCGCCTCGGTGAGGGCGGCCTCGTCCATCCCCTCGAAGTAGTGGTGGAGGCGCGCCGCGAGGATCTCCGGCTTCTGCGGCCCCAGCAGCAGCGACCAGCCGCGCCGCCCCGCCATGGCGAGGCGCTCGGGCGTCGCCGAGGCGTAGGCGATGAGCGGGCGTGGCTGCTGCACCGGCTCCGGGATGATGCGGCCGCGCACCGTCACGTCGAAGTGCTTGCCGTGGTGCTCGAAGCCGCCGGCGTCGCGCGGCGTGTCCCACGCGAGGTCGCACACCTCCAGGAACTCCATCATGATCTCGTGCCGCGACTGGACGTCGACGCCGTAGCCGGCGAACTCGTCGGGCGAGTTGCCCGGGCCGATGCCGACGATGAGCTTCCCGTCGGTCAGCTGGTCCAGCAGGTTGCACTGCGTGACGAAGCGGATCGGGTGCATCAGCGGCACGACATTGACCGCGAAGCCGATGTTCAGCGTGGGGTTGCGCTGGCTGATCGCCGCCGCGAGCGTGAGCGCGTCCGAGTATGTGTTGTAGCCCGTGAAGTGGTGCTCCGTGAGCCACACGTCCGAGAAGCCGAGGCTCTCAGCGAGGTCGACCTGCCCCAGCACCTCGTGCAGCACGCGCCGGTCGTCCTCGGGGCCCGGCGTCTGCGGGTTGAGGTAGTAGCTGAAGCGCATTAGTGCCCCCCTGGAGGTGGTCGTGGCGGCTGTACTCCCCGCCGCCCAATGTCGGCGAGCCTACCGTCGCTGCCGCGCCAAGTCCACATCGAGCGTTGTCCTCCGGTGACGCGGAGCACGCGGACGCCGCGTGCCTCCGGCGCCGAGTCGCGGTCAGTTCGTGCTGCGTCGTTGCGGCGGCGCGCACGCGCACCGTAGCCTGCGGCGCCGGCCCTGCGAGGACGGCGCAGGGGCTGCGATGCGCGAGGAGGCGAGATGACGACCACGGAGGCGCCGCGCCTGCTGCGCGGTTTCGCGCAGACGCCGCACGGCTCGATCGAGTGGCGCGGCATGGGCAAGTCCGGCCACCCGCTGGTGATGTTCCACCCCACCCCGAGCTCCGCCTACCGCTTCGAGCCCTACTTCCCGCGCCTCGCGGGGCAGGCGCGCGTGATCGCGATGAGCACCCCCGGCTACGGCGAGTCCGACCTGCCGCCCGCGCCCTACACCTCGATCGCCGAGTTCGCGCAAACCGCGCTCTGGTTCCTCGGCGCGATGGAGCTCCCGCGGGTCGACCTCTACGGCGCGTGGACGGGGGCGCAGATCGCCGTCGAGCTCGCCGCGGCGCACCCGGATCGAGTGCGGCGCATCGTGCTGGAGGAGCCGTGGGACTACGGCAACCCCGAGGGCCGCGCCCTACACGAGGCGATCCACCGCTACATCCCGGAGCAGGAGGACGGCTCCCACCTCGTCGAGCTGTGGAAGAAGTACGGCGGTGACCGCCCCGGCCTCGACCTCGAGGAGTTCTCGCGGCGCTTCATCGACTCCCTGCGCGCCAACGGCGAGGAGCCGACCTACGGCGGCATGGGCCGCGAGGGCGCCGCGCCCTACTGCTTCACCCGCTACCCGTTCCTCCAGCGGTTGCACGAGGTGCAGGCGCCCACGCTGGTGATCCACGGCACCGGCAGCAAGCTGAAGTCGGCGCACCAGCCCTGCCTCGACGCGCTGCCAGATGGCAAGGGGCTCATGCTCCCTTCTACGGCGATCTTCACGCCCAACGACGTGGAGGAGCAGTGGGCGGAGGAGGTCCTCGCGTTCCTCGACAGCGTCGAGCACAAATACTAGCGGCAGCTCGGACGCTCGCAGCGGCGCGCGGATAGACGCTCGCGCAGGCCCTCGCTACGATCGCGCGGCCCGGCGCGCCCGACTCCCACGTCGGCGGCGCGCCTCGGATGGAGGCTCCGGCAGTGACGTTCGTCATCACGCAGCCCTGCATCGACACGATGGACCAGTCGTGCGTCGAGGTCTGCCCCGTCGACTGCATCCACTTCGACGAGGGCGCCGACCGCATGCTCTACATCAGCCCGATCGAGTGCATCGACTGCGGCGCCTGCCAGCCGGCCTGCCCGGTCACCGCGATCTTCCCCGAGGACGACGTTCCGGCCGATCAGGCCTTCTTCACGGAGATCAACTCGCTCTGGTTCGACGATCCGGCCGCCGCTCGGGCGAAGGTGCCCGGCGACGGCGGCGCCGCGCCGGCCGCGGCTCCCGCGGCGGATGCGCCCGCCGCGCCTGCCCCCGCGGCCGAGGCGCCCCCAGCCGAGACGCCCCCAGCCGAGACGCCCCCAGCCGAGACGCCCGCTGCCGAGGCGCCCGCTGCCGAGGCGCCCGCTGCCGAGGCGCCGGCCGCAGCCGCCGCGCCCGCGGTGGCCGCGCCGCCGCGCGTGAAGCCGCACGCGGCGAAGCAGGACTACCAGAAGGCCTTCGCGGGCTTCCACTACCCGATCTCGCGCGACGCCGTGATCCGCGGCGCCCGCGACAAGGGCGGCGTCGACCGCGAGGTGGCGGCGGTCGTCGGTCGGCTGCCGCGCTCGCGCTTCCGCTCGCTCGAGGAGCTGCAGGAGAGCGTGCGCGAGGTCTACCTCGCCCTCGGCGTCGAGGCGGAGCAGCTCCCGATCTAGCGCGGGCACGCCACCCTCGAGGCGGCCCGCGAGGGGGACGCGTGGCCACGTTCGTCCTCGTCCACGGCGCGGGGCACGGCGGCTGGGCGTGGAAGCGCCTCACGCCGCTGCTGCGCGCCGCCGGCCACGAGGTGCACACGCCCACGCTCACCGGCCTCGGGGAGCGCGCACACCTCGCCACGGGCGACCTCGACATGGACACGCACGTTGCGGACCTGCACGGCGTGCTCCTCTTCGAGGATCTGCGGGACGCGATCCTCGTCGGCCACAGCTACGGGGCGTGCTGATCACGGCCGCCGCGCACCGCGACCCCTCGCGCATCTCTCGGCTCGTCTACCTCGACGCGCCGCTGCCGGAGGACGGGCAGCGCAGCATGGACCTGCTGGCGCCCGAGCACCGGCGCGAGCAGGCGCCGCCGCCCGAGGAGCGGCCTTCCCCGGCGGAGCGCCCATCGCCAGAGGAGAGAATGGCGCGCCTCGGCATCACCGACCCCGCCGACGTCGAGTGGGTGAGCGCCCTGCTGCGGCCGCAGCCGCCGGGGCCGCAGCTGCAGCCGCTGCGCCTGCGCAACGCCGAGGCCGCGGCGCTCCCGCGCACGCTCGTCTTCTTCGAGCGCACGCCCGCCAACTTCCCAGCCGCGCTCTACCGTCCGCGGCTGGACGCCGCGGGCGCGGCGCCGCCCTACCTCGTGCTGGACGAGGGCCACGACGCGATGCTGACTGCGCCCGCGCGCGTCGCGGAGCTGCTGCTGCCGCTCGCCGAGGGGTAGCGCCGGCGCGGACGACGCACGGACGAGCTGCGGCAGAGCGCGGCATTCGAGGGGGGACGCGATGCAGGTGGTGGTCAGCCAGGCGCACGCGCTGGACGCGGGCGCGCACGCCGATGAGTACGTGCGGCTCTCGGGGGAGTTCACCGCGTTTATGCGGCGCCACCCGGGCTTCCTGGGGCGGCGGCTACTGCGCTCGCGGGAGGACCCGACGCACTTCACCCACGTGCGGCTCTTCGACTCGATCGCCTCTTACGAGGAGCTGACGGATCTGCCC
>CAXXXY010000009.1:0-149213 GCA_963667515.2 Dehalococcoidia bacterium | reverse complement strand
GGGCGGCGTGCGCGATGGCGATCGACGCGCGCGCCCATTCGTGCAGCGCTGCGGCGTCCTCCAGCAGCTCCGCCGGCACCTCGAAATACGGCATCGTCATCCCGCCGCCGGGGCGGTCGGCGTAGGGCGCGAACTGCTGACAGCCCGCCGCCTCGAAGCGCGCGCGGTTCGAGTCGTCGACCTTGAGGTAGAGCGTCGCGTCCGCGAGCAGCGCGAACATCGCGCGGTCGTGGAAAACGCCGTGCCCGCCGAACATCGCGCGCACCGTCACCTCGCCCAGCGGCGCGAGCAGCTCCCGCACCTCCTCGGCGAACGCGCGATCGCGCGCGCTGAGGGGCGCCACGCCTACAGCCCGAGCTCGGTGCGGAGCGCGCGCGACGCGGCGCCGAGGGCCGCGATCTCCCGCTGCGCCGTCTCGCGCGGGAGGAACCACATGCCGCAGTCCGGGGCGAGCCGCAGCCGCTCGGGCGGCAGCACCTCGAGGGCTGCGCGCGCGCGACGGGTGATGTGCTCGGCGCGCTCGACGGGCGCCTCGGGCGCGAGGTTCAGCAGGCCGAGGATCACCGCCTTGTCGCCGGCGTGCTCCAGCACGTCCGGCTCGTGGCCCGGTGCTCGTACTCGATGCTGATCTCGTCGACGTCGGAGGCCGCGATCATCTGCATCGCCTCGGCGTAGGCCGGGTTCACGCGCTTGCTCGCGATGTTCTGGGCGTAGCCGTAGCAGATGTGCACGGCGGTGCGCGCCTCGACGCCCGCCACCATGCGGGAGAGCGCCTCGGTCGCCCAGTCGCGCACCCGCGACTGGTTGAAGTGGAGCTCGGGGTCGTCGATCTGGATCAGGTCGGCGCCGGCCGCCGCCAGCGCACGCAGCTCGTGGTTGAGCGCGTCGGCGAGGGCCAGCATCAGCTTCCCCACGTCGCCGTAGTGGTGGTCGGAGATGCGCACCGCGAGCGTCGCCGGGTCGATCACGGTGACCTTGCTGCGGCGCGAGGTGTGGCGGCGCAGGAACTCGAGGTCGGCGACCGAGAGCGGGCTCTGCCAGCGGATCTGCCCCGTCACGGTGGGGCCCATGCGCATCATCCCCGTCCTGAGGCGCGACACGTCGCGGATCGAGATGTACTCGGCGATGTCGCTGGTGCGCTGCTGCCCCTCGCCGTAGCGGTCGCTCCAGTTCTCCGTGTCGATGCCGCCGAGGCGCATGAAGTAGCCGGAGAAGCTCTGCCGCCGCTGCTCGCCGTCGGTGACGTAGTCGAGGCCGGCGCGCTCCTGGTCCGCGATCGCGAGCAGCACGGCGTCGTCCTGCGCCTCCCGTAGCCGCTCGGCGGAACGCGCCACCACTCGCTCTGGTCGATCGCGGTGGGCTTCGACAGGTCGACGAGCCACGGCGGCTTCGCGTAGCTGCCGACCAGCTCCGTCGCGAGCGTGTCGTACGACATGTGGCCTTCTTCCCGTCTTCCGCACGACGTGGTGTGGGACGGGCGAACGCCGCGCGTCCCATACCGCGTCGCGCGGTCGCTGCTGCGCTCTTCTTCCCACGCCCACGTGACGCCGCCCCGTGGCGATCGCCTAGGGCGCGCTCTCCCGCGTCTCACGCCGACCCGGCGGCGCCTCCGCCGCGACCCCGTTCGCGCCGCCGCGCGCGCCGTCGGCGCCGGCGTCGCGCGCGTCGAGGACAGGCGCGTCGCGCTGGGCAGGCGAAGCCATGCCGTCGGCGGTGAAAGCGACGGGGCGTTGCGCGGTGCGGTCGACTTCGAGGCGGAAGACGTCGAAGCGGTTGTAGCCGCCCGTGATGTCGTGGAACTGCTTCGGCTCCACGCACGCCGCGAGGTCGATGTCGGCGTAGAGGATGCCCTCCTCGTCGCGCAGCACGTCCGAGACGGGCTCGCCCGTGGGGCCGACCACCATCGACACCCCGCGCGGGCTCCCCTCCAGCACGCGCCGCGCCTCGGCCCCCAACGGCGCCAGCTCATCGAGCGTCGCCGCGTCGAGGTAGCCGGAGGCGACGACGTTGAAGAGCTTCGCCTCGAAGGCGTGGGCGCCGGCGCGCAGCCGGATCGCCGCCTCCAGGTCGTAGTTGCCGCCCTCGGCGGGGTCGCGCGTGGGCCACGCCGGCGGGTAGCTCGAGACGTGGATCTGCTCGCCCTGCGCGGCCAGCGCGTAGCGCGCGAGCGGGTTCGTGTTCTCGCCGCAGATCAGCATGCCCAGCCGCCCCGCCGCGCTCTCCACCACGCGCAGGCCGGCGCCGTCGCCGGGCGCCCACGTCAGCTTCTCGTAGAAAATGGGGACCAGCTTGCGGTGGTGGTTGAGCACGGCGCCGTCGGGGCCGATCAGCAGGTTCGCGTTCCAGAGCGTGCCGACGCTCGACGCCGTGCCCTCCGTCAGGCCCAGCGAGACGAGCACCCCACGCGCCCGTGCCAGCTCGGCGATGCGATCGAGCTCGGCGCCCGGCACGCGCATCGCGTTCGCGGCGAGGCGGCGGAAGAAGTCGTGCGCGTGAATCGGCGCCGCGACCGCGGACCACAGCGGGAACGCCGGCAGGTAGGACTCCGGGAAGGCGACGAGCGCGGCTCCGCCCCGCACCGCCTCCTCGATGAGCGCGCAGGCCTTCTGCACCGAGCGCTCAAGGTCGAGGAAGACGGGCGCGGCGTGGACGGCCGCGACGCGCGGGGTCGGGTAGCTCACCGCCATCGCGTTCTTTTCCTCGTCCCGGTCGTGCCTCGTCCGCCGCCCGCGCGAGCCCCGGCCCGATGGCTGCGCCGCCCGATGGTAGCGCCCGGCCAGCGAGCTAGGCGGGCCTGCGCCCCGGCCACGTCGAGAGCAGCCACACCCGGTAGCGCCCGACCGTCTCCTCGGCCACAAGCTCGGCGCGGGCGCGCTCCGGCCCGGCGAGCGCGGCCAGCGTCGAGTCGAGCGCGGCGCCGTCCCGCGCGTGGCGGACCCACGTGAAGGCGCTGGGCTGCCCGAGGCTCTGAAAGCAGCGCGTCGCGTAGACGCCGTCGCCGGCCGCCGGCGTGCGCAGCGCGGCCGCGAGCGCGCCCTCCGCCTCGAGGTACGCGCGCTCGCTCCCCGGCCGCACGAAGCTCATGCCGTGCAGCGCCACGCCCAGGTCGTCGCCGTCGGCGGCGCAGCCCGTGGGCTCCGCACGCACGACCTCCTCCAGCACCGGCCGCCAGTAGCCCGGCGAGAGCGGCCCCACCATGTGCGCGCGGGGCCCCGAGGCCGTCGAGAGCTCGCCGCGCAGCGCCTGGAAGCCGGGGCTGACGCCGAACTCCTCGGAGTGGCGCTGGCTGGCCCAGATCTGCGCGTGAATCGTGGCGTCCGGCTCCTCGACGCCCTTGAGGTAGAGGTTCCAGTACATGCCGGGGCAGTCGTCGCGCCGCAGCAGCTCGTCGTAGGCGCGCTCGTGGCGAGCAACCTCGTCGGCCTCGCGCAGCACGCGGCTCACGCCCTGCACCGTGAACAGCGCTCCGCTCGCGCTCGCGTCCGGCACGGCGCTAGCCCCCCACAGCGGCGTCGGCAACGGGGACGTTGTAGAGCGTGAGCGTGAACGGCTCGGCGAGCTGTGCGTCGATCGGCTCGCGCAGCCGCGCGAAACGCTCGCTCTCCCAGAAGCGCTCCCACTCCTCGCGCGAGGCCCAGCTCATCTCGTAGGCGTAGCGGTACGGCCCGCCCGCGAAGTGCAGCAGCCGCGCGCCGAGGAAGCCGGGCTCCCCGCCCAGCGCCCCCGCGGCGTCGCGATGCGCGGCCTCCAGCTCCGGCCGGCGCCCCGGGATCATCCGCTCCTCGGCCGTCGCGACGAACATCGGCGTGCCCCTCTCTGCTCTCCCCCACCCTGGCGGCGGCCCGGCGGCCCCTCGACCTACGGCGTCGCGTCGAAGCGCACGACCAGCGATCCCGACTCGGGCGCGGGCTCCGCGGCGCAGCACGCGACGAGGCGCGTCCACCCCTCCCACGTCGGCGCCGCCGTGGCGAGGGCGCTCTCCTCGTCCGCGTCGGCGCGCGCGTCCACATACGCCGCGACGATCACGTGCTGCGCCGGCCGGCCGAGGTTGCGCAGCACCCGCAGCGAGGCGAGGCGCGGCAGCGCCCCGGCCGCGGCCACGAGCGCACCGGCCTCGGCGGCGAGCGCCTGCTCGCGGCCCGGCCGCGCGTCGACGAACGCGACCTCCTGCCGGCCGATCGCCGCCTCCGGCCGCACCAGCTCGGCGACCGGCTCGTAGTAGCCGGGATTCGCGTCCGAGCGCTCGCTGAGCACGGAGCGCGTGGCGCTCGGCGGCGGCCGCAGCCGCTGGTACTCGGGGTCGAGGCCGAACTCCTCGGACTGCTCGCGCCGCTCCCACGCCATGAGGTCGATGTAGCGGTCGGGCTCGCTCGCCGAGCGCATGACGTGCTTGTAGCGGACGCCGGGGAAGCGCCCGGCGAGCCCGGCGTAGCGCTCGTGCTGGGCGGCGAGCGCCTGCGGGTCGCCGGCGCGGATCTGCACGACGATCACGAACATCGCGCCACCGGCATCGCGCCCCCCCTGCGGCCGCGGCAGTCTAGCGCGGCCCGCTCGCCGGCGTCCGGGCCGTGCTCCCGCCGGGTCGCGTGCCCGGTGGGAGCTGGCGCGTGCGGGCGCCTGGGCGCCACACTCGGCGCCGGCCGCCGCCGCCGAGCGGGCCCGAGGGGAGCGCCGCGTGGCGATCGAGATCCGGCACGTCGACCACATCGCGATGGCCGCCGTCGACGAGGAGCGCCAGTCCGCGATCCTCGAGGGGCTGTTCGGCTTCCGCCGCCGCGACACCTACGACTACCCGCACCAGGGCTTCGTCGGCATCTCCTTCGACGTGCCGGGACGCTCGGGCGTGGGCTGGGAGGTGATGGCGCCGCGCGGCGAGAGCTCCTTCCTCCACCGCTTCCTCGAGGGCGCGCAGGGGCCGGGGCTGCACCACGTGGCGTTCCAGGTCGACGACCTCGACGCGGCGATCGCCGAGCTGCGCGCGCACGAGATCGAGCCGTTCGGCACGGAGACGGCCGAGGAGCACCATGGGCGCTCGGTCACCTTCCTGCACCCGCGATGGGGCGGGCAGGGGCTGCTGGTGCAGCTCTTCGCGGGCCCCGTGTGGAACGACGCCGAGCGCATGCGCGCCGAGCGCTGGGACCCCGGCCACCCGACGCTGGGCATCACCGAGCTCCACCACCTCTCGCACGCCTCGGCGGACCGCGAGCAGCTGCTCGGCTGGTACGAGCGCCTCTTCGGCTTCCGCGTCGTCTTCCGCGGGCCGCGCGAGCCCGACCACGCCTACGACACCGCCGTCCTCGATCTCCCCACCGGCGAGATGCGCTGGGAGCTGATCGCGCCGCGCGGCGCGGGCTCGTTCATCCAGCGCTTCCTGGACGAGCGCGGGCCGGGGCCGCACCACGTCACGTTCCTCGTCGAGGACTGGGAGCGCGCACTCGAGGCCGGCCGCTACCACGGCGTGCGGCCGTTCGGCGAGGACGGGGGCACCGTCGACGGCGCCCGCTACCGCGAGGCGTTCCTGCACCCGCGCGACACCGGCGGGATGCTGGTGCAGTTCGTCTGGGACGAGCGCCCGGGCACCTGGCTGTGACCGCCGCGGCCGCCCGCGCGAGCGAGAGCGACGCACGAGAGTTCCGCCCCGCGCCTTTGCCCGGCGGCGCGGTCGCCCCTCGCTGGGCGCTCCCCGGCGGGTGCGGCAGCGGCGGGCTGCCAGTAGAGTCGGCGGACGCCGGGCGGGCGGCAGCCGGCAGCACGAGGGGGCGCCCGTGACACAGCAGGCGGACGTGGTGGTGATCGGCCTCGGCCCGGGCGGCGAGGAGGTCGCGGGGACGCTGGCCGAGGCCGGGCTCTCCGTCGTCGGCATCGAGCGCCACCTCGTCGGCGGGGAGTGCCCGTACTACGGCTGCATCCCCTCCAAGATGATGATCCGCGCCGCCAACCTGCTCGCCGAGGCTCGGCGCATCCCCGGCATGGCCGGCGACGCCACCGTGACGCCCGACTGGGCGCCCGTCGCGCTGCGCATCCGCGAGGAGGCGACCGACCACTGGAACGACCAGGTCGCCGTCGACCGCTTCGTGGGCAAGGGCGGCCGCTTCCTGCGCGGCGAGGGCCGCCTCGTCGGGCCGCGCCGCGTCCGGGTCGGGGACGAGGAGATCGAGGCGAGCCGCGGCGTGGTGATCGCCACGGGGACGCGCCCCGCGGTGCCCGCCATCCCCGGCCTCGACACGGTCGAGTACTGGACCAACCACGAGGCCGTGCAGGCGGAGACGCTCCCCGCCTCGCTGATCGTGCTGGGCGCCGGCGCCGTGGGCATGGAGCTGGGGCAGGCGCTGGCGCGCTTCGGGGTGCAGGTCACGGTCGTCGAGGCGCTCGACCGGCTGCTCCCGCTGGAGGAGCCCGAGGTCGGCGAGGCGCTCGCCGAGGTCTTCGAGCGCGAGGGCATCGGCGTGCGCACGGGGCGCCCGGCGACGCGCGTGGAGGCGAGCGACGCGGGCGTGCGCCTGACCCTCGAGGGCGGCGAGACGCTGGAGGCGGAGCGGCTGCTGGTCGCGACCGGCCGCGCCACCGACCTCGCGGCGCTGGGCGTCGGCGCGGCCGGCCTCGACGAGGCGGCGCGCTTCGTCGCCATCGACGATCGCATGCGCGCGGGCGAGGGGCTGTGGGCGATCGGCGACGCGGCCGGCACCGCGCTGTTCACGCACATGGCGTACTACCAGGCGAAGATCGCGACCGCCGACATCCTCGGGCGCGATGTTGACCCCGCGGACTACCGGGGGATGGCGCGCGCCACCTTCACCGACCCCGAGGTCGGCGTGGTCGGCATGAGCGAGCAGCAGGCGCGCGACGCCGGCCTCACCGTGCGCGTCGGCACGCAGCAGGTGCGCTGGTCCGCGCGCGGGTGGATGCACAAGGCCGGCAACGACGGCTTCATCAAGCTGATCGAGGACGCCGACGCGGGCGTGCTGGTAGGCGCCACCTCGGTGGGGCCGCACGGCGCCGAGGTGCTGGGCGTGCTCGCACTCGCCGTCCACGCGCGCGTGCCCGTCGACGAGTTCCGCCGCATGCACTTCGCCTACCCCACGTTCCACAAGGGCGTCGAGGACGCCCTCGGCGAGCTGCGCAAGGGCTAGCCTCCCTCGGTCACGACCGCCTCAGTCGCGACCGCCTCGCATCCCTCGCCACCTCGACGGGCGCGACCTAGCCGATCGGGCGATCCGCGATCGCCGCGGCTGCGCGCATCCTCGTTCATGCGATCGGCCACGAGCTCCGACGTAGGGACGAGGGAGTGACGACGATGGCGCAGCAGCGCAGCGAGGCGATCGACGCCGCATGGGCGACCTCCGAGGGGCTGGCCGACGCGGTGGAGCGAGCGGCGGCTTCCACGGTGCTGGTCGACGCGCGCCGGAGGCTGCCGGCGAGCGGCGTGGCGTGGCCGGTCGCGGCGGGCGCGGGCGGCGGCTCGGTGGTGGTGACGGCCGACCACGTGCTGGAGCGCGACGAGGAGATCGCCGTCGAGCTGCCCGATGGCGGTGAGCGCGCCGCCACGCTGGTCGGCCGCGACCCGCGCTCCGACCTCGCGGTGCTGCGTATCGAGGGAGCGGGCGCCGAGGACGGGCTGGCCGCGGCGGAGCTGGCGCCGGCAGGCGAGAGTCGCGTCGGCCAGCTCGTGATGGCGGTGGGGCGGCCGTTCGCGGGCGGGGCGCAGGCCTCGGCGGGGCTGCTCTCGGCGGTCGGCGTGCACCCCCGTCGGCCGCGTGCGGATGCGGCGCGGCTGGGGCGGCGAGCACGGGCGCGGCCACGGTCGTCGACGGGCGGCCGTCAGGCGCGAGCCGGCGGCGGGCGGCCTCGGCTACCTGCGGCCCGAGCTCACGTTCTACCCCGGCTTCTCGGGCGGCCCGCTCGTCGATGCGCGCGGCCGCGTGATCGGCGTGAACAGCTCGCAGCTCGCGCGCGGCGCCGGGCTCGCGATCCCCGCCGCGGCCGTGACGCCGATCGTTACCGCGCTGCTCACGACGGGCCGCGTCGCCCGCGCGTACATCGGCATTGGGAGCCAGCCGACGGCGCTGCCCGAGGCGCTCGCCGAGAAGGTCGGCGGGCAGCCGCTGGGCCTGCTCATCGTCGGCGTCGAGGCGGAGAGCCCGGCGGGCGCGGCCGGCGTGCTGGTCGGCGACATCGTCGTGGGCGTCGCGGGCGAGCCCGTCGGCGGCGCCGAGGAGCTGGCGGCGCAGCTCGGCCCGGAGCGCGTGGGCCAGCAGGTGGCGCTGACGCTGCTGCGGGGCGGCGAGCCGCTCGAGCTCCCGCTGACGCTGGGCGAGCGAGAATAGGCGGCGCGCCCGTGCCGGCCGTGTCGCCGGGCCGGGGAGCACCGGCCCGTGGGTCTCCGAGCCGCTGGTCTCCGAGCCGCGGGGCGCGGGGCCGCGGGGGACGGGTGCGGCCCGGGACGACGGGGCCCGCGCTCGACGGAGGCCGCGTGGCCGAGCGAGCAGGCACACGCAGCGACGAGCCGCAGGCGGCACGGGTCGCCGTCGTGGCGCGCCGTCCCTTGCTGCGCGCCGGGCTGAGCGAGCTGCTGCTGCGCGGCGGTGTCGAGGTGGCGCTGGAGCTCGACCCCGGCTCGCCCGGGGACGAGCGGCCCGGCGCGAGCGCCGGCGTGCCAAGCCTCGACGAGGTGGACGCGCTCGTCGTCGAGCTCGCCGACCTCGAGGGGCTCGCCGGCGACGCGCCGGGCTGGCTCGCCACCGCGCTCGCCGAGCTGCTGGCGCTGCTGCTCGTCGAGGCGCCGGGACAGCCGCTGCCGCCCGCCCTGGCCGCCCCCCTCGGCGCAGACGCCGACGGCGACACGGCGCCGAGGGGGGCGGCTGGCTCCCCGCCGACGCCGCGGCCGCCGAGCTGGCGGCGGCCGTCGCGGCGCTCGTGGCGGGGCTCGACGTGGTCGACCACTCGCTGGCACGAGCGGCGGGGACGGCGCGGCCCGCGCCCGCCACGGCCGAGCGCGCCGACCTCACCGCGCGCGAGCTCCAGGTGCTGGAGCTGGTGGCGCTCGGCCTGCCCAACAAGGCGGTGGCGTAGCGCCTCGGCATCAGCGAGCACACGGTGAAGTTCCACGTCGGCTCGCTGCTGTCGAAGCTCGGCGCGGGCTCGCGCACGGAGGCGGTGACGGCGGCGGTGCGCGGCGGCCTGCTCGCCCTCTAGGCCGGCCGGCCGCTTCGCGGCGGTTCGGGGCGGAGGCGGCAGTTCGGCGCGGAGGGGGCGCGGCGTGGCGCTCGGAGCGGACGGGGCGCTGGACAGCGCGCGCCCCGGCGGTCGAGGATCGACGCGACCGATGGGAAGCACGATGCAGCCGACGAGCGACGAGGCGACCGACGACGCGGCTGGGCGCGAGGCTGGCGCGGGCGAGCCCGGCGCAGGCGAGGCTGCTGCCGAGCGCGATCGGCTGCTGGCGGCGCTGCCCGCCGAGGCGCACGCGCTGCTCGCGCGCTTCGAGGCGGCGGTGCGCGCCGAGGAGCGGCGCCGGCTCGCCATCGAGTTCGCCGAGCTGCGCGCGACACCCCCCGGCTCCCCCTCCCTCGGCGCGATGGGCGGCGCGATGGGCGACCCGACCCTCGATCACGCGCTCGGGGCGGCGCTGGCGGCCGAGGCGGCCGACGGCCCGTTGGCCTACTGCGGGCCGGAGGAGATGGTGCGCCTGCTCGTCGCCTCGTTCGACGAGGAGGACGAGGCGTAGCGCCTCGACGCTCGCGCGGCGGCCGTGCCTCCCGCCCCACCACGCTCCGGCCCCACCCGGCTCCGGAAAACGCAGCTCTAGCAGGCGAGCCCGCCCCCCGATCGCCGGGAGACGGGCGCCCACGCCCGGCAGACCCCTCGAAGAACACACGCCCGGCGGACCCCTCGAAAAGAAAACATTAGAACTGATAAGGGGCTTCCCCGTCTAACGCGAGGCGGGTATGCTGCTCGCACGATGGATGATGGCGAGATGGCCCGCATCGCGAACGCGCTATCCTCGGCGCTGGGGCGCTCGAGGCTGCGCTGGGACGAGCGCGTTCAGCTCGCGGGCGGCCTCTTCGTCGCGGAGGCGCTCAGCCCCTACTGGTGCGCCGGCCGCACGCCCGCCGAGGCGCACGAGCTGCTGCGCGAGGCCGAGCCCGAGGTGGCGGACGCCGTGGAGGCGATCGCGCCGATGCTGCTCTCGCGCGTCATGACGCAGGCCGAGGCCCGCGACGCCGTCCGCGCCGTCGAGCGCCTCCTTCAGCACGGCTCGCACGTCGGCGGGTAGCCCCGCTCAACCGCGCGACGCCAACGACCTAAACTCAGTGAGGTAGGTGTCGAGGACCGCTAGCTCCTGCTCGAGCCAACGTTGGACGGTACTATCCCGCTCGCTGTCGAATCGCTCAGACCAGCCGCGACCGATGCGGTCGCGCAGATACGCGTGGACCATCCGCGCCCAGGTTTGGTGTTTTGACCTGCCCCCCGAGAACCGATCCAGTCGCAGAGTGAGAGCTGCGCTGGTCGGGGAAGGGGGAGCGCGGTGGTTGCCAAGCGGAAGCGGTACGGAGCCGAGGAGATCATCGGGAAGCTGCGTGAGGCGGAGGTGGGGCTCGCTCAGGGGCAGCCGGTCGGACAGGTGGTGCGCAAGCTGGGGGTGAGCGAGCAGACCTACTACCGCTGGCGGCGGGAGTACGGCGGCATGAAGGTCGACCAGGCGAAGCGCCTGAAGGAGCTCGAGCGCGAAAACGCGCAGCTGAAGAAGATCGTCGCGGACCAGGCACTCGACAACGCGATGCTCAGGGAGCTTTCCCGGGGAAACTTCTGAGCCCGGCGAAGCGCCGCCGGGCGGTCACGTTGATGCAGCAGCAGTTTGCGGTGTCGGGACGACGGGCCTGCACCATCGTCGGGCAGGCCCGTGCCACCGAGCGCTACCTCCCGCGGGAGTCGGCCGACGAGGCCGCGCTCACCGCTCGCGTCGTGGCGCTGGCCACCCGCTTCGGGCGCTACGGCTACCGGCGGATCACCGCCCTGCTGCACCGCGAGGGCTGGCAGGTGAACCACAAGCGGGTGGAGCGGCTCTGGCGGCAGGAAGGGCTACGCGTAACTCAGAAGCAGCCGAAGCGCGGCCGGCTGTGGCTCGCGGATGGCTCGATCGTGCGGCTGCGCGCCGAGCACCCGAACCATGTCTGGGCCTACGACTTCGTGCTCGACCACACCGCCGACGGGCGCAAGCTGCGGATGCTGACGGTGGTCGACGAGTACACCCGGGAGTGTCTCGCGATCGAGGTGGCCCGCCGGCTGAGCTCACAGGACGTGCTCGCCGTGCTGGCCGAGCTCTGCGTCAGGCGCGGACCGCCGAGCTACATCCGTTCGGACAATGGGCCGGAGTTCACGGCGCGGGCGGTGCGGCGGTGGCTGGCGCGCGTCGATGTGGAGACGCTCTTCATCGAGCCGGGCAGCCCGTGGGAGAACGGCTACATCGAGTCGTTCAACGGGCGGCTGCGCGACGAGCACCTGAACGGCGAGCGCTTCGACACGCTGTTCGAGGCCCAGGTACTGATCGAGACGTGGCGCAACGAGTACAACCAGATCCGTCCGCACTCATCGCTCGGATACCGATCCCCGGCACCCGAGGTCGCGGTGGGCAAGCCCGTGCTGAACGCGGAATCTCTAACTCTGCAGGTGGTATGAATACCGGGGGCAGGTCAGTTTCGCGCGGTGATCTTCGAAGAGCTTGTCTCGCGCGCTCTCCTCGCTACCGCCGAGATACCTGGTCCAGTGGTCGGGATCGCTCTGGTACATCTCTTCGGTGGACTTGACCTCTTCAAGCAAGTGGCCGCCCCACCAGTGCCATTCAGCCAGACGATCCACGATGTCAGCGGCTTCCCCATCGCGCCGCATGCGTGGCTCGTCCGAGGAAGGCCGGTCAATCCCCCTCCAGTCACCCGGCACGTCATCCGACCTGACGATGTAGGCAGGACGGCCTCCGCTGAACCGGAGCGATAGGCGCGATCAGCCAGCCATCGACCTCCGAGAAACCGAACGTTGCCGCAGGGATCTCGGGTAGCTCAGCACGAACACGCTCGCATTCGCGATCGAGCGGATCGGAGCGGCGGAGCGCACCAGTCGTGATCTCAAGGGCTGGCACCTGCCTGTGTGCGGCGGTCAAGTTCTCGACACAGAGATGGGCGGCGAGGACCTGACCGTGCGGAGTTTCCTCCCAGCGCTCGTGGTCGATCTTCAGGAGCCATTCGTTGCTGAATCTGATGCCGGATCGGAGGGCGCATCGGGAGATCGATGGTGGACCGGCGCGAGGAGGCGCTTCTCGGACGCGTGGCCCAATAGACGATCCCGAATGTGCCAAGCGCTGCTAGGCAAACGGCTGACACGATCCACGCCCACAACGGATCGCTTCTACTAAGCGCCGTGGCCGCGAAAGCAAGTAGCGCGGCGAAGCTCAGGCCCGCACCACCCACGGCGATCCTGTGCATGCCCGCATCCTACCGCTCGCCGCGCGGGTGCCACTTCGTAAGCGCGGACTGACGGCGGGCCGCTATACTGAGACGCTCGACTCGCGGGGCGTGGCGTGCGAGGGCGCGCGCGGGCCTCGACGAGTGGCGCGCACTCTCGCGTGCGGCGGGGCGTACGGGGAGGTCGGTCCATGGCCAGGGCTATCTGGCGCGGCGCCATCACCTTCGGGATGGTCCACATCCCGGTGCGGCTCTACACCGCCACCGAGAGCAAAGACGTCTCCTTCCGCCAGCTCCACCGCGACGACCACTCGCGCGTGCGCTACCTGCGCTGGTGCCCCGTCGACGAGCGCGAGCTCACCTCCGACGAGATCGTGCGCGGCTACGAGTACGCCAAGGACAGCTACGTCGTGGTCGAGGACGAGGACTTCGAGGTCCTGCCCGTCGCGAGCAAGCACACCATCCAGCTCGCGGCCTTCGTCGAAGCCTCGGAGATCGACCCGATCTACTACGAGAAGTCCTACTACCTGGAGCCCGACGAAACCGGCGAGAAGCCCTTCGCCCTGCTGCTGAAGGCGCTGCAGACCCGCGGCCTGACCGGCGTCGCGAAGATCGCCATCCGCAACCGCGAGCAGCTCTGCGCCCTGCGCGCATCGGACGGCGGCATCGTGCTGGAGACGCTGCTGCACGCCGACGAGATCCGTCCCGCCGTCGGCGAGGTCGGCGACATCGAGGTCAGCGAGCAGGAGCTGACGATGGCGCTCTCGCTCATCGACATGATGGCGCAGCCCTTCGACGCCACGCAGTACGTCGACGAGTACCGCGAGGCGCTGACCGCGCTCATCACCTCGAAGCTGGAGGGCGGCGAGGTGGTGTCGGGCGAGATCGGCCCGCCGCCCGCGACCAAGGTCGTGGACCTGATGGCCGCGCTCCGAGCGAGCGTCGACGCCGCGCAGGCCCGCCACGAGGGCGGCGCCGCGCCCGCTGCCGAGCCTCCCGAGGACGGCGAGCCCGCCGAGGATGGCGAGCCGACCGAGGCGCCCGCCGACGCCGAGCCCGAGCCCGCCGCCGCGTCGAGCAACGGCGGACGCAAGCGCGCCCCGCGCCGGCGCAAGGCCGCGGGCTAGCTGTACTACCCAGGAAGGTTGTTCACAGGCGGGAGGCGGGGACGGCCCCGCCGACGCCGCCGTGCGGTCGGCGGTGATTGTAGCGGTAGAGCCAGCGTGGGAGCTGGCGCAGCCGCTCGGCGTTGGAGCGGTAGGGGCGGGCGTAGGCCCACTCGTTCTGCAGGATCTGGATGAAACGCTCGGCTTTGCCGTTCGTCTGCGGGCGGTAGGGACGCGTGTGCGACAGCCGCACGTCTGCGGCAGCGGCGGCGCCGTGGAAGCTGCGGGCGACGGTGTAGGCCTTCGCGTTGTCGGTCAGGACCCGGCGCACGCGCACGCCACGCCGGCGGAAGGCCGCGAGCGCCTGCTCGAGGAAGGCGGCGCAGCTCGCGCCACGCTCGTCGGGCAGGACGGAGACGTAGGCGTAACGGCTGTGGTCGTCGACGGCGATGTGTAGGTACTCCAGCCCCAGCGAACGCCGCGAATGCGGCCCGGAGCGCGTCTCGGCGAAGCCAGGCGCCATTCGCTTGCCGCCGCCCTCGGGGACGCGCCCGAGCTTCTTCACGTCGAGATGCAGCAGGTCGCCGGGGGCGTCGTGCTCGTAGCGGACCGGCTCCCGGGTGACGCGGTGCAGGCGGTCGAGCCGGTTGAGGCCGCGGCGCCGCAGCACGGCGTAGACCGTGGAGCGGGCGACCCCGAGCGCCCACTGGATGCGATGCGGCCCGAATCCCTGCGTGCGTCGCACGGCGCAGATGCGTCGCTCCAGCTCGGGCGGCGTGCGCCGGGGATGCGCGCGCGGGGCGGAGCTGCGGTCCTCGAGCCCTGCCGCTCCCTCCGCCCGGAAGCGCCTCAGCCACTTGGCAACGGTGTGGCGGGAGACGCGGAAGTGGCGAGCGACCTCAGCCTGGGGCCAGCCGGCGTCCACTTCCCGCACGAGCTCGAGTCGGGTCAGCGGCGTCAGCCGCGCGTTACGATGGGCCATGAGGGTGTCCTCTCCTCGCTACTGCCGTGCTGTCACACACAGCAGCGGGCGAGGCCCCTCATCCTGTCAACAACCTACGTGGGAACTACAGCTAGCCCTCGACGCCGCGCCCGCGCCGAAGCGGCGCCACGCGAAGCGAGGGAGCGCGATGCCTCGCCGCCGGCCCCGACCCGACCCGGACGCCTCCGCGCCGGGCGGCCCGCCGCCGCCCTCGGAGTCGGTCGCACCCGCCTCCCAGCGACGCGCGGGGCCATCGAAGGGCGCGGCCTCGCCATCGAGGCGAGCCGCGGGCTCCGCCCGAGCCGTCACCCGCTCGAGCACGAACACTTCGCCGAAGGCGACCTCCGCCCCCTCGAAGAAGGCCTCGGCCCCCCTCGACAAATACGAACGAAAGCGGGACTTCGAGCGGACGCCCGAGCCCGGCCCGGACGTGCCGTCGGGGGCGGCCGCGCGGGCCGGCGGGCCGCTCACCTTCGTCGTGCAGAAGCACTCGGCGCGGCGGCTGCACTACGACCTCAGGCTCGAGCTGGGCGGCGTCATGCTCTCGTGGGCGATGCCGCGCGGGCCCTCGACCGACCCCGCGGAGCGCCGGCTCGCCGCCCACGTCGAGGACCACCCGCTCGACTACGCGCGCTTCGAGGGGATGATCCCCGCGGGCGCGTACGGCGCGGGGCAGGTCATCGTCTGGGACCGCGGCAGCTACTCCCCCGACGAGGACGGCGCGCTCTCCTTCCACGACCGCGCCGAGGCGGAGGAGCGAATGCGCGCCGCGCTCGCCGACGGAAAGATCTCCGTGCGCATGCGCGGGCACCGCATGAAGGGGTCGTGGGCGCTCGTGCGCACCGACCCGCACCCCGGCGACGCGCCGTCACGGGGGCGGCGGCGCGGGCGTGCGAGCGCCACGGCCGGCGGCGAGGGCGAGGCGGAGGACGCCGATTCGGCGAGCGAGGGCGAGGGCGGCACGGGCGAGAGCTGGCTGTTGCTGAAGCACCGCGACGAGGCCGCGACCCCCGACATCGACGCCGAGCGCGACCTCACCGCCGAGGCGGGCTCGGTGCTTTCGGACCTCACCATCGAGCGCTTGAAGGCGGGCCACCGTGCCCCCGAGCCGGGCGCCGCGCCTCCGCTGCGCCCTGCCGAGCTCGCCGGCGTGCGCCCGCTGCCCGCGAGCCGCCGCCGCGAGCGCACGCCGATGCTCGCCACGCTCGCCGAGCAGCCCTTCTCGCGCGCGGGCTGGATCTTCGAGCCGAAGCTCGACGGCGTGCGGGCGCTCGCGCGGATCGAGCGCAGCGAGGACGGCGCGAGCGCGGTCACGCTGACCAGTCGGCGCGGCGTCGATCTCACGCGCGGCTACCCGCTGCTCGTACGCGAGCTGGCCGCGCAGCCGCTGGCGGGCGCCCTGCTCGACGGCGAGATCGTGGCGCTGGACGAGGCGGGCCGCCCCTCCTTCGAGCGGCTGCAGCAGCGCATGAACCTGCAGGACGCGGGTGAGATCGAGCGCGCCGCCGCGGAGACGCCGGTGCTCTTCTACGCCTTCGACCTCGTCGAGCTGGAGGGCTACGACCTCGCGCGCGTCCCGCTCGCCGAGCGGCAGCGCATGCTCGCGCTCGTGCTCTCGCCGACCGAGCGCGTGCGGCCCGTCGAGCGCGTCGAGGAGGACGGCGTCGCCGCCTACGAGGCCGCCACCGCGCTCGGCTTCGAGGGCATCGTGGCGAAGCGCGCGGACTCGCCGTACGAGCCGGGGCGGCGCTCGGCGCGCTGGGTGAAGGTGAAGGCGCGCCGCTCCGACGAGTTCGTCGTCGTCGGCTACGTGCCGGGCAACGGGGCGCGCGGGCGCAGCTTCGGTGCGCTCGCGCTCGCCGAGCACCGCGCGAGCGGCGACGGCGAGGCGCCGCTTCGCTATGTGGCGCGGGTCGGCTCGGGCTTCCGCGATGCGCAGCTCGCCGAGCTGCGCGCGCGCCTCGATGGCATGCGCACGGCGGAGAGCCCGCTCGCCGAGGTGCCCGCCGAGGCGCGCGAGGCGACGTGGGTGCGCCCGGAGCTAGTCGTCGAGGTGAAGTTCGCCGAGCGCACGAGCTCGGGTGGGCTGCGCGCCCCGGTCTTCCTGCGGCTGCGCGAGGACCGCGATCCCGCCGAGATCGTGCGGCGCGCCACCGACGCGGCACCGCCCGCGGGCCGGGTCGCGGGCGCGCCCGCCGCGGCCGCCCCGGGCGGCGGCGGCGCGATCGAGGCGGAGGCGGCGCGCGTCATCGCGCAGCTCGAGGAGGCGACGCGCCCCTCGCTGCGCCTCGCCGTCGAGGGCGAGGAGGTGCGCCTCACCAACCTCGACAAGCCGCTGTGGCCGCCGCACACGGGCGCCCCTGCCGTCACGAAGCGCGGGCTGCTGCTCTACCTCGCGCGGGTGGCGCCGCAGCTGCTGCGGCACGTGCACGACCGCCCGCTCACGCTCACGCGCTACCCCAACGGCATCGAGGGCGGCTCGTTCTACCAGAAGCACTGGGAGCAGGGACGCCCCGACTCCGTGGCGACCGTCGAGGTGTGGTCCGAGACGGCCGACGGCGACCGGCTGCACCTGCTCTGCAACAACCTCTCCACGCTGATGTGGCTCGGCCAGCTCGCCGACCTGGAGCTGCACGTCTCGCTGGCGCGCGTCACGCCCGAACCCGGCGCGCCCACGCTCGGACGGGAGTTCGGCGGATCGCGCGACCAGATCCTCGGCTCGCTGCTCAACTACCCCGACTACCTGCTCTTCGACCTCGATCCCTGCATCTACTCCGGCCGCGAGCAGGACGGCGCCGAGCCCGAGCTGAACCGCCGCGCCTGGGAGCGCACCGTCGCGCTGGCGCTGGAGCTGCGCGAGCTGCTGGACGCCGCGGGGCTCCCCTCCTTCGTCAAGACCTCGGGCGCGACGGGGCTGCACGTGCACGTGCCGATCGTGCGCGAGCCCGCGTTCGGCTTCGAGGCGGTGCGCGGCGTCTGCCAGACCTTCGCGGAGTTCCTGGCGCGCGCGCACCCGAAGGACGTGACGCTGCAGTGGAAGACGGAGGATCGGCGCGGCCGCGTCTTCCTGGACGTGAACCAGAACGCGCGCATCAAGAACATGGCGGCGCCGTACTCGCCGCGCGCCAAGCCCGGCGCGCCCGTCTCCACGCCGCTGCGCTGGGAGGAGCTGGGCCGCGTCTACCCCACCGAGCTCACGATCGAGACGGTGCCGGCGCGGCTGGCGACGATCGGCGACCCGTGGGCGGAGATCCTCGACGCGCGGCAGCGACTCTCGACGCTGGGCCTGGCGCCGGGGCCCTGAAGCCGGGCGGCTAGCTGTACTACCCAGGAAGGTTGTTCACAGGCGGGAGGCGGGGACGGCCCCGCCGACGCCGCCGTGCGGTCGGCGGTGATTGTAGCGGTAGAGCCAGCGTGGGAGCTGGCGCAGCCGCTCGGCGTTGGAGCGGTAGGGGCGGGCGTAGGCCCACTCGTTCTGCAGGATCTGGATGAAACGCTCGGCTTTGCCGTTCGTCTGCGGGCGGTAGGGCCGCGTGTGCGACAGCCGCACGTCTGCGGCAGCGGCGGCGCCGTGGAAGCTGCGGGCGACGGTGTAGGCCTTCGCGTTGTCGGTCAGGACCCGGCGCACGCGCACGCCACGCCGGCGGAAGGCCGCGAGCGCCTGCTCGAGGAAGGCGGCGCAGCTCGCGCCACGCTCGTCGGGCAGGACGGAGACGTAGGCGTAACGGCTGTGGTCGTCGACGGCGACGTGTAGGTACTCCAGCCCCAGCGAACGCCGCGAATGCGGCCCGGAGCGCGTCTCGGCGAAGCCAGGCGCCATTCGCTTGCCGCCGCCCTCGGGGACGCGCCCGAGCTTCTTCACGTCGAGATGCAGCAGGTCGCCGGGGGCGTCGTGCTCGTAGCGGACCGGCTCCCGGGTGACGCGGTGCAGGCGGTCGAGCCGGTTGAGGCCGCGGCGCCGCAGCACGGCGTAGACCGTGGAGCGGGCGACCCCGAGCGCCCACTGGATGCGATGCGGCCCGAATCCCTGCGTGCGTCGCACGGCGCAGATGCGTCGCTCCAGCTCGGGCGGCGTGCGCCGGGGATGCGCGCGCGGGGCGGAGCTGCGGTCCTCGAGCCCTGCCGCTCCCTCCGCCCGGAAGCGCCCCAGCCACTTGGCAACGGTGTGGCGGGAGACGCGGAAGTGGCGAGCGACCTCAGCCTGGGGCCAGCCGGCGTCCACTTCCCGCACGAGCTCGAGTCGGGTCAGCGGCGTCAGCCGCGCGTTACGATGGGCCATGAGGGTGTCCCCTCCTCGCTACTGCCGTGCTGTCACACACAGCAGCGGGCGAGGCCCCTCATCCTGTCAACAACCTACGTGGGAACTACAGCTAGCCGCGCAGCCAGCGGTAGAGCAGCGCCGCGAGCGACAGCCCCACGAACACGACCGAGAGCCCGACGCCGATGACGATGCCGCGCGCCGCGTCCAGCGGTCGCTCGGGGACCAGATCGGCGTTCTCGCTACCCGGGACCACCTCGAGCTTGGGGCGCCGGGGCGGCGCGCCGGCACGCTCGGCGTCGTCGTGCTCGTGACGGGGGTCGCGTAGCGCCATCGTCGCCGCTCGCCGCTACGAGCCGGAAGCGCGGCGCCGGGGCGCTGCGTCGGCGTCGGCCGCCTCGGCAGCGCTCCCCGCCCCCAACGCGGTGGGGGACTCGACGGCGGCCGCCTCGTCGTCGGGCTCGCGCGGGACCAGCGAGTAGCCCACGCCGTGCACGGTGCGCACCATATCCTCGGTGGCGCCCGCGTCGCGCATCTTGCGGCGGATGGCGCTGATGTGGCCCTTCAGCAGCGTGCCGTCGGTCATGGAGGCGTAGCCCCACACGCGATCGTTGAGGTAGGAGTGCGAGAGCACCTGCCCGGGGACGGCCGCCAGCTCGCGCAGCACGTCGAACTCCAGCGGCGTGCAGCCGAGGTTCGTGCCGTCGAGGTAGGCGGCGCCGTTCGACTCGTCGAAGACGAGGCCGTAGACCGCGACGCCCTGCGGGCGCCGCACCGGCAGCTCGCCGGCGGAGCGGCGCGCCAGCGCGCGGACGCGCGCCACGAACTCGCTGGGGTGGAAGGGCTTGCCGACGTAGTCGTCGGCGCCCGCGTCGAAGGCGGCGATGCGGTCGCTGGCGCGATCCAGGCTCGAGAGGAAGAGGATCGGCAGCTCCGGCTGGCGGCGCCGCAGCTCGCGCGCCACGTCGTGGCCGGAGCCGTCGGGCAGCATCACGTCGAGCACGGCGAGATCGGGCGTCTTCTGCTCCACGAAGCGCAGCGCCCCGTTGACGCTCCCGGCGATCACCACCTCGTGCGACTCGCGCCGCAAGATCTCGGCGATGACCTCCGCGTACTCTTCGTCGTCTTCCGTGACCAGGACCAGCATCGTCACCCGCCGTCCGCGTGCGGCGCGTCCTGCGCCGCGGTCCGTTCGAGGATCGCGGAGTCGCCCTCCCGCTGCGGGCGACGACTCCAACGCTCGTGGTAATCATCGGCAACCTGACAGGCGCTCTGGAGGTCGCAGCGCGCGCCGCAGGGCTGAGGGGCGGGCGGCGGGCAGGCGGGCGCTAGCGCGCAGCCTCGAGGCCGCGTACGGCCGCGACGATGAGCTGCGCCGCCAGCACGTCCGTGAGCGGCCCCGTGTTCACCACCAGGTGGTAGTGGTAGGGGGAGCGGTAGTCGATGCCGAAGTACTTCTCGTGCCACGCCTCGCGCTCGCGGTCGGACTCCTCCACGCGGGCGCGCGCCTGCTGCTCCTCGATGCGCTCGCGGGCGGCGACGCGGCGCGCGCGCTCCTCCGCCGCGCAGGCGACGCGCACGTGCACGGTGTCCTCGCGATCGGCGAAGAGCGCCTGCCCGCCGCGGCCCACCAGCACCACGCCGCCCTCCTCGGCCAGCGCGCGCATCACCGAGGTCAGCGTGTCGAAGTAGAGGCGGTCCGAGGCGCGCATCTCGGGTGCGGAGGTATCGCCGTAGCTGGAGGCGAACGTCGCCTCCAGACCGCTGGGGTCGAGCCCCGAGGCCGCCGACTGCTCGATGAGGCGGTGCAGGAAGCGGGTGAGCCGGCCGCCGGCGCCGCCGGTGCGCTCGTCGAAGGCCTCGACCTGCTGCTCGGTCCAGCCGAGCGCGCTCGCGGCCTCGATCATCAGCTCGCGCCCCGCGAGCTGGAAGCCGAGGTCGCGCGCCACCAGCGTCGCCACCTCGCCCATGGAGCCGAGGTGGCCGGTCAGCGTGACGACCCGTACCTGCATGGCGCTGCCCGCCCGTCGCTTGCGGCGCGCACTATGCGCCGAGCGGCGGCGCGCCGGCAACGTGACGCGAACGGAAGGGCGCGAGCGTCCCGCTTGACGGTGAGGGTTGCCGCTCCTGCAAGAGGGCCTCGGCTCCCGCGCCACGCTCGCGAGAGCCCCTTCGCCGCCGCGCGCCGCACGCGAATACTGCCGCCCTCCTGTGAGAAGCGGCAGCCCGCTAGGGTCGAGCGGAACGCTCGCTACCAGGCCCCGGCGCGCTCCAGCAGCTCCGCGTACTGCATGAGGTGGCGGACGCCGAGGTAGCGGTCGCGCACGCGCTCTTTGGCGGCCTGGCCGATCGCGGCGGCGCGCTCGCCGTCGGCGATCAGCCCCGCCAGCGCCCCGGTGTACGCCTCCGTGTCGCGCGCGTCCTCCAGCAGCACGCCGGAGATGCCGCCCTTCTCCCGGTCCACGGTTTTCTTGGACACCTGATTGGGGCAGGCTGCCCCGGCAGAGGAGGTGTCCATGACCAGCTCCGCACAGGGATTGAACGGGCGTAGTGCGTCGCGAACGGAACGCGGTCGCTTCTCCTCGCGACGGAAGAGCGAGGCGGTGCTGAGGCTGCTGCGCGGCGAGGAGTTGGACGCGCTCTCGCGCGAGCTGGGGGTGACCGCAGCGACGCTGTCGCAGTGGCGCGAGCGCTTCCTCGCCGCCGGCCGGGCCTCGCTCACGAGCCGGCCTGCCGACGAGCGTGACGAGGAGATCCACCGACTGCAGGCGAAAGTCGGCGAGATCACGATGGCGAACGAGCTCCTGCTCCAGCGCGCGCATCAGCTGGAGGCAGGACTCCCTTTGGCACGCCGGAGGTCGAGGTGATGAGTCGAACCACCTCGCCCTCCACGGGACGGCCGTACGGCACGACGCGCATCTGCCAGCTGTGGGAGGTCCCGCGCTCGACCGTCTACGAGCGGCGGGCACGGGCGCGACGGCCTCTGCGGCCAGCAGCGAAGCGCGGGCCGAGGCAGGCGTGGACGGACGAGGCTCTCACGGAGCAGGTCCGAGCTGTGCTCGCCGCCTCCCCGTTCACGGGCGAGGGCTACCGCAAGGTGTGGGCGCGGCTGCGGCTGGCCGGTGTGCGCACCTCGAAGGGCCGGGTGCTGCGGCTGATGCGGGAGGCGGGACTGCTCGCCCCGACCCGCGTCGGGCGTCGGCGCGGACCGCGGGTGCACGACGGGACGATCACCACCGAGCGGCCTGACGAGATGTGGGGGACCGACGCGACCTCCTGCCTCACCACCCGCGAGGGGAACGCCACCGTCTTCATCGCCGTCGATCACTGCACGCAGGAGTGCATCGGCATCCACGCGGCGCGACCGGGCACGCGCTTCGAGGCGCTGGAGCCGCTGCGGCAGGGGCTCCGGGAGCACTTCGACGGCTACGAGGCGGACCTCGCGCGGGGACTCGCTCTCCGCCACGACCACGGCAGCCAGTACCTGAGCGACCACTTTCAGGAGGAGCTGCGCTTCCTCGGCATCCGCTCCAGCCCGTCCTTCGTAGCCGCGCCCGAGGGCAACGGCTGCGCGGAACGCTTCATCCGCACGCTGAAGGAGCAGCTGCTGTGGGTGGAGCACTTCGAGACGGTGGAGGAGCTACGCCAGGCGCTGCTCGCCTTCAAGCAGCGCTACAACCAGCACTGGCTCGTCGAACGGCACGGCCACCGCACCCCAGCCGCCGTCCGCGAGGCGCTCTCGCCGCGCACCGGGGCGGCCGCATGATTACCGCCAGCGATGTGTCCAAGAAACCAGGAGCGGTACACCCTCGATCTGGTCGCGGATGCCGCCCACAGCGCTCGCGACCACGGGGCGGCCCTTCCACATCGCCTCGGTGACGGTGAGGCCGAAGCCCTCGTTGAGGCTCTTCTGGACGATCACGGCCGAGTGACGCTGGAGCGCGTTCACCATCGCCGCGTTCTCCTGCACGTCGTCGGTGGGGAGCTGCGCGAGGTGCACGCGGCCGCGCACCTCCGGCGGGAGCGCGTGCCACGCCTCCACGGCGGAGGCGAGCACCTGCTGGCCTTCCGGGTCGTCGGAGACCGCGGTCACGTCCGGCCCCGCCAGCACCAGCTCGGCGTCGCCGGCACGCCCGCTCATGACGAGCGAGCGGAAGCCCTCGATCACGCCGACCGGGTCCTTCAGCGGGTCCCAGCGCGAGACCTGCGTGATCAGCGGCGTCTCCCACGAGGGGGCCCGGCCCTCGCGGACGACCTGCGCGTGGCGGTGCACCGAGCGCACCGTGCCGTCGGCGCCGACGAAGGAGACGGCGCCCTCGGCGCGGGGGCCGTCCACGAGGCCGATGTGCATCAGGATCGCGCGGATCGTCTCCTCGCTCAGCTCCTCGTTCTTCGGGCTGAAGGGGTCGATTGAGGGCGCGAACACCATCGCGCGGCTCGCGTCGAGCTGGCGCGGCACGTAGGCCTCGCGCGAGAAGACGTAGGCGGGAACATCCTGCAGGTAGGGCGCGAGGAAGGACCAGCCGCGGTCGACCTCCTCGTTCGTGACGTCGTGGCCGATGTGGCAGCGCCACGCGACCACGGCGCCCGCCTCGGCGAGGGACGGCGCGAGGCCGGCGGTCTGCGGGTCGTGCAGGATCACGACGTCGCCGGGCTCCACCATGCCCAGCAGCTGCGGCGCGTTGTGGAGCTGCACCGCCTCGTAGATCGCGCGCTCCTCATCGCCCAGCGGGCGGCCGTCGCCGGCCGAGCCGTGCAGCGCGTGGTGCAGCCGCTTGGTGACGCCGAAGAAGTCCGGCTCGCCGCCGATGACGAGCCAGCGCGAGTCGATCCCCATCCCGCGCACGTAGCCCAGGAGCGAGGGCAGCATCTCCGCGACGCCGCCGCCCACCGCGGTCGAGTTCACGTTCCACACGGTGCGGCCGCGCAAGCGCCCGCGGACGTGCTCTGCCGTCTTCTCCGCGCCACGGATCCACTCGAAGCCGAGGATCGGCTCGAAGCGGCGCACGGACTCGGCGGCGATCACCACCTCCTGCACCGGCGGCGGCTCCTGCATCATCGACATACACCTCGTCCCGGTGGCGCGGTGAGCGCCCCTGCTGGATAGTCGGGCGCCCGCGTCGGCGCCGCAGCCCGCCCATTAGGCGGCCCGCCGGTCGATGGGCGGTGGAGCGCTCGCGCACGTGCCGTTGGACCCGCCTCGCGCGGTGCGCGTGGCGGCGGCGAACGCCCGCCACGCGCACTGGCACAAACGACGATCGTACCCTGCTTCACATGCCTGCAGACAGCCCTCGCGACACCCTCGAGCGCCTGCGCGCGGACGTGGTCGGCTGCCGCCTCTGCCCGCGCCTCGTGGAGTGGCGGGAGCGCGTGGCTCGGGAGCGCCGCGCCGCTTACCGCGACCAGGAGTACTGGGGTCGCCCGGTGCCCGGCTTCGGCGATCCGCGGGCGCGGCTGGTGCTGGTCGGGCTGGCGCCGGCGGCGCACGGCGCGAACCGCACGGGGCGCATGTTCACTGGCGATCGCTCGGGCGACTGGCTCTACCGCGCGTTGCACCGCGGCGGCTTCGCGAGCCAGCCGACGGCGACCCACGCGAACGACGGCTTACGACTGCTTGACGCTTATGTCACAGCGCCGGTGCGCTGCGCCCCGCCCGGAAACTGCCCATTACCAGAGGAGCACGCGCGCTGCGAGCCCTACCTGCGCCGCGAGCTCGCGCTGCTGCCGCGGGCGCGGGTGCTGCTGGCGCTCGGGGGGATCGGCTTCGCCGCCGTCGCGGCGTTCGAGGGGCTGCGGCCGCGCCCGCGCTTCGGCCACGGCGCGGAGGTGGAGCTCGCGGGAGGGCGCACGCTGCTCGCGACCTACCACCCGAGCCAGCAGAATACCTTCACCGGCCGCCTCACGGAGCCGATGCTCGACGCGGTGATCGCGCGGGCGCGCGCGCTCATCGAGGCGGGCGGCTGACGGCGCGCCAGGGGCTGCGCGGCGCCTCGTCCTCGTGCTCGTCTTCGCGCGGCGCGGTCCCGAGGGATCGCCGCCCCAGCTCGCGCAGCCACTCGTGCCCCAGCGCCGCGCCGGCGGCGTCGCGAGCGCCGTCGAGCGCCGCGGGGGGCCGCTCCTAGGGGGCGCGCACGGCGGGCGCGCTCTCCCCCTCGCGCGGCGGGAGCAGGCGCGCGAGGGCGAGCGCGCCCGCCAGCGCCACGCCGACGCCGAGCAGCACCGCGATCCCGAAGGCGTCGGCGAAGGCGCCGCGAGCAGCCTCGACGAGCGCCGCCGCCTCGCCGGCGGGCAGCGCCGCGGCGACCTCCAGCGCGCCGCCCACGGAGTCGCGTGTGCCCTCTCGCGCCGCCTCGGGCAGCGTCGCCGTCGCCCCCTCGATGCGGCGCGCGTAGATCGCGGCGAGCGCGGAGCCGACGACCGCGACGCCCAGCGCCCCCGCCAGCTGCCGCGTCACGTCGTGGATCGCCGAGCCGACGCCGAGCTGCGCCTCGCGGGTCGCGCCCATCACCGCGTCGGCGGCGGGCGCGACGATCAGCCCCATCGCCAGCGCGACGAGCACGATCGTCGGCCCCACGGCGGCGTACGAGGTGCCGGGCGTCCACAGCGCCATGCTCGCCAGCGCTAGGGCGAGCGCGACGAGGCCGGCCACCACCACCGTGGTCGTGCCGAAGCGCACGACGAGCCGCGGCGCGACGCCCGCGCCCAGCATCAGCCCCAGCGCGATCGGCGAGGTGCGCAGCCCGGCCTCCAGCGCGCTGTTCCCCTGCACCAGCTGCAGGTACTGCGTGAAGCCGAAGACCATCCCGAAGAGCGCGAAGAACGCGACGCTGACCGCGAGCGCGCCCCCCGCGAAGCGCGGCTGGCGGAAGTAGCCGAGGTCGAGCAGCGGGTGCGGCGTCCGCGCCTCGCGCGTGAGGAAGGCGCCGCCGAGCGCCAGCGCGGCCGCGAACGCGCCCAGCACCGCGGGGTCGCCCCAGCCGCGGGCCGGCGCCTCGATGATGGCGAAGACGAGCAGCGTCACCGCGCCCACCGAGAGCGCCGCCCTCGGCAGATCGAGCGGCGGCGGCGCGGGGTCGCGGCTGTCGGGGACGAGCGCGAGCCCAGCCCCCAGCGCGAGCGCCACGATCGGCAGGTTCACGAGGAAGACGGCGCGCCAGTCGAAGTACTCGATGAGCACGCCGCCCAGCAGCGGGCCGAGGCCCAGCCCCACCCCGGCGATCGCGGCCCAGGCGCCGATCGCGCGGCCGCGCTCCTCGCGCGGGAAGATGTCGACCAGCACGGCGAGCGTGGCCGGCATCATGAGCGCGGCGCCGCCGCCCATCACCGCGCGTGCGCCGATCAGCCACGTCCCGCTGTCGGCGGCGGCGGCGCGAGCGAGCGCACCTCGCCGTCGTAGCCGCGCGCGAGCATCGCCGCGTGCACCCGCTCGCCGCGGTCGACGCTGCGCACGAAGAGCGTCCCCGCGAGGTGGCCGGCGACGCGCGCGCGCCAGCGCAGCGAGCGCCCCGCGCGGCGGCCGGGGAGCGCGGCGCTGCGGCTCGCGCGGGCGCGCAGCATGCGCCCAGCCTCGTCGGCGACGACGAAGAGGTAGCGGTAGGCGAAGGCGACGATGGCCACCAGCAGCCGCGGCACGTGCAGCCAGCGCAACGCCCCCAGCAGCGCCGGCAGCGGCGTGCTGGCCGTGAGCAACACCGCGACGACCACCGAGAGCCATGACCTCGCGACGATGGTGAGCACGGCGCGCGCGCCCTCCTCCGTCGCCTCCCAGCCGACCACGGGCAGCGTGGCGAGCGTCTCCCCCTCGCGCGTCACGAGCAGCGGCAGCGCCACGAGCAGGAACGGCGCCGCGATCAGCGAGCGGCGCAGCACCAGCGCCGGCGGCAGACGCGAGAGCGCGACGAGCGCCATGAGCGGCGCCGCCAGCAGCGCGAGCGTGAGCCCGTCGCCCTCGCGGGTGAGGGCGATCGCGACGACGTAGCCGAGCGCCGCCGGCAGCTTCGCGCGCGCGTCCGCGCGGTGCAGCGCGCTCGCGCGCTCGACGTAGCGATCGAGGGCGAGGCCGCTCGCCACGCGGCCGCTACCGCTGCCGCGCGGCCGGCGCGTCGAGGGCGGCGTCGTGCTCGCGGGCCTCGACGGCCGGCTCGCGGACGGGCTCGACGGGGGGCGTGCAGCGCCGCAGCGCCCAGCCGCCGCCCAGCGCGATCGCGGCCACCGCGAGCGTGCCGACGAGCGCCGCGAGCACCCGGCTCGCGGCCGCGTCGTCGACGCCGGGGATCGAGTAGCCGGGGAGCAGCTCGAAGGGGGCGTCCTCGGCGGCGTCCGCGAAGCCCTCGTCGGCGGCGACGCGCTCGAGGCCGTCGGGCGCCGTCGAGGCGTTCGGCGCGAGCAGCAGCACGACCACCAGCGCGACCGCGAGGCCGCCCGCGAGCAGCGCCAGGCTCCCGCGCGACACCGCTACGCCCCCGCCCGCACCGGGTCGGCGATGAGGTCGGGGCGCGCGCTGCGGATCAGCGCGAGCGCGCCGAGCGTGATCAGCCCCTCGCCGACGCCGATCAGCAGGTGCACCCCGACGAGCGCGGGCAGCGCCACCCCCAGCGTCGAGGTGTCGGAGAGCGCGAGCTGGAGCGCCGTCGCCGCCGCCGCCGCCACCACGGAGAGCCACGCCGCCGCGAACGCCGCCACGCCGAGCCCGGCGCCGCGCGCGCCGAGCCGCCGCGCGCCGCCGTAGACCGCGGCGCCGAGCAGCACCGTGAGGACGCCCATGTTCGCGATGTTCACGCCCATCGCCAGCAGCCCGCCGTCCTGGAAGAGCAGCGCCGGCAGCACCACCACTGCCGTCATCACCAGGATCGCGGCCCACGGCCCCAGCAGGATCGCCGCCAGCGCGCCGCCCAGCAGGTGCCCGGAGGAGCCGCCGGCGACGGGGAAGTTCACGAGCTGCGCCGCGAAGAGGAAGGCCGCCATCACGCCCATCAGCGGCACGGCTCGCTCCTCCAGCCGGCGGTCGACGCGGCGCACCGCGACGCCCACGGCGAGCGCGGCGACGAGCCAGCCGCCCGCCGCGACGGGCGCGTCGACGAAGCCGTCGGGGATGTGGAGCGCCGGCGCGCGCGCGGCCGCGAACTCCGCCGCCCCCACCGCTGCCAGCATCTCGCCCCCCTCGAGCGCGCCGCGCCCTCGCCGCCCCCGGCTCAGCCGCTGCGCGCCTCCCGACGCCGCCGCGCCGAGCAGCGCGTGCAGAGCCCACCGATGCCCAGGTGGTGGATGTCGGGCTCGAAGCCGGTGCGCTCGCGGATGCGCTCGCCGAGCTCCACGAGCTCCGGCAGCTCCACCTCGGCGACGGTGCCGCAGTCGCCGCAGAGCAGGTGCTGGTGCGGCGCCTCCGGGTCGCGCCACTCGTAGCTCGCGCTGCCCGAGCCGCCGTCCAGCCGCGCGACGAGACGCACCTCGGCGAACTGCTCGAGCGTGCGGTAGACCGTCGAGAGCGAGATGCCGGCGTGCGGATCGGCCGCGCCGACGCGTGCGTAGATCCGCTCCGCCGTCGCGTGCCCGCCCGAGGCGCGCAGCGCCGAGAGGATCTTCGAGCGCTGCGCGGTGAGGCGGCGCCCGCTAGCGCGGATCGCGCGCTCGACCTCGATCTCGTGGGGGACCGCCGCGCTGGGGGCTCTCTCGCTCATGGATGCTCCTGCAAAGATTCGCAGGTGCATCCTACGCCGCGCGTCCAGCCCTCGGCGTCGGACGTGCCGGGGGCTGCTCCCCGGGGGCTGCGGGCTACGCGCCCAGCAGCCCCAGCGCGCCGCCCACCGCCGAGTCGAGGAAGGCCTCGAGCTGGGCGGACTGCGCCGCTGCGCCCTCGGCGGCCGCGAGGTCGCTGCCCAGCAGCAGCGCGCCCATCCAGCCCTCGGTGTGCCAGCGGCCGCCACCCGCGAGCTCGGGCAGCCCCTCGGCGGGCGGGTACGGCCACGGCGTCACGTAGAAGTACGGCTCGGCGTAGCCGCCGTCGCCGGGCTGCATGCCGACGCCGACGCTGCGCGCCTCCTCCGCATCCTTGCCCTCGTCCAGCGTGATGAGCGTGGCGAGGTCCAGGTGGTGCGGCCAGATGCGCAGCGGCGAGGCGCCCGCGCGCGATCCCGCGGCTGCGGCCAGCGCGCCCGCCGCGTCCACGTAGTAGCGCTCCAGCTCGGCGAGCGCCGAGCCGTCGCTCGCGTCGAAGCGGTGCCCGGCGCTGCAGGGCTCGGGCAGCCCCTCCTCGGCCTCCTCGAGCGGCTTCGGCAGCGCCTGCCCGGTGAGCGCGACGCTGCGCTCGCTGAGCCAGCCGAAGAGCTCCTCGACGGTGAGCCCGCCGACGGGGAGCTCCGCAAGCGCCTCGTCGCCCGCGGCGGGGAGCAGCAGCACCAGTAGCTCGGCGGGCCGCAGAGCTACGCGGAAGGGCGTGGCGCCCGCGATGACGTTGCTCAGCATCGCCCGCTGGTCGCCGTCCCACTGCAGCGCGCTGTGGCTCCAGTCGGGCTGCGGCTCGGCGAGCACGCGCGGCACCGAGGCCACGATCTGGGCCGCGCAGTGCAGCTGCTCGCGCGCAGCGACGAGCTCCGTCGCCCCGTGGCCCCCCAGCGGCTCCCAGCGCTCCGTCACGCTCGTCACGGCGCTCTCCTCCCCTACCGCCGCGCGGGCGTGCCCCGCCGCGCGGCCCAGCTTCCGGCCCCCGCGCGCCCGAGTACGTGAGCGGCCTCACGCTCTCGGGCGCGCCGCCGAGCATGGTGCCTGAATCCACGCGCGATGGGGGCTCGTGGTCGGACGGCCACCGTGCGATGGCCGGCTGGCCAGAAGCGCGCGAATCCGGGTTCGCCGGGGCCAGGCGCTCGATAGACTCGCGTCGCGGTCCACCACCGCCAGCCGAGAGGCGACGGAGATGCGTGCACCCACCAGCGGCGCGGCGAGCGGCGGAGCGACAGCCTGAACGCGCCGCCGCCCGACGACGACGCCGTCGTCGAGGCGATCCGCGTGCTGATCGTCGACGACCACACCGTCGTGCGATCGGGCCTGCGCGCGCTGTTGCAGGTGCCCGGCGTCGAGGTCTGCGGCGAGGCCGCGACGGGCGCCGAGGCCGTCCAGCGCGCCCCCGAGCTGCTCCCCGACGTCGTGCTCATGGACGTGCGCATGCCGGACATGGACGGGCTGACGGCGGCGCGGCTCATCAAGCAGCAATGCCCCGACGTCGCCGTCGTCATCGTCACCAGCTTCGAGAGCCAGGAGTACCTGCGCGAGGCGATCGAGGCCGGGGCCGCCGGCTACCTGCTGAAGGGGATGTCGCGGGAGCTGCTGCTCTCCACGCTCCAGTCCGCCTCGGACGGCGGCTCGATGATCGACGCGGAGATGCTGCGCCAGCTCGTGCAGCGCTCGCCGCGGCCGGCGAGCCCCACCGGCATCCTCGACACGCTCAGCGAGCGCGAGCGCAACACGCTGCGGCTGGTCGCCCGCGGGCACACCAACCGCGAGATCGCCGCGCAGCTCGGCTACAGCGTCGGTACCATCAAGAATGTGGTGCAGCAGCTGATCGAGAAGCTGGGCGCCTCCGACCGGACGCAGGCGGCGGTGGTCGCCGTCCGCGAAGGGCTGGAGGTGGACTAGCGCCCGCCGCCGTTTCGGCGGGCAATCCGCCCGCGACTGCCGGTCGCGGGCGGCGGGCCACGGGCCGGCGCGGGGCTGCGCTGCGAGCGGCGCTGCTCCTCGCGGCGCTCGCGTCCCTCGCCGCTGCGTGCGGCGCCAACGGTCGAGAGGGCGGCGGCACGAGCGGCGCGCGGGCCGACGAGCGCCCCCCGGCGTCGCCGACGCCCGCGCTCGGCGAGCGCTCGTCGCTGCTGCTCGCGGCGCTGGCCGGCGCCGCCGGCGAGGCCTACGGCCGCACCGCCGTCACCTCCCCCCAGCCCCGCGACCGCTTCCTGCGGCAGATCGTCCAGCGCTCGGGCGTGCTGGAGGAGGCGCGCGCCGCCGGGCTGCCCCTCGACCTGCTGGTCGACTCCTACGTCGCGACGGCCGGCGCAGGCGGCGGCGGCGGCATGGAGCTGCTCGACGCGCGGGACGACGCGGTCGCGCAGTCGCTCGCCGCCCTGCTGGCGAGCGGGGACACGCCGTCGCACCGCTGCGCCTCGGCGGCCGCGCCGATCGCGGGAGCCGGCGGCTGGCTGCTCACCTGCGCCGCGATCGAGCCGCCGGCGACGCAGCTCTTCGTAGCGGTGGTGGCGGTGGGAGGCGCCGTGATCGTCGCGCAGGAGGGCGCGCCGCGGGTCGACCAGGTGGCGGCCACGCTTGTACGAGAGCTACGGGAGGGGGGGCTCGCGGATGCGGGCAGACGCTGACGCTCGCGGCGCCTCCGAGCTTCAGTGCCCCGCGAGCGTTGCCGACGATCGGGATGCGATTGGCGTGATGCGAATGGCCGGGCCGGCACGCGCGGAGGCGGGTGCGGGAGCCGCGGCCGCCGCGACGACCTCGCGCGCCGAGGATGGAGAGCGGCCATGGGACTGTCGCTGGGACGCCGTTCGGAGACGAAGCGCTGCGCCGGGTGCCAGAGCCGCGGCGAGACGCTGACGCTCCTGGGAAACGGCACGAGCTACTGCCCCTCCTGTGCGGAGCGCGTTCGCAAGCTGCTGGGCTTCGGCCCCGGCGCGGAGCCGGAGACGCTCGCGCCGCACGAGCTCGCCACGGGCGTGCCGATCGTCGCGCTAGGCTTCGAGCCCGCCGAGGATCTGCCCCCCGAGACGCCGTTCGAGACGCCGACGGAGTTGCCCGTGGAGCCGGCTGCGGAGCTGCTCGTGGAGTCGGCCGTGGAGCCGGCCGCGGAGCCGGCCGCCGCGGCCGTCGCCGAGCCGAGGTTCGCCGGCGGGTGGTCCCCCGCCGCGCAGGCCGCGCTCGGCCCGGACGCGACCGACGAGGCAGCCACCGACATCGAGCCGCCCTCGATCGCGGGCCTCGAGCCGCCCTCGATCAGCGAGCAGTGGGCCCGCCACGAGCCCGAGGACAGCGACGCGGACGACGGCACGGCGCCGCAGGCCGCCTTCGAGGACGACGCCGCGGACGGCGTCGAGGGGCCCGGCGTCGAGGTGCCCGACGTCGAGGTGCCCGAGTTCGGCGGCGCGGCCGAGATCGCCGGGCCGAGCGCCTCGGCGCAGGACATCCCACCGGAGCAGACGCCCGGAGCGCCGGACGCGTTCGGCGCGGCGATGCAGCAGGAGCCGGCGGCGGAGCTCCCCCGGCAGCACGACGAGGAGCGGGAGATGGAGCGCGACGACGACAGGCCGCACGGCGAGGCGCCCGAGCACACGGGCGGCGAGCACGAGACCCGCGATCCCGCGACCGCGTCCGCGGCGCCGCCCTCCAGCGCCGGCAACCCCGCGCACGTCGACCCGAGCGGCGACCCGGTCGCGAGCGCCCTGGCGGCGCTCGGCGACGATGACGAGGCAGCGGATGCGCGTGAACCGTCCGCGACGCAGGTAGAGCACGGCGGCGATGAGCCCGGCAGCGAGCCAGACGAACCGAAGGAGTCGACGATGGTGGTGACCGCATCCGACGAGCGCGCATACCGCGCGAGCGATGGCGCGGCGCCTGCCGAGCCCGCCACGGGCGACGGCGACGGCAGCCTCGGCTCGGCGCTGCACGAGGAGCACCGCCGGCTGGTCGCTCGCCGCGCCGACGTCGAGCACCGCATCGAGGAGGCGAAGAGCGAGATCGCGGCGATCGGGCGCCGCGTCGATCTGATCGACGCGCTGCTCTCGGAGGAGAGCGCCGCCGCCTGAGCAGCGTTCCGCCGCACTCGAGGGGCTGCCGCTCCTGCACGAGTACCGGCCCCCGCCGCCCGCCGAGAATCGGTCGGGCCGGCGGGGCCGCCTCACGCGACTCCGCCCGCTCCCCCTTCCCCGGCGCGCGCCGCCCGCTCCGCGAGCCACCTGCGGCGCCCAGAGACCGACGCCTCGCAGGCGGCGGCACCCCCGCATGCAACCGACGGTTGCCCAGCCTCTAGCAGGAGCGGCAGCCCTCGAGTGCAGCGGAACGCTGCCCTAGGAGAGGGAGTGCGTGTAGGGGGGGCGCAGCGCGCCGCGCTCCGTCACGATCGCCGCGATCAGCGCCGCCGGCGTCACATCGAAGGCGGGGTTCAGGGCGCGCGCGCCGGGCGCCGCGAGGGCGACGCCGTCCGCCTCCAGCAGCTCCCGCTCGTCGCGCTCCTCGACCGGGATCGCGCCGCCGTCGGGCGCTGCGGCGTCGACCGTCGAGAGCGGCGCGACCACGTAGAGCGGCACCCCGTGGTGCGCGCAGGCCAGCGCCAGCCCCAGCGTCCCGATCTTGTTCGCCGTGTCGCCGTTGGCCGCGATGCGGTCGGCACCGACGAGCGCGGCCGCGACGCAGCGCTGCCCGATCAGCCACGCCGCCGCGCCGTCGGCGATGACGCGGGACGGGACGCCGTGGCGCGCCAGCTCCCACGCCGTCAGGCGGGCCCCCTGCAGCCGCGGCCGCGTCTCGTCGACGAGCGCCTCGGCGACGAGGCCGCGGCGATGCGCCTCGATCACCGCGCCCAGCGCCGTGCCGGAGCCGCCCGTGGCCAGCGGCCCGGTGTTGCAGTGCGTGATGACGGTCGCCCCCGCGCCCGCGCCGGCCCCTGACTCGGCGAGCAGCGCGCAGGCGGCGTCGGCCATCGCGCGATCGGCCGCTCGCTGCTGCTCGTGCAGGCGGCGCGCCTCCGCCTCCACGACGGCGGCGACGGCCGCCGGGGTCGGGGCGCCCGCCGCGGCGGCCAGCAGCCGATCGAGCGCCCAGCGCAGGTTGACCGCGGTGGGCCGCGTGGCGCCCAGGCGCTCGGCGACCGCCTCCAGCGCCTCGCGGAGCTGCGCGGCGCCCGAGGCGCGCGGCACGAGCCGCCCGGCCTCCGCCGCGAGCGCGTAGCCGGCGGCGATGCCGATGGCGGGAGCGCCGCGCACCCGCATCGAGCGGATCGCCTCGCACGCCGCGTCGAGGTCGGCGATCTCCAGGTAGCGCTCTACCGCCGGCAGCAACGTCTGGTCGAGCAGGCGCAGCCGCCCCGCGCGCCATGCGACCGCCTCGTAGGGGGCGGCCTCGGCGGGCCCGCCGGCGGCGGGGTCGTGGGTGGGGCCGCGCGCGCTGCTCGCCATGACGGCATGCTAGCGTCCGCGGTCGGGCTCGGGGCACCGCGCGAGCGGGGGGCGGCGCATGGCGGCGGTCGAGGGCCGGGGGCGCGGCGAGCTGGCGGCGGCGCTGATCGAGGCCGCCCGCTTCTTCCACGCCGAGTGCCTCGTCGACTCCCACGGCGGCAATGTTTCTAGTCGTATGCCGGAGGATGGCGGCGGCGAGGAGGGCGGCGGCGAGGGCGGCGCGCGCCTCGGCGCCGGCGAGGAGAGCGGCGGCGCGCGAGCGGCCTCGATGCTGATCACCGCGACGGGGGCGATGCTCGGGCGGCTCGCGCCGACCGATCTCGTAGAGGTGCCGCTCGACGGCGGGACCGCGCCGGGCGCGCGGGCGCCCTCCTCGGATACCGCGACGCACCTCGCGATCTACCGCGAGCACCCTGGCGTCCGCGCTGTGCTCCACGGCCACCCCGGGTGCACGATCGCGCTCTCGCTCGACGCCGGGCGCGACGCGATCGAGCCGCTCGACCTCGAGGGGCGGCACTTCCTCGGGCGCGTGCCCGTGATCGACGTGGAGTGGGCGACGCAGGCGGAGGCGGTCGCCGAGGCGCTGCACGAGACGCCCGTGGTGGTGACGCGCGGCCACGGCCCGTACGCGCGCGGCGACGACCCGTGGGACGCGCTGCGCCTCGTCTCCGCGCTCGAGAAGTCGGCGCGCGTCATGCTGCTCGCGCGCGGCGGGGCGCCCACGCCGCGCTGACGCGCCGGCGTGACGGTGCGCCCCGGGAGAAGCACGCGGCGCACCGCGCGCGATCGCGGCACGCCAAGGGGGCGGAGGGGGGAGGTCCGGCGATGGCGGAGACCGAGGCGGAGACGCGCGCGACGAGCACGACGAGCGCCCCGCGACTCGCGGGCAAGATCACGCTCGTGACCGGCGCCGGTGCCGGGATCGGGCGCGCGATCGCGCACGCCTTCGCCGCCGAGGGCGCCGCCGTCGTCTGCCTCGACATCGACGGCGCCGCCGCCGAGGCAGTCGCCGACGAGACGCGCGCCGCCGGCGCGGGCGCAGCCGCAGACGCGATCGCCGTCGCCTGCGACATCGCCGACCCGGACGGCGTGCGCGCCGCGATCGAGAGCACGCGCGAGCGCTACGGGGCGTTGCACGCGCTCGTGAACAACACGACGCGGGAGGGCGGCGCGGGGCTCGTCACCGAGCTCGACCTCGACGACTGGCGCCGCTCGCTGGACGTGAACCTGACGGGCGCCTTCCTGCTCTGCCGCTCGGCGATCCCGCTCATGGCGGAGTCGGGCGGCGGGAGCGTGATCAACATCGCCTCGCAGCTAGGGCACGTGGCGCTCGGCCGCTCGGCGGCGTACTGCGCGACGAAGGCGGCGCTGATCCACCTCACGCGCGTGATCGCGCTCGACCATGCGGCGCAGGGGATCCGCGCCAACAGCCTCTCGCCGGGCGCGGTCGAGACGCCGCGACTGCTGGGGATGTTCGGGAACATGGAGCGCGCGCGGCGCTACCTGGAGCCGAAGCACATCCTCGGCCGGCTCGGCGCGCCCGAGGAGATCGCGGCCGCCGCCGTATTCCTGGCGAGCGACAAGTCGTCGTTCATGACAGGCGCCGACATGCTCGTGGACGGCGGCTATACCGCCTCCGTCTGAGCGCTCCGCGCTCGGGGCCTCCGTCTGAGCGCCCCTCGCTCGGGGCGTTCGGCGTGAGCGCTCCGCGCGCCGCTCGGCCGCGCCGGCCGCGCGCTACTGCGTGAAGACGAGCGCCGAGACGCTGCCCGGCCCTACGCTGACGAGGTCGCTGAGCGCGGGGATGCCCGGCACGTAGAACTGCCAGCCGCCGGCGCCGAGCACGGCGCGCTGCGCCACGCCCATGCCGTTGGCGGCCTCGGCGGCGGCGACCACGTCGGCGGGCGCGGTCGCGCCGGAGACGGTCACCGTGGCGCCGTTCACCCCGATCGACCAGCCGCCGCTGTCAGGCGCGACCTGCGGCCCGGCCGGCGGGGTCGGCGTGGGGCTCGGCGTCGCGGTAGGCGTGGGCGTCGGCGTAGGCGTCGCGGTCGGGCTCGGCGTCGCCGTCGGGGCGGGCGTCGCCGTGGGGCTCGGCGTCGCCGTGGGGCTCGGTGGCGGCGGGGGCGCCGTGGTCTCACTCGCGCCCCCGCCGCCACCGGTCGCGGGCGGAGCAGGCGCCGCGCCGAAGCCGCCGCCGCTGCCACCCGACGCGAAGGTCGGCGACGAGGGCGCGAGTGAGACCACGGCGCCCGGCGACACGCCCGGCGTCACGTCGCCCATCGGGCGGCGCACCCAGACGATCGAGTGCGGCTGCAGCTCGGCCGCGCCCAGTGTGTTCACGAGCGCAGGGGCGCCCGGGACGTAGACGAGGAAGCGCTGCCGCGCGAAGTCGAAGAGCGTGACGGAGGTGACGCCGAACGGCACGGCGTCCACGAGCTCGGTGGGCGCGGAGACGCCCGCGAGGCCCTGCGTGGCGCCGCCGGCCACGGGCACCCGCAGCCGGGCGGTCGCGGCCAGCTCCGGGGCGCCGCGCATCGCGCTCGACGGCGAGGCGATCGAGCGCGCGTCCGCGGCGCTGCGACGCAGCCAGACGATGCTCTCGGGCTTCAGCTGGCTGGAGGTGAGGCTGTTCACCACGGCGGGCGCGCCCGGGATGTAGACGTAGAAGCGCTGAGCGAGCACCTCGAAGCTGCTGATGGAGAGCACGTCGAAGAGCTGGGCGCGGGCCAGTGCGGCGGGGTCGCTCGTCCCTGCGACGCCCTGCACGGCACCGCCGGGCGGCGGCACGGCGAAGAGGGTGGCGCCTGGCTCGGTGGCGGCGCGCGCCGCATCGTTCGGCCCGGGCACGGCGAGCAGCGTGAGCGCGGCCAGCGCCGCGATGACGCCCGCCAGCAGCGGGCGCGAGGCGCGGGTCACGGGCAGCGCGGCGGCGAGCACTCGACGAGCGTGTGTCACTGGTTCCCCCCCTCGGGACGGGCGCGAGCCGCCCTCCCCGGAGGGATCATCGGTCGCCGCTCTCGGGGTCTTCAGAGGCGCGGTCGCGGGAATCCCCGATGCGGGCGCCGACCTCGACGGCCGGGCGCGGGACGCGCGCCGACCGCGTGAGCGCGCTAGCGGCCCGAGAGGTAGGCGTGCACGCCCCAGCCGTAGCCCGCGACCGTCGCCACGCCGAGGGCGCCCGCCGCCGCGATCAGCCACGGCGGGATGCCGCCGTCGTCCCCGCCCGCGGCGAGCGCGGCCGCGTCGTCGTCGGGCGCGCCCTCGGGGCGGAGCGTCACGGTGAGCGCGAGGCTGGACTGGCCGGGCGCGGCGTCCCAGCGCTGCCACAGCTCGTCGGCGGTGTAGCGACCGGCGATGGCGGGGCGGAAGCCCTCGGCGTAGGCGATGACGGTGACGGTGGCGCCGCCGTCGCGCGCCGGTGGGGCGACCAGCACGCGCCCGTCCTCGATCGCGGCGACGTAGCCGTAGCCGCGCCGATCGAGCGGCGGCGGGTAGGCGACGTGCACCACGGCGTGGGTCGCGACGCCGCCCGAGTCGATCGCGAGCAGGCCCTCGGCCGGCGGGGCCAGGTCCTCGCGCGGGCGGCGCGCCGGGAAGTCGTAGAACGCGGGGTGGCTCGTCAGCCCCGCGCGCTCGCCGGCGCCGGCGCGCACGCGATCGCCGTCGAGGTCGGCGTAGAGGCCGTGCGCCACGAACAGCTGCTCCACGTCCTCGACGCCGTCGCGGTCGCGGTCGCCGCCGCCGAACGCCGCGGAGAGCGCCGCGTAGAGCTCCGACACGTCGAAGACGTGGCCGTTGCCGAAGCGGTGATCGCCGCGGTAGTCGCCGATCGCGTCGATGAGCGCAGCGAGCGTCACGTCGATCGGGTCGTCGTCGTCGGACGGGAGCGGCCCCGCGGTCACGCGCAGCCGGTCGTAGACGGCGGCCGCCGGGATCGGGATCGCGTAGCGCCCGCCCTGCCCCGCGGCGAGCCGTGCCGGAATCGTCGGGCCCGCCGAGCGGTAGCTGACGCGGCCGCGGGAGTCGAGCAGCTCCAGCACCACCTCGCCGCCCTCGATCGGGTCGGCGCCGCCGTTCGTCACGCTGCCCTCGATCAGCACGCCGATCGGATCGGGGCTGGCGTGCGGCGTGCCCACGCGCAGCGCGCGCCGGGCGGTGCGATCGCGGTAGTCGGCGTCGCCGTCCTCGAAGTCGAGCAGCAGGCCGGCGATCGCCAGCTCCTCCCACCACCCCGACCACTCCCACGCCGGGTGCCCGAACTCGATGTCGAAGTCCGCGCCGAAGAGCCGGTAGCGCTCGGGCGCCGGGTCGCCGTCCTGGTGCTTCGACACCATCGCCGAGAAGAACTCGGCGAAGCCCTCCACCCACGAGTCCGAGGTGGAGGGGTTGCGGTAGTAGCCGCCGTGGTTGGCGTTCTCCGGGTGCAGGGGCAGCGCCTGCGAGAAGAGCTGGTGCTGCGCGAGGTGGCCGATCTCGTGGTACTCGCGGTTGTCGGGGCGGCCGCCGTGCTGAAGCGCGCTGGTGTCGGCGCCGAAGGCGATGAAGGGCCGCTGCGTGACGTAGGAGCCGTCCGAGTGGCTGCCGATGAAGCGCGCGAGCTCGGCGGGCTGCTCGCCGACCGGGCAGCCCAGCCGCAGCTCGTCGCACCAGGCGTAGATGGGCAGCGTGCCGCGCCCCGCGAGCGGGATGCCCAGCGCCTCGCCTAGCTGTAGTTCCCACGTAGGTTGTTGACAGGATGAGGGGCCTCGCCCGCTGCTGTGTGTGACAGCACGGCAGTAGCGAGGAGAGGACACCCTCATGGCCCATCGTAACGCGCGGCTGACACCGCTGACCCGACTCGAGCTCGTGCGGGAAGTGGACGCCGGATGGCCCCAGGCTGAGGTCGCTCGCCACTTCCGCGTCTCCCGCCACACCGTTGCCAAGTGGCTGGGGCGCTTCCGGGCGGAGGGAGCGGCAGGGCTCGAGGACCGCAGCTCCGCCCCGCGCGCGCATCCCCGGCGCACGCCGCCCGAGCTGGAGCGACGCATCTGCGCCGTGCGACGCACGCAGGGATTCGGGCCGCATCGCATCCAGTGGGCGCTCGGGGTCGCCCGCTCCACGGTCTACGCCGTGCTGCGGCGCCGCGGCCTCAACCGGCTCGACCGCCTGCACCGCGTCACCCGGGAGCCGGTCCGCTACGAGCACGACGCCCCCGGCGACCTGCTGCATCTCGACGTGAAGAAGCTCGGGCGCGTCCCCGAGGGCGGCGGCAAGCGAATGGCGCCTGGCTTCGCCGAGACGCGCTCCGGGCCGCATTCGCGGCGTTCGCTGGGGCTGGAGTACCTACACGTCGCCGTCGACGACCACAGCCGTTACGCCTACGTCTCCGTCCTGCCCGACGAGCGTGGCGCGAGCTGCGCCGCCTTCCTCGAGCAGGCGCTCGCGGCCTTCCGCCGGCGTGGCGTGCGCGTGCGCCGGGTCCTGACCGACAACGCGAAGGCCTACACCGTCGCCCGCAGCTTCCACGGCGCCGCCGCTGCCGCAGACGTGCGGCTGTCGCACACGCGGCCCTACCGCCCGCAGACGAACGGCAAAGCCGAGCGTTTCATCCAGATCCTGCAGAACGAGTGGGCCTACGCCCGCCCCTACCGCTCCAACGCCGAGCGGCTGCGCCAGCTCCCACGCTAGCTCTACCGCTACAATCACCGCCGACCGCACGGCGGCGTCGGCGGGGCCGTCCCCGCCTCCCGCCTGTGAACAACCTTCCTGGGTAGTACAGCTAGCCGCCAGGCGTCCTCCGTGCGGCGGTAGATCTCGACGATGTCGGGCCACAGCGTCTCGGGCGCGCCCACCGAGCTGTAGGCGGCGGGCAGCGCGCCCAGCGCGAAGTCGCGCTCGCAGCTTCCCGCTTCGCCGCCGGCCGGCGCCGAGAAAGTGTCGCTGCGCAGGATCGGCGGGCGCTGTCGGTAGAGCACGGTGAAGGGCGGCAGCCCGCCCACCTCGTAGGGCTCGGCGAGCAGCTCGACGGAGAGCGCGGGCGCGGGCGCGGGCGCGCCAGGCGTAGGCGTGATCAGGCGCTGCGTGCCGAAGTCGTAGCGGCCGTCCTCGTCGGTGGCGGCGTTGAGCAGCTCGATGCCGCGCGCGAGCCGCACGTGGATGCCGGCGACGGGCCGTGCCTCGTGGTCCAGCACGCGACCGTGGACGCGGCACGACGCCTCGCCCGCCTGCTGGGCGCGCACCGGCGCCGGCAGCAGCCCGCCCGCCGCCAGCGCGAGCACGAGCAGCGCCGCCGCCGCCGCGCCCCGACTCAGGGCCCGCCCGCACAGCATCGTCTCCCCCGCCCGCCAGCGCGCGCAGGGCGCGCGGAGCGCCCCGCGCTCTCGCGCCGGCCGAACGGTCGATCATCGGCAGCGGGCGCGGGCGGCGGCAGGCGCGCCGAGCGGGCCGGGCGCCGCGCCGCGCACGAGGCGGGCGAGAGCGGCTGCCAGCGCCGCTAGCGGGTAACGGCGCCGCTAGCGGGCGAACGCGCCGATCAGGCTGCGGTAGTTCGCGATGTGGCGCTCGTGCGGGACGGACTGTCGAGGCGCGAAGAGCACCACCTGGTCCAGCAGCCCCTCGTAGCGCGCGAGCTGGTCGCGCACCTCGGCGGCCGTGCCGTAGAGGCAGCACGCCTCCAGCATGCGGTCGGTCACCGCGTCGGCGACGTCGTCGAGCGAGCCGCCGCGGAACGCCTCGCGCACCTGCTGCTTCTCCGTCTCCCAGCCGCCCGCGTCGAAGATGCAGTCGAAGACCCTCGGCGAGAGGTAGAAGCCGAGGTTCGCCGCCGTGTCGCGCCGCGCGCGCACCGGGTCGTCGTCGATCACCGCGATCACGTCGCTCGTGAAGTCGAAGTCGTCGGCGGTGAGGCCGCGCGCCGCCAGCCGCTCCTCGATCACGGGTCGCACCGTCTCGCGCAGGTAGGTCACGCTGTTGATCGGGTGGCCGATCAGCCCGTCCGCCGCGTCGCCCGCCGCGCGCAGCGCGTGCAGGTTCACCGCCGCGAGGTAGAGCGGCACGGGGTACTCGCAGGCCGCGGGCCGCCCCGCCTGCATCTGAAAGAAGCGCCCGTCCCAGCGCACGGGCTCCTCGGCGGTCAGCAGCGCGCGCATCAGCTGCAGGAACTCGCGCATGCGCGGCGCGGCGTGCTCCGCCTGGTCGCCGTGGATGCCGAAGAAGCGGTTGAGCTGCGGCTTCACGCCCGAGCCGTAGCCGATGATCGTGCGCCCGCCCGAGAGCTCGGCAAGGTCGCGAGCCGAGGAGGCGTGCAGCACCGGGTGCGCCAGCGGCTGCACGATCGCCGCGGTCCCCAGCGTCACGCGCTCCGTCTGCTGCGCGTACGCCGCGAGGCGCACGTAGCCCGAGGGCTGCGAGCTCCAGACGGAGTCGAAGCCTGCCGCCTCCGCCGCCCGCGCGAGCTCCCCACCCTCACGAATCCCGAACTCCAGCGGCCCAATCCCCAGCCTCATCTTTTTCTCCTGGTTGCAGAGCGTTCGCGGATGTGTCGGGCCGTCCGTGGCCAGACGGGGCTAGCGATACCATGCGCTCCCGCGCCCGGCAATCGCTCGTGCCCCGCGGCGCCCGCCGCCGGTCGCGCGCGAGCGGTGAGCGCAGCACGCGCCGAGCGGCGGCGTATCATGCCTGCGATGGAGCGAGCACCGCTGCCGCCCGAGGTCGCCGAGCCCGCCACGAGCGCGGTGCTGGTCGTCGACGTGCAGAACGACTTCGTGCACGAGGACGGCGTGCGCGCGCCCAGCTGGCCCGACGCCGCGCACCGCGAGATGGTCGAGCGCCGGCTCGCGCCCTTCCTCGACGGCGCGCGCGCGGACGGCGCCCGCATCGTCTGGATCGCGATGGACCAGACGCCCGAGACCGTCTCGCCGGCCAACGCGCGCATGAAGCGGAAGATGTACCCCGCCCCGCACGAGGCGGTCGGCCGCGGCCGCGCGCCCAGCGACGACGAGCTCTGGGAGGCGGCCGCCTGCCGCCGCGGCACGTGGGGCGCCGAGCTCTATCTCGCGCCCGAGCCCGCCGACCTCGTCGTCACGAAGAGCCGCTACTCGGCGTTCCTGCGCACCGACCTCGAGGAGCGGCTGCGCGGCCTCGGCGTGACGACGGTGCTCGTGACGGGCGTGGTGATGAGCCAGTGCGTGGAGTCGACGGCGCGAGACGCCTACCAGAGCGACTTCGACGTCGTGCTCGTCGAGGACTGCGCCGCCGCCCGCTCGCCCGAGGAGCGCGACGCCACCTGCCGCGTCATCGAGCAGAGCTTCGGCTGGGTGCGCCGCTCAGACGAGCTGCTGGCGGCGTGGGCCGAGCCCGCCTCGCGGCCCGCGGGAGCGCCCGCCGCCCGCTGACGATCGAGGGCCGCCCCGCGCCGTCACCACTGGCGCGCGTAGGCCTCGGCGAGCTTCTCGGCGACGGCGTAGACGGAGAGGTGGATCATCCCGCGCGGGATGCTCGGCATCACCGAGGCGTCGGCGACGTAGAGGTTCTCGAAGCCGCGCACGCGCCCCGTCGCGTCGACGACGGCGTCGGGCTCCTCCGCCGGCCCCATCGCGCAGGTGCCGACGGCGTGGAAGTAGAAGCTGAGGTGGCCGCGCACCCACTCGCGCAGCGCCGCCCCCTCGACGGCGGCGCCGGGCTCGAGCTCGCTCGCGAGCCACGGGGCGAGCGCGGGGTCGCGGGCGCGCTCCCGCGCCCACTCGATGCCGCGCGCCAGCGACTCGATGTCCTCGTGGGCGCCGAAGCCGTGGTCGATCAGCGGCGGCTCCGCCGGGTCGGCCGAGCGGATCTCGACGCGCCCGACGCTGCGCGGCTGCACGTGCCACGCGATGAACGGCAGCACGAGCGCGTCCTCGGCGGCGCCCTCGACACGCTCGACCGGCAGCAGCCCGTCGAGGTCCTGCGCCGCCGACACCGTGATGTCGTAGGCCTCGAGCGCCGGGTCGCTGGTCAGCCGCGCGGTGATCGAGGCGCGCCGCACTCCGCCCGCTGCCTCGAGCCGCGCCCGCGCGCCCCCGCTCGCGACGAAGGCGACGCGCACGCCGTAGTGGTCGAGCAGGCGCCGCCCCACGCCCGGCAGCTCGTGGAGCGGCGCGCCGGGCCCGAGCGCGGCGCGCACGACCTCGGCGGGGCCGATCCCCGAGCGCTGCAGCAGGATCGGGCTGCCGACGGCGCCGGCCGCGAGCACGATGCGATCGGCCTCGATCGTGGCGGGGCCGTCCGGCCCGCGCACCGCCAGCGAGGCGGCGCGTCCTCCCGCCCACTCGATGCGATCGACCTCGGTGTCGGCGAGGATGTCGAGGTTCGGCCGGTCGCGCGCGGGGTCGAGGTAGGCCGCCGCGGCGTGCACGCGGCGGCCGCCGATGGCGTTGCGGGTCATCGCGCCGTAGCCGACCTTCGCGTTCGGCCCCGCCGGGTCGACCAGCGGCAGCCCCGCGCGCTCGCACGCCGCGGCGACGGCGTCGAGGTACGGCGAGCGCCGCTCGATGCGCGTGACCGGCAGCGCGCCCGCGCGGCCGCGCTCGGCGTCGGCGGGCTCGACCGGGCCGGTGCCCTCGTCCTCGACCAGCCGCTCGACGCGCCGGAAGGCCGGCAGCAGCCCCTCGAAGTCCCAGCCATCGAGGCCGCGCGCCGCCCAGCCGTCGTAGTCCTGCCGCAGCCCCCAGTTGATGCCGAGCGCGTTGATCGCGGAGGAGCCGCCCACCACGCGACCGCGCAGGTAGGGCTGCGGGCGCCCCGAGAGCGGGGCGTGGTAGCCCCAGTCGAACGCGGTCTCGTGCGCGACCCAGCGGTCGCCCGCGATCTCGGCGGGCCAGCCGCCGCCGTCAGCGAGGCCGAAGTCGGGCCCCGCCTCGATCAGCGCGACGCGCCGGCCGGGCTGCTCACTGAGCCGCGCGGCCAGCACGCAGCCCGCCGTGCCCGCGCCCACCACCACCACGTCGAAGGCGTTCGCCCGTCCGCTCGTCATCGCGGCGATCGATAGCACGAAGCGGCCCCGGCGTGCAGCCGCGGCTCGCGCGCCGGGGCTCCTGCTCGCGCCTCGCGCTCTCTCGCGGCGCGTGCCGCACGCCGACGATCGTGGTAGCGCGTGCACGCGGCGGGGCGAGGCGAATGTCACAGCGTTCGGCGGCCGTGCTCCTGATCGCGATCGCGGCGCTGCCCGTGCTGCTCTACCTGCCGTTCCTCGCGGGGCCCTGGATCGGCGATGAGGGCGTCTTCGCGACCATCGCGCAGGGCGTGCTGCGGGGCGAGCTGCCGTACCGCGACGCCTTCGATCACAAGCCCCCGCTGGTCTACGGCTGGTACGCGCTCGCCTTCCTCGCGCCGGGCGACGAGGCGGTGGCCGTGCGCCTCGCGGCCGCGCTCGCCTGGTCGCTGAGCGCCGTGCTGCTCTACGTGCAGGCACGGCTCTCCCTCGGCGCGGGCGCAGCACTGCTCGCTGCCGGCGCCTTCGCGCTGTCGGCGGACCTCGTCACGCTCAACTGGCAGGCCGGCACCGACGTGTTCATGCTGCCGCCGCTGGTCGGCTCGCTGCTGGCGCTCTCGATCGGCAGGCGCCGAGCGGACTGGCGCTGGCTCGCCCTCGCCGGCGGCCTCGCCGCGCTCGCGGTCCTCACGAAGCCGATTGCCGTGCTCAACGCGATCGTGCTGCTGGGCGCGCTGCTGCCGCTCGCCCGGCGCGCGCCGTCGCGAGCCGAGCTCGTCCCGGCGCTCTCCTTCGTCGCGGGCGGCGCGCTCGTCGCGGCGGTGGTGGTCGCGCCGTTCGCGGCCTCGGGGGCGCTCGGCGACTTCCTCTACGCCAACGTGGGCTTCAACCTCGACTTCGGTTCCAGCGTGACGCTCGCGCAGCGCGGCGAGCGGGCGCTGCGCTACGGCCTCGTCTACTTCCCGCTCGTCGCCGGGCCGTGGGTGCTGGGCTCGCTGCTGGGGCTGGGCGCGATCGCACGGGGGCCGAGGCGCCCCGGCGACCTCCTCCTCGTCGCCTGGTTGGCCGCGTCGGTCGCGGGGGTGGCCGCGGCGGGGCCGTTCTTCCCGCACTACTTCCTGCAGCTGCTCCCCGCCGCCGCGCTGCTGAGCGGTCGCGCCGCCGCGAGCGTCGGCGAGCTACGCCTCGCCGTGCCGGCGGGCCGTCGGCTGCTCGCGGGCACGATGGCGGCGCTGCTGCCGCTCGCGTTCCTCGCGAACGCGCCCGCCTACGCGCAGCCGACGCCGCTCGCGCGCCAGGTCGCGAAGTCGATCCTGCAGGTGCCGCCGGAGCGCGTCGGCGAGCGGGCGGCCCTCGGCGCCTACGTCCGGGAGCACAGCGATCCCGGCGACAGCGTCTACGTGCACGGGTCCGATCCGGCGCTCTACTTCTACATCGGCAGGCGGCCGGCGACGCGCGACTTCTTCCCCGTGCGCCTCAGCAGCGGGGCCGCGCCCGCCCTTCGACGAGGCTCTCGCCGAGCTGCGCGCCGCCCCGCCCCGCTACGTCGTCGACTCCACCGCCGACGAGCCCCTGGGCGGCGACGAGGGGCTCTACGAGCTGCTCGCCGAGCGCTACGACTACGTCGGCGACCTCTACTTCGCCTCGCCCTACCGCCTGCGACCGGAGTAGCGGCGAGGCCCTGCGCGAGTCGAACGTGGTGCGAGCCGCCGCGGGGGAATGCGTCGGGCACGCGAAGAGTGTGGAGCGGGGGACGGGTCTCGAACCCGCGACCTTCTGCTTGGAAGGCAGACGCTCTACCAGCTGAGCTACCCCCGCAACGGACTGCATCTGCCTAGAGCCTATCGCCGGTGACCGCCGGACGCACAGCGGCGCGACACCAAGGGTGGATCCCGCGGTTGCTGCGGCTGCGCTGCCACTCTGACGAGGACGAGGGCCGCCGGCAGGCTCTCGGAGGCGAACCGTCCCCGCGACTGCAGCGGCTAGCTGGTGCCGTTTCGCACGGTCGCCACGTAGCTCGGGACCGCGTCCTCGCACGCCGGAGCTCGAGGCGCTGTCGCGCGCACTCTCCTCGAGCAACGCACGGAAGCACAACCGCGATTCCACTCGGCGGGGCGACACTCCACGCAGCTCGGGCGATATCGCCCAGGGGAGTACCGCGCATGACGACTCACGACCGGACCACGCGAGCACAGGTGGTCGAAGAGAATGTGGCGTTGTCGCCGAACCGGCCCCACGGGCGAGACGTCGAGCGCGAGGCGCCTCCAAGCCTCGGCCCGCCCGGCCCCGAGCTCGCGGGGCTCTATCGGTTCGTGTGGGAGTCGATCGCGGGAGCGGACGTGCCGCTGGGAGCCGACGTGCTCGACGTCGGCTGCGGGCCCGGCTTCCTGCTCGCCCCGCTCTCCCGCGCCGGTATGCGCAGCGTCGGGCTCGAGATGAGGCCCGACACGGCCGGCGAGGCGCGGGCCGCCGCGCCGCTGGCGACGATCATGCTCGCCGACGGCCTGCGGCTCCCCTTCGCCGACAGGTCCTTCGACATCGTGGTCATGCTCGAGGTGCTCGAGCACGTCTCGGACGAGGTGCCGCTCCTCTCCGAGGCGCATCGGGTGCTCCGGCCTGGCGGCCTTCTGATTCTCACGACTCCGCACGCCGGGCGATGGAAGTTCCTCGACCCGGACAACTTCAAGTTCCGAGCGCCGTGGCTGCATCGGATCGGGTACGGCCTCCTCGGTCGCGGCGACGAGTACCGCCGCCGCTTCGAGGGAACGACGTTCGGGAGCTTCGCCACGCAGGGCCGGAAGCCCTGGCACCGCCACTACACGGTCGATGAGGTGTGCTCGCTGGCGGAGGGCCTCGAGGCCCGCACCACCCACCTCTCCGGAGGGCTGGTGTTCACGCTGGCGCTGGTCGCCTCCTACTTCAGCGTGAAGCTCTTCGGACGCTGGGTGTGGCCAATCCCGCGCCTTCTCACGTCCGACGACCGCGAAGTGCCGCACGGCTACCAGCTCGCGATGACCTTCCGGCGCACCACCCCCTGACGAGGCGGAGCCGCGGGAGCGTCGAGGACTCGGCGAGCGTCACCGGATATGCTGTCGGGGGGCGTCTCGCGGAGAGGCCCCCGGCCGGTTCCGCGGGTACCGAGGTGCGGCGCATAGCCCCGGGGTAGCTGGTAGACGGGCGTGCTCATGAGCCTCGGCGCCTGGATCGCGATCGGGGTAGCGCTCGGCGCGGCGTTCTCGCAGTCGATGGGTAGCGCCGGCTTCGGCCTGGGGATCGCCATCGGAGTCGCCATCGGCGCGGCGACCGAGGCGCGCAAGCGACGCCGCGGCGACGACGACTGACCGAAGCACAGCACGCAGCCCGAGCTAGCTGGAAGCCAGCCGCCCCGCCGGCTGAGCTGCCCTCTCACTACTCGACCTGACGACAGCCTCCTGCGGGCGATGCCGCGCGCGGCGCCCGGCTGAGGGCCCTCGCCCCGTCCTCGCGGGGGAACCGATCGGCGCGGCGCGTCGTCTAGCCCTGTGCAAGCAAGGGGGCTGGTGCGATGCGTGGGATTCGAACGCTGCTGTCGGTGCTGCTGCTCTCGATGGTCGTGCCGTGGGCGCTGCCGCCCGCAGGCGCGGCGGCGCAGGAGCTGCGCGAACCGCCGACTCCCGAGCCGCTGCCGCCGACGTGCCCCGCGAGCGCGGACTGCTGGTGGCCGGTCACGCGCGTCGCGCGGCTCGACGCTCTCGACCTGCGGCTCGACGTCGCCGACGGCTTCGTCCGCGCCGACTACCGGCTGCGCTTCAGTAACCCGATTCCGCACATCGACGGCCGTCCGCGGCCCCACGTGCTCCCGCCGGCCGTCGGCGCCGAGGGGCGCGTGATCCTGCCGCTCCCCGCGGGGAGCTCCGTCGCCGACCTCACCCTGTCGGGCGGCCCGGAGACGCTCGAGGGCGCGCTCCTCGACGCCGGCGAGGCCACGCGCATCTACGAGGAGATCGTGCGGCGGCAGATCGACCCGGCGCTGCTGCGCTCACTGGGCGACGACCTCTACGAGGTTCGTGCCTTCCCCGTGCCGCCCGGCGAGACGCGCGAGGTGCGCTTCACCGTGACCACGCCGCTGGTCGCCGCGGACGACCGCGTCACGATCGAGGCGCCGTGGTCGCGGATGTCCCCGCGGCCCGCCGCCGCCACGCTCGAAGTCGAGATCGACGTGCCATGGGAGCTGCGCTCGGCGCTGGCGCCCGGCCTCGACATCGAGATGGTGCGCCGCGGCCCGGGCCGGCTCTCGCTGAGCTGGGAGTCCGCCGCGGGCTGGCGCGCCGCCAGCGACCTCCGCCTCTACCTCACGGGCGGCGAGGGGCTGCTGGACACGCGCCTGCTGGCGCATCGCCTGCCGCGCGAGCACGGCTACTTCGCGCTGCTGCTCGCGCCGGTCCTCGAGGTGGAGGAGCGCGTGGCGCGCGACCTCGTGCTGGTGCTCGATAGGTCGGGCTCGATGGAGGGCGAGAAGCTCGAGCAGGCGCAGCGCGCCGCCCGCTACGTCCTCGAGCGGCTGGGCGCCGAGGACCGCTTCGCGGTCGTCGACTTCGCGCGCGGCGTGCGCGCCTTCGACTCGCGGCTGCGCGGGAGCGGCGAGGCCGCCGAGGCGATCGACTACGTCGAGGGGCTGCGGGCCGGCGGCGGCACCAACATCGCGGCGGCGCTCGAGCGCGGCCTCGAGCTGCTCGACGGCGAGCGGCCCGCCACCGTCATCTTCCTCACCGACGGCCTGCCGACGGCCGGCATCACCGACACCAAGGGCATCCTCGACGCGGTCGGGCGCGCAGCGCCGCAGCGCGTGCAGCTCTTCAGCTTCGGCGTCGGCTACGACGTCGACACGATCCTGCTCGACTCGCTCGCGGCGCGGCTGGTGGGGAGCAGCCACTACGTCACCCCCGACGAGCAGATCGACCGCGAGGTGCAGCGGCTCTTCGAGCGCGTCTCGACGCCGGTGCTGACGGACGTGGAGATCACGATCGAGGGCGTCGAGGCGTTAGACCTGGCGCCCGCGCAGATCGCCGGCATCTTCGCGGGCAGCCAGGCGCTGCTCACCGGGAGCTACGCGGGCAACGGCCTCGCGACGGTCGTGGTCAGCGGCGAGAGCCACGCGGGCCCCGAGCGCTTCGTCTACGGCGTCGAGTTCCCCGCGCTCGACGGCGCGGACCCGACGATCGCCCAGCTCTGGGCGCAGCGGCGCGTCGGCGAGCTGCTCACCGAGCTCCGCATCGAGGGCCCGCGCGACTCGCTGATCGAGGAGATCGTGGAGATCGCCACCCGCTTCGGGATTGTCACCCCGTTCACGGCGTACCTCGCCGAGGAGCCGCGGCTCGCCTTCGCGCCCGCGGAGGCGGCGCGCGCGGTGGGCGGCGCAGCCGCAGCGGCGCCGTCCTCCGGGCAGGAGGCGGTCGCGGGGGCGGCCGATCTGGAGGCGCTGCGCGCGGGCGCGTTAGAGGGCGGCGGCACCGGGAGGCCGGGCGCTGCGGGGGCGGACGACGGGGTCCGCGTGGCCGGCGCGCACGGCTACTACCGCATCGAGGGCGCGTGGGCGCGCGACGGCTACGAGCCGGGCACCGACGCCCCCGAGGTGCTCGTCGGCTCGGCGGCGTTCGCGGAGCTGCTGGAGGCGGAGCCGCAGCTCGCGAGCGCGTCGGCGCTCGGCCCGCGCGTGGTCACGCTCGCCGAGGGCGGCTGGGTCACCATCGTGTGGCCCGACGCCCCCGGCGCGGAGCCACTGGTCGCACCGACACTGCCCCGGCACGCGTCGAGCGGCACGCCCACGAGCGAGGTGTCGATCGAGGCAGGGCGTGGCGGCGGCGAGCCGGGCGGCCCGTCCGGCAACGCGACGGAGGGCAGCACCGCCCGGGCGAGCAGCTACGCTGCGCCGGCGCTCGCGATCACCCTCGCGGCCGCGGTCGGCGGGCTCGCCTTGTGGCGGCGCGCCGCCGCCCGGCGCTGAGCAGGGGGCGCAGCGCGCGACGCCGAGCCGCCGAGCCTCGCGAGGAGGCATACTCGCGCCGCCGTGGGCGGACGGCGGAGCCAGGCGGGAGGCGACGTGGCGACGACGACGAACCTGGACGTGACGCGCGGCTTCGTGAAGACGCCGCACGGCCACATGGAGTACCGCGAGGCCGGCGAGGGCGATCCGCTGGTCATGCTCCACACCACGCCGTCGAGCTCCGAGCAGTACCAGCGGCTCTTCCGCTACTTCACCGACCGCTACCGCGTGATCGCGCCCACGACCATCGGCTACGGCGACTCGGACCGCCCGCCCGCGCCGTACGGCACGGTCCGCGAGTTCGCGCAGGCGCTCGCCTGGTTCCTCGACGGGCTGGGGCTCGAACGGGTGCACCTCTTCGGCGCGAAGACGGGCGCGCAGATCGCGATCGACCTCGCGGGCTGGCAGCCGCAGCGGGTGCGCACGCTGGTGCTCGACGAGCCGTACGACTACGGCAACGACGCGGGCCGCGCCCTCCACGCGCGCATCCACCACTACTACCCCGAGCAGCCCGACGGCAGCCACCTGCTCGCGATCTGGAAGCGCGTCGGCGGCGACCGCCCGGGCGCCGACGTCACCGAGGTGAACCGCTCGCTGTTGAACCTGCTGCGGGTGAACGAGGGTGGCGACGATGTCCGCGAGCTCTACGGCGACATGGGCTGGGAGGGCGCCGGCCCGTACGCGATCTGCCACTTCTCGACCTTCGAGCACACGCCGCTGGTGCAGGCGCCGACGCTGGTGATCCACGGCTCCGAGAGCCGGCTGCGCGAGCTGCACGAGCGTTTCCTGGAGACGATCCCGAACGCGACGGGCGTGCTGATGGGCAACGCCGGCCTCGACGCCTCTCCCACGCGCCCGCAGCATCTGCGTGGCCAGTTCTTCGCCACCCAGGCGCCCGACGAGTGGTCGACGGCGATCCGCTCGTTCCTCGAGGCCGCAGAGCGCTAGCTGTCGGGGAGGGCGGAGCATCTTCTTCGCAGAGGGCAGAGCGGCCTTGTCGAGAGGGCGGAGCGCGCCTCACGCTCGAGGGGACGCTCTGCCCCCTCGAAAAAAACAGCATCGAGCGCGATGAGCGCACCGACGGAGCAGCGAGCCCCCGACCCCGCCGACCGCCCCGCCCGTCGCCGGCGGTTCGGCGGGCGCACCTTCGCCTCCCTCGACGTGCCGGCGTGGCGGCTGCTGTGGTCGGCCGGCCACCTCTGGAACGCCGCGCTGTGGCTCGATCTGCTGGCGCTCGGCTGGCTGATGCTGGAGCTGACGGACTCGCCGCTCGCCGTCTCGCTGGTGGGCGCCGCGCGCATGGCGCCGATGGGCGCGCTGGGCCTGATCGCCGGCGCCCAGGCGGACCGGCTGCCCAAGCACCGCCTCCTGCAGGCCGCGCAGACGCTGAACCTCGCGGCCACCAGCACCTTCGCGCTGCTGCTGCTCACGGGGCAGGAGCAGGTGTGGCAGCTCTACGCGGTGGCGTTCGCCTCGGGCGTGGCGTGGGCCATCGACTTCCCCGTGCGGCGCGCCTACATCCGCGAGCTCGTGCCCGACGAGCTCGCGGTGAATGCGATGGCACTCGACGCCGGCTCGCTCGTCGGCGGCTCGATGCTGGGGCGCTGGCTCGCGGGGCTGCTGCTGCTCGTGGGCGGCGCCACCGCCGCCTACGTCGTGATGGTCGCCTTCTACGGCGCCGGCTGGCTGATGCTGCGCTCCGTCGCGGGCCGCGTGCGCCCCCCCCCCGCCTGGCCGCCACGGCCGACGACCGAGGCGGGCGGCGCGCTCGGCGAGGCAGGCGGCGCGGCAGGCGGCGGCTCCGTCGCGCCGACAGCCGGGGCGGCGGAGCCGCCACGCGCGCGGCTCATCGACGACGTTGCCGAGGGGCTGCGCACCGCCTGGGCGACGCCCGCCGTGCGCGGCGTGCTGATCGGCTCGCTGGTGATGAACCTCCTCGTCTTCCCCTACCAGCAGCTGCTGCCGGTCTTCGTGCGCGACGAGTGGGGGCAGGGGCCCGTGGTGCTGGGGCTGCTGGGCGGGATGGACGGGCTGGGCGCGCTGCTGGCGACGGGCACGGTCGCGACCGTGGGGCTAGCGACGGGGCGCGGCCGCCTCTTCCTCGGCGGCGCGCTGCTCGTCGCCGTGTGCGCGATCGGCTTCGCGCTCGCGCCGACGTGGCTGCTCGCCGTGCCGATCCTCCTCGTCGCCGGCCTCGGCCGCGGCTCGTTCGCGTCGATGCAGTGGACGGTGACCACCTCGTCGGTGCCCGGGCGGTTGCGGGGCCGCGCGATGGGCACGATCTCGCTCGCCGTCGGGATCGTGCCCGTGGGCACCGCCTCGCTCGGCGTGATCGCGGAGCTCGTCGGCGCGCCGACCGCGGTGCTGCTGACGGCCAGCACCGGCGGCGCGCTCGTGCTGGCGCTGCTGCTGACGGCGCGCGGACTGCGCGAGGCGTAGGCGCGGCCCCGCCGCGGGCGGCGGGACGCGGGAGGCGGTGTGGGCGAGGGCGCTCAGGCGACGCGCGTGGCAGCCTCCGGCACCGAGCGGTAGAAGTTGCCGCCGAGGCGCGAGAAGCCGCGGGTGTCCTCGCCCGGCAGCGCCTCGGTCGCACCGATGAAGAGCACGCCACCCGACCGCAGCGAGCCGCGGAAGTTGTGGATCAGCGTCGTCTTGACGTCGTTCGTGAAGTAGATCATCACGTTGCGGCAGAGCACCAGATCGAAGTCGCGATCGAAACTGTCGCGCAGCAGGTTCAGCTCGGCGAAGCGCACGCGCTTCCGCAGCTGCGGCGACACGCGCAGCCCGTCGTCCTCCTGCTGAAAGTAGGCGGCGAGCTGCTGGCGCGAGAGACCGCTGCGCTCCGCCTTGGCGTACGGCCCCCCGCCGCGGGCCTGTGCCAGCGCGTGCGGGTCCATGTCGGTGGCGAGGATCGTGGCGCGCTCCAGCGCACCGAGCTCGGCGAGCGCGATCGCCAGCGAGTAGGGCTCCTGCCCGCGTGAGCAGCCGGCGCTCCAGATGCGCAGCCGCGGCCGCTCCTGGAGCAGCTCCGGCAGCACCTCGGCCGTGAGCCGATCCCACTGCGGGCGGTCGCGGAAGAACTCCGTGACGTTGATCGTGAGCATGTCGCGGAGCGCGGCCAGCAGCGCCGCGTCTGTGCCGATCGCGCGCAGGAAGGCGGCGACGTCGCCGCGCGCGCGCTGCGAGATGAACGACATCGTGCGACGCCGCATCTGCTGCTCCTTGTAGCCATCGAGGTCGAGGCTGAGCAGCTCGCGGACGCGCTTCTTGAAGAGGGCGAACTCGCGGTCGTCCATGGTCGTCCCCTCAGGCCGAGCGGCGCGCGGCCGCGAGCGAGCGCCGCACGATCGCCTCGGCGACGCGCAGCAGCTCCAGCGACTCGTCGGAGTGCCCCGCCTCGTGCACGGTGCGCGGCATTCCGTAGACCACGCAGCTGGACTCCGCCTCGGTGATCACGTCGCCACCCGCCGCCTTCACCAGCGCGCAGCCGCGCGTGCCGTCGACGCCCATCCCCGTCAGCACCACGGCGAGCACCGAGCGGTCCTGGCGCCCCGCGACGGACTCGAGCGTGACGTCGAGCGCGGGGCGCACCCCGTGCTCGGGCGGACGCTCGTCCAGCTCGACGCGGCCGCCCGCGGTGAGGGTGAGGTGGAAGCCGCCGTGCGCCACCAGCGCCACGCCGGGCTCCGGCAGCGAGCCGGGCCGCGCCTCGCGGACCTCGAGCGCCAAGAGCTCGTCCAGCCGCTCGGCCAGCGGGCGGGTGAACGCGGCCGGCATGTGCTGCACGACGAGCACCGGCACGCCCAGGTCGCCGTGGAGCGCCGGCAGAACCTGCCGCAGCGCCTGCGGGCCGCCGGTGGAGCTGCCGATCACCACCAGCCGGCGCGCCCAGCGCACGCCCGCGGAGGAGCGCTTCACGGCGCGCGCGGGGGCGCTGCGGCCCAGCCGCACCGTCGCCGCCAGCGAGACGCGCGAGGCGTGGACACCTTCTCGACCAGCTCGTCCTCGGCGATGCGGCCCGCGATCGCGACGGCGCCCACGGTGGGCTTCGCGATGAAGTCGACGGCGCCGAGGTCGAGCGCGCGCAGCGTCGCCTCCGCGCCCTCGCGCGTCAGGCTGCTCACCATCACCACGGGCGTGGGGCACTCGCGCATGATGCGCTCGAGCGTCGCCAGGCCGTCCAGGCGCGGCATCTCCACGTCCAGCGTGACCACGTCGGGGCGCAGCTCGAGGATACGCTCCAGCGCCGCGAGCCCGTCGTTGGCGGTGCCCACCACCTCGAGGCGCGGGTCGTGCCCGAGCTTCGCCAGCAGCACCGAGCGCGCCGTCGGCGAGTCGTCGACCACCAGCACGCGCACCGGGTCGCCCGCGCGCCCCTCCCTCCCGCCGCCGCCGGGCGCCGCCATCAGCCGACGAGCTTCCAGAGGGCGGACTGGATGCGGTCGGCGTCGAAGGGCTTCACCACGAAGTCCTTCGCGCCCGCCTCGATCGCCTCCATGATCACCTGCTGCTGCCCCATGGCCGTGACCATCGCCACTCGGGCCTGCGGGTTCATGCCCATGATTTCGCGGAGCGCGTCCATGCCGTCCTTGACCGGCATGGTGATGTCCAGCAGCACCGCGTCCGGCGTGTGCTCCGTGAACATGTCGACGGCCTGCTGACCGTCCTCCGCCTCCAGCACCTCCTGGCCCAGCTCACGCAGCAGCGTGGCGCTCTTCATGCGCATGAACGCGGCGTCGTCCGCGATCAGGATCTTCGCCACGGTCCCTCGTCCTTCCCGACCGCCGGGCGTCGCCCGTCGTCCGTGCTTGGCCGGTTACGCCGCTCGTACGGCGGCCTGGGCCGCCGGCTTCCCTGCCGTCGTGACCATCAACGCGCCGCTCTCGACCTGCAGCCACACCGTGCGGCCGTGCTCGCCACCCGTCCGATCGGAGGTGAGCCGCAGCCCCAGCGCGACCAGCGCCGCGTGAGCCGCCTCCACGTTGCGCAGGCCGATCTGCGCGCGGTCCTTCATCGCCGCGCTGCGCAGCATCTGCGCCCCACCGACGAGGTGGGCGCGCAGCCGGCGCCGCTGCGCACCGAGCGCCAGCACCTCCCGCAGCAGCATCGGCGCGGCGAGGTCCACGAAGCGCGCGTCCTCCCCGCGCGGCCGGCCCGCCGTGGAGTCGGGGAGCACCGTGTGCGCCATGCCGCCCACGCCGCGCTCGGGATCGTGCAGCATGATCGCCACGCAGGAGCCGAGCCCCAGGCAGCCGAGCACCGCCAGCGGGCTGTCCGTGACGGCCCACTCCGCGAGGTTCAGCACCCGCCGCTCCGCGGCCGACTGGAGCCTCACGCGGCCTGCTCCAGCAGCGTGCGCAGCAGCTGCTCGCTGGGCATCACCAGGAACACCCCGCTCACCTCGCGCTCGGCGACGGCGAACGTCGTCTCGGCCAGGTAGGTCTCGTCCTGCGTCAGCAGGATGTCGGCCGACACCACGTCCAGCAGCGCGCCCGCCATGTCCATCATCACCTCGGGCGGCGACGGCGCGAGCGAGAGCCCGGTCGCGTCCGCGATCGAATTCAGGAAGAAGGCGCCGATGATGTTGCCCATCTCGGCCAGCGCCGAGCGCTCCATCTCGCCTAGCCCGGTCGTGGTCCCCGGCTCCTGCATCATCAGCAGGTCGACGAAGGCGTAGGCGATGCGCGGCTCGTAGATCAGCATCAGATGGCCGTCGGCGGCGCCGCTCACGGTGAGGTAGATCCCCACCACGTCCTGCTCGCGGCCCCCCACGAGCATCGCGAGCTCGGTCACCGGCACGCGCCGCAGCGAGAACTCGGAGACGTCGATGTCGCGGCCGATCATCTGCGAGAGGCCGCTCATTGCGTTGCGGGTGCCGAGCGCGACGAGATCGGCCCACGAGGTCAGCTCTGTCTCGTTCACACCGCCATCCTCTCCAGCTCGGCGGCGGCGGACGCCCCGGCCAGCGTGCTCTCGATGATCGTGGGCACGTCGACGATCAGCACCACGCGGCCGTCGCCGAGGATGCTGGCGCCGGCGAGCCCCCGCGCCCGACCGAGGTAGCCCGAAAGCGTCTTCACTACCACCTCCTGCTGGTCGACCAGCTCATCGACCACGATCGCGACCGGCCGGTCGCTCTCGCTCTCGCTTGCTCGCACGACCACCACGTAGCAGTCGGCGTAGTCCTGGCTGCGCTCGGTGGCGCTGCGCGCGCGCACCGCCTCGTCCAGCCCGATCAGCGACATCGAGGTGCCGCGCAGGTGCAGCACCGGCCGCCCGCTCACGTAGCGCACACGCCCGGCTCCAGGCGCAGCGTCTCCTGCACCAGCGTCAGCGGGACGGCGTACATCGTCCCGGCGCAGCTGAGCAGCAGACCGCGGAACGTGGCGAGGGTGAGCGGCAGCCGCAGCGTGAAGGTGGTGCCATGCCCGGGCGTGGAGGAGACGTCCACGCGGCCGTTCAGCTCCTCGATGTCGCGGCGCACGATGTCCATGCCCACGCCGCGCCCCGAGATCTCGGTGGTCGTGCGCGCGGTCGAGAGCCCCGGCTGGAAGATCAGATCGAGCAGCTCCTGGTCGCCGAGGCGCTCGGCGGCCTCCGCGGCGAGAGCGCCGCGCGCGACGGCCGAGGCGCGCACGGCCTCGCGGTCGACGCCGCGCCCGTCGTCGCCGACGGTGATCACGATCTGCCCCTGCTCGTGCGCGGCCTGCAGGTGCACCGTCGCGAGCCGCGGCTTTCCGGCCGCCTCACGGTCGTCCGGCGTCTCGATGCCGTGGTCGAGCGAATTGCGGATCAAGTGGACCAGCGGGTCCTTCATCTTCTCCCGGTCCACGGTTTTCTTGGACACCTGATTGGGGCAGGCTGCCCCGGCAGAGGAGGTGTCCATGACCAGCTCCGCACAGGGATTGAACGGGCGTAGTGCGTCGCGAACGGAGCGCGGTCGCTTCTCCTCGCGACGGAAGAGCGAGGCGGTGCTGAGGCTGCTGCGCGGCGAGGAGTTGGACGCGCTCTCGCGCGAGCTGGGGGTGACCGCAGCGACGCTGTCGCAGTGGCGCGAGCGCTTACTCGCCGCCGGCCGGGCCTCGCTCACGAGCCGGCCTGCCGACGAGCGTGACGAGGAGATCCACCGACTGCAGGCGAAAGTCGGCGAGATCACGATGGCGAACGAGCTCCTGCTCCAGCGCGCGCATCAGCTGGAGGCAGGACTCCCTTTGGCACGCCGGAGGTCGAGGTGATGAGTCGAACCACCTCGCCCTCCACGGGACGGCCGTACGGCACGACGCGCATCTGCCAGCTGTGGGAGGTCCCGCGCTCGACCGTCTACGAGCGGCGGGCACGGGCGCGACGGCCTCTGCGGCCAGCAGCGAAGCGCGGGCCGAGGCAGGCGTGGACGGACGAGGCTCTCACGGAGCAGGTCCGAGCTGTGCTCGCCGCCTCCCCGTTCACGGGCGAGGGCTACCGCAAGGTGTGGGCGCGGCTGCGGCTGGCCGGTGTGCGCACCTCGAAGGGCCGGGTGCTGCGGCTGATGCGGGAGGCGGGACTGCTCGCCCCGACCCGCGTCGGGCGTCGGCGCGGACCGCGGGTGCACGACGGGACGATCACCACCGAGCGGCCTGACGAGATGTGGGGGACCGACGCGACCTCCTGCCTCACCACCCGCGAGGGGAACGCCACCGTCTTCATCGCCGTCGATCACTGCACGCAGGAGTGCATCGGCATCCACGCGGCGCGACCGGGCACGCGCTTCGAGGCGCTGGAGCCGCTGCGGCAGGGGCTCCGGGAGCACTTCGACGGCTACGAGGCGGACCTCGCGCGGGGACTCGCTCTCCGCCACGACCACGGCAGCCAGTACCTGAGCGACCACTTTCAGGAGGAGCTGCGCTTCCTCGGCATCCGCTCCAGCCCGTCCTTCGTAGCCGCGCCCGAGGGCAACGGCTGCGCGGAACGCTTCATCCGCACGCTGAAGGAGCAGCTGCTGTGGGTGGAGCACTTCGAGACGGTGGAGGAGCTACGCCAGGCGCTGCTCGCCTTCAAGCAGCGCTACAACCAGCACTGGCTCGTCGAACGGCACGGCCACCGCACCCCAGCCGCCGTCCGCGAGGCGCTCTCGCCGCGCACCGGGGCGGCCGCATGATTACCGCCAGCGATGTGTCCAAGAAACCAGGAGCGGTACAATCTTCTCGATCACGAAGCGGTCCAGCTCGGTTTCCTCGCCCTCGAGGGCGAGGCGCACCTCTTTGCCGATGGACCGCGCGAGGTCGCGGACGAGCCGAGGGAACTTGCTGAAGAGCAGTCCCACCGGCAGCATCCGCACCTGCATCATGCGCTCGTGCAGCTCGTCCACGACCTTCTGGATGTGCTGCGAGGTGTCGACCAGCGCGCGCACCTGCTCGTCGTCCTTGAAGCGCGAGTGCAGGGCGCGCGAGAGCTGGCTGACCCGCGTGCGGTCGATCACCAACTCCACGCCCACGTTCATCAGCGCGTCCAGCTGCTCCACGTCGATGCGCACGGTGCTCTGCAGCGCCTCCAAGCGCGGCGTCTCGCTGCGGCCGGCAGCCACCTCGGTCGGCGCGGCGTCCGCCACGGCGACCAGGGCGTCCGCCCCCCACGGCGCGACATCGACCTCGATGACGTCCATCACAGCGGCGGCGACCTCGTGCAGGCGCTCCGGCCCCGCGTCGCTCGCCACCAGCAGCTCCAGCGTGTGCCCGACCTGCTCCGCCTCGATCGCGGACTGCGTCGGGACGGAGACGATGACCTCGCCCAGCCCGTCGATCTCGTTGAGCACCTGGAAGCAGCGCACCGCCCCCCACTCGCTGTCGGGGTCGAGGCGGCAGTGCAGTGTGTGCAGCGCGTCGCCGCGCTCGCGCGCAGCGGCCAGCCGGCGGCTCGCCTCTTCGTCGGCGGCCAGCGCCTCGCCGAGACCCGCGGGGCCTGCGATCACCTCCGCCGCGGGCACGGCGCCGGCCTCCCCCGCGCGGCGCAGCGACTCGATGATCGGCGCCACCTCAAGCGTGGGCGGGACGCCCGCGGCCAGCGCGTCCTTCAGCTCCTTCAGCCCGTCGAGGCTGGCGAGCAGCGCGTCCACCAGCTCGGGCGTGACCAGCAGCTGGCCCTTGCGCACGCCGTCGAGCAGCTCCTCCATCGCGTGCGTGAGCGAGGACATCTCCTCGAAGCCGAGCATCCCGGATGAGCCCTTGAGCGTGTGCGCGACGCGGAAGATCTCCTGCAGGATCGACGGGTCGTCCGCCTCCTGCTCGAGGCGGACGATCTCCTCGTCCAGCAGCTCCAGCAGGCTCTGCGCCTCCTGGAGGAAGATTTTCAGCTCGTCGGGGCTGATGTCCGGCAGCGACGCCATGCGCCCTCTCTCCGTGTCGCGCCGGGTCGACCCCGCCGCGTGGCCCTAAGCCGCGTGCTCGACCTCGGCCGCAGGCGCCTCGACGGCGAGCTCGCCGAACTCGGCCAGCGTGCCGCCGAGCGCGCTCTCCAGGTCGAGCAGGATCAGCAGCTTCTCGTCGAGCTTCGCGATGCCCTGGATGTAGAACGAGTCTTCCGTCGACACCAGCGCCGAGGTCGGCTCCACCGAGGACTCGGAGATGCACTGCACCTCGTTGACCGCGTCCACGATCACGCCGATCCACTCGCCGCGAATCTCGACGACGAGCACGCGCGTCTGCGCGGTCTCCTCCGTCACGACCAGGTGGAAGCGCCGCCGCAGATCCATCACCGGCACCACGCGGCCGCGCAGGTTGATCACGCCCTCGACGTACTCGGGCGAGTCCGGCACGTAGGTGACGACCTGCATGCGGATGATCTCGCGGACCATCTCGATGCCGACGCCGTACGTCTCGTTCGCCAGGTCGAAGACAACCAGCTGGCGCTCGGTCTCTTGCTCCGCCATCGCGTCTCGTCCTTCCGCCGCGCGTCCACGCGTCAGCCACCTGCCGGACCGGCTCGCCTGTGTCCTCGACAGGATTCGGCCGCGTCGCGCCGAGCCGACTCGGGGAACCCCCTCGGGCGACCCCGCCGCGCCCCTCACGGGAGGCGCCAGGAGGCGTTCCGTCAGCATCCCGCCAGTCGGCGCACCCATCTGCGCTAGCATCGAGGGACAGAGCGGCGCTCGTCGGGCGGCCGCGCAGGCCGGTGCCACGGCGACCGGAGAGCGACCGGAGGGGTGCCGATGTCGCAGCAGTACGTCGCCACCGACAGCCGCGAGGGGCTGCAGGTCGCTGTCACGGGCGAGTTCCCGGAGAACGCGGCGGACCGCGTGCGCATCGCGCGCACCACGACGCTGTTCACGCGGCTGACGGCCACCATCCTCGGCACGGCGGACCAGGAGGAGCGGCGCGCCCGCTTCCGTGCCGTCGAGACGCAGCTCGAGGTGGCGGAGGCGCTGATCGCGGGCGACGGCCCGCGCGTCCGCGAGCTGATGCGCGACACGCTGCGGCAGATTGGCATCAGCGAGGAGCAGCTCGCCGACGCCGAGCGCGAGCTGCGCGCGCGGCTCGCGGAGCTCGGCCACGAGCTGCCCGACGGGCCGCTCGCCGACCTCTTCGGCCCCCCCGACGCGCCCGGTGCGCCCGACGCACTCGACGACGCGAGCGACGACGAGCCGGGCACGCCGCCGAGCCCCAACGCGCCCGACGACGAGCCGCCCGACCGCCGCTCCCCGCCCGGCGAGCCGCCCCCGCCCGGCGAGCCGCCCCCGCCCGGCGAGCCGCCCCTGTCCGCCGTCTAGCTCTCGCGGCTCAGCCCTCGACATCGATGCGGTAGCCGATGCGGGGCAGCGTCGCGAGCGCGCCCGCGAGGCCCGCAGCGGCGAGCTTGCGCCGGAGCGTGCGGACATGCGTGCGGATCGCGGCGCGGGCGTGGCGATCGGCCGCCGCGGCCTCGCCCCAGAGCGCGCGTACGAGGGCCTCGACGGGCGTCGCGGCGCCGGGCCGGGCGAGCAGCGCCTCGATCAGCGCCGCCTCGGAGGGGGTGAGTGTCGCCTCGCCCGCCGGCCCCGCTAGCTGTAGTTCCCACGTAGGTTGTTGACAGGATGAGGGGCCTCGCCCGCTGCTGTGTGTGACAGCACGGCAGTAGCGAGGAGAGGACACCCTCATGGCCCATCGTAACGCGCGGCTGACGCCGCTGACCCGACTCGAGCTCGTGCGGGAAGTGGACGCCGGCTGGCCCCAGGCTGAGGTCGCTCGCCACTTCCGCGTCTCCCGCCACACCGTTGCCAAGTGGCTGGGGCGCTTCCGGGCGGAGGGAGCGGCAGGGCTCGAGGACCGCAGCTCCGCCCCGCGCGCGCATCCCCGGCGCACGCCGCCCGAGCTGGAGCGACGCATCTGCGCCGTGCGACGCACGCAGGGATTCGGGCCGCATCGCATCCAGTGGGCGCTCGGGGTCGCCCGCTCCACGGTCTACGCCGTGCTGCGGCGCCGCGGCCTCAACCGGCTCGACCGCCTGCACCGCGTCACCCGGGAGCCGGTCCGCTACGAGCACGACGCCCCCGGCGACCTGCTGCATCTCGACGTGAAGAAGCTCGGGCGCGTCCCCGAGGGCGGCGGCAAGCGAATGGCGCCTGGCTTCGCCGAGACGCGCTCCGGGCCGCATTCGCGGCGTTCGCTGGGGCTGGAGTACCTACACGTCGCCGTCGACGACCACAGCCGTTACGCCTACGTCTCCGTCCTGCCCGACGAGCGTGGCGCGAGCTGCGCCGCCTTCCTCGAGCAGGCGCTCGCGGCCTTCCGCCGGCGTGGCGTGCGCGTGCGCCGGGTCCTGACCGACAACGCGAAAGCCTACACCGTCGCCCGCAGCTTCCACGGCGCCGCCGCTGCCGCAGACGTGCGGCTGTCGCACACGCGGCCCTACCGCCCGCAGACGAACGGCAAAGCCGAGCGTTTCATCCAGATCCTGCAGAACGAGTGGGCCTACGCCCGCCCCTACCGCTCCAACGCCGAGCGGCTGCGCCAGCTCCCACGCTGGCTCTACCGCTACAATCACCGCCGACCGCACGGCGGCGTCGGCGGGGCCGTCCCCGCCTCCCGCCTGTGAACAACCTTCCTGGGTAGTACAGCTAGCTCATGGCTCGTTGGGTCGTAGCAGAGCGCGCCCGCGGCCGTCTCGACGCGCAGCGCCGTCGCGCCGTCGCCCGCCGCCCCCGGCGCACCACTCGAGCCCCCCATCGGCCCGCCGACGTCCCCGAGCAGCCGCCGCAGCGCCTCCGCCAGCCGCGGCCCGCCCCCCGCTCTCAGCAGCGCCGAGGCGGGGAGCACCGCGGCCGGGAGCAGCTCCGGCGGGAGCGGCGCGCGCAGCCAGCTCGAGCGGGCGGGGAGCAGCAGCGCCGCGGGCAGCGGGGCGCCGGCCGCCTCGCGGGCGCGGGCGAGCGCGCGCCGGGTCGGCTCGGCGGCGCCGACGTCGAGCACCAGCGCGGCGGGGCGCAGCTCCGCGACGGCCGCGGTCACGCGCAGCGGCGCGCAGCCCTCGGCGGCGAGGCCGGCGCCGGCCAGCGCCGCGAGCAGCTGTGCACGCCGCCCCCGATCGCCGGCCACGACGAGCACGCCCACGCGCCGCCCCCCTCGCGCCGCGGTTCGCCGGCGCCGCGCGTCGGCTCGGCGCGCCGCGCGTGGGACCGCGCCCGGCTTGAGCCGCCCGCCGCGGCGCCGGTACGATAGCAGTCCGGGGGCTCCACACCCGGACCGGGCCCGTCCGTCCCTGCGAGAGCAGAGCCACGCCGCCCCGGCCCTCGCGGGCCGCCCGGCGATCGTCGGCGCGCCGCACCCGGCGAGCGGGGCGCGCCACAGGAGAGCCACCCAGAGGAGTGCCCCGAGGTGACGGCCACCGCCCCGACGCCGCTCGATCCGCTCGCCCGGCCGCGCCGCGCCGCGCCCGCGGCGCCCCCCGGCGCGAGCGCCGCCGCCGAGCCATCGAGCGAGCTGCCGCCCGCAAGGCCGCTGGACCGCATCGTCGTGACGGGGGCGCGGGAGCACAACCTGCGCGACATCTCGGTGGAGATACCGCGCGAGCGGCTGGTCGTGCTCACGGGGGTCTCGGGCTCCGGCAAGTCCTCGCTCGCCTTCGACACCATCTACGCCGAGGGGCAGCGCCGCTACGTCGAGTCGCTCTCGGCGTACGCGAGGCAATTCCTGGGGCTGATGGAGAAGCCCGACGTCGATCACATCGAGGGCCTCTCGCCCGCGATCTCGATCGACCAGAGGGGCGTCTCCCGCAACCCGCGCTCGACCGTGGCCACGGTGACCGAGATCTACGACTACCTGCGGCTGCTCTACGCGCGCGCCGGGGTGCCGCACTGCCCGCACTGCGGACAGGTGATCCGCCGCCAGACGGTGCAGCAGATCGTCGACGCCATCCTCGCCGAGCCGCCGGGGACGCGCGCGCTGGTACTGGGCCCGATGATCCGCCACAAGCGCGGTGAGCACCGCGGCGTGCTGGACGAGGTGCGGCGCGCCGGCTTCGTGCGCGTGCGCATCGACGGCGAGGTGCACGAGATCGACGACGCGCCCGCGCTCGACCGCTACAAGTGGCACGACATCGACGTCGTCGTCGATCGCATAGTCATCCCCGACCCCGACGCGCCCGAAGCCGACGCGCCGGCGCTCGACGACGCCGATTCCGACGCACGCGAGGGCGAGGGCGCGGTCGACTCGATGCGGCAGCGCATCGCCGACTCCGCGGAGCAGGCGCTGGCGCTGGGCGAGGGCGTGCTCGTCGTCGCGCCCGAGGGCGGCGCGGAGCAGACCTTCTCCGAGCACTTCGCCTGCCCCAACACCACGCACCCGCCCTACTCCGTCGGCGAGATCGAGCCGCGCAACTTCTCCTTCAACAGCCCGCACGGCGCCTGCCCGGCCTGCACGGGTCTGGGCGTGCAGATGCGGCTCGACGAGGAGCTGGTGGCGCCCAACCGGACGCTGTCGATCGCGCAGGGCGGGCTGGTGCCGCTGCAGCGGCTCGCCACCTCGCTCAGCTGGTACCGCCGCCGCATCGAGGCGCTGGGCGCGCTGCACGGCTTCGACCTCGACACCCCGCTCGCCGACCTCACGGAGGAGCAGTGGCGGCTGCTGATGCACGGCTCCGGTGAGGAGCGCATCCCCGTCGAGTACCGCACGCGCCGCGGCCGTGCCAGCCGCTACGAGATCCAGTGGGAGGGCATCCTCACCAACCTGGAGCGGCGCTACCGCGAGACCGAGTCCGACTGGGTGCGCTCCGACATCGAGCGCTACATGGTGGCGGTGCCGTGCCCCGACTGCGGCGGCGCGCGGCTGCGGCCGGAGATGCTGGCCGTCACCGTGGACGGCCGCTCGATCGCGGAGCTGGCGGCGCTGCCCGTCTCGGACGCGGCGCGCTGGGTCGCGAGGCTGCGCGGCGAGGGCTCGCCACTGGCCGCGCGCGAGCGGCAGATCGCGCGGCAGATCCTGCAGGAGATCGACGGCCGGCTCACGTTCCTGCGCGACGTCGGGCTGGAGTACCTGACGCTGGACCGCGCCTCGGCCACGCTCTCCGGCGGCGAGGGGCAGCGCATCCGGCTCGCCACGCAGATCGGCTCGGCGCTGATGGGGGTGCTCTACGTCTGCGACGAGCCCTCGATCGGCCTGCACCCCGTCGACAACGAGCGGCTGATCCGCACGCTGACGCGGCTGCGCGACCTCGGCAACACCGTGCTCGTGGTGGAGCACGACGAGGCGATGATGCGGGCCGCCGACCACCTCATCGACCTCGGCCCCGGCGCCGGCGAGCACGGCGGGCACGTCGTCGCCACCGGCACGCCGGACGAGGTGGCCGCGCACCCGGACTCGCTCACCGGCGCCTACCTCTCCGGCCGCCGCGTGGTCCCCATGCCCGCCGCGCGCCGCGCCGGCAGCGGCGAGGCGCTGCTGGTGCGCGGGGCGCGCGAGCACAACCTGCGCCGCATCGACGTGCGCGTGCCGCTGGGCTGCTTCGTCGGCGTCACCGGCGTCTCCGGCTCCGGCAAGTCGACGCTCGTGAACGAGATCGTCGCGAAGGCGCTGGCGCACGAGCTGCACGGCGCGCGCGAGCGGCCCGGCGCCCACGACGCCATCGAGGGGCTGGAGCACGTTGACAAGGCGGTCGTTATCGACCAGTCGCCCATCGGCCGCACGCCGCGCTCCAACCCCGCGACGTATACCGGGCTCTTCACGCTCGCGCGCGAGCTCTTCGCGTCGGTGCCCGAGGCGCGCGCGCGCGGCTACAAGCCGGGGCGCTTCTCCTTCAACGTGAAGGGCGGGCGCTGCGAGGCCTGCTCCGGCGACGGCTACAACCAGATCGAGATGCAGTTCCTGCCCGACGTCACCGTGCCCTGCGAGGTCTGCCACGGCCGCCGCTACAACCGCGAGGCGCTGGAAATCCACTTCCGCGGCAAGAGCATCGCCGAGGTGCTGGAGATGACGGTCACGGAGGCGCTGGAGTTCTTCGAGGCGTTCCCGCGGCCGCGCCGCAAGCTGGAGACGCTGGCCTCCGTGGGGCTCGGCTACATCCGGCTGGGGCAGCCCGCTACGACGCTCTCCGGCGGCGAGGCGCAGCGCGTGAAGCTCGCGACCGAGCTCTCGCGACGCTCCACGGGCCGCACGGTCTACATCCTCGACGAGCCGACCACCGGGCTCTCGTTCGCCGACACCGAGGCGCTGCTCGATGTGCTGCAGGCGCTGGTCGACGCGGGCAACACGGTCATCGTGATAGAGCACCAGATGGACGTCGTGAAGAACGCCGACTGGGTGATCGACCTCGGCCCCGGCGGCGGGGAGCACGGCGGCCGCGTGGTGGCGGCCGGCACGCCCGAGCAGCTCGTCGCCAACCCCGAGTCCGTGACCGGCCGCTTCCTCGTGGAGCCGCTGGCGCTGCACCCGCCGGCCGCCCAGCCGCCGGCCACCCAGCCAACGGGGCGCGCGGCCGCGCAGCCGGCCGCTCGGGGCCGCGCCCGGGCGAAGAGCGCCGCCGACGGCAGCGAGCCGGCGAAGCGCAACGGGCGTCGCCCCGCGAGCAGCGCGCCGCCCGCGACTCCGAAGTCCACGCCGAAGCCGAAGCGCGGCCGGCGCGGCGCGGCCGGGAAGCGCACCGCCAAGGCCTAGCGCTCGCGCACGGACGGCGACGAGCCGCGAACAGGAATGCGCGGCGACCGGGCGGGGGCGTCGGCTCCTCGCTGGCGCCCGGCGCTAGCTGCGACCGATGATCCGCTTCCAGAGCGGCGCGGCGGCGCGGCGGGCGCGCAGGGCGTCCGCCTCGTCGGCGCCGCGCTCCAGGATGTTGGTGCGCGCGCGTGGGATCTGGCGCATCAGCGACGGCACCAGCTCGGCGATCCCGTCGATCTCCTCGGCCGACAGGTCGATCCGGGCGACCGTCTGCACCACCGTCGCGCGGCGCCACGCCTTCGTGCCCGCGAGCCCACCGTAGACGCGCTCGTAGCCGTTCGCGATCGCCTGCGCCTTCGTCAGGTCCTCGCCCGCGAGCTGCGCCCACACGCGCAGCTGGCTGAGCGCGAAGGGGTAGATCGCCTCGTCGTTCATCGCGTCCTCGGCGGCGACCATGGCGGAGAGCTCGGCGTGGCGCTGATCCTCGCCCACGTCCTCGAGCTTGTGGAAGCGCTCGGACATCGCCTTCTGCCGCTGCGCGTCGTCGAGCTCGGCGAGCGCCGCCCAGCTCGCATCCGGCTGTGCCTGCGTCGTCACGTGCCCCCCCGCTTCCGCTGAGCGACCACCGCCGCTCGCGCCCGCTGCCTCACCGCTGGCCGCTACGCTGTTCGCGTGCGCGTCCGCGCGACGGCGCCGAGAGAATAGCACCGCCGCCGCCGCGGGGCGCGCGCAGGCGAAGCGGCCGACGAATCGGCCCGTGAGCGGGCCTATGCAGCAGGGGGTGGCAGCGTGGCGCGACTGAGCCTGCGGCAGAGCGACGCGCAGATCCTCTACCTGGGCCTGCTGCACCGCGACGCAGGCCCGCACCCCGCCATCGACCGGCGCAGCGGCGAGCCGCGAGCCGCGGGGGCACTCGCCTCGCTGCGCGCGACCCTGGAGCCGGAGCTTGAGCGCGCCGTCGCGGAGATCGACGTGCCCGACGAGGAGCTGCCGGCCCTCGGCGAGGCGCTGGGCGGCGCCATCAACGAGCTGAAGCAGCTCTCCATGGCGGACGGCCGCTCGATGGTGCCAGGCTTCGCCGAGGCGGCGCGGCGCCTGTTCCCGGAGATCGCGGAGGAGCCGGGCGCGGCGCTCGACGTGGTCGGCCACGGCGTGATGCTGCGCCGCCGCATCGACGCGGCCGTCACGGCCGCGCGCGCCGAGACGGCGGCTCCGGGCGCCTCGAGCCGCGCGGACGAGGCGGGGCCGCCGCGCCGCCGCTGGTGGCGCCCGTGGCGGCGCTGACGCGGCTCGGGCGCCATAGCCATGCGGCCCGTGCCGAGTGGCCGGACGGCCAGCGCGGGGCGACGAGCCGCGCAATCTTGCGGCGTGTTGCCGCAGCCGTGGACCGCCTCTAGACTCCACTCGGCGAACGGTGGCCTCGCCGGGCGACCGGCAGCGGCCGGCGCGCGCGCGGCGGCTGTATGACCGGCGAGGCAGAGCGGCGGAGAGCGAGCGCCCCAGCACATGACCTACGTCATCACGCAGCCCTGCATCGATGTCCTCGATCAGTCGTGCGTGGACGTCTGCCCGGTGGACTGCATCCACTTCGAAGAGGGCGTCGACCGCAAGCTCTACATCGACCCCGACGAGTGCATCGACTGCGGCGCCTGCGAGCCCGCCTGCCCCGTCTCCGCCATCTACGCCGAGGACGACGTGCCCGAGGACCAGGCCATCTACACGGAGATCGACGTGCTCTGGTACCAGGATCGCGACGCCGCGCGCGCCAAGATCCCCGGCTAGCGACCCGGCCGCGGTTGGCGAGCCACACGCGGGCACCTCGGGGCGCCCGTTCTCGTTAGATGCGGTCGGGCGCGCCCTGGAGCAGCGGGATCTCGTCGTGGGGGAGCGGGTCGGCGCCCTCGATCGAGTGCGCGGTGAGCCGCACCTCGCCCGCGGCCTCGAGCTCCACGAGCAGCACGCGCCCGCCGAGGCCCGAGCCCACCGCGAGGCTCTGCGGCGCGCCCGAGTACGCGGCGGTGGTGTGCGGGCCCGCCGCCACACGCGTCATCTGCTCCCAGTGCCCCAGCGCCACGTAGTCCCGCCGTGACTCGGCGAGCTCCTCCTCGCGGATGTGGAAGGAGTGGCGCAGCACGGCGCGCGGGTGGATGAAGTGCCCGTGCCCGATGCCGATCTGCCAGTCGGCCTCGCCCCGCGGCGGCGGGTCGGCGAAGGGCAGGAAGTCCGAGCTGCGCTCCGTGTGCGAGCGCCCCCAGACCTCCACGTCGAGCTCCTCGATCGCGGTCGTCTCGCCCTCCTCGGCGCGCTGGATGCGCAGGTTCTGCGCCAGCGCCGTCAGGTCCAGGCGGTCGTAGACGGAGTTCTCGCCCACGTGGTCGTGGTTGCCGGGACCGATCACGACCGGCACCTCGGCGCGCGCGATCTGCTCAGCGGCGAAGCGCAGCGTCTCCTCGTTCACGCGCGCGTTGTCGAAGAAGTCGCCCGCGATCAGCACCAGGTCGGCGCGCTCCCGCAGCCCCACGTCGATGACCGCGCGGAAGTTCGCCTCCACGGCCTCGCGCAGATGGCCCGAGTCGCGGCCGCTACCGCGGTCGTAGGCGCCGAGGTGCACGTCCGAGGTATGCAGCACGCGCAGCGGGCGCCTGCGAGCGCCCCGGCCCGGCGCGCCGTCGTTCACCGGCTGCCGCCGCGCGTCGGGCGGGCGCCGGGAGCGCTCGCCGCCATGCTCGTCTCCGGACGGAGCGCCTCGATGCGCTCGCGGAGCGCCGCGACCAGCCCCTCGGTGGGGACGCGGATCTGCTGCATGCTGTCGCGCTCGCGAATCGTGACGGCGTGGTCGTCGAGCGTGTCGAAGTCGACGGTGACGCACAGCGGCGTGCCGATCTCGTCCTGCCGCCGGTAGCGCCGCCCGATCGACTGCGCGTCGTCGTACTGCGTGCGGAAATGCGGCCGCAGCGTCTCCCAGACGCCGCGCCCCGTCGGCACCAGCCGCTCGTTGCGGGAGAGCGGCAGCACGGCCACCTCCACCGGCGCCACGGCCGGCGGCAGGCGCAGCAGCACGCGCTTCTCCCCGCGCTCGTCGGTCTCCTCGTCGTAGGCGGCGCAGAGCAGCGCGAAGAGGATGCGATCGACGCCCACCGCGGGCTCGATCACGTGCGGCACCACGTGCTCTTTTCGCTCTGGGTCGAAGTAGCTGAGCTGCTTGCCCGAGGCCTCGGCGTGCGCCCGCAGATCGAAGTCGCCGCGGTGTGCGATGCCCTCCAGCTCGCCCCAGCCCCAGGGGAAGCGGAACTCGACGTCCGAGGTAGCCCCCGAGTAGTGCGCCAGCTCCTCGGCATCGTGGTCGCGCAGGCGCAGCAGCTCGTCCGGCACGCCCAGCGCCTCCCGGTACCAGCGCAGCCGCTCCTCTTTCCAGTAGGCGTGCCAGGCGAGCGAGTCCGCCGGCTCGCAGAAGAACTCCATCTCCATCTGCTCGAACTCGCGCGTGCGGAAGATGAACTGGCCCGGCGTGATCTCGTTGCGGAACGACTTGCCAATCTGCGCGATGCCCACGGGCAGCCGCCTGCGCGTGGTGGTCAGCACGTTGTCGAAGTTGACGAACATCCCCTGCGCCGTCTCCGGCCGCAGGTACGCCACCGAGGCGTCCTCCTCCACCGGCCCCACGTAGGTGCGGAAGAGCAGGTTGAAGCGCCGCTCCTCCGTGAAGCGGCCGACGGTCCCGCACGAGGGGCAGGCGTTGTCCTCGATGTGGTCGGCGCGCACCCGCGAGCGGCACTCGAGGCAATCGACCAGCGGGTCGGTGAAGTTGTCGACGTGCCCCGATGCCCGCCACACCGCGGGGTTGGTGATGGTGGCCGCCTCGATGCCGACGACGTCGTCGCGCGACTGCACCATCCAGCGCCACCACAGCTCGCGGATCTGGCGCTTCATCTCCACGCCCAGCGGGCCGTAGTCCCACGTGGACTGGAAGCCGCCGTAGATCTCGGCGGAGGGGTAGGCGAAGCCCCGCCGCTTCGCCAGCGAGCTCAGGATCTCCAGGTCGGCCTTCATCTCGAAGGTCGCGTCGGGGGCGTCGGTCACGCGGTCTCCGCCGGTGGGCGCGCCCTGCGCGGGCGCCGGTCGGGGCTGATTACGTCGAGCGTAGCATCGGGGTGGGGCTGCCTCAAGGAAACGCCGGCGCCCGCGGCGCGCCGCTCGACGGCCGGCGCTGCCGCCCGGAGCGCCGACGATTCCCGCGGGGTGCGGTGCTACGATTGGGGCGGCGCCGCTCGGCGCCCGCGGAGGGAGCCGCCGAGGTGCGCACGCCGCTCGCGCTGCTGTTCGGGGTCGGGCTCGGCGTCGCCGCCGCGATCTACCTCGCCGCCCGCGACGAGCTCGACCGCCACGATCCCGCGCCCGCCACCGCCGACATGCCGCCCGAGGGCGCAGGCGGCCCGCCACGCCCGGGCGGCGACGGCGCGGTCGCCTGAGGCCGCGCGATGCCCGATCCGCCCGCCGACCCCCCGAGCGCTCCCGACGACGCCTCCGACGACGCAGCGACCTCGTGGGAGGACGTCTCCGACCCGGCGCTGCTGTGCGTGATCGTCGCCGCGCGCTCCGACGCCGACCGGCTGACGGACGATCTGATGCGCCGCGGCATGGGCGCGACGCGCATCGGCTCCACGGGCGGCTTTCTCCGGCGCGGCAGCGCGACGCTGATCTCCGGCATCCGCGCCGACCAGCTCGACGATCTCCGCGAGGCGATGCGTGAGACGTGCCGCGCCCGCCTGGAGCACGTGCCGGTGCAGACGCTGCCGTTCATGGGCGAGGCCGCCCTGGACGCCCACGCTGTGGAGGTGCGCGTCGGCGGCGCGGTGCTGTTCGTGCTCCCCCTCACCAACTTCGAGCGCTTCTAACCAGCGTTCCGGCAGCGTTCCGCTGCACCTAGGGGCTGCCGCCGGCACTGAGGGGGGCTCGTACTCGGGAGGAGCTTCGGCGGCGGCGAGGGCCGGCGAGGCGCTGGATGCGGAGGCGCTGCCGCTCTGGAGCGAGGGGTGTGCCTGCGCACGCGGCGGGGAGTAGATCCCGGAGCGGCGACCATTCCGATCCGCCCGAGCAACGAAGATCCGTCAGACCGGCGCTAACGCCCCGCGCGCCCTCGACGCCGCCGAAGCCCCGCCCGAGTGGCGAGCATCCCTCCGTGGCGGCGGCAGCCCCTCGAGTGCAGCGGAACGCTGCCTAGGCGGGCTCGCAGGCGGGGAGGGCGTCCGGGAGCACGCCGACCACGCGCGGATCGAACTGCTCGCCGGCGCCGTTGCGCAGCACCTCGAGCGCAGCCTCCACGGCGAGCGCCGGGCGGTACGGGCGCTCGGCGCGGAGCGCGCAGTACGCATCCGCCACCGCCAGGATGCGCGGCGGCAGCGCCAGCTCGTCGTCGGTCAGCATGTCCGGGTAGCCGCGGCCGTCCGGCCGCTCGTGGTGCGACTCCACCCAGTCGCCGACCTCCTCGAAGCCTGCGACGTCGGTCAGCAGCTGCGCGCCCTGGCCGGGGTGCCGCCGCATCACCTCCATCTCCTCCACCGAGAGGATCGCGGGCTTCTCCGTGATGTGCCGCGGCACGCCCAGCAGGCCGACGTCCATCACGAGCGCCGCGACGCCGATGGCGCGCACGCGGGTCGCGTCCAGCTCCATGCGCCTCGCGATCTCCGTCGCCAGCGCCGACACGCGTCGCGAGCGCCCCGACTCGCGCGAGGCGGCGTCCACGACATCGCCCAGCGCCGCCGCGACTCGCTCCACGGAGCGCGCACTGGCGCCGCGCTCACCGGCGCCCGCCGCCGCGACGATCGCCGCCAGCTCCGGGTCCCACAGCGCCAGCCACGTGCTGTCGCGCGAGAGCACCGCGCGCAGCGACTGCGCCACGCGCGGCCCCGCCATCGCCCGCAGCTCATCCTGCGAGGCGCGGCGCAGCATCACGCGCGCCAGCAGGGGGTTCTCCGCGACGTCCGCAGCGTCGCACGCCCAGTGGGCGGCGCTCACCGCCAGCGCCTCGATCGGGATCTCGCCGGCCGCCAACCCGCGCGCGCGGCCGGTGCCGTCCCAGCGCTCGTGGGTGGCGCGGATCGCCTCGCGCACGGGCGGCGGGTAGCCCAGGCGCTCCGCGACCCAGGCGCCCGCGTCCATGTGGCTCGCCGCGGGGCTCCCGTCCGGCAGCGCGCGCACAGCGATCCCGGAGTCGTGCAGCAGCGCCGTCGCCAGCAGCTGCCGGCGTGTCGCAGCGTCGACGCCGAGCTCGCGCCCGATCTCCAGCGTCAGGTAGGCGACGCGGCGTGCGTGCCCCGCCGGCTGCCCCTCCGCCAAGTCGAAGGCGCCCGAGAGGCTCGCGAGCAGCCGCGCGCGCGACGCCTCGGGGGACCGCGCGGGCGCCTCCCGCAACGCCAGCGCGCCGTCGACGGCCGGCCCGGACTGTCCCGCGACACCGCCTGCCACGTCGCCGCCTGCGCGCAGATCCTCGTCGACCACGGCCACGCCTTCCCGAGCCCGGGGCACCCGGCGCTCCCTTCGATTCTCGACCGGCAGCCCCCTCCTCTAGGGGATTAGATCTCTGAGTACCCATAGGAGCGGGAATCGGTGGAGCCGGTGAAGGGAAATAGAGATTCTTGCTAGGGTCTGCCACGGTCTCACTGCGTTGAGGGCGTAGTGCCCGTCTGTAGATCGGGTGTTCGCATTGCGACCGCAGGTCAGTGCAAAGTAAGGTGTCGCGCGAGGCGGTGGCGGTTAGTGAGTGTGGGTCTAGATGCCCGAGTCTAAAGCGCGTATCACTGATTTCCGCATCCCGGCCACGCCGCAGGAACTTGCGCAGGCAATCCTCAAGGCCCCGCCTCCACCCGAGGAAGATCGCGAGACTGCGAGTCCCGAGTGACGTTCCAGTCTGAACTGTTCAGCTCGCCAGGTGAGGCTGCCAGCAAGTACCTCGCCGGCAATGTCTTAGTGTGCAGCGACAATATCGATGTGCTTCGTGTGCTGCCCAATGAGTGCATCGACCTAATCTATCTCGATCCACCGTTCAACTCCAACCAGAATTACGTGGCAGCGTTTGGCGATAAGGGTCGTGTTGATAGTCAGTTGCGCGACATCTGGCGTTGGACGGTCGAAACTGAGAACAGTTTCAAGCTGCTAAAGCGAGGCCGTCTTTTGGATTGTCTCAGTGGTATCCGTCTTCAATCAGGAGAACATTCGAACATGGCGGCCTACGCAGTTTTCATGGGTCGTCGCCTGTACGAGTTGCAGAGAGTCCTAAAGCCCACCGGGACACTCTATTTACATTGTGACCCCAATGCCAGTCATTATCTTCGTATTCTGCTCGACGCCATCTTCGGTGAATCGAACTTTATTGACGAAGTGATCTGGAACTATGGTAGCGCGTCTGGCGGGCGAGCGGTTGGGAACAAGCCAGTCAAGACGCATGAGACCCTGTTAGTCTACGCTCGTGACTATGGTAATCATAAGTATCACAAGACGTACTTGCCGTACAGCGACAAGTACGTTAGGGAGCGCTTTGTCGATAAAGATGACGATGGGCGAACATACCGCACTCGTAAGAGGGACAGCGGGAAAGTAACGCGACAATACTTGGACGAGAGTCCGGGTGTTCCTCTGTCAAATGTGTGGTCAGATATTCGTCAGCTTTACGCTTACCAATGGAGAGCGCGGAAACAGGAAGAAGTTGGGTATCCAACGCAGAAACCGCTAGCCCTACTAGAACGGATAATTGAGATATCGTCGACCCCGAGCGACTTAATATTGGACGCTTTCTGCGGATGTGGCACAGCAGCGGATGCAGCGGCAAAGCTCGGACGAAAATACCTGGGCATCGACATTAGCGGCATCGCTGTCCGCGTCATGGAGCAACGGCTGCACTCACGGGGAAAAGCGTCTGCGCCCGTCGTCTATGGGTTGCAATGGAGCGATTACGAGTGGGAACTGTTCGAGAAGCGCGCATTGATGAGCCGCGATGAAGCCGAAGATGGCACTCCGGGCTGGGCATGGGCAGAGGACAAGGTCGCCGGGCTACTCAATGCTGTACCAAACACGAAGAAGACAGGCGACGGGGGCGTGGACGCCCGATACTTCGGGGCAGCTAAGGAAGTCATACCGATACAGGTCAAGATGCATCGCGGTAGTGTTGGACGACCCGATCTCGACCGATTGTTAGGAGCGCAGACCGCCATGAGGAATCGCGGCGTGGATGCTCCAATGTCAGTCATGGTGAGCTTGTACCCGCCAGCAAAAAAACTCAGAACGTTCGCTACTGAGCAGGGTCGAGTCACCCTGCCTTCAGGAGACTATCCAGTAATGCAGGTGCTAAGCGTGGAGGAGATACTTACTAAGGGTGATTTTCCCACGTTGCCGCCGGTCGATCCGCGTTCCTTAGTCGGAGATACACAATCCCGCTTGGTGATGGCGTAGCCCCCTACGCCGTGAGGTCGCTGTAGCGGAGCCGCTTTCCTTCCAGCCCTCTCCAGATCGAGCGCATCTGCGTGATCGTGTCGAGCGGGCGCGCATTGTGGCGGCCGGCGAACTCGTCCACATACCGGCCGAGATGCTTCGGACTCATTTGGTGGTAGGTGCCATGATAGCCGCGCTTGAGCAAGCTCCAGAACGACTCGATGCCGTTCGTGTGCGCTTGCCCGCGAACGTACTCGCCAACGCTGTGCGCCACGGTCGCGTGGTTCGGCAGCCCGTGATACGCGCCGTGTTCGTCGGTGTAGATGTCGGCCTCCTGCGCGACGCGGGAGAGCACAAAGGGCTTGAGCGTCGCCCCGTCCGTCCGTTCGACCACAGCGGCGCTCACGCGGCCCGTAGCGCGATCCTTGACGCCAGCGACGGCGACCTTGCCAACTGCGCCACGGCCAGCGTGGAGGCGCTTGCTCTCGTGCTTGTTGCGCTCCTTGCCACCCACGAACGTCTCATCCGCCTCGACGGGTCCATCGAACGGCCCATCGCCGTTGTCCACCCATGCTCGCCGGATGCGGTGCGCGAGGTGCCACGCGGACTTCTGCGTGATTCCGAGGTCGCGGTGGAGCTTCATGCTCGACACACCCTTGAGGGACGTGGTGACGAGGTAGATGGCGATCGCCCACTTCTGGTAGCCGAGCTTGGAGTCAGCCATGGTGGTCCCGGTGCGAGTGCTGAAGCGCTGCCGACAGTCGCGGCAGCGGTAGGGCATCTTGTGGGCAGCGCCCGCCTGGACGTTCATCGACCCGCAGTGAGGGCAGCCGACGCCGCTCGGCCAGCGTGCCTCACAGAACCATCGCTCAGCGGCGGCGTCATCGGGGAACATTGCGAACAGCTCCGCGAGGCTGATCCCGTTGCGGTTGCTCTGGCCCGGTGCTGTCATGGCTGCCTCCTGTGGGTACCATTGTATCGCTCCAGGGGGCGTGGATCACCAGGTATATAATCCCCCTCCTCTAGAGGCCGCGCACCGGCCTCGTGCCGGACTCGCTTCGGGTGCGCCTCGCCGCCCGCCGTGGCAGGCTGGCGCGCGAAGAGGGAGGCGCACGTGCTGCTGCAGAGCTTCGTCGTGGGACAGCTACAGGCGAACTGCTACGCCGTCGGCGACGAGGAGAGCCGCGAGGTGCTCGTCATCGACCCCGGCGACCAGGGCCCCGTGCTGCTGGAGGAGCTCGCCAAGCGCGAGCTGCGGGTGGTGGCCGTGCTGGCCACGCACTTCCACGTCGACCACTCGGGCGCCGTGCATGAGCTGCTGGAGGGCTCGCCCGGCGCGCAGTTCCTGATGCACGCGGAGGACTACCCGCGCATCGCGGGGAACGCCGCAAACGTCAGCGAGTGGTACGGCCACCCCGTAACGGTCCCCCGCGAGCCCGACCGCTACCTCGCCCACGGCGACACCGTCGAGGTGGGCGGCGTGACGCTGACCGCGCTGCACACCCCGGGCCACACCCCCGGCAGCCTCTGCGTGAGCGAGCCGGGCGCGGTGTATACCGGCGACGTGCTGTTCCAGGGCTCGATCGGGCGCACGGACTTCGAGGGCGGCAGCCACGAGCAGCTGGTCGGCTCCATCCACGAGCGGCTCTTCCCGCTCCCCGACGAGACGACGGTCTATCCCGGCCACGGCCCCGCCACGACGATCGGCGAGGAGAAGCGCTCCAACCCCTTCGCAGGCCTTCGGCCTGACTAGGGGCTGCCGCTCCTGCGAGAGCGAGGGCGGTACCCAGGCGCCCGCGCGGCCGTGGAGAAGGCTCGCGAGCGCTCCCCGAAAGGCGGCCGGAGACGCGACGATGGCCAGCGTGACGCCGGCCCTCGTTCGTTTCGCTTCGCCGCGTCGGGCTCCGCGCTAACGCCGCGCAAGCCCTCTCGCGCGCTGACGCCTCGCCCCCACGCCCCCCTCGTCCGCGAGGAGCGGCAGCCCCTCGAGTGCAGCGGAACGCTGCCGGCAGCCCCTCGAGTGCAGCGGAACGCTGCCGGCAGCCCCTCGAGTGCAGCGGAACGCTGCCGGCAGCCCCTCGAGTGCAGCGGAACGCTGCCTAGAGGAAGAGCGGGCCGAAGACCACGGCGACGATCGCCATCAGCTTCAGCAGGATGTTCAGCGACGGGCCCGAGGTGTCCTTGAACGGGTCGCCCACCGTGTCGCCGACGACGGCCGCCTTGTGGGCGTCCGAGCCCTTGCCGCCGAGGTGGCCGGCCTCGATGTACTTCTTCGCGTTGTCCCAGGCGCCCCCCGCGTTCGCCATCATTAGCGCGAGCAGCGCGCCGGCCCCGATCGAGCCGACCAGCAGCCCGCCGAGCGCGTCCGCGCCGATGAAGATGCCGACCGCGACCGGCACGATCACCGCGATCGCGCCGGGGAGGACCATCTCGCGGATGGCGCCGTCGGTCGCGATCGCCACCGCGCGCTCCGGGTCAGGCTCTTCGGTTCCGTCCATGATCCCGGGGTGCTCGCGGAACTGGCGCCGCACCTCGTTCACCATAGCGATCGCCGCGCGCCCGACCGCGCCCATCGTCAGCGCGCTGAAGATGAACGGCATGAGCGCGCCGATGAGGAAGCCCAGCAGCACCTCCACGACGAGCAGGTCGAAGCTGGTCAGCCCGGTGATCTGGGAGTACGTCACCATCAGCGCCAGCGAGGTCAGCACCGCCGAGCCGATGGCGAAGCCCTTGCCCGTCGCCGCGGTGGTGTTGCCGAGCGAGTCGAGCGCGTCCGTGCGCTCCCGGACCTCGGGCGGCAGGTGCGCCTGCTCGGCGATGCCGCCGGCGTTGTCCGCGACCGGCCCGTAGGCGTCCGAGGCGAGCGTGATGCCCAGCGTCGAGAGCATCCCCACGGCGGCGAGCGCGATCCCGTAGAGGCCCGCCAGCTCGAAGGTGATCCAGATCGCGGCCACGATCGAGAGCATCGGGATGACGGTGGAGAGCATGCCGAGGGAGAGGCCGCCGATGATGAGCGTCGCCGGGCCCGTCTCTGACTGCGCCGCCAGATTCTGCGTTGGCTTGAACTCGTACGCCGTGTAGTACTCGGTGGCCGTACCGATGACCTGCCCGGCGACCAGCCCGACGAGCACCGCCCAGAAGAGGTCGAACTTCAGATCGAGCACCGCGACCGCGATCGCCGTCCCGATCAGCACGAGGCCGCCCGCGCCGAAGATGCCGGCGCGCAGCGCCCACAGCAGGCGCCCCATGGTCGCCTGCTCGCCGGTGCGCACGAGGAACGTGCCGAGGATCGACGAGGCGATCCCGATCGCCATCACCAGCAGCGGCAGCACCAGCGGCTCCGAGTCGAACAGCAGCGCGTCGGCGCCGCCGTCGAAGACGCCGAGCGCCCCGCCGTCGAAGACGGCGTTCTCGCCTTCGCTGGTCGAGCCGACGACCGCGACGGCGGCGAGCGACATCGTCGCGACGATCGAGCCGGAGTAGGACTCGAACAGGTCGGCGCCCATGCCCGCCACGTCGCCGACGTTGTCGCCGACGTTGTCCGCGATGGCCGCGGGGTTGCGCGGGTCGTCTTCCGGGATGCCCACCTCGACCTTGCCGACGAGGTCGGCGCCGACGTCGGCGGCCTTGGTGAAGATGCCGCCGCCCACGCGCGCGAAGAGCGCGATCGAGGAGGCGCCGAATGCGAACGCCGTCAGCGGCTCCACTGACTCGAACGTGAGGTAGAGCAGGCTGATCGCGGTCAGGCTCAGGCCAACCACGGTCATCCCCATGACGGTGCCGGAGGAGAAGGCGACGCGCAGCGCCGGGTTGAGCCCCACCCGCGCCTTCGCGGCCGTGCGCACGTTGGCGCGCACCGCGACGTACATGCCGATGTAGCCCGCCGCGCCGGAGGTGATCGCGCCCAGCAGGTAGGCGAGGGTGCTGCGCGGGAGGTCCGTCCCGCGCCCCGACTCGCCGAGCCCCAGGTCCTCGTACTTGTCGGTGACGTCGAAGTCGACGAAGACGGCGATGATCACCGCGACGACGACGACGAACGCGGCGAGGAACGTGTACTCGCGCCGCAGGAAGGCCGCCGCGCCCGCCTGGATGGCCCGCGCGATGCCCTGCATCGCCTCGTCGCCCTCGTCCTCGGCGATGACCTGCCGCGTGACGACGACGGCGAACAGCAGCGCGAGGATTCCCGCGGCCAGCGCCAGATACAGGACTTCCATGCGTTCCTCTGCGTCTGCCCACCGCGAGACGCGCGAATAGTAGCCACCCACCTCTGCTATGAGCCACGGTCAGGCAGCGTTCCGCCGGCAACGTTCCGTTGCATTCGAGGGGCTGCCACTCCTGCTAGACGGTGGCGGGCATTCAGGCGGCGCGTGGGGCGGCGACGAGGGCGGGCAGCGTTCCGCTGCACTCGAGGGGCTTCCGCTGCTGCTCGACGGTGGCGGGCGTTCAGACGGCGCCTGCGGCAGCGACGAGGGGCGGCAGCGCTTCGCCGCACTCGAGGGGCTTCCGCTGCTGCTCGACGGTGGCGGGCGTTCGGGCGGCGCGTGGAGCGGAAGCCCCTCGAGGTGCGGCGAGGCCCGGGGGCCTGCTCCGCTCCCACCCGGTCGAGCGGAACGCTCGTCGAGCGGAACGCTCGCGCGCGTTAGAGATCGTCGAGGGGGCCGGGGAGATCGCCCTCGCGGGCGGCGTCGATCACCTCGCGCGCGCCCTCCGGGATCTCCATCCCGTACTGCTCGAAGCGATCCTCGACCCAGCGACCGAGCATCCGCGGATCGTCCACGCCGTCACCGCTCGACTCGGCTGCCACGTCGGAGTCGGTGCGGCCGCGCCGCACCCGCGACAGCTCGCGGCTCATGCGGCGCGAGCCGCAGTGCTCGCACCTCGGCTTGCCGGGCGCGGCCGCCGAGCGCACGAGGAGCTCCGTCACGCGCGAGCAGGCGGCGCAGCGGTACTCGAACAGCGGCACGCGCAGCGGCTTCCCGCTACGGATCGAGGTGGGAGCGGCCGATGCCCTCGGCCTCGGCGCGGCGCCGCAGCATCCCGCGCAGCTCCTTCTCGTCGGCGGGAAGCCGCGGCGGCGCCAGCCGCCGATCGAGCTCCTTCGACCAACAGTGCGCACAGAGCAGCTTCGGGCCCAGGTCCTCGCTCGGCGTGCGGGCGAAGATCTCCGTCGTCTCGCCGCAGACGCGGCAATGGTAGGGGTAGAGCGACACGTCTCCCAATCCCTCTCGTTCACAGCACCGACCGTCCCGCGAAGTGTAGCGAGCGAGGCGGCCGCGCGGAGCCCCGGGGCCGCCGCGCGATGCGGCGAGCGGCGCGGCTAGCTGTAGTTCCCACGTAGGTTGTTGACAGGATGAGGGGCCTCGCCCGCTGCTGTGTGTGACAGCACGGCAGTAGCGAGGAGAGGACACCCTCATGGCCCATCGTAACGCGCGGCTGACGCCGCTGACCCGACTCGAGCTCGTGCGGGAAGTGGACGCCGGCTGGCCCCAGGCTGAGGTCGCTCGCCACTTCCGCGTCTCCCGCCACACCGTTGCCAAGTGGCTGGGGCGCTTCCGGGCGGAGGGAGCGGCAGGGCTCGAGGACCGCAGCTCCGCCCCGCGCGCGCATCCCCGGCGCACGCCGCCCGAGCTGGAGCGACGCATCTGCGCCGTGCGACGCACGCAGGGATTCGGGCCGCATCGCACCAGTGGGCGCTCGGGGTCGCCCGCTCCACGGTCGCCGTGCTGCGGCGCCGCGGCCTCAACCGGCTCGACCGCCTGCACCGCGTCACCCGGGAGCCGGTCCGCTACGAGCACGACGCCCCCGGCGACCTCTGCATCTCGACGTGAAGAAGCTCGGGCGCGTCCCCGATGGCGTGGCTTCGCCGAGACGCGCTCCGGGCCGCATTCGCGGCGTTCGCTGGGGCTGGAGTACGTCGCCGTCGACGACCACAGCCGTTACGCCTACGTCTCCGTCCTGCCCGACGAGCGTCGCGCCGCCTTCCTCGAGCGGCGCTCGCGGCCTTCCGCCGGCGTGGCGTGCGCGTGCGCCGGGTCCTGACCGACAACGCGAAGGCCTACACCGTCGCCCGCAGCTTCCACGGCGCCGCCGCTGCCGCAGACGTGCGGCTGTCGCACACGCGGCCCTACCGCCCGCAGACGAACGGCAAAGCCGAGCGTAGCCCTCGCTACACGCCTCCCGGCCACACCGGGTGCCGCCGGGCGCGAGGTCGATCGCGAGCAGGTCGATGCGCAGCGCGGCGGGCAGCTCCGGGTGATCGGCGGCGTAGCCCTCGGCGAGGCGACAGAGGCGCTCGCGCTTGGCGGCCGAGAGCGCCTCGACGGCGCGCCCCGCCCGCGCCGAGCGCCGCAGCTTCACCTCGACGAAGACGAGCGTGGCGTCGGGGCTGCCGGCGGCGCCCGCCAGCGCGACGAGATCGATCTCGCCCTCGGCGCGCCGCACGTTGCGATCGATCACGCGGTAGCCGCGCCGCTCCAGGTAGTGCGCCGCGACGCGCTCCCCCGACGCGCCGAGGCGCTGCCGCACGCTCACTGTAGCCCGCTCACTGTGGGGCGCTCACGGGGTCGCGCTCGCGCTCACGCGGGCACGGCCAGCGCGCGGCGTTCGGGCGGAGCGACGGCGCGCGCGCCCGGCGCGGCCAGCGCCTGCCGCACGGGGGCAAACGTGAGGCGATGCGCCGTGCTGTAGCCGAGGCGGCGCAGCGCCTCGCGGTGCTCGGGCGTGGAGTAGCCGACGTGCCGCGCGAAGCCGTAGCCCGGGAGCCGGCCGTCCAGCTCGCGCATCATCGCGTCGCGCGCGACCTTCGCGACGATGCTCGCCGCCGACACCGAGCGGCAGAGCGCGTCCGCGTCCACCAGCGGCTGCTGGCGGGCGGCGTGCTCCAGGCGCTCGCGGCCGTCCACGATCAGCGCATCGGGCGGTCGCGGCAGCGCGAGCACGGCACGGCGCATCGCGAGGCGCGTCGCGGGGCCGATGCCGAGCTGGTCGATCGCCTGCGTGGAGACGACGCCGATCCCCCACTCGCAGCGCCGGCGCACCAGCTCCGCGAGGCGCTCGCGCTGGCGGGCGGTGAGCAGCTTCGAGTCGCGCAGCTCGGGGAGCCAGCGCAGCCGGCGCTCGGGGAGCACCACCGCCCCCGCGACCACGGGGCCCGCGAGCGGCCCGCGCCCCACCTCGTCCACGCCGGCGACGCGCGCATGCCCGTCACGGCGCAGCGCCCGCTCCACCCGCGAGCTGGGCACCGGCCGCCGAGCGCCGCTCGACCGCGCAGCGGCCGGTCGGGGTGGTGGCATGCGGCATCCTAGGCGGCGCTAATCCGCTCACGCAAGCGCACAGTTGTTGCAGCCCTCGACGCCCGGCGCGACGATGCGCGGGCCGCCCGGGCGATCGCCGGGCGCAGTCGGCCGCGCACGCCCCCGCGCTCGCGGCCGACACGATGGCCCGGCTCGCGAGCGCGAGCCGGCGCCGAGATGGGGAGGCCGCCGTGCCGATCGTCCGCATCGAGCTGCTGCCGGGCCGCTCGCTCGCGCAGAAGCGCGAGCTGGTCCGCGTGATCACAGACGCGGTCTGCAACATCGCCCACACTCGCCCGGAGCAGACCCACGTGCTGTTCAGCGAGCATTCGGTGGAGGACTGGGCGTGGGACGGGAAGCTCTACGTGGACCAGGACGACGAGGACGAAGACGACGACGGCTAGCTGTAGTTCCCACGTAGGTTGTTGACAGGATGAGGGGCCTCGCCCGCTGCTGTGTGTGACAGCACGGCAGTAGCGAGGAGAGGACACCCTCATGGCCCATCGTAACGCGCGGCTGACGCCGCTGACCCGACTCGAGCTCGTGCGGGAAGTGGACGCCGGCTGGCCCCAGGCTGAGGTCGCTCGCCACTTCCGCGTCTCCCGCCACACCGTTGCCAAGTGGCTGGGGCGCTTCCGGGCGGAGGGAGCGGCAGGGCTCGAGGACCGCAGCTCCGCCCCGCGCGCGCATCCCCGGCGCACGCCGCCCGAGCTGGAGCGACGCATCTGCGCCGTGCGACGCACGCAGGGATTCGGGCCGCATCGCATCCAGTGGGCGCTCGGGGTCGCCCGCTCCACGGTCTACGCCGTGCTGCGGCGCCGCGGCCTCAACCGGCTCGACCGCCTGCACCGCGTCACCCGGGAGCCGGTCCGCTACGAGCACGACGCCCCCGGCGACCTGCTGCATCTCGACGTGAAGAAGCTCGGGCGCGTCCCCGAGGGCGGCGGCAAGCGAATGGCGCCTGGCTTCGCCGAGACGCGCTCCGGGCCGCATTCGCGGCGTTCGCTGGGGCTGGAGTACCTACACGTCGCCGTCGACGACCACAGCCGTTACGCCTACGTCTCCGTCCTGCCCGACGAGCGTGGCGCGAGCTGCGCCGCCTTCCTCGAGCAGGCGCTCGCGGCCTTCCGCCGGCGTGGCGTGCGCGTGCGCCGGGTCCTGACCGACAACGCGAAGGCCTACACCGTCGCCCGCAGCTTCCACGGCGCCGCCGCTGCCGCAGACGTGCGGCTGTCGCACACGCGGCCCTACCGCCCGCAGACGAACGGCAAAGCCGAGCGTTTCATCCAGATCCTGCAGAACGAGTGGGCCTACGCCCGCCCCTACCGCTCCAACGCCGAGCGGCTGCGCCAGCTCCCACGCTGGCTCTACCGCTACAATCACCGCCGACCGCACGGTGGCGTCGGCGGGGCCGTCCCCGCCTCCCGCCTGTGAACAACCTTCCTGGGTAGTACAACTAGCGCCTCGGTCGCTGCTGCGCGCGGCACGCGCCGCGTCGATGATCGGGGGGCATCCGCCGCGACGCGGGTGCTAGACTCGATCTGTCGGTGCGCGCCGGCGGGCGCTCCCCGGCGGCGATCGGCGCTCTGCGGCGGCGGCGCGCGGGCACGCTCCGCCGACCGAGATGCGAACGCCATGACGAACGAGATTCCGGGGCGCTCATGAGCTCACGCTGGGTGCGCAACTCCTTCATCTACCTGCTGATCCTCGTCGCCATCGTGCTGTCCGTCGTGATGCTGTTCCGGCCGCAGTCCGGTTCGCGCGAGGTGCCGCTCTCGCAGGTGCTCGCGCAGGCGCAGGCCGGCAACGTGGAGCGCATCGAGGTCACGGGCGACAGCCTGCTGGTGGAGCTGCGCTCCGAGCAGGAGCCGGTGCGCTCACGCAAGGAGAGCGCCACCTCCATCGAGGAGCTGCTGCGCGACAACAACGTCCCCGTCGGCTCCGGCGAGGGCGGCGTGATCGTCGAGGTCAAGGGCCCCAGCCAGTTCGGCAACATCTTCGGGCTGCTGATCAACTTCCTCCCGCTGATCATCTTTGGCGCCATCCTCATCTTCATGATGCGGCAGGCGCAGGGCTCCAACTCGCAGGCGATGTCCTTCGGCAAGAGCAAGGCGCGCGTGGTCTCCGGCGAGAAGCCGACGGCGACCTTCCTCGACGTCGCCGGCCAGGAGGAGGCGAAGCTCGAGCTCTCCGAGATCGTCGAGTTCCTGAAGTACCCGGAGAAGTTCGCCGCGCTCGGCGCGCGCATCCCGCACGGCGTGCTGCTCATTGGGGCACCCGGCACCGGCAAGACGCTGCTCGCCCGCGCCGTCTCCGGTGAGGCCGGCGTGCCCTTCTTCTCCATCTCCGGCTCGGAGTTCGTCGAGATGTTCGTGGGCGTCGGCGCCAGCCGCGTGCGCGACCTCTTCGACCAAGCGAAGCGCAACGCGCCTGCCATCATCTTCGTCGACGAGATCGACGCGGTCGGCCGCCAGCGCGGCGCCGGCCTCGGCGGCTCCCACGACGAGCGCGAGCAGACGCTGAACCAGATCCTCGTGGAGATGGACGGCTTCGACTCCAACTCCAACGTGATCGTGGTCGCGGCGACCAACCGCCCCGACATCCTCGACCCGGCGCTGCTGCGCCCCGGCCGCTTCGACCGCCAGGTCACGCTCGACCTGCCGGACGTGCGCGGTCGCCGCGCCGTGCTGGACGTGCACGTGCGCGGCAAGCCGCTGGAGTCGGTGATCTCGCTCGACGTGGTCGCCAAGCAGACGCCCGGCTTCTCCGGCGCCGACCTCGCCAACCTCGTCAACGAGGCGGCGATCCTTGCGGCCCGCCGCAACAAGAAGCGCATCAGCATGGACGAGATGAACGAGGCGGTGGACCGCGTGATCGCGGGCCCGGAGCGCAAGTCGCGCGTGATCACGCCCGACGAGAAGAAGATCATCGCCTACCACGAGGCGGGGCACACCGTCGCCGGCCACTTCCTGCCCGAGGCCGATCCCATCTTTAAGGTGACGATCGTGGCTCGCGGCATGGCCGGCGGCTTCACCCGCTCGCTGCCCAAAGACGACCGCCGCCTGCACGACCGCACCTACTACGACGCGATGATGGCGCAGGCGCTGGGCGGGCACACCGCCGAGAGCATCGTCTTCGGGCAGCCGACCACGGGCGCCCACGATGACATCGGCAAGGTGACGCACATCGCCCGCGAGATGGTGACGCAGTGGGGCATGAGCGAGCGCCTCGGCCCGCGCACCTTCGGCCGCCGCGACTCGATGATCTTCCTCGGCCGCGACATCGCCGAGCAGCGCGACTACTCCGAGCGCACCGCCGAGGAGATCGACGAAGAGGTGAGCCGCATCGTGGAGAGCGCCCGCGAGCGCTGCGTCGCCGTGCTGAGCGAGCACCGCGACAAGCTCGACGAGCTGGCCGCCGTGCTCGTCGATATCGAGACGCTCGAGGGCGATCAGCTCACGCGGATCCTCGGCCCCGCCGAGAACCGCGACATGCCGTCCGAGGAGGCCGCCGGCGCCGAGCCGCCCGCCGCCTCCGGCGGCACGCCCGGGGAGGCGGAGCCCGCCGACGTAGACGGCGCGGAGCGCCCGCAGGGCCGCCCCGGCCTCGCCTGGGGCCAGTCCAACCTCGCCCCGCCCCCACCCGCCTCCGACTAGCGAGCGTTCCGCTCGACCCGAGGGGCTGCCGCCGCTGCTCAACGGCGCTCGTCGAGCGGTGTCCGTCCGAGTGCTCGCGCGTATCGGCCCGCGCTGCATCGCGAGCCCCGGTCGGCCCGTGACCGCCCGCTCGTCCCACGGCAAGCGCTGCTCGGCAGCGGCGGCAGCCCCTCGAATGCAACGGAACGTTGCCCCTACGGTCGAGCGGAGCGCTCGCCGCGGGCGCGTAGCTGGGCGAGCTTCTGCTGGAGCACGCGGTGCATCAGCAGCAGCCACACCGTTGCGCCCACAGCGAGACCGATGCGCAGCGCGGGGTGCTGCTCCAGCCGACCATCCTCGGTCAGCACCGCCCGTCCGAGCACCGCGCCGGCTCCGATCCAGATCGAGTTCGCAATCACCGCGCCCGCATAGTCCAGCGGCATCCACATCCGCAGCGGCAGCCGGATCACCCCTGCGCCGAACGGTCCCACCGCGCGGGTGGCGCTGTGCAGGTGGTAGAACGGGATCAGCCAGCGCGTCCGACCCGACATCAACGACGCGCCCAGGCGCACGGTGGAGCCGAAGCGACTCTCCACCACCCAGCCGCTCCCGAAGCGCCCCAGCGTGTAGGAGATCGTGTCGCCCAGCATGGTGCCGGCGATGCCGAGCGCGAGCACGAGCGCCAGCTCCGAGCCGTCGCCGCGCGCGAAGGCGCCGCCCAGGAAGAGCAGCACCACGCCGGGGAACACCACCCCGACGCCGACCGTCGCCTCGGCTAGCGCGGCCACGAAGACGATCGGCGTGCCAAAGCGCTCGAAGAGCTCGTTGAGCAGCAGGAAGAGCTGGTCGGTCAGCCAGTTGAGCGCGTCGAGGGGCGCCGTCAGCACGTCGAGCAGCAGATCCAGCGCCGACTCCCTCACCTGCGCGCGACGGGCACCTGCGCGCGACGGGCGCCGCGCCCTGACCGCCCCGTCCGTCTCCGGCGCCCGTCCCCTGACGGCCGCGCCTCCCCGAGCGACGCCGATTGACCGCGCCTGAGGCCGTGCCTAGACTCGGATCCTACCGCGACTCGCAGGGGGGCTTATGTTCGCGATCGTCCGCACGGGCGGCAAGCAGTACCGCGTCCGCGAGGGCGACCGCATCGCGGTCGAGCGCCTCGACGGCGAGCCCGGCGACGAGGTCACCCTCGACGAGGTGCTGCTCGTGGGCCCCGACGCCGACGCGGGCGGCGATGCGGGCGAGCTGGCGGTCGGCGAGCCGCTCGTCGCGGGCGCCTCCGTCACGGCCCGCGTCGAGGCGCAGGACCGCGGTCCGCACCTTGATATGATCCGGTACAAGAACAAGACGCGGCAGCGCACCCGCCGGGGCCACCGGCAGCGCCGCACGCAGCTCGCGATCACCGCGATCGTGCGCGGCTAGCGCCGCCGGCACCGGGAGAGCGACAGCGATGGCCCACAAGAAGTCCGGCGGCTCCAGCCGCAACGGCCGGGACTCCAACTCGCAGCGCCTGGGCGTGAAGCGCTACGACGGCCAGATCGTCACCGCCGGCTCGATCCTCGTGCGGCAGCGCGGCACCCGCATCCACGCGGGCAGCAACGTCGGCGTGGGCCGCGATCACACGCTGTGGGCGCGCGTCGACGGAGCGGTGAAGTTCTCGCCGTACGCCAAGGGCCGGCGCAAGCAGGTGTCGATTCTCCCCGCCGGCCTCTCCGCCGCCTCCTAGCGGCGGCAGGTCGGGCACCGCCCGGTCCAGCGCGCAGGTCCAGCACGCGGGTCAGCACGCGAGAGTAGGAGCGCCATGAAGGCCGGCATCCACCCCGACTACGTCGAGGCCACCATCAGCTGCGCCTGCGGCAACAGCTGGGTGACGCGCTCCACCAAGGCGCAGATCCACGTGGACGTCTGCTCCGCCTGCCACCCGTACTTCACGGGCGAGCAGCGCATCGTCGACACCGCGGGTCGCGTCGAGCGCTTCCGGCGCCGCTACGCGCGCCCCGCGGGCGCCCCCGCCGACACCGCCGCCGAGGACGCGCCTGCCGCGGCCCAGAGCGCCCCGACGGCGGACGCCCCCACCGCGGACGCGGGAGCCGGCGACGAGCAGGCGGAGAGCTAGCTCGCCGCTTCCGGTGCTTCCGGTGCCGGCACCGCACCTCCTGCCCCCGCCGCTGCCGGTGGGCCCGCCGCCGCTCGTGCCTCCGCCGGTCCCTGGCCGCGCGCGTTCCCGCCCGGTCCGCGCGTGAGCGGCGCGCCGAGTCTCGGCGGGCCGACCCCGCCTGCTGCCTACGGCGGGCAGGCCGTGGTGGAGGGCGTGATGATCCGCGGCCGCCACGCGATGGCGGTCGCCGCCCGCCGGCCGGACGGGAGCATCGCCGTGCACGCGCAGCGCCTCGGCGGGCTGCTGACCGGCCCCGTGCGCCGCGTGCCGCTGCTGCGCGGCGTGCTGGCGCTGTGGGAGACGATCGCGCTCGGGGTGCGGGCGCTCTCCTGGTCGAGCGCGATCGCGGAGAACCGGCTGCGCGACGCCGACGACATGGCACGCGTGGGGCGGCGCGCGTGGGCGGGCGCGTTCGCCTCGCTTGCGGGCGCGATCGCGATCTTCTTCCTCGGCCCCGTGCTGCTCACGGCGTGGCTCACCGGCCCGCTGCCGGCGCCGTGGCTCGCCGTCGTCGCCGAGGGGCTGCTGCGCGTCGCGCTGGTCGTGGGCTACGTCTGGGCGATCGGGCGCACCGCCGAGGTGCGGCGGCTCTTCCAGTACCACGGCGCGGAGCACATGACGATCGCGGCGATGGAGCACGGCCACGGGCTGACCATTCCGGCGATCCGCCGCGAGCCGCGCGAGCACCCGCGCTGCGGCACCTCGTTCCTGCTGACGGTGGCGGTGGTCGCCGCGCTGGTGTTCCTGCCGCTGGGGGCGCCGCCGCTGCCGTGGTGGCTGGCCTCGCGCGTGGCGCTGGTGCCGCTGGTCGCCGCGCTCGCCTACGAGGCGATCCGCTTCGCCGGCGCCCACCCCCACGCCCCAGTCGTGCGCTGGGCGTTCTGGGGCAACCTGGCGCTGCAGCGGCTGACGACGCGCGAGCCGAACGACGAGCAGATCCAGGTCGCCGTCGCCGCGCTGGAGCGGGCGCGGGCCGAGGACGCTGAGCACGGCGTCGGGCCGCCTCGCCCGCGCTGAGACGGCGCCGCAAGCGCCCGCCGCGCGTCGGGGAGCCGGCGAGCCGGCGTGACGCCCATGCTACGCTGGTGATCCTGAGTAACGCGCTCGCGAATGTCCGGATTCGCGACGCGCGCCCCTCGCAACCGGACCTCGTGGATCGGACCTCGTGGGCGGGCGCGCGGGAGCAGGGACGGTGACGATGTCGAACGAGGTCGAGAGCGGCTACCGCGTGGACCGCAACACGCTGCGCACGAACCAGGCGTTGATCGTCGGGGCAACGGTGCTGGCCTTCGTGCTCGGCGACGAGCGGGGGCGCTGGCTCGTGCTCGCCACGGGCGTCGTGCTCGCCGCGGGGACGCTCTACGCGCCGCTGGCGCTCTTCCAGCAGGCGCACCGTCGGCTGCTGCTGCCGCTGGGCCTGCTGCGCGCCGACATCCACGCCGAGGACCCGATGCCGCATCGGTTCGCGCAGGGGCTCGGCGCCGCCTTCCTCTTCGCGGCCGCCGCGGCGCTCTTCGCGGGCGCGACGCCGCTGGGCTGGGCGCTCACGTGGATCGTCTCGGCGCTGGCCTTCGTGAACCTCACCGTGCAGTTCTGCGCGGGCTGCTTCGTCTACCTCCAGCTCGACCGGGTGGGGCTGCTGCCAGCGGCGATCGCCTCCGGCCGCGGCGCGCGCTAGCCCCGATGCTGGAGCGCGCGCTGGTCGCGCTCGCGTTGCTCGCGCTGCTCGCAGCGGCGGTGGCAGCGGGGCGCTGGTGGCTCGCCCGCCGCGACGCCCGCATCTTGCGCGAGCTGCGCTCCGGTGAGCGTGGGAGCGGCGCCGGCGGCCCGCGTGGCGGTTGCGACGGCGATCCGAGGCGTGGCCCGCGCATCGTCTACTTCACCACGCGAAGCTGCGTCGTCTGCCGCCTCCAGCAGCAGCCTGCGCTCGACACGCTGGCCCGCGAGCTCCCCGGCCTGCGCATCGAGCGCCACGACGCCGTGGAGGAGCAGCCGATCGCCGACATCTACGGCGTGCTCTCCGTCCCCACCACGGCCGTCTACGGCGAGGGCGGCGAGCTGGTGGCGATCAACCGCGGCTTCGCGCCGGCGGCCGTGCTCGCGGCGCAGCTCACGGGGCGCGCCCCCGACCTCGAGGGCGGCGCGGCGATGGAGGGCGAGCGGCTCGCCGAGCGCTCGGGCGCGCCGCGGCGAGACGAGACGGGCGCGCGCCACCCCGACGCGATCTGAGCGCGCTCGGAGCGGCGAAGGGCGTCGCCCGCCAGCTCGTCGCCAACGCCGCCGCCCGCTAGCTCGTCGTGGCTGCGCCCAGCGTGACGGGCCGCGGCTCGCCGCCTGCCTCGAGGTCGATGAAGCAGGAGCGGGCGCCCGTGTGGCAGACGGCGCCGCCCAGCGGCTCCACCTGCAGCACCAGCGCGTCGGCGTCGCAGTCGGTGGTGACGGAGAGCACGCGCGCGTAGTCGCCGGAGGTGGCGCCCTTGTGCCAGACCTCCTGCCGGCTGCGCGACCAGAAGACGGCCTGCCCGATCTCCAGGGTGCGGCGCAGCGTCTCCTGGTTCATGTAGCCCAGCATCAGCACCTCGCCGGACGACGCGTCCTGGAGGATCGCCGGGATCAGCCCCTGCGCGTCGTAGCGCAGCTCGGAGGGGTCAGGCATCGGGGCTCTCCGTTCCGGGATCGTCGCTGGGGGCACCGGCCGGCTCGGCGCGTGGCGCGTCGATCGGGCGCACCGCGACGCCGCGGTCGGCGAGGTAGCGCTTCAGCGTGGCCATGTCGTAGCGGCCGAAGTGGAAGATCGAGGCCGCGAGCACCGCGTCCGCCCCGCCCTCCGTCAGCGCGCGGTAGAGGTGCTCGGGCTCGCCCGCGCCGCCCGAGGCGATCACCGGCACCTCGACGGCGTCCGCGACCTGCCGCAGCAGCGCCAGGTCGTAGCCCTCCTGATGGCCGTCCGCGTCCATCGAGGTGACGAGCAGCTCGCCCGCGCCGCGCTCCACTGCCTCGCGCGCCCACTCCACGGCGTCCCACTCCGTGACGCGCCGCCCACCGTGCGTGTAGACGTGCCAGCGCGGCGGATCGCCCGGCTTCCCCGCGACCCGCTTCGCGTCGATCGCGACGACGATGCACTGCGAACCGAAGCGCCGCGCCCCCTCCTCGACGAGCTCGGGCCGCTCGACGGCGGCCGTGTTCACGGAGACCTTGTCGGCGCCGTGCTCCAGCATGCGTCGCATGTCGTTCGGCACGCGCACGCCGCCGCCGACGGTCAGCGGGATGAAGACCTCGTCGGCGGTCTGCGCGATCATCTCGTAGGTGCTCTCACGCCCGTCGCTCGACGCGGTTATGTCGAGGAAGACGAGCTCGTCCGCGCCGTCCGCGTCGTAGGCGCGCGCCAGCTCCACGGGGTCGCCGGCGTCGCGCAGCTCCACGAAGGAGATGCCCTTCACCACGCGCCCGCGATCGACGTCGAAGCAGGGGATGATCCGCTTGGTCAGCATCGCTCGCCCGCCGCGGGGCTCCGCTCGACCGCGCACGCGCGGCGATCGGCGGGCCGGCCCGCGCTACGAGTCTACGGGCGATGCCGGCAGTCGGCGATCGGTCGGCGTGCGCCGCGGCCGAGGCCGCGCGTGGGACGGCGGGCGCTAGGCGACGGGCGCCGCGCCGGCGGACATCGCGTCGGCGAGTCGCACCTGCCCCGTGTAGAGCGCGCGTCCGACGATCGCCGCCTCCACGCCGCAATCGGCGAGGCGGCGCACGTCCTCCACGGAGCTGATGCCGCCGGCGGCCATCACCGCGACCGAGCTCTCGGAGGCGATGCGCTCGTACATCTCGAAGTTCGGGCCTTGCGTGGTGCCGTCGCGCTGGATGTCCGTGTAGACGATGCGCTGCACGCCGAGGTCGGCAAGCTGCCGGATCAGCGAGAGCGCGTCGCGGTCGGAGGGCTCGGTCCAGCCCTCGAGCTGCACGACGCCGTCGCGCGCGTCGACCGACACGACGAGCTGCGCGGGGGCGAGCGCCAGCGCCTCGCGCACCAGCGCCGGCGCCTTCACGGCGGCGGTGCCCAGCACCACGCGGTTCACGCCGGCCGCCAGCGCCGCGCGCACGGTCTCGAGGTCGCGGATGCCCCCGCCGGTCTGCACGGCCGCGGGCACGCTCTGCACGATGCGCGAGACGATCGCGGCGTTCGCCTGCCGCCCGCCGCGCGCGCCGTCCAGGTCGACCACGTGAATCCAGCGCGCGCCCAGCCCGGCCCAGCGCACGGCCATCCCCACCGGGTCGTCCGAGAAGACGGTCTCCTGCGCGTAGTCGCCCTGGTAGAGCCGGACGCAGTGCCCGCCCCGGATGTCGATGGCCGGGATGATCTCCATCCCCGTCTCCATGCTGACCTCCTCGTCGCCTACGACGTGCGTGCGGCCGGCGCGGCGGCCGCCGGTGCCTCGTCCTGCTCGCGCGCGAGCGCGACGAAGTTCTCGTAGATGCGCAGCCCGGCGCGGCCGGACTTCTCGGGGTGGAACTGCGTGGCCATCACGTTGCCCTTTGCGACCACCGAGGGGAAGCTCACCCCGTACTCCGTCTCCGCCACCACGATTGTCGGATCGTCGGGCGCCGGGTAATAGGAGTGCACGAAGTAGGCGTGCTCGCCCTCCTCGAGGCCGGCGAGCAGCGGGTGCTCCACGACCGGCTCGATGGTGTTCCACCCCATGTGGGGCACCGTCATCTGCGACATCGGCGGGCCCGCGGGAAAGCGCACCACACGCCCCGGCAGCACGCCGAGGCAGGGGTGCGACCCGCCCTCCTCCGAGAGGTCGAAGAGCGCCTGCATCCCCATGCACACGCCGAGGAACGGGCGGCCCGCGCCGATCGCCTCGAGCAGCGGCTCCACGAGGCCGCGCTCGCGCAGCTTCTCCATCGTGTCGGCGGCAGCGCCCACGCCCGGCAACACCAGCGCCCGCGCCTCCGCGACCACGCGCGGCTCCGCGCTCACGACGGCCGTCGCGCCCGCGTGCTCGATCGCGCGGCGGACGCTGCGCAGGTTGCCCGCGCCGTAGTCGACCACGACGATGGCGAAGGCGCGGCTCGAGGGGTCGGGGTCGACGGAGTCCGTCTCGGGCGACTGCACCGCGAGTAGTCCTCGGCAGCGGGCCCGGCTGGGGCGGGCCCTGCACGAACATTGTATCGCTCGCCTGCTTCTGCGCCCGTGTCGGCCCGCACATCCCCGCGCCCCCTCGAGGTGGGCCGCCGCTATACTCCGGCGCGATGCCGGAGCCGTCCGCGCCCCCCACCCCGACACCGCAGCAGCTCGAAACCGCGCGCGAGCGCGTGGAGGAGCTGCGCGGCCAGATCCGCTATCACGACCACCGCTACTTCGTGCTCGACGAGCCCGAGATCGGCGACAGCGACTACGACGCGCTGGTGCGCGAGCTGCGCGGCCTCGAGGAGCGCCACCACGCGCTCGTGACGCCGGACTCGCCAACGCAGCGCGTCTCCGGCGAGCCGCAGCAGCAGTTCGGCGTCGTCGAGCACGGCGAGCCGATGCTCTCGCTGGGCAACGCCTTCGACGCCGAGGAGCTGGCCGCGTGGCACGGCCGCGTGCTGCGCGAGCTCGGAGTCGACGCCGTGACGATGGTGTGCGAGCCGAAGATCGACGGGCTCGCGATCTCGCTGCTCTACGAGCAGGGGCGCTTCGCTCGCGGCGCCACCCGCGGCGACGGCCTGCGCGGCGAGGACGTGTCGGTCAACCTGCGCACGCTGCGGCAGATCCCGCTCGCCGCGCACCTCGACGCGCCGCCTGCCGCCTTCGAGGTGCGCGGCGAGGTCTACCTCACGCGCGAGGAGTTCGAGCGGCTCAACGTGGAGCGCGCGCGCGCGGAGGAGCAGCTCTACATGAACCCGCGCAACACGGCCGCGGGCTCGCTGCGGCAGCTGGACCCGACCGTGACGGCCTCGCGACGCCTCGAGTTCTTCGCCTACCAGCTCGGGCGGCTCGCCGGGGGCTCCGCCCCCGCCTCGCAGTCCGAGGCGCTGGCGTGGATGGCGGCGGCGGGCTTCCCCACGAACCCGCACGTCGAGCGCTTCGGGACGATCGAGGAGGTGGCCGCGTTCTGCGAGGCGTGGAAGGAGCGCCGCGACGGCCTCGCCTACGAGATCGACGGCGTCGTCGTGAAGGTCGACGACTTCGCGCTGCAGCGGCAGCTCGGCGCCGTCGGCCGCGAGCCGCGCTGGGCGATCGCCTACAAGTTCCCCGCCGAGCAGGCCGTGACGCGCCTCCGCGCCATCAGCGTCTCCGTCGGGCGGACGGGCGTGCTGACGCCCTTCGCCGAGCTGGAGCCGGTCGTGGTCGGCGGGGTCACGGTGAGCAAGGCCACACTCCACAACGACGCGCACGTCCGCGAGCTGGACATCCGCGCCGGCGACGACGTGATCGTGCAGCGCGCGGGCGACGTGATCCCGCAGGTGGTCGGCCCCGTGTTCTCGCGGCGGCGCGGGCGCCGGCTGCGCCGCTTCGTGATGCCGACGCGCTGCCCCGTCTGCGGCCGCCCCGTGGCGCACGACGAGGGCGACGCGGCGCACTACTGCGTGAACCGCGACTGCCCGGCGCAGCTCGCGAAGCTGGTGGAGCACTACACCTCGCGCGGGGGGATGGAGATCGAGGGCTTCGGCGAGCAGCTCTCCCACCGCCTCATCGCGCTCGGCATCGTGCGCAGCCTCTCCGACATCTACGCGCTGGGCGAGCGCCGCGAGGAGCTGCTGGAGCTCGACGGCATCGGCGAGAAGCTCGTGGAGAACCTCGTCGCGCAGATCGAGGCGAGCAAGACGCGGCCGCTGAGGCGGCTTCTCGTCGCGCTCGGCGCCCGCCACGTCGGCGGCGAGACGGCGATGGCGCTCGCCGTGCGCTTCGGCGAGATGGCCGCGCTGCAGGCCGCGCCGCGCGAGGAGTTGGAGGCGATCGAGGGCATCGGGCCGGTGGTGGCGCAGGCCGTCGTAGACTACCTCGGCGACGAGCGCAACCGCGCGCTGATCGAACGGCTGCGCGTCGCCGGGGTGCGCATGGACGATGACGTGTCGGCGCGCGGCGGCCCGCTCGACGGCGAGGCGATCGTCGTCACGGGCTCCCTCGACCGCTGGTCACGCAACGAGGTCGAGGCACTGATCCAGGAGCTCGGTGGGCGCGTCGGCTCGGCGGTGACGAAGCGGACGACGCTCGTGGTCGCGGGCGCGGGCGGCGGCGGCAAGCGCGCCCGCGCCGAGGAGCTGGGCACGACCGTGCTCGACGAGGCGGCGTTCCTCGCGCTGCTCGCGGAGCGCGGCTGGCGGGAGCCGGCGGCGCGCTGAGCGATGCCCCCACGGAGCGCCGAGGGAGCGCCGAAAGGCCGCGATCCGGCTCCCCGCGCCCCTCTTTTGCGGGGGCGCGGCCCCGGCCCTATACTCGGCTCGTCTCCCCGAGCACCGGCACAGGCACAACGTGATCAACCCGCTCTCCAGCTTCCTGGGGATGTTCTCGCACGACATCGGGATCGATCTCGGAACCGCGAACACGCTGGTGAGCGTGCGCGGGCGCGGCATCGTGATCGACGAGCCCTCGGTCGTGGCGATCGACCGCCAGACGAAGCGCATCCTCGCCATCGGCGACGACGCGAAGCGGATGGTGGGGCGCACGCCCTCGACGATCGTCGCGGTGCGCCCGCTGCGCGACGGCGTGATCTCGGACTTCGCCGTCACCGAGCGCATGCTCAAGTACTTCATCCGCTCGGTGCACGAGCGCTTCGGGCTCGGCATCCCGAGGCCGCGCGTGGTGATCGGCATCCCCTCGGGCGCGACCGAGGTGGAGAAGCGCGCCGTCCACGACGCCGCGCTCGCCGCCGGCGCGCGCTCCGCCTACCTCATCGAGGAGCCGATGGCGGCCGCGATCGGCTCGGGGCTGCCGGTGATGAGCCCCGCCGGCTCGATGATCGTCGACATCGGCGGCGGCACCACCGAGGTGGCCGTGATCGCCCTCGGCGGCATCGTCGTCTCGCGCTCCGTGCGCGCGGCGGGCGACGCGATGGACCAGGCGATCACGGCCTACGCGCGCCAGGTGCACAACATGCTGATCGGCGAGCGCAGCGCCGAGATGGCGAAGATCGAGGCGGGCTCCGCCTACCCCCTCGACGAGGAGGGCACCGTCGAGCTGCGCGGGCGCGACCTGGCGACGGGGCTGCCGAAGGCCGTCGAGATCTCGACGGTGGAGCTGCGCGACGCGCTCTCGCCCGTGACCAACGAGTTCGTGCGCACCGTGCGCGCCACCATCGAGGTGACGCCGCCCGAGCTCGTGGCGGACCTGATGCTGCACGGCATCGCGATGGCGGGCGGCGGCTCACTCCTGCGCGGCCTCGACCGCCGCGTCGCCACGGAGACGCGCTTCCCCGTCTACGTCGCCGAGGATCCGCTGCGCGCCGTGGTGCGCGGCAGCGCCGAGGCGCTGGAGGAGGCGGAGACGCTCCAGAAGGTGCAGGCGGTAGTGGTGGCGCGCCGGCCGCCCCGCTAGCACACCTCGCACGGCGCGCTCGCCGCGGCCGCGGCGCTCCCCACGCGGCCGCAGGCGACGAAGGGGTCGGGGGCAGAGCGCGTGGTCGGCACCCGCAGCACCGCATGGCTCTCGGCGACGCTGGCGCTCGCGCTGCTGCTGCTCGCCGCCTCGACCGTGGTGGGCGGGCTCGCGAGCGCGGTCGACGCCGCGGTGCGCCCCGCCTCCGAACTCGCGCTCTCCGCCGGGTAACTGCGCGCGCTCGCGGCCGAGAACGCCGACCTCGAGCGCGACGTGGCGCGCCTCTCGGCGGAGGTGGCGGCGCTGCGCGAGGAGCGCGCTGCCGCCGCGCAGATCGCCGAGCTGCTGGAGGCGGTGGGTGCGGCCGGCCTCGCGGATGGCGGGCTGGCAGGTGGCGCGCTCGCAGGCAGCGGCCCGGGCGGGGCCGCCGTCGAGGGCCGCGGCGCGCCCGGCATCGTCGCCGCCTCGGTGCTCGCGCGCGATCCCTCGCCGGCTCGCGCCTCGCTGCTCATCGACCGCGGGCGCGCGCACGGCGTGCGCGTCGGGCAGCCGGCGCTCGGCCCCGCAGCCACGCTCGTCGGCGTCGTCACCGAGGTCGCCGAGCGCAGCGCCCGCGTGCGGCTGCTCATCGACGCGGGCTCGGCCGTCACGGCCGTGGTGCAGGGCTCGCGCACGCCGGGCGCCCTCGCGGGCGGCAGCGGCGGGCTGCGCCTCGAGCTGGTGCCGCCGGGCGCGCCCATCGCGGTGGGCGACGCCGTGCTCACCTCGGCGCTCGGCGGGCGGCTCCCGCCGGGCCTGCTCGCCGGCCGCATCACCGCCGTCCGCGCCCAGCCGCACGACCTCTTCGCCACCGTCGAGGTCGAGCCGCTCGTCGACTACGCGCGGCTGGAGCAGCTGCTGCTGCTGACCGATCCGCTGCCCGGCGCCGCGCTCGATGCGGCGCCGGACGGGGCGGCATCGCCATGATCGTCGGCGACGCGCCCGCTCAGCGCGCCGCGCCGCGCCCCAGCGCCGTGGCGGCGGCCGCCGCAGCGACGCTCGCCGCCGCGCTCGTCGTGCTCCAGCTCTCGCTCGTGCCGGCGCTGTTCCCCGCGGGCGCGCTCGGCGCCGCGGCGCCGCTGCTGCCGGTCGCGCTGGTGGCGGCGTGGGGCGCCGCGCGCGACCCCATCGAGGTCGCGCCGGCCCTCGTCGTGGCGGCCGCCGCGCTGGGCGCCGTGTCGACGGAGCGCGTGGGCTGGTTCCTGCTCGCGTTGCTGCCCACCGCGGCGCTCGCCGTCACCGCGCGCGCGCTGCCCCGGCGAGCGCCATGGGGCCGCGGCCGGTCGGCCCTCGATGCTCGCTCGGCGGGCGAATCGCCGCCTGCCGACGTGGCGCTGCGCGCCGCGGCCGCCGCCGCCGTGGGCGCGGCCGCCTACCTCGCGCTGCTCGCGCTCGCCGCGGGCCGGCCCGCGCTGCTCTCCGCGCTCGGCCCGAGCATCGTCGGCGCCGCGGCGTGGAGCGCCGCCCTCGCCGCCGCCCTCGCGCTGCTGCTGCGCCCGCTGCGGCCTCGACGCCGCGGGCTCTTCGGCTAGCCGCGTGCGTGAGGCTGGCGAGCTCCCCCCGACGCGCCGCCTCGTGCTGCTGGCCGCGGGCGGCGTGCTGCTGCTCGTCGTGCTCGCGCTCCAGCTCGCCCGCATGCAGCTCATCGAGGCGGAGCCGCTGCGCGCGCAGGTCGACGGGCGGGTGCTCCGCGTCGAGCGCGTCGAGGCGCCGCTCGGGCTGATCTACGACCGCGACGGCCGGGCGCTGGTGCGCAACGTGCCCGAGCTGGCACTGGTGCTGATCCCCGGCGAGATCGCCGCCGACGCCGCCGTCGAGGTCGGCGTGCTGCGCGAGCTGGAGCGGGAGCTCGGCACGCCCTACGCCGAGCTGGAGGCGCTGCTGGCGCGGGGGCGCGCCGCCCCCGACGCCTTCGCGCCGCTCACGCTGCGCCGCGGCCTCGACGAGGCGGAGGCGATCCGTCTGCGCGCCGCGCTCGCCCCGCTGCCCGGCGTCGCCGTGCAGGCGCGCGCCGTCCGCGTCTACGAGGGCGGTGAGCTCTACGGGCGCATCCTGGGCCACGTGGCGCCGCTGCCCGCCGAGGCGGTCGACGCCTACCTCGACGCGGGCTACCCGCTCGACGCGCGGGTCGGGCGCTCGGGCGTCGAGCTGACGCACGAGGAGACGCTGCACGGCAGCGCGGGCCGGCGGCTGGTCGCGGCCACGCCCGCGGGCCGCGTGCTGGAGGTGATCGCGGAGCAGCCGCCCGAGGCCGGCGACGGCCTGGTGCTGAGCATCGACCCGCGACTGCAGCGAGCGGCCGCGGAGGCGCTCGCGCGCGCCATCGGCGGGGCGCTGCCTGCCCCGCGACCCGCCGACCCGCCGGGCCGCGCGGAGCCGCAGGCCGTGGGCGCGGCCGTTGTGCTGGACGTGCGCACGGGCGACCTGCTGGCGCTCGTCTCGCTGCCGGCCGTCGACGCCGGCGTCTTCTCGGGCGGCTCCGTCGACCCCGAGGCGTTCGCCGCGCTGCTCGACGATCCGCGGCGGCCGCTGGTCGACCGCGCGCTCGCCGAGGTGCACGCGCCGGGCTCGATCTTCAAGCCGATCGTCGGGCTCGCCGCGTTGCGCGAGGGCGTCGCCACGCCCGAGACGCGCATCGTCAGCACGGGCGCGATCACCGTGCAGGACGAGTTCAGGCCCGATGTCCGCTACGTCTTCCGCGACTGGGCGGCGCACGGCTCGCTCGACTTCGCGGGCGGGCTCGTGCGCTCCTCCGACGTCTACTACTACTACCTCGCGGGCGGCTACTCGCAGGGCGGGCGGCAGCTCTTCGAGGGGCTGGGCGTGGAGCGCGTGGCGAGCTACGCGCGCGCCTTCGGCCTCGGCAGCCCGACGGGCGTCGACCTGCCGGGCGAGGCGGCGGGCCTCGTGCCCGACGCCGCCTGGAAGCGCGAGGCGCGCGACGAGCCCTGGGTGCTGGGCGACACCTACACGCTGGGCATCGGGCAGGGCTTCCTCACCGTCACGCCGCTGCAGATGGCGGTCGCGGCGGCGGCGCTCGCGAACGGCGGCGAGGTGCTCGTGCCGCGCGTGGTCGGCGCCACCCGCGATGAAGCCGGCGTGCAGCCGCTGCCGCCCACCGTCGGGGGCCGGCTCCCCGCGAGCGCCGAGCAGATCGCGGTGGTCGCGGACGCGCTGCGCCGCGCGGCCGATCCGGGCGGCACGGCGGTGCGGGGCGAGCCGGTCGGCCTGACGATCGCCGGCAAGACCGGCACCGCCGAGTTCGGCGTCGCGCACGCCGACGGGAGCTTCGACACCCACGGTGTGGTACCTGGGCTGGGGGCCGTACGAGCAGGCCGAGATCGCCGTGGTCGTCTACCTCGAGCACGGCGTGGGCGCGCTCGACGCCGCGCCCGTCGCGCGCGAGATCTTCGAAGCGTACATGGCGCCGGGCGGGCGCGTGCGCACGGCGACGGCGGACGCGCCGTGATCTGCTGGCTCGGCTGGCGGCTGGACGGCTGGCTGGCGGGCGCGGTGGTCGCGCTGCTCGCGCTCGGCGTGCTGACGGCGGGCGTCGGCGACGGCGGCGCGGGCCGGCAGGCGCTCTTCGCCACCGCCGCGCTCGCGGCGCTGCTGACGATGGCCCGCCTCGACTACCGGCTGCTGCGCCGGGCCGCGCTCCCCGCCGCCGGCTACGCGCTGGCGCTGCTGGCGCTGGGCGCCGTGCTCGCGGCGGGCTCCGCCGAGTTCGGCTCGCAGCGCTGGTTGGGCGTCGGCGGGAGCACGGTGCAGCCCTCCGAGTTCGCGAAGATCGCGCTGGTCGTGGCGCTCGCCGCCCTCGCCGCCTCGCGAGCGCCGGCGTCGCGCTCGCTGCTCGGCTCGCTCGCGCTGGTGGCGCCGCCGCTGGGCCTCGTCGCGCTCCAGCCCGACGTGGGGACGGCTCTCGTGCTGCTGGCGGCGTGGCTCGCGGTGGTGGTCACGTGGGGCATGCCGTGGCGGCCGCTCGCGCTCACCGCCGCCTGCGCGCTCGCGGCCGCGCCGCTGCTCTTCGCCGTCGCCGTCCCGGACTACCAGCGCGAGCGCATTGCCACCTTCGTCGATCCGGGGCGCGACCCGCTGGGCAGCGGCTTCACGCTGCGGCAGGTGGAGCTCGCGCTGGGCTCGGGCGGGCTCACGGGGCGCGGGCTGCTCCAGCCCGCCGACTCGGCGCTCGCCTTCGTGCCGGCGCGCGCCTCGGACTTCGTCTTCGCGCTCGTGGGCGAGCAGCTCGGGCTGCTCGGCGCGGCGGCCGTGCTCGCGCTGATCGCGCTGATCGCGTGGCGCGGGCTGCTCGCCGCGGCTCGCGCGCCCGACCGGCTGGGGCGGGTGCTCGCGGCCGGGCTCACCGCCGTGCTCTTCGCGCAGGCCACGGTGCACGTCGCGGTGAACCTGCGCCTGCTGCCGGCCACCGGCATCCCGCTCCCCTTCGTCTCGCAGGGCGGCTCGGCGCTCGTCGCGATGGCGCTCGCGGCGGGGCTGATCGCGAGCGTCGCGGCACGCCGGCCCCCCAGCTCGCGCGAGCAGTGGACCGCGCAGCGCTGGCACGCCTGAGGCGGCCGGCCTGCCCGTACGCCGGAGGCGGCAGCACCGGCGGGGTATCCGGAAGCAATGTGCGGTGCGGCTCGCCATCGGGCGCCGAACACGCGTTCGCACGTACGATTGGCGCGTGGAACGCACGATCCCGCGCGCGAAGCAATGGCGGATCTTCGTCGACGTGGCCACCGTCGTGTGGCTCACGCTGTTCGTCGTCGCCCTGACGCCCGTCTCGCCGCTGGACACTAAGCTCGCCGACCGTCTTGGTCTCGGCCTGCTCGCCGTCTTCGTCGCTGATCTCGCCGTCCTCTACTACCGCGTGAACCTCCCAGCTGTCGCGTTCGTACGGCGCCACTGGCTGAGCATCCTGCTAGTCATCCCCTACTTCCGGATATTCAGGGTGCTGCGAGCGGTCCGGATGCTGCGCGTCCTCCGACTGCTGCAACAACCGCGCCCAGCGGCCGCGATGCGAGGGGTGAAGCTGGGGCTGAGCGGCATGCGAGCGGCGAAGAAGAGCGCGCGGGCTGGAGCTAGTGCGTTCTCTCCCGGTCCACGGTTTTCTTGGACACCTGATTGGGGCAGGCTGCCCCGGCAGAGGAGGTGTCCATGACCAGCTCCGCACAGGGATTGAACGGGCGTAGTGCGTCGCGAACGGAACGCGGTCGCTTCTCCTCGCGACGGAAGAGCGAGGCGGTGCTGAGGCTGCTGCGCGGCGAGGAGTTGGACGCGCTCTCGCGCGAGCTGGGGGTGACCGCAGCGACGCTGTCGCAGTGGCGCGAGCGCTTCCTCGCCGCCGGCCGGGCCTCGCTCACGAGCCGGCCTGCCGACGAGCGTGACGAGGAGATCCACCGACTGCAGGCGAAAGTCGGCGAGATCACGATGGCGAACGAGCTCCTGCTCCAGCGCGCGCATCAGCTGGAGGCAGGACTCCCTTTGGCACGCCGGAGGTCGAGGTGATGAGTCGAACCACCTCGCCCTCCACGGGACGGCCGTACGGCACGACGCGCATCTGCCAGCTGTGGGAGGTCCCGCGCTCGACCGTCTACGAGCGGCGGGCACGGGCGCGACGGCCTCTGCGGCCAGCAGCGAAGCGCGGGCCGAGGCAGGCGTGGACGGACGAGGCGCTCACCGAGCAGATCCGCGCTGTGCTCTCCGGCTCACCGTTCCTGGGCGAGGGCTATCGCAAGGCCTGGGCGCGGCTGCGGCTGGCTGGCGTGCGCACCTCCAAGGGTCGGGTGCTGCGGCTGATGCGGGAGGCGGGACTGCTCGCCCCGACCCGCGTCGGGCGTCGGCGCGGACCGCGGGTGCACGACGGGACGATCACCACCGAGCGGCCTGACGAGATGTGGGGGACCGACGCGACCTCCTGCCTCACCACCCGCGAGGGGAACGCCACCGTCTTCATCGCCGTCGATCACTGCACGCAGGAGTGCATCGGCATCCACGCGGCGCGACCGGGCACGCGCTTCGAGGCGCTGGAGCCGCTGCGGCAGGGGCTCCGGGAGCACTTCGACGGCTACGAGGCGGACCTCGCGCGGGGACTCGCTCTCCGCCACGACCACGGCAGCCAGTACCTGAGCGACCACTTTCAGGAGGAGCTGCGCTTCCTCGGCATCCGCTCCAGCCCGTCCTTCGTAGCCGCGCCCGAGGGCAACGGCTGCGCGGAACGCTTCATCCGCACGCTGAAGGAGCAGCTGCTGTGGGTGGAGCACTTCGAGACGGTGGAGGAGCTACGCCAGGCGCTGCTCGCCTTCAAGCAGCGCTACAACCAGCACTGGCTCGTCGAACGGCACGGCCACCGCACCCCAGCCGCCGTCCGCGAGGCGCTCTCGCTGCGCACCGGGGCGGCCGCATGATTACCGCCAGCGATGTGTCCAAGAAACCAGGAGCGGTACAGACCGGGCTTCGACAAGACGCGCGGAGACGACCTCGGGAACGGGACTGACAGGCGAGTCGACGGACGCCGGCTGTGGGGATGCCCCACGCCCGCCGGTGTCGGGACGCAACGAGGGGGCCGTGCGGCCCCCTCGTGATCTGCGACTCGATGCTGCCCGGTCGAGGGAGCTGCGCTACGGCGCGAGCACCGGCTCCTGCTCCTCGGGCGGCTGCTCGGCGGGGGCCTCCTCGGGCGCGATGCGCTCGAAGACGACCTCGTCGTCGCGGTAGTCGGCGCGGATCGTGTCGCCCTCCGTGTAGCTGCCCTCGAGCAGCGCGTCGGAGAGCTGATCCTCGATCGTGTTCTGGATGACGCGCCGCAGCGGCCGCGCCCCGAACACCGTGTCGAAACCCTTCTCGCCGAGGTGGTCGAGCAGCGCCTCCGTCGCGACCAACCGCATCCCCTTCTCGTGCAGATTCTTCCGCAGGTCGGCGAGCTGCAGGTCGACGATCTGCCGGATGTGCTCCGCCAGCAGCGGGTGGAAGACCACGCTCTGGTCGATGCGGTTCAGGAACTCGGGGCGGAAGACGCGCTTGACCTCCTCCATCACCCGGTCCTTCATCCGGTCGTACTGTGCCTCGGCCGTCTTCGTCTCGTCCTGCGTCGTGGAGAAGCCGACCTTCGAGTCCTTGCGGATCAGATCCGACCCCACGTTCGAGGTCATGATGATGATCGTGTTGCGGAAGTCGACCTTGCGCCCCTTCGCGTCGGAGAGGTGCCCGTCGTCGAAGATCTGCAGCAGCATGTTGAAGACGTCGGGGTGGGCCTTCTCGACCTCGTCGAGCAAGATCAGACAGTAGGAGCGCCGACGTACGAGGTCGGTGAGCTGCCCGCCGTCGTCGTAGCCGACGTAGCCCGGAGGCGAGCCCACCAGCCGCGAGACGTTGTGCTTCTCCATGAACTCGGACATGTCGAGCCGCACGATATTGTCGCGCGAGCCGAACATGAACTCGCCCAGCGTCTCCGCCAGGTAGGTCTTGCCCACGCCCGTCGGGCCGAGGAAGAGGAAGACGCCGATCGGGCGCTTCGGGTCCTTCAGCCCGGCGCGCGCCCGGCGCACCGCCTTGGAGACGGCGGTGACGGGCTCGTCCTGGCCGATCACGCGGTTGCGCAGGTACTGGTCCATCTCCAGCAGCCGCGTGGTCTCCTCGGACGCGAGCCGCGAGAGCGGGATGCCCGTCCACATCGAGACGATGTCGCGAATGTCCTCCTCGGTCACGACCGGCTCGTCCTGATCGCGCTCGTCCTGGACCTCTTGCTCCATCTCCTCGAGCTTCGCCTGCAGCCGCACCTCGCGCTCGCGAAGCTCGGCCGCGTACTCGTACTGCTGGTTGGAGATCGACTGGTCCTTCTCGCGGCGGATCGCCTCGAGGCCCTTCGTCGCCTCGCGCACTGACGGCGGCGTCGAGTAGCGGCGGATGCGCACGCGCGCCGCCGCCTCGTCCATGAGGTCGATCGCCTTGTCGGGCAGGAAGCGGTCCGAGACGTAGCGCGACGACAGCTCGGTCGCGGCGTGCAGCGCCTCGTCCGAGATCTTCAGCTTGTGGTGCTCCTCGTACGCCCCGCGCACGCCCTTGAGGATCTCGAGGGTCTCCTCGGTGCTTGGCTCCTCGACCCGCACCGGCTGGAAGCGCCGCTCCAGCGCGGCGTCGCGCTCGATGTGCTTGCGGTACTCGTCGAGCGTGGTCGCGCCGATCGCCTGGATCTCGCCCCGCGCCAGCGCCGGCTTGAGGATGTTCGCTGCGTCGACTGCGCCCTCGGCGGCGCCCGCACCCACGAGCATGTGCAGCTCGTCGATGAAGACGATGCAGTTCTGCGAGCTCTTGATCTCCTCGATGACCTTCTTGAGTCGCTCCTCGAACTCGCCGCGGTACTTGGTGCCCGCGACCAGCAGCCCGATGTCCAGCGTGAGCATCCGCTTGTTGAGCAGCGTGTCCGGGATGTCGCCCGCGATGATGCGCTGCGCCAGCCCCTCGGCGACCGAGGTCTTGCCGACGCCCGGCTCGCCGATCAGCACCGGGTTGTTCTTGGTGCGCCGCGAGAGGATCTGCACGACGCGCTCGATCTCGAGCTCGCGCCCCACCACGGGGTCGAGCTGGCCCGAGCGCGCCGCCGCCGTCAGGTCGACGCCGAGCTGGTCGAGCGTGGGGGTGCGCGCGCTGCGCTGGCCGCCGGCCGCCGCCCCCGTCTGCTGCGGCTGCGTCTGCGCCAGGATGCGCGTGGTCTCCCCGCGCACCCGCTCGAGGTTCACGCCGAGGCTCTCGAGCACGCCCGCCGCGATCCCCTCGCCCTCGCGGACGAGGCCCAGCAGCAGGTGCTCCGTGCCGATGTACGAGTGGTTCAGCCGGCGCGCCTCGTCGACGGCCAGCTCGATGACCTTCTTCGCCCGCGGCGTGAGGCCGATCTCGCCGGTCCCCGCGCGGTCGCCCCGCCCGATGATGAACTCGACCGCCGAGCGCACCTTGTTGAGGTCCACGCCGAGGTTCGAGAGCACCTTCGCGGCGACGCCGTCGCCCTCGCGCACGAGGCCCAGCAGCAGGTGCTCGGTCCCGATGTAGTTGTGGTTGAAGCGCTGCGCCTCTTCCTGCGCAAGCGTCAGGACGCGGCGTGCCCGCTCTGTGAACTTGTCGAACCGGTCGGCCATGAGATGACTCCGTCCGTCCTCACGATCCAGGCTACCACGGCCCTTTCGGCACGATCGAGGCGCGCGTGACGCCCCTCACTCGCGCGCGCCGCGGGCCCGCGGCAGCGCAGCTCGGCTACGAGGATCATCGACGCTGGAGGCGCGCGCGTCACTGCGGATAACCCCGACCCGCGCGTTGTCAGGCGGGCGTCCGCCCCCGCGGCGGGCCAGCACGTCGGGGCCTAGCTGTAGTTCCCACGTAGGTTGTTGACAGGATGAGGGGCCTCGCCCGCTGCGGAGCCTGACCCGGTTCTCCGGACAGTTCACGTGTAGACATCATGCCGCTTCCGCGGCGGCGGCGGGCCTCCTTTCGTACTCCACGGGGCTGAGATCGCCGATCGAGGTGTGACGGCGGCGCGGGTTATACCAGCCCTCGATCCATTCGAAGATCGCGGAGGCGAGCTCGGCCCGGGTCGTCCAGCTGCGGCGGTCGAGCAGCTCGAGCTGCAGCGTCCCGAAGAACGACTCCATCATCGAGTTGTCGACAGCCGACGCGACCCGGCCCATCGAGCCGAGCAGGCCGGCGGTGCGGAGGCGGTGCCCGAAGGCCCACGACGTGTACTGCTCGGGTTCAAGGGGTCGTCGCAACACCGCCTTGTGCAGGGGAGAGTAGGTGTTCGTTGAGTGCCTCGGCGGGAGTCTTCCATCCGAGGGTCTTGCGGGGTCGAGTGTTGAGCGCGAGAGCGACGGCGGCGAGGTCCTCGGCAGAGTGCTGGGACAGGTCGGTGCCTTTGGGGAAGTACTGACGCAGCAGGCCGTTGGTGTTCTCGTTGCTGCCACGCTGCCAGGGGCTGCGAGGGTCGCAGAAGTAGATCGGCAGGCCGGTGTCGATGCGCAGCTGCGCGTGCTGGGCCATCTCCGCTCCCTGGTCCCAGGCAAGCGAGCGACGCAGCTGGTCGGGCAGCGTCGTGATCGAGGCCGTGATCGCGTCACGCACCGCCTCTGCGCCGTGACCGGCCAGCGGGGGGCCGTTCTTGACGGTGGGTTGCTGTCCGTGGCCATCCATGCGGGGCAGGTGCAGCAGCATGGTGAACCGTGTCGTGCGCTCGACGAGCGTGCCGATCGCGGAGCTGCCCAGCCCGAGGATCAGATCGCCCTCCCAATGGCCGGGAACGGCGCGGTCATCGGCTTCGGCGGGCCGCTGACTGATCATGATCTCGGGGCTGACGAACTTCTTGCCGCGACCGCGGGTTCGCGCCCTGGGCACCCGCAACGCTCGTCCGCTACGCAGACATGCGATCAGCTCACGCCGCAGCGCGCCGCGACCCTGGACGTACAGGGCCTGGTAGATCGCTTCGTGGGAGATCCTCATCGACGCATCATCAGGGAAGTCGACCTGCAGCCGGTTCGAGATCTGCTCCGGGCTCCACGCCTGGGCCCAGCGTCGGTGCTGACGGCGCCCATGTCGACGGCCAATCCAGCGCACCTCAGGGCCGACCACCCCCACACCGTCGGGCCGGACGATCCTGCCTGACAGCCGTTCCTGAACGTAACCATGGAGCTGGTCGTTGCCCGAGCTTGGCGACCTTGGGACGCTGCGCACGTCGGTCGGCATGCCACTGCGCCGTGGTCGCTCGATACTCCAGCTTGCCGCTATGTGTCGCAGCGTTCCGGCGTACCTCGCGTGAGATCGTCGACGGAGCCCGGCGGAGCCGGCGGGCGATCGCTCGGCCGCTTGCGCCTTGGGCGCGGAGGATGGCGATCTCCTCGCGCTCAGCGAACGATAGGTAGCGCCCTAACAGCGGCGCCGGACTGGCTGTTGGCATGCCACCACCTTCACGGAACCAGCGTGCTCCGACGGCTGGAGACACACCGGCCGCCGCAGCGGCATCCTCGCTCGACAACCCTTCTGAGATCGCCAGCCAGAACCGTTGGCGATGCTCACGACGCGCAACCGGTGGACGGCCTGGAGACCGCATCGCCGGCCTTCCTGTCGCCTTCGCCGCCCACCCCGGTGACCTTCCCATCACAACCCCTCACCTCGAGGCGTTGCGATGACCACTTGAATCCGCCCTGCGATCCCCGGTCGGAGTGCACCACGGTCTCGCCCCGGGTCGGCTGTCGCCGCCAGCGGGCCATCTCCAGAGCGTCGACCACAAGCTCGGTGCGCAGGTGGTCAGCAATGGACCAGCCCACGATCCGCCGTGAGTAGACGTCCAGCACGGCGGCGCAATAGACCTTCCCCTCCCGCGTGGGGTGCTCGGTGATGTCGGTCAGCCAGAGCCGGTCCAGCGCGTCGGCCACGAAGCGCCGGCGCACCAGGTCGTCGTGGACGGCAGGCGCCGGGCGAGCGTGTCTCCCGCGCCGCCGGTAGATTCCATGCAGTCCTGCGCTCCGCATTAGCCGTGCCACCCGCTTGCGACCGCAACGGACGCCCCGCCCGAGCCGCAGTTCGGCGTGCACCCGCGGCGCTCCGTAGCTGCCTCGCGACATGGCGTGGAGCTCCACGATCTGCTCGCTCAGCGCCTGGTCGGCGACGGCGCGGGCCGAGGGCGCCCGCTCTCGCCACTCGTAGTAGCCCGCTGTCGAGACCGCGAGTACCCGGCAGGCCACCGCCGCGACGACCCCGTCGGCGGCAAGCTCACGGACCAGCCGGTATCTCATTTTGGGAGCACGTTCTCGCGCGCGAAGAGGGCGGCGGCGCGCTTCAGAATCTCGTTCTCCATCTCCAGGGTGCGGTTGGCCCGGCGCAGCCGCACCAGCTCCGCCCGCTCGTCGCTCGTCAGGCCCTCTCTGTGGCCCTCGTCGACATCGGCCTGCCGCAGCCAGCGGTGCAGGCACCACCCGGCGATCCCCAGGTCCGCAGCGATCCGCACGATCGGCTTCTCCCGCAGCCGGGCCAGTTCGACAGCACGACGGCGGAACTCGGGTGGGTAGGCTCGGGGCATCCAGGACTCCTCCCTGGGCAACATCGTCGCCTCAGGCCTAGGTGTCCGGGAAAGCGGGTCAGGCTCCCTGCTGTGTGTGACAGCACGGCAGTAGCGAGGAGAGGACACTCTCATGGCCCATCGTAACGCGCGGCTGACGCCGCTGACCCGACTCGAGCTCGTGCGGGAAGTGGACGCCGGCTGGCCCCAGGCTGAGGTCGCTCGCCACTTCCGCGTCTCCCGCCACACCGTTGCCAAGTGGCTGGGGCGCTTCCGGGCGGAGGGAGCGGCAGGGCTCGAGGACCGCAGCTCCGCCCCGCGCGCGCATCCCCGGCGCACGCCGCCCGAGCTGGAGCGACGCATCTGCGCCGTGCGACGCACGCAGGGATTCGGGCCGCATCGCATCCAGTGGGCGCTCGGGGTCGCCCGCTCCACGGTCTACGCCGTGCTGCGGCGCCGCGGCCTCAACCGGCTCGACCGCCTGCACCGCGTCACCCGGGAGCCGGTCCGCTACGAGCACGACGCCCCCGGCGACCTGCTGCATCTCGACGTGAAGAAGCTCGGGCGCGTCCCCGAGGGCGGCGGCAAGCGAATGGCGCCTGGCTTCGCCGAGACGCGCTCCGGGCCGCATTCGCGGCGTTCGCTGGGGCTGGAGTACCTACACGTCGCCGTCGACGACCACAGCCGTTACGCCTACGTCTCCGTCCTGCCCGACGAGCGTGGCGCGAGCTGCGCCGCCTTCCTCGAGCAGGCGCTCGCGGCCTTCCGCCGGCGTGGCGTGCGCGTGCGCCGGGTCCTGACCGACAACGCGAAGGCCTACACCGTCGCCCGCAGCTTCCACGGCGCCGCCGCTGCCGCAGACGTGCGGCTGTCGCACACGCGGCCCTACCGCCCGCAGACGAACGGCAAAGCCGAGCGTTTCATCCAGATCCTGCAGAACGAGTGGGCCTACGCCCGCCCCTACCGCTCCAACGCCGAGCGGCTGCGCCAGCTCCCACGCTGGCTCTACCGCTACAATCACCGCCGACCGCACGGCGGCGTCGGCGGGGCCGTCCCCGCCTCCCGCCTGTGAACAACCTTCCTGGGTAGTACAACTAGTCGCCAGGCAAGTGCTGGAGGGACTGGCGGCTAGGCCGTGGGGGGCGGCTCCTCGGCGGCGGCCTCGGGCTCGGCGGCGGCGGCCTCGGCGGCGGCAGCCTCGGGCTCGGCGGCGGCCTCGGGCTCGGCGGCGGCGGCCTCGGCGGCGGCAGCCTCGGGCTCGGCAGTCGCCTCAGCGACGCCGGCGGTCGGCGAGGCGGCTTCGCGCTCTGCTTCGAGCTGCTCATGCGCCTGCTTCATCGCCGCCTGCATCGCCGTGAGCACGGGGCCCTCGTCGGGCGCGGCGGCGCCGCCGCGCTCCCCGCCGGCGCCAGCGCTCGCGGCGGCCTGCGCCTCACGCTGCGCGCGACGCTCGGTGAGGCCTTCGCGGAGCGATGCGAGCCGCAGCTCGGCCTCCGCGGACTCCTGCGCGAACTCCGCGACGCCGTCGGCGCCGATGCCGACGACCCGGCCATCGTCATCGAACTGCCAGCCGCGCAGCTCGGCCTCGCGGCGGCCCTCGCGCAGCGACAGGCCGAGGCGGTGGCGGTCGTACTCGATGCGCACGATCTTCACCGGCACGATGTCGCCCTCGGCGAGCACCTCCTCGGGGTGCGCGATGCGGCGGTCGACGACCTCGGAGACGTGCACCAGGCCCTCGACGGGCCCCGGGAGGCGCGTGAAGGCGCCGAAGGGGACGATCTTCGTGACCACGCCCGGCACCACGTCGCCGACCGTGTAGCGGGTGACCAGCTCCTCCCACTGCTCGGGGTAGGCGCGCCGAATCGAGAGCGCGATCTTCTTGCTCTCCTGGTCGACCTTCATCACGTAGACCGAGACCGGCGCGCCGACCTTGAAGAGGTCCTCCGGCGAGGCGTTGCGATCCCAGGAGAGCTCCGAGAGGTGGACGAGGCCGTCCGCGCCGCCAAGGTCGACGAAGACGCCGAAATTGCGGATCGAGGTGACGGTGCCCGTGCGGATCTCGCCCTCGGTCAGCTCCTCGAGCAGGCGATCCTTCTGCTCCGCGCGCCACTCCTGCATCGCCGCGCGCTCCGACAGGATGACGCGGTTGCGGCGTCGATTGATCTCGATCACCTTGAGGCGCATGCCGCGCCCCACCTGCGCCGAGAGCGGGTTGGCGCCGTCGCTGCCGGGCTTCGCGCCCACCACCTGCGACATCGGGATGAAGGCGTTGACGCCCTCGACGTTCGCCAGCAGGCCGCCCTTGTTGTAGCCGGTGATCTCGGCGTCGAAGATTTCGCCGCTCTCGAAGCGGTCCTGGAGGATCAACCAGCCCTGCTCACCGCGCGCGCGGTCCACGGAGAGCCAGACCTGGCCGTCGGCGGTCTCCGGCTGCACCACGAAGACGTGCAGCTTGTCCCCCACGCTGAGCTTCGTAAGCGGGTCCGAGCCGAGCGAGTGCATCTCCCCGGTCGGGACGACGCCCTCCGACTTGAAGCCGATGTTGACGAGCAGGCCGTCCCGCTCGACACTCATGATCACGCCCTCGAGCACGTCGCCGCGCTTCAGCTGTCGCGGCTGCCCCACGCCGACGCTGTCGAGCAGCGCCGCCATGTCCATCTCCTCGGGCATCTCCTCGAGGGCGGGCTCGACGGGTGGCTCGCTCGTGGCCGCCGGGGCGACGGGTGGCTCGCTCGTGGCCGGGGGCTCGGGCGGCGCCTCGGCGGGCGCGGACATCTCGGGCGGGGTCGGGACGTTAGTCACTGAGCGGGCCTCCAGGGTCGAGATGTGCGCACGGCGGCTTCGGCCCTTCGGCCCGCGGCCCCTCGCGCGCGAGGACACATGATAGCACGCGCCGCGGGCTCGCCCGACCCTCGGGCGCGGCCGCGGCGCACGTGGCGGAAAGGCAGCGAGCCACCCCGTTGCCGGGATGGCTCGCATAGTCCTGGCGGTGGCCTATTTTCCGCGCCCAGTTGCCCGGGGAGTATCGTCAGCGCTACGACGTTTCACTTCCGTGTGCGGGATGGGAACGGGTGGGTCCGCCGCGCTCTAACCACCAGGACCGCGAGTATCCCTCGCCGCGCGAGCTATCGGCAAGTGCCCGCCCTGCGAGTGCCCACACCGGCGTGGACCCGCCGATCCTCGCGCCCCCACGTCGCCCCACGCGGCCGCACAGGCACACCAGCCCCACGACGACCGCCCGAGCCACGCAGCCCGGCACCGACGCGCAGACGCGCAGACGCAACGAGGGCGGGGCCATGCGGCCCCGCCCTCGTGTTGATCGCTGGTAGCGGGAGAGGGATTCGAACCCCCGACCTTCGGGTTATGAGCCCGACGAGCTACCGCTGCTCCATCCCGCGACGCACGCTCGTCCGCACTCCCGTAACCTCACGTCTCCCCACGAGTGTAGCACCGCTTGCTGGCGGCGAGCGCCGCAGCCCGTGGGCCTTCCCCCACGAATACTGCGCCAGACGATCATCGAGAGTCCGGGCGCGCATCCCCTGCTCGGGGATCACGCCGGTGCGTGGCGAAGGGTCAAGCCCTCGACCATTAGTACTGCTTAGCTCAGTGCATTGCTGCACGTACACCTGCAGCCTATCAAGCGGGTAGTCTTCCCGCGGTCTTACCCGGTTCACCCGGTGGGAGGCCTCATCTTGAAGTTGGCTTCGCGCTTAGATGCTTTCAGCGCTTATCCGTTCCGGACGTGGCTACCCGGCGATGCCCTTGGCAGGACAACCGGCACACCAGAGGTCCGTCCACCCCGGTCCTCTCGTACTAGGGGCAGCTCTCCTCAAGCCTCCTGCGCCCACAGCGGATAGAGACCGAACTGTCTCACGACGTTCTGAACCCAGCTCGCGTACCGCTTTAATGGGCGAACAGCCCAACCCTTGGGACCTGATGCAGCCCCAGGATGCGACGAGCCGACATCGAGGTGCCAAACCCTGCCGTCGATGTGAACTCTTGGGCAGGATCAGCCTGTTATCCCCGGGGTAGCTTTTATCCGATAAGCCACGGCCCTTCCACACGGGACCGTAGGATCACTTTGGCCGACTTTCGTCCCTGCTCGACATGTCCGTCTCGCAGTCAAGCCCCCTTGTGCCAATACACTCAACGGGTGATTGCCATCCACCCTGAGGGGACCTTTGCGCGCCTCCGTTACCTTTTGGGAGGCGACCGCCCCAGTCAAACTGCCCACCAGACGCTGTCCCCACGCTTGCTCGCAGGTTAGGAGGACAAACGTAGAAGAGTGGTATTTCACCGGTGGCTCCCCGCCGCCCGAAAGCGACGGTTCACAGCCTCCCACCTATGCTACGCATCTACGTCCGGCCTCCAGCGCCAAGCTACAGTAAAGCTCCACGGGGTCTTTTTGTCCGGCTGCGGGTAGGCCGCATCTTCACGGCCAGTGCAATTTCGCCGAGTCCTTCGTTGAGACAGTGCCCAGATCGTTACGCCATTCGTGCGGGTCGGAACTTACCCGACAAGGAATTTCGCTACCTTAGGACCGTTATAGTTACGGCCGCCGTTCACCGGGGCTTCGGTTCAGGCCGTGAAGCCCTCCCCTTAACCTTCCGGCACTGGGCAGGCGTCAGCCCCTATACGTCCCCTTACGGGTTCGCAGAGACCTGTGTTTTTGTTAAACAGTCGCCTGGGCCTGCTCACTGCGACCCCCGGACGCTCGGGACGCGAAGTCCTTCACCTCCAGGGGTGCTCCTTCTCCCGAAGTTACGGAGCTATGTTGCCGAGTTCCTTAACGAAGGTTCTCTCGAACGCCTAACGGTACTTACCGCCGCCCACCAGTGTCGGTTTGCGGTACGGGCACCTGCAGCACTAGCAACGAGGCTTTTCTAGCCAGTATGGACTCAGCACAGTCGCTTTGACTGACGTCTCCACTTCCCTCGAGCCCTCCGCTTAACCTGGAGGTGGATTTGCCTGCCTCCAGACGCCTACGGCTCAAGGACGGGCCATGTCCAATAGGCCCGCTGCACCTATCCTCCCGGGTCACCCCTTTGCATCAAACATGCCGCCGGTGGGGCAGGAATACTAACCTGCTGTCCATCGCCTACGGCTCTCGCCCTCGGCTTAGGCCCGCCTAACCCTACGCGGAATAACCTTGCGTAGGAACCCTTGGGCTTACGGCGTCCAGGTTTCTCACCTGAATTACGCTACTCATGCCGGCATTCTCACTTCCGCGCGCTCCACCGGGGGTCACCCCACCGGCTTCGCTGCACGCGGAACGCTCCCCTACCGATCACGCACCAAAGGTGCGCAATCCCCTAGCTTCGGTACCGTGCTTGAGCCCCGTTACATTGTCGGCGCCCGACTACTCGACCAGTGAGCTATTACGCACTCTTTCAATGGTGGCTGCTTCTGAGCCAACATCCTGGCTGTCTATGCGGTCGGACATCCTTGCACACTGAGCACGGATTTAGGGACCTTAGCTGAGGGTCTGGGCTGTTTCCCTTTCGACTACGAAGCTTAGCCCCCGCAGTCTCACTCCCGAGTTCTGGTGTACTGGCATTCGCGGTTTGGATGGGGTTGGTAAGCGGTGTGCCCCCTAGCCCAACCAGAGCCCTACCTCCAGCACAGAACACTCGAGGCTGCGCCTAAACGCATTTCGGGGAGAACCAGCTATCTCCTGGTTCGATTAGCATTTCACCTCTACCCACAGGTCATCCAATAGCTTTGCAACGCTAGAAGGTTCGCGCCTCCACGAGGCATTACCCTCGCTTCACGCTGCCCATGGGTAGCTCACCAGGTTTCGGGTCTACGGCCAGCGACTGAATCGCCCTATTCAGACTCGCTTTCGCTTCGGCTCCGCGACTCCCGTCGCTTAACCTTGCCACTGACCGTAACTCGCCGGCTCATTCTTCAATAGGCACGCCGTCACCCGGATTGCTCCGAGCTCCGACTGCTTGTAGGCACACGGTTTCAGGGACTGTTTCACTCCCCTTTCGGGGTGCTTTTCACCTTTCCCTCACGGTACTAGTTCACTATCGGTCATCAGGAGTATTTAGCCTTGGAGAGTGGTCTCCCCAGATTCCCACGGGATTCCACGTGTCCCGTGGTACTCAGGAACACGGCAGGAGTCGGTCGGATGTCGCCTACGGGGCTCTCACCCGCTGTGGCCGCCCGTTCCAGGGACGTTCGGCTATCCGCCCGATTTGTGACTCCTACGTTGCCGGTCCTACAACCCCGCCCCCGAAGGGACGGTTTGGGCTGTTCCCCGTTCGCTCGCCGCTACTAGGAGAATAATCTCTTTTCCTCGAGGTACTGAGATGTTTCAGTTCCCCCGGTTCCCTCGTCCTGGCCTATGTGTTCAGCCAGGCGTGACCCGCCATAACGCGGGCCGGGTTGCCCCATTCGGAGATCCCCGCTTGAGCTTGCTAGACAGCTAGGCGGGGCTTATCGCAGTCTTGCCACGTCCTTCATCGGCTCCTGATACCAAGGCATCCACCGTGCGCCCTTAGTAGCTTGACCCTTCGTCACGCACACGCCGCGATCCCGCCCGCCGCCGAGGCCGTCCCCGAAGACGATCGAGTCGGGCGCGTGCCCGGAACTTCTCGATGTTCATCTGCTTGCGCAGTATTCGGTTGTGAAGGTACAGCCCGGGAGGCGGTGCCTCCCGGGACGCCGGCGCTACCATCGAGCGCCGCTGCGCGGTGCCGAGCTGCGGGTTGCGGCTCGGCTCCGCGCAGCAGCGCTCGTGTCGCCGCAGGCGTCTCGTCGATTCGTGCGTGTGAGCGGCCTGGTGGTGGAGCCGGGGGGACTCGAACCCCCGACATCCGCCTTGCAAAGGCGGCGCTCTACCAGCTGAGCTACGGCCCCAGGAGCAGCCCCGGGGCGCTCTCACGAAGGAGCCGCCCAACCAGCATCCCACCGGGCGGCTCGCCCACGCAGGCGTTGCCTGGTGGGCCATCCTGGACTCGAACCAGGGACCTCAGTCTTATCAGGACTGCGCTCTAGCCAGCTGAGCTAATGGCCCCTCGCTCGTGCGCAGGCAAGCCCGACCCGGGCGCACATCGACAGCTGGATAGCTAGCAGAATCCCCCGTGCAGGGCCAACGGGGCCCAGTGCTAACGGGCGGCCACCCAGGGTAGGGCGCTCCCCCGCCTCAACCGATCGCTCGATCGAGACGCGTAGATGGCCGTCCGGTCGACAGGAGCTGGCCGGGGGGAAACGCGTACACCGTACGCCTCCCCGAATCCGGCAAGTGACTCCCTAGAAAGGAGGTGATCCAGCCGCAGCTTCCGCTACGGCTACCTTGTTACGACTTCGTCCCAGTCGCCGACCCCACCTTGGGCGGCTGCCCCCCCGAAAGGTTGGCTCACCGACTTCAGGTGTTGCTGACTCCCATGACGTGACGGGCGGTGTGTACAAGGCCCGGGAACGTATTCACCGCAGTAAGGCTGACCTGCGGTTACTAGCAACTCCGACTTCATGCAGGCGAGTTGCAGCCTGCAATCCGAACTGAGGATGGCTTTGTCCGATTAGCTCCACCTCGCGGCTTCGCGACGGTCTGTACCACCCATTGTAGCGTGCGAGTCGCCCAGGACGTAAGGGCCATGCTGACTTGACGTCATCCCCGCCTTCCTCTGGGTTGCTCCCAGCAGTCTCGCCTGAGAAGTACAACAGACGACGAGGGTTGCGCTCGTTGCGGGACTTAACCCAACACCTCACGGCACGAGCTGACGACAGCCATGCAGCACCTGTGCTACCGCCCGAAGGAGACCGGCTTTCACCGGCTGTCGATAGCATGTCAAGCCCTGGTAAGGTTCTTCGCGTAGCTTCGAATTAAACCGCACGCTCCGCTGCTTGTGCGGGCCCCCGTCAATTCCTTTGAGTTTTAGCCTTGCGGCCGTAGTCCCCAGGCGGAGTACTTAACGCGTTAGCTACGCTACCGAGGGAGTCGACACCCCCGACAGCTAGTACTCATCGTTTACGGCGTGGACTACCCGGGTATCTAATCCGGTTCGCTCCCCACGCTTTCGCGCCTCAGCGTCAGAACATCCCCAGAGAGCCGCTTTCGCCACTGGTGTTCCTCCCGATATCTACGCATTCCACCACTACACCGGGAATTCCACTCTCCTCTGGATGCCTCAAGGCCAGCAGTATCCCGGGGCTGCCCACGGTTGAGCCGTGGAATTTAACCCGGGACTTATTGGCCCGCCTGCGCGCGCTTTACGCCCAGTGAATCCGGACAACGCTTGCCACCTACGTATTACCGCGGCTGCTGGCACGTAGTTAGCCGTGGCTTATTCGCGAGGTACCGTCAGATCTTCTTCCCTCGCAAAAGGGGTTTACAACCCTAGAGCCTTCTTCCCCCACGCGGCGTTGCTCCGTCAGGCTTGCGCCCATTGCGGAAAATTCCTTGCTGCTGCCTCCCGTAGGAGTCTGGGCCGTATCTCAGTCCCAGTGTGGCTGACCGTCCTCTCAGACCAGCTACGGATCGTCGCCTTGGTAGGCCGTTACCCCACCAACAAGCTAATCCGCCGCAGGCCCCTCCAGAAGCGCCCGAAGGCTTTGGTCCGTGGACCGTATGCGGTATTAGCCCCGGTTTCCCGGAGTTGTCCCCCACTTCTGGGCAGGTTCCTACGTGTTACTCACCCGTCCGCCGCTTTCCACCGGCCGAAACCGGCTTCGACGCGCGACTTGCATGCATTAGGCACGCCGCCAGCGTTTATCCTGAGCCAGGATCAAACTCTCCAACAAAGAGCCGCCTCACAGAGGCGGCCTTGTAGTGCTGATTACCGCCGGAGCACGCGGACCCGCGAGCCTCGGCCGAAGCCGACACCCTCGAGACACACGCAGCTCCGAGCGGGTCAACGGAGACCCTGCTACAGATTCTGCTAGCTATCCAGTTGTTAATGTGCGCGCCGAGCCCACTGGGTCCAGCCTGACCATACGATCGGGAATGCTATCTGCGTCCGCTCTCTCGGTCAAGCGTCGAGGCCACGCGCTCCCAGGATAGTCCAGTGCTGGCGCTCGCTCGCCTCTTATGTAGCGCGCCGCACTTCGAGCGCCGCTACCCCCGCGGAGCGCCGCGCTCGAGGCGGAGGGCCGCGCCGCCCGAGACGCCGCGCCCCCCCTCGAGGTCGACGCGCGTGCCGCGCCTGCGGGCGGCACGCGCCAGCGCCGCGAGCTGGCCGGCGTCCGGCTCGAGGCCGAGCTCGCGCGCCGCCTGGCGCAGCACGCGCGCGGCGATCGCCGTCGGCAGCGTAGCGAGCGCCCGCCGCGGGAGCGCCACCGCGCCACGCTCGCGGGAGGCGATCCGCGCGAGCTCGACGGCGGCGAGCGCCTCCAGCGCCTCCTCGTCGCGGCGGGCGAGCGTGGCGAAGCGCGCGATCGACCTCGCGGCGCCGGTGTGGACGCGATCGAGCTCCGGGAGCACGCGGCGACGGACGCGGTTGCGGCCGTAGCGGAGCTGCTCGTTGCTCGGGTCGTGCCGCGCCTCGACGCCGAGGGCGACGAGGTAGCGCTCGACCTCGGCGCGCGTCACGCCCAGCAGCGGGCGCGCGACCGAGAGCCGCGCCGCGCCGCGCACCGCGCGCACCGGCCACAGCGCGAGCTCCGCCATGCCGGCCACCCCCGCGAGCCCGCTGCCCCGCGCCAGGCGCAGCAGCACGGTCTCGGCCTGGTCGTCCAGCGTGTGGCCGGTGACGCAAAGCGTGGCGCCGGCCTCGGCGCAGGCGCGCGCAAGCCAGCGGTAGCGCGCCTCGCGCGCACGCTCCTCCGAGGCGGGGCCGCCGCGCCACCGCGCCGCACCCACGAGCAGCGGCACGTCGAGGCGCCCGGCGAGCCCCTCGACGGCGGCGCGGTCCGCGGCCGTCTCCTCGCCCAGGCGCAGGCCGTGGTCGAAGCACGCCGCGTGCACCGGCCAGCCACCGCGCGCCACCGCGACCAGCGCCGCGCTGGAGTCCGGCCCGCCCGAGCACGCCACCACCAGCGACGTTTTCTGCGGCGCCACGCGCGCCAGCGCGCGCTGCACGCGGCGCTCGAAGGCGCCGGTGGCGCGCGTGCTCGGCAGCGGATCGGGGCGCTCGACGCTCATCGCGGCGATGATTGCACGGCGCTCGCAGTGAGGCGGGCCGAGCGAGCTGAGCGCTCGCGAGGCCGCGAGCCGAGCGAGTCGAGCGTGGGCGGCAAGCAGGAGGCGAGGAGAGGGCGTCGCGAGGGCGTGCGAGCGGCGCTGCTAGCGGCCGAAGAGCGCCTCCCACCAGCGCTCGCCGGGCTCCCGGCGGGCGCTCTCGTCCTCGGGCGCGTCGATCAGCACGGCGATCTCGCCCTCGCGCACGAGGCCGAGCTGCTGGCGCGCCACGCCCTCCACGTACTCCTCCGAGCCGAGGTAGGCGACGAGCCCCTCGAGCTCGGCGCGCTGGCGGCGCAGCTCCCACAGCTCCAGCTCGATGCGGTGGCGATCCTCGCTGAGGCCGTAGCTCTGCGCGGCGGTCTGCACGGCGGCGTAGGCGAACAGCGAGACGAGGAGCAGCGCGATGGCCAGCACCATGTGTACTGGCCCGAAGCCCAACCGCAGGCGAGGAAGCGGCAGCGACACCGGCGCACCCCAACCCCGCCGCCACGCGCACCGTAGCAGAGCCCTGGGGGGCGCTCAACGAGCGCGCGGGACGCTCAGCCGCCAGCCCTGCCGTGCGCGAGGTCCCTCGGCAGATGGCAGCCGCGGTTGAGCGCGACCACGGCCCACGGCTCGCCCGCCCGCAGCTCGACGATCGCGAGCGAGCAGAGCTCCAGCCGCAGCCGACGAGCGGCCGTGAGCGGCGCGCCCAGCGCCTCGCACAGCAGCGTGCGCAGCGCCAGGTTGTGCGAGACGACGACGACGCGCTCGCCGGGGTGCGTCTCGCCGATCGCCGTCGCGGCGGCCACCATGCGCTGCTGCGCCGCCTCCAGCGACTCGCCGCCGGGGAGCACCAGCGAGGGCCCGCCCGGGCCGCGCCACGTCTCCAGCAGCTCCGGGTAGCGCTCGCGCAGCTCGGCGCCGGTCAGGCCGTCGAGGTCGCCGTGGTCCAGCTCGGCGAGGCGCGGGTCGACGCGCACCTCGAGGCCGCAGTCGGCGGCGACCGCACCCGCCGTGTCACGCGCACGCGACGCGTCCGAGCTGTAGACGGCGGCCGGCGCGAGCGGCGCGAGGGCGAGCGCGGCGGCGGCGGCCTGCGCGCGCCCGCGCTCGTTCAGCGGCTCGTCGGCGCGCCCCTGCGAGCGCCCCGCCGCGTTGCGGTCGGTCTCCCCGTGCCGCAGCAGCAGCAGCGTCGTGACGGCGGGCGCCTCGCTCGCGCTCACGGCGACGCCGCCGGGCGGACGAGCGAGAGGAACGCGTCGACGACGGCGGCGCGCTCCGCGTCCGCGGTCGCCCAGGCGGGGTCCTCGAGCGCCAGCAGCGCGTTCTCGTTCCAGTAGACGAAGCCGCCCTCGACGCACGCCCCTGCCTCGTCGAGGTGGTAGCGGGGCCGCCGGCCACGCTCGACGACCCAGTCCTCGCGCAGCTGCTCGGGGCTCGCGTAGACCCAGAGCAACAGCGTGGGCGCCTCGGACGAGGCGTAGCCGAGCCCCACCGCGCGCGCGTCGCGGCAGGCGACCGAGTCGCCGCTGGGCGCGTAGGCGAGCCCGACTCCGCCCAGCGCGGCGACGAGGTCGGCCGCGGCGAAGGGGAAGGCGGCGCCGGGACCAGCGCTCGGTGTCGCGGCGGGAGCGCCCGCAGCGGAGCCGAGCGCGAGGAAGGCCGCGATCAGCCGCTCGCGCGCCGCGCCGGGCGGGGAGCTCGTGGAGAGCGCGACGTTGCCCACCACGTACGCCGGGTACTCGGCGCCGCCGTAGGGGGCGCAGCCGCGCGCTCGCCCGTCCTCCTCCACGGTCCAGCCCGCGCCGGCGAGAAGGCGTGGCGTCGGGTAGACCCAGAGGTCGAAGGCCAGCGGCTCGCCGCCGACGAGCGCCGAGTAGAGGTAGCCGCTCGTCTCGTCGCGGGCGTCGCAGGCGACCGCCTCGTGCTGGCGCATCGCGGCGATGCCGGCGGCCGCCAGCGCGAGCACGACGTCGTCGTCGCCGAAGGGCGAGCCGGCGCGCGCATCGAACGGCGCGCCCGCGTCCGGCCTACCGCCCGCGGGCGCCCCGGCGGGCGCGGCCACGCCGCCCGGCGGCGCGCTCGCGGCCGGCGCCGGCGTCGAGGAGGCCGCGGGCGCCTCGATCCGCACCTCGTCGCCGCCGCCGCAGCCGGCGAGCGCGAGCGCCGCCAGCGCGAGCAGCGCGACGAGCGGGCCTCTCGGCGCGCGGCGTGCGAGGCGGGATCGGCGCACCCAGAGGAGACGGAGGCGGAGGCTGAGGCAGGGGCCGGGCGCGGGCAGCGCGCTCACTCCTCGTGGCGGCCGCGGGCGCGCCACGCGGCGAGGGCGATCTGCGGGCGGTCGATTTCGAGCTCCGTGCGCACCATCGCCAGCGGCTCCGCGTCGACGCCGAAGGCGTCGACGACCGAGGCGGCGCGCACGCCGCGTCCCTCGTCCAGCGACAGCCGTAGCTCGAGCACGGTCAGCGGCTTCCCCGCCGGATCATCGTCCGCGGGGGGCGCCTCCCGCACCGCCGCCTCCAGCACGCCGGGGCGCAGGTCGACGGTGCGCCTCTTCTCGCCGCGCTGCTCCTCCCACTCCAGGTGCTCGAGGGCGAGGAAGTCGGCGAGGCGCGCGGCCAGGCTGACCGGCTGCACCTCGCGCGCGTCGAAGGCGATGCGGTAGCGCGCCGCGCGCAGCGACGACTGCAGCGAGGGCAGGCGCTCGGCGACCTCGTCGACATCGACCAGCTCGAGGCCGGGCGGCAGGACCGACTGCAGGCGGGCGCGCACCTCGGCCGGGGCGAGCGGCGGATCGAGCCACGCGTCCATCAGCTCGCGCTCGCCCTCGAAGCCGACCGGCAGCGGCGCCGCCAGCGCTATGCGCGGGTGCGGCGAGAAGCCCTGCGTGTACGCGAGCGGCAGCTTCGCCCGCCGCAGCGTGCGCTCCCAGGTGCGCATCGTGTCCAGGTGGGAGACCCACTGCAGCACGCCGCCCTTGCGGAAGGTGATGCGGATGCGCTGTGCCATGCGGGCCAGTCTACGGGGCGAGCCCGTCTGCGGGCGTCGGCGGTCACCGAGGGGGAGGCGCCGGGCCGCCTCCCCCTCGGTCGGCGCGCTACTCGAGGCCAGCGAGCGCAGGCGGCTCGGAGCGATGCTGGTCGCTGGACTCGCTCATCAGACCGACTGCGGCGCCGCCGGGAGCCTCGACGAGGGCGAAGCGAGCGCCCCAGAACGCGTCGTAGGGCGCGCGCAGCCCTCGATGGCCAGCCGAGCAAAGTCGTTCATAGAGCCGATCGACCGTCTGCCGCGACGCGACGCGGAAGCTCAGAGCCGGACCTGCCGGGATCGCCTCGGAGCCCCAGCACGCTGCGAATGCCGTGCTGTCGATATCGAACGTCAGCGCACCCTCGGCGCCGTCGACCGCGTCGCTCAGGTGGTGCGAGCTCCACCCGGGTGCGCTCGAATCGGGAATGTTGAGGCCCAGAAGGCGGAAGAACTCGACCGTCGCAGCGACATCGCCGGTCACGAGGTTGATTTGATCGAGACGTGGGCGGTCTTCGTGCACGTCGACGTCCCCGGTCTGCGTCGCGGCTGCTCGACGCACGCCGCTCGTGGAGAGCAGTCTACGGGCGCGCCGACCTCGGGCGAGGCGCTACCCCCCGGCGGCGGGGGCGAGGCCGGCGAGCAGCGCGTCGGCGGCGGCGCGCGGGTCGCGGCGGCGCGCGGCCACCTCCTCCACGAGCGCGTCGAGGGCGCTCGAGCGCCGCGCCTCCGCCAGCGCGCGGCGCGAGAGGGCGGCCGTCGCCAGCGAGAGCAGTTGCGCCCGCACCAGCGCCCGACGCTCGGCGCCGGCGTGCTCGGAGTCGCGGACGTGGCGCTGATGCTCGTCGATGCGGTCGACCAGCTCCGCCACCCCCTCGCCCGAGCGCGCGACCACCTTCAGCACCGGCGGCTCCCACGCCCGCGAGCCCGCGAGCACCAGCAGCGAGAGCAGCTGCTGCACGGCGCTGTCGGCGCCGGCGAGGTCGGCCTTGTTCACGACCAGCAGCTGCGCGACCTCCATCAGCCCGGCCTTCATCGACTGGATCTCGTCGCCCGCCGAGGGGTTGGTCACCAGCACGGTGCTCTGCGTGGCGGAGGCGACCTCCACCTCGTCCTGGCCGGCGCCCACCGTCTCCACGATCACCACGTCGTAGCCCGCCGCGTCGAGTACGTCGACAACGCCCGACGCCGACTCGGCGAGCCCGCCGAGGTGGCCGCGCGAGGCCATCGAACGCAGGAACACGCCGGGGTCGGCGGTCAGATCCTGCATGCGTATGCGGTCGCCGAGCAGCGCGCCGTGCGAGAACGGCGACGAGGGGTCGACGGCGACGATGCCGACCGAGCGCCCGCGCCGGCGCTGCTCCGCCGCCAGCCGGCCCACCAGCGTCGACTTCCCCACCCCCCCCGAGCCCGTCACGCCGATGGTGTGAGCGTGCCCGGTGCGCGGGTAGAGCGCGGCGAGCAGGGCGCGGCCCAGCGCGTCGTCCCGCTCGACGTGGGTGATCGCGCGGGCCAGCGCTCGGCGGTCGCCGCGACCGATGCCCGCCGCCAGCTCCTCGGCGCTCGGCGTCGCCGCGAGCCGCGCCATCAGGCCGCGCTCCGCCCCGGAGCGCCCGCCGGCCGACGCGCGCCCCTACCCGGCACGCGCGGGGAGCGTCGGGAGCTGCTCGCGGATGAAGGCGGCGATGTCGCGGGTGTCGGTGCCGGGGCCGAAGACGCCGCGGAAGCCCAGCTCCCGCACTGCCTCGCCGTCCTCATGGGGGATGATGCCGCCGCAGAACAGCAGCACCTCGTCCGGGCCGATGTCGCGCTCGCGCAGCGCCTCGATCACGCGCGGGAAGAGCTCGAGGTGCGCGCCCGAGAGGATCGAGAGGCCGATCACGTCGACGTCCTCTTGCAGCGCCGCCTCCGCGATCATTTGCGGCGTCTGGCGAATGCCGGTGTAGATCACCTCCATGCCGGCGTCGCGCAGCGCGCGCGCCACCACCTTCGCCCCGCGGTCGTGGCCGTCGAGGCCGGGCTTCGCGATCAGCACGCGGATGCGCCGCTCCTCGGCGCCCTGCTCCTGCGCCGTCGACTCCTCGGTCATCTGGCCCCCGTCCCCCGGCCGCCCTGCTCGTAGGTCGCGAGCTGGACGCTGACGCCGAACGCCTGCTCGGCCGATATCGTCGCGCTTCGCGTGCCCGGCATCATCCCCGGCCCCGCGTCGTCGAGCTCGACGCCGGCCGCGCGCAGCCGCGCGACCTCCGCGTCGACGTCCGCCACCTCGAGGGCGAAGGCGGGCATCGCGCCCTCGCCGTCGCGCTCGACGTCGGACGCGAACGGCGCGTCGGGGCGCGACGGCGCGATCAGCTCCAGCAGGCAGCGCCCGATCGGCATCTGCCCGATCACCACGCCCGCCACGTCCACGTCGAAGCGGCGCGCGACCGAGAGCCCGACCACGTCGCGCCAGAGCGCGGCCGCGGCGTCGAAGTCGAGCGCGCGCACGGCGACGCGGTCGAAGCCCTTGGCGTCGCGCCGGTGCGCGCCGGCGGGCGGCTGCGCGAGCTCCACCAGCACGCCGCGCATCGCCCGCGGGTGCAGGAACGCCACCTGCCCCGCGAGCCCCGCGCGCGGCTCTTGGTCGACCAGCTCGACGCCCGCCGCGTCGAGCTCCGCCAGCTCGGCCGCGATGTCGTCGGTGCGGAAGCAGAGGTGGTGCAGCGTCTCGCCGTGGCTCTCCAGAAAGCGCGCGACGCCCGTGTCGTCCTCGGTCGGCGAGAGGATCTCGAGCTCGTTCTCGCCGACGGCGAGCAGGATCGCGCGCACGCCCTGATCCTCGAGCACCGAGTCCGCGACCACGGGGAAGCCGACGACGTCGCGGTAGAAGGTGAGCGCGGCGTCCGCGTCGCGCACGACGATGCCGACGTGATGCAGCAGGTCGATCATCGCGCCCGCCCACAGCCGCCGCCGCGGGCGCCGCTCGCCGCGCTCACAGCCGCTGCTCCCGCCGCCACTCGAGGATCGGCGCGATGTGGGTGCGGTCGTGGCTGCCGGGCATCGACGCCAGGCGGTGCGCCGTGCGGCCCTCGGCGTAGCGCTCCGGCTCCACGGCCCCCGCGAGCGCGCGCACGGCCGCCTCGTGGCGCTGCCGCGCGCGGCGCAGCAGATCCATCGCGTGCTCCCAGCTGTCGCCAGCGTGCTCGGCCGCGCGGGCCGCGTTGAACGCCGCGCCGGTGTCGCCCTCCTCGAAGAGCGGGACCAGCGGGCGCTCGCCACGCGCAAGCGCCTCCAGCGCCGCGCCCCAGCCGTCCTGCCACACGCCGAGGTGCGCGACGATGTCCTTGAGCGACCACTCGCCGTACCAGCGCTCCTCGCGACGCGCCGCGGGGATCGCGTCCAGCGCGGAGATCAACTCCGCGCGCGCCTGCGCGTTCGACTCGATCAGCGCGCCCAGCGGATCGGCGCCGGACGCGGCGCCGCTGGCCTCGGGGCCGGCGTCGCCGCTCGTCATCGGGCGCGAGGGGCAGCGGGTCGGGGTGTCATGGGCGCCATCAGATCGTGAGCGCCTCGCGGTGCTCCGCCCACTCCTCGCGCAGCACGCCGCACACCTCGCCCAGCGTCACGTACTCCTCGAAGGCGGCGATCAAGAGCGGCATCATGTTCTCCGAGCCGCGGGCCGCGGCGCGCACCGCGTCGAGCGCCGCGGCGGCGGCCGCCTGGTCGCGCCCCGCGCGCAGCTCGGCGAGCTCGCGACCGCGGCGACGCCCCACCTCCGGGTCGACGCGCATCAGCGGCGGGTGCACCTCGTCGTCCTTCGCGAAGCGGTTCACGCCCACCACCACGCGCTCGCCGCCCTCCATCATCCGCTGCAGCCGGTAGGCGCTCTCCTGGATCTCGCGCTGCTGGAAGCCCTGCTCGATGGCCGCGAGCGCACCGCCCATGTCCTCGATGCGGTCGATGTAGGCCTGCGCCTCCTCCTCCACGCGGTCGGTCAGCGCCTCCACGTAGTAGGAGCCCGCGAGCGGGTCGATGACGTCGCCGACGCCGGTCTCGTAGGCCAGCACCTGCTGCGTGCGCAGCGCCAGCTCCACGGACTCCTCGGTGGGCAGCGACAGCGCCTCGTCGCGCGAGTTGGTGTGCAGCGACTGCGTGCCGCCCAGCACCGCGGAGAGCGCCTGGTACGCCGTGCGCACGACGTTGTTGTCAGGCTGCTGCGCCGTGAGAGTGGCGCCGCCCGTCTGCGTGTGGAAGCGCAGCATCTGCGCGCGCGGGTTGTCGGAGCCGTAGCGCTCCCGCACGATGCGCGCCCACATCCGCCGCGCCGCGCGGAACTTCGCGGCCTCCTCGAAGAAGTTCGAGTGGCAGGCCCAGAAGAACGCGAGGCGCGGCGCGAAGCGGTCGAACTCGAGGCCGGTCGCCAGCGCCGCGTCCACGTACTCGATGGCGTTGGCGAGCGTGAAGCCCACCTCCTGCGCCGCCGTGCAGCCCGCCTCGCGCATGTGGTAGCCCGAGATCGAAATCGTGTTGAACTGCGGCGTCTCCTGCGAGCACCACGCGAACTGGTCCGTGATCAGCCGCAGCGACGGGCGCGGCGGATAAATGTAGGTGCCGCGAGCCACGTACTCCTTGAGGATGTCGTTCTGGATCGTCCCGCCGATGGCGGAGAGCGCGACGCCCTGCTTCTTCGCGGCGGCGGCGTAGAGCGCCAGCAGCATCGCGCCGGTGGCGTTGATCGTCATCGACGTGGTGACGCCGTCGAGGGGGATGCCCTCCGTCATCGTCTCCATGTCGGCGAGCGAAGAGATCGCGACGCCGACCTTGCCCACCTCGCCCTCGGCCTCGGGCGCGTCGGAGTCGTAGCCGATCTGCGTCGGCAGGTCGAAGGCGACGGAGAGCCCCGTCTGCCCCTGCTCGAGCAGGAACTTGTAGCGCCGGTTGGACTCGGCCGCGTCGCCGAAGCCGGCGTACTGCCGCATGGTCCAGTAGCGGCCGCGGTACATGGTGGGCTGAACGCCGCGGGTGTAGGGGTACTCGCCGGGGTAGCCGAGCTTCCCGGCGTAGCTCCAGTCGGCGAGGTGCTCGGGGCCGTAGAGCGGCTCCACGGGCGCGCCCGAGGAGGACTCGAAGAGCGCCTCGCGCTCGCCGCTGCGCTCCACGGCCTCGCGGTAGGTCGACTCCAGCCAGTCGTGGCCGCTCTTGCTGCTCACGCGCCTCCACGGGTGCCGCCGGCGCCGCCTGAACGGGCGCGCCGCCACGGCGCGAGTGTACCAGCGCCCGCCGCACGCCCGCCCCCGCGCGAGCCGCGCCGCGGTGCCGGCTGAGGGCGCCGGGTGGTGGGCGATGGAGGACTCGAACCTCCGACCTTCCGGGTGTAAACCGGACGCTCTCGCCAGCTGAGCTAATCGCCCGCGCCGCGCCGAGGGTACCGCCGCCGCGGGCGCCGAGGTAGGAGCGCCGGGGCCACGCGGGGGCGGGCGCTCGCTAGCGCTCGCCCGGCGGCGGGCCGGGGCGCCGCGCCCGCCGCCACACGGGCGGCACGCGCACGCCGAAGACGAACCATGCGTAGGCGGCGATCAGCGCGAACTCGAAGGCGGCGCGCGCCGCTCCCCCGGCCAGCGACGCCACCAGCTCGCCCCCCACCCAGAGGTTGACGAGCAGCGCCGCGAACGCCAGAAGATGACGGGTCAAGCCGAGAGCGTAGCGCGACCCGTGCGCCCCGTCGCGGCGGCCCCCGGCGCGCGTGGCCGTCGCGGCCTGCGCCCGGTCGACGAGGGAGCGCGATGCAGGGTCCGGCCCCGGGCGCACAGGCCTTCGCGGCGCTCTCGCTCCCCGAGCTGGAGGAGGCGGGCGGCGAGCTGATGCGCCGCATCGCCGTCGCGCTGCGCGCGCTCGGCGAGGCGGGCGCCGACCACGTCCCGCCGGGCGAGCGGGCCGGCGGGGGCGCGCCGCGCCTGCGAGCGGCACGGCTCGCGGCGCTGCTGGAGCTCGCCGCCGCCGCGCTCGCGGCCGCCGAGGCGGCGCCGCCTGGCGTCGAGGGGGCCGCGGCCGATCCGCCCCCCGCCGAGCACGACCGCCACGCCGGGGCGCCGCAGCCCGCCGGGGGCGGAGCCGCCTCGGTGGCGCAGCCAGTCGGGGAGCCGGCAGCGCGACCAAGAGAGGCACGCGCGGAGGCGCAGGCGCGGGCGCTGGCGGCGGGCGTCATGTACGCGGCGCCGACCGTCGATGCGCTACTCGCACGGATTGAGCAGGATCGGCGGCTGCTCGCCTCGCTCGCGCGCGCCGCCGAGGCGCGGCTCGCGGAGCGCCACCCGACGCCGCTGGGGGCGATCGAGCTGCGGGCCCTCGTCGCCGAGATGGCGATCGCCGAGCCGGCGCGCACCGCACAGGCGCTGGAGCACGCGCTCGCCGCCCAGCGCGAGGCGGAGCGCGCCGCAGCCGAAGCGGCGGGTGAGGCGGGCGCGGGCGCCGAGGCGGAGGCGGGGCGCGGCTAGCGCGGGAGCGGCGACGGCGCTCGGATCTCCGACGCCACCACCGGGGCGGCCTCGCCGCCGCGAGACAGCCACCCCCTCGTGCGGCTCGACGGCCTCCGCCACGATGTCGCCGGCCAGCGCGGCTGTACGGCGCTGCGGCTAGTTGTACTACCCAGGAAGGTTGTTCACAGGCGGGAGGCGGGGACGGCCCCGCCGACGCCGCCGTGCGGTCGGCGGTGATTGTAGCGGTAGAGCCAGCGTGGGAGCTGGCGCAGCCGCTCGGCGTTGGAGCGGTAGGGGCGGGCGTAGGCCCACTCGTTCTGCAGGATCTGGATGAAACGCTCGGCTTTGCCGTTCGTATGCGGGCGGTAGGGCCGCGTGTGCGACAGCCGCACGTCTGCGGCAGCGGCGGCGCCGTGAACTGCAGGATCTGGATGAAACGCTCGGCTTTGCCGTTCGTCTGCGGGCGGTAGGGCCGCGTGTGCGACAGCCGCACGTCTGCGGCAGCGGCGGCGCCGTGGAAGCTGCGGGCGACGGTGTAGGCCTTCGCGTTGTCGGTCAGGACCCGGCGCACGCGCACGCCACGCCGGCGGAAGGCCGCGAGCGCCTGCTCGAGGAAGGCGGCGCAGCTCGCGCCACGCTCGTCGGGCAGGACGGAGACGTAGGCGTAACGGCTGTGGTCGTCGACGGCGACGTGTAGGTACTCCAGCCCCAGCGAACGCCGCGAATGCGGCCCGGAGCGCGTCTCGGCGAAGCCAGGCGCCATTCGCTTGCCGCCGCCCTCGGGGACGCGCCCGAGCTTCTTCACGTCGAGATGCAGCAGGTCGCCGGGGGCGTCGTGCTCGTAGCGGACCGGCTCCCGGGTGACGCGGTGCAGGCGGTCGAGCCGGTTGAGGCCGCGGCGCCGCAGCACGGCGTAGACCGTGGAGCGGGCGACCCCGAGCGCCCACTGGATGCGATGCGGCCCGAATCCCTGCGTGCGTCGCACGGCGCAGATGCGTCGCTCCAGCTCGGGCGGCGTGCGCCGGGGATGCGCGCGCGGGGCGGAGCTGCGGTCCTCGAGCCCTGCCGCTCCCTCCGCCCGGAAGCGCCCCAGCCACTTGGCAACGGTGTGGCGGGAGACGCGGAAGTGGCGAGCGACCTCAGCCTGGGGCCAGCCGGCGTCCACTTCCCGCACGAGCTCGAGTCGGGTCAGCGGCGTCAGCCGCGCGTTACGATGGGCCATGAGGGTGTCCTCTCCTCGCTACTGCCGTGCTGTCACACACAGCAGCGGGCGAGGCCCCTCATCCTCTCAACAACCTACGTGGGAACTACAGCTAGAGCAGCGTGTTGTCGCCCTGCATGTACACCCAGACGCGGCTGAGCTTCCCGTCCACCACCTCAAAGAAGTTGCAGTTGTGCTTCTCGGTGACGGAGCCGTCGTGCTCGGTATTACGAACGGTGAACTGGCTAGCGATCCACTGCGCGTCGACGTCCACGACGTGGTGGAAGTCGCCGTGCCAGACCGCCGCGTGCGCCTCGTAGAGCTTCTCGAACATCGTGCGGACGCCCGTGTCGCGGCCGGCGTGGTGGGCGTCGTGGGTGGGGATGGTGAACGTCACGTCCGGGCTCATCGTCGCCAGCACATCGTCCAGCCGATTCACGTCCGTCTGGCCGAAGTAGTCGTCGACGACCAGCGAGATCAGCTCCTCGCGGCTCAGCTTCGTCACGCGCGCGCCTCCTCCTCCATGCAAGCGCTTCGGCGCCCGCCGGCTACTGCTGCCCTCGACGCGGAGACTGGCCCATGCGAGCACGCATCCGCAACGTCGCCGCCATCCTCGCCGTCATCATCGGGCTCTCGCTATGGCGGCTGCCTGACCCCTGGAGTCCGCCGCGGCTCGACGGTGATCGGAGGTCCGTCACCGATGCGCATCGTTGTCGTCACGCTCGCCGTCGCCGCGATCGGCGGACTCGCGCTTGCCGCCATCGAGAGCGACCGCAGACTAGCGATCGGGAGCGCGATCGTGCTCGGCCTGAGTGTGGTGACGCTCGTGGCGCGACGAGGCCGCGAGCCGGTCGCTGCGCGAGCGCTCGAGGAGCCACCCGCACCAACCCGGAGCCGTCGGAGCTGGCCGGTCGTCGGGCTCTTCCTCCGCACGATCGCCGAGATCGCTGACACGGAGTCGAGCACGCAGGACCGGCTGCTATACGTCCTCGTCCTCTGCGGCCTCGTGCTCGCCGTGCTCGCGTCGCTACTACCGATGCTTCTGCTCGCGGTGATCTGGACGCGCGCGCCTGAACTGCGCCCCGTCGTGATGGCGCTCGTCGTGCTCGTCGTCCTCGCGGCCATCGCGGGGCCGGGCGGGCGCGTAGTCATCTGGGGCACGAGGCCGCTGTGGCACACAAAACCCCACTGGTGGCTCGGCGATATATGGCGGTGGCGGCGACGCTAGCCCGCGCGCGTCAGCTCCAGCAGCCCGCCGACGCTCGGCGCGCCGGCGAGCGCGTCGACGGCGTCGGCGAGCGCTGAGGCGCGGTCGGGAGAGAGCGCGCGCTCCGCGTTGATGCGGAACTTCAGCCGCAGCTCCTCGCCGGTGAGCGGGTTGCCGGGGCCGCCGCGGTTGACCAGCACGCGCTCCTCGAAGGTGGCGCCGTCGTCCATCGCAACCGTCAGCACGGCGGGGAACTGCATCGGAAAGATGCGGTCGCACTCGGGGTCGGCGTAGGTCTCGACCCTCGCGGCGAGCGCGAGCACGCGCGGGTCACGGGCGCGCTCGTCGGTGAAGTCCTCGAACGAGACGCCGAGGCCGCCGCCGCCCAGCAGCGCCGCCGCCACCGTGAACGGCCCGCTGAACTGCGCGTGGTACCCCGACTGCGGGCGCAGCTTCTCCTCGCGCGGCTCGCCGATGGTGCGCAGCGCCGAGGTCGCGCCGCCCAGCCGGATGCGCGCGATGCGGTCGGGGTCGACGCCGTGCTTCGCGCGCATCGCCAGCGCGGCGTCGATCCCGGCGTGCGTGTAGTGATTCGCGGGGTAGGGCTTGAAGAAGATGCCCGGCACCTCCCAGTGCTCACCGAGCCCGCCGAGGATCGCCTGCTCGTCGTAGCGGCCGTCGCAGAAGGCGTTGTAGAAGCCGAAGCGCCCCTCGAAGACGGTGGGCGGGCCGGTGTATCCGCGCTCGGCGAGCCGCGCGGCGGTGAGGCCGGCGTGCGCCGCCCAGCCGCAGTGCAGCCGCTTCACCGTGCCCCCCGCGCGGTTCGACTCGATCAGGCCGCCCGCCATGCTCGAGGCGATGCCCATGGCGTGCCCGATGCCGCTCGCGTCGAGGCCGAGCAGCCGCGCCCCCGCCGCCGCCGAGGCGATGGCGCCGCAGATCGAGGTGGCGTGCCACCCCTTCTCGAAGAAGATGTTGCCGGCGTCGGGGAGATAGCCGCCCATCCCCAGCCGCACGCAGACCTCGAGGCCGGCGGCCGCCGCCGCGATGGCGTGGGCGCCGTCGGCGCCCGACTCCTCGGCCTGCGCCAGCACGGCGGGCACCAGCGACGCGCTGGGGTGCAGCACCGAGGGCAGATGCGTGTCGTCGAAGTCGAGGCTGTGCGCGAGCGTGCCGTTGACGAGCGCCGCCTGCGGAGCGGGGAAGCGGCCGGCGCGCCCCACCACGCTCGACTCCTCGCGGCCGCCCCACAGCTCGACGAGCTCCCACGCGCCGTCGCCCAGCCCCTCGGCGTTAGCGGCGACGCAGATGCCGAGCGCGTCGAGCACGCGCTGGCGCACGCTCGCGGCGACCGCGGCGGGCAGCGTCTCGGGCGCCGTCTCCGCGACGAACCTCGACAGCGTGTGGAGGATCGTCTCGCCGCCCTCGGCGCCCTGCTCAGCCATCGGCGTTGCCTCATCTCCTCCGGCGGCACGTCGAGCCCGCCGCCGTACCGCCCGGACACTAGCCCCCCGAGGCGAGGAGCGGCAGCCGCCGCAGTCGCAGCGAGACGCCTCCCGGCTCGCCCGCCGCCGCCCCGCCCGAGCACCAGCCCCCCTCGGCGAGGAGCGGCAGCCGACACGATGCACCAGCCCCCCTCGGCGAGGAGCGGCAGCCGACACGATGCAACGGAACGTTGCTAGGCGACCGCGACTGGGCGGACCGGAGAGCCCGTGCCGCCCACGAAGGGCAGAGGGCTCACGGCGAACAGGAACTCGTGCACGCCCGCGGCGGCCAGCGCCTCCATGTCCACGTTCTCGATGATGAAGATGCCCGCCTCCACCAGCAGCACGCGGTGCACGGGCAGCAGGCGGTGGCCCGAGCCGGCCGGCAGGTGCTCGTACGCCATCGAATCGTGGCCGGTCACGCGGATCTCGCGAGCGGCGAGCCAGCGCGCCGCGCCCTCGTCGGGGCCGGGCACGCCCGAGTCGTGGCCGATGTAGCGCGGCGGATCGCCCCAGTGGCGCGCCCAGCCCGAGCGCACCAGCACCGCGTCGCCCGCGCCCACCTCGGCGCCCTCGCGCTCGGCGGTGGAGGCGAGATCCTCGGCGGTGATCGGAGCGCCGCCGGGCAGCGCATCGACGCCCCGCGCGCCCGCCACGTCCAGCAGCACGCCGCGGCAGACGATCGGCGCCACCGTCTCCACGCCGAGCGCGGAGAAGCGCGAGCCCTCGGTCTGCACCGACGCCGCGTCGATGCCGCCGTGCAGCTTCCCCTCGTGCGAGACGTGGCTCAGCGCGTCGAAGTGGGTGCCGGTGTGGCCGCCCATCACGATCATCTCGTTGGCTGCGGAGCCGCCGTCGGGGCGCACCATGTCGCCGTGGCGCCGTAGCAGCGCCATGCGGTAGCCCGGGTGGTTGGGCGAGACCGGCATCGCGGGATCGAGCGGGTGGCCGAGGTCGAAGACGCGCGCCCCCGCCGCCAGATCCGCCAGCCGCGCTCCGAGCCCCTGCGTCGCCTCCGTGCTCATCGCCGCCCCCTCGTCCTGCCTTCGTGCGCGATCGCCGGCGGGCTAGCCGACGCCGAGTCGCTCGGCGAGCGCCAGCGTCTGCTGCGCGCGCCGCACCACCGCCACGTCGACGAACTCGCGGCCGCCCCCGCCGGCGGCGCCGCCGGCAGGATCGAGCGTCGTCGCGCCCGAGCCCGAGCGCTCCGCCTGCTCCTCGGCGGCGACGATCGCGCGAGCGCGCGCCACCTCGGCCGCAGTCGGCGTGAACGCCTCGTGGATCGCGGGGAGCTGCCGCGGGTGGATCGCCGACTTGCCGAAGTAGCCGAGCGCGCGCGCCTGCGTGGCCTCCGCGCGCAGCGCCTGCTCGTCGTCGAGGCGGGTGAGGACCGAGTCGATTGGCGGGCGCACCCCCGCCACTCGCGAGGCGAGCACCAGCCGCGAGCGCGCATGGAGCGTCTCCGTGCCCTCGACGCCCGGGCGCAGTTCCAGGTCGCGCACGAAGTCCGCGGCGCCGAAGGCGAGCGCCAGCACGCGCGGGTCGGCGGCCGCGATCTCCTCGGCGCGCCACGCGCCCTTCGCGCTCTCGACGATCGGGATGAGCGCGATCGCGCCCGACGGCAGCCCGGCCTCGCGCTCCGCCGCCGCGATCCAGGCGGCGAGCAGTCGGACCTCGCCCGCGCTCTCCGTCTTCGGCACGCGGATGCCCGCGAGGCCGGGGCGCACGACGGCGGCCACCTCGGCGGCGGCGAGCCCGGTCGAGGGGTGGTTCACGCGCACGAAGACCGCGGGCGCCGGCTCGGAGGCGCGCGCCGCCACCACCTCGGCGACGAGGTCGCGCGCGCGCTCCTTCTCCGCGGGCGGCACCGCGTCCTCCAGGTCCAGCACCACGGCGTCGGCGCCCGCCTCCAGCACGCGGCCCAGCAGCTTCTCGTTGTTGCCGGGGGCGTAGAGGTGGCTGCGCAGCGGCGGCAGCGGCGGCAGCGCGGCGGGCCCGGCGGCCGCGCTCGATGGGCGGGGCTGCGAGTCGCTGGCCACGAGGCTAGACGGCGCCCTGCTCGCGGAGCTCGGCGAGCCGCTCCGGCGTGACGCCGAGCTCGCCGTAGACCTCCTCGTTGTCGGCGCCGCGGGTCCGGCCGGGGTAGCGAATGCGGCCCGGCGTCTCCGACATGCGGAACATCACGTTCTGCATGCGCAGCGGGCCGAGGTCGGGGTCCTCCACGGTGGTGATCGAGTCCAGCGCCTGGAACTGCGGATCGTTGAGGATGTCCTCGATGTCGTAGATCGGCGCGACGGCCGCCTGTGCCTCCTCGAACTCCGAGACCACGTCGTCGAAGTCGTGGGCGGCGATCCAATCGCCGACCATCGCGTCGAGCTCGTCGGCGTGCTTAGCGCGGGTCACGCCGCCCGCGAACCACGGCTCGTCGATCACCTCGGGGTGCCCCACCAGCCGCATCACGCGCTCGGCGATCGCCTGCGCGCTGGTGGAGACGGCGACCCAGCGGCCGTCGCGCGTCTCGTAAGTGTTGCGCGGCGCGTTGTTGACGGAGCGGTTGCCGTGCCGCGGCTGCTTGATGCCCAGCTGCTGGTAGATGATCGGCTGCGCGCCCAGCACGGTGAGGATCGGCTCGATCAGCGCCAGATCGATCACCTGCCCGCGGCCTCCGCCCTGCGCGTCGCGCCAGTAGAGCGCGATCAGCAGCGCGTTGGCGCCCGCCAGCCCCGCGATGCCGTCGGCGAGGCCGAACGGCGGGAGCGTCGGCGGGCCGTCCGGCTGGCCCGTGATCGCCGCGAAGCCGCTCATCGCCTCGGCCAGCGTGCCGAAGCCGGGGCGCGATGAGTACGGGCCGAACTGCCCGAAGCCGGTGCAGCGCATGATGATCAGGCGCGGGTTGACCTCGTGCAGCCGCTCGGGCGAGAGGTTCCAGCGCTCCAGCGTGCCGGGGCGGAAGTTCTCGATGAAGACGTCCGCCGTCTTCAGCAGCTCCAGCACCAGCTCCTGCCCGCCCTCCGACGAGAGGTTGAGCGAGACGGCCCGCTTGTTGCGGGACATCTGCTTCCACCACAGGCCGTGGCCGTCCTTGCTCTCGCCGTGATCGCGCACCGGGTCGCCGCGCGTGGGGTGCTCCACCTTGATGACGTCGGCGCCGAAGTCGCCCAGCACCGTCGCCATCAGCGGACCCGCGAAGAGCGTGGCCGCGTCCACCACGCGCACACCCGCGAGGCCCTTCGGGACGCCGGTCTCCTCGGAAGCGGCCCCGCCCGGCGCGCCCGCGTCGGGCGCCACGGCTAGCGCACCCCCGTGGCAGGAGTCGGCGCTGGCTGCGCGGCGTGCAGCGCCTGCGGCCGGCGCAGGAACTCGCCCGTGGTGCCGCCCACCACCTCGCCGTCGCGGTACATCAGCTCACCGCGGCGGATCGTCATCACCGGCCAACCCTTCACCGGGTAGCCCTCAAACGGCGTGAAGTCCTGCGCCGCGAGCAGCACGTCGGTGGTGATCGGCTGCTCCTTCTCGAGGTCGATGATGGCGAGGTCGGCGTCGGAGCCCACGGCGATCGTCCCCTTGCGCGGGTAGAGGCCGAATGTCTGCGCCGGGCTCGCCGAGACCAGCTCCGCGACGCGGTGCAGGGGCAGCCCGCGCTTGTGGTAGCCGTCGGAGATCAGCACCGGGTAGAGCAGCGCGGTCCCGCCGAAGCCGGCCTTGGCGCCCCACAGGTCGGCCTTGTCCTCCTCGAAGCAGCAGGCGTGGTCGGAGACCACGTGGTCGATGCGGCCGTCCATCACCGCCGCCCACAGCGCGTCGTTGTCGGCCTGCTCGCGGATCGGCGGGTTCACCTTGCCCTGCAGCCCGCCCGCCGCCGTCTGCCAGGTGAGCGAGAGGTGGTGCAGCGTCGTCTCCAGGCGCAGGTCCGCCTCGGGGTGCGAGCGGCGGAACTCGTCGGCGGTCTGGAAGGCGAGCGCGCTCGAGAGGTGCAGGAAGTTCACCGGGCACTTGGTGGCCTCGATCAGCACGCCGGCCTCGCTGATCGCGAGCCGCTCCGTCAGCGGCGGCCGCGCGAGGTGGTAGCCCTCCAGCCCGTCGATGCCCTTCGCCTGCACCTCCTCGATGAAGACGCGCAGCAGCTCCGACTGCTCGCAGTGCAGCGAGAGCGAGATGCGCCCCGCCTGGGCGTGGCGCGCCGCCGCCGCCTGGACGCGCAGCATGTAGCGGTAGAGGTGGCCCAGGTCGTAGTTCTCGGACATCGTCAGCGCGCTGCCGTCGGTGGAGCTCCCCTCCAGGTTGAGCCCCTTGTAGAACATGAAGAACTTGAAGGAGCCGATGCCCTGCTCCACCAGCCAGTCGATCTCGTCGAGCTGGGCGTCCTCCATGATCCCGATGTGGTAGGCGAAGTCCGTGTAGGCGTGCCCGCTGGTTCGCTCGATGACCTCGGGCAGGATCTCGCGGTAGGAGCCGCTGCGGTTGAGGTAGTGGCTGCCCGTGCGGAAGTAGCTGATCACGGAGGTGACGCCGCCGACCAGCGAGGAGCGCGTCTCGCTCTCCGCGTCCTCCTCGATCGGGCGGTAGATGCCGATGTGGAAGTGCGCGTCGACGGCGCCGGGCGCCACCACGCGGCCGCGCGCGTCGATCGCCTGCTTGCCGTCCGTCGCGGGGATGACGTCCTCGATCGCGGCGATGCGCCCGTCGCGGATGCCGAGGTCGGCGCGCACCGTCCCGACGTAGGGGATGACGAGGTCCCCGCCCGCCACCACGGTGTCGAATCGCGCCACGCCCCCACCCCCTCCGCCCGCCCGGCTCGCCTCGCCCGCCGCTCCCGAATCCCCGGGAGCCGCAGGCGGCGCGATGATACCAGCGCCAGCGTTCCGCTGGACTCGAGGGGCTGCCGCTCCTGCCGGGGTGGCCGGGGCTGCTCGGGCGTTCGAAGGCCGCACGAGGCGACCGCCACGGGAGCGGAGTGGAGCGAGGGGGCGCCCTGAGCTAGGCGCGCGCCGCGCCCGGGGCGGTCACGCGCGCGAGGAAGTCGACGACGGCGGCCGTCGCCTCGTCGATGTTGGCCGCCTCGCTACGGCCGGAGGAGCGGCGCGGCCGGAAGGAGTGGTCGCCGTCCGCCAGCCAGCGCAGCTCGATCGCGGGGGAGAGGCGGTAGCCTGCCACCTCCTCGGCGCGCCCCATCGGGTCGCGCTCGCCCTGCACGATGAGCGTCGGCGTGCGCAGCTGCTCGAGGTGCGCCGTGCGCAGCCGCTCGGGCTTCCCCGTCGGGTGGAACGGGTAGCCGAGGCAGACGAGCGCCGCCGCGTCCACCTCGTCGGCGAGCATGCTCGCGATGCGCCCGCCCATCGAGCGGCCGCCGATCGCGAGCCCCGCGCGCGGCGGCTCGGGCGCCAGCTCCTCGATCACCGCGCGCCACGTCGCCAGCAGGCGCGGCGGCGCGTCCGGCGCGCGCCGCCGCCCGTCGGCGCGCCGAGCTCAGCGCGGCCGTGGCTCTCTGCACCGGCGACCTGCTCGAGTCCGACCCCTATGAGGATTGGACGATCGAGCCGCGTCGCGCCCTCGCGCAGACGTATCAATGGGCGCTGGCGTGGCTCGCCGGCGACGCCGCGGACGCGCGCAACTGGGCAGCGGTCCTCGACTACGGGCGTGCGATGATCTGGCGCGACGTCTGCAACGAAGAGGGCCACCGGCTGATCATCCAGGCGCACGGTGAGCTCGGCAGTCGAGGCGAGGCGCTCCGCCAGTACCGCGAATGTGTCGAGACGCTGGAGAGCCAGATCGGCGTCGCGCCGTCCCAGGAGACCCAGGCTCTCGCCGCGAGCATCGTCGGCCGGCTGACCGATTGAGTCGCGCGCCTAGGCCGGCGGGGAATCGAGCGGCGCGAGCTCGACGGGGGAGCTCGCCCACGCGGCGACGTTGACGCCGAACTCGAGCGCGTCGCGCACGGCGGCGCTGTCCGCGGCTCGCCCCGCCCACGCGCAGCCGTAGTCCCGGCCGGTCAGCGGCCCCGCGACGTCCCACGCGAAGTCGCCGTCCGGCTCCGCCCCCGGCGGTGGCGCCGCGAGGACGTGGTGCGCCCTCAGCACGTCGCGCTCGAGGTCCTCGGGCGCCGAGCCCGACTCCGGCAGCGCGTCACGGATCGCGTCCACGAACGGGTCGTTCGCGGAGCAGCCATCCACGAGCAGGCGCGCCCCCGCCACGACCGCGTCGTGGACCAGCTCGGCGACGGCGGGAGAGGCGACGGCACCCGGTGCGCCCGTCACGTAGTAGAGATCGGCGGCGGGGAGCGCGGCGGCCTCCGCGACGACCAGTGGCCGCACGTCGATGCCGGCGCGGCGCATCGCCCGGACGAGGTAGAAGAAGCCCTCGAGGTGCCGGTCGCCCGGCTCGTCCTTCTCGCCGACTCCGAGGTATCCGAGCGTCAGCGCCCGAGCCGCTCCGGAAACCGCGACGCGCCGAAAGCGAGGATCGATCTCCTGCCGAGCCGGCGACCACCAGCTCGAGGCGGGGAGGGCGCGCGCCTCCCCGTCGGGGTCGCGCTCGATGCGGGCGAGCTCCAGCTCCCCCGCATCCGGGGCCGTCGCCGTCGCCCGGATTCGGAAGTCCTCCACCACGCGACCGGCCGCGTCGGCGTCGGGCCGCTCGACGTACTCCAGCTTCACATACGCCACGGCGCCCTCCGACGGGAGAGCGACCCGCTCGTAGTCGGGGACCAGGATGACGTGGCCGGAGCCGTCGATCGCCAGCCCCGGCTCGACCGCCACCGTGTCGTCCGGGGGGGCGTTCGCGACCACACCCAGCCCCCGCGCAATGCCCGCGCCGTGCCAGTGGAGGGCGTGCAGCCGCTGGTGCCGCTGGTGGTAGCTGTGGGCCTGCGCCCACGTCTCCACGTCGATCATCAGACCCGGGTGCGGGTCGATTCGCAGAATCGGTGTCAGGTCAGCGCCGGACATGGACTGCCATCCGCCCCCCGGGGTACGGCTCTCGAAAGCTGTGCCCCGACTGCCGGCGCTATGGTCCGGCGCACTGGTGGAGACGGGGAGGACAGGCGGTAGGCGGTCGGTCATTCCGCGGCGCGACCGGCGAGTCGGGCTCGTCCCTAGCGGGGCGCCAGCTCGAGCCTGAACGGCAGCCGCTGGCTCGTCATCAGCGGGGACGGAGCGCGCCACGACGGCTCCGCGACAGCAGCCTCAGCGGCGACCTCGACGCCTCCGCCCTCGGGCACGACGCGCGCCGACGCAGTGACGCCGATGACCTGCGCGCTGACCGCGCGGACGATCCTCACGCCCGCGGCATCGTCGTGCGGTCGGGCCAATCGCAGCCACCAGCGCGCGGGCTGCCCGGCACGGCGCCCGCCGCGGCGATGCGGCAGAAGCAGCTCCCCCGGGCCCGGCGTCGAGCGCCCTCGTAGCGCGGCGCCCACCTCTCGGAGCAGCGCCGCGTCATCGGCTCCGCGTCTCGCTCCCGATCCTCGCCACTCCACGTCGCGATCCGACCAGAGCTCCCACGGGCCGAAGTCGGCGTAGGCGGCGCCTGCCCCCCATCCGGGGACGACCAGAGAGCCGCGCGCAACACCGCCCCCCCCCCCCCCGAGGCGTCCGGCCACCGCGACCCTGACCTCCGCGCCGCCGCCGCTCGACGGGCTCAGCGGAAAACCGAGCGAGAGCGCACGCCGCGCCCGCGGCAGGAGATCCTCCGGCGCGCCGCCGCTGCGCCGCCCCTGCAGCGCGACGATCGTCGGTGGTGTCACCAGGATGGCCTCGGTCGTCACCAGCCGACGCGCGCCGAGTGGATCCTCCGCCTGCGACGAGATGCTCGTCCCTGCCGGCATCGCCGCCGGGGCGCTCAACGGAGCGTCAAAGCGAAGAGTGACCTCGGTGATGTCCGCGGAGCCTCGGAAAGGCAGGAGTCGGGCGTCGGCGTGGAACGCCGGAAACGACGATACGCGGGGCCTCACCCTGCGAGTCGCAGGACGTGGAACCGCGGCGTGGGTCGAGTCGCGTCGGCGGGCCGCTCTGTGACGATGGCGAGGACCTCGTCTCCTCGTAGCCGAGGCACCCCCCGGCCGCGACCGCTTCCGTGGAGTGCCGGGCTCGACGCCCGGCTCTCCACGAAGTCGAGATGTGCTTCGCCGGGGAGCCTAGCCAGACTCGCTTGACGATTCGTTCGCAGCGGATTGACGGAGCCGTGGCGTCGGCGGCCACGGCCGGCGCGAGGCCTCGAACGGTGGAGGGGGCTCGCGGTCGGTGACGATTCGAGCGGGCGGTACGGCGTCACGAGGAGCTAGCTGCTGGCCCGCGGAGTCAGCGCCTCGCGCGCGGCATGTGCGGCACCGCGGATGGCCGCGAGGCGCGCCACCATGTGCTGCAGCTCGTCGATGCCCGCGGACCACTCGTGCTCTGCCATGTAGGCTCGAAGCTCGTCCTCCGTCACCTCCGCGCGAGCCTCGATCACGCGCAGCGCCGCGCGCCGATACGGGATCTCCGCCGGGCGCACGGTCGACCACGCGTGCTCGACGAGTCGACGCCACACGTTGTCGATCTCGTCGAGTCGATAGTGGTCCACGCGCTACCAGCCCCTGACCGTGGCTCTGAGGATGACCGCGATGGCTGCCCAGAGGGGCAGCGCGGCGAGGAGACCCAGCGCGATGCCCCGCGCTGGATTCCCCGCCGGCGTGAGGCGGCGAGGAGCGCGTTCCCCCCTCGTGCCGTCGCCGCGCGTGGTCCCCAGGGATGGCGTCACGCCGCGATCCTCCGCATCGACCGCAGGATGGCACACGCCGATTTGCCTGCCGTTGCGCTCGCATTGAATCGAGATCGCGCCGGCCGGGCCCCTCGGGTGCCTCCGCGCGCCCGAGGCGCACCGAGCCGGCGCCGCGGCGCCGGAGGCCGATCCGCGGCGCCGGCCGGCAGCAGCATCGAAGCCCGCTCGGCTGGACCGGGGCTCGGCTCCGAACCTAGAATCGCGAGGAGTGGCAGGGTAGCTCAGTGGTAGAGCAGGGGACTCATAAGCCCTTTGTCGGCGGTTCAAATCCGCCCCCTGCTACCACCGAACACAGCGAAGGACGGTGCCTGACCGGCGCCGTCCTTACTACATGGGCACCGAAACTCCGCACAGCGCGCGCACGCGCCCGCTTCCGGCCGGTCCCGGCCCGCCGAGGTGCTCCCAGGCGGGCTCTGTGACACGGGGACTCCGGAAAGGTGATCAAGGAGTTGCTTTCGTCGCCGATCGGAGTGAGTGATGTCGTCGCCAGAGCCGAAGGAGGCGCATCACCATGGCCCAAATCGACGACACCATCGCGACCTACGTAACCGCGATCGAGGTCGAGGGGAAGACCCAGAACACCGTCCTCAGCTACCGCGCATCGCTGGAGGACTTCCGCCGCGTCGGCCGCCGGCTCGGCTTCCCCCACGCGCTCGATGACTATGAGGTCGTCCACGTCTACGAGTTCCTGGGCGACCTGATGGAGCGCGGCGCCTCGCCCGCCTACCGGCACCGCCGCCACCGCGAGGTGAAGACGTTCTTCTCCTGGTGCCGGCGGATGGACTACGTCGAGACCAACGTCTTCGCGAAGGTGCCGCTGGTGAGGCTCGAGCAGCAGATCCGCCCGCCCTTCAGCCCCGATGAGATTCAGCGGCTACTCGGCAGCCTCGATCGGGCCAACCTCACGGGATGCCGTAACCACGCCGTGATCCTCTTCCTACTCGACACCGGGGTCCGCGTCTCGGAGTGCGTATCCATCCGACTCGACGACGTGGACTGGGGGCGACGGCGGGTGCTGGTGCGCGAGACGAAGAACAAGCACGACCGCTGGGTCGGCTTCGGAGAGCGCACCGCCCAGGCTATGCGCGACTACGTCGACCGCTTCCGCGGCGACCGCTCGGGCGTGCTGTTCCTCACCTCCGCCGGCGAGCCGATGGCGTCGGGTAACACGGTGCGCGTCATGCTGCGGCGCATCGCCGAGCAGCTCGGACTGGAGAAGGTGCATCCGCACCGCTTCCGCCACACCTTCGCAACCTGGGCGATCCAGTCAGGCGCCCGCGAGATCGACGTGCAGATGCTGCTCGGGCACTCGGACCTGGCGATGGTGCAGCGCTACTCGCGGACCTACACCTCCGAGCAGGCGGTAGAGCGCGCACGCCAACCTCAGCCCGGTGGGGCAGCTCGGCGCGGCGGGTGACGGACCCGTCGCCTCCGAGGACGGGCACCCTCTCCAGCGGGAAACGGCGACTTGCTTCCATCGCCCACCGGAGTGAGTCATGTCGTCGCTCGAACGGCTGACGACACCGCCGATGGGAAAGGACGAGAGCATGGCCACGACGAAGGAGCAGATTCGCGCCGGGCAGACGCTCGTCGCCAAGTACAAGAAGCAGCAACACACCTGCGAGGTGGTCGAGCACGACGAGCGACTGTACTTCGTGCTGCCGAAGGGCCGGGTGTTCAAGAGTCCCTCGGCGGCGGGCAAGGCGGTCACCGGCACGGCCACCAACGGCTACCGCTTCTGGTCGATCCCCGAGCAGCCGCCGGCGGGCCAGCCAGCGCGCCAGCAGGCCGCACAGGCTGGGCAGCGTCAAATCTCAGGGCGCACTCCGAAAGCGAAGTTGGGGCTCCCGTCGTGACCGGTGGGCCTCACGCCGCAGCCATCTCCGAGAGCAGCGAACGCCAACGCGCCGCAAAGAGCCGCCGCTGCTCAGCGAGAGGCATCGAGTCGCCTCGCCCGCGGCGCCAGCGGAAGTACTGCCGCAACTCGTCGAACGCCGAGCAGAAGCGCGCCGCAGACGCGAAGCTCCCGAAGCCGCGCATCGGGTAGTACCGCTGCTTCACCGCGCGATGGTCTTGCTTCATGAAGTTGTTTAGGTACTGGGTTGTCCGATGCTGGACCTTCCTCCCGAGGATCCAGCGGATCGCCCTTCGGTATGCGGGATGATGGTCGGTGGTGACGCGCAACGGCCGTCCCTCCGCGACGTCGACGAGGCGCCGGAGGAAGCGCCGAGCCGCGTGCTTGTCGCGCTTCTCGCTCAGCATCGAGTCGATCAGCTGCCCGTCACGGTCGATCGCCCGGTAGAGGTAGCACCAGCGGCCGGCGACCTTCACGTAGGTCTCGTCGATGTACCAGGACCGGCTCGCGTGGCCGCGTCGCTTGGCGCGGAGCCGTTCCCCCAGCAGCGGTGCGAACCGCGTTTCCCAGCCACGAATGGTCTCGTGCGTGACCTCGTAGCCACGCTCGAGCAGCAGCTCCGCGACATCTCGGAAGCCGAGCTTGTAGCGCAGCCGCCACAGCACGGCGAGCAGCACGATGTCGGTCGGATAGTGGAGCTCGTTGAAGCCGGAGCCGGTCCGCTCGTTGAACCGCCGCCCGCAGGAGCGGCAGCGGAACCGGCGGTAGCCGAGCTCCGTGCGGTGTCGCCGCTGGGATGTCGCGCTAGATCGACAGTGCGGACAGGTCACGGGCGGCTCCTCGTCCTCGCTCAGACGAGGCTACCCCGAGCGCGCCCTGAGATTTGACGGAGCCGGGGTTGGGCACGGAGGCTCAGGCGGCCCGGAAGCTACTCTGCCGCCGTCCCGGTCGAGGGGCCGGCTCTCACGACGGTCGAGCGAGCCGCGTATTCTAGACATTCGCGCTCATGTTTAGTATGATCAGGCTACGCGTCGAGCAGCGTCGGCGCAGCCTCGATCTCCGTTGATTGGCAGAGCGATCCGCCTGGTGAGGGACGCGCCCGCGTGGACGCTCGAATCGGCCGTCACGTAGTTTTTCGGTACTTGTGCGCACAATCACTTGCAGATAGAGGTCATGCTGTCGATGATCGAGGTCGAGAGCGGACGGAAGCGGAGGCGAGGTCAACGGCGTAGGCCGGGGCCACGTCCAAGGGAGGACCCCGTGAGCAGCTTGAGCGACGTGTTCGATCGGTACAACCAGATCGTGGCTCGCGGGCGCGGGGGCGCCCCGACCATTGGCGAGGGTCCGCGCGGACCTGCTGGCGGAGGATCGCGCCCGGCGCGCCACCCGCGGCGAGCCGTAGCGGCAACGCCAGGCCGCCGAGCAGCGCGGGGGCGCCCATCGGGCGCCCCCGCTTCGCGTCCGCGCTCGACCCTCCGCCAGCGCCGCTGTGCGCCGCTACTTCGGCGCGCTAGCGGGCGTCGAGCGACAGGTCCGAGGCGAGGCACTCGCGCTTCTGCCCCTCGAAGCGGTCGAAGACCGCGCGGTGCGCTCACAGGCCGTCGTCGTCGTCGCGCTCGGGGTAGCGGCGCACCAACTCCTCCAGCGCCGCGCCGCGCTCCTGCTGCTGCTCGGGCCGGTCGTACTTCTCGGGCTGCCACGGGCCGGCTGCGTGTTCGCCAGGCAGCGAGCGACGCCCCGGTTGAGGAAGCGCAGCTCCGAGGCCCGCCGAGCGAGGTGGGCGATTCTAGCGCGAGTAGCTGCCCTCGACGACCCAGCGCTCCTGCACCGCCGCGCAGCGATCGAGGTCCGCGCGATCGCCGTGTCGGGCCGCGCCTCCGCGACGCGGTGCGGCTCCCACACCCCAACGCGAAGACAGAGGGGCGGCGAGGTCGAGGCGCGGCAGGTCGTGCGCATCCGCGAGCGCCCGCGCCATCGTCGGTCCGCCCGCGCCCGAGTTGCCGAGGATCAGCACCCGCAGCGGTCGCCTCCCTCGCAGGCGAGGGCGCCCCGCGGCCGCTAGCCGAGCGTCAGCTCCTCCACCTCGGTGGCGATGACCTCGCCGCGTCCCAGCAGCTCGTCGTCCACGAAGCGCCGCGCCTCGTCCGCAACGCGGCGCGCGGTGCCCAGCTCGCCGGAGACGGTCGCGAATCCGATCTGCGCCGCCTGCAGCCGCGGCGAGGTCGTCTCGCTCCCGGAGCAGCGGCAGCTCTTCGCCGCGCGTTGGCGCTCGCTGGTCTCGGAGATGACGGCGGCCTAGCTGGAGCCGCGGCCCCCTGCCTGCGGACGTGCCACTCACTGCGCCCTCAGATCTGACGCTACCGGTGGATCCTGGGCCGCCGTGTCTGGCACCGACGTCAGCAATACCTGAACAACTTCATCGAGCAGGACCACCGTGGAGTGAAGCAGCGCTACTACCCGATGCGCGGCTTCGGGAGCTTCGTATCCGCGGCGCGCTTCTGCTCGGCATTCGATGAGATGCGCGAGTTTTTCCGGTCTCGGTCACACCGCGGCGAGGTCGTCTCGCTCCCGGAGCAGCGGCAGCTCTTCGCCGCGCGTTGGCGCTCGCTGGTCTCGGAGATGACGGCGGCCTAGCTGGAGCCGCGGCCCCCTGCCTGCGGACGTGCCACTCACTGCGCCCTCAGATCTGACGCTACCGGATCCACCGGATCGCGCGCGGGTACGCGGGGTGCCGATCCGTCGTGACCCGAAGTGGGCGAGCCTCGGCGACGTCGACCAGCCGCCGGAGGAAGCGGCGAGCGGCATGCTTGTCGCGGTGCTCGCTCAGCATCGAATCGATGAGCTGCCCGTCGCCGTCGATCGCCCGGTAGAGATAGCACCAGCGGCCCCCGACCTTCACGTACGTCTCGTCGATGTACCAGGAAACCCCGACCCGGCCGCGGCGCTTCCTGCGAAGCCGCTCCGCGAGGAGTGGCGCGAAACGCGCTTCCCAGTCGCGCACCGTCTCGTGGGTCAGAACGTACCCGCGCTCGAGCAGCAGCTCCGCCACGTCGCGGAAGCTGAGCTTGTAGCGCAGGCGCCAGAGCACGGCGAGCATGGCTATGTCGGACGGGAATCGGATGTCGTTGAAGGCGGTCCCGGTCCGTTCATTGAAGCGGCGTTGGCAGGAACGGCACCGAAACCGACGGTAGCCGAGCTCGGTACGGCCTCGACGGCGTGACGTTGCTTTCGATAGGCAATGCGGACAGGTCACCGGGCAGCTCCTCGCTATCGCGAGGCCGAGGCTACCTCAGGGCGCCCTGGGATCTGACAAAACCATGAGGGGCGTCACCTCCACATCACGGAAGGCTGCGTCCAGGCCCCGCAGTCGGATCACGCCACGCTCGCCGATACCGGCGACCCGCCACCGTGCGCCGCGCCAGCGCACGGTTTGTCCCAGCTCAGGCACCGAACGTGGCAGCGACGCAGACACGGGGGACGGAGCTTCTGTCATGGCCGGGAAGTTGTCCGTCGGCGAGATCGTCCGAGCGGTCGCAAGAGCGACGGCTGATTCCCGCAGCCGGAACTCGAGGTAGTCCGCAACCACCCGGCCAGCTCGCTCCGAACACGCGACACCCGCGCTAGGTTCCCCCGTCCAACACCCCACGATCGTGCTGTTCGCGGTGAAGCAAGAACGACAGCTCATAGACCCAGAGATCGAGGTTCGGTACGGCGGCGATCGCCATGCGCAACGCGTCTGAGCCCGAGCCCGCGATCAGTATGCCGCTCACGCGGCGCCCCTCGGCCAACCTCGTCTGCACCCAGCCCATGTACCCGAGGATCTGTCCGATCGCCCGTCGGTCTGGAAGGTTGCGCTTGGTCTCGATGACAATGAAGTCGCCCTCGCGGTCCGTGCAGAGGAAGTCGATGGTGCCGACGCCCGGGTCGGCCGTGACGAACTCCCGCCCACGCGTCCCCTCGTAGAGATCCAGGTGAGGGAAGTGCTGCCGCCAGTTACGGAAGAGGTAATCCTGCAGGTGCATTTCGAGCAGGGCCACGCCGCCCAGCTCGTCCCCGCGGGCCTCGTCGGATGCCTCTTCATCCGGGTCAAGGGCCAGCGTGCTTGATGGGTCGGTGGAGCCACTCCAGGACCTGGGTGTAGCTGTACTGCTCGAGGTCGTCCCGTGGATGGTCCAGGAAGGCGCGGCGTTCCTCTTGGGTAAGCAACCGGTAGCGCTTGCCGCGCATCGTCGGGTCATCGGTGACGAGGCGAGGGTTCTTGAGGTAGCGGAGGCCGGGCGAGTGTTTCTTGGTCGGGTCGTTGATGCAGTGAAAGTTCACGTCGGCGCGCACGCTCCCGGGATTCGCTCCGGGCGCGATCGCCTCGACGGCTCGGGCGATGTCTCCGCTTCCGAGCCACTCCCGGCCCTGATCGCGAGCATCGTCGAGCGCCGCCACGATCAACTCCCAGATCGCCATGATGTCCTCTCGCCCCGCTGCGGAGGGTACGACAGACTGATGCACCACCCGCACCACGCGATTGCGGCAGCCGATGGATGCCTCGGAGCTGCTCCTCAGCGGGATTCGCGCCGCGGGCGATTCGGCCGACCGCTGACTGCGGAAGTCCGCACAGCCCGCGACCGGGCGTGGCGAAACGCTGGATCTAGTACCCCGGGCGTCAGAGCCACAGTCCGCATACTCTGACCCCCAGCATCAGTGGACCTCTGCTCGCGGTGGACAGGATAGACGCTGTGCTACCAGAAAACGTCATCCTGGCGTTGAGTTGACCCCGCGGGCGTCCATCTGAAGGCTGCCTCCTGCGTGGGCAGGAGGCTCCGCCATGCGAACGTACCTTGGGTTACTGACGAACGCGGTTCGTCACCTTCCGCACGCTCTACGTGTTCGTCGTGATCGACCACGGCCGGCGCCGCATCCGGCACTGGAACGTCACGGAGCACCCGATCGCGCCCTGGATCTGGAGGCAGATGATCGAGGCGACCGCCTGGGGTCAGCAGCCAGGGTTCCTCATCCGAGACCGCGACCGTAGCTATGGCGGGGACTTCATCGCACGCGCTCGACGGATCGGGATCGAGACCGATTCTGACTCCCGTGCGCGCGCCGAACGCCAACGCCATCGCCGAGCGGGTGATCGGGACGCTCCGGCGCGAGTGCCTCGATCACGTCATCGCCGTCAACGAACGGCATCTGAGGCGGGTGCTTGGTGAGTACGTCCAGCACTACAACGCGATGCGGCCGCATCGGTCATTGGCGCTCGACTCTCCGGAGGGACGCAAGCCGGTGCAGCGGATGCCGAGCCAGCGAGTCGACAGCAAGCCGGTGCTAGGAGGTTTGCATCATGAGTATCGGTGGGCCGCATGAGGTTTTGCCGTCCCACGGGCGTCAAGACCCGCCCCGTCTACGACTGCAACGACTGCCAGTACCAGTTCTCCGTCACGGCTGGCACGATCATGCACGACTCCCACCTGCCCCTCCGCAAGTGGTTCGTCGCCATCTACCTCATGTGCGAGAGCAAGAAGAGCGTCTCCTCGCTCCAACTCAAGCGCACGCTCGGCGTCGCCTACAAGACCGCCATGGCATCTCACGCACCGCATCCGCGAGGCGATGGCGAACGACCCGCTGGAAGGGCCGACGCTGTTCGGCGTCATCGAGGTCGACGAGACCTACGTCGGCGGCAAGACCACTGGCAAGGGCCGCGGATACCGGGGCAACAAGACCATCGTCGCCGGGGCCATCCAGCGCGACGGCAACGTCCGCATGGAGCGGATCCCCGACGTGCGCCGTACGACCCTCCACGGCTTCATCAGCCGCACCGTGAAGGACGAGGCCGAGGCCATCTACACGGACGAGCTGGCGAGCTACCTGGGCATCGAGGACGACGACACCCGGCACGAGACGGTCAACCACGGCGCCGAGGAATGGGTCGTGGGCGACGTGCACACGAACTCCATCGAGGGCGTGTGGTCGCTGTTCAAGCGCTCCATCGTCGGGAGCTTCCACAAGGTCAGCTCCAAGCACATCGACCGCTACCTCTCCGAGCTGGAGTGGCGCTTCAACAACCGCAACAACGAGCACATCTTCCTCGACGCGCTCCGGCGCATCGTGCGGACAGACAGGCTCACCTACCGGGAACTGGTCGCCTAGGGCGGCGTTGCCAGCAAAGCGGCGCAGGTCGTGGAGAAGATCCACCCGGAGTAGTAGCTCCGAAATGGCCCGATATTTCTGTTCACCAGTATGACCGTGACGAGATACTCCGCGACGTAGTTGTAGCGGAATCCGCTCTCGTGGCTGATCCGCACGGCGCCGGGATCGAGCGTGACGAGTGCAGGCTGATCGATCCCGTGCCGAATGCGTTCACTGACGGCCAATTCGAACTCGAGGCTGCGCCCGTCCGCCAAGCAGTGGTCGATGCTGGGGGGCGTCGGCGAGGCTATCGGCGAGGCTGTTGGTGAGGGGGCGATGACCGCGAGAGTTGGTGTGGCCGTTGTTTGCGGCACCGACTCGGGACGGACTGGCGCAGGCGATCGCAAGCGTGATTCCGGTGAGTGCGGCGGCGAGCGGGCGCATGGAGCCTCCCTGTGGCGGACGACTGACCGCCTACCACAGCAAGCCCGGCGCAGCACCACAGGAGACACGGGGTCGTCCCATTGCTGCACCGAAGGACGCTGTGGTAGGCCGCCCCACCCTAGGAAGGCTCCTGATCCGCGTCAAGTAGATCCCAATCGTCAGGCAAGCCGAGGTACCCGGGGTGCCGTATGCCCACCCGCCCATCAACATCGGTCAAACGCGATCGCGTGTCGTCCCTCAGCAGCAGTATTCGCTCGTTTGTATCCTCTAACGCTTCATCGACGGCTTTGAGCCCGTTATCGACTGCACTGTCACGTTGTAACCCTCGCACCCTAAAGAAGGCGTCGGTGAGCCCGAACGCAACCAGCGCGCCGACCACAAGGAACTGCACGGCAATATTCCAGTCGATCCCGCTCATGCGAAGCCACGCGACCGCAAGG
>CAXXXY010000008.1:0-341704 GCA_963667515.2 Dehalococcoidia bacterium | reverse complement strand
GCACGTCATGGTCGGTGGTGTTCTCGTCCACCTTTTTCGGCAGCTTCGGGGGCTGAGCCATGACTACGAACCTCCTAGACCTGATGGACCGCTACGGCACTGACGCCCAGTGCCGCGCGCTGCTCGAAAACTGCGCTGGCCGAACGGTATCGCCTGCCCGCGCTGCGGCTCCGTCGCCATCAGCGCCGTCAAGACGCGCCCCGTCTACGACTGCAACGACTGCCGCTACCAGTTCAGCGTGACGGCGGGCACGATCATGCACGATTCCCACCTGCCGCTCCGCAAGTGGTTCGTCGCGATCTACTTGATGTGCGAGAGCAAGAAGGGCGTCTCCTCGCTCCAGCTCAAGCGGACGCTCGGCGTCGCTACAAGACCGCGTGGCACCTCACGCACCGCATCCGCGAGGCGATGGCGAACGATCCCTTCGAAGGCCCAACGCTGTTCGGCGTCATCGAGGTTGACGAGACCTACGTCGGCGGTAAGACCACCGGCAAGGGCCGCGGATTCCGGGGCAACAAGACCATCGTCGCCGGGGCCATCCAACGCGACGGGAACGTACGCATGGAGCGCATCCCGACGTGCGCCGCACGACCCTCCACGGCTTCATCAGCCGCACTGTCAAGGATCAGGCCGAGGCCATCTACACCGACGAGCTGGCGTCCTACCTCGGCGTCGAGGACGGCGACACGCGGCACGAGACGGTCAACCACGGGGCCGAGGAGTGGGTCGTTGGCGACGTGCACACCAACTCCATCGAGGGTGTGTGGTCGCTGTTCAAGCGCTCGATCGTCGGGAGCTTCCACAGGATCAGCTCCAAGCACATCGACCGCTACCTCTCCGAGCTGGAGTGGCGCTTCAACAACCGCAACAACGATCACATCTTCCTCGACGCGCTCCGGCGTATCATGCGTACCGACACGCTCACCTACCGTGATCTCACCGAGGGCGACGCGGCTTAGGGTCACGAGGACTCTCTCAATCCATGCAGCAGATCCCGCGCCTCGCGCAGGTCGTATGTCAGCCCTGCCAAATCTTCCCGATCGATGCCCGCCTCCAGGTCCGATAGCCGCGTCTCGAAGCGACGGTCTAGCTCTCCCCAATGCTCCAGTTTGTGCTGATTCGAGTTCAATTTTGCTTTGATCGCGTTCAATGTCGTCACGCCCAAATTGATAGGCGAATCTCGCCAACGCTTGGTATGCCGATACGAGTTCCCGGAAGTTTTTCGCCAGGGGCGCCGAGCGAGGGCCGTCGAGACAGGCCTTCACATTCTCGACCGTCGCGGCGTTCGGAGTCACTACCTGATCTCTCAGCAGTCGTGCTGCGATGCCACGCCAACCGCCATACATGAAGCATCGGGCGGTAAAGTCGTTCACAACCTCGCTCAGTCTTGGTACGCCGGGAGCGCGTATCCGCGGCACAAGATTACGAGCGGCTCGTCTCGCGGTGACGGCTTATCAGCGTCGTCAGGAGCGGGCGACTCCACGCGAGCTCCTGGTTTCTCCTCTTCGAGCTTCGCGAGTCGGTGTTGCCCCCCGATGCGCTCCAAAATAAGGTCGTTGAGTTTGCGACCGGTCCACCACACGAGTAGCCCATAACTGGCAAGAGCCGACACCGTAAAGATGGTCCAACCGGCCCAGGGCGGCACCGCGATCACCAGGGGGGCGGCGGCGGCGACTACTATTGGGATCAGCAGCACGAACGCCAGCAGCCCTTCGGCATGTACTACCACGTCGGAGATCCGCCTGAGTCTACGCATCCGCATCGTGCGCGCACCTCTACTCTGCGTCAAGTACACAATCACCGTTCAACTTCTCGCTGCGCATCATCTCGATGCAGGCGGCGGGCACGGTGCCGAACTACGAGGCGTCGACCTCGAAGATCATCGACTCGCAGCTCAAGCAGGCGCTCTCGCGCACGGGGGTGCACGTCTTCGGGCTCTACGGGAACGTCTGGGACGCCGAGGACCCGCGCGCGCCGCTGCGGGCGCTCTTCACGCAGGAGTACGTGCACAGCGTGGTCTACACGATCTTCGGCGGCACCAACGAGATCCAGCGCAACATCATCGCCACGCGCGGCCTCGGCCTCCCCCGCGGCTAGGTGTAGTTCCCACGTAGGTTGTTGACAGGATGAGGGGCCTCGCCCGCTGCTGTGTGTGACAGCACGGCAGTAGCGAGGAGAGGACACCCTCATGGCCCATCGTAACGCGCGGCTGACGCCGCTGACCCGACTCGAGCTCGTGCGGGAAGTGGACGCCGGCTGGCCCCAGGCTGAGGTCGCTCGCCACTTCCGCGTCTCCCGCCACACCGTTGCCAAGTGGCTGGGGCGCTTCCGGACGGAGGGAGCGGCAGGGCTCGAGGACCGCAGCTCCGCCCCGCGCGCGCATCCCCGGCGCACGCCGCCCGAGCTGGAGCGACGCATCTGCGCCATGCGACGCACGCAGGGATTCGGGCCGCATCGCATCCAGTGGGCGCTCGTGGTCGCCCGCTCCACGGTCTACGCCGTGCTGCGGCGCCGCGGCCTCAACCGGCTCGACCGCCTGCACCGCGTCACCCGGGAGCCGGTCCGCTACGAGCACGACGCCCCCGGCGACCTGCTGCATCTCGACGTGAAGAAGCTCGGGCGCGTCCCCGAGGGCGGCGGCAAGCGAATGGCGCCTGGCTTCGCCGAGACGCGCTCCGGGCCGCATTCGCGGCGTTCGCTGGGGCTGGAGTACCTACACGTCGCCGTCGACGACCACAGCCGTTACGCCTACGTCTCCGTCCTGCCCGACGAGCGTGGCGCGAGCTGCGCCGCCTTCCTCGAGCAGGCGCTCGCGGCCTTCCGCCGGCGTGGCGTGCGCGTGCGCCGGGTCCTGACCGACAACGCGAAGGCCTACACCGTCGCCCGCAGCTTCCACGGCGCCGCCGCTGCCGCAGACGTGCGGCTGTCGCACACGCGGCCCTACCGCCCGCAGACGAACGGCAAAGCCGAGCGTTTCATCCAGATCCTGCAGAACGAGTGGGCCTACGCCCGCCCCTACCGCTCCAACGCCGAGCGGCTGCGCCAGCTCCCACGCTGGCTCTACCGCTACAATCACCGCCGACCGCACGGCGGCGTCGGCGGGCCGTCCCCGCCTCCCGCCTGTGAACAACCTTCCTGGGTAGTACAGCTAGGCAGCGTTCCGCTCCACCCGAGGGCCAGCGTTCCGCTGGACTCGAGGGGCTGCCGCGCGCACGGTGCAGCGACAGTGGGCAGGGCGACGCGGCGCGGACCGGGTAGGAGGCGAGCCATGGACGTGCCGCGTCGAGTGGAGAAGCCGTGGGGCTACGAGCTGATCTGGGCGCACACCGATCGCTACGTCGGGAAGCTGCTGCACGTGAACGGGGGGCACCAGCTCAGCCTGCAGTACCACCACGAGAAGGACGAGACGATTCACGTCCAGAGCGGGACGCTGACGCTGATGGTCGACGAGGGAGCGGGGCTGCTCGAGCGGGAGCTGGGGCCCGGCGACAGCTACCGCATCGCGCCGGGGGTACGCCACCGCATGGTGGCGCGGACCGACTGCGATGTCCTCGAGGCGAGCACGCCCGAGCTCGACGACGTCGTGCGGCTCGAGGACGCCTACGGGCGCGAGGGCACGAGCGCACCGTAGCCGCGCGAGACGCGCGCGCCCATGCGCCAGAGGGAGGCGACGATGATGGAGCAGCCGGCCGGATCGTGGACGCGCACGGACCTCGTCGAGGTACCGGGCGGGGCGATCGCCTTCGGCGAGCTCGGACCCACCGAGGCGGGAGCGCGCCCCGGCGAGCCCGTCGTGCTGCTGCACAAGCTCGGCGGCTGGAACGCAGACTGGCGCCACGTCGCGCCCGCGCTCGCGGGGGGCCGGCGCGTCGTCGCGATGGAGTTCGGCGGCCACGGCGACTCCCGCGCCACCGATCCCGAGAGCTTCGCCTACCCACTCGCGCAGAGCGCCGCCGACGTGCTCGCAGCGCTCGACGGGCTCGGCATCGAGCGCGCCGTGCTCGTGGGCAACTCGCTGGGCGGCTGCGTCGCCACGCTGATCGCCGCCGAGCACCCCGAGCGCGTCGCGCGGCTCGGCCTCGTCTCGGTCGCCCTCGGCCCCGCCGCCTCCGAGGAGCGCGCGCTGGAGCTCGAGCGGCCCGGCTGGTTCGACGAGCAGGGCCGGCCGCTCCCGCGCGACGCCGCCGAGAACGCGCGCATCTCCGGCACGCTCGACCCCGCCATCGGCGAGGAGTTGAACGCCAGCCGCTGGCAGGCCGGCCGCTGGGTGCAGTGGGGCGAGCGCGGCGTCGCGCTCGCCGACGTGGCCGAGCTACTGCCGCGCGTGCAGGCGCCGACGCTGCTGCTCTACGGCGAGCGCGACCCGTTGATCGCGATGTTCGAGGAGAAGGCGCTCGCCGCGCTTCCCGACGGCCGCGCCGTCCACATCCCCGACACCGGGCGCTTCCCGCACCAGGAGCGCCCCGCCGAGGCGGCCGCGGCGTTGGCCTCGTTCCTTGAGGGGCGCAGCGGGTAGCCCACTCGACACGCCCGGCTCGGCAGACGAGGTGACGGGCGGCGCGCACCCGCGGAACGCTGGCGGTCGGCGCCGCGAGTCACCGCATCCCCCTCCGATAACGAGGACGGCGTCCGAGGAATGCGCCGCGAATCCCGAGGCCGTCGCACACGATGGTGGACGTTGATCGGCTAGAACATGCCGTTGTCGTTGGCGGCGTTCTCCGGGTCGGGGATGATCTGCAGCACGTCCCAGTGCTCGACGATCTTGCCGTCGCTGTCGAAACGGAAGATATCGATCCCGGCATAGTTATGGTCGCCGGGCCAGTGCTGGAGGCAATGCGGCACGACGAGGTCGCCCTCCGCGATCGCTCGCTTGAACTCGACGCGCTTGCCCGGGTAGCTCGATCGCCTTTGCCGCAACGGCGATCCGCGTCGGACCGCCGGCGAGCCGGCTAGGCGCCGAGCCCGACCACGCCCGTGGGGCAGGCGACCCCGGTCCCGCCGATACCGCAGTAGCCGTCCGGGTTCTTCGCCAGGTACTGCTGGTGGTAGCCCTCGGCGTAGTAGTACTCGCCCGCCTCGGCGAGCTCGCTGGTGATGCGGCCGTGGCCCGCCGCGGTGAGGCGCTCCTGGTAGGCGTCGCGCGTGGCCTCGGCGGCAAGGCGCTGCGCCTCCGAGTGCCAGTACGCGCCCGAGCGGTACTGGGTGCCCACGTCGTTGCCCTGGCGCATCCCCTGCGTCGGGTCGTGGCCCTCCCAGAAGATGCGCAGCATCGCCTCGTAGCTGGTGGCACGCGTGTCGAAGACGACGAGCACCGCCTCGGTGTGGCCGGTGCGGCCGGAGCACACCTCCTCGTAGCTCGGGTTGGGCGTGAGGCCAGCCGCGTAGCCGACCGAGGTGCTGTAGACGCCCGGCGCCTCCCAGAACAGCCGCTCGGCACCCCAGAAGCAGCCCATGCCGAAGAGCGCGCGCTCCGTCCACTCCGGGAACGGCGGCTCCAGCGGGTTGCCGTTGACGAAGTGCGTGGCGGGCACCGGCATCCGCTCGGCCCGGCCCGGCAGCGCATCGGCGGGCGCGGGCATCGTGGTGTCGTGGCGCGCGAACATCCCGAACATCGGCGGCTCTCCTCTTCGCCCCCCTAGCCTAACGCGTCGCTCACCGCCTGGACCCCGCGTCGGTCGCGCGCCGACCCGCGCGCCCCGCGGGGCCGAGCGCGCGGCTAGGTGTAGTTCCCACGTAGGTTGTTGAGAGGATGAGGGGCCTCGCCCGCTGCTGTGTGTGACAGCACGGCAGTAGCGAGGAGAGGACACCCTCATGGCCCATCGTAACGCGCGGCTGACGCCGCTGACCCGACTCGAGCTCGTGCGGGAAGTGGACGCCGGCTGGCCCCAGGCTGAGGTCGCTCGCCACTTCCGCGTCTCCCGCCACACCGTTGCCAAGTGGCTGGGGCGCTTCCGGGCGGAGGGAGCGGCAGGGCTCGAGGACCGCAGCTCCGCCCCGCGCGCGCATCCCCGGCGCACGCCGCCCGAGCTGGAGCGACGCATCTGCGCCGTGCGACGCACGCAGGGATTCGGGCCGCATCGCATCCAGTGGGCGCTCGGGGTCGCCCGCTCCACGGTCTACGCCGTGCTGCGGCGCCGCGGCCTCAACCGGCTCGACCGCCTGCACCGCGTCACCCGGGAGCCGGTCCGCTACGAGCACGACGCCCCCGGCGACCTGCTGCATCTCGACGTGAAGAAGCTCGGGCGCGTCCCCGAGGGCGGCGGCAAGCGAATGGCGCCTGGCTTCGCCGAGACGCGCTCCGGGCCGCATTCGCGGCGTTCGCTGGGGCTGGAGTACCTACACGTCGCCGTCGACGACCACAGCCGTTACGCCTACGTCTCCGTCCTGCCCGACGAGCGTGGCGCGAGCTGCGCCGCCTTCCTCGAGCAGGCGCTCGCGGCCTTCCGCCGGCGTGGCGTGCGCGTGCGCGTGCGCCGGGTCCTGACCGACAACGCGAAGGCCTACACCGTCGCCCGCAGCTTCCACGGCGCCGCCGCTGCCGCAGACGTGCGGCTGTCGCACACGCGGCCCTACCGCCCGCAGACGAACGGCAAAGCCGAGCGTTTCATCCAGATCCTGCAGAACGAGTGGGCCTACGCCCGCCCCTACCGCTCCAACGCCGAGCGGCTGCGCCAGCTCCCACGCTGGCTCTACCGCTACAATCACCGCCGACCGCACGGCGGCGTCGGCGGGGCCGTCCCCGCCTCCCGCCTGTGAACAACCTTCCTGGGTAGTACACCTAGCGGGGGCGGCCGTAGGGCACGCCATCGCGCAGGTCGCCGGTGAGGCCGACGTGCGAGGCGGAGAAGTAGCCGCTCAACGACTCGCACCGCGCGGAGCCGCGGTAGGCGTCGATGCCGACGGCGGCCCCCCACAGCCCCGCGATCGAGCGCGCCGCCGCGCGCTCGGCGTCCAGCAGCGCGACCGAGTGGCGGCCGACCGCTCCCGACTCCCCGACCAGCGCGTAGCCCTCCTCCACGATGCGCTCGTTGAGCAGCGTGCCGCCCGACCACGCGTAGACGGCGGGCAGCGCATCGCCCTCGCCCGCCGCCGACTCGAGCGCGAGCGCGCTTCCCGCCGGCGCGAGCCGCTCCGTCACGGCGCGCGCCTCTTCGCCGTAGCATCCGACGACGCCGTGCACCGGCGGCAGGTCCACCCCCGCGAGGCGCACGCGATAGACGTCGCCCGCGACCAGCACGTCGAGCACGGCGACCTCGACGACGCGCAGCACGCGCGCCTCGCCGTCGAGGCGGGGCGCGCGTGCTGCGTCGACGGACGGCGGCGCGGCGCCACCCGCCGGAGGCGCGACGCCAGCGCCGACGGCAGGCGCTGAGGTGAGCGGTTCGCCGGGCGGCGTAGGCGCCGCCACCTCGCGCGTGGCAGCGGGGCCGGCGGCGGCGGACCCGGTGGCGGCGGGAGACGAGACGCGCTGGCGTTCCTCGACGGGAGCGTCGACCGGCGTCGGGGCTGGCGTCGCGGTCGGCGCCGCGCCGCTGCCCGGGGAGCAGCCGGCAAACACGAGCGCGGCAGCGCACGCCGCCGCCCAGCGGCAGCCTCGCCCACGCGCGCCGCGCCCTGCTCGACGCATGGCGTCCCCCGCGCGCAGCCTAGCGCGGCCCGCGGCGAGCAGGGGCGGCGCCGCGGCGCGCCGAGCCTCGGCGGCGCCGAGACACAGCGCGGCGCTATCCTCGTCGCCGCGACGGGTGGCGGGACGCGCCGCGCGAGCGAAGGGCAGGCGAGCGGGTGCCGATCGGCCTCAAGTACGAGGGGCAGCGCGCCGTCCCGCCCGAGGAGGGCGAGCGCCACCGTGACGCGATCCACGCCTTCCTCTCGGACTGCAACGGCGTCGCCTGCTACCTGCTCACCTACCGCCGCGACGGGCTGGCGCGCATGCGGCCGGTCACGCCGTTCATGGAGGGCTGGCGCATGCAGGTGCTGACGCAAGACGTGCAGCCGAAGACCGGCCACATCCGCCGCAACCCGCAGGTCGGTTTCTTGCTCAGCGGGATGCACCCGCGCGAGCGCGCCAACGACCCGGTGAACGTCTTCGTGCAGGCGACCGCCGAGCTCGTCGACGACCCGGACGAGGTGGCGCGCTTCCTCGAGAAGCGCGAGCGGCTGACGGGGCGCGGCGCCGACCCGCCGGAGGACTACCGCCCGCTGATGATCCTCGCGACGCCGCACTACCTGCGCGCCGAGGGCTTCACCGGCCGCCGGCGCCCCATCGTCTACCGCGACTTCCCCGGCCTCTAGGACTTCCCCGGCCTCCAGGGAGCGGCGCCGACCCCGAGCGTCCCGAGCGTCGAGGCGAGCGCGCTAGCTGTACTACCCAGGAAGGTTGTTCACAGGCGGGAGGCGGGGACGGCCCCGCCGACGCCGCCGTGCGGTCGGCGGTGATTGTAGCGGTAGAGCCAGCGTGGGAGCTGGCGCAGCCGCTCGGCGTTGGAGCGGTAGGGGCGGGCGTAGGCCCACTCGTTCTGCAGGATCTGGATGAAACGCTCGGCTTTGCCGTTCGTCTGCGGGCGGTAGGGCCGTGTGTGCGACAGCCGCACGTCTGCGGCAGCGGCGGCGCCGTGGAAGCTGCGGGCGACGGTGTAGGCCTTCGCGTTGTCGGTCAGGACCCGGCGCACGCGCACGCCACGCCGGCGGAAGGCCGCGAGCGCCTGCTCGAGGAAGGCGGCGCAGCTCGCGCCACGCTCGTCGGGCAGGACGGAGACGTAGGCGTAACGGCTGTGGTCGTCGACGGCGACGTGTAGGTACTCCAGCCCCAGCGAACGCCGCGAATGCGGCCCGGAGCGCGTCTCGGCGAAGCCAGGCGCCATTCGCTTGCCGCCGCCCTCGGGGACGCGCCCGAGCTTCTTCACGTCGAGATGCAGCAGGTCGCCGGGGGCGTCGTGCTCGTAGCGGACCGGCTCCCGGGTGACGCGGTGCAGGCGGTCGAGCCGGTTGAGGCCGCGGCGCCGCAGCACGGCGTAGACCGTGGAGCGGGCGACCCCGAGCGCCCACTGGATGCGATGCGGCCCGAATCCCTGCGTGCGTCGCACGGCGCAGATGCGTCGCTCCAGCTCGGGCGGCGTGCGCCGGGGATGCGCGCGCGGGGCGGAGCTGCGGTCCTCGAGCCCTGCCGCTCCCTCCGCCCGGAAGCGCCCCAGCCACTTGGCAACGGTGTGGCGGGAGACGCGGAAGTGGCGAGCGACCTCAGCCTGGGGCCAGCCGGCGTCCACTTCCCGCACGAGCTCGAGTCGGGTCAGCGGCGTCAGCCGCGCGTTACGATGGGCCATGAGGGTGTCCTCTCCTCGCTACTGCCGTGCTGTCACACACAGCAGCGGGCGAGGCCCCTCATCCTGTCAACAACCTACGTGGGAACTACATCTAGCCGAGCTCCGGGACGCCGCGCTCGGTGTGGACGACGCCCCCCTCGACGAGCGCCTGCACCGCTGCCGGCTCCATCCCCAGCAGCTCGGCCAGCACCTCGAAGGAGTGCGCGCCCATGTCGGGGGAGCTGCCGCGGATGCCGCCCGGCGTGCGCGAGAGCTTCACCGGCGTGTTCACGAGCCTCACCTCGCCGAAGGTGTGGTGCTCGACGGGGGCGAGCATCTCGCGCGCCGCCGTCTGCTCGGAGGCGGCGGCCTGCGAGATCGTGTTGAGCGGGCCGCAGGGGATGCGCATCGGCAGCAGCGCGTCGATCCACTCCTGGCTCGTGCGCGTGCGGAACGCCTCGTTCAGCAGCGGCTCGAGCTCGGCGTGGTGGTCGGTGCGCGCGTCGGCGGTGGCGAAGCGCGGGTCGTCGATGAGCTCGGGCAGCTCGAGGGCCGCGCACAGCAGCCCCCACTGGTCGACGCCGCCCCACGCCAGCGCCAGCACCATCCAGCCGTTGCTCGTGGGGAAGGCCTGGAACGGCACGGCGGTGGGGTGCCTCGTGCCGAGCTTTTCTGGCTCCTGGCGGAGGATCTCCCAGCGCATGAAGGCGTTCTCCTGGATCGCCATCTGCGCGTCCATCATCGACACGTCGATGAGCTGGCCGCGGCCCGAGCGCTCGCGCTCGTGGAGCGCCGCGAGGATGCCGACCGCCGCGTAGAGCCCCGCGGTGATGTCGCCCAGCGAGCTGCCGGGGCGCGTCGGCGGGCCGCCGGGGTGGCCCGTGACCGACATGATGCCGCCCGCCCCCTGCGCGATGACGTCGAGGGCGGGGCGGTCCCGCCACGGCCCCGTGCGCCCGAAGCCGGAGATCGCGGCGTAGACGAGGCGCGGGTTGACCTCGGCGAGCGCCTCGTAGCCGAGGCCGAGGCCGTCCATCGCCCCCGGCGAAAAGTTCTCGACGAGCACGTCCACCTCGCGCACGAGGTCGCGGAAGAGCGCGCGGCCGCGCTCCTCCTTCAGGTCGATGGAGACGGAGCGCTTGCCGCGGTTCACGGAGAGGAAGTAGGCGGACTCGCCGTCGCGCAGCGGGCGATTCGTGCGCCCCATGTCGCCCCACGGCGGCCGCTCGACCTTGATGACATCGGCGCCGAGGTCGCAGAGCGTCATGGTGCAGAACGGCCCCGAGAGGATCCACGAGAGGTCGAGCACCCGCACGCCCGCGAGCGGCCCCGTCGTCGGCAGCGGTCCCGGCATGGCGGCTCCCCCTCGCGCGGCCGCCCTCGACGCGGCGCTCGCCATCATGCCGGGTGGGGAGAGCGAGGGGGAGGGTGGAGGGCGAGGTGAGGCCGCCTAGCTGTCGCCGCTCGCAGGCGGTCCGGTCTCAACTTCTGAGAACTTGCGAACCGCCCTAAGCAGCTTCAAGGCGTCTTCGAAGGACAAAGTCGATTCCTCAACGTCCAACCGGTACAGGCCCTGAAGGTTCGAGGGGACCGGTAGAGCCTTGTCCCACACGAGGACGACATCGCGGTCATAGAGTACGAAGGCTGCGCCGATCTCAATGAGCACGTTCTGGTTGATCTGCGGGCCGTCAGCAGTCGACGAGCCCTCGGCACCAACGCAGATGACTGCGGCGGTGCAGCGCCGCATCGCCTGCAGACCTTCTCCGGCACCGGAATCGCCGGCGTCTCCTCTTCCTCGGCGATCTCGTACTTCAGCCCCGCGACCTCAAGCGCTGACCGTACTTGTTCCACTAGAGCCCAGTTCTTGCCGTGGGCGATGAAGACGCGGCTCCCTGGTGAGTCCTTCTTCACGTCGGGCAGCCCGGCGGCATCTGCTGCGGGAGAGTCAGTCCCCTGCTGCGGCATCAGGCCCGACTGTTGACCGCTAACGTCCCCCTCATGCTCTTCGCCCGGGGGGGTTAGCGTCGCGTCCAAGACCTCCGCGATTCGCTGTAAGTTGATCGAGTCAAGGCGCGCCGATCCGTGCTTGCCGCCATGAATGTACTCGCCAACCCATGCCGCGGCCGCGACGGAGAAGAAGGAGTTCGCAGCCGACGAGATGCTCTTCTCCGCGGTTGTGCCCAGGTCCGCGGGGACGTGCTCGTGCCACCAGGCACCAAGGTCAGGCGCGCTGATGCCTGCGATGCCGTTGTTGCGTAGGTACTCGAGAGCCATCCGGTATCCATGGGTTCCGAGGAGCACCTGCGCCGCGGCGGTGACCGCAACCGCATCGCCCCCTCCGCCCAACTCGCGTCCGAGCGGAGTCGCCTTCAGGAGGTCGCCCTGCCTCAGCAACACCCCCCAGGCTTCGTAGGCTGCGAGCTTCCGGGAATCAAAGTACTTCGCACCCACGACCGCCTTCGTGTCTTTCTGTGTGCTGCCTGTGGCCTTTGTACGCAGAAACGAGCACACCTTCTGCGCATCCTCGAAACTCGTCTGGGTGGGCAAAGTCATGGCGTGACCTCATGTTGCGGCCCGTCCTCTAGGCGTACTCCGAGTCTACGACCGGTACCCCGGCGCGGTAAGCGCCTAATGGCCATCTGGCGCGACCGAACGGTTCGACTCTCCGCGTATCCTCTCCCCCATGACCACGCCGCCCGCTCCCGTTGCCGCCGTCGAGGGGCGGACGCAGGAGCTTGGGCGGGCGCTGCTGGAGGAGGCGGGGCGCTACCGGCCGGGGCCCGCCGAGCGGGTTCAGGACTGGCTGCTCACCCACGCCGTCGCCGACGACCGCTTCCGCTCGCGGCTGCTGCGCTACATGGACGTGCTCGCCTCGCTCGACTACGACGAGGGCGGGCGCGAGGCGAAGCGGCTCGCCCGCGAGTACTTCGGCGCCGACTTCCCCGGCCTGCCGCGCTCGCTGCGCTGGCTGCTGCGCATCGCCCGCGACGAGCACCTGCCCGCGCCGATCGTCGGCGAGACGGCGCGCCGCGCGGCCGCCCTCTTCGCGCGCCGCTTCATCACGCCGCCCGGCGCGGGCTCCGTCGCCGCCGCGGTCGCCGACCTCGACGGGCACGGCCGCCACCCCTCCTTCGACCTGCTGGGCGAGGCCGTGCTCTCCGAGGCCGAGGCCGACCGCTACGTCGCGAGCTACCTCGCGCTGCTCGACCAGCTCGCGGCGCAGCCGGCGGCCGGGCAGCGGACGGCCGGCGACCGCCCCGCCCTCGAGCTCTCGCTGAAGCTCTCCTCGCTCACCGCGCACTTCGCCCCCGTCGACCCCGAGGGCACGCTGCGCCGGGTGCGCCCGCGCCTCGAGGCGATCGCCGAGCGGGCTCGCGAGGCCGGCGTCGGCCTCACCGTCGACGCCGAGCAGCACGAGCTGCGCGACCTCACCTGGCACGTCGTGCGCAGCGTCTTCGCGCACGGCGAGCCGCTGGACGGCTGGCCCGACCTCGGCGTGGTGCTGCAGGGCTACCTGCGCGACGCCGAGGCGCACGCCGAGGAGCTGCTCGCCTTCGCCGAGGCGCGGGGCACGCTCGCCGTGCGGCTGGTGAAGGGCGCCTACTGGGACTACGAGACGATCGTCGCGGAGGCGAACCGCTGGCCCTCGCCCGTCTACGCCGAGAAGCAGGCGACTGACGCGGCGTTCGAGCGGCTGCTGGCGCGCCTCGTGCCGGCGCACACGGCGCTGCGGCTCGCCGTGGGCAGCCACAACGCGCGCGCGCACGCCCTCGCCGAGGCGCTGGCCGAGCGCGCGGGGCTGCCCGCGAGCGCCGTCGAGCACCAGACGCTCTACCGCACCGCCGAGGGCACCAGCCGCGCGCTCGCCGCGCTCGGCTGGGCGGCGCGCGACTACGTGCCGGTGGGGGAGCTGCTGCCGGGGATGGCGTACCTCGTGCGGCGGGTGCTGGAGAACTCCTCGCAGGTCGGGGTGCTGCTGCAGAGCCGTGCGGGCGCGCCGCCCGAGGAGTTGCTGCGCCCGCCGCGCCCGCCCGCGCCCGCCGAGCCCGGCCCACGCCCGCTCCCCGGCGCGTTCCAGCGCATGGCCGTGGGGCGCTGGCACGACGCGGCGTTCCGCGCCCGCTTCGACGCGGCGCTCGCGCAGGCGCGGGCGCGCTTCGGCGAGCGGTTCGAGCTGCGCGTCGCCGACGAGGTGCTGGACGGCGGCGAGGAGGTGGCGATCGCGAGCCCCTCGCATCCGCTCGCGGCGGGGGGCGAGCCCGTGGGGCGCATCCGCTTCGCGCGCACGGCCGACGTCGAGCGCGCCGCCCTCGTCGCGAGCGCGGGCGCCCGGCGCTGGGGCGCGCTCCCCGTGGGCGAGCGGGCGCGGGTGCTGCGCCACGCCGCGGAGCTCGCCGAGGCGCGCGCGCACGAGCTCGCCGCGTGGGTTGTGCACGAGGGCGGCCGCGACCGCGTCGGCGCCTACGCCGAGGTGGAAGAGGCCGTCGACTTCCTGCGCTACAACGCCGCCGAGGCGGAGCGGCTGTGGGCGCGGCACGGCCAGCGCGTGGCGCCCAGGGGGGTCGTCGCGGTCATCCCGCCGTGGAACTTCTCGCTCGCCATCCCCTGCGGGATGACGGCGGCGGCGCTGGCGGCCGGCAACGCCGTCGTGCTGAAGCCCGCCGAGCAGACGCCACTGATCGCCACGCGCCTCGTCGCGCTGCTGCACGAGGCGGGCGTTCCGCGCGAGGCGCTGATCTGCCTGCCGGGGCGCGGTGAGGAGGTGGGCGCGGCGCTCGCGCAGCACCCCCTCGTCGCGATGGTGGCGTTCACCGGATCGCGCGCGGTGGGCGAGTGGCTGCACGAGGCGGCGTGGCGCGCCCCCACCGCCTCGGGGGCGCCGCGCGCGCTCGTCGCCGAGCTCGGCGGCAAGAACGCCGCGCTGGTGTTCGCCGACGCCGACCTGGACGAGGCGGTGGCGGGCGTCGTCGGCTCGGCGTTCGGGCACGCGAACCAGAAGTGCTCGGCGGTGTCGCGCGTGCTGGTGCAGGCGCCCGTCGCCGAGCGCTTCGCGGCTCGCCTCGCCGAGGCGGCGGCGAGCCTGGAGGTGGGCGCGGCCGACGCGCCGGGGACGCAGCTGAACCCGCTGATCGACGGCGAGGCGGCGGCGCGGCTCGACGAGGCGGCTCGGGCCGCGCGCGCCGAGTGCGAGCCGCTGCTCGATCGCTTCGCCGGGCCCGTCGAGGGGGACCCTATGCGGGAGAAGGCCCGGGGGTCGCTCGCGCGCGGGCCGCTTGTCGTGCGGCTCCCCACCGCCCGCGCCCTCGACGCCCGCACGGAGACCGAGGAGCTGTTCGGCCCGATCCTCGTGCTCATCCCCTTCGAGGGCGAGGAGGAAGCGTACGCGATCGCCAACGGCACGCCGTACGCGCTGACGGCAGGCGTCTTCTCGCGCAGCCCACGCACCATCGAGCACGCCGCCAACGCGCTCGCGGCGGGCAACGTCTACGTGAACCGCGGCACCACCGGCGCGCGCCCCGGCGTCGAGCCGTTCGGCGGGATGCGCATGTCGGGCACGGGCCCGAAGGCCGGCGGCCCCGACTACCTGTGGGCGTTCGTGCGCCGCAGCGACGCCGCCGACGACGAGCCCGACGAGGCCGCCGCGCTGGCCGCGCTCGCCGTGGGCGCGCCCGAGGACGGCGCGGCGGCGGAGCTCCCCCCGCTCGCCGAGCGCTGGGACGCGCCGCTGGAGGCGCGCGCCGCCACCGTCGAGCGCGCCGCGGTGCTGCTCGCCGATCGCGGGCACCCGCACGCCGAGCAGCTGCTCTCCGCGGCGCAGGCGGCCCGCCGCGAGCTCGGACGCCCCGCGGGCCCGGCGCGCACCGCGCACCGCGGAGGCACGGCGCATCACACAGGCACCGTGCCGGTGCCGGGGCAGCACACCGAGATGCGCCACGAGACGCCGCGCGGCCGCGCCCTGCTGCGCGCGCGCCGCGGGCGCGCGGCGTGGTGGCTGGCGGCGCCGCTGCTCGCGGGCGACGCGGTGCTGCTCGTCGACTCGCCCGCGCTCGCCGAGGCGGCCGCCGCGCTCCACGACGCGGGCGTGCCGACCGACGTGCTGCGGCCGGACGAGAGCGCTGCCGACGGCGAGGTGAGCGCGGGCGAGTCGAGCGAGGCGACGGCCGGCCTCGATCGGCTGCTCGCACTGGCGGGCGCGCCGGGGCTGGCGCTGGCGGCGGTGGACGGCGGCCCCGCGCTCGGTCGCGCGCTCGCCGCCCGGCTCGCGCCCACGCCCGAGGGGCAGCGCTGGCTGACGGCGCTGCTCTCCCCCCTCGACGGCCCGCAGCCGGGCGAGGACGGCTTCGTCGCGCGCTTCGCCCTGCCGCAGGTGGTCGCCGTGCGCACGCTGCGCCACGGCGCCGATCTCGCCAGCGTTCCGCTGGACTCGAGGGGCTACCGCGCCCCCTAGCGCACCGCTCGTGCTCGGGCGTGTCGGGCGGCGGCTCCGGCGCGCCCGACTAGGTGTACTACCCAGGAAGGTTGTTCACAGGCGGGAGGCGGGGACGGCCCCGCCGACGCCGCCGTGCGGTCGGCGGTGATTGTAGCGGTAGAGCCAGCGTGGGAGCTGGCGCAGCCGCTCGGCGTTGGAGCGGTAGGGGCGGGCGTAGGCCCACTCGTTCTGCAGGATCTGGATGAAACGCTCGGCTTTGCCGTTCGTCTGCGGGCGGTAGGGCCGCGTGTGCGACAGCCGCACGTCTGCGGCAGCGGCGGCGCCGTGGAAGCTGCGGGCGACGGTGTAGGCCTTCGCGTTGTCGGTCAGGACCCGGCGCACGCGCACGCCACGCCGGCGGAAGGCCGCGAGCGCCTGCTCGAGGAAGGCGGCGCAGCTCGCGCCACGCTCGTCGGGCAGGACGGAGACGTAGGCGTAACGGCTGTGGTCGTCGACGGCGACGTGTAGGTACTCCAGCCCCAGCGAACGCCGCGAATGCGGCCCGGAGCGCGTCTCGGCGAAGCCAGGCGCCATTCGCTTGCCGCCGCCCTCGGGGACGCGCCCGAGCTTCTTCACGTCGAGATGCAGCAGGTCGCCGGGGGCGTCGTGCTCGTAGCGGACCGGCTCCCGGGTGACGCGGTGCAGGCTGTCGAGCCGGTTGAGGCCGCGGCGCCGCAGCACGGCGTAGACCGTGGAGCGGGCGACCCCGAGCGCCCACTGGATGCGATGCGGCCCGAATCCCTGCGTGCGTCGCACGGCGCAGATGCGTCGCTCCAGCTCGGGCGGCGTGCGCCGGGGATGCGCGCGCGGGGCGGAGCTGCGGTCCTCGAGCCCTGCCGCTCCCTCCGCACGGAAGCGCCCCAGCCACTTGGCAACGGTGTGGCGGGAGACGCGGAAGTGGCGAGCGACCTCAGCCTGGGGCCAGCCGGCGTCCACTTCCCGCACGAGCTCGAGTCGGGTCAGCGGCGTCAGCCGCGCGTTACGATGGGCCATGAGGGTGTCCTCTCCTCGCTACTGCCGTGCTGTCACACACAGCAGCGGGCGAGGCCCCTCATCCTGTCAACAACCTACGTGGGAACTACACCTAGGTCACGCGCGCAGCCTGGGGCGCGCCCGCCGGGGCGCCGCCGGCATGGGCACGCCACGCTATCAGCAGCTCCGCCGAGTCGCGCACCCAGCCGCTGCCGCCCTCGATGTTGGCGAAGGTCGCGGCGCGCGCCTCGGGGGTGCGCTCGGCGACGCAGTCCGCGACCAGCAGCACGTCGTAGTCGTGCTGGTAGGCGTCGCGCGCCGTGGACTCGACGCACTGGTTCGTGACGACGCCGGCCACCGCCGTCGTGGTCACGCCGCGCGCGCGCAGCGTCGCGTCGAGCTCGGTGCGGATGAAGGCGGAGTAGCGGCTCTTCGGCGAGACGAGGTCGGCCGCGGCGACGGGGAGGTAGATCTCCGCGCCCCAGCTCCCGCGCACGCAGACCGCGCGCTCCCAGATGTCGACAGAGGCGGGATCGTCGGGGTCGGCGCCGTACATCTTGCGCTTGATGCGCGCGTTCGCCGGCGACACCGTGTCGGGCGCGTTCTCCATCCGGATCCACACGAGCTGCACCCCGAGCGCACGCGCCTCGTCGACGAAGGGCGCGAGCCGGCCGTCGACCATCGCGCGGAAGCCGGCGTTACCGTCCGTGCGCTGCCCGGAGTGGCCGTCGGCGTGGATGAAGTCGTTCTGCACGTCGACGACGAGCAGCGCGGTGCGCGTCGGGTCGAGGATCGAGGCCGGCGGCGCAGCGCGGGCGGGGCGGGGGCGGTCGGGTCGGCGGTCATGCGCGGCCTCCCGGGCCTGGCTAGCTGCGGGCCTGCTAGCCGCGGGGCGCGTGCGGGTCGATGGGGGCGAAGCGGCGCGGCGGCGGCGCGGCAGCCCCACCGGCCGCCTCGGCGCCGGCGTCCGCACCGGGGGGGCCCTCGGTGGCGCCCGCGCCCGGTGATCGCCACGCCGCGAGCCGGTCGTGGAAACGGAAGCGCATCAGCCGCGCCGCGGGCAGCAGCGCGGCGGCGGCGGGCCCCCAGATGTGCACCGGACAGCCCACGTCGCGCCCTCTCCCAGTCTCTCCCCGTCGCAGCGTCGAGGGCGCGGCGTCGAGGGCACGACCCTCGCCTCGCCTTGCCTCACCTCGGCGGCATCGTAGCAGCGCGGCCCCGGCCGCACGAGCGCGGCGGCCAGCCCGACCCCTACCCCCCCGGTGGGGGTTCTGGTGTATGCTGGTGGCGCCGACGGATCACCGGAAGAGACCGCATGGATGCCGAGACGCGCGCCGATGTCTTGCGCCGCCTCGCCTACGCGCGCGGCCATCTGGACGGCATCCGCCGCATGATCGAGGAGGAGAGCTACTGCGTCGACGTGCTGAAGCAGAGCTACGCCGTGCGCCGCGCGCTCGAGAAGGCCGAGGCGCGGATGCTCGACGGCCACCTGCACCACTGCGTCGTCGACGCCATCGAGGGCGGCGACGCCGAGCCGGTGCTCGCCGAGCTCGTCGAGCTCTACGACCTCGCGCACCGCTGAGCCGACAGATGCAGCGATTCAACAGCAGCCGGGGGACGCGATGACCACCGAGAGCGGCGCGCCCGAGGGCGCCGGCACGCGCCCGGCGCAGCAGGGCGACGGCGAGCCCGCCGGCGGCGCGCCGTCGCCGGACGGGGCGCTCGACGGCGCCGCCGGCGACGGGCGGCAGATTCGCTTCGCGGTGCGCGGCATGAGCTGCGCCTCCTGCGTGCGCCGCGTGGAGCGCGCGCTCGCGGGCGTCGAGGGCGTGGCCGCGGCGAGCGTCAACCTCGCGACGGAGGAGGCGACGGTGACCGCGGGCGGCGTCGACGTCGCGCTGCTGCGCGAGGCCGTCGATCGCGCCGGCTACGAGATCCGCCTCCCCGGCGCGGGCGGCGAGGACGCGCAGCGCGACGAGCTGGCGCAGGAGCGCCTCGCCGAGTACCGCGCGCTGCGCCGGCGAGCGATCTACGCGCTCGCCACGGCGGCGGTGCTGATCGCCGCCATGCCGGCCACCCGCTGGCTGCCCGGCTGGGACGAGATCCCGACGCGCGTGCTCCATCCGCTCTTCTTCGCGCTCGCCCTGCCCGTGCAGCTCTGGGCGGGCCGGCAGTTCTACGTGGGCGCGTGGCGCGTGGGGCGGCACGGCTCCGCCGACATGAACACGCTGATCGCGGCCGGCACGAGCGCCGCCTTCGGCTACTCGGTGGTGGCGACCTTCGCGCCCGGCGTCTTCGAGGCGGCCGGCATCGAGACGGCCGTGTTCTTCGACACGGCGGCGGCGATCGTGGGGCTCGTGCTGCTGGGGCGGCTGCTCGAGGCGCGCGCCAAGTCGCGCACCGGCGAGGCCGTGCGCCGGCTGATCGCGCTGCGCCCGGCGCTCGCGCGGGTGTGGGAGGACGGGCAGGAGTACGAGATCCCGGTACGCGCCGTGCAGCCCGGCGACGTGGTGATCGTGCGCGCCGCCGAGCAGATCCCCGTCGACGGCGAGGTGACCCTCGGCGCCTCCGCCGTCGACGAGTCGATGCTGACGGGCGAGTCGCTGCCCGTCGCGAAGTCGGCGGGCGATCCCGTCTTCGGCGCCACGCTCAACACCACGGGCGTGCTGCGCCTCCGCGCCACCGCGGTCGGCGCGGACTCGGCGCTGGCCCGCATCATCCGGCTCGTCGAGGAGGCGCAGGGCTCGAAGGCGCCGATCCAGGCGCTCGCCGATCGCATCGCCGCCGTCTTCGTGCCGGTCGTCTTTGGCGTGGCGGCGCTCACCTTCGTCGCGTGGCTCGCCTTCGGGCCGGAGCCGCGGCTGACCTTCGCCATCCTCAACGCCGTCGCCGTGTTGATCGTCGCCTGCCCCTGCGCGCTGGGCCTCGCGACGCCCACCGCGATCATGGTCGGCATCGGCCGCGGGGCGCGGCGCGGCATCCTGATCCGCGACGTCGACGCGCTGCAGCAGGCGCGCCGCGTCGACGCCGTCGTGCTCGACAAGACCGGCACGATCACCGAGGGCCGCCCCGAGCTGACCACCATCGAGCTGGCGCCCGGCGAGGCGGGCGCCCCGGCGCTCGACGAGGGCGAGCTGGTGCGCCTCGTCGCCTCCGCGGAGCGCGGCTCCGAGCACCCCTACGCGGGCGCGATCGCGCGCGAGGCGGAGCGGCGCGCGCTGAACCTCGCGTGGCCCGAGCGCTTCGAGGCGATCCCCGGCCAGGGCGTGGAGGCCACCGTCGAGGGGCGCGCGCTGCTGATCGGCACGGCGGAGCTGCTCGCGAGCCGGGGCGCCGAAGGCGCCGCGCCCTTCGCCGCACGCGCCGAGCAGGCCGCGACGGCCGGCGAGACGCCGATCCTCGTCGCGCTCGACGGGCGCGCCGCCGCGCTGCTCACCGTCGCCGACCCCGTGCGCCCCACCGCCGCCGAGGGGGTCGCGCGGCTGCGCGCCCTGGGCGTCGAGGTGGTGATGCTCACCGGCGATCAGCAGGGCACCGCCGAGGCGGTGGCGCGCCGCGTCGGCATCGATCGCGTGGTGGCGCGCGTACAGCCCGAGGGCAAGACCCGCGTTGTGCGCGAGCTGCAGGCGGAGGGCCACGTGGTCGCGATGGTCGGCGACGGCATCAACGACGCGCCCGCACTCGCCGCCGCCGACGTCGGGATGGCCGTCGGCACGGGCACGGACGTGGCGATGGAGGCCGCACCCGTCACGCTGATGCGCCCCGACCTCGGCGGCGTCGCCGGCGCCATCGCGCTCTCGCGCGCCACGATGCGCACGATGTGGCAGAACCTCGCGTGGGCCTTCGCCTACAACGTGGCGCTGATCCCCGTCGCCGCGGGCCTCGGCTACCTCGCGTTCCAGGCGCTCGACGTGGACGAGGTGCCGCTGCTGCTCCAGCCGCTGCTCGGCGAGCGCGGCTTCCTCAACCCGATCGCCGCCGCCGGCGCGATGGCGATCAGCTCCGTCTCGGTCATGGCCAACTCCCTCCGGCAGCGTTCCGCTGCACCCTAGGGCCAGCGTTCCGCTGGACTCGCGTGGCTGCCGCTCCTGCTAGACGCGGGCGGCAGCCACGCGGCGCCTGCGGCGACGAGGGCAAGCGTTCCGCTGGACTCGACGGGCCAGCGTTCCGCTGGACTCGAGGGGCTGCCGCTCCTGGTAGACGAGCGCGGCGTTGGCGCGGGACGTGCGGCGGCGACGAAGGTGAGCGTTCCCTGCGCCCGCTCGCGGCGCTCCGCGAGGCGCTGGGGGGACAGCCGCCGCGCTGCCGTGCACGACCCGCTAGCCGCCGGGCTCGAGTGCACTCCGCTCGCGAACTTCCGGCCCGCCCTACCCGGCGACGGCAAGCCGTTCCGCGTTGCTCAGCCCAGCGGCGGCCGACGGGTCGTCCAGTCGGTCTCGCGTTCGTACGCATAGCCGGTCCGATAGACGGTTGGCTCGTCGAACGGTCGTCCGACGATCTGCATCGACAGCGGGAGGCCGCTCTCCGTGAACCCGACGGGCAGTACCAGCGCCGGCCCGCCGATCACATTGAACGGGTTGCGAGCCTGGCGGGGGTAGGTCCGCTCAACCTCGTCGGTGTCCTCGATCCGTGGGGGCGGATCCATGCTGGACGCCGTCACGGCGATGTCGAAGTCGCGCATCGCGTCATCGAAATGCTGCACGAGCTGGCGGCGCAGGCGTATTGCGTGAACGTAGTCGACGGCCCTGATGAACGCCCCGGGCAGGAGCCGCTGTCGCAGGGAGGCGCCGTAGTCGCTCGGCCGCTCCTGCAGCCACTTCTCGTGAACCGCATACGCCTCGGACATGATGATCGTGCGGCTGCAACTCGCGTAGACGTCGAGAGGCTGCAGCTGCATCTCCTGGACGTGCGCCCCCAGTCGCGCCAGCACGTCGACCGCGTCTTCGATACCTCGGAGCACCTCCGGGTCTGCCTCTATGTCGCGGGTGTAGAAGTGCCGGACGACGCCGACGCGTAGCCCTCGCACGCCTGCTTGAAGGTCGGCTGTGAAGTCCGGCTGCGTCACATCGGCGCTGGCGATGTCACGCGGGTCGTGGCCCGCGATCGCGTTGAGCACGAGGGCGCTGTCCTCGACCGTGCGCGTGAGCGGCCCAACGGTGTCGAGGCTGTAGGCCAGTGGCAACACGCCGGTTCGGCTGACGCGGCCGTAGGTCGGCTTCATCCCGACAAGGCCGCACAGCGACGCCGGACCGCGTACCGACCCGCCCGTGTCCGAGCCGAGCGCGGCGGGCATGAAGCCGGCGGCTACCGCGGCGGCCGAGCCGCTGGACGAGCCCCCGGTGAAATAGTCCGTGTTCCAGGGGTTTCGCGGCGGCGGCCACGGGAGGTCGAAGGATGGGCCTCCGAGCGCGAACTCGTGAGTCGCCATCTTGCCGAGGAGCGCGCCGCCGGCCTCCTTCAGCCTGGCCGTGACGGTCGCGTCGCGATCGGGGACGTTGTCCTGGAGCAGCCGTGAGTGCGCAGTCGTGGGTACGCCGGCGTAGTCGACGATGTCCTTGAGGCCGTAGGGCATGCCATGCAGCGGGCCCCTGTTGGTGCCGCCGGCGATCTCCGCTTCGGCCCGCTTCGCCTCGCGCATCGCGATGTCGCGGGTGACACGGATGTAGCTGTGGAGCCGAGCGTCGAGCCTATCCGAGCGGGCATAGAGCGCTTCGACGTACTCGACGGGTGAGAGCTCCCGGTCGCGGATGAGGCTTGCGGCCTCGGCGATCGTCAGCCAGGGGAGATCAGCGGCGGTCACGCGTCATCGCTGGCGCGGAAGGTGTGAGCGGGCTCGTCGGTCAGGGCGAATTCGCGCGGCAGCCTGGCGAGCAGATCGCGCGCGTATGCCTCGGCTTGCCGGAGCTCTTCCATCTGCCCCGGCGTCAGGTTGACCAGCCCCAACCGCCGGGCGCACCGCTCGAGCTCCTCTCGCGCCCGCACGTCGTCGGTTCGCATCGGCTCCCCCTGCTCCTACGCCGAGATGAACTGCTCAAGCGCAGCGCCGGCCTCAGCCGCGGTGCCCTTGGGCATGTAGATGATCTGCAGGTCCGCCCCGTTGTCGGCCCGCTCCCGAAGCCGCGCCTTCACCTCCGGCATCGTGCCGATCACCTCGTTCTCGCGGACCATGCGGTCGCTGACGGTGGCGATCGCCTTCTCACGGTCGTGGGTCTCCGCCCACTCAGCCTGCACCGCGCGAACCTCGTCCGCCCAGCCAATCCGGGTCATCATCTCGTGATAGAAGTTCCACATCCGGTTGATGTAGTTCTCGATCCGCATCTTTGCCTGGTGGACCGTCTGCTCGTCGTTCACCCCGTCCAGGAGGTAGATAGGCGTGTGCGGGGCGATCGTGATCGCCGAGACGTCGCGCCCCGCTGCCTCGGCACCCTCGCGGAGGTATTCGCGTAGCTCTCCCATCTGCGCGGTCGGCCAGTGCACGGGCATGATTCCGTCCGCGATCTCGCCCGACTGCACGAGCGACTTCGGCGTGATCGCGCCGATCCAGACCGGGACGTCCGGGCGCGGGCGGTCGTAGGCGATGCTGAAGCCGCGATCGAGCTCGAAGATCTCGCCCTTGTAGTGCAGCCGCTCACCGCGGATCAGCATCTTGAAGATCTCGGTGTACTCGCGGAGGCGTCGCAGCGGGCGCTTGAACGGGACGCCGTGCATCTGCTCCGCGACCAGCAGGCTCGCCACACCGATGCCCAGCATCATGCGCCCCCCGGAGATGAGCTCGAGCGGTGCGTACTCCTGGGCGAGCACCGCGGGGGAGCGCGAGAACACGTTGACGATCGAGGTGCCGATCTGGATCCGCGAGGTGCTCTGCGCGAGCACGGTGAGCCACGGCAGCGCCGAGAGCTGCCACGCCTCCGGCACGACCACGAGCTCGTAGCCGAGATCCTCGGCGATGCGCACCTTCTCGACCGTCGACTGCCAGTCCGCCCCGAAACCCGTCATCACACCCAGTCGCATATGGCCTCCAGTGGGTCCGCCCAGCCCGGGCGAACGCGGGACGGCGTCGGTCGTGCGCCACCGAGCCCGCACCGCCCCGGTGTCTCCGCGGCGGCACTCGCGGAGCTCCACGGATGCGATCGCTCGACACGCTGCGGGGATACTAGCTGAGCACCGTCCCCGACCAACACGATTCGCTCGATGGTGCCTTCGAGCACGATCTGCGGGCGCTAGCTGTACTACCCAGGAAGGTTGTTCACAGGCGGGAGGCGGGGACGGCCCCGCCGACGCCGCCGTGCGGTCGGCGGTGATTGTAGCGGTAGAGCCAGCATGGGAGCTGACGCAGCCGCTCGGCGTTGGAGCGGTAGGGGCGGGCGTAGGCCCACTCGTTCTGCAGGATCTGGATGAAACGCTCGGCTTTGCCGTTCGTCTGCGGGCGGTAGGGCCGCGTGTGCGACAGCCGCACGTCTGCGGCAGCGGCGGCGCCGTGGAAGCTGCGGGCGACGGTGTAGGCCTTCGCGTTGTCGGTCAGGACCCGGCGCACGCGCACGCCACGCCGGCGGAAGGCCGCGAGCGCCTGCTCGAGGAAGGCGGCGCAGCTCGCGCCACGCTCGTCGGGCAGGACGGAGACGTAGGCGTAACGGCTGTGGTCGTCGACGGCGACGTGTAGGTACTCCAGCCCCAGCGAACGCCGCGAATGCGGCCCGGAGCGCGTCTCGGCGAAGCCAGGCGCCATTCGCTTGCCGCCGCCCTCGGGGACGCGCCCGAGCTTCTTCACGTCGAGATGCAGCAGGTCGCCGGGGGCGTCGTGCTCGTAGCGGACCGGCTCCCGGGTGACGCGGTGCAGGCGGTGCAGCCGGTTGAGGCCGCGGCGCCGCAGCACGGCGTAGACCGTGGAGCGGGCGACCCCGAGCGCCCACTGGATGCGATGCGGCCCGAATCCCTGCGTGCGTCGCACGGCGCAGATGCGTCGCTCCAGCTCGGGCGGCGTGCGCCGGGGATGCGCGCGCGGGGCGGAGCTGCGGTCCTCGAGCCCTGCCGCTCCCTCCGCCCGGAAGCGCCCCAGCCACTTGGCAACGGTGTGGCGGGAGACGCGGAAGTGGCGAGCGACCTCAGCCTGGGGCCAGCCGGCGTCCACTTCCCGCACGAGCTCGAGTCGGGTCAGCGGCGTCAGCCGCGCGTTACGATGGGCCATGAGGGTGTCCTCTCCTCGCTACTGCCGTGCTGTCACACACAGCAGCGGGCGAGGCCCCTCATCCTGTCAACAACCTACGTGGGAACTACAGCTAGTCGCGGCGGCTGGTGCCGGGGGCGCCGACCTCGAACTCGGCGTCGACCTCGAGGCGCACGACGATGTCTGGCAGCGCCACGTTCGCCGCGTGCAGCCGGATCGCGCCGACGGCGCTCGCCTGCGGCAGCAGCGTGGGGTTCACGGTGACGCTCAGCCGGCCGACGGGATCGCAGTCGCGGCCGCTGCAGTCGACGTCGGCTCCCAGCGCGACGCCGGCCGGGGGCTCCAGCACGATCCAGCCGGCGTCGGCCGTCGCCTGCCACGCCAGCAGCCCGCTCCCCGGGTTCGTCACGAGCAGCGTGCCCTGCGCCTCCTCGGGCGTGCCGTCGAGGCGTACCGTCAGCTCTCGCACGTCGACGGCGAGCCCGGGGGCGCCGAGCGCGCGCGCGCGGAAGCCAGCGTCCGCGGGCGGCACGAGGTCGGTGTGCGCGGGACGCGGCGTCGGGATGTCCATCGCCGCGAAGGGGAAGCGGAACGCGGCCGACGAGAGCGGCTGGAAGAACTGCGGCTGGGTGAGGTTCGGCAGCGTCGCCGCGACCGCGCCCCACAGCGCGACGCCCCCTACCGTCGGCGGCTGCGCGAGGCAGCCCCACACCAGCTCCTGGTACGGGTGGCGTGTGCGCGACTGCCCGCCGTCGCAGCGGTACGCCGGGCGCGGCCAGCCCCCGAAGGCGGGGTCGGCCGGGTGATTCGAGCGGTTGGAGCCGGGGCCCGTGAAGCCGTTGTAGCCCCAGGTAGCGAAGTACCAGTTCTCGATCAGCCCGGGATCGGAGCCCGTGTCCGTGCCGGCCAGCGGGCGCCGCTCGGGGGCATCGTTCCACTTCTCGGCGAGCAGCGCCGCCCCGCGCGCGATGTTGTAGGCGTAGTGCGTCGCGACGCTCGTCTGCCGGTCGCTGGGCGCGTCGATTCCCAGCGGCACGGTCATCCCCGAGGTCACCTGCATCACGCCGTGCCCGCAGTCGAACGAGACGAGGGCCGGCCCCGGCGAGCCGAACGGCACCGACGGCAGGGCCATCGTCATCCGCGACTCGACCCAGGCGATCGCCTTCAGCAGCGTGGGCGGCACGGCCACGGCGACGGGCGCACGCCCGCCGCGACCGCCTGTCTCGACGGCCGGCAGCCCGAAGTAGCCGTCGCCGGGGAAGAGGCCGTTGACCGAGGCCGTCTCGATCGCCTTGAGGTAGGTGTCGCGCTCGGCGTCCGCCTCGTAGGCGTGCGGGGCGCGCAGGAAGGCGCAGGCGCCGGCGTGCGGCGTGCCGCCGCCACCGAGGACGTCCGCGGGGAGCGCGGGCGCCGCGAGCGCCTGCACGAGCAGCGCAGCCGCGGCGAGGCCGGCGGCCGCGCCCAGAGCGCGCGCCAGCGCTCGAGCGCCGCGCCGTGCCCGCCGCGCAGTCGCGCGCCGTCTCGGGAGACGCCACTCACCGGCGGGCCGCTCAGCCACGCGCCCACCAGCCGAGGAAGATCAGCTCCGAGCGCGAGCTGATGGCGCGGCGCTCGCCGCCGACTCCGATGAGCGTGAGCCGCTCGGCGCCGGGGTCGGCGGAGTTGCGGCCGTCGAAGCTGCGCGCCGCGAGCGTGCCGCCATCGGGGCTCCAGCCCAGCGGCACGTCGAAGCCGGCCTCGGGCGGCGCGAGCGCAGTGGGCGTCGTGACCTCGTCGAGGGGCAGCGAGACGGCGGCGGCCGTGGGCGCGGGCGCGGCCTCGCGCCCGACCGTGATCGCCGCGCCGTCGGGCGTCCACACCGGGCCGTACTGCTCGGCGGCCGCCGGCCCGCCGGCGATCGGCGGCTGCTGCTCCCGCGCGCCCGACCCGTCCAGCGTCACGACGTGCAGGCGGTGCACGACGCGCTCCGCCACGGGCTCTGGCGCCAGGTAGGAGAGCGTGGCGCCGTCCGGGGAGAGCCGCCAGTCGCGGGCGATCTGCGCCGAGGCGTGGAGCAGGTGCCGGGCCTCGCCACCGGCGGAGCCCTCCAGGGAGACGGCGTAGAGATCGGTGCCGGCGGTCGAGATCTGCGAGAAGAGCAGCTCGCCGCCGCCGTCGAGGCTGGTCGGGGTCACCGCGACCGGGAAGACGCCGAACTCCGTGCGCACCGAGTGCAGCACGCGGCGCGCGCGGCTCTCCAGATCGATGCGCACGAGGTCCTGCGCGCCGCCCGCGCTCGAGCGGTAGACGACGGCGCTGCCGTCGCGGGCGAGCGCGGGCGCGGCCAGCAGATCGGCGTCGCGGGCGAGCCGCGTGCGCTCGCCGCTCGCGACGTCGAGCAGCCACAGCTCGGCGGGGCTGTCGCGCCGCGGGCGCGCCTCGGGCGGCAGCACCGTGTAGACGGCGAGCGAGCCCGCCATCTCGGGCGCGGGGTTGATGCCCCAGCCGGGGGCGTGCTCGACGGTGGCGACGGGCGTGCGGTCGGCGGGGTCGTCGGCGGGCGCGACGAAGACCTCGTCGGCGCCCGGGCCGAACTCGGCGAGCACCACCAGCGGCGCACCCGAGCCCGGCGTGCGCTCGCCCGCTTGGCGCGCGCCGGGCTCGTCGTCGCCGCGGCCCAGCACCAGCAGCAGCACCACGGCGAGCGCGAGCAACGGCAGCGCGATGAAGAGAGCGGGCAGGCGCAGGCGGCGGGGTAGCGATGCCATCGTGGCGCCGCGCCGGGCAGCACGCGGCCCGCGCACGCGCGAGCCTACGCGCGCCGGCCCCGCCGACCGGCGCACCCACCCCCCGGCGAGCTGCTCTCCCGTCCAGCCCGGGCGCTCCGCGAGCCCTTCCGGGCGCGCGTGTCCGAGCGTCGCACGATGAGCCGGCCGCGACGGTACCGCAGCCGACCATTCATGATAGGGTCGGCCGAGAAACAGTGTCAACGGAAACTGTTTGCTATCCTGATCACATGCTGATTCGCTACGTCTCCGTGCTCGGCGACGCGCCGCTGGCGTTCCTGGTCCTGGTCGCCGCGTTCGCGTTCTCGATGCTGGTCGGGCTCGCCCTTCACGAGTTCATGCACGCCTATGCCGCGGACCGGCTGGGCGACGCCACGCCCCGGCGCTACGGCCGGCTGACGCTCGATCCGCGCGCGCACCTCGACCCCATCGGCTCCACGCTGATCTTCTTCATCGGCTTCGGCTGGGCGAAGCCGGTGCCGGTGAACCCCCGCAACACACGGAACCCGAAGACTGCCATGGCGACGATCGCGGCCGCAGGACCGCTGACCAATCTCGCGGTGGCGGGGCTGGCGGGCATCCCCATCCAGCTGGGGTGGGTGACGCCGCTGCACCCCTTCGTGGGGAGCGGGCTCGCGGAGCCGCTCGCGCGCTTCGCCACCGACAGCCCGGAGAACATGATCGGGCTCTTCCTGGGGACGGTGGTGCTGCTGAACGTGCTGCTGGCGGTGTTCAACTTCCTGCCGCTGGCGCCGCTCGACGGCTTCCGCGTCGCGGTCGGCCTGCTCCCCACCAAGCTCGCGCGGCCGCTGGCCGAGGCGGAGCGCTGGGGGCCGGGCGTGCTGATGCTGCTGATCTTCGCGCCGTTCCTCACGGGCGGCGACATCAACCCGCTCTTCACCGTGCTGGGGCCGCCGATCGACGTGCTGCTCGATCTGTTCGCGCCCGGCATCGACGATCTCCGCTTCGGCTAGCTCGTGGCGCGACTCGCGTGGCTGGCGCGGCGCGCGCGCTACCGGGCGCGCCAGGTGCTGTGGGGGCTGCGCTCGGCGATCGCCCCGGACGAGGCGCGGGCGGTGCGCGAGCTGCTCTCGGCGGCCGAGCTGCCGCTCTTCGTGCGCATGGAGCCGCGCGATCGTCGGCACTCGCTGCTGGTGATGCGGAGGCTCGCGCGCGTCGGCGTCGCGGCGATGCGGGGCGACGCGGGCGCCAGCGCGTCCCCGGCCGGCCGCGAGCTGCTGGTGGCGGCGCTGCTGCACGACATTGGCAAGGGGCGGCTGGCGCTGTGGCACCGCGTGCTCTACGTGCCGCTGCACGCCACCTCGACGGGGCTCCTGGACCGCCTCGCGCGGGAGGGGCGCGGCTGGCGCGGCGCGCTGTGGCGGCTGCGGCACCACGCGCGCATCGGCGGGGCGCTGCTGCGCGAGGCGGGGAGCGCCCCGCGCGTGGTCGAGCTGGTCGAGCGGCACCTCACGCCGCCGGTGGCGGCTCGTGCCGCCGGCGACGCGGAGCTCGTGGCGCTGATCGCGGCCGACGGCGCCTCCTGAGGGGTGCGTCGCCGTGCCGGATCGCGCAGCGTCGCGTGCTACGATCGCCATACGTCACCGCTCTTCTACCGGCGAGCTCTGGGGGCATCGATGCCGCGCGTCGCGATCCTGGGAACCGGGCTGATCGGCACCTCGATAGGGCTGCGGCTGCACAGCCACGGCAGCAGCAAGGACCTCTCCGTCGTGGGCTGGGACCGCCGCCGCGACAACGCGCGCGAGGCGCGCGACCGCGGCGCGATCGACGAGACGGCGCGCACCGTCGAGGAGGCGGTGCGCGGCGCGTGGCTCATCGTGATCGCGGCGCCCGTGCTCGCGATTCGCGATCTGCTCGAGGAGATCGGCGAGGCGGCGCGCGGCGGCGGCGTGGTCGAGAACGCCGTCGTCACCGACACCGGCTCCACCAAGGCGGAGGTGATGCGCTGGGCGGCGGACGCGCTGCCCTCGACGGTCTCCTTCATCGGCGGCCACCCGATGGCGGGGCGCACCGAGTCCGGCCCGGCCGCGGCCGCGGGCGACCTCTTCGAGGGGGCGCGCTGGGTGCTGGTGCCGGCGGTGACCGCCAGCGGGGGCGCCGTGGAGACGATGACCAGCCTGCTCAACACCATGGGCGCCGAGCCGATGCTGATGGACGCCGAGGAGCACGACGCCTACGTCGCGGCCGTCTCGCACGTGCCGCTGGCGGCCGCCGTCGCGCTGTTCACACTGGCGCGCGACTCCGAGGCGTGGCCCGAGATGTCGATGCTCGCGTCGAGCGGCTTCCTGGGCGCGACCCGCCTCGCGGAGTCCGACACCTCGATGGCGTACGACATCCTCGTCACGAATCGCGAGCAGGTGGCGCACTGGCTCGCGCGCTACGGCGACGCGATCGCCGAGTTCCGCGAGCACCTGCTGGACGAGCAGGGGGGCGAGGCGCTGTTCCGCTTCCTCGGCGAGGCGAACCTCGACTACGCGCGGCTGGCGGCCGGCGACGTGGGGCGCGACGCGTGGACGCCGTCGCCCGCGGGCGTGCCATCGCTCTCGGCCTTCGACATGCTGCTGGGCGGGGCGCTCGCCGAGAAGATGCGCGACTGGCGCGAGAGCACCGACGCCGACGAGGAGCCAGCCTCCCCCCGCCGGCTGCGCTAGTCGCACGGGGGCCGACGAGGAAGAGCGCGTGAGCGAGCGCCGCACCGTCCGCCCCGCGCCGCGGCTCCGCGGCACCCTCGCCGTGCCGGGCGACAAGTCGATCACACACCGCGCGCTGATGCTGGGCGCGCTCGCCGACGGCGAGTCGCGCGTCGAGCGCTTCCTCGACGCCCACGACACGCGATCGACGCTCGCCTGCGTGCGCGCGCTGGGCGTGGAGGTGGAGGAGCTGCCCGGCGCCGGGCCGGGGGCCTTCGAGCAGGGGGGCACGCTGCTGGTGCGGGGGCGCGGACGCGCCGCGCTCCACGAGCCGCGCGACGTGCTGGACTGCGGTAACTCCGGCACCTCGATCCGGCTGCTCACGGGGCTGCTCGCGGGGCTGCCGGGGCTGGCCGTGCTCACGGGCGACGCCTCTCTCCGGCAGCGGCCGATGGCGCGCATCGTGCGGCCGCTGCGCGCGCTGGGCGCCGACGTGACGGCGCGCGCCGAGGGCACGCTGCCGCCGATCGTCGTGCGCGGCGGCGCGCTCGCGAGCGGGCGGCGCGTGGAGACGCCCGTGGCCTCCGCGCAGGTGAAGTCGGCGCTGCTGCTCGCCGCGCTCGCGGCCGACGGGCCGACCACCGTCGTGGAGCCGGCGGCGACGCGCGATCACACCGAGCGCATGCTCGCCGCTCGCGGCGCGCGCCTCGCGAGCGCTCCCACGCCGAGCGGCGGCGTCGAGGTGACGCTGACGCCGCCGCCGGGCGATCTGGCGCCGGATGACGTGACGGTGCCCGGCGACATCAGCGGCGCGGCGTTCTGGCTGGTGGCGGCGGCGCTGCACCCGGACGCGGAGCTGACGCTGACCGGCGTGGGCGTGAACCCGACGCGCACGGGCATCCTCGACGTGCTGGCGGCGATGGGAGCGGAGATCGAGCTGCTGGAGGAGCGCGAGAGCGGCGGCGAGCCGGTCGCCGATCTGCACGTGCGCAGCTCGACGTTGCGCGGGACGCGCGTCGACGGCGCGCTCGCGCTGCGGGCGATCGACGAGCTGCCGCTGGTCGCGCTGGCGGGCGCGCTCGCCGAGGGCGAGACGGTGATCGCGGACGCCGCCGAGCTGCGCGTGAAGGAGAGCGACCGCATCGCCGAGACGGCGCGCATGCTCTCGGCGTTCGGCGTGGAGGTCGAGGAGCGGCCCGACGGGCTGCGCGTGCGCGGGACGCGGGGCGCCGAGGGGCTGCGCGCCGCGCGCGTTCACGCGCGCGGCGACCACCGGCTCGCGATGCTCGCGGCGGTGGCCGGGCTGCTCGCGACGGGGGAGACGGTGGTCGACGGCGCCGAGGCCGCCTGGGTGTCGTACCCTGCGTTCTGGGAGGAGCTGGAGCGTCTCCAGCCCTCCTCGACGGGCGTGAGCGGCCGAGGGCCGGCGTAGAGGCCCCCCGCCCTCGACGCCGCGCCATGACGGTGGGGGTGAAGGGGCGGGCGATGCAGACCGAGCTGATCCACGTGGGCTTCGACAATCACATCGCGCTGAACCGCGTGCTGGCGGTCGCGGCGCCGGGTTCCGCGCCGGTGAAGCGGATGGTGCAGCGCGGCAAGGAGGAGCGCCGCGCGATCGACCTGACGAGCGGCCGGCGCACCAAGGCCGTGCTCGTGCTCGACGACGACTGGGTCGCGCTGATCCCGATCACGCCCGAGACCTTCGCGGGGCGCGTCTCCTCGCTGCGCGGGCCGGCGCAGGCGGGGTGAGCGAGCCCGCCGCCCGCAGCGACCAGAGCGAGGAGGCGCGGGAGTCCGAGCCGCCGCCGCTGCTCGTGGTGCTGTCGGGGCCGTCGGGCGTCGGCAAGGACGCGGTGATCGCCCGGCTGCGCGAGCGCGGCGACCGCTTCCGCGTCCCGGTGACGATGACGACGCGCCCGCCCCGCCCCGGCGAGCGCGATGGCGTCGACTACCTCTTCGTGAGCCGCGAGGAGTTCGAGCGGCAGCTGGCCGCCGGCGAACTGCTGGAGCACGCCCAGGTCTACGGGCGGCTCTACGGGGTGCCGCGCGCGCAGCTGCGCCGGGCGCTCGACGGTTCGGACGCGGTGCTGCAGGTGGACGTGCAGGGGGCAGCGGCGCTGCGCAAGCTGCTGCCGGGCGCGCTCTTCGTCTTCGTCGTGCCGGACGCGCCGGGGCGGCTCGCCGAGCGGCTGCGCGCCCGCGGTGCCGACGGCGACGAGGAGATGGCGCGGCGGCTGGCGCAGGCGGAGGCGGAGCTCGCGCAGCAGGAGCGCTTCGACCACGTGCTGCCCAACGTCGAGGGCGACCTGGACGCGACGGTCGACGCGCTGCTCGCGCTCATCGACGGCGAGCGCGCGCGACCGGGGCGCGCGCCGCTGCGCGTGTAGCGATGGAGCTGCGCGGCCTGCGCATCGATGTCGACGAGCGGCTGCGGCTGCGCATGTGGGAGCCCGCCGACGCGCCGGCGCTCTACGACCAGGTGACGGCGAACCGCGCCTACCTCGCGCAGTGGCTGCCGTGGGCGGGCTCCTACGCCTCCGTCGCCGACGCGGAGGCGTTTATCGGACAGGCGCGAGCGCGGGCCGCCGAGCAGACGGGCTGGTACGCCGGCATCTTTGTCGACGACGAGCCCATCGGGGCGGCAGGCTTCGTGCGGCTGGAGACGCGCTTCGGGGTCGGCGAGCTGGGCTACTGGCTCGCCGAGCAGCACGGGGGCCGCGGCGTGATGACGCGCTGCTGCGGCGCGCTCGTCGAGGTCGGGTTCGCGGAGCTGGGGCTGCACCGCATCGAGATCCGCGCGGACGCGCGCAACACGCGCAGCCGCGCGGTGGCGGAGCGGCTCGGCTTCGCGCTCGAGGGGACGCTGCGCGAGAGCATCCCCGCGCCCGGCACGGTGGGCGCGGATGGGCGGCGCGACACGGTCGTGTACGCGATGCTCGCGCACGAGTGAGAGGCGCCATGACGGGCCTCGATCGGTGACCGGCGCGGGGCCCTGCGGGGGCTTCGCGTGGGTTGGAGGCTACACGGCACGACGACGAGACGCGCGGGGGGAGGTCGATCCGAATGTTTGCGGGCGAAGCGACGGTGAGAGTCGTGGGCGTGTTGTTCACCATCGCGACGGCAGCGGCCGTGCTGAGCGTTGCCCTCCTCAACTCCCTCCTCGATGCCCCGGACTACCTCGTCAATCTCGCTGCAGACGAAGATCGAGTCGTCATCGGGACGCTCGCGGATCTGACCGTCGCCATCGCAGTCGTCGGCATCGCGGTCATGCTGTTCCCCGTCCTCAAGCGACACAACGAAGGCGTGGCGCTGGGCTACGTCGGTGTGCGAACCATCGAGGCCGCGATCATCGTCGTCGTCGGAGTCAGCTCGCTGCTGCTGCTGACCTCGAGCCAGGAGCACGTGGAGGGGGGAGCTCCCGGCGCACCGTGATCGTGTTCAGCTTCAGTGCACTGAATCCTCTACGGTGTGCTGTACCAGTCACGGATCGTTCCTCGGTTCCTGTCCGTCTGGGGGCTCGTTGGCGCCGTGGTGCTCCTGACGGCGGGCGTGCTGGGGCTGTACGGCGAAAGCTCCACATCGACGACATCGGTCCTGCTGACTGTTCCGATCGCCGTCAACGAGATGGTTCTCGCGGCATGGCTGATAGTCAGAGGATTCGATCGATCCGCCACCGCTCCCGAGCACGCCGACCCGCTCGCGGCACCGTAGGAGGCGAGCGGACTGCGCGACGCCGTCGTCGACGGGCTGCTCGCGCACGAGTGGGAGGCGCCGTGACGAGCCTCGACGCGCCGCCGCCTGCCGTGACGCTGCGCGAGTGCGCGCGCGCGGACCTCGATGCGGTGCTCGAGTGTGGCGCGCGGCGGACGCGGTCCCGAGCCCCACCGACGACCTGGACGCGCTCGAACGGCGGCTGGCGCACGGGGACGGTCTCTTCGTCGTCGCGGAGGCGGACGGGCGCCTGGTGGGGACGCTGATCGGCGGGTGGGACGGCTGGCGCGCGGGCCTCTACCGGCTCGCGGTGCACCCGCAGTGGCGGCGGCGCGGGATCGCGACGCGGCTCATCGGGGAGGTGGAGGCGCGGCTGGGGCACCTCGGCGCGCGTCGCATCTCGCTCCGCGTCTTCCATGACTCGCCCGGCGCCATCGAGCTGTGGCGCTCGGTCGGCTACCACGCCCTGCCCGAGGAATCGGTGTTCGCGAAGAACCTCGCGCGGCCCCGCAGGTAGGCGCGCGACGCTCGTTGACACGCCTCGACGGGCGGCCGTAGCCTCGATCGGTCACGGCATCGCAGGGCGAACGACGTGGATCGGGAGAAGTACGCCGAGACGCGGGGCACAGAGAGCCGGGGGCGCTGAGAGCCCGGCCCCATGGCGTCGGCGGAAATGGACCCGGGAGTCCCGGCCCGAACGGCGCGAGCGAGCTCGCGACCCAGTAGGCGTCGGCGGTGTGGGCGCCGTTATCCATGCCCAGGGCATCGCCCGCGCGGAGGCACCGAGCGCCTCGCGTGCCGCGGCCGTGCCTGGCAGAGCGCGCGACGCGCGCCCTTCGCGGGGTGCGGCGCGCGGAAGACGGGTGGCACCGCGATCAGGACCATCGCCCCGGGGCGATGGTCCTTTTGCATCGAAGGCAGGGGCGGCGTGCGGCGCCGTCCGCGGGGAGCCCCCCGGGAGACGCGGTGAGCGAGCACATCCCGACGCTCGACGAGGTGCAGCAACTGGCCGCGGAGGCGCGCGCCCGCGGCGAGACGGTGGTCCCGATCTACCGCGAGGTGCGCGCGGACCTGGAGACGCCGGTCTCGGCCTACCTGAAGCTGGCGCGCGGCCCGTACTCGTTCCTGCTGGAGTCGGCCGAGGGCGGCGAGCGCATGGGGCGCTACTCCTTCATCGGTACGGAGCCGTTCCGCGTGCTGAGCTGCGAGGCCTCGGACGGCGATCCGCTGCGCGCCGTCGAGGAGGAGCTTCAGCGCTGGCGCGCGACGCGCGTGCCGGGGCTGCCGCGCTTCCACGGCGGCGCGGTCGGCTACATCGGCTACGAGGCGGTCTCCCACTTCGAGCCGCGCGTGCGGCCGCCCGAGCGCGACGTGCTGGGCGTGCCGGAGTCGTGGCTGATGTTCACCGACACGCTGGTGGTCTTCGATCACCTGCTGCACACGATGAAGGTGGTGGCGCACGTCCGCCTCGACGGCGACGTGGAGGCCGCGTACCGGCAGGCGCAGTGGCGCATCGACGAGCTGGTCGAGCGGCTGGCGCAGCCGCTGTCGACGCTGCCGTACGCGCCGCTGGACGGCCCCTCGGGCGAGCCCGTGACGTCCAACTGGGAGCGCGCGGACTACCTCGCGGCGGTGGAGCGCACGCGCGAGTACATCGAGGCGGGCGACGCGATCCAGATGGTGCTCTCGCAGCGCTTCTCGCGCCGCACGGGGGCGCACCCCTTCGAGGTCTACCGCTCGCTGCGCGCGATCAACCCGTCGCCGTACATGTACTTCCTGCGCTTCGACGACGCCTGCCTCGTGGGGGCGTCGCCCGAGCTGTTGGTGAAGATCGAGGACGGGCGCGTGGAGAACCACCCGATCGCGGGCACGCGCCGGCGCGGCGCCACCGCCGAGGAGGACGCGCGGCTCGGCGAGGAGCTGCTGGCGGACCCGAAGGAGCGCGCGGAGCACGTGATGCTGCTGGACCTCGGGCGCAACGACGTGGGGCGGGTCGCGGAGATCGGCAGCGTCGCCGTCACGCAGCGCTTCGATCTGGAGCACTACTCGCACGTGATTCACATGGTGTCGCACGTGGAGGGGCGGCTGCGCGCCGGCCTCTCGCCCTACGACGCGCTGCGCGCCTCGTTCCCCGCGGGCACGGTGTCGGGCGCGCCGAAGATCCGCGCGATGGAGCTGATCGCGGAGCTGGAGCCCGACCGCCGCGGGCCCTACGCGGGCGCGGTGGGCTTCTTCGACATGTCGGGGAACGTCGAGACCTGCATCACCATCCGCACGGTGCTGATGCGCGACGGCGTGGCCCACGTGCAGGCGGGCGGCGGCCTGGTCTACGACTCCGTCCCCGAGCGCGAGTTCGAGGAGACGCAGCACAAGGCGGGGGCGCTGCTGGCCGCGATCGACGACGCCGAGGGCCGGGCGAGCCGCGTGCCGGCCGGCAGCCTCGGCTACTAGGGGGAGCGCGATGGCCTCGCCGCCCGCGGTCGCCGCCGCCGCCCTGCTCGCGCGCGAGGACGGGCGCGTGCTGCTCGTCCGCCACCGCGACGACGACGGCGCCTTCGCCGGGCGCTGGTCGCTGCCGATGGACCTGGTGGCGCCGCACGAGCTGGTGGAGGAGGCGCTGGAGCGCGCCCTCCGCGAGCGGCTGCACGTGGAGCCCGGTCCCTACGAGTTCGCCGAGACATTCTACCTCGTGGGTGCGGGGGGCGCGCGCGTGGTGGTGAACGCCTTCGCGTGCACGGGCTGGGGCGGCGAGCCGCGCTTCGGTGGCCGCGACTACGCGGACGCGGCGTGGGTGGGCGCGGCCGCGCTCGCCGGGGAGCCCGAGGCCGGGTCGCCCGCCCTCGGCGAGGCGCTGCTGCCGGAGCTGCGCGCGTGGCTAGTGCAGGAGCTGGGCGCCGAGCTGGCGCGCGAGCCGGGCGCCGGCCTCGAGGCAGCGCCGCGCTCGGCGGCGGCGCTGGCGGCCGAGCTCGCCGAGGCGCGTGCCGAGCTGCTCGCGGCGTTCGAGGCGCTGCCCGCGGGCGCGCGCGAGCGACCGCTCGACGGTGCCTGGACCCCGCTCGACGTGCTGGCGCACGTGGCGAGCGTCGAGGCCTACTACGCGGCGGAGGCGCGGCGGCTGCTGGAGCTGCCGGGGCACGCGTGGCGCCCCTTCAACGAGGGACAGTGGGAGGCGGAGCAGCGCTCGCGGGAGGCGCTCGGCGAGGCGGAGGCGCGGGCGCGGCTCGTCCGGGCGCGCGCCGAGACGGAGGCGTGGCTCGCGCCGCTCGGCGAGGAGCAGCTCGGCGCCTACGGCCTGCACGCCGAGCGGGGCGCGGTGACGATCGCGAACCGCGTCGCGAAGATCGCCGCGCACGACCACGAGCACGCGGCGCAGCTGGCGCGGATGGCGGACGCCATCGAGGCGGCAGCCCGCGCGCCCGCTGTGACGGGCGAGCTGCGGGCTCAGACAGGGAAGCCGTGATGCTGTTGCTCATCGACAACTACGACTCGTTCACCTTCAACCTCTACCAGTACCTCGGCGAGCTGGGCGCCGAGATCGTGGTGCACCGCAACGACGAGATCACCGTCGAGGACGCGCTGGCTCTGGGGCCGGAGCGCATCGTGATCTCGCCCGGGCCGCGCACCCCTGACGAGGCCGGCGTCTCCGTGCCGCTGGTGCGCGCGGTGGCCGCGGGCGAGACGCCGATCCCGCTGCTCGGCGTGTGCCTGGGGCACCAGTGTGTGGGGCAGGCGTTCGGCGGGCGCGTCGCGCCGGCGGGGGAGATCCTGCACGGCAAGACCTCGCAGGTGACGCACGACGGGCGCGGGGTCTTCGCGGGGCTGCCCGATCCGCTGGAGGCGATTCGCTATCATTCGCTGGCCGTGGCCCCGGACTCGCTCCCCGCGGAGCTGGAGGTGACGGCGCGCGCGGAGAGCGGGGTGATCATGGGGCTCCGCCACCGCTCGCTCCCGATAGAGAGCGTGCAGTTCCACCCCGAGTCGATCGCGACCGCCGCCGGGCATGACCTGCTGCGCAACTTCCTCGAGCTGCCGGCCGCGGCGCGTTCGTCGGCGGGCGCCGGCGGGGGGGCGTGATGACGGCCGACGCGGTCGCGGGGGACGCCGGCATGCGCGCCGCGATCGCCGCGCTGGTCGAGGAGCGCCGCGACCTCGGCGAGGCCGAGGCCGCCGCCGCGATGCGCGAGATCATGGCGGGCGAGGCGACGCCCGCGCAGCTCGGCGGCTTCCTGGTCGCGCTGCGGCTCAAGGGCGAGACGGTCGACGAGATCGTGGGGATGGCGCGCGTCATGCGCGACCATACGCTCACCGTGCAGACCGAGCGCGGGCCGCTGCTCGACACCTGCGGGACGGGCGGCTCGGCGGTCAAGACCTTCAACGTCTCGACGGCGGCGGCCTTCGTCGCGGCCGGCGCGGGCGCGACCGTGGCGAAGCACGGCAACCGCGCGATGACCTCGCGCTCGGGCTCGGCGGATCTGCTGGAGGCGCTGGGCGCCGAGATCGCGCTGCCGCCCGAGGCGGTGGCGGAGTGCATCGAGCGCACGGGCGTCGGCTTCATGTTCGCGCAGGCGTTCCACCCGGCGATGAAGCACGCGGCGGGGCCGCGCCGCGAGCTGGGCGTGCGCACCGTCTTCAACATCCTGGGGCCGCTCACGAACCCCGCCTCGGCGACCGCGCACGTGCTGGGCGTGCCGGACGCGGCGCTGGCGGAGCGCCTCGCGCACGCGCTGGCGCGGCTGGGGATGCGCCACGCGCTCGTCGTCTCGGGCGACGAGGGGCTCGACGAGATCTCCGTCGCGGGCCCGACGACGGTGTTCGAGGTGCGCGGCGACGTGGTCTCGCGGCGCTCGGTGACGCCGGCCGACCTCGGGCTGGCGGCGCACCCGCTGGACGAGGTGCGCGGCGGCACGCCCGAGGAGAACGCGGCGCTGTTGCGCTCCGTCCTCGCGGGCGAGGGGCCGGCGGCCGTGCGCGACTTCGTGGTCGCGAACGCCGGTGCGGGGCTCTACGTCGCGGGCCTTGCCTCCTCGCTGCGGCAGGGCGTGGAGCAGGCGCAGGCGGCGATCGAGAGCGGCGACGCCGCGGCGCGCGTCGGCGCCTTCGTGGAGGCGACCCGCCGCGCCGCCGCGGCCCGGGGCTGAGCGGCGTGCCCGATCCGCTGCGGCGCACGGACCCCCTTCGGCGCACCAATACGGTGCTCGACCGCATCGTCGAGGGGGTGCGCGCCCGCCTCGACGAGACGCGGCGCGCGCAGCCGGAGTCGCAGCTCTCGACGCTCGCGGCGCTGCTGCCGGGTCGGCAGGTCGACTTCGCCGAGCGGTTGCGCTCGGGCGCCGCGCGTACGCCGGCCGGCGCGCGGCTACGGCTGATCGCCGAGGTGAAGCGCGCCTCGCCCTCGAAGGGCGTGCTCGACGAGGCGCTCGACGCGGCGCAGCGCGCGGGCGCCTACGCCGAGGCGGGCGCGGCCGCGGTCTCCGTGCTCACGGAGCCCGCGTTCTTCCACGGCTCGATCGCCGATCTGCGCGCGGCGCGCGGCGCGCTCGGCGAGGACGCGGGGCGCCCGGCGCTGCTGCGCAAGGAGTTCATCTTCGACCCCTACCAGCTGCGCGAGGCGCGGGCGAACGGCGCCGACGCGGCGCTGCTGATAGCGATGATGCTCACCCCCGGCGCGCTCGATGAGCTGACCGCATGCACGCGGTCGCTGGGGATGGAGCCGCTGGTCGAGGTGCACGACGAGGCGGAGCTGGGCGCCGCCCTCGACGCGGGTGCGCGCGTGGTGGGGGTGAACAACCGCGACCTGCGCAGCTTCGACGAGGACCTGTCGACGACCGAGCGGCTCGCGCCGCTCGTGCCGTCGGAGGTGACGCTGGTCGCCGAGTCGGGCATCCGCGGCGCCGCCGAGGCTCGGCGCATGGCCGCGGCCGGGGCGCACGCGCTGCTGGTGGGCGAGGCGCTGGTGCTCGCGGGGGCGCGTCGGCTCCCGGCCACGGCGCGCGAGCTGATGCTGGTCGGCGAGACGCCGAGCCCGGCGACGGGCGACGCAGTCGGGGTTCGCGACGCGGATCGGGGTGGCGCGTGACGCTCGTGAAGATCTGCGGCAACCGCACGCCGGAGGATGTGCTGGCGGCCGCCGAGGCGGGGGCGGACTTCGTCGGCATCATGTTCGCGCCCTCGGAGCGGCGGGTAGATGCGCAGCAGGCGAACGCGATGGTGCGCGCGCTGGGCGAGCCGCTGGCGGCACGGCCGCTCGCGGTGCCGCCCCCCGCGCAGCCGCACGTCCGCGAGGAGCCGCGGGGCTGGTTCCGCCACGGCGCGCAGCTCATCGAGGCCTACCTCGGGTCGAAGCGGCCGCTCACCGTCGGCGTCTTCGCCGACCAGCCGATCGACGAGGTGAACGCGATTGCGGAGGAGGCCGGGATCGACCTCGTGCAGCTCTCGGGCGACGAGGGCTGGGAGGACTGCCTGCTGGTCGCACGGCAGGTGATCCAGGTGGTGCACGTCTCCCCTGTCGACTCCCCGTCCGACCCGATGGAGTTCGTCGAGCCGGGCTTCGCGGTGGCGCTGATGCTCGACTCCGCGCACGGCCCCTACCGCGGCGGCACGGGTCGGGCCTTCGACTGGGAGGTCGCCGTGCGCGTCGCGGAGCAGATCCCGATGATGCTCGCGGGCGGGCTGACGCCGGAGAACGTGGGCGAGGCGATCGCACGCGTGGGCCCGTGGGCCGTCGACGTCTCCTCGGGCGTCGAGCGCGACGGTCGCCACGACGGGGAGCGGGTGCGGGACTTCGTGCGCGCCGCGAAGGCGGCGGGAGCCTCGACATGAGCGCGGCGCCCGCGCCCGGGCCGGTCCCCGGAGCGCTGCCCGACGCGAGCGGCCGCTTCGGCGACTTCGGCGGGCGCTACGTCCCGGAGACGCTGATGCCGGCGCTCGCCGAGTTGGAGACGGTGTACAAGGAGGCGCGCGCCGACCCCCACTTCGGCCGCCAGCTCGACGAGCTGCTCGCGAGCTACGTGGGGCGGCCGACCCCGCTCACCTTCGCCGCCAACCTCTCGCGCGAGCTCGGGCCGCGCATCTACCTCAAGCGCGAGGATCTGACGCACACCGGCGCGCACAAGATCAACGCCGCGCTCGCGCAGGCGCTGCTGGTGTTGCGGATGGGGAAGCGTCGCGTCGTCGCGGAGACGGGCGCGGGGCAGCACGGGGTCGCGACGGCCACCGCATGTGCGCTGCTCGGGCTCGAGTGCGTCGTCTACATGGGGGCGGAGGACGTGCGTCGGCAGTCGCTCAACGTCTTCCGCATGAAGCTGCTGGGCGCCGAGGTGCGGGCGGTCGACGCGGGCTCGCGCACGCTGAAGGACGCGATCAACGAGGCGATCCGCGACTGGGTCACGAACGTCGAGAGCACGCACTACCTGATCGGCAGCGTCGTCGGGCCGCACCCCTACCCGGCGATGGTGCGCGACTTCCAGTCCGTGATCGGCCGCGAGGCGCGGGCGCAGCTGCTGGAGGCGGAGGGCCGGCTGCCCACCGTGGCGGTGGCGTGCGTGGGCGGCGGCTCGAACGCGATCGGGCTTTTCCACGCCTTCCTCGACGATCCGGTGCGCCTCGTGGGCGTGGAGGCGGCGGGCGAGGGGCTGGAGGGGCGGCACGCCGCGACGCTCTCGGCAGGGCGCCCGGGGGTGCTACACGGGGCGCTCTCCTACCTGCTGCAGGACGAGCACGGGCAGGTCACCGAGGCGCACTCGATCTCGGCGGGGCTCGACTACCCGGGGGTGGGGCCGGAGCACTCGTGGCTGAAGGCGGCGGAGCGCGCCGAGTACGTGGCGGTCACCGACACCGAGGCGCTGGAGGGCTTCCAGCTGCTGTGCCGCACGGAGGGAATCATCCCCGCGCTCGAGCCCTCGCACGCGCTCGCGCACCTCGGGCCGCTGGCGCGCGAGCTGGGGCCGGACGACATCGTGCTGCTGAACCTCTCGGGGCGCGGCGACAAGGACATGGGCACCGTCGCCGACGCGCTCGGCGTGACGCTCTAGCGCCGTGTTTCTCGATTCGCCGACCGCACCGGCCGTGCCAGCCCTGGCGGATGGGATGGCGGGCGCGGCCCGCGCGTCGCCCGGCCCCGGCGGCCGCGACGTGCCGCCGTTCGCGAGCCCGCCGTGGCGCGTCTCCGACCTGCTGCTGGGCGTCGGGGGGCTGCTGGGCTCGCTGCTGGTCGTCTTCGGGCTGATCGGCCTCGCGGTCGCCCTTGGCGCCGAGGGCCGCGACCGCGACCTCTGGGCCGCGGGCGCGACGGTCGGCTTCGAGGCGTCGCTGGCCGGCCTGGTGCTGCTGCTCGCGCGGCGCCGCGGCATCGGCCTCGGCGAGCTCGGCCTCCGCCGCCCGGCGCGCTGGGGGCTGCTGCCGGCCGCGCTGATCGGCGCCTACGTGATGCTCGGGCTCTACCAGGCGCTGCTCGTGCTGCTGGAGGCGCTCGGCATCGACGCCTCGGCGCTCGACGGCGGCAACCCGCTCCCCAGCGACGCCGACCAGGGGATCGCGACGCTGGCGCTGCTGGGCGTCGCGGTGGTGGTCGCGGCGCCGCTCGGTGAGGAGCTCTTCTTCCGCGGGTTGCTCTTCCGCGGGCTCCGCGGCTACTGGCGCGTCCTCCCGGCGCTCGCGCTGTCGGGGCTGCTCTTCGGGCTCTTTCACGTCAACCCCAGCGTGCTGGTGCCGTTCACCGCCGTGGGGATGGTCTTCGCATGGGCCATGGAGCAGTCGGAGTCGCTGTGGATCCCGATCGCGGCCCACGCCGCCTTCAACTCGCTCGCCTTCGCGGCGCACGTGGCGGGAGCGTGAGCATGAGCGCGGCGGGCGGGCAGGAGCGCGGCGCCACGGCGCGCGAGGATCGCATCGCGGAGGCGTTCGCCCGGGCGCGCGCCGAGGGGCGGCCGGCGCTCATTCCGTTCCTCCCGGTGTGCTGGCCGGAGCCCGATGCTACGGCGCCGATCGTGCGCGCGGCCGTGGAGGGCGGCGCCGACCTGATCGAGCTGGGCTTCCCCTTCAGCGACCCGCTGGCCGACGGGGTGACCAACCAGCGCGCCTACGAGGAGGCGCTCGCCAACGGCGCCACGCTCGATCGGCTCTTCGCGATCACGCGCCAGCTCAGGTCCGAGGGCGTTCGCGTGCCGTTCCTGATCATGGGATACTTCAATCCACTGCTCGCCTACGGGGTGGGCAGGTTCGTGCGAGACGCCGTCGAGGCGGGCATCGACGGGCTGATCGTGATCGACCTCCCCCCGGAGGAGGCCGCGGAGCTCGCGGGGCCGGCTCGTGCAGCGGGGCTGCACCTGGTGTACCTGCTGGCGCCGACCTCGACCGAGGAGCGCATCGCGAAGGTCGCGGCGGCCGCGAGCGGGTTCATCTACTGCGTGAGCGTGGCCGGCGTGACCGGCTCGCGCGCGGAGCTGCCGCCGGCGCTGCCCGAGTTCCTCGGGCGGGTGCGGGCGCAGACGGATCTGCCGCTCGCCGTCGGCTTCGGCATCTCGGCGGCGCGGCACGTGCAGGCGGTGGGCCGCATCGCGGACGCCGCGATCGTGGGGAGCGCGTTCGTGCAGGCGGTGCGAGACGCGCCGCCCGCGAGCCGGCCCGAGCGGGTCCGGGAGTTCGTGATGGGGATCGCCGGTCGTGAGCCAGCCGCAGCGGACGATGGCTGAGCGCGCCACGAGGGGGGGCGCCGCGGCGCCGTGCCTCGGGCGGGTGCTCGCCGTGCCGCGCGGCCGGTCCGCGGCCGGTGCGTTTGGTGGCTTCGCGCGCCGCGGCGCCTCGCTGCACGCGGGGCGCCGCTAGGGCGCCCGGCCGCCACCCGGCAGCCGGTGCTCGACAGCCGCCCGCTCACGAACGAGGAACGGAGCGCACCGCCGATGCTGGTTCGCGGCATCCGAGGCGCAACGACGGCGACGACGAACTCGCGCGAGGCGATCCTCGACGCGACGTCGGAGCTGCTCGACTGCCTGGTGCGCGCCAACGGCGTACAGCGCGACGACGTGGCCTCGGTCATCTTCAGCACGACGCCGGACCTCAACGCGGAGTTCCCCGCGGTGGCGGCGCGGGCCGCGGGCTGGACCGACGTCGCGCTGCTCTGCACGCACGAGATGGGCGTGCCGGGTAGCCTCCCGCGCTGCGTGCGCATCCTGCTGCACGTCAACACGGAGCGGGCCGCGCACGAGCTGGAGCACATCTATCTACGCGGGGCGCGCGTGCTGCGCCCCGACCTGGCGAGCGCGGGTGAGCCCGGCACGCCGCATGCGGAGGAGTCATCGTGATCGTCGTGATGAAGATGGGCCATACGGCCGGGCAGCGGGAGGCCGTGGTGGGGCGCCTCCACGACCTGGGGCTGCGCGACCGCGAGATCGAGGGTGTGGAGCGCACGGTCATCGCCGTGCTCGGGCAGGTGTTCCCGGAGCTGCGCGACGAGCTCGCGACGATGGAGGGCGTCGACGACATCGTGCGCATCTCCAAGCCGTTCAAGCTCGCCTCGCGCGAGACGCACCCCGGCGACACGGTGGTGGAGCTGCCCTACGGCGTGCGCGTGGGCGGCGGCCGCACCGTGGCGATGGCCGGCCCCTGCGCGGTCGAGAGCGAAGAGCAGCTCTTCGCGGCGGCGCGCGGCGTGCGCGCGGGCGGCGCCCACATCCTGCGGGGCGGCGCCTTCAAGCCGCGCAGCTCGCCCTACTCCTTCCGCGGGCTCGGCCTGGAGGGGCTGCGATTGCTGGCGGCGGCGGGCGCCGAGCTCTCGATGCCGGTCGTCACCGAGGTGCTCTCCGAGCGCGACGTGGAGTCGATCGCCGAGCACGCCGATCTGCTGCAGATCGGCGCCCGCAACGCGCAGAACTTCACGCTGCTGGACGAGGTGGGGCGCGCCGGGAAGCCGGTGATGCTGAAGCGCGGGCTCGCCGGCACCATCGAGGAGTGGCTGCTGGCCGCCGAGTACATCCTGGCGCAGGGCAACTCGCAGGTGATCCTCTGCGAGCGCGGCATCCGCACCTTCGAGACTGCGACACGCAACACGCTGGACCTGAACGCCGTGGCGATGGTGAAGCGGCTCTCGCACCTGCCGGTGTTCGCCGACCCGTCGCACGGGACGGGGAGGTGGTACCTCGTGCAGCCGATGGCGCTCGCGGCGCTCGCCGCCGGCGCCGACGGTGTGATCATCGAGGTGCACCCGAACCCCGACCAGGCGCTCTCCGACGGTGCGCAGTCGCTGACGCCGGCGAACTTCGCCGAGCTGATGCGGAGCGCCGGCGCCATCGCCGATGCCGTGGGGCGCCCGCTGCACCCGCTGCCGCAGGCCCTGCCCGCGTGAGCGAGGTCGGGGCGTGAGCGAGGAACGGGCGGGGGGCGCGGCTGACGAGGCCGCCCCTCCGCCGCTTCCGAGCGGCATCCATGCCTCGACCGCGGTGCTCGCCGAGGAGCCCGGCTTCGCGCTGCGGCTGCCCGCGTTCGAGGGGCCGCTGGATCTGCTGCTGCACCTCATCGAGCGCGAGGAGCTCGACGTCACCGCGGTTTCGCTGCTGGCCGTCACGGAGCAGTACCTGGCGCACCTGCGCGCGGCCGACCGCATCGACCTGGGGCGGCTCGCGGACTTCATCGCGATCGGGGCGCGGCTGCTGCTCCTCAAGTCACGCGCGCTGCTCCCCCGCGAGCCCGGCGAGGAGGGCGACACGGGCGCGGCCGGCGACGATGCCGAGGCGCTTGTGGCGGCGCTCCGCGAGTACCGGCGCTTCCGCGAGCTCGCCGAGGAGCTGCGTGCGCAGGGGGAGGCCGGGCGCTCCTACCGCCGCGAGGCGGCGCCGCCCGCGGTGCCGCTGGGCAGCGGGCTGGACGGCGTACCGCTGGAGGCGCTGACCGCGGCGTTCCGCGGCGTGCTCGATCGCATCGCGGAGGCGCAGGCCGCGGCGGCCCCGCCGCTCGCACGAGAGCGGGTGCGGCTCCGCGATCGCATCGAGCTGCTGGCCGCGCGGCTGGAGGCGGAGCCGAGCCTCTCGTTCCGCCGCGTGCTGGAGCACGCCAGCTCGCGGCTGCAGGTGGTGGTCGACTTCCTCGCCGTGCTGGAGCTGATCAAGGTGGGCTTTCTGGAGGCGACGCAGCCCGACGCCTTCGGCGACATCGCGCTCGTGCGGCGGCCGGGCGCGGCGCCGCTGGTGCTGGGCGAGCTCGCGACGGACCTGCCGGGAGCGTAGGGCGGCGAGTTCGTGTGCCCCGGCGCGCGGCCGGTGCTACGATCACGCCGGCCCGCGGCCGCGCCACGGCCGGCAGCGAAGGGACCCCCACCGCCCGTGCTGCTGGTCCGCGAGGAGCTGCGCCGCGGGATCCCTCCCGGCGAGAGCGCGATCACCTTGGGCGTCTTCGACGGCGTCCACCGAGGGCATGGCGCGCTGGTGGAGCGACTGCGCGCCGAGGCGCAGGCGCGAGGGCTGACGCCGGGCGTGGTCACGTTCCACCCCAGCCCGATCTCCGTGCTGCGCCCCGACGTCCCACTGGCCTACCTGGAGTCCCTCGAGCGCCGCGTCGAGCTGCTGCAGGAGATGGGCGCCGAGTTCGTCGCGGTCGTGAGCTTCACCTCGGAGCTGGCGCAGGTGAGCGCGGAGGAGTTCGTGCGGCTACTCGCCGAGGAGGCACGGGCGCGGCTGCTGGTGGTCGGCGCCGACTTCGCGCTGGGGCGCGGGCGCGAGGGCACGGCGGAGCGGCTGGCGGAGCTGGGCGGACCGCTCGGCCTCGAGGTCGTCGCGCTCGAGCTGGTCGCCGCGGGCGAGGCCAAGGTCTCCTCGACGCGCATCCGTCAGGCGCTCGCCGAGGGCGAGATGGACGAGGTGGCGCGGCTGCTGGGGCGCCCGTACTCGCTGCGCGGCCCCGTGCTGCGCGGCGAGGAGCGCGGCCGACAGCTCGGCTTCCCCACGCTCAACATCGGCGTCAGCCCCGACCGCGCGCTCCCGCCGAACGGCGTCTACGTCACCCGCGCCAGCGCCGGGGCGCAACGCTTCGGCGCCGTGACGAACATCGGCGTGCGGCCCACGTTCGACGGCAGCGGCCGGCAGGTGGAGACGCACCTGCTCGACTTCGAGGGCGACCTCTACGGCGCGCACGTCTCGATCGAGCTGCTGCACCGGCTGCGCCCGGAGCAGCGCTTCGGGGGACCGGAGGCGCTGGTGGCGCAGATCCGCGCCGACGTCGCCGCGAGCCGCGACTACCTCGCGCAGGCGGCAAGCGCGTGAGCCGCCGCATGGCGCCGGTGGAGGAGCAGCTCGCGGTGCTGCTGCGCGGCACCGACTTCGGCGACGAGCAGACGCGCCGCACGATGGAGCGCGAGCTGCGCGAGCGGCTGGAGGAGGATCGCCCCCTCCGCGTCTACTGCGGCTACGACCCGACGGCGGTGGACCTCACGCTCGGGCACACCATCAGCATGCGCAAGCTGCGCCAGTTCCAGGACCTGGGGCACGACGTCACCTTCCTGATCGGCAGCTTCACCGCGCTCGTGGGCGGGGATCCGTCGGACAAGGACAAGCGCCGCCCGATGCTGAGCGCGGAGCAGGTGAGGGAGCACGCCGCGACGTACGTGGAGCAGGCGTTCCGCATCCTCGATCGCGACCGCACGACCGTGCGCGAGAACGCCGAGTGGCTCGCGGAGCTGCCCTTCGAGGAGGTGATGCGGCTCTGCTCGCACTTCACCGTCGCGCAGTTCCTCGAGCGCCAGAACTTCGCGCAGCGCTGGGAGCGGCACGATGCGATCCATCTCTCGGAGCTGCTCTACGCGATCCTGCAGGCCTACGACGCCGTGGCCCTCGAGGCGGACGTGCAGGTGGGGGGCTCTGAGCAGCTCTTCAACCTGATGGCGGGTCGCACGCTGCAGCGGGAGTTCGGGCAGCGGCCGCAGGTGGTGCTGACGCTGCCGATCCTCGTGGGGACGGACGGGCAGCTGCGGATGTCGAAGACCACGGGCAACTACATCGGCATCGACGAGGCGCCGTCCGAGGTCTACGGCAAGGTGATGTCGCTCCCCGACTCGGCGATGGCCGGCTACTTCACGCTGCTCACGGCGCTGCCGGCCGACGAGGTGGAGGCGATCCTCGGCGGCGGGAGCGCGGGCGACGAGCTGCCCGCGATGGCGGCGAAGAAGCGGCTCGCCTACGAGATCGTCGCCTCGCTCCACACCGCGGAGGTCGCCGCCGAGGCGCAGCGCTACTTCGAGTCCACGATCCAGCGGCGCGAGACGCCCGCCGAGATGCCCGAGTACGCCCTGGCGAGCGCGGCGGCCTCGGACGGGTGGGCGCTGCACCGGGTGCTGGTCGACGCGGGGCTCGCCGCCAGCGGCGCCGAGGCGAAGCGACTGGTCGCGCAGGGCGCCGTGTCGCTGAACGGCGAGCGGGTCGCCGAGGCGACGCAGGTGCTCGCGCCGGGGGACAAGCTGCGTGTCGGGCGCCATCGCTTCCTGCGCATCGTGGCGGGCGCCGGGGGCGAGTCGTGAGGTGCTAAGGTACGGGCGCATCCGGCGCGGGCCGGCGAGGACGTAGATGCTCGACGGCGGGTACGAGGTCGACGTCGACCACATCGCACGCACCATCGCGGAGGCGGAGGTCGCGTGCCTCTACTTCCCGATGCTGCGCACCACGTTGCTCATCGACACACGCACCTCAGCCAGCGTCGGACCGTTGGTGCGGCTGGTGCCGATTGCCGCGAGCGCCGGGGAACGCCTGCGCTCGCTGCGGCGGCTGCGCCCGCAGCTGCCTCGCCCCGAGTCGATCACGACGATCCCGTGGACGCGGCGCGTCGAGGCCGTCTGCCGCCTCGGCGTGTGGGAGTGCGTGCTCGATCGCCTCGCCGCCGCGGACGATCCGGCGGTCCTGGAGAGCGCGGGCAACTGCCTCGGTGAGCTGCGCGCGCTCGAGCGCCGCGAGCTGCGCCGAGCGATCACGGGCGAGCAGTACCGCACGCTGTGGGGGCGCCGCGGCGTCGGCGACCCCGACGGAGGAAGCGACCGCGCAGGCGACGCGATCCCCTAGCGGGGCGGCCTCGCCATCGGCCCGCGGCGCGCGCCCGCAGCGAGGAGCTACGCCTCCGCCGCCGTCGCGATCTCCTTCAGCACCTGCTCCTGGACGTGCATCGGCACCTCCGCGTAGTGCGCGAACTCCAGCGAGAAGCGGCCGCGCGCGCCCGTGAGCGCGCGCAGGTCCGCCGAGTAGCGCTGCACCTCGGCGAGCGGCGCCTCGGCGGAGACGACGGAGATCGCGCCCTCGGGCTCGACGCCGTGGACGTGGCCGCGGCGGCCGTTCAGGTCGCTCATCACGTCGCCGACGTTGTCGCTCGGCACGCGGATCAGCAGCCGCGCGATCGGCTCGAGCAGCTGCGGACGCGCATCGAGGATGCCCTGACGCAGCGCCTGGGCCGCGGCGATCTTGAACGCCATCTCCGAGGAGTCGACGGCGTGCGCCGAGCCGTCGAGCAGCGTGACGCGCAGGTCGACGACGGGCGAGTGCGCGACTGGCCCGTCGGGGAGCGACTCCGCGAGCCCCTTCTCCACCGCGGGGATGAACTGCCGCGGCACCTTGCCGCCCACCACCTTATGCTCGAACTCGAAGCCGTCGCCGCGGGCGAGCGGCTGCAACTCGATCACGACGTGGCCGTACTGGCCGTGGCCCCCGGTCTGCTTCTTGTGCTTGTACTCCGCTTTCACGGGCGCGCTGATCGTCTCGCGGTACGGCACCCGCGCGACCGCCATCTCCACGTCCACGCCGAAGTTCTGCGCCAGCCGCGCCGCCACGTCCGCGACCTGGGCCTCGCCGAGCGTGAGCAGGATCAGCTCCGCCGTGTCGGCATCGCGCTCGACATGGATCGTCGGGTCCTGCTCCTGGATGCGCGCGAGCGTGGTCGAGAGCTTGTCAACGTCGGACTTCGTCAGCGGGTGGATCGCCGTGCGGTACGTCGGCACGGGCAGCGGGATCGCGGCAACGCGCGTCGCCTCCGCCTCCGAGCCGACGAGCGTGTCGCCGGTGAGCGTGTGCTGGAGCTTCGCGGCGACGCCGATGTCGCCCGCGGCGAGCTCCGGCACCTCGATCTGCTCCTTGCCCCGCTGCAGGTAGAGGTGGCCGAGGCGCTCCCCTTCCGCGCGTTGCACGTTGTGGGGGTGCGCGTCGGCCGTGAGCGTGCCGGAGAGCACCCGCAGGAAGGTGAGCCGACCCACGAACGGGTCGGCGGTGGTCTTGAAGACCTGCGCCACGACCGGGCCGTCGGCCCTTGTCACGAGGCCGCCACCGCCTTCGAGGGCGTGCTCTCGCCCCAGCGGCGACGGCACGAGCCGCACCAGCGCGTCGAGCAGCGCGCGGACGCCGACGCCTTCGGTGGCCGAGGCCGGGAGCACGGGGATCACCTGGCCCGCGGCGACGGCGGCGGCGAGCGCGGCGGCGAGCGTCTCCTCGCTCAGCTCCTCGCCCTCGAGGTAGCTCGTGAGCAGGTCGTCGTCGGTCTCGGCGACGGCCTCCAGGAGCTGCTCGCGCGCGGCGGCAACCGCGTCGCCGAGCTCGGACGGGGCGTCGCCGGGCACGCCCTTGGCGCCCATGCGCGCCTGCCCGCTCACCAGCTCGACGAGCCCGGCGAACGCCGCGGCCTCGCCGATCGGGATCGCGATCGGCACCACGCGCGACCCGAACCGCTCCCGAAGCGCGTCGAGCACGCGCTGGAAGCTGGCGTTCTCACGATCCATCCGGTTCACGACGACGAGGCGGGGCAACCCGGCGCGCTCGGCGAGCTCCCAGGCCGCCTCCGTCCCGCCCTCGATCCCGGCGACGGCGTCGACGGTGACGAGCGCGGCGTCGGCGGCCTGCACGCCGCAGGCGACGTCACCCTCGAAGTCGGGCGAGCCGGGCGTGTCGATGACGTTGATGCGCGCGTCCTGCCACTCGACCGGGAGCATCGCGAGCGAGATCGAGTAGCGGTGCTTCTGCTCGAGCGGGTCGAAGTCGCCGACCGTGCTGCCGGCGTCGACCGAGCCGAGTCGATCGATCGCGCCCGAGGCGAGGAGCATCGCCTCGCCCAGCGTTGTCTTGCCGGCGGCGTGATGGCCGAGCAGCACGACGTTCCGCAGCTCTTCCGAGGCGTGAGTTCGCATCGCATCCCCCCTGCCACGTGGGACGGCATCGTACTGCGCCGCCCTCCGGCCCCACAACGTCGGATGGGAGCCCGCGGCCCCGACGAACGATCGGTCAGGGTGGTGAGCCGCGACCGGTCCCGGCCGTCGCCATTCGCCGTCGCGCGCGGCAATCCGCGGCGGCGATCGGCGTCGTTCCATATGTGGGCGGGGTCGGACGAGGCACCGGAGGGGATAACGGCGGCGCCCCATCCGCCCCGGCCCATACTACTCCGCCGCCGCGTCCCCGGTTGCCGGGCACGCGCCCCCCTCTGAGCGGTCGGCCTCGGGACCGCGCCGGAGTAGTACGCCCGGGTAGTACAGGTCAGACCACGCGGGCCGCAAGACGATGAGCGCCGTGTCGAAGGGCGGGCTCGAGGCCACCGCGATGGCCTGTCCGCCCACGACGGTCGTTCACCACTTCGTGGCGCCGCACGAACCGATGCAGGGAACGACCGAATCGCCAGGGCACGCAACCTCCGCGGCGCGGTGGCATCGCGCTGGCCGTCGCCGGGGGGGCGCGCCGTGCGTCGGCGCGGTGACGCCGGCGCCCGTCGAGCCTAGCGGCGGCGCGGCTGTGAGCGCCGGCGCCGGCGAGGTGTCGACGCGTCGCGGAGCCGGGGGCGCGGCGCTATCGCCCGCCGGCGACCCGCGCGTGCAGGTCGATCACCTCGAAGCCGAGCTTGGCGAGCCAGCGGTACGCCTGCTGCGAGGTGAAGGCGACCGGGGGGACGGCGAGCCCCGCGGACGCGGCCTGCTTCAGCGGGTACTCGACGCCGCCGAGGCGCACGACGTATCGCTGTGCCGGGCCAGGAGGCTCGTTCCGAACGCGCTCCACGCTCTCGCGCGTGATGGACTGTCGCCTGCCCTGTAGCACTACGTCCATCTCGGCCCCTCCGGGGTGCGCGGTCGGGATCGTTGTCGCGCTCGTTATCGTTACTTCGAAGCTAGGGCGGGCGCGTTGTCGGTCGGTTGAGCGATGGGAGCAAGGATGTCGACCGCTTTCGCCGCTCGCGTCGATGCCGCCGATCGAGCGTGGACCCGGCTATCCGTCGCGCGGCCGATGGTCCTCGCCTGGCGGGAGGGGCACCCGGCGAGTCCGGCGACTCGGTGCTGCCGCCCGTCGTGGGCACGAAGCCGCCCTCGGCATGGAGCTTCCGCCGTACTGGCAGGACCTCTGTGACGTCGGCAAGCTGGAGTCGGCCGGCTGGCTGTTCTTCGGCTCGCTCAACAGCGAGCGCGCGACCGGCGGCATCGAGGACGGCAACCCACCGTTCGAGGTCGGGGTCTCGCAGAACGACATGGACTTCCTCCACGTCGTGAACTGGGAGCGGGCGGCCGAGGTCGCGCAGGCCGGCAACACCGAAACCTACAACGGCATGCCGTACATCACCCTCGACACGGCGGTGGCGGAGAACCTCGTCCACCTCGTGCCGGAGCACAAGAGCCCGCACGGCTCGGACGTGACGCCGGACGGCAAGTACGTCATCGTCTCCGGCAAGCTCGACCCGACGGTCACGGGCCACGCGGTCGCCGACATCGTGGCGGCGATCGAGTCCGGCGCCGGCGAGACCGACGACTACGGCCTGCGCATCCTCCCGTTCGAGGACGTGATGTTCGCGCAGATCGAAGTCGGCCTCCGCCCGCTGCACACGCAGTTCGACGGCGATGGCAACGCGTACACGAGCCTCTTTCTGGACAACGCCGTCGCGAAGTGGACCTACGGCGACGACCCGTCCGACTCGGTGCTGCGGAGACCGCGCCGACGCAGTACAACGTGGGCCACATCGCCACGGCCGAGGGCGACACCGTGTCGCCGGACGGCCAGTACCTCGTCTCGCTCAACAAGTGGGCGGCCGACCGCTTCAACGTGGTGGGCTCGCTGCTGCCACAGAACCTGCAGCTCGTCGACATCGGCGGCGAGGAGATGTCGGTCATCTACGACATGGCGATGGGCGTGGGCGAGCCGCACTACGCGCAGATCGTCAACGCCGACAGGCTGCAGGCGTGAGGTCTACCCGGAGATCGGCTGGGACCCGCACACGGGCGCCGTGGACCCGAACGCGACCCTTCCCGGCCAGGAGCGCGTGGAGCGCAACGGCAACAACGTCGAGATCTGGATAACGGCGATTCGCAGCCACTTCACGCCGGAGAACATCGACATCCGCAAGGGCGACCAGGTGGTCTGGCACATCACGAACGTCGAGCGGGCGTACGACGCCACGCACGGCTTCGCGCTGCCGGGGCACAACGTCAACCTCAGCATCGAGCCCGGCGAGCCGGCGACCGTCGAGTTCGACGCGAACAACTCGGGCGTCTTCAACTTCTACTGCACGGAGTTCTGCTCCGCGCTGCACCTGGAGATGATGGGGCACCTGCTGGTCCGGTGAGCCCAAGCGACTCCTGAGAGGGGTGGGGCGGCACTCGCCCCGCCCCTCTCCTTCTCCCGCGGCTGCCGGGGGGACGGGTGAGGTGGAGATGACCGAGGCGAGAGGCCGCCTGGCGCCGGCCACGGAGGCCGCGCGAGCGCTCACCGAGCATGCGCGGCGACCGTGGCCGCCGGTGCGCCGCTGGAGCGCCGAGCACGGTGACCGCGTGTTCCCGCTCATCGCGGCGGGGCTGCTGGTGCTGTCGATCCTCTCTTCCCGTACTGGCGGCTGCGGCTGAACGCGCCTCAGTACCCGGGCGGACTCGAGGCGTCCATCGGCGTCACGAGCGTGGGAGGGGGCGTCCAGGAGATCGACGGGCTCAACCACTACATCGGCATGCGCCCGCTCTCCGAGGGCGGAGAGCTCGAGCGGCGGCTCTCCGTTTACGCGATCCCAGCGATGGCCGGGATCGCCGCGCTGGCGGGCGATCCGCCGCCGGCGCTTCTGGCTCCTCGCGCTGCCCGCGATCGCCTACCCCGTGGCCTTCACCGCCGACCTCTACTACTGGCTCCGCGAGTTCGGCAACAATCTCGACGATACCGCCGCACTCTCCAGCGCGATCGATGAGTTCACGCCGACGCTCCTCGGGCCCGGCAAGGTCGCGCAATTCACGACCTGGTCGATGTATGACACGGGCTTCTGGATGGCGTCGCTCGGCTCGATTCTGCTCGTTCTCGCCGTCGTGATCCGCGTGCGCCGGGAACGGGCGGGGCTAGGCGTGCTCGGCGCGGCGCTGCTCGTGACCGTGCTCGTCGTCTCCTCGGCGGGCCCCTACACCTCGATCGAGGCGGCGCTCGATGCTGCCTCGCCCGGTGACACGATCGTCGTGCGCGGCGGCGAGCACCCCGCCGTCGTCCTCGACAAGCGGGTGACCCTCCGCGGCGAGCAGGGTGCCGTGCTCGACGGTGGCGGCGACGGCGATGTGGTGCGCATCGAGGTGCCGGGCGTCGTGCTCGAGGGCTTCCTCATCCAGAACTCCGGCCGCAACCTCCAGCAGGAGCACGCGGGCGTCACCGTGCTCGCCGCCGACGTGGTCGTCCGCGACAACGTGCTGCGCGAGGTGCTGTTCGGCACTTCGTGAAGCACGGCGAGCGCTCGCGCCTCGAGCGCAGCGACGTGGAGGGCTACGACCTCGACCCGCACAACCGCGGCGACGGCATCCGCGCCTGGTACTCGGGGGGCGTGCGCTTCGTCGACAACCGCATGCACAACGCGCGCGACGTGATCCTCTGGTTCTCCAACGACGCGCTGATCGAGGGCAACGAGATCTCGGGCGGCCGCTACGGCCTGCACTTCACGTACGACGATGGCATGGTCGTGCGCGGCAACGAGGTCTACGACAACTCCGTCGGCGTCTTCCTGATGTACTCCTCCAACGTCTCCGTGCACGAGAACCTGATCCGCGACAGCTACGGCCCCAGCGGCTACGGCCTGGGGCTTCTTCCGGTCCACGGTTTTCTTGGACACCTGATTGGGGCAGGCTGCCCCGGCAGAGGAGGTGTCCATGACCAGCTCCGCACAGGGATTGAACGGGCGTAGTGGGTCGCGAACGGAGCGCGGTCGCTTCTCCTCGCGACGGAAGAGCGAGGCGGTGCTGAGGCTGCTGCGCGGCGAGGAGTTGGACGCGCTCTCGCGCGAGCTGGGGGTGACCGCAGCGACGCTGTCGCAGTGGCGCGAGCGCTTCCTCGCCGCCGGCCGGGCCTCGCTCACGAGCCGGCCTGCCGACGAGCGTGACGAGGAGATCCACCGACTGCAGGCGAAAGTCGGCGAGATCACGATGGCGAACGAGCTCCTGCTCCAGCGCGCGCATCAGCTGGAGGCAGGACTCCCTTTGGCACGCCGGAGGTCGAGGTGATGAGTCGAACCACCTCGCCCTCCACGGGACGGCCGTACGGCACGACGCGCATCTGCCAGCTGTGGGAGGTCCCGCGCTCGACCGTCTACGAGCGGCGGGCACGGGCGCGACGGCCTCTGCGGCCAGCAGCGAAGCGCGGGCCGAGGCAGGCGTGGACGGACGAGGCTCTCACGGAGCAGGTCCGAGCTGTGCTCGCCGCCTCCCCGTTCACGGGCGAGGGCTACCGCAAGGTGTGGGCGCGGCTGCGGCTGGCCGGTGTGCGCACCTCGAAGGGCCGGGTGCTGCGGCTGATGCGGGAGGCGGGACTGCTCGCCCCGACCCGCGTCGGGCGTCGGCGCGGACCGCGGGTGCACGACGGGACGATCACCACCGAGCGGCCTGACGAGATGTGGGGGACCGACGCGACCTCCTGCCTCACCACCCGCGAGGGGAACGCCACCGTCTTCATCGCCGTCGATCACTGCACGCAGGAGTGCATCGGCATCCACGCGGCGCGACCGGGCACGCGCTTCGAGGCGCTGGAGCCGCTGCGGCAGGGGCTCCGGGAGCACTTCGACGGCTACGAGGCGGACCTCGCGCGGGGACTCGCTCTCCGCCACGACCACGGCAGCCAGTACCTGAGCGACCACTTTCAGGAGGAGCTGCGCTTCCTCGGCATCCGCTCCAGCCCGTCCTTCGTAGCCGCGCCCGAGGGCAACGGCTGCGCGGAACGCTTCATCCGCACGCTGAAGGAGCAGCTGCTGTGGGTGGAGCACTTCGAGACGGTGGAGGAGCTACGCCAGGCGCTGCTCGCCTTCAAGCAGCGCTACAACCAGCACTGGCTCGTCGAACGGCACGGCCACCGCACCCCAGCCGCCGTCCGCGAGGCGCTCTCGCCGCGCACCGGGGCGGCCGCATGATTACCGCCAGCGATGTGTCCAAGAAACCAGAAGCGGTACAGGCTGAAGGAGATCGCGAACCTCTCTGTCCGCGACAACGTGCTGCTGCGCAACCGCATCGGCGTCTCGTTCGACACCGTGCCGCACGGCATCAGCGCCTTCGCGACGTTCCGCGACAACCTCATCGCCTTCAACCACGTGGCGCTCCCGTTTCAGCCCTCGACGGAGCGGGTGGAGCTGGTGGGCAACGGCTTCGACCGCAACGGCACGCAGATCGAGGTGCGGGGCGGCGGCGACCTCGCGGGCAACGCCTGGAGCGACGAGCGCGGCAACTACTGGAGCGACTACGTCGGCTACGACGCCGACGGCGATCTCCCCTACCGCCCGCGCTCGCTCTTCGAGTCGCTGAGCGACGAGGACCCGGTGCTCTCGCTCTTCAACTACGGCCCCTCCGCGATCGCCGTCGACTTCGCGGCACGCGCCGTGTCGAACCTGCGCCCCGATCCGAAGGTGGTGGACGAGGCGCCGCTGCTGGACGCCCCGTTGCCCGGGTGGTTCGCGCCTCCCGCTGCCCGACGCGTGCCGTTGCTGGGGTTGGGCGGCGTCCTGCTTGCGGCGGGCGCGGCCGTCGCCACGATCGCCGTCGCGGGCACGCCGCTCGCACGCCGGATGTCGAGCGCGGCGCGCAGCGGCGCGGCGGGCGCGCGCGGAGGCGGGCCGCTGCTCGAGGTGACCGCCGTGACGAAGCGCTACGGCGCGCGCACCGTTCTCGACGCCTTCTCGCTCGAGCTGCGACGCGGCGAGGCGGTGGCGCTGTGGGGTGGCAACGGCGCCGGCAAGACGACAGCGATCCGCTGTCTGCTGTACCTGGCGCACTGCGAGGGGGAGGTCGTGGTCGATGCCCGCCGGCTCGCGCGTGACCCGGGCGGTGTGCGCCGACGCATAGGCTACGTCCCCCAGGACGCGCAGCTCCCCGACCTCCCCGCGGGCGAGCTGCTGCGCTTCTTCGGCGCGCTGCGCGGCGTCGCGGCTCAGGAGGCGCTCGCGGGCGCCTCGCTGGTCGGCATCGAGGACCACCTGCGCAAGCGGCCGCGCGAGCTCTCCGGCGGACTGCGGCAGCGCCTCGCGCTCGCGCTCGCGCTGCTCGGCCGGCCGCCGCTGCTGCTGCTGTTCCTCGGCGACCTCGGCCTGATGGCGACCGTCGTGGCGACGCGGCTCGACCTCCGCACCGTCGTCGGCGCGGCGCTCGTGAACCCGGCCGAGGTCTTCAAGGTCGCCGTGATCGACGAGGTGGGCACCTCGCTCGACGCGCTGGGCCCGGCCGGCAACTACCTCACGCGCAACCTCGGCGCGGGCCTGCGCCCGCTGCTCGTGGGGTTGCTGCTCGCGTGGGGGCTGCTGCCCGCGCTGGCCGCGGTGCTCGTCTTCCGCCGAACCGACGCGGTGTAGGGAGGCCCCCTGGGCAGCGATCGACTCACGGCCCGGCTGTCGAGGCGCGTCGCGCTCATCGGCGGCGGCGCGGCGGCGGCCGCCGCTCTACTGCTGGCCGTCGCCCTCGTGACGAGCGGCGGCGACGAGGCGGGCGCGGACGCGCCGGCGCTCGCTGCCGCCGCGCCCGGCGCGCTGCCCGAGCTGCCGAGCGTGGTGTTATGAGCCCGCCCAGCCGATGCCGGACATCGTGCTGACCCGCCACGACGGGGAGCCGTTTCGGCTCTCCGACTACCGCGGCCAGGTGGTCGCGCTCTACTTCGGCTACACGAACTGCCCCGACATCTGCCCGCGCACCCTCTCCAGCTACGAGCGCACTCTGCGCGAGCTGCCGCAGGAGCTCCGGGACGAGCTGCACGTGGTGATGGTGACGGTCGACCCGGAGCGCGACTCCGCCGAGGTGCTCGCGAACAACGTGCCGCGCTTCGATCCGGACTTCGGCGGCGCCACCGGCGACCCTCGCGAGGTGCAGGCCGCGCTCGCGAGCTAGCGCATCCGCGCCGAGAAGGAGCAGCTGAGCGCCGACGGGTCGAGCTACTTCATGGCCCACCCCTCGTCCTCCTACGTGGTGGACCGATCCGGCGCGCGACGGCTGAAGGTGCCGCGCTCGATCTCCGTGGAGGAGCTCGCGCTGGATCTGCGCGGCGTGCTCGAGGAGGGCTAGCGTCGTGCAGCGCCCGCGCGCGCCGCTGCTCGCCGTGCTGCTGCTCGGCCTCGTCGCGGCTGCCTGCGCGAGCGCCGATGGGGCGCCGGAGCTCGTCGTCGCGGGCGCCTGGGCGCGCGAGACGGCGGGCAACCCCGGCGAGAACGGCGCCGTCTACCTCACCGTGGTCAACGAGCAGCGCGAGCCCGATCGCCTCGTGGGCGCGAGCGTCGAGGCCGGCGTCGCGCGCATGGCGCACCTGCATGCGACGGTGCAGCAGGGCGAGCTGCTGCGCATGGCGGCCGTGCCCGCCTGGGACGTCGAGGCGGAGGGCGGGACGCTGACCCTCGCGCCCGGCGGCAACCACGTGATGCTGCTGGAGCTCGCGGCGCCGCTGCGCGCCGGCGACCGCTTCGCGCTGGCGCTGCTCTTTGAGCACGCCGGCGAGCGCGAGGTGACGGTGGTAGTGCGATCGGCGGCGGGCGAGTGAGCCGGCGCCTCGCGCGGCGTCGCCTCCGCGCTGCGGCGCTCGCGCTTGCCCTCGCGCTCGGCGCGGCCTGCGAGGGCGAGGAGTCGCTCAACCTGTTCGGCGCGGAGGACGCGCTTCGCTACGCCTTCGAGCTCGAGGTCGGGGACGACTACCTCGCGCTCGCGGGCGAGGCACCGGGCGTGCCCCCGCTGATCGAGGTGCTCACGCACTCGGACGTCACGCTCACGGTGCGCAACGCCGGCTCCGCCGCGCACACCGTGACGCTGTACGGCGGCCCCCAGCAGAGCGACCCGCTGGTGAGCACCGGCGTGCTGCCGCCGGGCGCGAGCGGCACGCTCGCGTTTCATTTCCACGACCCGCAGCTGACCGTGCTCCGCGACGACGCCCGCCCGCTGGACATCTTCGGCCGCATCCGCGCCTCCGAGGAGGCGCCGTAGCCTCGCCTCCTCCACGCCGGGCACCGCCTAGCGTACCGTGGCTCGCATGTGCGATCCGGGGCGCGGCCGCCCCTCGCTCCGCGGCGTGGTGGCGAACTGGCGCGACTACGACGCGCCGTTCCACGTGAAACTGCGCCTGCTGCTGCGCAACAACTGGCGGAAGCTCTCCACGTTCTCGCACTGCTGCGGCAACGGCGGCGAGCCCGGCTGCTGAACGGGGGCCAGCGCGCCCGGTCCGGGCGCGCACGACTGAGCTGCGTCTGCCCGAGGCGAGGCCGTGCACGCGCGTGCCGGACGCCTCGGCGGCGCGCCTCAGCCGAGCGCCGCGACGAGCCTCGGCAGCAGCGCCACCGCCGCGACCAGCGTCCACGAGCCGAGCGCGAGCGCCGCCGCCGAGCGCAGCTCGCTGACGCTCGGCCCCTCGTGCGCGCGGACGGGCGACCCGCTCTGCGCGTCGTACATCGCGCCCCCCGATCCCTCGCGCTAGCAGGAGAGCAGCGCGCGGCGCCGCACCCGCTCGGCGGCCCGCGCGTCACGCTGCACCTCGCGCATGGTCGGCGCGCCGGGGCGGCCGCCAGCGACGACGGCGTTGAACAGCGCCCTGACGGTCGGCTCGATGATCATCGCTCTCTCCTCGCTCTCGGTCTGACTTTCGTGCAGCCATCCTCGCGCGCCGGCGTGCTCGTCGCGTCCCGAGGACGGGCGAGCGTCGAGCGGCAATCGGGGTGACGGCGGGCGTCGGCCGATCGGGCGACGCCCGCCGCCTCGCCGCTCCGCCCGCGGCGTCGCGCACTCGCCCCGCTGCGCGAGACGAGCGTATAACGACCTCGTGGGCGGCGCCTCCGGGCGCGCGGTCGGCGTGGAGGCACGCGCGCGATGGACTGGCAGGACAGCCCGCAGGAGGCGGCCTTCCGCGGCGAGGTGCGCGACTTCCTCGAGCGCGAGCTTCCCGAGCGCTACCGCGAGCTGGCCACCCACAACCGCATCGTGCGGCGCATCTGGCAGAAGGACCGCCTCGCCGACGAGCCCGAGCGGCGCGAGGTCGCTCGGCGCTGGGCGGAGGCGCTGGCGGCGCGTGGCTGGTTCGCGCCGCACTGGCCGAGCGAGTACGGGGGCGCCGGCCTTGGCCCCGCCGAGCAGTTCGTCTTCAACGAGGAGATGGCGCGGGCGGACGCGCCCTCCGTACAGGGGGTGGCGGTCGGCTTCCTCGGCTCTGCGCTGATCATCCACGGCACGGACGAACAAAAGCGCACCCACCTGCCGCGCATCCTCGATGGCTCCGTGGTGTGGGCGCAGGGCTTCTCCGAGCCCGGCGCCGGCTCCGATCTCGCGGGTCTCTCCACCCGCGCGGTCCGCGATGGCGACGAGTACGTCGTGAACGGGCAGAAGATCTGGACCTCCGACGGGCATGAGGCGGAGTGGCTCTGTGTGCTCGTGCGGACCGACCCCGATCTGCCGCGCCACCGCGGCATCTCGTTCCTGCTCGCCGACATGCGGCAGCCGGGCGTCACCGTGCGGCCGCTGACCAACATGAACTGGCGCCACGCCTTCAACGAGACCTTCTTCGAGGACGCGCGCGTCCCGCTCACCAACCGCGTGGGAGAGGAGAACCGCGGCTGGTACGTCGCGATGACGGTGCTCGACTTCGAGCGCTCGAATATCGCGGGCGCCATCGAGGCGCGGCGGCTGCTCGCGCGCCTGATCGCGGACGCGGGCGGCGCGGGGGCGAAGCGCGCGCGCCTCGACCGGCGCGACTCGCTCCGGCAGCAGATCGCACAGCGCTGGGTCGACGCCGAGGTGCTCTACGGCTTCTCCGCGCAGATCATCTCCATCCAGAAGGCGGGCGGCGTGCCCAACCACGAGGCGTCCGTATCCAAGGTCTTCGTCTCGGAGCTCGCGCAGGCGATCGCGCGCACCGGCGCCTCGGTCTATGGGCTCTACAGCACGCTGTGGGACGCGGACGACGAGCGCGCGCCGCTGGAGGCGTTCTTCGCGCAGGCGTACGTGGAGAGCACCTCACGCACGATCTCCTCCGGCACCTCCGAGATCCAGCGCAACGTCATCGCCACGCGCGGGCTCGGCCTGCCGCGCGGCTAGCGCGTCGCGGCTCCGGCCCGCGCTCGCGGCCCGCGCTCGCGTCGAGTCGGGCGCCCGCCGCCCGCGAATCCGCCCGAGCCCTCGCTCGCGTACCGATGCCGAGGAACGGAGCCCGCGTGCGCCCATTCGCCATCGCCACCGCCGTCGCCGCGATCGCGCTGGTGCTCGGCACGTGCGCCGACGCCGAGGAGGCCGACGAGGCTCCCGCACGCCCGCCCGCCGCGAGCGCCCCCGCGTCGACGCCGACCGCAAGCCCCACGACGGCGGACGCACCCGCCAGCCCCGAGCCCGTCCCCACGCGCGACCCGGAGGCGCCCGAGGTCACCGACCTCGTTGCCGACGCCGCCTACTCGCTCGAGATCCGCAACGAGTCCACGGTCCCCGACCCCAACGGTCACGTCCACATCCACGGCGAGCTCGCGGGCGTGGAGATGGCGGTCACCCTCTATGACGAGAACGGCGTCTTCTGGGGAACGCAGATCGGCTACGCCAGCCTTCCCGTGCTCCCGCCGGGCGACTTCAGCCAGTACGAGGTGCTGACCGGCCCGGACTTCTTCCCGGACGGTTCCACCTGGCGCATCGAGGTCACCGCCGTGACGGCGGCCGACTGGGAGCCGGCGCGCGTGACCGTGCTCGGCGGCGAGCTGGGGGAGGCGCGTGGCGGGCGGTCGCAGTGGCGCGGCCAGATCCGCAACGACGGCGCAACGGCGCTGGCGGGCCTCGTGGTGGTCGTGCCGATGTACGACGCCGCCGGCGACCTCGTGCACGAGCCGTTCGGCAAGGTGCGCGGACCGATCGAGCCCGGCGAGGTCGTCGAAGCGGTCGTCACCTCGTTCCAGCAGCCGATCGTGCCGTGGGAGAGCTTCGCCGTGAAGGTGCAGGAGCTGGTCGCGCCGTAGCTCGCCGCCCGCTCCGACCCCCGCGCGTCCGACTCCGCGCCCCCACCGAGGGCCACGCTCCCCCCGGAGGCGAGGCGCCGGCAGGTCGTCGGCCACGCCCACCACGGTAGCGGCTACCTCCTGACATTAGGCATAGCTAACAATTGCACGTAGGCACCACATCTGCTCCGATCCGGTCGGAGCGAAGAGGCGTGGGCGCTGCGGTGGGTACGTTGGATGTCGAGCCGGGATATCTCGCGTGCGCGCCGCGGTGAAGCGCGCGTCGACGGTGGGCGCGCCCGCGCCCGGCTCCGCGGAGCGGCCGCGCTCCTCGGCGCGGCCCTGCTGGCGCTGGCCGCGGCCGCCTGCGGCGGCGGCGGCGAGGAGTCGCTCACCGTCTACTCCGGCCGCAGCGCCGAGCTGATCGGCCCGCTGCTGGAGCGCTTCAGCGAGCAAAGCGGCATAGAGGTGGGCGTGCGCTACGCCGGCACGGCGGAGCTCGCCGCGCTGCTGCTTGAGGAGGGCGACCGCAGCCCCGCCGACGTCTTCATTGCGCAGGACGCAGGGGCGCTCGGCGCGGTGCAGGCGGCCGGCCTGCTCGCCCCCCTCGACGACGCGCTGCTGGAGCGGCTCGACCCCGCCTTCCGCTCGCGACAGGGCGAGTGGGTGGGGCTCTCGGGCCGCGTGCGCGTCGTCGTCTACAACACCGAGGCGGTCGACCCCGCCGAGCTGCCGGGCTCGATCCTCGACTTCGTCGACCCGCGCTGGGAGGGCCGCATCGGCTGGGCGCCGCAGAACGGCTCGTTCCAGGCGTGGGTGACCGCGCTCCGCGCCACGCAGGGCGAGGAGGCGGCGCGCGCGTGGCTTCAGGCGGTGCGCGCCAACGGCGCCGTCGAGTACCCGAACAACACCTCGATCGTGCAGGCGGCCGCCAGCGGCGAGATCGAGGTGGGCTTCGTCAACCACTACTACCTGCACCGTTTCCTCGCCGAGGAGGGCGACGGCTTCGGCGCGCGCAACCACTACACCGCCCCCGGCGACGTCGGCACGCTGGTCAACGTCGCGGGCGCGGGCATCCTCGCGAGCTCGGGCGAGCCGGCGGCCGCCGAGCGGCTGCTCGAGTTCCTGCTGGGCGAGGAGGCGCAGCGCTACTACGCCGAGGAGACCTTCGAGTATCCGCTGCTCCCCGGCGTGCCGAGCACCGCCGAGCTCCCGACCATCGCGGAGCTTCGGCCGCTCGACGTCGACCTGAGCCGCCTTGAGGACCTGGAGGGCACGCTCCGCCTGCTGCGGGAGGTCGGTGTTCTGCCGTAGGCGAGCGGTCGCCAGCTTAGGAAACGACTACCTACGTAAGCGTTGACTTCCGCAGGTCGGTCGCGTAGCGTCGCCGCGCGCGCCTTCCCGCCGCACGACGCGGCGGGCAGAGCCGCGACCACCACGAGCGAAGGGGGATGCGATGGACGCCGCCGAGGCGATGAGGAAGGCTGTGGGACACGCGCACGGCTGGTTCGAGGGCACCGCCGCCGACGTGACCGCCGAGCAGGCCAGCTACCTGCCGCCCGGCACCGCGCACCCGATCGCCGAGATCGTGGCGCACGTCGTGCAGTCGGAGGACATGATCGTCAACTCGATGATCCAGGGGAAGCCCTCCGTCTGGGAGAGCGGCGGCTGGGAACAGCGGCTCGGCATCCCCAACGTGGCAGGCCACACGCAGGAGCAGGCGCGCGGCTTCCACGGCGAGATCCCTGCGCTCCAGCCGTACAAGGAGGCCGTCTACGCCAGCGTGCAGTCGTACCTCGATGGGCTGACCGCCGAGGAGCTCGACCGCGAGGTGCAGGGGCCGGCCGGCCCGATGAGCGTCGCGGACGCTCTCACCAACGCGCTCATCGGCAACACGCTCGCCCACACCGGCGAGATCTCGGCGCTGAAAGGCGTGCAGGGCGGCGTCGGCTACCCGTTCTCGCGCCGGTCGCGGGCTCGCCCGCCGCCCCCCCGTCGGCCGCCACGCGCGGGTTCGAGGGCGGTCGTGGCGACGGGCGGAGCGAGCGCTAGGCCGCGGCGGCGTGGCCGAGCGCCGCTCGCAGCGCGCCCTTGATGCTCGGTTGGCCGTGCTCGAAGCCCAGCGCGCCCAGGCGTCCCGGGACCGCGCGCTGGCTCACCAGCAGCGCCTCCTCCGCCAGCCCGCGCCCGAACTGCAGCCGCAGCACGGGCCCCGGCAGGCGCATGAACGCGGGGCGCCGCACCGCACGCGCGAGGGCCTTCGTAAACTCGCGGTTGGTGACGGGCGGCGCCACGACGTTCAGCGGGCCCGCCAGCTGCTCATCGGTCAGCGCGCGCTCCACGACCGCGAGCTGGTCGCGCAGGCTCACCCACGGCATCCACTGGCTCCCCCCGCCGAGCGTGGCGCCGAGGCCGAGGCGGAAGACCTTCGCCAGCCGGTCGAGGAACTCCGGGCTCTCCACGACGATGCCGGTGCGTGCCAACACGACGCGCACGCCCAGCTCCTCGGCCTTGCGCGCCTCCGCCTCCCACGCCTCGCACAGCTCGGCGAGGAAGCCCTGGCCGCGCGGTGCCTCCTCGGAGAGCTCGCGGTCACCGCCGTCGCCGTAGAAGCCGGTCGCCGAGGCGCTGACCAGCACCGCTGGTCGCTGCTCCAGCGTCGCGAGGTGCTCGACGAGCGTCCGCGTGGAGTCGACGCGGCTCTGCCATAGCAGTTCGCGGCGCGCCTTCGACCAGCGCTTCCCCGCGATCGAGGCGCCGCTGAGGTGGACGACGGCGCCCACGCCCTCGAGCGCGCCGTCGCGGAACCAGCCGCTCGAGGGCTGCCAGTGGGCCGAAGCGTTGGCGGGCTCGCCGCGTCGCACGCGCAGCAGCTCGTGCCCGCCGGCCTCGAGGTGCTCCGCCAGCGCTCCCCCGAGGAAGCCCGAGCTTCCGGTGATCGCGACGCGCATCGCTGCCTCCTCCCGGCGCGCGACGCTCAGCGAGCGGGAGCTTGCCGTGGCCCGCTCCGGGGCCTCGCGGCGCACCGCATCGAGGCTACACCACTTGTGAAGCAATGCACAAGTCGTCCACGAACATTGTCACCCGCCCGGCTGAGCAGGCGCCCCGGCTACGTCCACTGGTCCGTGTTCATCGACAGCGGCAGCACCTCGATGTAGGCGCCGCCGGTGAGGCGCGGGTGCGGTCGCAGGATCGTGCCGCTCGGCCCGGGGCCGCGCGCGACGGGCGCGCCCGACGCCTCGATCGCGTCCGCGATCGCGTCCGTGTCGCGCGTGGCCCACGCCACGATGTAGACGCCCGCGCCCCCCGCGTCCACGTCGAGCGCGAGCGCGGCCATACGCGCGGCGACCGGGCTCTCTTCCGAGAGCGGCTGCAGCAGCGTGAAGATGCGCCGCGTGCCGAAGCCGACCCACTGCGTGGCGAGCGCCGCGGCCGCGATCTCGTCTCGAGTGCCGATGGCGCGCATGCCGAAGAGCTCGGCGGCAGTCGCGACCGCGACGTCGTGGCTGCGCACCGCGACGCCGATGTGCGAGAGCCTCAGCAGCTCGCCGTCGTCGCGGGCGGGCGGCGCTTCGCGCGGGGGCGCCTCGCGGATCTCCATACGCACGCCGAGCGTCCGCCGCGGGTCGGGGCGGATCGCACCGTCCTCGGTGGACGCCGCCTCCACGCCCGCGGCGCGCAGCCGCGTCACCAGCTCGTCCAGGCGCTCCGTCTCCCAGATGCCGCGGTAGAAGCCCTCGCCGCCGGGGTTGCGCCCCGCGGCGCGCGCCCGCATCGCGACGTCGAGGGGGCCCTCGTCGCGGCTCGGCTCGACGAGCCGCACGCTCTCGGTGCCTCCGCCCAGCGCGAGCCAGCGCGCACCCTCCGCCGCGTCCTCGCCCGCGGCGATCTCGCGCATGCCCAGTAGCCGCTCGTAGCCCTCGCGCGCCGCCGTGATCGAGCGCACCGCGACCACATAGTGCGAGAGCCGCAGCCCCTCCATCGTCTCCCCCTCGTCCGCCGCGCCGCACGCTACCAGGAGTTCAGGATGTTGCGGTGCGTGCTCCACACCGCCGTCTTCACCACGAGGCAGTCCTCGGAGAGCACCCACGGATCGACCTCGCCGCGGAAGACCCAGCCCGTCTCGTTCTCCGCGACGTGCGCGCAGTACGCGAGGTCGAGGATCTCGCGCTGCAGCTCGCGGTAGCCCGCCGGCTGCTCGCCCACCTCCGAGGACGCCACGGCCTGGATGCGCCGCGCCAGCTCGCCGTCGCGCAGGAAGAGGCCGCCGTGGATGCCCATCGGCGGGTCGTAGTCGTGCCCGAGGTCGTAGAGCGCCTCGGTCAGCGCGTGGCCGCAGTCGTGCTTGAACCACATCGGCGGTCGCCTCCCGATGGCGCCGGTCGGGTCGGGCCACTGCAGCAGCCGTGCCTCCGCGCGCACACCGATCGCGGCGAGCGCCGGCAGCACCAGGTCCGCGAAGCGCAGCGACTCGTTCGTCGGGTCGATGTAGAGCTCCGTCTCGACGCCGTCCGCGTAGCCGCTCGCTGCGACCAGCTCGCGCGCCCGCGCGAGGTCGGTGTCGTAGCGCCAGAGATCGGGCGCGTGGTGATGCGACACGCTCGTCACGGGGCTGCGGCTCTGCCGTGCGTGGCCGTTGTAGACCCGCTCGAGGATGCGCGCGTAGGGCAGCGCGAAGCAGACCGCCTGCCGCAGGCGCTGATCGTCGAAGGGCGCCTGCGTGTAGTCGAACTCCAGCGTCGAGTGGTTGGCGCGCACCCGGTGCAGCGTGTACTCGGGCCGCCCCGCGAAGCGCGCGAGCTCCTCCGGATAGAGGCCGAGCAGGCAGTTCGCCTCGCCTTGCTCCACCATGCGCAGCGCCTGCTCGCGCGTCTCCACGCCCACCTGCAGCAGCGCGTCGATGCCGGGGCGGCCCGCCCAGTACTCGTCGCGGGCGCGCAGCTCCAGCACATCGTCCGCCTGCCGCTCGAGAGCGAACGCGCCGAAGCCCGCGGGCTGCCGCGAGAGCCACGCCGTCGCCCACGGGTCGTTTTCGGTGGCGTGCCGCCGAGCCTCCGTCGAGTCGAAGACCTGGTTCGTCGAGAAGATCAGGTACTGCGGGAACTCCGGGTTCGGGCGCCGCAGATCGAAGCGCAGCGTGCGCTCGTCCACCACGTGCACGTCCGTCGACTCGGCGACGCCGGCCATCCGCCGCGAGCGCCAGCGCCCGACTCGGCGCAGCGCGTAGGCGCGCTCCCAGCTCCAGCGCACGTCCTCCGCGGTCAGCTCGTGGCCGTGGTCGCTCCGCACCCCCGAGCGCAGGCGCACCGTCCAGCTCCGCGCGTCCGCCGAGCCCCGCCACGACTCGGCGAGCCGCGGCAGCAGCTCCGAGGCCACGGGGTGGCGCACGCCGCGCTCGTCCGTCGCGATGCGTGGGCTCGTCAGCGGCTCGTAGGTCGTGTGGATGGTGTGGTTCTGCGCGACGTGCGCGCTGTCCGTGTCCCAGCCGTCGCGCACGGCGCCGATCGACTGAGGCATGACAAGTCGGGTGCGGGACGGTGCGAGCGACATCGATGCGACTCCTTCTCAGCCCGCGATCCCGCGCACCCCTACGCCTCGGCCCACTGCATCTCCGCGAAAGGCAGCCGGTTGTCGGGGTACCAGCGGTACCCCTCCAGCTCGCCGACGTGCGCCACGTAGTAGCGGTGGTCGCAGAGCGGGATCAGCACCGCGTCGGCGTTGTGGATGCGCTGGGCGCGCCGCACCGCCTCCTCCCAGGGCCGGCCGTGCCCGGCCTCCGGGATCGCGCGCAGGGCGTCGAAGAACTCCTCGTTCTCGTAGTGGAAGGGGAAGAGCCGCATGCGGCCGGGACCCCAGTCGTGGATGTAGGCGTAGTTGGGGTCGGAGACGCGCATCCCGCGGCCGTCAGCGAAGCCGCGCAGCATGATCGGCGCCAGGTTGCCGCTGCGGATCGCGCCCGCCGAGTCCCCCTCGTCGAGCAGCAGCCGCACGCCGATGCGCGCCAGCCCGTCGGCGACCACCTCGGCGACCGCGTCGAAGCCGTCGCCGGGCAGCACGCGCAGCGTCGTCTCGAAGCCGCCCGCGCCCTTCGAGGCGGCGAGCAGCTCGCGCGCCCGCGGCAGGTCCTCCGCGTACGGCCAGCTCGTCGGGTCGTAGCCCGGCGAGTCGCTGCGCACCCAGCTGTGCCAGCGCTCGCTGCGCCCGTCGAACGCCGAGGCGAGCACCGCCTCGTACGGCGTCGCATGCGCGATCGCCTGCCGCACCAGCGGATCGTCGAGCGGCTCGACGGTCGGGTCGAGGTGGAGCGCCACGCCCGAGAGCGAGGCGGGCGCGACGCGCAGCCGGGGCGCGGCCGCCCGCGGCCGGATCAGCCGGGGCAGCGCCTCGGCGGGGACGCCCGGCACGAGGTCGACCTCGCCCGCCAGCAGCCCCTCCAACGCCTCCTCGCGCGAGTCGTAGCGCCGCATGCGCACCTCGCCGATGGGCGCGGGACCGCGCCAGTAGCGCTCGTGCGCGGCGATCGTCACGCCGTCGCCGTCGCGCTCGACCAGCCGGTACGGGCCGAAGCCCACGGAGCGCCCGCCGATCAGCTCCTTCGCCCACGGATCGTCCTCGCTCAGCGCGGGCCGCACGACCGCGCCGTCGTAGAGGCCCGGCGTCATCTGCGCCATCGTGCGAGGGAGCGCGGGATTGGGCGCCCGCAGGTGGAACGCCACCGTGTAGCGATCGAGCACCTCGATGTCCTCGGCCTCCTGCACGGAGGAGACGCGCGCCACCCACTTGCCCACGTCGCGCAGGCCGAAGGCGCGCTCCCAGCCCCAGCGCACGTCCTCGGCGGTCAGCTCGTTGCCGTCGGCGGAGAGCACGCCCGCGCGCACGCGGAAGGTGCAGGTGCGCCCGTCCTCCGACCACCACCACGCCTCGGCGAGGACGGGGCGCGGCGCGTGCCAGTCGACGCGCGCCACGCCGCGCTCGTCGAGGTAGGCGCGCGGCGAGGTGAGCTGGTCGTAGAAGCTCCCCACGAGGTCGGAGCCCGCGGAGTCGCGGAAGCCCGCCGGCTGCTCGCAGTCGAAGACGCGGGGTGCGGTGTCGACCCCCACGCGCAGCGTCCGTGCCACCCCCACCCCCCCCTCGCCCCTCGCCCAGCTCGGCCGCGCCGCGAGGATAGCGCCTCCGCTACGCCCCGGTGTCGCCGGCCGCCGAGGGCCGGAACACCGCGAGCCAGATCGTGTCGCTGTCGGGCGCGGTCCACGCGACGCGGTGCCGCAGCCCGGCCGGCAGGTCGACCCAGTCGCCGGGCCCCAGCTCGACGTGCTCGCCGCCCGCGAGATCGAGGCGCGCGGCGCCGGCGACGAGCAGCACCCACTCGTCCTCGTCCTGCTCCTGCCACTCGCCCGCGGCCGTCGCGTGCCCGCGCGAGACGATGCGCTCCACGCGCGCGCCGCCGCCTGTCGCGAGCACCGTCGTGAGCTCGGCCGGCAGCTCCCGCGGCACCCCGGCGAAGAGCGACCCGCGGCCCAGCCCCGTCACGAGCGCCCCCTCACGAGCGGCGCGTGTCGGTGGCGGCCGACGGGAGCGACAGCCGCACCGTAGCGCCGGCTGCCCCCCGCCCCACCTCCTCGAAGCCCGCGGCCGCGAAGGTGGAGCGTCGGCCCATGAAGCCGTAGCTCGGCGAGTCGGCGTCGACCGGGTAGCCCTCGACGATGTCGGCGCCGTGCGATCGCGCGAGGTCCGGCCAGCGCTCGCGCGTGACCTCGCGGAACTCCAGCTCCTCGATCGCCCCGGCGGACTCGGCCACGCTGCTCCCCCCGGCGCGGCGCGATGATACCGTTGCGCCGGCAGCGATCAGGGCGCCGCCCCACGAGGCGCGGCCGGGCGAGGAGGCGAGGCGTGGACTTCAACGACTCCACCGACGAGGCGACGTTCCGGCAGCAGGTGCGCGACTTCGTCGAGGGCAGCTTCGATCCGCGCCTCGTGCCGGCGGGCTGGCAGCAGTACCCCGACCCGCGCGACGAAACCGAGGCCGAGCTGCTGCGCGAGTGGCGCGGCGCGCTCGGTCGCAACGGCTGGATCGCGCCGCACTGGCCGGAGCAGTACGGCGGCGCCGGCCTCTCCGCGATGGAGCAGTTCATCTTCAACGAGGAGATGGCGAGCACCCGCGCCCCCGAAGTGGGCGGCATCGGCATGAACATGGTCGGCCCCACGCTGATCCGCCACGGCTCCGACGAGCAGAAGGCCGCCCATCTCCCGCGCATCACCTCCAACGAGGTGATCTGGTGCCAGGGCTACTCGGAGCCGGGCGCGGGCTCGGACCTCGCCTCGCTGCAGACACGCGCCGTGCGCGACGGCGACGAGTACGTGATCAACGGGCAGAAGGTCTGGAACACCGTCGGCCACAAGGCGGACTGGATGCTGCTGCTGGCGCGCACGGACCCCGAGGCGCCGAAGCACCGCGGCATCACGATGTTCCTGCTCGACATGCGAGCAGCCGGCATCGCCACGCAGCCGATCGTCACCGCGAAGGAGACCACCGGCATCATCGAGTGGGACATCAACGAGGTGTTCTTCGAGGACGTCCGCATCCCCGCCGGCAACCGCATCGGCGAGGAGAACCGCGGCTGGTACTACGCCACGACGCTGCTCGACCTGGAGCGCAGCCGCATCGGCGCCTCCATCGCGCTGCAGCAGGAGGTGGACTCGCTCGTCGAGTACGTGCGCGCGGGGCAGCGCGGCGGGCAGCCGCTGGCCGAGGGTGCCGGCCGCACCCGCGACCTCGCCGACGCAGCGATCGCCGCGCAGGTGTCGCGGCTGATGGCGTATCGCGTGGTCAGCATGCTGAAGCGCGACGAGCTGCCCAACCACGAGGCGTCGATCAAGAAGCTCTTCACCTCCGAGTCGGCGCAAGCGCTGACGAGGACGGCGATGAAGCTGATCGGGCTCTACGGCAACCTCTGGCGCACCTCGCCGCGCGCCCCCCGCGAGGGCCGGCTGCCCTATCGTTACGTCGCGATGATCCCGACGACGATCGCGGGCGGCAGCTCCGAGATCCAGCGCAATATCATCTCGACGCGCGGCCTCGGCCTCCCCCGCTGACGACGAGCGTTCCGATCGACCGGTGACGCTGCCGCTCCTGCCGGAGAGGCGCTCGTTCTGGAGCGGGACGTACGGCCGGCTGGGGGGCTGCGCCCCGCAGATGGCGGGCGGCTGGAGGGTTGTGGGCGCTCGATGCGATGAGCAGAGGGGAGGGGGCGCCATGCCGACGTACGTGGTGCTCTATCGCTTCACGGACCAGGGACGGCGCGAGCTGAAGCGCACCGTCCATCGCGCCCGAGATCCGCGAGGAGAACGACGCGGCGGGCTTCCGCGTGCTCGGCCACTACTGGACGCAGGGCCAGTACGACCTCGTCGTCACGGTCGAGGCGCCGAGCGAGGAGGCGATGCTCTCGGGCCTCTTCGCGGTCGCCGAGGCGGGCAACGTCGTGAGCGAGACGCTGCGCGCCTTCAGCGACGAGGAGATGCAGCGCGCCCTCGGACCGTAGGCGTAGCGGGGTGGCGCCCCACCTCAGCCGGCGAGCAGCGGCCGTAGCTCGCGCGCGTCGCCGAGCGCCTCGATCTCCCCGACGGCCGCCACCAGCGTCCCCGCCCGCTCGCCGCCGAGCACCGGTGCGAGCAGGTCGAGGCTCTTCGCCTCCACCTCGGCGCGCTCCATCGGGCTGTCGGCGGTGCCGCGCACCGCGCGCGTGCGATGCGAGAGCCGACGGCCGTCCGTCGTCTCCACCTCGACGATCGCCTGCCGCCGCGGCCGCGCCGTACCGAGCTCCGCGTCGTGCACCAGCGTCAGCCGCTCGCGCAGCGCCAGCACCGCCGGGTCGCTCATCCGCTCGTAGTCGTGCGCCGAGGCGAAGCCGAGCTCGCCGTCGTGCAGCATCACGGCGACGAGGTGCTGCACGTTGATGTCGGGCATCGAGCGGTCGTCCACGACGTGCGCCTCGATGTCGGGCAGCCGCACCGCCACGCGGGCGATCGCCTCGGGCACGAGGTCGTGCTCGCTGCGCAGCGCCTGCGCCGAGTCGAGCGCGGCCTGGATCGGCGACCCGACCGGCCACTTCTTGATATTGGCGTGGAGGATCTCGTAGCGCTTGCCGAGCTCGCGGGTGAGCAGGCCCGGGTCGGGGCGCTCCGAGAACGCCTCGAAGAAGTTGCGGGGGCCCGCCAGCACGTCGTCGACGCCGCTGAAGCCGAACGCCACCAGCGAGGCCGCCAGCACCCCGCGGCTCGCGGGCATCGCGCCGAAGTGGAACGCCTTCTCGATGTGCTCCTCGTCGCGCGCCCAGCTGGTGATGCCCGCCGCCTGCTGCGCCGCGTACGAGAGCAGCCAGCGGCTGCCCTGCTCGTCGAGGCCCGCGAGCGCGCCCGCGGCCGCCGCCGCGCCGAAGAGCCCGCCGAAGGCGTGCGTGGAGTGGCCGGCGGCGTAGAGCTCGTCGCGCCCGAGCGACATCGTGCTGCGCGCGCACAGCTCGTAGCCCAGGACGATCGCGCGCAGCAACTCGGCGCCGCTGCGCGCCTCGCGCTCCGCCATCGCGAGGGCGGCCGGGACGACGGCGCAGCCGGGGTGGGTGAACGAGGGGGCGTGCGAGTCGTCTGTCTCGTCGGCGTGCGCGGTCATGCCGTTGGCGAAGGCGGCCAGCTCCGCCGAGGTGACGAGCGCGGTGCCGGCGACGCCCGCCTCGGGCGCGCCGTGCTGCGCGCGCGCGTAGGCGACGCCCAGCTCGCCCGGCCGCAGCCGCGAGCCCGAGACCATCGCGGCGAGCGTGTCGAGGGTGTGGTGCTTCGCCTTCTCGGCGACCTCGGGAGGGAGCGGGCGCTCGCGGGCGCCGGCGATCCACGCCGCGAGGTCGCGCGTGACCTCGCTGATCGCGCCCGCGCCGCCCGGCATCCCCTGCTGTGCCTCGATCGCCACCCTGCCCCCTCGCTGCGCGGCGCCGAGCCTACACGGCCAGCGCCCACGTCGCGCGACCCCGCCCAACGGGGCGACGGCGCGCGCGGCAGCCTCATCGATGCAACGGAACGTTGCCTGCCTACTGGTAGATGACGAGGTCGGGCGGATTGTCGAGGGACTGGAGATCGGCCGGCGTGAGCAGCGGGGCGTCCCACAGGAAGAACAGCTTGATCGCGGCGCGCTCCGCGTAGTCGCCCAGCGCGTACCAGCGGTACTTCGTCAGCTTCACGAACGCGGGCCCGAAGCCGTCCATGTCGATCACGATCTCCACCTCGGGGTGGTCGGCGTAGCCCTGCTCGGCGCCCGGCAGCATGCTGTCGAGGAACTGGTGCAGCACCAGCAGCTTGGGCGGCAGCATCTCCTCGCGCACGAGCTCCGCGAGGTAGGCCTGCACCGCGTCGATGGTGACGCCGTCCAGCGAGCCGATCACGATGCCGGGCTTGCCGCGGCCGTGCGTCGCGAACTCGGGATCGAGCGCCAGGTGCACGTGCGGCTCGCGCAGGAACTCCTCCAGCGCGCGCACCTCGCCCAGCGGGTCGGCGAGCCCGATCTGCACGTCGAGGAAGATCAGCTGCTCGCGCTCCCGCGCCAGCTCCACCCACTCGCGGACCCGCTCGCTCGACATGCGCGCGTGGTAGCGGCCGTCGGCGCCGGGCCGCGCCTGCGCCACCCCTGTGATCAGGTGCAGCGCGGGGATCACGCCGCGGTCGCCGTTGAGCGCGTCGTAGCGCACCGCGAGCTCCGCCACGCCGTCCGCCGCCTGCTCGGGCGTGCCCGCGCCCAGCACGCCCATTGCGGCGACGCCGGGGTGGCCGTAGTAGGAGACGACCTGCGCGCTCTCGAGCGCGGAGACGAGCGGCGGGTCGGGGAAGCGCCACGCGACCTCCGCGTCCGAGGCAACCAGGTAGCGCTTGCCGGGCTCCAGCGCCGCGATCGTGCGGAAGACGCGCGGGGCGCCCACGCCCCAGGCGCTCCAGCGCCCGCTCTCCTCATCGAGGTGCCAGACCGAGAGGTGGTCGAGCGCGAGTGGGCTGTCGTTAGCGCCGAAGCCGCTGGGCGTGCCGAGCGCGTCGGCGGCGAAGGCGTCGGCGATCGCGATCGGCCGGCGCTCCCAGTCCAGCTCGGTGACGCCGGGGCGGATCAGCAGATCGCAGGCCGGCGCGCCGACGACGCCGCTGAGCGGCAGCTCGCGCCCCCAGCGCCGCCCGTCCTCGTCGGTGACCACCGCGGACACGGTCGCCGCGGCGCCCCCGCAGAGGTAGGCGCGCCCCAGCACTCCGTCGAAGCGGCCGTCGGCGTCGAGCTCGGCGCCCGCCGGGTCGCCGCCGGGCGGCGTCACCACCAGCGAGCCCGCGCGGTCGCATTCCACGCTGAGCGAGATGGCGATGGCCTGGGAGCCGGGCACGAGCTGCGGCGCCTGCCGCGCGGCACCGCTGCAGCTCGGTGGGCCGGCGGGCGGATCGGGCGCGGCTTGCCCCGCGATGGGCACGGCGTCGGGCGGGGTTGCGAGCGGCTGAGCGTGGGCGGTGCCGGGGCGCGGGAGCGCGGCGACGAGCAGCGCGAGCAGGGCGGCCGCGGCCAGCAGCGAGAGCGCCGTCGCGAGCCACGATCCGCCGCGGGAGCTGAGGGCGGCGCTCGCCGTCCCGTCGCGCGACCCGCGTATCGGCGTATCGGCGTCACCCCGTCGGATCATCGGCACCGTTCCACCCCGTCAGGATCATCGTCCCATAGCGCGGACTCTGGCGCCTCCGGGCCTTCCCGTGGGGGCGCCCGCCGCGCCACGCCCGTATCATCGAGGCCTCCCCGCAGCCTCGGCGCCACCGCCGGGGCGCCGTCTGGCGTCGCGCGCGAAGGCCGGGGGCACCGCATGCAGCCGAGCGGAGACGCGCCGACGCCGTCCGCGACGGCCGGAGTGGCCGAGCGCGCCGCGTCGATGCTCGACCGCTACCGCGAGGAGTTGCGCGCGCGCTTCGGCTACCCCGAGTTCCGCGACGGGCAGGAGCGCGTCCTCGCCGAGCTGGACGGCGCCGACGTGCTCGCGGTGATGCCGACGGGCAGCGGCAAGAGCCTCTGCTACGTGCTCCCCGCGCTGCTCAGTGGCCGCACGCTGGTGGTCTCGCCGCTGATCGCGCTGATGCAGGACCAGGTGGAGGCGCTGCAGGCGGCCGGGGTGCCCGCGACCTTCATCAACTCGCAGATCGACCGCCACGAGAAGAACCGCCGCTACACGGACTTCGTCGAGGGGCGAGCGCCGCTGCTCTACGTGGCGCCCGAGCAGTTCCAGAACGCCGCGCTGGTGGCGGGGCTGCGGCGCGCGGGGGTCGCCCTGCTCGCCGTCGACGAGGCGCATTGCATCTCCGAATGGGGGCACAACTTCCGCCCCGACTACCTGCAGCTGGGGGAGGTGCGCGAGCTGCTGGGCGAGCCGCGCACGCTGGCGCTCACCGCGACCGCGAACCCGCGCGTGCGCCGCGACATCCGCGAGCGCCTGGGCCTCGGCGAGCTGGCGCTCGAGGTCGTCACCTCCGTCGATCGCCCCAACCTGCTGCTCGCCGTCGAGCCGATCGCCGGGCTCGAGGCGCGGCGCGAGTGGGTGGTGCGCTACACGCGCGAGCGGGCGGGCCAGGCCGGCATCGTCTACGCGCGGACGCGGCGCGGCGTGGACGAGCTGGCGGCGCGGCTGCGCGAGGCCGGCGTCGATGCGGCGGCCTACCACGCCGGGCTCGGCCGCGAGGAGCGCACGCGCGTGCAGCGCCGCTTCGCGCTCGGCGAGACGTCGGTGATCGTCGCGACCAACGCGTTCGGGATGGGGATCGACAAGCCGGACGTGCGCTACGTCATTCACATGAACATGCCGGGGCGGCTGGAGGCCTACTACCAGGAGGCCGGCCGCGCCGGTCGCGACGGCGAGGTCGCCGAGTGCACGCTGCTCTACGCGCGCTTCGACCGCACCGCCCAGCAGCGCTTCATCGACCAGGCGCACCCCGACGACGCGGCCGTGCGCGAGACCTGGCGCCGCTGGGTCGCGCTGGCGGGCGCCGACGGACGGCTGCCGCCCGACGCGGGCATCGACGACCAGGACGGCCACGCCATGGCGGTCGTCGCGCTGCGCGAGAGCGGGCTGCTGGACCCGGTGGCGCTGCAGCTCACCTCGACGGACGCCGCGGCGCCCATCGACACCCGCGCGATCGCCGAGAACCGCGCCTACGCCGAGGCGCGACTCGCCGAGATGGTGGAGTACGCCGAGACCACCGAATGCCGGCGCGCCCTGGTGCTGCGCTACTTCGGCGAGCGCCCTCCCGAGCGCTGCGAGCGTTGCGACTCCTGCCTGCGGGGCGAGGCGCCGCCCTACCCCGAGGAGCTCTTCGCCGAGATCCTCGCGCTGCGCGACGCGCTCTCCGAGGAGGCCGCGCGCGAGCCCGACCGCGTGTACGAGCGCCGCACCGCGCGCGCGCTGGCGGCGGCGCGACCGCGCTCGGAGCAGGAGCTGCTGGCCGTATGGGGGATGGCCGAGCGCCGCGTGCGCTGGTTCGGGGCGCAGCTGCTCGCGCTCATCGCGGCGTGGGAGGAGCGGCATCCCAACGCGCCGCCGCGTGCCCCGATCGAGGCGGCGCGACCCGCTCGAGGCTCGGCCGGCGCCGCCACCGGCCCCGAGGTGGCCGCCGACGACCCGGTGCTCGTGGCGCTGCGCGCGTGGCGCTCGGAGCGCGCCCGAGCGGACGGCGTGCCCGCCTACACGCTCTTCGCCGACCGCACGCTGCGCGAGCTCGCCTTCCGCCGGCCCGCCGACGCGCACGAGCTACTGACGGTGTGGGGCCTCGGCGAGGCACGCGTGCGCCGCTTCGGGGAGGAGCTGCTCGCGGCGATCCGCGAGGCGCGCTAGGTGTACTACCCAGGAAGGTTGTTCACAGGCGGGAGGCGGGGACGGCCCCGCCGACGCCGCCGTGCGGTCGGCGGTGATTGTAGCGGTAGAGCCAGCGTGGGAGCTGGCGCAGCCGCTCGGCGTTGGAGCGGTAGGGGCGGGCGTAGGCCCACTCGTTCTGCAGGATCTGGATGAAACGCTCGGCTTTGCCGTTCGTCTGCGGGCGGTAGGGCCGCGTGTGCGACAGCCGCACGTCTGCGGCAGCGGCGGCGCCGTGGAAGCTGCGGGCGACGGTGTAGGCCTTCGCGTTGTCGGTCAGGACCCGGCGCACGCGCACGCGCACGCCACGCCGGCGGAAGGCCGCGAGCGCCTGCTCGAGGAAGGCGGCGCAGCTCGCGCCACGCTCGTCGGGCAGGACGGAGACGTAGGCGTAACGGCTGTGGTCGTCGACGGCGACGTGTAGGTACTCCAGCCCCAGCGAACGCCGCGAATGCGGCCCGGAGCGCGTCTCGGCGAAGCCAGGCGCCATTCGCTTGCCGCCGCCCTCGGGGACGCGCCCGAGCTTCTTCACGTCGAGATGCAGCAGGTCGCCGGGGGCGTCGTGCTCGTAGCGGACCGGCTCCCGGGTGACGCGGTGCAGGCGGTCGAGCCGGTTGAGGCCGCGGCGCCGCAGCACGGCGTAGACCGTGGAGCGGGCGACCCCGAGCGCCCACTGGATGCGATGCGGCCCGAATCCCTGCGTGCGTCGCACGGCGCAGATGCGTCGCTCCAGCTCGGGCGGCGTGCGCCGGGGATGCGCGCGCGGGGCGGAGCTGCGGTCCTCGAGCCCTGCCGCTCCCTCCGCCCGGAAGCGCCCCAGCCACTTGGCAACGGTGTGGCGGGAGACGCGGAAGTGGCGAGCGACCTCAGCCTGGGGCCAGCCGGCGTCCACTTCCCGCACGAGCTCGAGTCGGGTCAGCGGCGTCAGCCGCGCGTTACGATGGGCCATGAGGGTGTCCTCTCCTCGCTACTGCCGTGCTGTCACACACAGCAGCGGGCGAGGCCCCTCATCCTGTCAACAACCTACGTGGGAACTACAGCTAGCCGGCCGGCGGCGTCTCCGGCCGGCGGGGGTTGGGCTCGCCGCAGGCCGGGCAGCTCCCCTGCGCCACGGTGTCGTAGTACTCCTCGAACACCGGCGGGATGTCGCGCACCAGGTCGCGCAGCTCCAGCTCGCGGCGATAGACGCGCGTGTGGCAACGCTCGCAGTACCACTCGAAGGCGTCGAGCTCGCCGGGACGGCGCACCCGCTCGACCACCAGGCCGACGCTGCCGGCGGGCCGCTGCGGGGAGTGCGGCACGCGCGACGGCAGCAGCAGCACCTCGCCCTCGCGGATCGGCACGTCGCGCGGTCGGCCGTCCTCCATCACCCGCAGCACCATGTCCCCCTCGAGCTGGTGGAAGTACTCCTCGGCGGCGCCGTCGTGGTAGTCGGTGCGCGCGTTGGGACCGCCCGCGATCACGACGAGGAACTCCGTGTCCTCCAACAGCACCGCGTTGTTCACGGGCGGGCGCAGCTGATCGCGGTGCTCCTCGATCCAGCGCCCCAGGTGAAACGCGCTCAGCTCGGCCATCTCGCCGCCTTCCACGTCGCGATCACGATCCCGCGCTCTCGGGCTGGGCGTCGGTGGGCTGGGCCTCGGCGGGCTGGGGCTCGCCCGGCGCGAGGCCGTGGCTGCCGTCGGGCGCCAGCCAGCGCACCGAGCCCAGCCCCACCCACATCGCCAGCGGGTAGCGAATGATGTCGCGCTGCTCATCCACCGGGATCGCGAAGCGCGGCTCGGTCCCGATCACGCCGTCCGCCGCCAGCCGCGCGAGATCCGACTCGTCGAGGCCCAGCAGCCCGCCGAACACCTCGCCGTTGTGCTCGCCCAGGCGCGGCGCGGGGCCGGCCGGGCGCGGCGCGAAGTCGTCGAAGCGCGCGGGGAGCGCGCGCTGGCTGGGGTAGGGCCGCGGCGGCGTGCCCACGTCGATCGACTCGAAGGTGTCGCGCGCGGCGAGGTGCGGGTCGTTGAGCACCTCGGCGCCGTCGAGCAGCGCGCCCGCGATCACGCCGCGCCGCTGCAGCGCCGCCATCAGCTCGCGCTTCTCGCGCAGCCGCGTGCGCTCGGCCAGCCGCTCGTCGAGCGCGTCGTGCCGCGCCAGCCGCTCCGCCGCCGAGCCGAAGCCCGGCTCCTCGGCGAGTGCAGGGGCGCCCAGCTCCTCGCACAGCGCGCGCCAGCCGGCCTCGTCGCGCACCGAGAGGTAGATCCACTCCTCGTCGCCGTCGCAGGGGTAGATCCCCTGCGGCGCGAGGCGGTCGCTGCGGCTGCCGCGGCGCTCCGGCTCGCGTCCGGAGCGCCCGTGCTCCACGACGTAGCCGCCCACAAAGTTGATGCCGCCCTCGTGCTGCGAGAGGTCGATGAACTGGCCGCGGCTCGTGCGCTCGCGCTCGAGCAGCGCGGCCATCACGGCCGCTGCGCCCGAGACGCCACCGAACGGGTCGAGGAAGGCGCTGCCGCTCTTCTCCGGGCGGTCGCCGGGGTGCCCGTTCGACGCCGAGAGCCCCGTCGAGCCGTCCAGCGAGAGCCCGATCGCGCCGAAGCGGGAGTACGGCCCGGTGGCGCCGTAGCCCGACATCGAGATCATCACAATGCCGGGGTTCAGCTCGGCGAGCCGATCGTAGCCCAGGCCGAACGCGGGCATCACGCGCGGGGTGAAGTTCTCCACCACCACGTCGGCGTGCGGCACCAGCCCGCGGATCAGCTCACGCCCCTCCTCCGTCGTGAGGTCGACGGCGACGCCACGCTTGTTCTGGTTGCGGTTCTGGAAGAAGCCCGAGCGGTTCCAGTAGTCGTCGTCGGTGTCGTTCGCCATCAGGAAGAGGTTGCGCATCCCGTCGTAGCGGCCGGGGCCCTCGATCTTGATCACGTCGGCGCCGAGGTCGCCGAGGATGCGCGCGCAGATCGGCCCCGCCCAGATGTGCGAGAAGTCCAGGACGCGCAGGCCCTCCAGCGGGCGCTCGGGCGCGCTCATCGCGCCGCCCCGCCCTGCCTCGCGCGAGCCTCGGCACCCTCGGCCTCGGCGCGCTCCTCGCTCGCGACCGCACCGAGGATCTGCACGGTGTGCTCGCCCTCGGCGGGCGCCGGCTCGTGCCGCGGCCGCCACGAGGCGAGGCGGAACGGCGGCGCCACGAGCGCCACATCGCCCAGCGCGTCGCGCTCGTGCCGCACCCCCTCGCGCGCCCGCACATGCGGGTGCTCCGCCAGCTCGCCGACTCGCACCACCGCCGAGACCATCAGCCGCAGCTCCTGCGCGCGCGCCACCACCTCGTCACGGTTCTGCTCGATGAACCACGACGCCAGCAGCGCATGCAGCTCCGGCCAGTGCGCCGTGCGGTAGTTGCGGTCGGCGAAGAGCGGGTCGTCGAGCAGCTCGGGACGGCCGATCAGCAGCGACATCTCGTGGAAGTTGAAGCTGCCCAGCACCACCAGCCAGCCGTCGCGGCACTCGAAGATGTCGCTGGGGTAACCCTGGATGATTCGCGAGTAGAAGCGCTGCCGCACCACTCCGACCGTGGCCGGCAGCACGAGGTTGTACTCGTCGAAGGCGACGGCCGCGTCGTGCATCGACAGGTCGATGTGGCTGCCGCGCCCCGTCCGCATCCGCCAGTGCAGCGCCGCGAGCACGCTCATGAACGCCTCCACGGCCGTGGCGTGGGCGGCGACCTCGGGCTGCGTCAGCAGCGGCGGCTTCGCGGGGTCGCCGGTGGTGTAGGGTATCCCCGCCAGCGCCAGGGCGGCGCCCGCGTCGGCCTGCCAGGGCCCGTCCGGATCGGCGTAGGGGCCGGCGTCCGGCCCCGGCTCGCCGAACGGCGAGATCACGAGCTCGACCAGCCCCGCCTCGCGCGCGCCGTCGATGTCGAGGCCGCGCCAGTGCTCGTCCATCGCGCCAGGGAGCGGCGGGCGGATCAGCACGTCGGCGCGCCTCGCGAGCCGAGCCAGCAGCGCCACGCCCTCCTCGCGCGCGTAGTCGAGCGTCACGCCCTGCTTGGCCCAGTTGAGGTAGGTGAAGGTCGAGGAGCGACCGACCTCGGCGCCGCTCTCGGGGGAGCCCGCCTCGCGCTCGGCGCGCTCGCCCGGCCGTTCGACGAGGATCACGCGGCAGCCCAGCTCCACGAAGAGCCGCCCCGCGAAGGCAGCGGCGGTGTCGTCGCCCACCTGCACCACGGTGAGCCGCTCCCACGGCGGCGGCTCCCACGCACGCGCGAGCGCGAGCGTTCCGCTCGACCCGTGGGGGTTCGGACTGGGCCGCGCGGGCGCGCCCGGCTCGGCGCCCGGTTCCCCCTCGCCGCTTGTGGTCGCTGCCACCGCTCCCCCGCTGCTCCTCGCCGCGCACGCCCGTCACGGGCGCGCCGGCCGGCCGATGCGGCGCATCATACGGGGCGAGGCGGCAGCCGCGTCTCGGGGTCGCGAGCGCCGAGGCCACGGGCGCGCTGCGCGAGGCGCGGGGACGGTGCAGCGGCTGCCACCGAAGGGATAGCCATCGAGCGATGGATCGTGGACGCGATGAACGTGATCGGCAGCCGCCCCACGGGGTGGTGGCGCGACCGCGCGGGCGCCACGCGCCGACTCGTCGCATCGCTGCGCGCGCTCGCCGATGCCGAGAAGGCGCTCGAACTCACGGTCGTCGTCGACGGCCGGCCGGTCGAGGGGCTGCCCGAGGGCGAGCACGGCCCGCCACTCGTGCTCTACGCCTCGCGCCGCGGACCCGACGCCGCCGACGACCGCATCGTCGAGCTCGTCGCCGCGGACGCCGATCCGACGAGCCTGCGCGTCGTCACCTCGGACCGCGCCCTGCGCGAGCGCGTGCGGGCCCTCGGCGCGGAGGTCGTGGGCGCGGGCGCGCTCCTCCGGCGCCTCGACGCCCTCACCGGCGAGGCGACTACGTCGCGCGACGGGGCGTAGCGCGCCGGGACGGCCGCGCCCGGCGCCAGGCGGCCGCGTCAGTCCTCGACGCGCGTGCCCACGGGCAGCTCGGAGGCAGGTGGCGCCGAGAGGACCGAGTCCGCCTCGTCGTGGAGCGCGAACGGCTGGCGCAGAGGCCGGTAGCGCAGCGCGATTAGCCCCAGCACGACGAGGCCCTCCACGGCCATGATCGCCGTCGCGATCGGCGCCCCGAGCGCCCCCGCGAGGATCCCGACATTGAGCGCGCCGATCGGGTTGCCGCCCAGCGACAGCGAGACGGCGCCCATCACGCGCCCGCGCATCTCCGGCGCCGAGCCCGCCACCATCAGCGTCACCTGCATCGCGGTGTAGGCCGCCATCCCGAAGCCCGCGACGAACAGCAGCGCGACCGAGAGCCCGTAGGCCGTCGAGCCCGAGAAGGCGAGCACCATCACCAGGAAGAGCCCGGTGCCTAGCACGTACATGCGCGAGTAGACGCGGGTCGGCGCCAGCGTCGCGATCAGCGTCGCGCCGATCAGCGCCCCCAGCCCCTCGGCGGACTGCAGCAACCCGACGCCCAGCGGATCGGCGCCCAGCGTCTCCTTCCCGATCACCGGCACCATGGCGGTGTAGGGGAAGCCGAAGAGATTCATCAGCAGCGAGACGAGCAGCCCGCCGATCAGCAGCTGCCGCGCGCGGAGGTAGCGCAGGCCCTCGAGCAGCTCCGCCATCGCCGAGGCGGGCGGCCCGAGGCGGGCCGGCGGCGTGTAGTGCAGCGAGGCGATCAGCGCCGTCGCGAGCGCGAACACCACGGCCTGCGTGAAGAAGGCGGCCTCCGCGCCGATCGCCTGCAGCAGCGCCCCGCCGGTGAGCGGGCCCACCATGCGCGCCACGGCGCTCGTGCCGATGTCGATCGCGAAGGCGCGCCCGACCAGCTCGCGCGGCACCACGTCGCCGATCATCGCGCGACGCACGGGGAACTCGGTGGTCCAGAAGATGCCGGTGAGGAAGGTGCCGATCAGCAGGTGCCAGTACTCGACCTGCCCCGAGAGCACGAGCGCACCGAGCGCCGCCGAGATCACGGACAGCGCCGCGAAGGTGACCACCAGCATCAGCTGCCTCGACACGCGGTCGGAGAGCGTCCCCAGCGGCAGCGCCAGCAGCAGGCGCGGCGCCATGCGGAAGAAGAAGAGCAGCGCGACCTGGAACGCCGAGCCCGTGAGGTCGAAGACGAAGACGCCCAGCACCAGCAGATCGAGCCAGCGCATCGCCGAGGCGAGCGCGCCCGTGGCCCAGACGCGCCGGAAGCCGGGGTTCGCGAGCACCAGCCGGAGCGACGCGACCCCGTCGTGGGCCCCGCCCTGGCCGGCGCCCGGAGGCGTGCCCGGCGGACCCTCGCCGCTCGGCGTCACAGCGCTCGACATCTGGCGCGAGTCTAGCAGCCGCTGCCGGCAGGCCTGGGGCGGCGGCCGGCCGCGGCGGCGCACGCTTGGCGGCGCGCCACGGCCGCCTCCGATGGAGGCGCGCTCCTCGGGGTCCCGGGCCGCGGACGGGGCGCGGCACGGCGCGCGAGCCCCGTGCCCGCCGCGCTCCCCGCGTGCATCATCGCCGCGGAGGCACAATGGCCGACGCGAGCGAGCCGGCACCGGCGCTGCTGCTGATCGCGGCGTGGCACCTCCCGCGGATGCGGTCGCTGCCACGCGCGCTGTGGCGCGTGCGCCGGCTCGACCGCGCCTCGCGCGGGGCGCCGGGCTGCCTGTGGATGCACCGCTGGCTCTCGCGGCGCTCGCTGGCGCTGACCTCGGCGTGGGCGAGCGAGGCCGCCGCCGAGGCGTGGCTCGCCTCGACCGCGTTCGCCGAGGCCGACACGGCGCTGGCCGCCGCCGGGGCGCAGCGGCGGCTGCTGCGCGGCCGGACGCCCCCCGCGGACGCCTCTGACGCAGCCGGCGCCGGTGGGGAGTGAGCGGGGCTAGCTGAGCACGCCCGGCGCGCGCGTCGGGTTGCGGCCCAGCGCGATGTCCTCGGCGCGGACGCGGGCGCGCTCGCGCAGCGCCTCCGGGTGCGTCAGCACGTAGAACTCCTCGCCGCGGATCGCCTGCACCACCTGCTCCGCCACCTCGTCGGGCTGCATGGCGCCGCGCAGCTGCTCGGCCTCCGCCTCCCTCGTCGGCTCGCGCGTCTGCACGAAGCCGGGGCAGAGCAGCGAGACGCGGATCGGCGCGCCCGCCTTCAGCAGCTCGTGGTGCAGCGTCTCGGTGAGGCCGACGACGGCGTGCTTGGACGCGTTGTACGGGCTCTGCCACGGCTTCGTGCCCAGCACCACGCCCGAGGCGGTGTTGACGATGTGCCCCTCCTCGCCGCCCTCGATCATCGGTGGGACGAAGGCGTGCACGCCGTGCAGCACGCTCGAGAAGTTCAGCTCCATCACCCAGCGCCAGCGGTCGAGCGGGATCTCCCAGATCGCGCCGCGCGTGGCGCCCCCGCCCGCGTTGTTGCAGAGCACGTGCACGCCGCCCCACTCCTCGAAGGCGCGGCGGGCGAGTGCCTGCACCTGCTCCGCCTCCGTCATGTCGGTGGGGACCGACAGCACCGTGCCGCCCGCCTCGCGGATCGCGGCCTCGGTCGCGTCGAGGCGCTCGCGATCGACGTCGGCGAGCACGACGCACATGCCCTCGCGCGCGAAGCGCTCCGCCAGCGCGCGGCCCATCCCGCGCGCCGCGCCCGTCACGACCGCGACGCGACCCTCGAGCTGCTGCATCGAAGCCCCTCCCCCGCGGCTCAGACGGCGAGCGCCGCTAGCCGAGCATCCCCGCCAGCGCCTGCTCCGTGTGGCGGCGGGACGCCTCCGCGTCGTCGCCGAACGGGATGACGGCCGCGAGCACCTCGGTCGCGCCCGCGTCGATCAGCTGCTGCAGCCCCGCGCGCACCTCGGCCGCCGAGCCGATCACGGCGATCTCGCCGGGGCTCGCCGCGCCCTCGCGCTCGATCACGCGCGCGTAGGCGGGGAGCGAGGGGAAGTTGCCGAAGTGGCGCTGGGCCTCCGCGCGGGCGGCGGCCGTGGCCTCGGCGCTGCCGTCCGTCACGGCGACGCCCACCCCCGCGAGGATGCGCGGCGCCGGTCGGCCCGCGGCGCGCGCCGCTTCCGTGATAAGCGGCGTGACCTGCTCCTCGAGGGTGCGCGGGCCCGCCATCCACGTCGCCGTGCCGTCGGCCACCTCGCCCGCGACCGCGAGCATCCGCGGCGCGAGCGCCGAGGTGAGCAGCGGCACGGGCGCGGCGCCGCCCTCGCCCACGGGCAGGCCCAGCGCTGCGTGCGCGGTGTAGTGCTCGCCGTCGAAGTCGGCGCGGCCCTCGCTGAGCAGCTGGCGCAACACGAGCAGGTGCTCGCGCATGCGCGCCGCCGAGCGCGCGTAGGAGATGCCGAGCCGCTCCATCGCGACCGCGTGCGAGGGGCCGACGCCCAGCGCCAGCCGGCCGCCTATCGCGAGCTGCACCGTCAGCGCCTGCTGTGCGAGCGGCAGCGGGTGGCGTGTGAACGCCTGCACCACGGCCGTGCCGAGCTCGATGCGGCTCGTCTCGCGGCCGGCGAGCGCGAACACGACGAGCGGGTCGAGCCCCGCGCCCGCGAGCCAGTAGCCGCCGAAGCCGTCGCGCTCCGCCTGCACGATGCGCGCGACGCGCCGCTCCAGCGTGGCGCCGGGCTCCGGGATCGGCCCGACGAAGATCGCGATCCGCACGCGCGCCCTCTTCCTGTCTCCGGCCCGGCGTGGCCGATCGCGGCGCCGCCCGACCGAGCGGCCCGCGCGCGCCGCCGAGTATAGGCGGCGCCTCCCCCCGCGCGGCCCCCCCGCGCCGTGGAGCGACGCTGCGCCTTGACGGGCGCGGGGCGCTCCACGACGGTGCCCGCGGCGAGGCAGGGCGGGCGGCGAGGGGGTCGTGATGGCGGAGATCGACGGCGCGAGCCTGCTGGTGCACTCGCTGCGGGAGCACGGCGTGGGGACCCTGTTCTCCGTCCCCGGCGACCCGATGGGCCCCTTCCTCGACGCCGCCGTCGAGGCGGGGATCGACAACTACACCATCCGCCACGAGCAGACGATCGCGATGGCGGCGCAGGCGTACTCCTACGTGACGCGCGGCCTCGGCGTGGGCGCCGTCACCTCCGGCCCCGCGATGACGAACGCGATTACGGGCCTGGCGACGGCGTGGGCGAACTGCTGGCCGATGCTGCTCTTGGGCGGCTCTTCCGAGCTCGGCAAGCGCGGCCTCGGCGACTTCCAGGAGCTGCCGCAGGTGGAGTCGGCCGCGCCGTACTGCCGCTGGTCGGTGGCCGTCGACGAGCCGCGACGCATCCCGTGGTTCGTCGCCGAGGCGGTGAAGCGCGCCACCCACGGCCGCCCCGGCCCCGTCTACCTCGACCTGCCCTCCGACGTGCTGACGGCGACCCTCGATACGTCCGAGGTGCAGCCGCACCCCGTCGCGCCGCCCGCCCCGCGGCCCGCCGCCGACCCGGCGGCCGTCGAGCGCGCCGCACGCGCGATCGCCGCGGCCGAGCGCCCGCTGCTGCTGATCGGCAAGGGCGCGGCGTGGTCGGACGCGGCGGAGCAGGCGCGCGCCCTCGTCGAGGAGCTGGGCATCCCCTTCGTCCCGTCGCCGATGGGGAAGGGGGTCGTGCCCGACGACCACCCGCTCTGCGTCGCCGGGGCGCGCTCCTTCGCGCTCAAGAACGCGGACCTCGTGATCCTCGCGGGCGCGCGCTTCAACTGGACCTTCCACTTCGGCCGCCCGCCACGCTTCGCCGAGGGGGTGCGCGTGGTCCAGCTCGACATCGAGCCCACCGAGATCGGGCTCGCCCAGCCCGTCGAGGCGGGGCTGGTGGGCGACGCAAAGACGGTGCTCGGCCAGCTGCTCGAGGCGTCGCGGGGCCGCGTCGAGCAGCGCGATGCCTGGATCGCCGACCTGCAGCGCGAGCGCACGCGCAACGCCGAGCAGATCGCGCCGATGGTCGATGACGAGGGACCGCGGCTGAACCTCTACCGCATGTACCGCGAGATCAACGCCGCCGTCGGCCCCTGGGCGATCGTCGTCGCCGACGGCGAGGCGACGATGGCGATCTCGCGCGTGATGCAGCCCAACGCGCGCCCCCGCGAGCGGCTGGACGCCGGTACCACGGGCTGCATGGGCGTCGGCATCCCGTACGCCATCGGCGCCCAGATCGCGAGGCCGGACGCGCGCGTGGTCTGCGCGATGGGAGACTTCGCCGCGGGCTGGAACGGCATGGACCTGGAGACCGCCGTCCGCTACGAGCTGCCGATCCTCTTCGTCGTGGCGAACAACGGCAGCGTGCGCCGGCGCCCCGGCCGCGCGCTCACCGCCGAGGACTTCGGCACGGACGATGCCGTGCGTTACGACCGCGTGATGGCGGCCTTCGGCGGCCACGCCGAGCACGTCGAGACCGCAGCCGAGCTGCGCCCCGCGCTCGATCGCGCGCTCGCCGCCCGCCGCCCCGCGCTCGTGCACGTGATGATCGACCCGCAGGCGCGACGCAAGGAGCAGGCGTTCGGCTGGCTGGCTCGGTCGGGCCGCACCCAGTACGGGGCCGGCTAGGTACGGCGCGGGCCAGGGCCTCGGCGCGGCGCCCCGCTCGCGGCGGGCGCGCGATGTGCAAGAATGCGCCGGTCCGGCCGCCGCGCCCCACGTTCCGGGGCGCACCGCCGAGGCAGGAGGCGCGAGATGGACTGGACCGACACGACCGAGCAAGAGGCGTTCCGTGGCGACGTGCAGGCGCTGATCGAGCGCATGCCGAAGCGCTACAGCGAGATGGCGAAGCGCGACTGGCCCGGCTCCTACGCGCAGTGGGCGCGCGACCGCATCTCCGACGAGCCCGGCGCGAAGGAGGCCGCCGCCGAGTGGCTCGCCGCCTTCGCCGAGAAGGGGTGGGTCGCCCCCCACTGGCCGCAGGAGTACGGCGGCGGCGGCCTCTCGCCGATGGAGCAGTTCATCCTCAACCAGGAGATCGCCACCTCCAACGCCCCGGGCGCCGGCTCCAACGTCGGCATCGGGATGCTGGGCCCGGCGCTGATCGTCCATGGCACGGAGGAGCAGAAGAAGCGCTTCCTGCCGGGCATCCTCGCGGGCGAGGTGGTGTGGGCGCAGGGCTTCTCGGAGCCGGGCGCCGGCTCGGACCTCGCCTCCCTGCAGACGCGCGCCGTCCGCGACGGCGACGAGTACCTGATCAACGGCCAGAAGATCTGGACCACCCACGGCCACTACGCGGACTGGGTGCTGCTGCTCACGCGCACCGACCCCGACGCGCCGAAGCACCGCGGGATCTCGTTCCTGCTGGTCGACAAGTACTCGCCGGGCGTCACGGTGCGCCCGATCATCGACATGAGCTGGGGCCACGAGGTCAACGAGACCTTCTTCGAGGATGTGCGCATCCCCGCCGACCAGATCGTGGGCGAGGAGAACCGCGGCTGGTACGTCGCGATGACGCTGCTCGACAACGAGCGCTCCAACATCGCGGGCGCCGTGCGCATGGAGCGCACGATCCGCCGCCTGCTCGACTACGTCGGCACGCCCGAGGGCGCCCTGCGCTCGCGCGTCGCCGATCTCGACTCGCTGCGCCAGCGCATCGCGCACCACTTCGTCGAGGCTGGCGTGATGATGAACTTCTCGCTGCGCATCATCACCATCCAGGCGCGCGGCCAGGTGCCGAACTACGAGGCCTCCGTCTCGAAGCTGTTCGGCTCCGAGGTCTCGCGCGAGCTGGACAACGATGGCGTGAAAGTGTTCGGGCTCTACGGCAATCTCTGGGACGCGGACGATCCGCGCGCGCCCTTCGAGGCGCGCTTCACGAAGGGCTGGGTGCGCGGCGTCCCCGGCACGATCGCCGGCGGCAGCTCCGAGGTGCAGCGCAACGTGATCGCCACGCGCGGCCTCGGCCTCCCCCGCGGCTAAGCAGCGTTCCGCCGCACCTCCAGGGGCTGCCGCTCCTGCGGGGGCGGCGCCGGTGCTCAGCGCGGCGCCGGGCGTGATCGCCACGCGCGGCCTCTGCCTATCGCGCGTCTAGGCAGCGTAGCGCTGCACTCGAGGGGCTGCCGCTCCTGCTCGGGCGGCGCCGGTGCTCGGCGCGGCGACGGGTGAGCGGGCGGATGCTGCGCCGCGCTTGAGCGCCGACGTTTCGCGGGCGGGCGCTGGCGCCCCTCGGGCGTAGCGCGACGCTGGCTTACCATAAGCTTATTCGCCTGTCCCTAGCCTCTCGGCATCGTCGAGTACCGCACCCGCCGGGTGGGCATGCGGCGCCGCGGCGCGGGGACGGAGCGAGGGGAGCGGCTGCGTGACGGCACGGAGGCTGTGGCTGGGCGGTGTGGTGGCGGTGCTGGTCGTGGTCGTGCTAGCTGTACTACCCAGGAAGGTTGTTCACAGGCGGGAGGCGGGGACGGCCCCGCCGACGCGGCCGTGCGGTCGGCGGTGATTGTAGCGGTAGAGCCAGCGTGGGAGCTGGCGCAGCCGCTCGGCGTTGGAGCGGTAGGGGCGGGCGTAGGCCCACTCGTTCTGCAGGATCTGGATGAAACGCTCGGCTTTGTCGTTCGTCTGCGGGCGGTAGGGCCGCGTGTGCGACAGCCGCACGTCTGCGGCAGCGGCGGCGCCGTGGAAGCTGCGGGCGACGGTGTAGGCCTTCGCGTTGTCGGTCAGGACCCGGCGCACGCGCACGCCACGCCGGCGGAAGGCCGCGAGCGCCTGCTCGAGGAAGGCGGCGCAGCTCGCGCCACGCTCGTCGGGCAGGACGGAGACGTAGGCGTAACGGCTGTGGTCGTCGACGGCGACGTGTAGGTACTCCAGCCCCAGCGAACGCCGCGAATGCGGCCCGGAGCGCGTCTCGGCGAAGCCAGGCGCCATTCGCTTGCCGCCGCCCTCGGGGACGCGCCCGAGCTTCTTCACGTCGAGATGCAGCAGGTCGCCGGGGGCGTCGTGCTCGTAGCGGACCGGCTCCCGGGTGACGCGGTGCAGGCGGTCGAGCCGGTTGAGGCCGCGGCGCCGCAGCACGGCGTAGACCGTGGAGCGGGCGACCCCGAGCGCCCACTGGATGCGATGCGGCCCGAATCCCTGCGTGCGTCGCACGGCGCAGATGCGTCGCTCCAGCTCGGGCGGCGTGCGCCGGGGATGCGCGCGCGGGGCGGAGCTGCGGTCCTCGAGCCCTGCCGCTCCCTCCGCCCGGAAGCGCCCCAGCCACTTGGCAACGGTGTGGCGGGAGACGCGGAAGTGGCGAGCGACCTCAGCCTGGGGCCAGCCGGCGTCCACTTCCCGCACGAGCTCGAGTCGGGTCAGCGGCGTCAGCCGCGCGTTACGATGGGCCATGAGGGTGTCCTCTCCTCGCTACTGCCGTGCTGTCACACACAGCAGCGGGCGAGGCCCCTCATCCTGTCAACAACCTACGTGGGAACTACACAGGAGGAGCTCGCGAGGATCGGCGCGACGACCGCGGTCGGCCGCACCTCGGCGCTCACCGCCTCGCTCGAGTTCGACGGCGCCGCGATCGCCGCCGTCACCGCCGTCGAGGCGGATCTGACGCAGCTCGAGAGCGACGACTCGCGCCGCGACCGCACGCTGGAGCGCCAGGGCGTCGAGACGAACAGCTTCCCCACCGCCAGCTTCGTGCTGACCGTGACCGAGCCGATCGTGCTCGACGCGGCGCCGGAGGAGGGCGTGCCGATCGCCGCCACCGCGCTCGGCGAGCTGACGCTGCACGGCGTGACGCGGCCCGTCGAGGTGGCGCTGGAGGGCCAGCTCGTGGGCGGCCTCGTCGTCGTCATCGGCTCGACCGCGATCGAGTTCGCCGACTACGAGCTGGAGGCGCCCTCGGCCGTCATCGTGCTCTCGATCGGGGACCGCAGCGTGATGGAGCTCCAGCTCATCTTCGAGCGGGCGTAGCGGCCGGGGCAGCTTGCCTGGGGCGGCTCGCGGGGGTAGGAGCGCCCCGGCGTCGAGGCTAGGCGCGCAGGTAGCGGCCCCGCGGCGCGCCGACCGGGCGCCCCTGCTCGTAGACCACCTCGCCGCGCAGGATCGTCGTGCTCACCCAGCCGCGGAGCGCCCGCCCGTCGAACGGCGAGAAGTCCTGCGCCGAGTGCAGCGCCCGGTGGTCGACGATCCGCTCGGCCTCCGGATCGCAGATCGCGAGGTCGGCGTCGAGGCCGACCGCGACGTCGCCCTTGCGCCCCTCCAGTCCGTGCAGCCGCGCCAGCGCCTCCGCGATGCGCGGGAGCGGCACGCCGCGGCGCAGGTGGCCCTCGGTGTAGGCGGCAGGCAGCAGCAGCTCGTTCCCGCCGAAGCCGTACCACGCCTGCCAGACGTCGCCCGCCTTCAGCGCGCTCGCGATCGCGGCGTGGTCGGAGGCGATCGTCTGTACGGAGCCGTCGGCGACGCCCGCCCACAGCGCGTCGCGGTCGGCGGCCGCGCGCAGCGGCGGGTTGACCTTCGCCTCCCACCCCTCGAGCTCCGCGGCGGCGAGCGAGAGGTGATGCACCGTCACCTCGCAGGCGAGGTCGAGTTCGGGGTAGCGCGCCCGCGCCTCGCGCACCGCGTCCAGCGCGTCGGCGCTCGAGGCATGCAGCACGGTCAGCGGCGCGCCCGCCTGTGCGGCCAGCTCCGCCGCGTCGAGAATGCCCAGCCGCTCGCCGCCCGTCGGCCGGCTGCGCGAGTACGACTCCAGCGGTTGCGGTGCCGGCTCCCGGCCCGCGGCCAGCTCGGCGAGCGTCGCCTCCGTGCCCTCGCGGATCAGCGCGGGGCTCTCGGCGTGCACGCACACCCGCGCCCGCGGGGCGCCCGCCGGGGCGCCTTCGTTCGCCTCGGCGACGCGTTCCATCACCCGGCGCAGGTAGCCGAGGTCGTACGGCACGTCCGAGAACAGGAACTCCTTCTCGGGGTGGAGCCCCGCCGCGTACTGCGCGGGCGTCACGCCCGTGTAGTGCATGTAGTACTTGAAGCCCGTGACGCCGTGCTCGCGCGCGAGCGCCGGCACCTCCACCGCGTGCTCCCGCGTCACGGGCGCGATGTGATAGCCGTAGTCGCAGTGGAAGGCGCCCGCCGACTCCGCGAGCAGCTCCGGCAGCAGCTCGAGGTAGCCCGCGGGCAGCTCCGCCGCCTCGTCCGCGACGAGGTTGTGGCGGCCGGCGCGGTAGAAGACGAGCGAGCTGGTGACGCCGCCCGCCACCGCGCTCGCCGTCTCCGCGGGCGCGTCCTCGGCGAGCGGCCGGAAGATGCCGAGGTGCACGTGCGAGTCGACGAGGCCGGGGAAGACCAGCTTTCCGGTCGCGTCGATGGTGCGCGCAGCGGTGCCCGGCAGCCGCTCCGCGATCGCGGCGATGCGCTCGCCCGCGACGCCGATGTCGCAGCGCCGCAGCTCGCGGCCGGGGAAGACCACCTCGCCCCCGACCACCGCGAGGTCGTAGGCCGCCGCCTCGCTCACCTGCCCCCCCTTGCCTGGCCTCGCGCCCACCGCCCGCCCCGCTCGAGCCAGGGCGCCGACCCGGCAGGAGCGGCAGCCCCTCGAGTGCAGCGGAACGCTGCCGCGAGCGAGCGAGTGTAGCCCCTCGCGGGCGCCGGCTCGCGAGCCGCGCGGCTGCTGCTACGATGCCGCCCGCCGGGAAGGAGGCACGCGATGACCACCGAGGGCGCGATGTGGGACCGCGAGCGCGGGCTGGGCGCGGAGGACGCGGAGAGCTACCGCGACGCCGTGCACGCCTTCATCGCCGATCGCAGCCAGCGCATGGCCTACCTGATGACGCGCCGCCGCGACGGCCGCCCGATCATGCGCCCCGTGGGCACCCACCTCGAGGGCTGGCAGGTCAGCACCATGACGCAGGACGTGCAGCCGAAGACGCAGCACGTCCGCCGCGACCCGGTCGTCGGCTACCTCTGGGTGGGCAAGGAGGGCCGCCCGGAGTGGGAGCTCGGCTGGAACCCGCGCGTGGTCTGGATGCAGGGCCGCGCCGAGCTGATCGAGGACCAGGACGAGGTCGCCGCCTTCTACGAGCGGCGCGCCGCCGCTGGAGGCAACCCGCGCGGCCATCCGCCCGAGGACGAGCTCTACATCATCCGCGTCACGCCCGAGTACGTCCGCGCCGAGGGCTGGCACGGCTCGAACGCCATCGTCTTCCGCGACTTCGACTAGCTGTACTACCCAGGAAGGTTGTTCACAGGCGGGAGGTGGGGACGGCCCCGCCGACGCCGCCGTGCGGTCGGCGGTGATTGTAGCGGTAGAGCCAGCGTGGGAGCTGGCGCAGCCGCTCGGCGTTGGAGCGGTAGGGGCGGGCGTAGGCCCACTCGTTCTGCAGGATCTGGATGAAACGCTCGGCTTTGCCGTTCGTCTGCGGGCGGTAGGGCCGCGTGTGCGACAGCCGCACGTCTGCGGCAGCGGCGGCGCCGTGGAAGCTGCGGGCGACGGTGTAGGCCTTCGCGTTGTCGGTCAGGACCCGGCGCACGCGCACGCCACGCCGGCGGAAGGCCGCGAGCGCCTGCTCGAGGAAGGCGGCGCAGCTCGCGCCACGCTCGTCGGGCAGGACGGAGACGTAGGCGTAACGGCTGTGGTCGTCGACGGCGACGTGTAGGTACTCCAGCCCCAGCGAACGCCGCGAATGCGGCCCGGAGCGCGTCTCGGCGAAGCCAGGCGCCATTCGCTTGCCGCCGCCCTCGGGGACGCGCCCGAGCTTCTTCACGTCGAGATGCAGCAGGTCGCCGGGGGCGTCGTGCTCGTAGCGGACCGGCTCCCGGGTGACGCGGTGCAGGCGGTCGAGCCGGTTGAGGCCGCGGCGCCGCAGCACGGCGTAGACCGTGGAGCGGGCGACCCCGAGCGCCCACTGGATGCGATGCGGCCCGAATCCCTGCGTGCGTCGCACGGCGCAGATGCGTCGCTCCAGCTCGGGCGGCGTGCGCCGGGGATGCGCGCGCGGGGCGGAGCTGCGGTCCTCGAGCCCTGCCGCTCCCTCCGCACGGAAGCGCCCCAGCCACTTGGCAACGGTGTGGCGGGAGACGCGGAAGTGGCGAGCGACCTCAGCCTGGGGCCAGCCGGCGTCCACTTCCCGCACGAGCTCGAGTCGGGTCAGCGGCGTCAGCCGCGCGTTACGATGGGCCATGAGGGTGTCCTCTCCTCGCTACTGCCGTGCTGTCACACACAGCAGCGGGCGAGGCCCCTCATCCTGTCAACAACCTACGTGGGAACTACAACTAGCGGGCGACGCGGCCAGAGGCCGCGCTCGCCTGGCCCCCGCGCAGCGGCAGCGAGACGACGACGGGCCCCGGGCCGACCGAGATGCCGCGCGAGATCTCGCTGCGCAGCTCCAGCTCCACGAGGCCCGCGTCGCCCTCGCGCCAGCAGCGCCGCACCACGCCGCGCGTCGTCACCGTCTCGCCCACGGGGTTGAAGATGCGCATGCGGAACGGCCCCACGCTCTGGATCACGCCGCGCAGGCCGATGAACTCGCGCACGGTGCGCTCCCACCAGCCCTGCACGAAGACGTTGTTCGCGTACATGTCGGGCGCGCCCGTGCGGCGCGCGGCGGCGGCGTTGTGGTGCACGCGGCTGAAGTCCAGGTTCACGCCGGCCTCCATGACCAGCCGCGCGATGGTGATCGGAAAGCCCACGGCCGGCACCTCGTCACCCTCAGCGACATCCTCGAAGTAGCGCTGCTGCGACCAGTCGATGGAGGGCGCCGAGGCCCACGCCGGAGCCCGCGGGAAGTCGCCGGGCTCGCTCCCGGCAGTCGAGCTGGTCGCGGGGGTGGCGTCGGCCGCCGGCTCGGCGGGGCTCGGCGGGGCGCCGTCGCCACCGGGGAACGGGTTGTAGTGGTAGCCCCCGTTCTGGCTGCGCGCGACCAGCTCGCCGCGCTGGTTCCACACCTCGCTCTCGTAGGTCATGAAGGCGCCGCGACCGATGCTCGTCTCCTTCGGCACGACCGCCGTCAGCCGGTGGCCGCGCCGCGAGAGCCGGTCGCCCACGTAGATCGGCGCGAGGTGCTCGATGGCGAGATCCGTGACGAAGGTGAGCACCGTCGGCGGCTCCGGCGGGCCGCCGAAGCGCAGCTGCTCCCGCAGCACCTCGGCGTCCGGGTCGAGCACCGGGTAGCGCGTGGGCATGCCGGGGCGCCAGTGCGCCTCGCGCGTCCACGTCTGCGACACGCCCGAGATCGGCGCGACGATGCCCTCGTAGCCCACCGAGCGCGCCACCGCGTCGTCGAGGTGCAGCGGGCAGTCGAGCTCCAGCACCTCGCAGTAGCGACGGATGGAGCCGCGCTCCACCTCATCGGCCGCGACCGCGACGTGGTCGCCGCCGTAGTCGGTGCCGATGGCGGCGGCCGTGACGTCCCACTCGCGCTGCCAGTCGCCGTCCGTCACCGCGCTCGCCCCTCCCCGCAGCCCTGCTCGACGCCCGCAGCATAGCCGCGGTCGCGATGCCTCGGCGCCGCGCGCCTATACTCGCGCCGCCGACGAGCGCAGCGACGAGGGGGAGACGCGATGACGAACGAGGAGCGGCTGGTTCTCTACGAGCCCGAGGGCCGCATCGGCTACATCACCTTCAACCGCGCCGAGATCCTGAACGCGCTCTCGGGCCCCGCGCTCCTGCAGCTCGACGAGGCGCTCGAGCGCGGCGCCGACGACCCCGAGGTGCGCGTGCTGGTGCTGCGCGGCGCAGGCCGCGCCTTCTCGGCGGGCGCCGACTTCACCGGGCCCGGCAACGCCTCCGCCGAGGTGGTGCAGGAGGACGTGGCCGACGACCACGTGAAGCTCGAGCGGAGCGTCGACCGCTACCTGCGCATCTGGAACCACCCGAAGCCGATCATCGCGCAGGTGCACGGCTACTGCCTGGGCATCGCGACGCAGATCTGCGTGGTCTGCGACATCACCATCGTCGCGGAGGACGCGCGCATCGGCTTCCCCTCGATCCCGGTGGGCGGCGGCTACATCTCGCCGATGTGGACCTGGCTGGTGGGACCAAAGCGCGCCAAGGAGATGTCGTTCACCGTGGGCAGCCAGATCAGCGGCACGACCGCCTCGGAGTGGGGCTGGGCGAACCGCGCGGTGCCGGCCGACCAGCTGGAGGAGACGGTGCGCCAGATGGCGGAGCGCATCGCCAACGTGCCCAGCAAGATCCTGCGCATCAAGAAGCTCGGCGTGAACCGCACGATGGACGTGCGCGGCTTCAGCACGGCGATCCGCTTCGGGCAGGAGTTCGACGCGATGCTGCACTACACCGAGCCCGTGAAGGAGATGCAGAAGGCGATGCGCGAGCGCGGCATGCGCGGCGGCATCGACGCCTTCAACGCCGGCGAGTTTTCTTCTTTCTAGTCGAGGCGGAGGCGTTCGTTCGCGGGGCGGAGGCTTTCGCGGGCGGGCCGGGCGCGTCGCCGGCCGTCGAGCCCGCCGAGGGCCGGCGGCTGGTCGCTACGCCCCGGCGGCGCCGCGGTAGGCGTCGATGAGGCGGTAGAGGTTGCGCTCGGCGCGGAGCGGCTCCTCGTCGTCGTGCACGTAGGGGTCGTGGAACGAGTAGAAGAGCAGCGTCTCCGCGATCCCCTCGTAGCGCTCGGCCGCCTGCTGCCGGATCTCCTCGGCGGTGCCGACGAGGCACGCCGCGTCGACCATCTCCTCGCTGACGATCCGCTCCATCGCCAGCGGATCGATGGGGCTGCCGCGCTCCATCGCCTCGGCCCAGACGGCGCGGATCGCCTCGCGCTCGCGCTCCCAGCCGTGCTGCTGCATGAAGCCGCTGTAGGCGCGCGTGGAGAAGTACATCGCGAGGTTCCGCTTGCCGCGGCTGTACGCCTCCTCGCGCGATGTGGTGTCGTCGACGAGCCAGAACATCGGCATCGCGCACATCTCGAAGTCGTCGCGCGAACGGCCGCTCCGCGCCAGCCCCTCCTCGATGCGGGGCCACACCGTGTCGCGGTAGTAGTCGGCGGTGAAGATCGGGTGCGCCAGGAAGCCGTCGGCCACTTCGCCCGCGATGCGCAGGTTCAGTGGGTTCACCCCCGAGAAGTAGATCGGCGGCGGCGTGACGTCCACGCCCCCGCTGCGGAAGCGGATCGCCGGGATGTCGACCTTGTAGAACTCACCGTCGTAGCGGCGCTCCCCCGCCATCAGCGCGCGGATCGCGAGCACCATGTCGCGCGACATGCGCGCCGGGCTCGGCGGATCGAAGCCGGCCTGCGTGCGCACCTGCCCCTTGGTCTGCGAGCCGACGCCGAGCACGAAGCGGCCCCCCGAGAGTGACTGGAGCTCCATCGCCGAGAGCGCATGCAGGTAGGGAGTCGCGTGGAAGAGCGGGACGATCGCGGTCGCGACGCGGATGCGCTCGGTCGCGTGGATCAGCCTCGTGACGCGCGGGTAGTCGCCGCCGCCCGGCAGCCCCGCGATGTCGAGCCCCGCGTCCTCGGCGGCGCGCGCGAGCGGCCCCAGCTCCGAGACGCGCGGGCCGATCAGCTGCACACCGATTCGCACGCCGCACCCCCTGTTCCCCGGCCCGGCGGCGCCCGCGCGCCCGGCCGAGCCGACCGTAGCAGACGGCGCTGCGCCCGCGTCGAGGCTCCGCCGACGCCCCTCGCGCACCCCGGCCGCCGCGCGATTCCGTTAGCATCGGCGCCATGCAACCGCTCGCCGGGATGCGCGTGGTCGAGGTCGGGGGCGACGTCGCCGTCTCGGCGGCCGGCAAGCGCTTCTCCGACTACGGCGCCGACGTCGTCAAGGTCGAGCGGCCGGGCGGCGGCGACGCGCGCCGCGTGGAGCCGTTCCCGGAGGACCGACCGCACCTCGACGCCGGCGCCTTCCACCTCGCCTTCGACACAGGGAAGCGGTCGCTGGCGCTCGACCACGGCACGCCGTCGGGCCGCGAGGTGCTCGCGCGGCTCGCCGCCTCCGCGGAGCTCGCGCTGATCGAGCTGCCGCCCGTCGAGGTGGCGGCGGTGCTCGGCGCGCTCGGCGAGCCGCGCCCCAGCATCGTCACGATCACGCCGCACGGCCTGAGCGGCTCGCACGCGGGCCGGCGCGAGAGCGACCTCACGCTCTTCGGCTGGTCGACGCGCACCGCGCGCCACACGCCGCCGGGCGGCACGCCGCTGCGCTACGGCCCCTTCGTCGCGACGGTGCAGATCGGCTGCACCGCGGCAGCCGTGGGGATGGCCGCGGTGTGGGGCGCGCGCCACGACGGCGAGCGCCGCTTCGTCGATGTCGCGGGCGTCGAGGCGCTGATGGGCAACGTGGACTCCGGCTATCCGCTGTGGGCGATCAGCGGCACCATCCTCGCCGCGGGGCAGATCGGCTCGCTGCGCGCGAGCGACGGCTACCTGATCTTCGCGGGCACCGGCGACGCCTTCTGGGGGCGGCTGTGCGCCGCCATCGGGCAGCCCGAGCTGGAGCACGACCCGCGCTTCGCGACGATCGGCGAGCGCGAGCAGAACCGCGACGCGCTGCTGGCGCTGCTGCGGCCGTGGCTCGACGCGCGCACGAAGCTCGAGGTGTTCCGCGAGCTGCAGGGGGCGCGCGTGCCCGTCGCGCCCGTGCTCGACGCCTCCGAGCTCCTCGACGACCCGCAGTCGCAGCACCGCGGCTCCTACGTCCAGCTCGAGCAGCCCGGCGTCGGCGAGCACTGGCTGGCCGCCGCGCCGTTCCGCATCGAGGGGCCGGAGCCGGCGTGGCGGATCGGGCCCAGCCCGCGGCTGGGCGCGCACACCGCCGAGGTGCTGGGCGAGCTGGGCTACGACGCCGCGGAGCAGCAGGCGCTCGCGCGCGCGGGCGTGACCCAGTGATGGAAGGCGACGGGGTGATGGGCGGCGCGCGATGAGCCGCTCCTACGCGGGCCTGCGGGTGGTGGAGCTCGCCGAGGTGTGGGCCGGCCCCTTCGGCTGCACGCTGCTCGGGGACCTCGGCGCCGACGTGGTGAAGGTGGAGACCTACCCCCGCCCCTCGGTCACCCGGCCGCTGCGCGAGGACAGCCGCGTCGCACCGGGGCCGGGGCCGACCTACGAGCGCGTCAACTCGCACATCCACGGCAATCGCAACAAGCGCAACATCGCGGTGGACGTGCGGCGGCCCGAGGGCGCCGAGGTCCTCCGGCGCCTGATCGCGGGCGCCGACCTGCTGGTGGAGGGCTTCAGCGGCGGCACCATCGAGCGGCTGGGCTTCGGCTGGGACGCCGTCCGCGCGCTGAATCCGCGCTGCACCATGATCTCGATCGCGGGCTGGGGGCAGGGCGGGCCGTACCAGGGCTACCTGATGTTCGGCAACGGCTTCGACGCGGCGGCCGGCCACCACGCGATCCGCGGCTACCCTGGCTCGCGCCCCGACGAGATCGTGGGCGCGCTGCACTCGGACGCCACGGTGCCGCTCGCGATCGTCTTCGCCACCGGCGCTGCGCTGCTGCGCCGCGAGCAGACGGGCGCGGGCTGCTTCATCGACATGGCGCAGGTGGAGGAGCTGCAGTGGCAGCTCCCCGCCGTGCTCGCCGAGTGGACGCTGAACCACCGCGTCCCCGAGCGCGTCGGCAACACCGACCCGCGCGTCGTCCCGCACGACTGCTACCCCGCGACGGGCGGCTGGGTGAACGTGGTCTGCCGCGACGACGCGCAGTGGGCCGGCCTCGCGGGGGCGCTCGGGCACCCGCAGTGGGCCGCCGACGGCCATGCGTGGGCCACGGTGGTCGGGCGGCTGGGCGCGCGCGCCGCCATCGACGAGGCGATCGCCGCCTACACGCGCGAGCGCACGCCCGCCGCCGTCGCCGAGGAGCTGCAGGCCGCGGGCGCGATCGCCGCGCCCGTCGTGCAGCCCGACGAGGCGCCCGCGGCGCCCCAGCTCCACGAGCGCGGCTGGTTCCAGGTCGTGGACCAGCCGCACCTCGGCGAGCGGATGATGACGGGCTTCCTCTGGCAGCAGCAGCCCGACCCGCCCGCGTGGGAGCAGCGCTGCGCCCTGCTCGGCGAGCACAACCGCGAGGTGCTGGCCGAGGTCGGCTACGGTCCCGCCGAGATCGCCGAGCTCGAGGCCGCCGACATCATCGGCGACCGCTACCCCGACCCCGCGTAGGGGCCGCGCCGAGCTTCACGTCGCGCTCACGCGCGCTCCACCTACGCTCCCCGAAATCGGCCGAATCGGCGGATCCCGCGCCGATGATCCGTGCGAGGCGAGACCGCTCTGAGCGGGGCACCTCGAGGGGTAAATCGTACGCGACCGAGTGCTGACGCTAGTGCTGGTGGGGGCCGCCGTCGCGGTCTGCTTCCTCGTGACCACGGGTGGCTCCGCCCTGGCGCTGGAGCACGGCCGGCTCGACAGGCTTGAGCTCGACGCGGCAAGCGCGCTACGGGCGGACTACGCCATCGACGGGCAGCGGCTGACGCTGCCAGCGCTGAAGGCCGAGCTGACCGAGGTGGCGAGCGAGGACGCGCGCGATCTGGAGGCGACCCGCGACGCGGGCCGCGCCGAGCTCGCCGCCGCGCTCACGGAGGCCGGCTCCGGCAGCGCGATCGCGGCCTCCGCCGTCGCGTGGACGCCCACGCCCACCCCCACTCCCGCGCCCGCATCGCCGGCGGCGACGCCCGCCGTCACCGCGACCCCGGTCGCCGAGCAGGCCGCGCCCACGCCGACGCCCAACGCCACGCCGACGCCGGCTGCTACGCCGACGCCCGAGCCCACGCCCGAGCCCGTCGCGGACGAGGCCCCCGAATTCGACCCGGCTCCGGCCTCGGCTCCCATCTCCCTCCCACCGCCGGAGCCGGCGCCGACGCCGGAGCCCGCCCCGACGCCTGAGCCGACGCCCGAGCCCACACCAACGCCCACGCCCACGCCCACGCCCACGCCCACGCCCACGCCCACGCCCGAGCCCACGCCCACGCCCACGCCGACGCCTGAGCCGACGCCCGAGCCCACCCCAGCGCCGACGCCCGAGGCCACGCCTGAGCCCACGCCCGAACCCACACCTGAGCCCACCGCGGAGCCGACGCCCGAGCCGACGCCCGGCAACGGCAACGGCAACGGGAAGAAGAAGTAGGGCGCGGCCGCGCTCGCGGCGCTCCTGTCAGGCCGCGCGGCGGCCGCGCCTCCGCTGCCGCAGGGGCGTCACGTTGCTCGCCTCGAGCTGGAAGCCGCCGAGCGCCGGGTCGCTCGTGCGGCGCTCCTCCCACGAGGGCGCGACCGCGCGCATCGCCTCCACCACCGCGCCGTCGATCAGCCCGCGCCCGGCCTCCTCGTCGAGGATCGCGAACACCCGCTCGAGCGGCAGGGCTCCGCGGTAGGGGCGGTCGGTGATCAGCGCGTCGTAGACGTCAGCGACGGCGACGATGCGCGGGTAGATCGAGATGTCGTCGCCGGCCAGCCCGCGCGGGTAGCCGCTGCCGTTCAGCCGCTCGTGGTGCCCGCCCACGCCCTCGATCACCTCGGGCGGGAGTCCCACCGGCTCGAGGATCGCGAGGCCGATGCGCGGGTGCTCCTGGATGCTGAGCCGCTCGTCGCTCGAGAGCTGCCCCGGCTTCAGCAGCACCTCGTCGCGCACGCCGATCTTGCCGATGTCATGCAGGTAGCCGCCGACCAGCAGGTGCTGCTGCGCCGTCGCGTCGAGCCCCAGCTGCGCGCCGATCTCCTTCGCCAGGTGCCCCACGCGCACCGAGTGACCGCGGGTGTAGGCGTCGCGGGCGTCGATGGCGGAGACGAGCGCCTCCAGCGCCCCCATGTGCTGCTGCTCCAGCGTCTCGGCCATCAGGTCGAACGAGGAGGCGAGCGCGCCGATCTCGTCGTCGCGGGCGATGCCGGAGCGCGCCGTCAGGTCGCCGCGCGCCATCCGCTGCGTCGCGCCCACCAGGGAGGCGAGCGGCGTGGTCAGCGCCCGCGAGACCAACAGGCCCGCCATCAGCACGGCCAGCGTCCCCGTCGCGAACAGCGCCCCCAGGCGCAGCCGGGTGGCCGAGTTCGCGACGGTGATGAACTGCGTCGGCAGCGCCACCGAGTAGAAGCCGGCCACCTCGCCGCGCACGCGGAGCGCGCCGTAGAGCAGCTCGTACTCGCGGCCGAAGAGCGCGCGGCGCTCGCGGGTGCCGGGCGCCGTGCCCTCCGCGCCGGGCGCCAGCGCCGCGCCCAGCGAGGCGGCGGCGATCGGGAAGCTGGTGGCAAGCGGGCGGCCCGCGCCGTCGTAGAGCGTCACGTCGGCCAGCGCCTCGCCCTTCGCCGCCGGCAGGAAGGAGTCGAGGGGGCTGCCGACGAGCACAACGGCAACGAGGCGGCCGTCCGCGACGATCGGGCTGGCGCTGTAGAGCGCGAGCCCGTCCGCGCCGCCGACGATGCCCGCGAACTTGTCGCCGCCCGCGTCCACCTCGCCCGCCAGCACGCGACGCACCGGCTCCCAGCTCTGCGGCTCCGCCAGCTCCGCGGGCTCGTAGCGCAGCGCGCCCGCGTCGGCGAGGCGGGCGGCGGCCAGCGGCGTCCCCGCGGCGTCGAGGATCGCCACCAGCTCCGTCCCGCTGTTCGCGGCGAGCGGCACGATGACGCGCTCCAACGCGGCGCCGTCCGCCGCCACGATCGCCTCGGGCACGCCCTCCGTGAACGTGACGGCGCGGATCATCGCGAGGTGCTCCGCCTCGCGGTGCACAACCGCGTCGGAGGCGACGCGCGCGGACTCGGCGAGCTGGTTCGTGAAGCGTTCCTCGAGGGAGCCGGTGAGGGCCTGGGTCGTGAGGTAGCTGCCGAGGAACGCGACGACCAGCGAGAGCACCGCGAACGGCGCCATGATCTTCCACGCCACGCGCCGCCGAACGGCGGCCGGGAGCAGGCAGCCGGCGAGGCGCGCCACGAGCCGCGCCGCCCGCACGAGCGGCGCCGCGAGCTTGCTCATGGATAGAGGTTCGGCGCGGACTGCCGCGCGTGGAGGGGCGACGATCGCTCGTCGTCCAGGGAGCGCCGCCGCGCGCGGGAACCCGCTGCCGCGCGGCGGCGTCACAGTGGACACGCGGCGAGGGGATCGAAGGAGCTGCCCTTGCGCGCTGGATGGCTTGCGCCGCTGCTCGCGGCGGTCGCGCTGCTGGCGGCCTGCGGCTCGTCGAGCAGGCCCGCCGGGCCGCAGGGTGCGACGCCCGCCGCGAGCCCCACGGGCACGCCCACGGCCACCTCGACGCCCCCAACGACGCCCCCAACGACGCCCCCGGGAACGCCGACCGCGACGCCCAGCGCGACGCCCAGCGGCCCCCCCGGCGCGACCCTCGTGACACTGCAGGGCGTCTTCGAGAGTGGCTTCGAGCTCGCCGCGTTCCACCCCGATCGGCGCTGCCCGGGCGACGGCCGGCGCTTCTGGCTCGCGTGGACGGCGGAGTCGCGCTTCGACGAGGGCATCCGCGACGAGACGGGGCGGGACGCCTTCGCGGGGGCGGAGCTGAGCGCGTTCCGCATCGTGGTGCGCGCCGAGCTCTCGCCGCCCGGCGAGTACGGGCACCTCGGCGCCTACCCGCGCGAGGTGACGGTGCATGAGTTGCTGGACGCCGCGCCCGCCGAGGGCTGCGACGCGGCCACGGGCGGCGGCGGCGGGCCGGGGGGCAGCCCCCCGCGGCGGGTCGCGCTACTCAGCGAGTTCGCGATGCGCGTCGGCGAGGTGACGCTGATCGGCGGGACGGACGAGGCGCTGCGCTTCGCGGGCGTCGTGCAGGACTCGCGCTGCCCCACGGATGTGACCTGCGTCTGGGCGGGCGAGGCGCTGCTCGCCTTCGAGCTTCGGCGCGGCGGCACGAGCGAGGCGGTCGCCGTCCCCGTCAGCCCGGCCGCCGGCGCCGCTGCGCTCGGCGCGCTGCGCGTGCGCGTGGTGGCGCTGTCCCCGGCACCGCGCTCGACGGAGCCGATCGCGCCCGGGCGCTACGAGGCGACGGTCGTGCTGGAGCCGCTGACGCCGCCCGCCGGCGGGTCCTCCGATGCGGAGTCAGGGGTGCAGGGCGTGGTCACGCTGGGCCCGCTCTGCCCGGTGCAGCGCGAGGACCAGCCGTGCCCCGATCGCCCCTTCGTCGCGACGCTGCTGCTGCTGGACGCGAGCGGCCGCGAGGTCGCCCGCACCACCTCGGCCGAGGACGGCGCGTACCGGCTGCCGGCGCCCGGCGGGAGCTACACCCTCGCCCCGCAGCCCGTCGACGGGCGCCCGCTTCCCGCGGCCGGCCTCGCCCCCGTCGACGTCCGCAACGGGCACTGGACCACGCTGAACGTCCCCTACGACTCGGGCATCCGCTGAGCCGGGGCGGCGGGCCGTTCGACCCGCGGCCGCCGGTACCTCCGTCCCTCTCGCCTGCCCGCGCGGCGGCGGACGCTGCCCGGGGACGAAGCGAAGGCGGAGACGCATGCTGCTGCCCGTTGGGATCGCGATCGCCGGCATCGCGCTGCTGTCCGCGGGCGTCTACCGGCTGTGGACGGGCGGCTGACCGCTCGGTGGCGCCCCGCGCTGGCGGCCGCTCGCGGGGAGCATCGCCGTCTCGGTCGCGGCGCTCGCCCTCGGCATCCAGCTGGTGCCGTACGGCCGCGACCACTCGAACCCGCCCGTGCTCGCCGAGCCCGCCTGGGGCTCGCAGCGCACGCTCGAGCTCGCCCGGCGCGCCTGCTTCGACTGCCACAGCAACGAGGTGGAGTGGCCCTGGTACTCCAACGTGGCGCCGATGTTGTGGCTCGTGCTGGGCCACGTCGAGGAGGGGCGCGACGAGCTGAACTTCTCCGAGTGGGGCCGGCAGCAGGAGATCGACGAGTATCGTCGAGTCGGTGGTCGAGGACGAGATGCCGCCCGGCTACTACACGCTCGTGAACTCGAAGAGCCGGCTCAGCGACGCGGAGCGCGCCGAGTTGATCCACGGCCTGCGGCTCACCTTCGGCGACGGCGAGCGCGAGGACGACGACGAGCCGCGCCGCCTCCCTCGACTCGCGCGCCGCCCGCGCACCGCCTCGCTCGGACCGGGCCCGACGGCGGCAGCGTCGCCGGCCCCGGCGCACCGGCTCGCTCGCCCTCGCCTCGCACGCCGTCGCCGCGGGCACCGCGATTCGGGGTCACCCCTAGTGGGCGGCGGCCGGTCACCGGCCGATGATGAGGCGAAGATACGCGCGGCCGTTCGCGCGCCCGTGAGCCGAAGGCGAGGCCACACGTGGCATGGGATCCTTTCCAGGGCTCAGCCAACGCCGAATCCGGCGGCAGCGACTACCGCGTGCCTACGCCGTTCGCCGCGCCGGACACGGACCCGGCCGCGCCCGCTGCCGACAACGGGGACCCGGACCAGTCGGCCCGCACTCCGCGCTCTTCGGTGCGCGTGATGATCGTGGGCCGGGACGAGGACGATCGCGCCGACACCGCGGCCGTCGTCGCCAACTGCGAGTTCACCGTGGCGGGCGACGCGAGCTACGGCACGCAGTCGCGCGTCGTCCTCGACGAGTGCAAGCCGGACGTGGTGCTGATCGCCGTGGAGGAGCCGCCGGCGCGCGCGCGCGCGACCATCTCCTCCATCCGCGAGCGACGCCCCGACGCGCCCGTGGTCGCCTTCTCCGGCGTCGACGAGCCCACGATCATGCGCGCCGCGATGCGCGCCGGTGTCTATGACTTCGTGCGGCGGCCGGTTCGCCGCGAGCAGATCGTCGAGGCAGTCACCTCGGCGCTCGACGCCGCGGGCACGGAGCCGCCGACCGCCGAGCCGCGGGGCGCGGTGCTGGTGGTGATGGGCGCGCGCGGCGGCGTGGGCACCACCAGCGTCGCGGCGTACGCCGCGCACCGCTTCTACCGCGAGTCGGACGAGGACGTGGCGCTCGTCGAGTGCGACCACGCGCTGGGGGGCGCCTTCGAGACGCTGCTCGACGTTCAGCTGCCGCCGCAGAGCGGGCTCGCCGCCATCGCCCACTCGGGTGAGCAGGTCACCCGCGAGAACATCCGCCGCCACCTCACGCCGCTGCGCGACCGCCTGCACGTGTTCGGCACGGGGGAGGACGCCCGCAATGAGGACATCCCCGACCACGTGGTCGCGCGCACGCTGCGCCAGCTCGCCGAGACGCACGAGTTCGTGGTCGCCGATCTGTCGGGCGCGCCCGGCCCGACCACGCGCGCCGTGATGCGTGAGGCGGACGTACTCGCGATCGTGGCGGGGCGCGACGTGCTCAGCCTGCGCCGCTCGATGCGGCTGGTGGAGACGGCCACGGAGCTGGGCGTCTCGCGCTACCGCATGCGCCTGATCCTCAATGACCCGACTCGCGTGGACGCGATCTCACCCGAGGACTACGACCGACTGCTGGAGCTGTCGCCCGTCGCGAACCTCGGCTACTCGAACGAGCTGCGTCGCAGCAGCCAGCGCGGGCTGATCCTGGACGACCGCACGACCTTCGGGCGTGAGATGACGGAGCTCACGCACCGGCTCGCGGGGCTCACCCCGGGGCCGCGCGGATCGCAGCTCAAGGCGATCGGCGGATCGGTGACGTCGCGCATCGCCCGCGCCCTGGTCACCTCCTCCAAGCCCTGGGGCTTGGCGTCGTAGCGAGAGCGCATGGCACAGGAGACACCGCCGATGTACGACGACCGCGCCGCCGATCGACACGCCCGCCACGGCGCCGCCGCGGGTCACGACCCGGCACGACCGACCGCCCTCACCGAGGCCGGGCGGCCCGGCGAGCTGCTGGACCGCGAGCGCTTCGCGCGCCGCGTGGAGGCGACCCTGCACGCCGTGGAGCAGGGGCATGAGACGGCGCCCCTGAGCATCGTCGCGCTGCGGCTGCTCGCCGAGGGGGAGACGGCCGCCGATGACGGGCTCGCGCAGGGCTGCGCCGCGCGTATCGCGCTCGCGCTGCGCGCCGGCGACGCCATCGGGCGCGGCGAGGAGCGCATGCTGCTGGTGCTGATGCGCGACACCGACGGCGACGGGGGCGGAGGAGGCGGCGGCGCGGATGCGGCTCGCGATCGAGTCGCGACCGCTGCTCCCCTCGCGGCCGCGTCCCCGTGCGCGTCGCGATCGGCGTCGCGACGAGCGCGACCGACGCGACGAGCGCCGCCGAGGATCTGATCGCCGCCGCCACCCCCCAGGCCTGAGTCTCCCCTCCCGGCTGCGTCCGCACCCCGGTCCGCGTTCGCCCCCCGATCCGCGGCCACACCACGGTCTGGGCCCGTCCCCCGACGCGACGCCGACGCCCCCACCCGTAGCGAAGGTCGAGCCGCTCGACCTCTCCGACCACCTCGCAACCGCGCCTCATCCCCCGCGCGCGACCCTGATCCCGCCCAGCGCCACCGCAGACCGCGGCGGCAGCGGCGATGGAGAGGCCACGCGCGTGACCAGCGGACCCACGCCCTTCACCGTGATCGATGGCGGCACCCCGGAGCACCTCCACGCCGTCGCAGCGCGCGTCCACGACCGGCTGCTGGACGACCTGGACGCCGGCGCGCTGGACCGCATCCCACGCGAAGAGGCGCGCGCCCACGTGGAGGCGGCAGTCGCCAACGTGCTCGCCGAGATCGCGCCCGACCTCTCGGGCGCCTCGCGGCGCGCCGTCGTGCTCGAGGTGTCGAGCGAGATCGTCGGCTTCGGTCCGATCCAGCCGCTGCTGGACGACCCCGACCTCACCGAGGTGATGGTGAACGGCCCCAACGAGGTGTTCTTCGAGCGGGCGGGCGTGCTCTACGCCAGCGCCGCGTGCTTCCGCGACGAGCGCCACATCCGACCGCATCGCCGACCGCATCGCCGGCCCGCTCGGCCGCCGCCTCGATGAGTCCTCGCCGATGGTGGACGCCCGCCTCCCGGACGGCTCGCGCGTGAACGTCGTGCTGCCGCCGATCGCCGTCGGCAGCCCGGCGATGACGATCCGCAAGTTCCAGTCGGACCGCTTCGCGATCCACGACCTGATACGCATGGGCTCCATCACGGAGCAGGTCGCGGGCTTCCTGCACGCAGCGGTGGTCGCCAAGGTCAACATCGTGATCTCGGGTGGGACGGGGTCGGGCAAGACCACGCTGCTGAACGCGCTCTCCTCCTTCATCCCGGACCGCGAGCGCCTGGTGACGATCGAGGACCCGAAGGAGCTGCAGCTGCGCCATCACCAGCAGGTCAACCTGGAGGCGCGCCCGGCTGGAGCGAACGGCGCCGGCGAGGTGACCCAGCGCGACCTGGTGCGGAACGCGCTGCGCATGCGGCCCGACCGCGTGATCGTCGGCGAGGTCCGCGGCTCCGAGGCCTTCGACATGCTGCAGGCGATGAACACGGGCCACGAGGGCTCCATCACCACCGTGCACGCCAACACCCCGCGCGACGCGCTGGCGCGCATCGAGAACATGGTGCTGATGACGGGCTTCGACCTGCCGACCCGATCCATCCGCGAGCAGATGTCCTCCGCGCTGCACCTGATGGTGCAAACCAACCGCATGGTGGACGGCTCGCGCCGTGTGACCCACGTGACCGAGGTGGCGGGGATGGAAGGGGATGTCGTGTCCCTGCAGGACATCTTCGTCTTCCGGCAGGAGGCGTTGGGCGCCGAGGGCCGCGTCGCGGGCGAGCTCGCGGCCACCGGGATACGCCACGCCATGGCCGACCGCTTCGAGCGCTTCGGGATCACCGAGCTGCGGGAGGGGACTCGCTAGCGCCGGGCCACCGTCCCCGGCCCGCCGCCCGCGCGCGCCGCTCGCGCGGATGGGCGAGCGATCCGACGCCCGCCGCGGCCGGCCGCCGCCCACCGTGGATGACATATAGTTCGAGGGCGAGCGCCGAGCGCGAGGGCCCCGGGGGGCGCCATGCGTCCACACCCGTCCCTCCTCGACCTGGCCGCGAGACGCCCGATGCGCCCGCCGGCGATGTCGATGCGCTCATCACCTCCGCCATCGAGCACCGCATGCAGGGGCTGCTGTGGAGCGCCGTGCTGGCCGGCGACCTCGTGCCCGACGAGGCCGCGCGGCGGCGGCTCGCGCAGGAGCACGGCCGCATCAGTGTCTGGCAGCGCCGCCGCCAGATCGCGCTCGCCCGCGTCTCCCGCCAGCTGGCGACGATCGGCGTGGAGGCCGCGGCGTTCAAGGGCGTCACGACCTCCGCGCGCTGGTACGACCGGGAGGGCGAGCGGCCCTGCATGGACCTCGACCTGTTGCTGTCGCCGGCTGACGTCGGTCGCGTCGGGGAGGTCGTGCGGCTGCTCCAGCCGTCGCGCCCCCGGGGGCGCGAAGTGGTGGCGCTGGTGACGGCCGGGTGGCTGCAGTCCGTCGATCTCCGACTGGAGGACGGCGCCCACCTCGATCTGCACGTCGACCTGCTGAAGCTCGGGGTGCCGTGGCGCTCGGCGGAGCTCGTCTGGGAGCGCAGCGGCCCGCTCCGTCTCCGCGACGGCAACGTCGTGCGCGCGATCGACTCCGAGAGCGTGCTCGTGCAGCTGCTGCTCGCGCTCACCAAGGACCGCTTCCGCTACCTCGGCGGCTACGCCGACGTCGCGCGGCTGCTCGCGCGCGAGGAGCTGGACTGGGCCTACATCGACGAGCTGGCGCGTGCCGAGGGGCTGGAGGTGCCGGTCTACCTCGCGCTCGACGCGGTGACCGGCACGCTCGGCATCCCCACGCCGCCGCACCCGCGGGCCGAGGGCTGGCGCGCCGTGGCCTGGCGCCGCCTCTGGCCGGAGTCGATCCGGCTGCGTGGCCACCTCGCGCGGGTCCGCCACCTCAACCGCCAGCGCTGGCTCCCGCTGCTCGCACGCGGCCGTCTGCGCGAGGGGCTGGCCGCCTGGTGGCGCTATCTCCTCCCCCCCGCCGAGCTCGTGGAGTACCACTTCCCACGCACCCGCGGCGGCTACCTGCGCCGCGTTGTGCTAGGGCGCATCAGCAACCTGCGCCAGCGTCGAGCCCGCGAGCGGGAGCTGCGAGCCGGCTCCGCCTCCGCTCCCGCCTCTCCCCCCGCCCCGGCCTCTCCCCCCGCTCCGACCGCCGCCGCGCACGTGCGCGACGAGGGCTGAGGCGAGGTGCGAGACGCGCCCGCGTCGCCTCGCGCGGGTCGCCGCCGCGGCGCGGAGCGCCCGATGAGCGCGCCGTGAGGCGCCGGCGCCTGCTGTCGGATGCGCTGCGCCGCCTGCCGCCGCTTCGCCTCGCGCTGCGTCTCGCCCTGCGGCTGCTCACGGCGCGGCGGCGGGTCGGCGTGGCGGGCGTGCTCATCGATGGACAAGGCCGCGTGCTGCTCGCGGAGCACGTGGCGCGGCTGGGGCAGCCGTGGGGGCTGCCCGGCGGCTGGCTGAACGCGCGCGAGGGCCCCGAGGCCGGGCTCGCTCGCGAGCTGCGCGAGGAGCTCCGAATCGAGGCGCGCATCGGCCGGCTGCTGCTCGCCGAGCAGCAGGACCCGGCCCGCTCGGGGGGAGTCGACGGCCTGGCGCTCGTCTTCGCCTGCGAGGTGGAAGGCGGCGCGCCCGCCGCCTTCGAGCCTCGAGCGCTTGCGTGGGAGCTGCTGGACGCGCGCTGGTTCGCCCCCGGGGAGCCGTGGCCGCCCCTCGCCGGCATCGAGCGTCGAGCGATCCGCATCGCCCTCGACGCCGGCGCGACAGGGCCGGGTGGCAAACCCGACGAGGGCTGACCGCGCGCGTGTCACGGGGGCTCGGTGGAGCCACGGACGGGGCTACGCGGGGCGCGACTATCCACGATTCACCCACACTTGACAGCTTCCCTGTGGACGATCACACCGGGCGCGTGCGCGACCAGACTCGCGCACGCGCCCGGTGAGCGGGGGAACAACCGGGCCGTCCGACTGCACTGACCACTTTTTTCTCGTGAGCGGCGCGCGACCGGAAGGGCGACCGTTTATGGGCTAGCGCCGCGCGAGCCGGCCGGACAGGCTGACGGACGTCGACGCCGTCGTCCACGCGGGCGGGCCGTTCCTGTGGTGGCTGGGGCGGTGGCCGCTGCACTCGAACTACCTCGGCGCCCCGTGGGCAGTGCTCTACAAGAGCGTGCTGCTGAAGCGGAGCGCCCCGCCGCTCGTGCTGCTCGCGATCGGGACGGCGATCACCGGCGAGCGCGACGTCCAGCGGCTCTCCTCGGGCGCCTCCGCGGCGTTCCTGCATCGGCTGCAGGCCCGCGCCACGCTGGTCGTGGCGCGCGAGCCCCGCACGGCCGCGCTGAGGGCCGACGTCACGGGATCGACCCCCACCGTCCTCCCTTGCACCTCGATCTTCGCGCCCGAGGCCAACGACATCCCGATGACGGCCGACGGCGACTACTTCGTGCTCAACTACGTCCCCCGCGGCGCCGTCGTCTCCGGCGACCGCGCGTCCGCGGGCGCGTGGAGCGAGACGGCTCGCGAGCTCTACCGCGCCCTCTCGCAGCGCGGCCGGGTGGTGCTCGCCTGCCACACGCGATCGGAGCTGCGCGCGGCACGGGCGCTGATCCCGGACGCCGAGACGTTCTGGAGCGCCGAGTATCGGGACTACCTCCACTTCTACGCGCAGAGCCGCGGCGGCATCTTCAACCGCGTCCACGGGGCGCTCCCGAGCATCGGCCTCGGCAAGCCCACCGTGCTCGCGTCGACCGACTCCCGACGCGAGTCGGCCGAGCTGCTCGGCGAGCCGCAGTTCGCGGTGCGCGGAGCGACCGCCGAGCGCCTGCTCGCCGCCTTCGACGAGCGGCTGGCGAACCGCGAGCGGCGCCTCGCCGAGCTGCGGGCGCGGAAAGCCAAGGCGGAGGAGCGCTACCTCGCGCTGCTGCGGGGGGCCCTCCCCGGGCTGGTGGGCGCGCGGCCGACCGCTTAGGGCGCCCCCTATAATGAGTCGCCCCAAGGAGGCATGCCCTCCCCGGGACGGAGCGGGGGACCCGTGGCCCGATCCTCGACGCCCGGCGCGGCGCGCGGCGTGAGCCGCACGGGCACGCCGCGCGCGCACCGCTGTGGCGCGCCTGATGGCGCGTAGCGCGGCGCTCGCGCCCAGGCTGCCGCGCGTGCGGCGCCACTGGCTGACGCCCCCGGTGGCGCTGGCGGGGGCCGCCATGCTCGCCGTGCTGGTGCCGCTCGCCCCGCCGCTCGCTCTGCTCGGCCTCGCGGCGCTGGGTGCGCTCGCGCTGGCCACGCTGGAGCGGCGCCTCGTCTCGCTGGCGCTCGGCGCGCTCGTCGTCCTGCTCGCCGGCTACGCCTTCTTCAGCCGTGGCTTCGCGTGGGTGGGCGTGCCGCCGCTCTTCATCGGCGAGCCGGTGCTGGCGCTGCTGCTGCTGGCGGTGATGGCCTGGCGAGCGCCGGGCCGCCTCGGCTGGCCCCATGCGGGGATCGCCGTGTTCATGCTCTGGGGGCTCGCGCGCACGCTCCCCTTCCTGACGCGCGACGGCATCGACGCCGCGCGCGACTCCGTCGTCTGGCTCTACGCACTGTTCGCGATCGCCGTGTCGCTGCTGATGACGCGGCAACGCTTCGAGCACGCGACGGAGCTCTACGGACGCGTGCTGCTCGTGTTCGCGATCTGGGTGCCGATCGCGGGGCTCCTGCACCTTATGGGCATCCTGCGCTTCGCCTGGCCCGGCGCGCCCACCCCGCTGCTGACGTTCAAGGCCGGCGACATGGCCGTTCATCTCGCGGGCATCGCAGCGTTCGTCTCGCTGGGGCTCTACGCCGGCGGGCGCGGGCAGGCGCTGCGCGAGTCGCTGCTGTGGCCCGCGTGGGCTGCGGGCGCCGTCTTCGCGATGTCGGCGAACCGCGGCGGCATGCTGGCGCTGCTGATGACGACGCCTCTCGCCTTCCTGGCGATGCGCTCGTCCCGGCGGCTCACGCTCCTCGTGTCGGGCGCCGCTGTCCTGGCGGTCGTCGTGATGGTCAACCCCAGCCTGCCGACGCCGCGCGGGCGCGACGTCTCCCTCGCCGGGGTCGCGGCGAACGCGCTCAGCATCTTCGTCAACGCGGAGGAGAGCGACCGCGAGGGTACCAAGGAGTGGCGACTGGAGTGGTGGGGGGAGATCGTCGACTACACGATCCGGGGCCCCTACCCGCTGGGCAAGGGCTTTGGCGTCAACCTCGCCGACTCTGACGGCTTCCAGACGGACGGAACGCTGCGCTCCCCGCACAACATCCACATGACGGTGCTCGCCCGCATGTGGCTGCCGGGGCTCGTGCTGTGGCTGGCGCTGCAGGGCGCCTTCGGCGCGGCGCTGCTGCGAGCGTGGCGTCGAGCACGACGCCGCGGCGACGAGTTCTGGGCGTCCGTGAACGTCTGGTTGCTGGTCTACTGGGCGGCGATGCTCACCAACGCCAGCTTCGACGTCTACATCGAGGGACCGCAGGGCGGGGTCTGGTTCTGGACGGTGATGGGGCTCGGCATCGCCGCCCTGCGCATCCAGCGCGAGGAGCGGGCGAGCGCCCCCGACGGCGACGGCGACGCCGCGAGCGAGCCCGCGGGCCGGCTCGCGGGCGCTGCGCCGCGGCGGTCGGGCTGACGCCGGTGGCGCTCAGCGACCGCTTTCGGCTGCTCGGCGTCGACGTCAGTGCGCTCCGCTTGGAGGAGGCGCTGCGCATCCTGCTCGACGCGCCCGCGCGGGGGCAGCGCCTGGCCGTCCACTTCGTCACGGCGCACACGCTGGTCGAGGCGTCGGCCGACCCCTCGCTCCGCGAGCGCCTCAACGCCGATGACCTGGTCTGCCCGGACGGGATGCCGCTGGTGTGGGTGGGGCGCCTGCGCCGCCGCCGCATCGAGCGCGTCTACGGCCCCGACACGATGCTGGCGCTTCTCGACCGCGCGCGGGCGCAGGGGGCGCGCCACTACCTCTACGGCGGCGCCGAGGGGGTGCCGGAGCTGCTGGCGTCGAAGCTCGTGGAGCGCTTCCCCGGCCTCGATGTCGTGGGCTGCTACTCGCCGCCCTTCCGCCCGCTGACCCCGGAGGAGGACGCCGAGGCCGTCGCGCGCATCAATGAGGCGCGACCCGACTACGTGTGGATCGGGCTGGGCTCCCCGAAGCAGGACCACTGGGTCTTCGAGCATCGGGGTCGCGTCGAGGCCGCTGCGCTGCTGGCGGTCGGCGCCGCCTTCGACTTCCACTCGGGGCGGGCGCGGGAGGCGCCGCGCTGGATCCGGGGCAGCGGCTTCCAGTGGTTGCACCGGCTGCTGACGGGCCCGCGGCGGCTCTGGCGGCGCTACACCGTGGTGAACGCGCGCTTCCTCTGGCTGCTCGCGCGCGATGGGCTGCGGGCGGTGCTCTCGCTGCGGCGCCGTCGCTGACGCAACGGACGTGGTGGCTCAGACTTCGTGCGAGGGCAGTGACCGCATCGCACCGCGCGCCGCGGTGCTTGATCGGCGCGAGCTCGATCGCCCGCCGGCGCCGGCGGGCGCCTGCCTCGTGAGCTGCGGAGAGGGAGCCGCGTGAGCGAGCGACGAGCGATCGTGATCGGCGGGGGCGTGGCCGGGCTCGCCGCCGCCTACGAGCTGCTCCACGAGGGGTGGCACGTCAGCCTCTTCGAGGCCGGCGACCGCCTCGGCGGGCAGGTCCGCACCTTCGAGATCGGCGGGGGTCGCATCGAGGCCTTCTACCACCACCTGTTCCGCTCCGACCACGCCATCGCCGAGCTGATCGCGGAGCTGGGGCTGGCCGACGACCTGCAGTGGATCGAGTCGCGGGTGGGGCTGATGGCCGGCGATCGGCTCTACCCGTTCGTCGGCGCGGGCGACCTGCTGCGCTTCGACCGCGTCTCCCCGCTCACGCGGCTGCGGCTGGGGCTCGCGGCGCTGTGGCTGCGCCGGCAGAAGGACTGGCGCCGCTACGAGGGCCAGCGCGCCCGCGACTGGATCGTGCTCGCCGTGGGCCAACAGGGCTACGACGCCGTCTGGGGTCCGCTGCTGCGCGCCAAGTTCGGCGCGCACGCCGACGATGTCTCGATGGTCTGGTTCTGGGGCAAGATCCACCTCCGCTTCGCCTCGCGAGACGGGGGGCTGCTGGCGAAGGAGCGGCTCGGCTACCTGCGCGGCTCCTTCGGCCGGCTGGTCGACGCGCTGGAGGCGGACGTGCGGACGCGCGGCGCGACCGTCGAGGTGGACGCCCCCGTCGAGCGCATCGTCGTGGAGGACGGGCGCGTGCTGGGCGTGGAGCGCGCGGGGCGGCTGGAGCGCGCCGACCTCGTCATCGCGACCACCCCGTCCGGGATCTTCCGGCGGATGCTGCCGGAGCTCGCGGCGGTGGCGCCCGAGTACGACGCGCAGCTCCAGCGCGTGCGCTACCAGTGGGCGACCGTGCTCATGCTCGCCCTCGACCGCCCGCTCTCCTCGACGTACTGGCTCACGATGAGCGACGAGGACTGCCCCTTCGTCGCCGCCGTCGAGCAGACGAACCTCGTGCCCGCGTCCGAGTACGGGGGGCAGCACGTGGTCTACCTCTCGAACTACGTCGATCCCGGCGACCCGATCGTCGAGGCGGACGCCGACGCCGTCCTCGACGGCTACGAGCCCTACCTGCGGCGCATCAACCCGGACTTCGACCGCAGCTGGGTCCGCGACCGCTGGCTGTTCAAGGATCGCGCGGGCCAGCCGATCATCGACTACCGCTACCACGAGTCGATCCCCCCGCACCGCACCCCGATCGAGGGTCTGTGGCTCGCCAACACGACGCAGATCTACCCGGAGGACCGGGGCCAGAACTACTCGATCCGCATGGGTCGAGCGGTCGCCCGGCTGGCGGTGGAGGCGGCGACGACGGTCGGGCGGGCGCGCGGCGAACCGGCGCCCCCCAAGCCCGGCGCGGAGCCGCACGCGTGACGTCGTGAGGCCGGGCGCCGCGCTGCGGCGGGCCGCGCGCCGATCCGCCGCCGCGGCGCGCAGCCGCGCCGCGCTGGGGGCGGGCGTGCTCGACTCGGGCTTCGCCTCGCTCGCCGGCTTCGTCGGCGCGCTCTACGCGGCGCGCGTGCTGGACGGCGCCACGCTGGGCGTCTACCCGCTCTACCTGTCGGCCTTCATGGTGGCAAGCCTGGTCCCGCAGCAGCTGCTCTTCTCGCCCTCGCACGTCAACGCCGTGGGCGCCGAGCGCTCGGACCGGCTGGCGATCCTCCCGCGGATGCTCCGGACGGGAGCACTGCTCGCGCTGGCGGGGGCCGTGCTGGTGCTGCCGGCCGGCTGGATCGCCGCGGGCGAGGTCGACGCGCGGGCGATCGCGCTGCTGGGCGCCACGGCGGCGGCGCTGACCGTCGTCTCGCCGCTGCAGGACTATCTGCGGTCCACGCTGCACCTTGCGGGCCGCTCGCGGCTCGCGGCGGCGCTCTCGGCCGTACAGCTCGGCGGCGCGATCGGCGCGGTCGCGGCGCTGCACGCGGGGGGGGGCCGCCGAGGAGCTCATCCCCTTCGGCGCGATCACGCTGGCGAACGTGGCCTCCACGGCCGTGGGGCTTGTGGCGATTCGGGGCCCGCTGGCCGCCGCCCGCTGCGAGCTGCCACCGACGCGGGCGCTGCTTCTGATGGGGAGGACCCTGCTGGCAGCAGCGCTCATCCCGGTCGGAGCCGTGTTCGTGAGCGGGGCGGTGGTCGCAACGCTCGGCTCCCCGCGCGAGCTGGGGCTGGCGGAGGCGGCACGCATCGTCGCTTCGCCCGTGCTCGTCTTCGGGACAGGTATCCGGCTCGTGATCCGCCCGCGGCTGCTCGAAGCGGGGCACGCGCGGTCCTGGGGCGCCTTCCGCGTCGCTGCCCTCGAGTACACGGCGCTGATCGGGGGCGGGGGCGCCGTGTACACCATGCTGGTGTCGTGGAATCACGCGCTGAATCCGATGGCCGCGCTGGTGCCGGCTGCCTACGTCCTGGGCGGGCTGGTCGCGATGCGCGCGGCGTCGGCGACGGTCATGAGCGTCCCGTTCGCCCCGTACATGACGCTCGTGGGCGCCCGTGACCACCGCGCGCTGGTCCGCGCGGGGGCGCTCGCGGCCGCCGTCGGCATCGGCGCGACGAGCGCCGCCGCGCCGGGCCTGGGCGCCTACGCCCTCCCGATCGGGGGGCTCGCCTCGTCGGCGCTCTTCACGGCCCTGCTGCTGCGCCGCGCCCGCGCCACGCTGACGCGCGCGTAGAGACGCGGCTCGCGCGCCGCGGCAGCCCGGCGCGCCCGCACCCCGGGCTGCCGCCGGGGCGTCGAGGGCTTCGTGTTATGGTGCATGCCCTTTCGGACGTGTGGCGGGGGAGGCGCCCGGCGTGAGATCGATCCGACTGTCGCGCCCGCAGCTCGTCGGCGGCTCGCGCGTCGAGGTGCGGATCGAGCGGAACGGCGCGCTCGGGCGCTACGTCGCACCGTCCTTCACCGCCGAGTACGACGCCGACCTCCACACGCTGCCCGAGGGCATCCTCGCCATCCCCTGCGTCGCGCTGCTGGCCCCGGTCGCCTGGACGCTGGGCGCCCGCCTCGAGGTGCCGGCGCTCGACGCCACCTACTCGGCGGCGCTGGGGCGGGTTCGCGGCGCCCTCGCGGCGATGTATCCGCGCATACCGTTCGACGGCGAGGTGACGGCCGAGCGGCTGACCGAGGAGCACTCGCCGACCACCGGCGGCAGCGCCGCGCTCTTCAGCGGCGGCGTCGACTCCTGGGGCACGCTCGTCGCCCACCGCGAGGAGCGCCCGACGCTGATGACGGTCTTCGACCCGAGCGAGATCGCGAACGGATCCGCCGCGCGCATCCGCGACGCCGATCGCGCGGTGCCCGATCTCATGGGTGTGGACGCCCACGAGATCGTCGCCGACGTCCGCGAGGTCACGGACGCCTCGCGCCTCACCACCCGCTTCGCGCTCGAGGACTGGTGGGGCAACGTGGGGCACGCGGTGGGCCTCACCGGGGTCTGCGCGCCGCTCGTGACGCTGCTCGGGATCGAACGGCTCTACGTTCCCGCCAGCAACTACCCCGGCACCGAGTGGCTCGCGTGGGGCTCCGACCCGCGCCTCGACGACGAGATCACGTGGGGCGGCTCGCGCGCGGTGCACGACCTCTACGAGCTGGGGCGGCAGGGCAAGCTGGATCTGCTCGCCGAGCACCTCGCCCGGACCGGCCTCTCGCCCACGTTCCAGGTCTGCCAGCGTCCGCCGCGCGCGCGCGCGGCGAACTGCTCGACGTGCGAGAAGTGCTATCGCACCATCGCGGGCCTGCGGCTCGCCGGCATCGATCCGGCGCGCGTCGGCTTCCGGGCGGGCGACGGCACGTACGCCGCGATCCGGCGGGCGATCGAGGAGCGCGGGATCGTCGACTCCGACGCGAGCCTCGTCGACTGGGAGCAGCTACAGCGAGCGGCGGGCTCCCCCGAGGGCCGACGGAGCGCCGGCGAGGCGGGCCGGGAGTTTGCGGACTTCGCGCGCTGGCTGGGCGATGCGCCGCTGCGCGCGATCGCCGACCGCGCGCAGAGCGACCACCGGACCTACCGCAGCCTGAAGCGCGCGAGCCTGATCCTCCCGAACTCGCTGCGGCGACCGCTCCGCCGGGCCGTGCTGCGCGTGCGCGGCGAGCGAGCGTAGCCCGGGGGGCGGCGATGCGCACGAGCATGAGCGGTCAGCCACCTCGGACTGCACGATGATCCGCGCGGGCGGTCTCGTCCTCTATCTGCTCGTGCTGCTGGCGGACCGCCTCTCGCGCCTCTGCCGGAGATTGCTGGGGCGCCGCGCCGAGCTCTTCCTCGCGCGCGTGATGGCCGCGGCGCTGAGGAGAGCGGTGCTCTATCCCCTCGCGAAGCACGCGACACGGCGCAGCCACCGGCTCTTCGAGAGGCGCCAGCTTGCCGCCCCGTCGAGCGCGCGCCCCAGCGAGGCCGAGATCGCCATGAGCCGAGACGCATACAGATCCTTCGACACGCTCTCGATCGACGGAGCGACGGGCATCCTGCAAGCCACGGGCTCCACCCCGGAGCTCTACACGACGCCGATGAACAACAACGACATCTGGGGGGGATTCGGATACGACACCGCGATCGAGGAGTCGGGAGCCCTTGCCCGGGCGTACTGGATGGGCAATCACAGGCGCTCGCCGCTCCATCCGTACGTGGCAGGGCTGATCACCGCCTGGCAGGCGAAGACGAACGTCGAGGTGGTGCGGGTCCTCGACATCGGTACCGGGACGTGCACCTCGATCGTCGCTATCGCGACGTACTTCCCCGCGAGCGCGCTGCTCTTCGGCTGCGACATCAGCCCGCGGATCCTGCAGCTCGGGAAGGAGCGCCTCGCGGGCACGAGCGTGCGCTCGTTCCTCTGCATCGCCGACGGGATGGATCTGCCGTATCGAGACGACTACTTCGACGTGGTCGTGAACTTCGGCTCCATCAACCAGCTCCCCGATCCGCGGCAGGGCCTGAGCGAGATGCTGCGCGTGGCGAAGCCCGGTGCGCTGTGCATCTGCCGGGACGAAGCCCGGTTCGAAGTCTCGACGGGGAGCGCGTTCAGGTCGAAGTGGTTCGACTGGCTGCTGGCGAGCGAGCGGAACCACATCCCGATCGAGCACCTGCCCGACTCCGTCCGAGGCGGTGCGAAGAGCGAGCTGATCGATGAGCTGAACTTCGTTCTCTCGTTCGAGAAGGCGATCGAGGCGGGGGAAGCGCCCTGAGTCCTCGAAACACCCCCGCGGAGAGCAGCGCCGCGAGCGCCGCCAAGGCCCACTACGAGGCTGCCGCCGATGAGTGGGTGCGCAAGTACGCAGACCCCGGCAATCATGCGTATCGGCTGATGCGCTGGAGCACCACCTTCCTGGAGGGGCACCTGCCGCCGGGCTCGAGCTGCCTCGACGTGGGCTGCGCGGCCGGCGACCTGAGCGCAGAGCTCGCGCGACGCGGCCACCGCGTCTTCGCTGTCGACATCGCGCACGCCATGGTCGCGCGTGCCCGCGAGCGGCTGGAGCCGCTGGGCGTCCCGCGCGACCACGTGCTCGCCTGCGGGTCGAGCTCACTCCCCTTCGCCGACGACTCCTTCGACCTGGTCTCGGCACTCACCGTCCTCCCGTACGTGGAAGATCAGCCTCCCTACGTGCGCGAGCTGCGCCGCGTGCTGCGGCCGGGCGGGCTGATGATGATCGCCATCAAGCCGCGATCGTCGCCCTTCAGGATGATCGAGGCCGCACGCGCGCTTCGCCGTCGCCGGAGCTGGCCCGTTGCGCGCAACCTGCTGCGCACGGGCCTCTCGTCCGGCGGCTACGTGAGCGCCGAAGCCGAGGGGGCGCGGTCGGCGCAGGCGCTCGATCGGCTCGTCGAGGATGATGGGCTCCGGCGCATCGACTGGTTCGGAGAGTACGGTCCTGGTGCTCGATGGGACGGCGATCCGCTGAAGCGCGGACGGCTCGGTCGCGTGCTGGCGCGGCGGCTCGCGTGGACCTACGCCGCGCTCTACACGCTCGAGCGATCGTCCTAGCCGTATGCAGGCCCGTGATCCGCTCGCTCCTGCTGGAGGTCACGCGGCGGCTCGGCGGCGGCGGGGGGCGGCCGCCACCGCCCGCTGGCTGCCCGCCCGCGACCCTCGCGTCGCGGTGCGGCGGCGCTTCGGCTTCGTCGGGACGCGGGGCAGCCGGCGGCTCGTCTTCCGCCCGCGCGACGCCGAGCTGGACGCCTCGCTCCTCGCGGACCCGCGGGCGAGCATCCACGTCTCCTTCCGCGACACGCACGATGTGTAAGCTCGCGGCGTGACCACGGACAGCCGACCGGAGGACACGGGGGCGCGGACCGACGATGGCGTCCGGTTCCGCCGCGTCGAGGGCCGCGTCCTGAGCGACGCCGAGCTCGAGCAGCTGGACGACGTGCTGCAAGCGGCGTTCGGGGCGTGGCCGAGCGCGATCGCCGCCCCCGGCGTGCCCGTCGCCGAGCACCTGCGCTGGAAGGTGGAGGGCCCGGCGAGCCGGCCCGGCTTCGTCGACCTCGCGGATAACGACGGCCGCATCGTCAGCGTGATCACGAACTTCCCCCGCCTCTACTAGGCACGAGGCGAGCGCGCCTGGGGGCGATGGGGCACGGACAGCGCCGTGCACCCCTCGCAGCGCGGGCGGGGGATCTGGCTGCGCCGGCAGCGCTGGTCGGAGGCGCTGGACATCGACGGGCGCGAGCTGGTGCACATGGCCAACGCGACCGATCCGGCGATGGCCGCGATCCGTGCGCGCGGCGGGATGCTCCCCGTCGGCAACCAGCCGCGCACGCTGTTGCGCGTGCAGAGCCCTCGAGGCATGGCGTCGCTGCATGCGAGCTGGCGCGGCCGCCGCGTCCCGCGGGCGGTTGCGGTCGCGGCCTTCACCCTGCTGCGCGCCGCGCGGTGGCCGGCGCTGCCGTCTCGCCGTCGCGCCGCGACGTGGACGGTGCGCGACGCCGATCAGATCGACGAGCGCATCGAGACGCTGTGCGCGCGCGCCGCCGAGCAGTTCGACATGATCCAGCTCCACGATCGCGAGTCGTTCACCTGGCGCTACCTCGATCCGCGGGGCGGCGCCCGGCCCCTTGCGCTGGCCGAGGCCGACGGCGAGCTGCTCGGCTACGTCGTCTGGAAGCAGGTCGGGCCCGAGGGCTTCCTCGTCGACGTGCTGGCCGTCCCCGACCGGCTCGACGTCGTGCGGAGCCTGGTCGCGCATGCGCTGCGGGCGCTCGACGCCGGCGGTGCGGCGAGCACCTCGTGCTGGCTGCCGCGCCGCCATCCGTACCGGTCGGAGCTGCGCCGCGCCGGCTTCATCGACACCCGGCGAGCGGCCGGCCTCGGCTTCCGACAGCTGCGCCCCGACGCGGGCTTCGACTTCCTCTCCGACGAGCGGACCCGCATCCACTTCAGCTTCGGCGACGGCATCGATGTCTGAGCCGGGCCCGCGCGCCTCGCGGCTGAGTTCCCGCGCCGGCCCGCCCCGCCCGCTGCGCCCGCGGCTAGAGCGCGTCCGAGTGGCCGTACGGCAGGTGAATCGCCGCATCCCGCCTGGCCAGGATCGCCCCCGTCGGCGGCGGATCGGAGCCGATGAGCTTGTAGCCGAGGTGGATCGGGCGCCGCGAGTCGACGAAGCCGTAGCGGCGCAGGATGCGCTGATGCGGATGGCGCCGGGGGAGCCAGCACAGCACGCCGGCGACGTCCTCGCGCCCGAAGGCCGCCAGCGCGTCCTCGACCAGCGCGCGGGCCACGTCCGTGCGGCCGGGCAGCGTGAGCAGCTCGCAGATGTAGCCCCGCTGCCCCGTCGTCTTGCGGACGAGCACGCCCGCGAGCTCCTCGCCCTCCTCGGCGAACGTCACGGCGAACGCGCCGCCGCGAGGGTCGAGATAGCGCCATCGGAACGACTCGGCGGTGTGCAGCCCGATGAACTCGAACGGCTCGGCGGCGCGCTCGTAGAAGCGCGCGATCCGCTCGTCGACGCGGCTCGCCGAGTGCACGACGCCGCGAAACGCGGGGCGGACGCGGTAGGGCGGGGCGCGAAGTGCGCCGAGCGCGCGCGCAGCGAGATACGCCACCGCGACGGCGGGCGCGGGAACGCGGCGATCCCGCCGCCGGACGGTGGGCGTCGCCAGGATGCGCCGGAGATCGAGCACCCGCAGCAGGGTCTGGATCTCGTTCGCGACGGGCGGGAAGTAGTCCGGCTGGCGAGCGCGAGTACGAAAGACCGCGGGGTGACTCGACGTGCCGAAGGCGAGCCGCGGCCTCGGGAGCTGCTGCGCGGACGGCTCCTGCTCCAGCTCGGTCTGGCGCTCCAATCGCCATCGCGTGAGGCCCAGGCCCTGGTAGTCGGGGTGATGCGCGGCATCCGTCTCCCAGCTCACAACGACGCGCCCCGCTCCCAGCTTCGCGAGCTGGTGGAGGTTGCTCTCCACGCCGACGATGCGCCCGCCGTCCTCCACCAGCCGTACAAGCGTCTCCAGGCCCGGCGGGCCTTCCAGCTTCCACTCGACATACTGGAGCGCAGGCGTCGGCACCCCGATGTCAGGCGCGGGCCACCCACCGAAGGCGAGCTGCAGCACGTCGAGGAACTGCTCACGCTGGGTCGCGGTGAGCTCGCGACCCGGGAGCTCGGAGTAGCGAAAGCGGTCGAGGCTGGCGTCGATCGCCACGGCGTCGTCTACCATGTCGCGTCCCCACGGCAGCCCGGAGCGCCGCCCCGCCCGTGAGCGAGCGGGCGCCGCTCGCCTCGTCGGCAGGGCGAGCGTGACAGAGGCGGTCGGCCGAGGCATCGGGGTACTCACCAACGGCAGGCGCGACCCGCGCTCGACGAGGCCGCATCGGCCAATGCGCATTCGGCCGAGGCGCATCCGGATCACGGAGGGCGAGTGAGCGACACGGCACGGACGGCGCTGGTGACGGGCGCCGCCGGCTTCGTGGGGCGACACCTGACCGCGCGCCTGCTCGCCGACGGCTGGCGCACGGTCGCCACCGACGTCGCGCCGCAGCCCGCGCCGACCACCGCGGCGCCGGGGCAGGGCGGGCTCGAGTGGCGCTCCCTCGACGTGCGCGACGCCGAGGCCGTGGCCGTGCTCATCGAGGGGGCGCGCCCCGACGTCGTCTTCCACCTCGCGGCGCAGGCGTCGGTGACGCAGTCGATGCTGGAGCCGCTCACGGACGTGGCGACGAACGTGCTGGGGACGATGAGTGTCGCGACGGCGTCCGTCGGCGCGGGGGTGCGACGCATCGTCCACTTCTCCACGGGCGGCGCGCTCTACGGCGAGCCGGGCGAGCAGCCCGTCGACGAGGAGCACGCGCCGCAGCCCACCTCCGTCTACGGCGCCTCGAAGGTCGCGGCGGAGCTCTACCTCGCGGCGCTCACGGCGGAGCGGGCCACCAACGTCTCCGTGCTGCGGCCGGGCAACATCTACGGGCCCGCGCAGGACCACACGTGCGCCTACGGCGTGGTCGGCATCTTCGCGGGGCGGATGCTGCGCGGCGAGGGCGTGACGATCTTCGGCGACGGCGACGAGAGCCGGGACTACGTCTACGTCGACGACGTCGTCGAGGCCGCGCTCGCCGCCGCAAGCGGCGAGCCCGCGACCTGCCACGTCTCCGCGGGCGTGGCGACGACCACGCGCCGAGTCTTCGACCTCGTCGCGGCGGAGGCCGCCTACGCGCTGCCGCCACGCTACGAGCCCGCGCGCCCCGGCGAGATCCGCGGCATCACGCTCTCCCCGCGCCGCGCGCAGGAGCGCTGGAGCTGGACGCCGCGCACCTCGATCGAGGAGGGGGTGCGCCGCTCGGTGGAGTGGTACCGCGCGCAGCTCTCCGGGGACGCGGCTGGCTAGCGCGGCCCGCGAGCAGGCGAACGCGAGCCGGTCGCCCCCCCCCCCGCGCTCGACGCGGCCGGCGCGAGCCTAGCTAGCCCGCGCGGCGGGCCGAGGCGCGGGCGCCCGGCCGCAGCTCCGCGAGCAGGCGTTGCGTCGACGCCGCGACCTCGGCGAACGCCGGCGCCTTTGACGCCGCCGTTCGCCGCGGACGGCTGCCGGTAGCCGCTCACCTTGCGCACGAACTGCAGCGCGGCCGCCTCGATCTCGGCGTCGCTCGCGGGCGTCTGCTCAGGCTGGACCGGGCGCAGCGTCTTGATGCTCCTGCACATGCCGCGACCATAGCAGATCGGCAGGGCGCGGCCGGAGGCAGCGAGCCCGGTGCCCCGCGAGCGCCGCCCGGCTGCTACGTTCCGACCGGCGAGCGGGGGGAGACGGGCGATGGCGGAGTCGGTCAGCTTCGGCGAGCCGTGGCTCGCGGCCGTGGTGCAGGCGGCGGTGCGTCCGGTGACAGACGACGCCACGGCGCGCGACACGATGCGGCGAAACGCCGAGCGCATCGCGAGCGAGATCGACGCGCTGATGGAGCGCACCGACCCCGCCCCGCGCCTCGTCGTCTACCCGGTGCTCTGCCTCACGGCGGCGAGCCGCCACCTCTCGAACGTCTCGATCGATGCCGTGGCGATGCCGGTGCCCGGCGAGCCCTTCGAGCCGATCCTTGACGCCTGCCGCCGTCACAGCTGCTACTTCGTCTCCTCGGCGCAGGAGTCGGTGCCAGAGCTGCCGGGACGCTACTTCCACACCGGCTTCGTGCTGGGGCCAGAGGGGCTGGTACTGCGCTCGCCCAAGGCGCAGGCGTACAGCGCCCCCGAGATCACCTCGCTGCGCGACATCTACGAGGAGTACCGCGGCATCTTCGGGCCGGACTCCGTGCTGCCCGTCGCGCAGACCGAGATCGGCGCGCTCGGCTGCCTCGTCGAGAGCGAGCTGCTGGTGCCGGAGGCGGCGCGGCGGCTGCGGCGCTCGGGCGCCGAGGTCATCGTGCACCCCTCGCTGGAGCGCTCGCCGGAGGTGGGGCCGCCCTACACCGCGATGCGGCAGGCGGTCGCCTACGCCAACGGCGTCTACGTGCTCTCCGCGACCACCTCGCGCGAGGTGCACGCCGGCGACCCGCTGGGCAGCCCGTGGTGGGGCGCCAGCTCGCTGGTGGTAGGCCCCGACGGGCGCGTCGACGCCTCGATCGGCCCGCGTGGCGAGGGCGTCGCCGTCGCGACCATCGACCCCGCCCGCCTCGCCGAGGCGCGCGAGCGGCAGGCGCGCACCACCGAGCCCGCCGACATCCTCTACCGCGAGATCTATGGCTGAGGTCGCGTCGCACCGCGCGAGCGGCGCCCCTGGCTCCGCCTGGGACCCCGGCCAGTACGAGCGATTCCACGAGGAGCGGGCGCAGCCTTTCCGCGACCTCGCGGCGCTGGTCGAGCGCGAGCCCGCGATGCGCGTCTGCGACCTCGGCTGCGGCACCGGCGAGCTGACCGCGTGGCTGCACGCTGAGCTGGGCGCGGCGGAGTCGGTGGGCGTCGACGCCTCCGAGACGATGCTCGCGCGCGCCGCCGAGCAACGGGGGGACGGCCTGCGCTTCGAGCAGGCGGACATCCGCGCGTGGGCGCCCGACGCGCCGCCCGACCTGCTCTTCTCCAACGCCGCGCTGCAATGGGTCGAGGGGCACGAGGAGCTGTGGCCGCGCCTCGCGCGGCTGCTCGCGCCGGGCGGGCAGATCGCGGTGCAGATGCCGGTGAACGACGACCACCCCTCGCACACCGTCGCGCGCGAGCTGGCGGCGGAGCCGCCGTTCGCCGAGGCGATGGGCGGCTACGAGCGGCGCTTCCCGGTGCTCGAGCCCGAGCGCTACGCCGAGCTGCTGTGGGGCCTCGGCTTCGAGCGGCGGCTGGTGCGCATCCACGTCTACGAGCACGTGCACACCTCGGTCGACGCGGTGGTGGAGTGGATGAAGGGCTCGCTGCTGACGCCGTACCGCGAGCGCCTCGCGGCGCCCCTCTACGAACGCCTGCTGGCCGAGTACGCGCGTCGCCTCCACGCGGACGCGGGCGACCGCAGCCCGTACCTGCTCACCTTCAAGCGGCTGCTGGTGTGGGGTCGGCTGCCGGCCGGCCGTCGAGCCGGGACGCCGAGCAGGGGCGCCGAGTAGGAGCGCGGCGGGCGCGGGCTAGTTGTAGTTCCCACGTAGGTTGTTGACAGGATGAGGGGCCTCGCCCGCTGCTGTGTGTGACAGCACGGCAGTAGCGAGGAGAGGACACCCTCATGGCCCATCGTAACGCGCGGCTGACGCCGCTGACCCGACTCGAGCTCGTGCGGGAAGTGGACGCCGGCTGGCCCCAGGCTGAGGTCGCTCGCCACTTCCGCGTCTCCCGCCACACCGTTGCCAAGTGGCTGGGGCGCTTCCGGGCGGAGGGAGCGGCAGGGCTCGAGGACCGCAGCTCCGCCCCGCGCGCGCATCCTCGGCGCACGCCGCCCGAGCTGGAGCGACGCATCTGCGCCGTGCGACGCACGCAGGGATTCGGGCCGCATCGCATCCAGTGGGCGCTCGGGGTCGCCCGCTCCACGGTCTACGCCGTGCTGCGGCGCCGCGGCCTCAACCGGCTCGACCGCCTGCACCGCGTCATCCGGGAGCCGGTCCGCTACGAGCACGACGCCCCCGGCGACCTGCTGCATCTCGACGTGAAGAAGCTCGGGCGCGTCCCCGAGGGCGGCGGCAAGCGAATGGCGCCTGGCTTCGCCGAGACGCGCTCCGGGCCGCATTCGCGGCGTTCGCTGGGGCTGGAGTACCTACACGTCGCCGTCGACGACCACAGCCGTTACGCCTACGTCTCCGTCCTGCCCGACGAGCGTGGCGCGAGCTGCGCCGCCTTCCTCGAGCAGGCGCTCGCGGCCTTCCGCCGGCGTGGCGTGCGCGTGCGCCGGGTCCTGACCGACAACGCGAAGGCCTACACCGTCGCCCGCAGCTTCCACGGCGCCGCCGCTGCCGCAGACGTGCGGCTGTCGCACACGCGGCCCTACCGCCCGCAGACGAACGGCAAAGCCGAGCGTTTCATCCAGATCCTGCAGAACGAGTGGGCCTACGCCCGCCCCTACCGCTCCAACGCCGAGCGGCTGCGCCAGCTCCCACGCTGGCTCTACCGCTACAATCACCGCCGACCGCACGGCGGCGTCGGCGGGGCCGTCCCCGCCTCCCGCCTGTGAACAACCTTCCTGGGTAGTACAGCTAGGCGGGCGTCAGCGACCCGCTCGCAGGCGCGCCCGATGCGCCGCGCCGCCTCGCGCAGCTCCTCCTCGGGCCGCGTCGAGTAGGCGAGGCGGATGTGACGCTCGCCCTCCTCGCCGCGCTCGGTGAAGAACGCGTGCCCGACGGGGAAGCTGACGCCCTCCTCCATCGCGGCGCGCTGCACGGTGGGGGCGGTCAGCCCCTCCTGCAGCCGCACCCAGAGGAAGAAGCCGCCGCGCGGCCGCACGAAGGTGAGGTAGGGCTCGGCGTACTCGATGAGCGCGTCCTCGAGCGCGCGGGCCCGCGAGGCGTAGAGCGGCCGCATCTCCGCGACGTGCGCGTCCAGCCGGCCGCCCGCCATGTACTCGGCGAGCATGCGGTGCAGGAGCGGGCTGTTCCCCATGTCGAAGCGCACGCTGACGAGCTGCTCGACGAGCGCGGGGTCGGCGAGGATCCAGCCCACCCGCAGCCCCGTCGCGATCACCTTCGAGAAGGTGCCCACGGTGATCACGCCGTGGCCGCCCGCGAGCGCCGCCAGCGACGCGGGCCGCCCCTCGTCGAACGCGATCTCGCCGTAGGCGTCGTCGTCCATCACTAGCGCGCCGTGCTCGGCGGCGAGGCGCAGCAGCCGGTGCCGCCGCGGAAGCGAGAGCGTGACGCCCGAGGGGTTGTGGTAGTTCGAGATCGTGTAGACGAGCTTCGCGCGCCGCCCCTCCGCGGCGAGCCGCGCGAGCACCGTCGCGAGCGCGTCGATGTCCATCCCGTCGCGGTCGACGGGGACGCTCACCACCTCGGCGCCGTGGCCGCGGAAGGTGCGCGCCGAGCCCGAGAAGGTGGGCGCCTCGGCGACGATCACGTCGCCCGGGTCGATCAGCGTCGAGCAGATCACATCGATCGCGCCGGCCGAGCCGTTCGTGAGCATCACGTGCTCCGCGCCCAGCGGACCGCCCCCGGTGCGCGCGCTGCGCTCGGCGATCGCCTCGCGCAGTGGCTCGTACCCCAGCGCGCCGCCGTAGCGCAGCGGCCCGTCGTCCGGCGCCGCGAGCGCGCGGCCCAGCGCCGCCAGCAGCTCGGCGCGCGGCAGCGTCTCCGGGTCAGGGATGCCGCCGCCCAGGGTGATCGGCGGCGTCGCGGCGTCCAGCGGGGCCGGCATGCCCCAGTCGGTCGCGCTGCCCGCGCTCATCGCGCGCGCCGCCCCGCCCAGCATCGAGGCCACGTCGCGCTCGGCCCACAGCCGCGTGAGCAGCTCGGCAGTGCTCTCGTCGCCATCGGCAGCGGTCAGCGGCTGCGCCATCGGTCCCCCCTGCGCGCGCCGCAGCTGCGGCGCGCGACCCCTCGATTATAGCTGCGAGCGGGGTTCCGACAACGCCGGCGCCGCGACGGGGGGATGCGGGCGCGGAGTGCGTGGCGCGGACGAGCCGGCGAGCGTCCGAGGAAGGCGCAGCCAGCGACGCCGGCGGCGAGCCTAGCGGAGCGTCCCCGGCGGGAAGACCTCGTCGGGGGCGTCGTCCTCCTCGATCGCCAGCGCCGAGGCGACGGCCGCGATGACGCCCGCGCCCAGCAGGCCCAGCGACGCGCGGGCGTAGGCGCCGTCGGCGGAGAGCGCGCCGAGCGCGGCGGCGAAGGGCGAGGCGGCGATGAAGCTGAAGGCGAGGCCGAGCGCCGCCTGCCGCCCCGTCTCGCGCCAGCCCCAGACGAGGCCGGCCGCCGCCAGCAGCGCGGCGACGACGATCACGATGAGCGCCGCCTCGGACATCGAGCCGATCACGGAACAGGCCCCACCCCGACCGGCATGCCCACCAGCCGCTCGACCCGAATGCTAGCACGGCCCTCCCGGCGGCCCCGCGCGGCCGGCTCGGGAGCAGCGTGGCCCGCAGGCCGCCGCTTCGCTACTCTGGCCGCAGCTCGCGGGCGGAGTGGCAGCGGAGGTCCGTGATGCGCATCGGAGCCATCCTCGTGGGCGCCCTGGCAACCGTCACCGTCACGGGGCTCATGCTGTTCACCGCAGGCGAGGTCGTCGCGATCGTGGCCTTCGTGGTGCTCGCGGGAGCCACCGTCGGCGCCGCGTTCGTCCCCGCCGCCGCGGCCGGCGGCCTGCTCGCGCTCTTCGCCGTCGCGACGCTGGGCGCGATCGGCTATGGCGGCTGGAACGGCTACCAGCTCGTCTCCGCGCTCACCGACGACTCGGGGCCCGCCGATCCGGCGGATCCCGCGGCGCTCGCCTCCGCCGAGGCGAAGTTCGACGCGATCGAGGGCGACGCTGCCTTCCGCCTCGAGCTGACGGAGCAGGAGCTGACGGCGTTCGTGCAGGACGGGCTGCAGGACGCGGACAGCCCCGTGCGCAGCGTCACGATCGACGTTGTCGGCGACGACGGCGACGAGCCCGGCAGCATGCTCTTCGACGCCGCGTTCAAGAGCGACGATCTCTCGGCAGACGGCGAGGTCAGCTACAGCCTGCGCGCGGGTGGGATCGAGCTCGACATCAAGGACGTGGGGCTCGGTGCCTTCTCGATCCCCGGCGTCGCGCGGCAGGCGCTCGAGGATCTCGTCGAGCGCGTCACCGACCTCAACGACACCCTCGAGGAGTTCAGCGTCACCGTGCAGTCGCTGCGGCTGACGGACGACGCCATAATCGTGATCGGCACGCAGGGCGAGGGCGATCTGCTCACCTCGCAGACGGTGCTCACCGACCTGCGCGAGCGCGCCGCCTCGCTGGGCACGGCGCTGGAGCCGCCGCCCGAGCGGCTCGGCCCTGGCGAGGTCAACGGCGTCGAGGCGCCGGGCGCCGTCTACTACGTGGCGCTGGGCGACTCGCTCGCGGAGAACGTCGGCGTCGCGCAGGCGCGCGACGGCTACGTCTCGCGGCTGCACCGCCAGCTGGAGCTGCGCGACGGCGCCGACTACGGGCTGCGCAACTTCGGCGTCTCCGGCGAGACCTCGGCGACGCTGACGCGCAGCGGCCAGCTCGACGCCGCGCTCGACTTCATCGACGACAACGAAGTTGCGTATGTCACGCTCGACATCGGTGCGAACGACCTGCTTCCCCACCTCGGCTCCGAAGACTGCGCGGCGGGCGCGGGCGCGCCGGCCTGCGACGCCCGCATCGCCGCGACGCTGGAGAGCTACCGCGCGAACCTGGACGACGCGCTGGAGCGGCTGACGGACGCCGCGCCGGACGCGACCGTCGTCTTCCTGCTGACGTACAGCCCGTTCAGCTTCGGCTTCGACCTCGCCTTCGAGCGCGACACGGACCGCGTGACGCAGGAGCTGAACGCGGTCGCGGCCGAGCTGGCGGGAGAGCACGGCGTGCTGGTGGCGGACGGCTTCGCGCCGCTGCAAGGACGCGCCGCCGGCGCCACGCACATGACGGACGTGCCACCCGACATCCACCCGCGCGAGTCGGGCTACGACGCGCTGGCGGCCGCGATCCTGGACGCGCTCGGCTAGCGGGCGGCAGTGGCGGGCAGGCAGCGGGCGAACCGCGGGCCGGGCGGCTAGCGCGGCAGCTCGGAGGGAATTTGGGCCGCGTCCGGCAGCTCGTCGTCCCGCACCTCGGCCAGGACGCGGGAAACCAGCAGCGTCGCCAGCGCGAGCAGCAGCAGCCCTCCGGCAGCCAGCAGCAGCTGCGGGTCGCCCTGGAGCGCCGCCAGCAGCGCCACCAGCGGCGCGCTCCCCACGAAGGAGAGCGCGAGGCCCATCGAGACCTGTCGGACGACCTCGCGCCAGCCCCACGTGCCGGCTGCGAACGTCAGCATGAGAAACATCCCGATCGCGAGCAACAGCAGCTCTAGCGGCATAATCGTCGCTAGCCCCCCACGAACTCGCTCTGACCCTGCTCCATCTGGGCCCGATGCTAGCACGCAACCCGCGCACGTCCCGGCCGCCGCGGTGTAGGACGAGTACGAGCGATCGACCTCGGCTCGACAGCCGCTCCACCCCGGCCCGCGAGCCTGTCTGGGCGGGGTGCGGGCGTCCGCGCGAGGCGTGCCGCCGCGACGGCGCGGCGCCGCCCGTGCGGGCGCCCCCGCACGCCTGTCGAGGGCGCGAATCGAAGGAGAGCTGCCGATGACAGCCCGCGTGCCGGTGTCCACCCTCATCGTCATCGCCGTGCTCGTCGCTGTGGCCACGCTCGCGGGCGTGGGGCTGGGCGCACAGCTCGGCGGCGATCGGATGGACATCGCGGCTGCGCAGGGCAGCGCGCCGGCGAGCTCCACGGCGAGCCCGACGCCCAGCGCTTCCCCGGCGCCGGCCGGCACCCCTGCTGCCACCTCGACGCCCACGCCGAACGCCCTCCCCGCGCCCCCCCCCCAACGCCGACGCCGAGCGCGACATCGACCGCGGGCGCCGACGGCACCCACGCGGCCGCGAGCATCGAGGTCGACGGCGAGGGCTGGCACCTGCTGGGCGTGAACGTCGCGTGGCACCGCTGGGCGTGCGACTTCGGCTGCGGCGACGACGGCGGCGTGAGCCAGCCGGCCGCGCGGGCGGCGATCGCCGAGCGCTTCGCCGAGCTGCAGGAGAGCGACATCCACGTCGCGCGCTGGTGGACCTTCGAGGGCGACGCCTGGCAGATCGAGCGCGACGCGGACGGCGCCCCGCTGCGCCTGAAGCCGCAGGTCTACGAGGACTTCGACGCCGCGATCGAGCTCGCGCGCGAGTTCGACCTGCGCTACGTCTTCGTGCTCTTCTCCATGCCCAGCCATCTCCCCGAATCGTGGCTGGCGGACCCGCAGCAGCGGGCGCAGCTCGCGCAGGCGCTCGCGCCGCTCTTCGCGCGCTACGCCGACGAGCCGCGCGTGCTGGCGTGGGAGATCTTCAACGAGCCGGAGTGGGACATCTGGGACAACATGCGCTCGCAGGAGGACGTGGTGGAGACGGCGCGCGCGGTGGTGGAGGCAATACGCGCCGAGTCCGACACCTACGTCACAGTCGGCTCGGCGATGCTGGACGGCCTGCCGATGTGGACCGACCTCGGCCTCGATTTCTACCAGGCCCATTGGTACGACTACATGTACAGCCCCGACTCCACCGGACGGCCCGGCGGCAACTGGTGCGCCCGCTGCACCGACTACGCCGAGGTGCGCGAGCGCTATGGCCTGGACGCGCCGCTCGTGATCGGCGAGTTCTTCGCCGGCCCCAGCACGGACGCTGCCGCGCGCTACCGCGACTTCTACGACAAGGGCTACGCAGGCTCGTGGGCGTGGTCGCTGTTCCCCGGGTCGACGAACGACGGCATGCACATCGATCTCACGGCCGCCGCCGAGCTGGCGCGCAGCCGCGACGACACGGGGCCGCGCTGAGCGCGCTGGGCTAGCGGAGCGCCTCCGCCACCTGCTCCGCGATCGCGAGCGACGCGGTGAGGCCCGGCGACTCGATGCCGCCCAGGTGCACGTAGCCGCGGTCGTGCCAGATCAGGAAGTCCGCGGGCGGCTCCCCCGGCGCGTGCAGCTTGGGGCGGTACCCCACCTGCCCCGGCGCAATGCCCTCGTCGGTGAGCGCGGGCAGCAGCCGCTGCCCGGCCGCGAGGAACGCCGCGCGCCGCTCGTCGTCGGCGCGGTAGTCGAGCGGCGCGCCGTCGGGCAACCACTCCGTGTCCGGCCCCAGGTGCGCCCCGCCGTCCAGGTCGACGGTCAGGTGCACGCCCAGCCCGCCGGCCTTCGCCATGTGCTCCGGCATGTCGCCCGAGCCCGCCGGCACCGGGTAGACGGGCCGCGTCACGGAGCGCGCAAGCGGCGCGTCCACCACGTCGTAGTAGCGCCCCTGGTTCACGCGCTGCCGCAGCACCGGCACGCCCTCGCCGTTCCCCGTGGCGGCCCCGTCGAGGGGATAGCCCGCCGCCTCGGCGATGGCGGGAGCGCCGTGCCCCGCCGCGTTCACCAGCACCGAGCAGCGCAGCGCCTGCGGCGCGCCGTCCGGATCGGCGAGCGCGAGCTCGAAGCCGCCCTCGCGGCGGGCGGCGGCGCGCAGCTCGTGCCGGTAGACGAAGAGCGAGCCCTGCTCGCGCGCGGCGCTCTCCAGCGAGCGCGCGTAGCCGAACGCGTCGACCACCCCCGTGGAGTCGGAGCGCAGCGCCGCGACGAAGGGCACGGCCGGCTCCAGCGCGCGCGCCTCGGCGCCCGTGAGGCGCTCCATGCCCTGCACCCCGTTCGCCGCTGCCTGCTCCCAGACGCGCTCCAGCCCGCCGCGCTCCTCCTCGGCGAGCGCCGCGATCAGCTTCCCCGTGCGCGCGACCCGCACCCCGCGCCCCTCGCACCAGGCGTAGAGCGCGCGGTTGCCGGCGAGGCAGAGGCGGTGCTTCAGCGTCCCCGTGGGGTAGTAGATGCCGGCGTGCACCACCTGCGAGTTGTGGGCGCTGGTCTCGCGCGCCGGGCCCTCCAACCGCTCGACGACCAGCACGGAGCGCTCGCGCGAGAGGCGCGCGGCGACAGCCAGGCCGACGGCGCCGGCCCCCGCCACCACGACCTCCGCGTCCACCCCGCCGCCGTCGCTCACCGCGATCCTCCCTGGCGCGCGGCCTGCGGGGGGCGCCGGCCGGCCCGCCCCGCCCGCCCGGCCCATGCGCCCCGACGAGCGCCCCGCGAGGTGGAGCGCCGGTCGACGGGGCGGTGACGGGCGCTCGACAGCCGCTCCACGGGCTCCGACCAGACTATCGGCAGTCGAGGCGCAATCTCTGAGGGAGCGGGCATGAAGGCAGTCATCCTTGCGGGCGGCTACGGCACCCGCCTCTCGGAAGAGACGGGCGTCCGCCCGAAGCCGATGGTGGAGATCGGCGGCCGGCCGATCCTCTGGCACATCATGAAGGGCTACGCCGAGCACGGCGTCAACGACTTCGTGATCTGCCTGGGCTACAAGGGCTTCGTCATCAAGGAGTTCTTCGCCAACTACTTCCTGCGCACGGCCGACGTCACCTTCGACCTGCGGGTGAACGCGATGAAGGTGCACACCGCGGCCGCCGAGCCGTGGCGCGTGACGCTCGTCGACACCGGCGAGGAGACGATGACGGGCGGCCGGCTGCGCCGCGTCCGCCACCTGCTCGGCGACGACACCTTCTGCATGACCTACGGCGACGGCGTCTCCGACGTGAACGTGGCCGGGCTGGTGGACTTCCACCGCCGGCAGGGCACGCTGGCCACGCTGACCGCGGTACAGCCCGCGGGCCGCTTCGGCGCGCTCAGCCTGGCGCAGGGGCAGGATCGAATCGCCTCCTTCCACGAGAAGCCCGGCGGCGACGGCGCCTGGATCAACGGCGGCTTCTTCGTGCTCGAGCCGCAGGCGATCGACTACATCGCCGCCGACGACACGGTGTGGGAGCGCGAGCCGATGGAGCAGCTGGCCAACGAGAGCGAGCTCTCCGCGTACCGCCACGACGGCTTCTGGCAAAACATGGACACCATCCGCGACCGCGAGTTGCTGGAGTCCCTCTGGGCCTCCGACGCCCCGTGGAAGGTGTGGTACGAGCCCGTCCCCGCGGGCGGCTAGCTGTAGTTCCCACGTAGGTTGTTGACAGGATGAGGGGCCTCGCCCGCTGCTGTGTGTGACAGCACGGCAGTAGCGAGGAGAGGACACCCTCATGGCCCATCGTAACGCGCGGCTGACGCCGCTGACCCGACTCGAGCTCGTGCGGGAAGTGGACGCCGGCTGGCCCCAGGCTGAGGTCGCTCGCCACTTCCGCGTCTCCCGCCACACCGTTGCCAAGTGGCTGGGGCGCTTCCGGGCGGAGGGAGCGGCAGGGCTCGAGGACCGCAGCTCCGCCCCGCGCGCGCATCCCCGGCGCACGCCGCCCGAGCTGGAGCGACGCATCTGCGCCGTGCGACGCACGCAGGGATTCGGGCCGCATCGCATCCAGTGGGCGCTCGGGGTCGCCCGCTCCACGGTCTACGCCGTGCTGCGGCGCCGCGGCCTCAACCGGCTCGACCGCCTGCACCGCGTCACCCGGGAGCCGGTCCGCTACGAGCACGACGCCCCCGGCGACCTGCTGCATCTCGACGTGAAGAAGCTCGGGCGCGTCCCCGAGGGCGGCGGCAAGCGAATGGCGCCTGGCTTCGCCGAGACGCGCTCCGGGCCGCATTCGCGGCGTTCGCTGGGGCTGGAGTACCTACACGTCGCCGTCGACGACCACAGCCGTTACGCCTACGTCTCCGTCCTGCCCGACGAGCGTGGCGCGAGCTGCGCCGCCTTCCTCGAGCAGGCGCTCGCGGCCTTCCGCCGGCGTGGCGTGCGCGTGCGCCGGGTCCTGACCGACAACGCGAAGGCCTACACCGTCGCCCGCAGCTTCCACGGCGCCGCCGCTGCCGCAGACGTGCGGCTGTCGCACACGCGGCCCTACCGCCCGCAGACGAACGGCAAAGCCGAGCGTTTCATCCAGATCCTGCAGAACGAGTGGGCCTACGCCCGCCCCTACCGCTCCAACGCCGAGCGGCTGCGCCAGCTCCCACGCTGGCTCTACCGCTACAATCACCGCCGACCGCACGGCGGCGTCGGCGGGGCCGTCCCCGCCTCCCGCCTGTGAACAACCTTCCTGGGTAGTACAGCTAGCCGCTCGTTTGCCGGGCCCCCGGCGCGCGGCTACGATCGCGCCATGACGCAGCCCTCGCCGCTGGCCCTGCACGAGCCCGAGCACATCGTGCCCCTCGACCTCGAGGAGGAGGTGCGGAAGAACGTCCTGCTCAGCTCCGTGGACGGGGTGCTGAACTGGGCGCGCTCCTCCTCGCTGTGGCCCGTGACGTTCGGGCTCGCCTGCTGCGCCATCGAGATGATCACGACCGCGACCTCCCGCTACGACATCGCGCGCTTCGGCTCCGAGGTCTTCCGCGCGTCGCCTCGGCAGGCGGACCTGATGATCGTGGCGGGCACCGTGACCTGGAAGATGGCGCCGGCCGTGCGCCGCATCTACCTGCAGATGGCGGAGCCGCGCTGGGTCATCTCGATGGGCGGCTGCGCGATCATGGGCGGCCCCTTCGCCTACGCCTACTCCGTGCTGCCCGGCGTCAACCTGATCTGCCCGGTGGACGTCTACGTGCCGGGCTGCCCGCCGCGGCCGGAGTCGCTGCTGGAGGGGCTGATGCTGCTGCAGGACCGCATCCGCCACCACGAGCGGGACGGCGAGCGCCCCCGCCCCGAGCCCGACGGCGACTTCTCGCGCTACCTGCCCGACGGCGATCCGCTGCGCCGCGAGCTGGAGTCGCTGTTCCCGCCGTTCGAGGGGCTGGACGACCCGACGCGCCTCACCGGCGGCGTCGCGCTCCGCTAGATCGCGCGCCCGCATCGGCCCGCGTGGCGTCGCGCCTCGCGGCGGGCGGCTACTCCGCCGGCGTCTCGCCGATGTCGTAGTCGACGCCGGAGAGCGCCTCGACGATCGGGGTGAGGTCGCGCTCCACCATCGCGCCGTGGGCGTCGCTGTCCTCGTAGTTGCGGTAGGCCTTGTAGCTGTTGAAGTCGATCGTCACCACGTAGTTGTAGCGCGTTGAGCGGCGCGACTGGGAGATGTTCGGCCCCATCGAGAAGTGCGCCCAGCCGTCCGGGTCGGCCGCGCGCATCGCCTCGTAGCTCGCGCGCACCGCCTCGATCTGCTCGTCGGTCGTGCCGTCCTTGAAGCGGAAGCTGTAGATGTGTCGCCGCATGCGCGCCTCCTGGTCCGCCCGGCCCCCTCGCGTCGTCGCCGGGCGCGCGCAGTCTAGCGCGGCGCGCCCGGGCCGCGCGGACGGCGCAGCACGGCGGCGGGAGGGAGCACCGGCGCGAGTTGACACCCCCGTGGGGCGCGGCCACGATCGCGCGCGCCGTCCGCGGCGGGGACTGCGCGCCGCCCCGAGCGGCGTCTCCACCCACTCGCGAGCGCGCGCCCCGCGTCGATCGAGCGCCCGCCTCGGCCGGCGCCCCAGCGAAAGAGGAGCCTCCCGTGAACGCTGCCCGTCTCGCCTCCGGAGCCCTGCGGCTGCTGCGACCGTCCGAGGTCGGGCACGCCCACTGCGACATCCCCTGCGGCATCTACCACCCGCACAACGCGCAGCAGGGCGCGGAGACGGTGGAGAAGATGATGACGCTGATCGCCGACCTCGGCGATGCGCCGGCCGGTGCCGCCGCGCTCAACTCCCTCGCGCGCTACGTCCACGTCAAGGAGGAGCACGCCGAGATCGTCAAGCACGAGGTGCGCGTGATCTGGGGCGACTACTTCAAGCCCCCACACGTGGAGCGGTTCCCCGACCTGCACGAGAAGGTCTGGAACATCATGAAGCTCGCGGGCGCCTGCAAGCAGGGGACCAGCGTGGACGACGCGAAGGCGCTGCGCGCGGCCGTCGACGAGTTCGCCGACATGTTCCACGCCACGAAGCAGGGCTGACGACGCCCACCCCGCTCGGGGCTCGATGAACGCACGACGAGGGCCGCGGTGACGCGGCCCTCGTGGCCAGCCCCCCGGTGGTGCGGCGCTGCCCTCGCCGCCCTCGCCGCCCTCGCCGCGGGGCTGGCCGTGCTCGGCGCCCTCGCGCGGCGGCGGCTCTACCGCGTCGAGGTGGCGGGCAGCTCGATGCGCCCGGCGCTTCAGCCCGGCGATTGGCTGCTGCTGCGCCGCGGGCCGCCACTCGCCGCCACCCAGCGGAGCGCGTAGGCGGGCGCCTTTGGCCTCGTCGTCGCGGCGCGCGACCGCTCGGGGCGGCTGCTGCTCAAGCGCGTCGTCGGGCTCCCCGGCGAGTCGCTGCGCGTCGGCGATGTCGTGCAGGTGAACGGCCGCGAGCTGCTGGAGCCGTACGCCTTGGGGGAGGCGCCGGCGGCGAGCTACCGCGGCGTCTCGCGGCTGGGCGCTGGCGAGCTCTTCCTGCTGGGCGACCGCCGCGACGCGAGCACCGACAGCCGCGAGCTCGGCCCGATCCCACTCGCCGCCGTGGAGGGCGTCGTGCTCGCGCGCTACTGGCCGCCGCGCCGCCTCGGCCTGCTGCGCCGGCCCGCGCGACGCTGGGCGGCCGCGCCCGCCGCGGGGCCAGCCGGCTCGCGTGCCGCGTCGCCGGACCGCTAGCCGCGCGGCCCTCGAATCGGGGCGATCCCCGACTCCACGGCGCACCGAGCGGCGGCACGATGGTGAGGCCTCGGAGCGGGCCGCGCGTGCGGCTCGCGGACGCCGAGGCGCGCAGGGACCGCCGATGGACGCGCCTCTCCCGCACGCCGCCCTCGACGAGCTGATCGCCGAGATCTCGGCGCTGCGCCCGCTCCCCGCCGTCGCCGTGCGGGTCACAGAGCTGGCGGAGTCCGACCGCTTCTCCGCGCACGAGCTGGCGAGCGTGATCAGCTCCGACCAGGCGCTGACCGCGACGATCCTGCGGCTCTCCAACTCCGCCTACTACGGCTTCCCGCGCCGCATCGCTACGGTCCGCGACGCCGTGGTCCTGCTGGGCTTCCGCGCGGTGCGCTCCGCGACGCTGGCGTCGTGCGTGATGACGACGCTGCGCGCCTCGCACAACCTGGACGACCGCGCGTTCTGGCGCTTCTCGATCAGCGTCGGGCTGATCGCGGAGCTGCTGGCGCGGACCGAGCGGCAGCACCAGGAGCAGGCGTTCACCGCGGGGGTGCTGCACAACGTGGGGCTGCTGGCGCTGGACGAGCACCGGCCCGCCGACCTCGCACTCGCCATCCAGCGGGCGCACACCCCCGGCGGGAGCCTGCGCGAGGCGGAGCGGGACGTCCTCGGCTTCACGGACGCCGAGCTCGGGGGCGCGCTCGCCGTGCACTGGAGTTTCCCGCCGGAGCTCGCCGCCGCGGTCCGCGACCACGCGCAGCCGCTGGACACGCTGCCCGACCCGCGCAGCCTCACCGCCTTCGTGCTGCGCGCCCGCCTCTTCGCCCGCGCGCACGGCATCCCCGACGGCGTCGGCCGAGCCGATCCCTTGCCCCCGCCCGAGGAGTCCCCGCCCCTGGCCGAGGAGTGGACGACGCCCCCGCTCTCGGATGCGCTCGACCGCGTCGGCGGCGCGGTCGGCCTGCTCCAGCGCGTCGAGGCGTTCCTCGACGGCGCGCTCGCGGGCTAGCTGTAGTTCCCACGTAGGTTGTTGACAGGATGAGGGGCCTCGCCCGCTGCTGTGTGTGACAGCACGGCAGTAGCGAGGAGAGGACACCCTCATGGCCCATCGTAACGCGCGGCTGACGCCGCTGACCCGACTCGAGCTCGTGCGGGAAGTGGACGCCGGCTGGCCCCAGGCTGAGGTCGCTCGCCACTTCCGCGTCTCCCGCCACACCGTTGCCAAGTGGCTGGGGCGCTTCCGGGCGGAGGGAGCGGCAGGGCTCGAGGACCGCAGCTCCGCCCCGTGCGCGCATCCCCGGCGCACGCCGCCCGAGCTGGAGCGACGCATCTGCGCCGTGCGACGCACGCAGGGATTCGGGCCGCATCGCATCCAGTGGGCGCTCGGGGTCGCCCGCTCCACGGTCTACGCCGTGCTGCGGCGCCGCGGCCTCAACCGGCTCGACCGCCTGCACCGCGTCACCCGGGAGCCGGTCCGCTATGAGCACGACGCCCCCGGCGACCTGCTGCATCTCGACGTGAAGAAGCTCGGGCGCGTCCCCGAGGGCGGCGGCAAGCGAATGGCGCCTGGCTTCGCCGAGACGCGCTCCGGGCCGCATTCGCGGCGTTCGCTGGGGCTGGAGTACCTACACGTCGCCGTCGACGACCACAGCCGTTACGCCTACGTCTCCGTCCTGCCCGACGAGCGTGGCGCGAGCTGCGCCGCCTTCCTCGAGCAGGCGCTCGCGGCCTTCCGCCGGCGTGGCGTGCGCGTGCGCCGGGTCCTGACCGACAAGGCGAAGGCCTACACCGTCGCCCGCAGCTTCCACGGCGCCGCCGCTGCCGCAGACGTGCGGCTGTCGCACACGCGGCCCTACCGCCCGCAGACGAACGGCAAAGCCGAGCGTTTCATCCAGATCCTGCAGAACGAGTGGGCCTACGCCCGCCCCTACCGCTCCAACGCCGAGCGGCTGCGCCAGCTCCCATGCTGGCTCTACCGCTACAATCACCGCCGACCGCACGGCGGCGTCGGCGGGGCCGTCCCCGCCTCCCGCCTGTGAACAACCTTCCTGGGTAGTACAGCTAGCCGCGTACGGGCAGCCCACCTACGACCTCGACGACGCGATGCGCATCACGGCCGACGGCTACGAGGTCAACGTCGACATGATCGCGAGGCGCGCCTGGGGCGACCTGCGCGGGATGGAGCGCCGCTACGGCCCGCGGCGCGACCCCGACAGCTCGATCGGCGACGACGACCGCGACCTCGCCGCCTCCGCACAGCACCAGCTGGAGCGCGCGCTCTTCGCGCTGGTGGAGGACGGCGTGCGCCGCACCGGCTCGCGCCGGCTCTCCTTCGCGGGCGGCGTGGCGATGAACTCGAAGGCGAACGGGCGGCTGCTCGCCTCGGGGCTGATCGACGAGATCTTCGTGCAGCCCGGCGCCACCGATGATGGCACCGCGATCGGCGCCGCCGTCGCCGGCCACCGCGCGGTCGGGCTCGCGATCCCGCGCACCCGCCAGACGAACGCCTACCTCGGCCCCGAGTTCTCGAACGAGGAGATCGCCTCCACGATCGAGACCTACAAGCTCACCGGCTACCGCGTCTCCAACGTGGAGCAGGTCGCCGCGGGACTGCTGGCCAACGGCCACGTCCTCGGCTGGTTCCAGGGGCGCATGGAGTTCGGCCCGCGCGCGCTGGGCAACCGCTCGATCCTCGCCGACCCGCGCTACGCGGAGGCGCGCGACCGCGTCAACGCCAGCGTGAAGTTCCGCGAGGGCTGGCGGCCGTTCGCCCCCTCGTGCCTCGCCGAGCAGGCGAGCGAGTACTTCGAGGGCTGCACGGACGCGCCGTTCATGATCCTCACCTTCGACGTGCTCCCCGAGAAGCGCTCCGTGATCCCCGCCGTCACCCACGCCGACAAGACGGCGCGGGTGCAGACGGTGACGCGCGAGGCGAACCCGCGCTACCACCAGCTGATCAGCGAGTTCGCGAAGCTGACCGGCGTGCCGGTGCTGCTGAACACCTCGTTCAACCTCAAGGGCGAGCCGATCGTGACGGAGCCCAAGGACGCGATCCGCACCTTCTACTCCTCGGGCCTGGACTTCCTGGTGATGGGCGACCACATCGTGCCCAAGGACCCGCGCTGGCGGCCCGACCCGGGCTTCGTCGGCGCGAAGTAGGCCCGCCCCCGACGCCCGCCACGGGCGGCACGGCGACCGACGATCGACAGCAGAGAGGCCGGGGGCGACCCCGGCCTCTCCGTACGTGTGCGGGTCCCGGCGCGCGGCCCTACTGCAGCAGGACCGTGATGCTCCGCGTGCCGGCCGGGATCGTCGAGAGGTTGCTGGCCGCCTCGAGGCCCGGCACGTAGAAGCGCCAGCCGGAGGCGTCGCGCATGGCGATCTGCGCCACCGCGCGGCCCGAGTCGGCGGCGATCGCCTGCGCCAGCGCGGCGGCGGCGAGCGGCTGCGACGTGCTCACGGTGGCGCTGTTCAGGCCGATCCCCCAGCCGCCCACCGGCGTCACCGACAGGCCCGACGAGACGCTGACCGCCGCGAGGTTCGGCTGCCAGCTCACGAGCTGCGCCCAGTCCGGCTCGAACAGCCCGGCGTGCACCACGTGCGTACCCGAGGCCCCGGGCGCGAGCGTGTGCTGGAAGGTGAAGCTACGGCTCTCGCCGGCCGCGAACGACTGGTTGTCCCAGAACCTCTGCCCCGCCCTCGCCCCGGACGGGTCGTAGATCTCGATGTCCACAAGCACGGTGCCGGGGCCGCCGGTGTTGCGGACGGTCGCGGTCAGGTCGACGCTCTGGCCGGCCACTCCGGTGGGCGGCGCGGTCAGCGAGACGACCTCCCAGGCCGGCGCCGCGCTCGACATCGGCGTCGGGCTCGGCGTCGCGGTGGGCGTTGGGCTCGGGGTGGCGGTCGGTGTCGGGCCCGGCGTGGGGCTCGGCGTCGCGGTCGGGCTCGGCGTCGGGCTCGGCGCGGCCACGGCACCGGCGGTGACGAAGACGTTGTCGAGGTGCCACGTCGTGCCGTTGCTGCTACCCCAGCTCGGCACTTGCTTGTTGGGCGTGTACTCGTGCGCGCCGAACACAATAGTCAGCGGCTTTCCCTGCCACTTGGAGACATTCATCGCACCGCGGAGCTCGACCCAGTCACGCACGCCCGGCGCGGACAGTTTGACCGTCCCATCGGGCGTGATCGTGATTTCGTGCGACGTCTTCGTGCGCTCGGATCGCGGCAGGTGTGCCCGGTCTGGATGCCACTTGTCCTCGACGCCGGGCTCGTTCCACCATTTCGTGCCCGGGCCACCGCCCTTACGGACTTTGCCACCGCCCTCGTAGACTTCGACCTTCCAGATGGGGAGAAGGTCGTACTGGTCACTGCGCACGTGGACGGCATTCTGTGGCGGGACGAGCGGCTCTGGCAGCCAACTCTCAAGTGGATTCCCGAACGGCAGGTTCGCCTTCTCCTCGGTAGGGTATATCCAGATATCGAACCAGGATCGCGCCGGGTTGTTGACCCACGCCGCGATATCGAAACCGACAGTGATGGTCTCCCCTCCGAACACGGGGTGCTCGGACCAGTCCATATACGTGGCACCGTAGAACTGAGGATTGATCGACGCCAGCATCAGGTGATTCTTCGCCGTGAACACGTGGTCGCCGGCGAGAGTGATGGAGTGCTGCTCCGGTGGCGGGGTGCCGTCAAGGAGATGCGATACTTGGCGGACCGCGTCTATCTCCTCGTCGGGAGCCATCAGCCGGCTCGTGAAGTCGCGCCCCCGCTGATAGAGGACTGGCGGATCGAAGTTGTGACTTCCGCCCGTGAAGCGCCGGACGGCGTCCCCGCGATCGTTGAAGTCGCTGAGGCTGGTCACGCCGCTGGTGCCCGGCCCGTCGTCCGCCTCGACGGCGGTGGGGCCGGCGCCTGGGCCCGTCACCAGCAGCGCCAGCGCGAGGCCGGCAACCAACGCCGCGATCACCCGCGGCAGCAGGAACACGCTCCTCATGGATCCCCTCACTTCGGCGGACCGGCTGCCGTACTCGCGTAAGCGAGCGTAGGCCCGTGCCTTTGCGCCCCCGCCTTTCGGACGGGTTTGCCGTTTCGGCGAGCTCTCCCCGAGCGGGCGCAGTGCGCCCACCTCCGACGGATCATCGGCTCGCGGCGCGAATCCTGAAGGCGCGCCGAGCACCCCGCGCCGCGACGGCCGCCGACCGCCCAGCAACGCCCCCTCCACAGCGCCTCCACGCCCGGCACCGAGAATGGAGCACCCGGTGAGCGCCGGGTCGCATCGAGGTGGCCATGAGCGGTCCGCGCAAGCGCGACTCGTACCGTAGCAACGCGATCGCGATGCTGGGCAGCCAGCTCGTGACGTGGATGTTCGCTATCGGGACGTTCACCATCATCCCTCGCTACCTGGGCCCGGAGGGCGTCGGGCAGTGGAGCCTCGCGATCTCGCTCTCGATGATCGCCGCCGTCGTCGGCGGCGTCGGCGTCCACTTCCTCATGCTACGCGAGGTCGCTCGCAACCCGGCGCGCGCCTCCGAGCTGCTGCCCACCGCCGCGGTGCTGCTGTTCGGGATGGGATCGGTCGCCGGCGCCACGATGTGGGTGGGGGCGTGGCTGGCCGGCTACCCGCCCACCACCGTCCTGGTCGTCGCCGCCACCGCCTCCTCGGTCCCCTTCCTGCTCCTGCAACAGCTCGGCACCAGCGTGATCCAGGGGCTGGAGCGGATGCGCTATCAGGCGCTGGTCGAGATCACGGGACGCGGCGTGACGCTGTTCGCGATGCTCGCGGTCGTGGCGGCCGGCCTCGGCGTGGTGCACATCGCGCTCGTCGCCACCGTCGGGTGGATCGCGATGGGCGGCGCTGCGATGGCCGTCGCGTTCGCCACGCTGCCCCGGAGCCGCCCGCGCTTCTCGCCGCGCGACGCGCGCTACCTGGCCATCAACGGCATGCCGTTCTGGACGATCGGCCTCTTCCTCGTCGTCTACAACGCGATCGACGTGGTGCTGCTCTCCCAGCTCTCGGGCGAGACGGCGGTCTGCATCTACTCGGCGCCGCTGCGCATCCTCGGCACGCTGCTCTTCGTCCCCACGATCGTGACGACGGTGACGTTCCCCCAGATGGCGGCGAACCAGCACGACGACCCGGCTCGCACCGCGCGGCTCGCCCGGACCGGCCTGTGGCTGGTGATGGCCGTGACGCTGCCACTCACCATCGGGGTGGTCGGCTCCGGCGGGGACGTTCTGGTGCTGCTCATCGGTGACTCGTTCGCGGACAGCGGCCCGGTGCTGCCGATGCTCGCGATCGCGCTCCTGCCGATGAGCCTGTCGATCGTCATGGCCCGCACGCTGATCGCCGTGGACCGCGAGCGCCGCTGGACCGGCATCGTCACGGCGGCGGTGGCGGTGAAGATCGCGCTCAACCTGCTGCTGATCCCGCTCTTCGCCGACCGCTTCGACAACCCCGCGCTGGGCGCGGCCACGAGCCTGGCGATCATCGAGGTGGGGATCGTCGTCGTGGCCGCGATGCAGCTCCCGCGCGGCATCTGGACGCAGGGGGAGCTCCGCCGCTACGGCCAGCTGCTGATCGTGGGCGCCGCCGCCGGAGCCGTGACGCTCGCCGCGGCGTTGGGCGGGCCGGATCTCTTCGCGCTGCCGGGGATCCTCGGCGGGCTCACCTACGTGGCCGGCGTCGCGCTCCTGCGCGTGCACACCGTGGAGGAGCTGCTGCACGCCGGGCGGCTGGCGCTCGGTCGCTCGCGGCCGGTCGCGGACGAGGCGGAGGCCGCCTAGCCTCAGCGCTCGCGCGCCACTGCGGGCGCGGCGCCGGCACGGCGATACTCCACGCGAGGGCGGAGCGGGCCGCGCCCGGGCGCGCGCCCACACACCGAGGGGTCGACGGCGTGTCGAGAGCAACTCGCCCTGGCTCGCGGAAGCGCGGCGCGCGCAGCGCGCCCCCCGCGCGCGGCCCCTCCCAGCAGCGGCGCCACGACGATCCGCCCGCCGAGCTCTGCGACGACGGCTTCGTCGCCGTCTACCACGAGATGAAGGCGCCGCTGGGACTGATCGCCACGCTCGCGCGCATGGCCGCGAGCGAGCGCGAGCCCGACGACCCGCTGCGCCGCCGCTGTGACACGATCGCGCGCGTCGCGGAGCGCACGCTGCGCACCGCGGAGCAGGTGCTGGAGGTGGCTCGCGCGGCGGGCGCCGAGGGCGAGCAGGACGGCTCCGACTTCCGCCCCGCCGAGGTCGTGGAGCAGCTGACGGAGGAGCTGCGCGACGCCGGTCGGGCCGTGGAGCTCCAGATCGAGGAGTCGGCGCGCTTCGCCACCGCCCACGGGCGCGCCGCGTGGCTGGAGGCGCTGCTGCAGAGCCTGTTGGCGAACGCGCGCGACCACGGCGACCCCGACGCAGCGGTGCAGGTGACGCTCGCCGCGCTCCCCGGGGAGCTGCTGCTCACCGTCCGCAACCGGGTCGCGGCGAAAGACGCGCACCTGGGGCTCGGCATCGGCAGCTACCTCGCCCAGCAGCTCGCGGGCCGCCTCCGCGGCCGCTTCCACGGCGAGCGCGACGGCGACGAGTACTGCGCCTCCCTGACGCTCCCGCTGGAGCGGCTCTCCGCGCTCGCCTAGCTGTAGTTCCCACGTAGGTTGTTTACAGGATGAGGGGCCTCGCCCGCTGCTGTGTGTGACAGCACGGCAGTAGCGAGGAGAGGACACCCTCATGGCCCATCGTAACGCGCGGCTGACGCCGCTGACCCGACTCGAGCTCGTGCGGGAAGTGGACGCCGGCTGGCCCCAGGCTGAGGTCGCTCGCCACTTCCGCGTCTCCCGCCACACCGTTGCCAAGTGGCTGGGGCGCTTCCGTGCGGAGGGAGCGGCAGGGCTCGAGGACCGCAGCTCCGCCCCGCGCGCGCATCCCCGGCGCACGCCGCCCGAGCTGGAGCGACGCATCTGCGCCGTGCGACGCACGCAGGGATTCGGGCCGCATCGCATCCAGTGGGCGCTCGGGGTCGCCCGCTCCACGGTCTACGCCGTGCTGCGGCGCCGCGGCCTCAACCGGCTCGACCGCCTGCACCGCGTCACCCGGGAGCCGGTCCGCTACGAGCACGACGCCCCCGGCGACCTGCTGCATCTCGACGTGAAGAAGCTCGGGCGCGTCCCCGAGGGCGGCGGCAAGCGAATGGCGCCTGGCTTCGCCGAGACGCGCTCCGGGCCGCATTCGCGGCGTTCGCTGGGGCTGGAGTACCTACACGTCGCCGTCGACGACCACAGCCGTTACGCCTACGTCTCCGTCCTGCCCGACGAGCGTGGCGCGAGCTGCGCCGCCTTCCTCGAGCAGGCGCTCGCGGCCTTCCGCCGGCGTGGCGTGCGCGTGCGCGTGCGCCGGGTCCTGACCGACAACGCGAAGGCCTACACCGTCGCCCGCAGCTTCCACGGCGCCGCCGCTGCCGCAGACGTGCGGCTGTCGCACACGCGGCCCTACCGCCCGCAGACGAACGACAAAGCCGAGCGTTTCATCCAGATCCTGCAGAACGAGTGGGCCTACGCCCGCCCCTACCGCTCCAACGCCGAGCGGCTGCGCCAGCTCCCACGCTGGCTCTACCGCTACAATCACCGCCGACCGCACGGCCGCGTCGGCGGGGCCGTCCCCGCCTCCCGCCTGTGAACAACCTTCCTGGGTAGTACACCTAGCGCCTCCCCCGCCTGCGGTCGCGCTGCCGCCGGGTCGAGCGGCCGTGGAGGGCGGGCGCGTCGCGGACGCCTCGACCACGACGACGCAACGGCCCGTCAACCGCCACGAGCGAACCTCCATCGACGACCTCGACGGACGCGTCGGGAGCCTGCACGTAGGAGGCGCGGATGCTGGTCCTGCTCACCGAAGACGACGAGGACTACGCGGAGATCATCGCGGAGACGCTGCGGCGTGAGTCCCACGACGTGGTCATCGCGGGCACCGTGAACGGGGCGCTGCGGTTCACGCGGCAGGGCTTCCCGGACCTCGCGGTGCTGGACGTGATGCTGCCGGACGGCTCCGGGATCGACGTGAGCCGCGCGCTGCGCGAGGCGCGCCCCGACCTGCCGATCGTCTTCCTCTCGAGCCTCGATCGCGCGGGCGACGTCGTGGCGGCGCTCGACGCCGGCGGCGACGACTACATCACGAAGCCCTTTCACCCGCACAAGTTACTGGCGCGCATCCGCGCCGTCGCGCGCCGCGCCACCACCGACCAGGGCGAGCCGCAGCGCCCTGCGGACGGCATCGCCGGCGACGGCGTCGAGTTCGACGATCACGCCCACGTGGCGTATCTCGACGCCTCAGACCTCAAGTGCACGCGGCTGGAGTTCGACATTCTAAGGGAGCTGGCCGCCGTCCCCGGGCAGGTGCTGTCGCACGCCTACCTGAACGAGCGGATCTGGGGCTACACGAACATGAAGGACGGCACGCTGCTGAAGGGTCACATCAGCTCGATCCGCCGCAAGCTACGCAAGGCCGGCGACCGGAACGAGACGATCCGCACTGTGCACGGGGTGGGCTACGCGCTGGCCACCCGATAGCCACGCCCGCGCCCGCGCGCGGCGTGACGGCGAAGGCGAGAGACATGCACCTGGCGATCATTGAGCCCGACGAGCTGACGGCGCACCTGCTCGCCTTCGTCGCGCGCCGCCGGGGGCACAAGTCCTTCGTGGTCACGGCCGGCCAGCAGCTGCCCGAGCGCCTCCCGTTCCCGCCCGCCGCAAGCATCGTCGCGCTCGACAAGATCGACGACCGGAGCCTGCGCAACCTCGACCCGCTGCGCGAGCGCTTCCCCGACGCGCCGATGCTCCTCACCTCGGAGCACGTGCTGGACCCAGCGCCGCTGATGGCGCTGAAGGCCGGCATCTGCGACGTGATCCGCAAGCCCTTCCACCCGCACGAGGTGATCCTGCGTGCCGAGATGCACGTGGCGAACCGCGGCGCCGGCGGCGCCGCCACCAGCGACACGATCACCGTCGGCGACGTCGAGATCGACCTCGACCGCTTCTCCGCGTGGAAGGCCGGCACGGAGCTGCGCCTGACCAAGCTGGAGCTGCGGCTGCTCTACTGCCTGGTGGAGCACCACGGCCGCGTCGCCTCCACGGAGCGCCTGCTCTCCTTCGGCTGGGACAGCCACGAGCCGCCCGACGCCAGCCTGCTGAAGACGCACATCTCGCACCTGCGCCACAAGCTGCGCGAGGCGGGTGGCACCGGCATCGACATCCGCTCGCGCCACTCGCTCGGCTACGTGCTGCAGCTCGCCGAGGAGTAGCCGGCCCGCACCCGGCCTCGGCGCAGCGCGCGCCGCTCGCTCTCCTCTCGCCCCGGCGCTGGCTCCTCCGACTCTCGCCCCGGCACCCGCTCGTGCGCTCGCTCTGGGCCCACCCGCGCTCAACGGCGTGTCCACCGCGCCGCGCGACGCTGGCCGGACACGCGACGCGCGGGCGGGGGAGCGATGCGAGCATGACGTGCGGGCGCCGCGGGGCGCACCAGGACGCTGACGGCGCCACCGCGCGAGGCCGCCTCCGGGCTCCCGCACGCGCGCGTCGGCTCCGTCCCCATCTTCGACGGCGGACCGGGCGAGGCCCTCGCCTACTGCGTGGACGCGATGAAGGAGCGCCGCGGCGCCCGCGTCGCCACCGCCAACCTCGACTTCCTCGCCATCGCGCGCCGCGACTCCCGGCTGGCGCAGCTGCTGCGCCGCTCCCACCTCGTGGTCGCGGACGGGGCGCCGGTCGTGTGGCTGGCGCGGCTGGTGGGGGCGGGCCGCGTGCAGCGCGTCCCCGGCGTCGACTTCGTGGGGCAGCTCTGCGCCGCCGGCGCCGAGCGCGGCGGGGTGCGCATCGTCCTCTACGGCGGCGCGCCCGAGGTGGCCGACCGCGCCCGCGCACGCATCGAGTCGAGCTTCCCCGGCGCAACGGTGGTGGAGCAGATCCCCCCGCCCTTCCGCGAGCTGACCGCGGAGGAGGAGTCCGAGGAGCGCGCGCGCGTCGCCGCGGCGAACCCGGAGCTGGTGCTGGTGGCGCTGGGCTGCCCCAAGCAGGAGCGGCTGATCGCCCGCTACTTCGACGCGGCGCCGGGGGCCGTGTGGATCGGCGTCGGCGGCACGCTCGATTTCTACGCGGGGCGCACGCGCCGCGCGCCGCGCTGGGTGCAGGCGTTGGGCATGGAGTGGGCGATGCGCCTGGTGCAGGAGCCGCGCCGGCTGTGGCGCCGCTACCTGCTGCACGACATCCCGACGCTGGCGCGCGTGGCGCCGGCCTGCCTGCGCCTGCGTCTGCGCCCGGGCGGCCGCAGCGCGCCGCCCAGCGGCCCCGCCGAGGCCGCCCCCTAGCGCCGAGGGCGCTCGCCCAGACCCGAGGGTCACGGCCGGTCAACGGCCGATCAACGCCGCGCCGGCACCATGCCGACTAGACCCGCGACACCCGCGGGACGATGGGCGGAGGCACTTCGTGGCGGACGTCGCGGTCATCGGCTGCGGGTACGTGGGTCTGGTCTCCGCCGCGTGCTTCGCGGAACTCGGCCACGACGTGCATTGCATCGACGTGGACGCCGCGAAGATCGCGCTGCTGCGCGAGGGCTGCACGCCGATCCACGAGCCCGGCCTGGACGAGATGCTCGCGCGCGGCCGCGACTCGGGCCGGCTGCACTTCTACGACGAGTACCCGTACCCCGTGGCGGCGGATGTCGTCTTCATCGCGGTACAGACACCGCCCTCGCGTGACGGCGCGGCCGACCTGCGCGCGGTGCGCGGCGCGATCCGCGCGCTGGCGCCGCGGCTGCGGCCAGGCGCCGTCATCGTCAACAAGAGCACGGTGCCGATCGGCACGGGCGAACTGGTGGAAGGGATGGCGCGGCGCTTCGGCGGGCGCGTGGTCAGCGTGGTCTCCAACCCGGAGTTCCTGCAGGAGGGCTCGGCCGTCCGCAACTTCATGGAGCCGTCGCGCGTGGTGCTGGGCGGGGCGGACCCGCAGGCCATCGGCCGCCCTCTACGAGCAGCTGGGCGCGCCCGTGCAGCGCACGGGCATCCGCACCGCAGAGATGATCAAGTACGCCTCCAACGCCTTTCTCGCCACGAAGATCTCCTTCATCAACGAGATGGCGGCGATCTGCGAGAGCCTCGGCGCCGACGTAGAGCTGGTCGCCGAGGGCATGGGCTCCGACGCGCGCATCGGCCGCGACTTCCTGCGCGCGGGGCTCGGCTGGGGCGGCAGCTGCTTCCCCAAGGACACGCAGTCGCTGGCGCACATGGCGGCCGTGCAGGGCACGCACCCGCAGCTCCTGCGCTCGGTGATGGAGATCAACGCCGACCAGCGCCGCCGCATGGTGCAGAAGGTGCGCGAGACCCTGGGCGGGCTGGAGGGGCGGCGCGTGCTGGTGCTGGGCGCCTCGTTCAAGCCGCACACGGACGACACCCGCTTCTCGCCGGCGCTCGAGCTCGCCGAGCTGCTGCTGATGGAGGGCGCCGAGGTCTGCGTCTTCGACCCGGTGGTGCCGGCTGCGCGCATCGCCTCCGAGTACCCGGGGATCGAGGTCGCCGCCGACGTGCTCGCGGGCGCCCGCGGCGCGCACGCGCTGATCCTCGGCACGGAGTGGCCGGAGTTCCGCGAGCTGCCGCTGGGCCACGTGGGCGCCGTCATGGAGCGCCGCACGATCATCGACGCGCGCAACTTCCTCGACCCGGAGGCGGCGCGCCGCGCCGACTTCGAGTACCGCTGCGTGGGTCGTCCCCACGCGGAGCACGTCCCGGCCGCCCTGCGCGGGCGCGGCGCGATGCCGGCCGGGCCCGCGATCGCCGCGCCGATCGCGGCGCCCGCCCCCGTCCCCGCGCCCATCGGTGCCGCGGCGATGACTCCCGCGGCTGCGCCCGCACGGGCGCTGAGCGCGGGCGGCGCGGTCCGCAACGGCGGGATCCCGGCGTGACCGCGGGCCCCACGCTCCGCTCGCAGGAGCGGGTAGCCGCCGCCGCCGCCGCGCCGCGCGCGGCCGCGGACCGCATCGCGATCGATGTCCCGGCGCTGCGCATCCCGGTCTGGAAGCGCTCCATCGACATCGTCGGCGCCACGGTGCTGCTGGTGCTGCTGCTGCCGGCGCTCGCGGTGATCGCGCTCGCGATCGTCCTCGACAGCCCCGGTGGGCCGCTCTATCGGCACACCCGCGTGGGACGCGGCGGGCGCTACTTCACCTGCTGGAAGTTCCGCTCCATGCGCGCGGACGCGGACGCGCAGCGGGCCCGGCTGATGGCGGACAACGAGGCGCAGGGCCACATCTTCAAGCTGCGGCGCGACCCGCGCGTGACCCGCGTGGGCCGGCTGCTGCGCAAGACGAGCATGGACGAGCTGCCGCAGCTGTGGAACATGCTGCGCGGCCAGATGAGCCTCGTGGGCCCGCGGCCGCCGATCCCCGCCGAGGTGGAGCACTACGAGGATCGACACTACGCGCGGCTCGCCGGCGTGCCCGGGCTGACCGGCCTGTGGCAGGTGACCGCGCGCGACGCGCACGACTTCGAGGAGATGGTGGGGCTGGACGTGGACTACCTGCGCACCGTCAGCCTGCGCCGAGACCTCGCTATCATGCTTCGCACCGTCCCGACGGTGCTGTTCGCGCGCGGGTCCTACTAGCGGCACCGCGCGGGCGACGAGGATCCAGGACCAGCGGACGAATCCCCCGACCGCGGGGCGGGAAATAGGCGAACGTAGCTGGTCGGTCGACACGCAACGGAGGGGCGCGCCAGGTCTGCCTGCTGGGCGCCGGCGGCTTCATCGGCTCGCACCTCGTGGAGTGGCTGCTCGAGAACTCGGACGTGGAGGTGATCGGCACCGACATCAACCACGCCAAGATCCGCCACCTGCTGGATGAGCCGCGCTTCACCTACTACAACAGCGACCTCCAGTACGACCGCGAGCTGACGCAGCGCCTGATCGACTCCTCCGACGTCGTCGTGGACCTCGTCGCGATCGCCAACCCGCTCGTCTACACCAAGGACCCGCTGCACGTCTTCGAGCTCGACTTCCTGGAGAACCTGCGCGTGGCACAGGAGTGCGCGACGCGCAAGACGCGGCTGATCCAGTTCTCCACCTGCGAGGTCTACGGGCCGACCTGGCTCTCGCTCGTGCCCGAGGGCCTGATCTCGCCCGAGGCGATGGCCACCGCCGACATCACGATGTCCGAGGACACCACCCAACTGATCGCGGGTCCCGTCACCAAGACGCGCTGGATCTACGCGGCGAGCAAGCACCTGCTGGAGCGCGCCATCCACGCCTACGGGCTCTCCTCCGGGCTGGACTACACGATCGTGCGGCCCTTCAACTGGATCGGCCCGCGCTTCGACGAGCTGCCGTCCGACCGCGGCGATGACTCGCCGCGGATGTTCGCCCACTTCATGGACGCGCTGCTGCACGGGACGCAGATCTCGCTGGTGGACGGGGGACGCGCGCAGCGCACCTTCATCTACATCGACGACGCCGCCGAGGCGGTGGGGCGCATGATCCTGGATGACACGGGCCGCACCTCGCGGCAGATCTTCAACATCGGCAACCCGGCGAACGAGACCTCGGTCGCGGGCTTCGCGAACATCATGATCGACTGCTACCGCGAGCAGCACTGGGACGGCACCGCGACCCTCCCCGCCGTCGTCGACGTGACGGCGCGCGAGTTCTTCGGCGAGGGCTACGAGGACTGCGACCGCCGCATCCCCGACGTGCGCAAGGCCCGCGAGCTGCTGGACTGGGAGCCGCGCTGGTCGCTCGACGACCTCATCACCTCGACGATGGACGCCTACGTCTCCGAGTACCGCGGGCGCGCCGACCGCCGGCCGCGGCTCACCGCCGTGAAGACGGCCGCCGAGGAGGGTGCCGCGCGCTAGCTGTACTACCCAGGAAGGTTGTTCACAGGCGGGAGGCGGGGACGGCCCCGCCGACGCCGCCGTGCGGTCGGCGGTGATTGTAGCGGTAGAGCCAGCGTGGGAGCTGGCGCAGCCGCTCGGCGTTGGAGCGGTAGGGGCGGGCGTAGGCCCACTCGTTCTGCAGGATCTGGATGAAACGCTCGGCTTTGCCGTTCGTCTGCGGGCGGTAGGGCCGTGTGTGCGACAGCCGCACGTCTGCGGCAGCGGCGGCGCCGTGGAAGCTGCGGGCGACGGTGTAGGCCTTCGCGTTGTCGGTCAGGACCCGGCGCACGCGCACGCCACGCCGGCGGAAGGCCGCGAGCGCCTGCTCGAGGAAGGCGGCGCAGCTCGCGCCACGCTCGTCGGGCAGGACGGAGACGTAGGCGTAACGGCTGTGGTCGTCGACGGCGACGTGTAGGTACTCCAGCCCCAGCGAACGCCGCGAATGCGGCCCGGAGCGCGTCTCGGCGAAGCCAGGCGCCATTCGCTTGCCGCCGCCCTCGGGGACGCGCCCGAGCTTCTTCACGTCGAGATGCAGCAGGTCGCCGGGGGCGTCGTGCTCGTAGCGGACCGGCTCCCGGGTGACGCGGTGCAGGCGGTCGAGCCGGTTGAGGCCGCGGCGCCGCAGCACGGCGTAGACCGTGGAGCGGGCGACCCCGAGCGCCCACTGGATGCGATGCGGCCCGAATCCCTGCGTGCGTCGCACGGCGCAGATGCGTCGCTCCAGCTCGGGCGGCGTGCGCCGGGGATGCGCGCGCGGGGCGGAGCTGCGGTCCTCGAGCCCTGCCGCTCCCTCCGCCCGGAAGCGCCCCAGCCACTTGGCAACGGTGTGGCGGGAGACGCGGAAGTGGCGAGCGACCTCAGCCTGGGGCCAGCCGGCGTCCACTTCCCGCACGAGCTCGAGTCGGGTCAGCGGCGTCAGCCGCGCGTTACGATGGGCCATGAGGGTGTCCTCTCCTCGCTACTGCCGTGCTGTCACACACAGCAGCGGGCGAGGCCCCTCATCCTCTCAACAACCTACGTGGGAACTACAGCTAGCCGCCGCCCGTCGCTCCTCGCGCCGCCCCGCTCCCGGCGGCGCGCCGGGGATCGGCGAGCGTGCCCCGGTGGGGGCGGCCCTCAGCCCGAGTAGCTCCAGCCGGTGAGCACCGAGGTCAGCGGCTCCGCCGAGCGCAGCACGCGAGCGTCGAGCACGCGGCCGATCACGAGCTCGTGGTCGCCGGCGTCGACGAACTGCTCCGCCTCGCACTCGTACACCGCGAGCGCCGCGTCCAGGAGCGGGCAGCCGCGCGCGTCAGTGCCGTGCTCCACGCCCTCGAGCTTGCGGTGCACCGCCGCCTGCGCCTGCTCGCTGCGGCCGCGGATCTTCGCGCCGTCACGCGGCTGCAGGAAGCGCGCCGCCAGCGCCATCCCGTCCTCCGCCAGCAGGCTCACGGTGAAGGCGCGGTTCCGCCGGATGCTCTCCAGGCTGTACGAGCTGCGCTCGAAGGCCACGCCCAGCAGCCGCGGCCGGAAGGAGAGCTGCATCACCCAGTCCGCGATCATCCCGTTGGGCTCGCCGTCGCGCACCGAGCCGACGATATAGATGCCGTACGGCAGCTCGTGCATCGCCTCGCCGATGAGCTCGTCGTGGCTCTTCTCGCGGTGGGGGGTCGCGTCCGGTTGGGGCGCGTGGCCTGCGGGGTCGGACATCGCGGCTCCGTTCTGCGTGGCTCCGTCGTCGAGGGCTGCCGCGCCTGCCTCCGGCTCGCCCGGCGCGCTAAGCCTGCTCGGCCTCGGGGTCGCGCTCGATGCGTCCGAAGGGCGCGAGCTGCTCCTCGATCTCGCGCGCGTCACCGGCGACGGCGATCGTCATCTCGTCGGGCCGCAGGTGCAGGACGACGACGCGCTGCAGCTCGGCGGGCGTCACGGCGTAGACGCGCTCCACGAAGGACTGCGCCCACGCCTCATCCAGGCCGTGCAAGTCGAGGAAGGAGAGCACGCCGATCAGACACGGCGCCGTCGCGCCGCGCATCAGCTGCACGCCCGCCACGTAGTTCTGGATGCCGGCCAGCTCCTCGGCGGGCGGCGGCTCGGCGCGCAGGCGCTCGATCTCGCCGAAGATCTCCGTCAGCGAGGCGCCGGTCACCGCGGTGGTGACGTCGGCGGTCTCCAGCCAGTACGTGCCGCCGCGGCGCGCGGAGACGGTGCTGCGCGGCGAGTAGGTGTAGCCCTTCTGCTCACGGATGTTGCTGGTGATGCGCGACATGAAGGAGCCGCCCCGCAGCGCGTCCGCCACCATCAGCGGCACGAAGTCCTCGTGCGTGGGGCCGGGGACCGGGAGGCCGAGGTCGATCGTCGACTGCGCGGCGCCGGGGCGGTCGACGAGGTGGATCACGCGCTCCGAAAAGGGCTCGGGTGGCGGCGCCTCCAGCCCCGCGGGCGAGTCCCAGTCGCCCAGCGCGCGGGCAGCGGCCGCGCCCACCGCCTCCGCGTCGAAACGCCCCGCGACGTAGAGCCGGCTGCCCGCCGCCCCGACCCCGAGGTCGAGGAAGACGCGCGCCTCCGGCAGCGAGAGCCCCTCGATCTCCGCCTCGTGCGCCAGCACGCGGCCGTAGGGGTGGTCGCCGTAGAGCGCCTCACGGAAGCGCGCGAGCGTGAGCCAGCCCGGCTCGGAGCGCGCCAGCTCCAGCTGCCGGCCGAGGTCGGCGCGGAGCCGCGGCAGCGCCTCCTCGGGCAGCGCGGGCGTGCGCACCACCTCCGCGAGCAGCTCCGCGGCCTGCGGCGCGAACTCCGAGAGCACGCGCGCCTCGAGCGTGAGAGTGTCGTCGTCGGCGTCGACCTCGAGCTCCCCGCCGAGCCCCGCGACGTGGTCGGCCAGCGCGGCGGAGTCGCGGCGCACCGTGCCCTCCTTGAGGTAGCGCGCGACGAGGCGGGCGAGCCACGTCTGCCCCGGCCCCTCGAGCGCGGAGCCCGCGCCGGTCACGAGCTGGAGCGTCGCCTTCGGCGCGGCGCCGACCTGCACCATCGTCACGCCGAGCCCGCCCGCGAGCTGGACACGCTTGCGCGGGGGCAGCCGCCACGCGGGCGGGCGCCCCACCGCCGGTCGCGGCGCGCCGCTCACGAGGCACCGCCCGCCGCGCCGGCCTCGTCGGCGTCGCCGGCTCCCGCCGCGCCGGCCCAGCGCGAGCACGGCGCGGTTGGAGGGGCGCAGGTACTCCTGCGCGGTGGCGAGCACGAGCTCGGGCGTCAGCTCCTCGAAGCGGGCCTCGATCGCGAGCGCGCCCGCGGGGTCGCCGTCGAAGAGCGCGAAGCTCGCCAGCAGGTCGGCGCGCCCCAGCCCGGGGAACATCCCGCCGCTCAGCGACTCGTAGAGCGCCGAGCGCGCCTTCAGCCGCGCGCGCTCGAAGTCCGCGGCCGGGAGCGGGCGCTCGCGGACGCGCTCGATCACCTCGTCGATCGCGCTCAGCACGGTGTCCTCGCTCGCGTCGGGCGCGTGGATGCACCACGGCGCCCACAGCATCGGCGTGCGGCCGTTGTGCATGTGACCCAGCAGGTTCAGGCCGCCGTGCAGCTCGTCGGTGAGGCCGCGCTCGTGGACCAGCGCGCGCCGCAGCAGCGCATCGTCGCCCTGCAGCAGCGCCTGGTCCAGCAGGCCCAGCGCGTAGAACTCGGGCGTGCCGCGCTCGGGCGCGTGGTAGCCGAGCGCGAGCGCGGGGAGGTGCGCCAGCGGGTCCGCCTTGCGGAAGCGCTCCTCCCGCTCGCGGCGCGGCTCGGCGATGTCGGGCGGCTCCGGCGCGGGCGCCGAGGGGATAGCCGCGAAGTGACGCTCGGCAAGCATCAGCGCCCCGTCCGGGTCCACGTCGCCGACGATGGCGAGCACGGCGTTGGCGGGCGCGTAGTAGCGGGCGAAGAAGTCGCGCACGTCCTCGATCGTCGCGGCGTCCAGGTCCTGCATGTCGCCGTAGCCGTTGTGCGCGTTCGCCCAGTTGCGATAGGCGCGCTCGCCGAGGTCGATCCACGGGAAGCCGCCGTAGGGGCGGTTGAGGACGTTGACCTTGATCTCGTTCTTGACGATGTCGCGCTGGTTGTCCAGCTCGGCCTGCGTGATGACCGGCCCGCGCATGCGGTCGGCCTCCATCCACAGCGCGAGCTCGAGCGCGTGCGCGGGCAGCATCTCGAAGTAGTTGGTGAAGTCGGGGCGCGTCGAGCCGTTCAGCACGCCGCCGGTCTGCTGCACCAGGCGGATGAACTCGAGCTTCGCGAGCTGCTCCGAGCCCTGGAACATCAGATGCTCGAAGAGGTGCGCGAAGCCGGTGCGGCCGCGCGGCTCCAGACGGAAGCCGACGTTGTAGTAGAGCGCGACCGTGACCACGGGCGCCGAGTCGTCGCGCGAGACGATGACCCGCAGCCGGTTACCGAGACGCCGCTCCTCGAAGGGGATCGCGAGCCGGCCCACGTCCGCTGGCACGCCTGCTGGAACGCGTCCTCCCCGCCCGATCGGCCGGCGCCGTGCGTCGCCTCGCTGCTCCGAGTCTACGGACGCGGGCGCTTGACCGCCGCGTAACCGGTCTTACAGCTCGCTGCGTCGCGACCTGACATGGTGCCGACAAGCGAGAGTACGCTCGCTCGGCGCGGACCGCGCGCCTCACAATGGTACGGAGCGGGCAGCGGGGAGGACACCGCAGCATGGCGAGCGACCGCATCGATGAGCTGAGCGTCAACGCGATCCGCGCGCTGTCGATGGACGCGGTGCAGAAGGCGAACTCCGGCCACCCCGGCGCGCCGATGGGCGCCGCGCCCATGGCCTACGCGCTGTGGAGCCGCTTCCTGCGCCACAGCCCCCAGAACCCCGAGTGGCCGAACCGCGACCGCTTCGTGCTCTCCGCCGGCCACGCCTCGATGCTGCTCTACTCGCTGCTGCACCTCACGGGCTACGAGTTGCCCCTCGAGGAGCTGCAGCGCTTCCGGCAGTGGGGCAGCGCCACCCCCGGCCACCCCGAGCGCCACGACACGCCCGGCGTGGAGCTGACCACGGGGCCGCTGGGCGCGGGCTTCGCGATGGGGGTTGGGATGGCGCTCGCCGAGCGCTTCCTCGCGGCGCGCTACAACCGGCCCGGCTTCGAGGTGATCGACCACGACGTCTACGGCATCGTCTCCGACGGCGACCTGATGGAGGGCGTCGCCTCGGAGGCCGCCTCGCTGGCGGGGACGCTGGGCCTCGGGCGGATCGTCTACCTCTACGACGACAACGAGATCTCGATCGAGGGCGACACCGACATCGCCTTCCGTGAGGACGTGGGCGCGCGCTTCCGTGCCTACGGCTGGCACGTCGACGAGGTGGCGGACGGCACGGACCTGGAGGGGATCGCCGCGGCGATCGAGCGCGCGCGCGCGCAGGCGGCGCGGCCCTCGCTCGTGGTCGTGCACACGACCATCGCGCACGGCAGCCCCAACAAGGCGGGCAGCGCGGGCGCGCACGGCTCCCCGCTGGGGGAGGAGGAGGTGCGGCTCTCGAAGCGCGCGCTGGGCTGGCCGGAGGAGCCGCGGTTCTTCGTGCCGGACGAGGTGCGCGCCGCGATGGGCGAGGCGCGCGGGCGCGGCCGCGCCCGCGAGGCGGAGTGGGCCGCGCTGCTGGAGGGCTACGCGCGCGAGCACCCCGAACTCGCGGCGGAGCTGCGCGCCGCGCTGGCGGGCGAGCCGCCCACGGGCTGGGACGCCGCGCTCCCCGCCTTCGCGCCCGAGGACGGCCCGATGGCGACGCGCGTCGCCTCCGGCAAGGTGCTCAACGCCATCGCGGGGGCGCTGCCCACGCTGATCGGCGGCTCGGCCGACCTCGCGCCCTCGACCAACACCTACCTCGACGGCCACGGCGACCAGTCGGCCGACGACCACGGCGGGCGCAACCTGCACTTCGGGGTGCGCGAGCACGCGATGGGCAACCTCCTGAGCGGGATGGCGCTGCACGGCGGCGTGCTGCCCTTCGGCGCGACCTTCCTGATCTTCTCCGACTACATGCGCCCCTCGCTGCGGCTCGCCGCGCTGCAGCGCGCGCACGCGACCTTCGTCTTCACGCACGACTCGATTGGGCTGGGCGAGGACGGGCCTACGCACCAGCCGATCGAGCAGCTCGCCTCGCTGCGCGCGATCCCCGGGCTCACCGTCTACCGGCCCGCCGACGCCAACGAGACCGCGGCCTGCTGGCGCCTCGCGATCGAGCGCGACGAGCCCGCGGTGCTGGCGCTCTCGCGGCAGGGGCTGCCGGTGCTCGCCGACATCGAGCGGGTGCGCGCCGGCGTGCCGCGCGGCGCCTACGTGCTCGCCGAGGCCGCGGCCGAGGAGAGCGGCGGCGCGCCCGACCTGCTGCTGCTGGCGACGGGCTCGGAGGTGTCGCTGGCCTGCGCGGCGCGCGATCGGCTGGCCGAGCGCGGCATCGACGCCCGCGTCGTCAGCATGCCGAGCTGGGAGCTCTTCGAGCGGCAGCCCGCCGAGTACCGCGATCGCGTGCTGCCGCCGGCCGTGCGCGCGCGCGTCTCGATCGAGGCCGGCGCGACCATGGGCTGGCACCGCTACGTCGGCGACCAGGGCGATGTGATCGGCCTCGATCGCTTCGGCGCCTCGGCGCCCGCCTCGGTGCTCTACGAGCAGCTCGGGTTCACCGCGGAGGCGGTCGCGGAGCGCGCCGCCCGGGTGGTGGAGCGAGAGACCCCAGCCACGACCTAGGGGCCTCGACGCGTCGAGGCAGCACGGAAAGCGGAACGATGCCGAAATCGATCGATCGGCTGCGCGAGCGCGGCCAGAGCGTCTGGCTCGACTTCATCCACCGCGGGATGCTCGACTCGGGGCAGCTCGAACGCTATGTGCGCGACGGTTGGATCACGGGCCTCACCTCCAACCCCACGATCTTCAACAAGGCGATCGCGGGCTCGGCGCAGTACGACGACGCGCTGCGGGCGGCCGCGCGCGACGGCGCGGAGAGCGCCTACGACGCCTTCGTCGGCATCGCCGGCGACGACCTGCGCCGCGCCGCCGACATCTTCCGCTCCGTCTACGACGCGACCGAGGGCGCCGACGGCTACGTCTCCTTCGAAGCGCCGCCCGGCATCGAGGACGACGCCGAGGCCACCGTGCGCGAGGCGCACCGGCTGCGCGAGGCCGTCGGCCGCCCCAACGTGATGATCAAGGTGCCGGGCACCGCGGCCGGCGTGGACGCGCTGCGCGAGCTCACCGCGCAGGGCACGAGCGTGAACGTGACGCTGCTCTTCGGCGTGGGCGTCTACGAGCGCGTCGCCGAGGCCTACATCGAGGGGCTGGAGCGCCGGCTGGAGCAGGGGCAGCCGCTGGGTGACATCGCCTCGGTCGCGTCGTTCTTCGTCTCGCGCGTCGACAGCAAGGTCGACGGCTGGCTGCCCGAGGGCTCGGAGCTCGGCGGGGCGGCCGCGGTCGCCAACGCGCGCGTGGCCTACGAGCGCTTCCTCGCCCACTTCAGCGGCCCGCGCTGGGAGCGGCTGGCCGCGGCCGGGGCGCGAGTGCAGCGCCCGCTGTGGGCCTCGACGAGCACCAAGGATCCGTCGTACTCCGACGTGCTCTACGTGGACGATCTGGTGGCCGCCGACACCGTCAACACGATGCCCGAGCCCACGCTGCTGGCGTTCGCCGATCACGGCGACGCCGAGGGTGGCATCGACGAGCGCACGATGGCCGAGGCGGCCCAGGCGCTCGAGCGGCTCGCCGAGGCGGGCATCGACCTCACGCGCGCCACGGACGAGCTGCTCGACGAGGGGCTCGCCTCCTTCGCGGCCGACTTCCGCGCGCTGCTCGATTGCATCGACGCCTCCGTGGCGACGCTGCGCGACCCCGCCTACGGCGCAGGCGGCAGCGCGCTGGGCGCGCTCCAGCCCACGGTCGAGGCGCGCCTCGCGACGCTGGCGAGCGAGGAGGCGGTGCGCCGGCTGTGGGCGCACGACCACACGCTGTGGGCGGAGGAGCCGCGCGAGATCGCGGACCGCCTCGGCTGGCTCACCGTCGACGAGGAGCTGCGCGAGCACGTCGACGAGATCGAGGGCTTCGCGCGGCAGATCATCGACGCAGGCTACCGCACAGCGGTGCTGATGGGCATGGGCGGCTCCAGCCTCGCGCCCGAGGTGCTGGCGACCACGTTCGGGCCGCGCCCCGGCGCGCTCGAGCTGGTCGTGCTCGACACCACCGACCCGCAGCAGATCGCCGGCGTCGCCGGCCGCCTCGAGGCGGGGCGCACGCTCTTCATCGCCGCCAGCAAGTCCGGCGGCACGATCGAGACGCGCTCCCAGCTCGACCTCTTCTTCGAAGGGGCGGAGCGGGAAGGCCCCGGCGCGGGGCGGCACTTCATCGCGATCACAGACCCGGGCAGCTCGCTCGCGGCGCTGGGCGAGGAGCGCGGCTTCCGGCGCGTCTTCGAGAACCCGCCCGAGATCGGCGGGCGCTACTCGGCGCTCTCCTACTTCGGCCTCGTGCCGGCGGCGCTCGCGGGGGTGCCGATCGGCGCGCTGCTCGACCGCGCGGCCGCGATGCGCCGCGCCTGCCACACCTGCGTGCCCGCCGCCGACAACCCCGGCGCGTGGCTCGGCGCGGTGCTGGGCGAGGCCGCGGCGGCCGGCCGCGACAAGATCACGCTCGTCCTGCCCGAGGAGCTCGCGAGCCTCGGCACCTGGATCGAGCAGCTGATCGCGGAGTCCACCGGCAAGCAGGGCCGCGGCATCCTCCCCGTCGAGGGCGAGCCGCTGGGCCCGCCCGAGCGCTACGGCGAGGACCGGCTCTTCGTCGCGATCGGCGAGCCGCAGGACGCCGACGCGCTGGACGCGCTGGCGGCGGCGGGGCACCCCGTGGTGCGCCTCCCCTACGACGGGCCCGAGCAGCTCGGCGCCGAGTTCTTCCGCTGGGAGTTCGCCACCGCCATCGCGGGGCACGTGCTGGGCATCCACCCCTTCGATCAGCCCAACGTGCAGGAGGCGAAGGACGCCACCGCGCGCGTGCTGGCCGGCGAGGCCGTCGACGAGTCGACGCCGACCGCGGACGAGGTGCTGGCCACGGTCGCCCCCGGCGACTACGTCGCGATCCTCGCCTACGTCCCGCGCACCGCGGAGAACGACCGCTGGCTGCAGGCGGTGCGCGTCGCGATCCGCGACCGCCGCCGCGTCGCCACCACCGTCGGCTACGGGCCGCGCTTCCTGCACTCGACGGGGCAGCTGCACAAGGGCGGGCCGCCCAGCGGCGTCTTCCTGCAGCTCGTCGGCGAGGACGGCCTGGAGCTGCCGATCCCGGGCGCCGGCTACGACTTCGGCACGCTGAAGCGCGCGCAGGCAGCAGGCGACCTCGCGTCGCTGCGTGCGCTCGGCCGTCGCGTCGCGCGCGTCACGGAGCGGGAGCTGCGCGCGCTCGCCACGTAGCGCGCACCGCGAAGGAACGCGAAAGAAGACGGCGCGCGACCGCGCGCCGGAGGCCGCAGGAGAGGCAGAGACGATGAAGATCGGGCTCGTCGGGCTGGGGCGGATGGGTGCCGGGATCCGCGAGCGGCTGCGCCGCGCCGGCCACGAGGTGGTGGGCTACGACCGCAACCCCGATGTCTCCGACGTCGGCTCGCTCGCCGAGGTGGTCGCCGCGCTGGAGGCGCCGCGCACCGTGTGGGTGATGGTGCCAGCCGGCGACCCGACGGAGGAGACGGTTCGCGCGGTGGCGGCGCTGCTCTCCCCCGGCGACATCGTGATCGAGGGCGGCAACAGCCGCTACCGCGACTCCATCCGCCGCTCCGAGGAGCTGGCGGCGAGCGGGCTGCGCTTCCTGGACGCCGGCACCTCGGGCGGCATCTGGGGGCTCGCCGAGGGCTTCTGCCTGATGGTGGGCGGCCCCGACGACGCCTTCGCGGAGGTGGAGCCGATCTTCGCCGCGCTGGCGCCCGAGGGAGGCTACCACCACGTGGGGCCAGCCGGCGCGGGTCACTACGTGAAGATGGTCCACAACGGCATCGAGTACGCGATGCTGCAGGCGTACGGCGAGGGCTTCGAGCTGCTGGACGCCTACGACGAGCCGCTGGACCTCGGCGCCATCGCCACGCTGTGGAACCACGGCAGCGTGGTGCGCTCGTGGCTGCTGGAGCTCGCCGAGCGCGCTCTGGAGCGTGACCCGCAGCTCGCGGGGCTGCACGCCTACGTGGAAGACTCGGGCGAGGGGCGCTGGACGGTGCTGGAGGCGGTGGAGCGCGACGTGCCCGCCACGGCGATCGCCCACTCGCTCTTCGCGCGCTTCGACTCGCGCCACGACGAGGGGCTGGGGCTGCGGCTGATCGCGGCGCTGCGCAACGAGTTCGGCGGCCACGCCGTGCAGGCGGCGGACGAGGGCGGCGCCGCGTCGGGCGGGTGAGCGACCCTGCGCACGCTATCCTTGCGGCGGAGCGATCGCCTGCATGGCGGCCGCGAGACGCGCGCCGTGAGGGGCCAGCCATGAGGGGCATGGAGGCGGCCGAGCCGCAGGACATCGTGCTGATCGGCGCGACGGGCGACCTGGCGCGCCGCAAGCTGCTGCCCGCGATCTACAACCTCGCCCTCGACGGCCTGCTCCCGCGCGAGGGCGCGATCATCGGCTACGCCCGCGGCGAGTTCTCCGACGACGAGTTCCGCCGGCGCGCCGAGCAGGCGGTCCGCGAGCACTCGCGCCGCCGCTTCGACGGGGCGGTGTGGGGGCCGCTGGCGCAGCGGCTGCGCTACGTCTGCGCGCGCGACCAGGGCCTGGCGGGGGTCGCCGTCCGCGGCGAGCAGCAGCGGCGGCTGATCTACCTCGCCACGCCGCCGTCGGTCTTCGGCGAGACGGCGCGCGAGCTGGCCGAGCACGGCCTCGACCGCGGCGGGCGCCTCGTCATCGAGAAGCCGTTCGGCTACGACCTGCGCTCGGCGGGCGAGCTGGACGCGGAGCTCCACCGCTACTTCGAGGAGCAACAGATCTACCGCATCGACCACTACCTCGGGAAAGAGACCGTGCAGAACATCATGGTGTTCCGCTTCGGCAACTCGATCTTCGAGCGCATGTGGAACCGTGAGGCGATCGACCACGTGCAGATCACGGTCGCCGAGTCGATCGGCCTCGAGGGTCGCGGCGCCTTCTACGAGGAGGTGGGCGCGTTCCGCGACATCCTGCAGAACCACGTGCTGCAGGTGGTCTCGCTGTTGACGATGGAGCCGCCCAGCTCGTTCGAGGCCGAGGCGATCCGCGACGAGAAGGTGAAGGTGCTGCGCGCGATGGCGCCGATCCGCCCGCAGGACGTGGTGCGCGGCCAGTACACGCGCGGCGTGATCGACGGCGAGCCGATGCCCGGCTACCGCGAGGAGGAGGGCGTGGCGCCCGACTCCGAGACTGAGTCCTTCGCCGCGGCGCGCCTCTGCATCGACAACTGGCGCTGGGCGGGCGTGCCGTTCTACATCCGCACCGGCAAGGGCATGCCGCGCCGCGTCTCCGAGGTGCACATCGAGTTCCGCGAGGCGCCGATCAGCTTCTTCGAACCGACGCAGGTCTCCGAGCTGCGGCCCAACCACCTCACGCTGCGGCTGCAGCCGGAGGAGGGCATCACGCTCTCCTTCATGGCGAAGCCGCCGGGGCCGGAGGTGGACGCGGACCCCGTGCGCATGAACTTCTCCTACGGCGAGGCCTTCATGTCGGAGCCGCAGGAGGCCTACGAGCGGCTGCTCTACGACGCGATGGACGGCGACCGCACGCTCTTCCTGCGCTCCGACGGCGTGGAGCGCGCGTGGGCGCTGGTCGAGCCCGTGCTGAACGAGCTGCCGCCCATTGGCTACTACCCCGCGGGCAGCTGGGGCCCGCCCGAGGCCGATGCGCTGATCCTGCCGCGCGCATGGCACCTCCACTAGCCCGGGGCGCCCCGTGCGCGCGCGGCTGACGGTGCGCCCGCAGCTGACGGTGCTGCCGGCGGGCGAGCTGGCGGAGGCGGCGCGCCGGCGGTTGCGCGCGCTCCGGCCGGGGCGCCTCGCGCTCGCGGGCGGCTCCACGCCGCGCGCGCTCTACGAGGCGCTGCGCGAGGACGATCTGCCGTGGGCGGAGGTGGACGTCTTCTTCGGCGACGAGCGCTGCGTGCCGCCCGATCACCCCGACTCCAACGAGGGCATGGCGCGCCGCGCGCTGCTGGACCGCGTGCCGGCGCGCGTGCACGCGATGGGCGGCGCGAGCTGCGACCCCGCCGCCTACGAGCGCGAGCTCGCGGGCGTCTTCGGCGCGGGGCGGCCGACCGCATTCGACGTCGCGCTGCTGGGCCTGGGCGAGGACGGGCACACGGCGTCGCTCTTCCCGGGCGACCCCGCGCTGGCGGAGCGGGAGCGCGTGGTCGCGCGCGTGGAGCGGCCCGACCACGCGCGGCTGACGCTGACGGTGCCCGCGCTCTCGGCGGCGCGCGTGGCGCTCTTCCTCGTGGCGGGCGCCTCGAAGCGCGAGCCGCTCGCGCGCTGGCTCGCGGGCGAGGAGCTGCCGGCCGCGCTCGTGCGCGCCTCGCGCGTCGAGGTGCTGGCCGACGCCGACGCCGCGGCGGGCCTCGCCCCGTCGGGGGGCGAGGCGTGAGCGCGCCGGGCGCCGACCGCTACCCGCCGATCGGCGACTATGCGCTGATCGGCGACTCGCACTCGGCGGCGCTGGTCTCGCGCGCCGGCTCGATCGACTGGGCCTGCTTCCCGCGCTTCGACGACCCCTCCGTCTTCGGGCGGCTGATGGACTGGGATCGCGGCGGCTACTTCCAGCTCGCGCCGCTGGGCGTCCGGCGCGTGGAGCGGCGCTACCTGCCGCGCACGAACATCCTAGAGACGACGTTCTACACCGACGACGGCGTCGCCACGCTCACCGACTTCATGGCGGTGCACCCGCACTCGCGGCCGGAGACGCCGCGCGAGCTCTCGGCGCGGCACGAGCTGATGCGCATCCTGAGCTGCACGCAGGGCTCGGTCGCCGTCTCGATGATCTGCGAGCCGCGCTTCGACTACGGCTCCGTGGTGCCGCACGTCGTGCACCGTGACCAGCACCACGGCTTCGCGCACGGCGGCGGGCAGGCGATCTCCGTCTTCTGCTCGGCGCCGCTGACGGAGCGCGAGGCGCACTTCGAGGCCGAGGCACGCCTCGAGGCGGGGCAGGAGCTGGTCGCCGCCGCCGGCTACTACCCGACCCTGGATCACGGCGCCAGCCGGCCGGCGCAGACCGCCGATGTCTTCTCCTGCCTCGAGGAGACGCGCGACTTCTGGGAGCGCTGGAGCGCGATGTGCAGCTACGACGGCACCGACCGCGAGGCGGTGACGCGCAGTGCGCTCACGCTGAAGGCGCTCACCTACGCGCCCTCGGGAGCGCTGGTCGCCGCGCCCACCACCTCGCTCCCGGAGCAACTCGGCGGGGCGCTCAACTGGGACTACCGCTTCACCTGGATCCGCGACGCCACCTTCGCGCTCTACTCGCTCCTGATCCTCGGCTACACGGAGGAGGCGCGCGCCTTCGTGGAGTGGCTGGAGTGGACCACGGCGGGACGCGCCCGCGACCTGCAGATCATGTACGGACTGGGCGGCGAGCGGCGCCTCACCGAGATCGAGCTGTCGCACCTGGAGGGCTACCGCGGGGCGCGGCCGGTGCGCGTGGGGAACGCGGCCGCCGGCCAGTTCCAGCTCGATATCTACGGCGAGCTGATGGACTCGGCGCACCTGCTGCAGCGCCACGCCGGGATGCTGGACAGCGACTACATCGACTACCTGCACCACGTCGTCTCCTTCGTCGTCGATCACTGGCGCGAGCCCGACGACGGGATATGGGAGACGCGCGCGGGCTCGCAGCACTTCGTCTACTCGAAGGTGATGTGCTGGGTGGCGATGGACCGCGCCGTGAAGATGGCGCCCGTGCTGGGCGCCTCCGACGCCGAGGCCGCGCGCTGGAAGGCGCTGGCCGGCGAGATCCGCGCCGAGGTGCTGGAGCAGGGCTTCGATGCGAAGCGCGGCGCCTTCGTGCAGGCCTACGGCTCGCGCGAGCTGGACGCCTCCGCGCTGCTGCTGCCGCTGGTGGGCTTCGTGGGCGCCGACGACCCGCGGATGCGCTCGACCGTCGCGGCGATCGAGCGCGAGCTCACGGCCCCCAACGGCCTCGTCTACCGCAACACGGAGCACGGCCCGCTGGGCACGGAGGGCACCTTCAGCATCTGCACCTTCTGGCTGGTCGACAACCTGGTCTTCCTGGGCGAGCTCGACCGCGCGCGCGAGCTCTCCCGCACCGTGCTCTCGCACGCCAACGACGTGGGGCTCTTCAGCGAGCAGATCGATCCGCGCAGCGGGGAGCTGCTGGGCAACTTCCCGCAGGCCTTCACGCACCTGGGGCACATCAACAGCTCGCTGAACCTCGACCGCGCAATGCGCGGCGGGGAGCCGATCTCGTGGGGCGGCGGCGGCGGCTAGCCCGCGGGCCCTGCGTCGAGCGCGGCGAGGAAGCGGCGACGCCAGTCGTGCACGGTGCAGCCCTCGACGCGGGCCAGCAGCGCGCGCCAGCGCTCCCGCCGCTCGGCGAGCGGCATGGCGAGCGCCTGCGCGATCGCCCGCGCCAGCCCCTCGACGTCGCCCGGCTCGACGAGCAGCGCCTCCACCAGCTCCTCGGCGGCGCCGCAGCCGCGCGAGAGCAGCAGCACGCCCGGGTCCTCCGCGCGCTGCACCGCGACGAACTCCTTGGCGACGAGATTCATCCCGTCCGCCAGCGAGGTGACCAGCGAGACGTCCGCCTCGCGGTAGCCGGCCGCGATCGTCGAGGCCTCGTGCGTGACGACCTCGTGCCAGACCGGGCTCGGGTCGCCGGCCCCGCCCGCGCCAGCCCCGCCCTCGCCACCCTCGCGAGTGGGAGCGGGGCCGAAGCGCGCCTCCACGCGGCGGGCGAGCTCCTCCACGCGCTGCTGCTCGGCGCGGTACTCCGGAATCGCCCCCCGCGAGGGCGCCGACCACTGCACCAGCAGCGCGTCCGAGCGCCAGTGGGGCTCCGTCTCCAGCAGCCGCTCGAAGGCCTCGACGCGCAGCGGGATGCCCTTGCTGTAATCGAGCCGGTCGGCGCCGAAGAGCACGCGCCGCCCGCGGGCGAGCGGCTCGAAGGGGCTCGCGGGCTCCGCCGCGGCGAGGGCGCGCCAGTGCTCCGGGTCGATGCCGATCGGGAAGGCGCCGAGGCGGGTCGCGGCCTCGGCGGCGCCGTGCGCCCCCAGGATCGCGCGCGCCGCTCGCACGTCGCGCTCGGTCTGCACGCCGACGAGGTCGTAGGCGCCGAGCGAGCGGGCGAGCTCCTCGGCGCCGGGGAGGCGCGCCCAGGCGGCGGCCGGCGGCAGCGGGATGTGCAGGAAGAAGCCGAGCCGCCCGCGCCAGCCGCGCCGCCGCAGCTCCGCGCCCAGCAGCAGCAGGTGGTAGTCGTGCACCCACACCCGGTCGCCCGCGCACAGCAGCGGCGCCAGCCGCTCCGCGAAGCGCGCGTTCACGCGGCGGTAGACCTCGTACTGCCCCCCGTCGAGCCGCGCGCGATCCGTGAAGCCGTGGAGGAGCGGCCACAGCGCGCGGTTGCAGAACCCCTCGTAGTGCTCGGCCACCTCCTCGGCGGAGAGGTCGAGCGTGACGTGCTCCACGTTGCCCGCGCGTCGATGCACGGGCGGCGCCTGCGGGTCGCCGGCCGCGCCGCTCCACCCGAACCACAGCCCCCCCGCCTCGGCGAGCGCCTGCCCGAGGGCGGAGGCGAGGCCGCCGGCCGGCGCCGGGCGCCCCGGCTCCGGCGCCGGGGGCAGCCGGTTGGAGACGACGACCAACCGTCCCTCACTCACGAGGCACGCGCGCGGCGCTCGCGCGGCACTCGTGGGGCGCTCACGACTCGCCGAGCGCCGATGCGCCAGGCGAGTCGGACGCGGGCGCGGCGGGGGGCTGAGCCGGCGGCGCCCCCGCGGCGTCGGCCCAGCGATCGAGCAGCAGCCGCACCTCGGCGGGCGCGACGCGCGCACCCGCGGCGCTGGGGCGCGCCTCTTCCGCCACGAGCACGCCGAGCGTCGTGTCGCCCGAGTCGCCCTCGGCGCGGTCGGCGAGCGCGCGGAAGGCGTCCTCGTCCGTGTCGTCGTCGCCGAGGTAGCAGGCGGGCGTCCCCGCGGGCTCGCTCGCGAGCAGCTCGCGCATCGCGCGGCCCTTGTCACGGCCGGCGGCGCGGAGCTCCAGCCCACCGTCGAAGCGCCGCAGCTCCAGCTCCGGCGCGGACGCCGCCAGCTCCCGCCAGCGCGGCGCGACCTGCTCCTGGAGCGCCTGCGCGGCCTGCGCCTCGACGCCGCGCCAGTGCAGCGCCAGCGTCGCGACCTTGCGCTCCAGCCGCGCTGGATCGAGCGCCGCGAGGCGGCGCTGCTCGGCGTCGAGCGTCGAGGCGAGCGACGCGGGGAGGGGCGGGTCGTCGCGCCGGCCGTCGGGGAGCCGATGCTCCCAGCCGTGCACCCCCCACAGCTCGGGCAACGGATCGAGCGCGAGCAGCCGCTCCAGCTCGGCGAGCGGCCGGCCCGAGAGCACGACGAGGCGCACGCGCGGCGCCGCGGCGAGCCGACCGAGCGCGGGCAGCAGCGCGGGGTCGGGCGTGGCGGCCATGCGGTCGGCGCGGAACGGCGCCAGCGTGCCGTCGTAGTCCAACACCAGCAGGCTGCGCCCGCGTCGCACCCGCGCCAGCAGCGCCTCCACCGGCGGGGGCAGCGCGCACGTCTCGGCGGGCATGCGCGTCCTCCCCTCGGCGCCCCGGCCGATGATAGCGAAGCGTGGTCGCGGCGGCCCGCGCCGGCCCACGGGAAGCCGGCCCGCGCGGCGCGCGTCGCCAGCATGTAAGCTGGCGCAGGACGGCCGAATGCTTCGATCCCTGCCTCGCGTGATGACCTTCCTGATGGCCGGCGGCGCCGGCGATCGGCTCTCCGTCCTCTCCGAGCAGCGCGCCAAGCCCGCGGTCCCTTTCGGCGGCAGCTACCGCATCATCGACTTCGCGCTCTCCAACTGCGCGAACTCGGGGCTGCCGCGCGTGGGCGTGCTGACGCAGTACATGCCGCTCTCGCTGCACGAGCACATCGGCGCCGGCCAGCCCTGGGGCTACGGCGGGGACGTGGGCGGCGTCTCGGTGCTGCAGCCCTACCTCTCGCGGCACGCGGGGAGCGACTGGTACCTCGGCACCGCCGACGCCGTCTACCAGAACCTCTTCTTCCTGAGCCGCGACGAGAGCCGCGCGGACACGGTGCTGGTGCTCGCGGGCGACCACGTCTACGTCATGGACTACCGCGACATGCTGGCGCGCCACGTGGAGACGGGCGCCGACATCACCGTCGGGCTGGCACGCGTGCCGCTGGCGGACGCCTCGCGCTTCGGCCTCGTCGAGCTGGACGCGGACGGCTGGGTCGTGGACTTCCAGGAGAAGCCCGAGCACCCGACGATCGACCTCGCCTCGATGGGCATCTACGTCTTCAAGGCCGACGTGCTCACGCGGCTCCTGATCGAGGACGCGAGCGACCCGGCCTCCGGCCACGACTTCGGCGGCGACGTGCTGCCGGCGGCGCTGGCGCAGAGGCTGCGCCTCCAGGGCTACCGCTACGAGGGCTACTGGCGCGACATCGGCACCGTCGAGGCGTACTGGGAGTCGAGCATGGAGCTGCTGCGCGAGCCGCCGCCCGTGCGCTTCGACGAGGCAGGGCAGCGCATCGTCTCGCGCTCGCACAAGCTGCCCTCGGCGCGCGTCGGCGCCGGGGCGCAGGTGCGGCAATCGATCCTCGGCTCGGGCTCGATGGTGCACGGCGCCGTCGAGCGCTGCCTCATCTCGCCGGGCGTGCGCATCGATCACGGCGCGCAGGTGCGGGACTCGGTGATCTTGCACGGCACGCACATCGGCCAGGGGGCCGTCGTCGACCGCGCGATCGTCGACAAGGAGGTCGTGATCGGGCCCGACGCGCGCATCGGCGTCGGCCCCGTGGAGGGCCCGAACGAGGGGCGACCCGACCTGCTGTGGAGCGGGCTGAACGTGATCGGCAAGAGCGCGCGCATCCCGCCGAGCTTCACACTGCTGCGCAACACCGTGATCGGCCCGCTGGTGGGGCCGGAGCTGCGTGAGCTGTCCGGCCTGCCGTCCGGCGCGACGGTGCGCTCCCAGCAGACGCGCAGCCCGCTCACGATCTAGCGCACGGCACGGCACGGCACGGCACGGCACGGCCCGGCACGGCACGGCACGGCTCACCGCTCGACGCTCATCCCCTCGCCCGTCAGCGCGTCGAGGGCGCCACCATCGCGAGCTCGCCCAGCGGCCGCGCGGGGTCGGTGAGGTCGAGCCAGAGCGCGTAGGCGCCGCGCAGCCCCACGTCGTCGCCGCCCGTGGCGAGCACCACGTCCTCGGGCGCGAGCGGCAGCACGGCCGGCCCCGCGGCGATGCGCTCGCGCACCGGGCCCAGCAGCAGATCGCCGGCCTGCGACATGCCGCCGCCGATCACCACGCGCTCCGGCATGAAGGCGAGCGCCAAGTTCAGCACGCCCAGCGCGAAGGCGTCCGCCACCTCGCGGAACAGCGCGGCCGCCTGCGCGTCGCCCGCGGCGGCGCGCGCCGAGATGGCGGCCGGATCCTCGCCCGAGAGCCGCGCGAGAGCCGTGCCGGAGCCCAGCTGCTCGACGTTCTCGCCCGTCGCGCGATCGATCACCGTGTGCCCGATCTCGGCGAGCGAGTAGCGCGAGTGCAGCAGCCGGCCGCGCAGCACCACGCCGCCGCCGACGCCCGTGCTGGCCGTGAGGTAGACGATGTCCTGCGCGCCGACGCCCGCACCGAAGCGCTGCTCGCCGAGCGCGGCGAGGTCGGCGTCGTTGGCGAGGATCACGGGCACGCCGACCTCGTCCGCCAGGCCCTGCGCCGAGATCTGGCCCTCCCAGGCCGGGAGGTTGGGGAGCGTGCGCGGCACGGCGCGGTCGTAGTCGATGGGGCCGGCGACGCCGACGACGGCGCCCGCGACGGGCAGCGGCGACGCCTCGACGGCCGCGCGCATCGAGCGCGCCAGCGAGGAGGGGTCGTCGGGCTGCGTGGGGCCCGCGTCATGGTGGCGCTGCTCGCCGGCCGCGTCGTAAACGGCGACGCGCATGCGCGTCCCGCCGAGGTCCGTCGCGAGCATCGCCGCGCCGCGCTCGCTCCCCGCGTCCCCCGCGCCCTCGGCCATCGTCGCCTCCTCGTCCCTGCCCTCGCGCGTCGCCGCGCGTCGTCATGCGGCGCCCTCGCGGGCGGCGCCCATCATCGCGCGGCGCCCTCTCGCGCGGCAGCCGGGAGATCCCCGCCCCTCGCTGGTACGATCGGGCCTCGGGTGGCGGCCGGCGCGGGCGTCGAGCGGCGACGGGGGTGGCGATGGCCGGCAGCAGCGCCGCGGACGGCGGCGACCCGCTCGCGGGCTTCCACCCGCTGGTGCGCGAGTGGTTCGCCGCGCGCTTCGACGCGCCGACGGACGCGCAGGCGGCGGGCTGGCCGCGCATCGCGAGCGGCCGCGACACGCTGATCACGGCGCCCACCGGCTCCGGCAAGACGCTGGCCGCGTTCCTCTGGAGCCTCGACGCGCTGATCGCGGCGGGCGATCGCGGGCCGCTCCCCGACGAGACGCAGATCCTCTACATCACGCCGCTGCGCGCGCTGGGCAACGACATCCACCGCAACCTCGAGGCGCCGCTCGCCGAGCTGCGCGCGCTCGCCATAGGGCGCGGCGCGGAGCCCCCCGCGGTGCGCGTCGCCGTGCGCTCGGGCGACACGCCGCCCGCGGCCCGGCAGGCGCAGGTGCGCCGCCCGCCGCACATCCTGATCACGACGCCGGAGTCGCTCTACCTGCTGCTCACCGCCGAGCGCGGCCGCGAGTCGCTGCGCACCGTGCGCACGGTGATCGTGGACGAGATCCACGCGCTCGCGCGCGACCGTCGCGGCAGCCACCTGACGCTCTCGCTGGCGCGGCTCGACCACGTGGTGGAGAGCGCGGGCGGCCCGCGGCCGGTGCGCATCGGCCTCTCCGCCACCGTCCACCCGGTCCGCGAGGTGGCGCGCTTCCTCGTCGGTGCGGAGGCGGACGGCGGCGAGCGGCCGTGCGAGGTCGTGGACCTCGGCCACCAGCGAGACCTCGACCTCCAGGTCGAGCTGCCGCCCACGGACCTCGAGGCGGTCACCCCGCGCGAGCAGTGGGACGAGGTCTACGACCGGCTCGCGGAGCTGGTGCACGCGCACCGCACCACGCTGATCTTCGTGAACACGCGGCAGCTCTCGGAGCGGGTCGCGCACCGGCTCGCCGAGCGGCTGGGCGAGGACGCCGTCGCCAGCCACCACGGCTCGCTCTCGCGCGAGCGCCGCGAGCGCGTGGAGGAGCGGCTGAAGGCCGGCGAGCTGCGCGCGCTGGTCGCCACCGCCTCACTCGAGCTCGGCATCGACATCGGCTCGATCGAGCTGGTCTGCCAGGTCGGCTCGCCGCGCAGCATCGCGACGTTCCTGCAGCGCGTCGGTCGCTCGGGCCACGCGCTGGGGCTGCGGCCCAGCGGGCGCATCTTCCCCACCACGCGCGACGAGCTGGTGGAGGCGGCGGCGCTGGTGCGCGCGGTGCGCGCGGGCCGCCTCGACCGCATCGAGCCGCTGGTCGCGCCCCTCGACGTGCTGGCGCAGCAGATCGTCGCCGAGTGCGCCGCCGAGGAGTGGGGCGAGGACGCGCTCTTCGCGTTCGCGCGGCGCGCGCACCCCTTCCGCGAGCTGGCGCGCGCCGACTACGACGAGGTGGTCGCGATGCTCGCCGAGGGCATCGGCGAGGGCGCGGGCCGCGCCGCGCCGCTGCTGCACCGCGACCGCATCCACGGCGTGCTGCGCGGCCGCCGCGCCGCGCGGCTCGCGGCGCTGCTCAACGGCGGCACGATCCCCGAGATGGGCGACTACCGCGTGGTCGCCGAGCCCGGCGACACCGTCGTCGGCACGGTCGGCGAGGACTTCGCCGTCGAGAGCGCGGCGGGCGACATCTTCCTGCTCGGCTCCACCTCGTGGCGCATCCGGCGGCTGGTCGGCGACACGATGCGCGTGGCCGAGGCGGGCGGCGCGGCGCCGACCGTGCCGTTCTGGCTGGGGCAGGCGCCGGGGCGCAGCCGCGAGCTCTCCGAGGAGGTGGGGCGGCTGCGGCGCGATGTCGCGGCGCGCCTCGACGGCGACCCCGAGGAGCTGCACGCGTGGCTCGCCGAGGAGGGGGCGCTGCCGGAGGCGGACGCGGCGCAGCTCGTGGACTACCTGCGCGCGACCCGCGACGGCCTCGGCCTGGTGCCGACCGACGAGGACGTGGTCTTCGAGCGCTTCTTCGACGAGTCGGGCGGGATGCAGCTCGTGGTGCACGCGCCGTTCGGCTCGCGCGTCAACCGCGCGTGGGGGCTGGCGCTGCGCAAGCGCTTCTGCGTGGTCTTCGACTTCGAGCTGCAGGCGGCCGCCTCGGACGACGCGATCCTGCTCTCGCTGGGGCCGCAGCACTCCTTCCCGCTGGAGGAGTCGTTCCGCTACGTCACGTCGGGCAACCTGGAGGAGGCGGTGGAGCAGTCCGTGCTCTACACGCCGCTGCTGCCCACGCGCTGGCGCTGGAACGCGACGCGCGCGCTGGCGGTGCCGCGGCGGCGCGGCGGCAAGCGCGTGGTGCCGTGGGTGCAGCGGATGCGCGCCGACGACCTGCTGGCCTCGGTCTTCCCCGACGTGGTCGGCTGTCAGGAGAACGTGACCGGCGCGCTCGAGCTCCCCGACCACGTGCTGATCCGCCAGACGATGCAGGACTGCCTGCGCGAGGTGATGGACGTGGACGGCGCCCGCGCGATCCTCGAGCGTGTCGAGGCGGGGGCGATCCGGCTGCACGCGCGCGACACCACCGAGCCCTCGCCGATGGCGCACGAGATCGTCTCGGGGCGGCCGTACACCTACCTCGACGACGCGCCGCTGGAGGAGCGGCGCGCCCGCGCCGTGCAGCTGCGGCGCACGCTCCCCGAGCACGCGCGCGACCTGGGCGCGCTCGACCCCGGAGCGATCGAGCGCGTGCGCGAGCAGGCGTGGCCCGACCCGCGCGACGCGGAGGAGGTGCACGATGCGCTGCTGGGCCTCGTGGCGCTGCGCGAGAACACGGCGTCCGGCTGGACGCCGTGGCTCGCCGAGCTCGCCGAGGCGGGGCGCGCCGGCACCGTGCGGCTCGCCGGCGGGCGCGCCCTGGACGGCGGGGCCGAGGCGGGCGCCGCCCCCGAGCCTGTGGGGGCGCTGTGGTTCGCCGCCGAGCAGCTTTCCGCCGTCTCGCTGCTCTACCCCGGCGCGCACGTTGAGCTGGCAGCGCCGCCGCCGGCCGAGGCGGCGCTGCCCGTGGCCGACCGCGACGACGCGCGCGCCCGGCTGCTGCGCGGCCATACCGAAGTCTCCGGCCCCACGACGATCGCCGAGCTCGCGTCGCGCACCGCCCTCACCCCCGTCGACGCCGCGCGCGGCGTGACGCAGCTGGAGGCGCGCGGCTTCGTGCTGCGCGGCCGCTTCACCCCCGCGGCGGCCGAGGAGGAGATCTGCGACCGCGCGCTGCTGGCGCGCATCCACCGCTACACGCTGGAGCAGCTGCGGCAGGAGATCGCGCCGGTGCCCGTGCAGGAGCTGATGCGCTTCCTGCTGCGCTGGCACGGGCTCGCGCCGTCGGGTGCGGGGGAGGGGGGCGCGGCGCTGGCGGGGCGGGCGGGCCTGCGCCAGGCGCTCACGCGGCTGCGCGGCTTCGAGGCCCCCGCCGCCTCGTGGGAGCGCGAGCTGCTGCAGGCACGGGTGCCCGACTACGAGGCCGCATGGCTGGACGAGCTGGCGCTGGGCGGCGAGCTCGCGTGGGCGCGGCTGACGCCGCGTCGCGCCGCCGCCGGGCCGGGGCGCGGCCCCGCCTCGCGCGCCACGCCGATCACGATGGCGCCGCGCTCGGAGCTCGGCATGCTGCTGGAGGCGGTGCGCCGCCACGGACCGGAGCCCGCGGCGCTGCCCGAGGCCGGCGCCGCCGCCGAGATCCGCGCGCTGCTGGCGGAGCGCGGCGCTCTCTTCCTCGACGAGATCGTGGCGGCGACGCGAAGGCTGCCGCAGGACGTGGAGCAGGGGCTGCGCGTGCTCGTGGGCTCGGGGCTGCTCACGGCGGACGGGGTGCAGCCGCTGCGTGACGTGGCGGGCCGCCACCGCGGCGGCGCGGGCCGCCGGCGCGGGCCCCGGCGTCGGCCGCTGGCGCCGTGGCGTGTCTCGGGCTGCGCCGGCAGCGCGACCGAGGACGCGGAGCCGCGCGTCTTCCTGCGCGGGCGGCCGTCCGGCCGCTGGTCGCTGCTCGAGGCGGCGATCCCGCCGGCGCACGAGCGCGAGCTCGACACCGAGGCGCTGGCCGAGGAGACGGCGCGCGTGCTGCTCGATCGCTGGGGCGTCGTCTTCCGCGATCTCGCGCTGCGCGAGAGCTTCACGGTGCCGTGGCGCGAGGTGCTGCGCGCGCTCCGGCGTCTGGAGGCGCGCGGCCTCGTGCGCGGTGGCCGCTTCGTCACGGGCACGCACGGCGAGCAGTTCGCGCTGCCCGAGGCGGTGGAGGCGCTGCGCCGCGTCCGCCGCGAGCCGCACAGCGGTGAGCGCGTGGTCGTGCCGGCGGTCGACCCGCTGAACCTCACGGGCGGCCTGCTACCCGGCCCGCGCGTCCCCGCGCAGCCCGGCCGCACGGTGCTGCTCGTCGACGGCGTGCCCGAGGCCACCGCCGAGGTGCCGGCCGCGAGCGCGACCTAGCGCCGCATGGAGAGCCGCGAGCTCTCCGTCGACACCGGGACGCGACGCCTCGTCGATCTCACGGCGGAAGTGGCGGCGTTCTGCGCGGGCCGCGGCGACGGCCTGCTCTCGATCTTCGCGCCCCACGCCACCTGCGGGCTGGCGCTGCTGGAGACGGGCGCCGGCTCCGACGCCGACCTGCTCGACGCGCTCGATCGGCTGCTCCCGCGCGACGACGAGCGCTACCGCCACCGCCACGGCTCGCCCGGCCACGGCGCCGACCACCTCGTGCCGGCGATCGTCAGCCCCTCGCTGGTGTTGCCCGTCGAGGCGGGACGCCCCGCGCTCGGCACATGGCAGAGCGTGGTGCTCGTCGATCTGAACGCCGACAACCCCACCCGCCGCGTCCGCCTCTCCTTCCTCCCCGCCTAGGCAACGTTCCGTTGCGTTTGAGGGGCTGCCGCTCCTGCTCGAGGCCGATGGACCCATCGGTGGGCGTCGAGGGCGTGGCGTCGCGGCGAGCGCTCGACGCTGGTCGCACCCGGACCAGCCACCGCCCGCCGCACTCCGAAGCCGGCGGCAGCCCCTCGAATGCAACGGAACGTTGCCGGCAGCCGCTAGGGTCGAGCGGAACGCTCGGCTATGCTGGCGGGCATGGGGGCGAGCGAGGGCGCGAACGAGGCAGGGTCGGGCATCCGCAGCATCAACGCCGTGACCCTCACCATCACCGACATGGCGCGGGCCGTCGCCTTCTACGGCGCGCTGGGCCTGCGACCGAGCTACGGCGGCGCCGACGCCCCCTTCACCAGCCTCGTGCTGGGCGCCGGGGAGCACCTCAACCTCGCGCTGCCGGAGGCGGTGGCCGTGGGCAGCGGGGCGCAGGGGCTGGAGCAGCCCGCGGCCGGCTTCGAGGGGTGGGGGCGCATCGTCTTCCACCTCGATGGCGTCGACGCGGTGGACGCGCTCCACCGGCGGGCGCTCGACGCGGGGCTCGGGCCGCAGGCCCCGCCGCGCGACGCGGAGTGGGGCGAGCGCTACTTCCACCTGCGCGACCCCGACGGCCACGAGCTCTCGTTCGCGGCGCCGCTCGCGGGCGTGGCGCCGCGGCCCGGCGGAGCCCGCCGGTGAGCGCGCCCACGGCCCCCGACGAGCTGCCCGAGCCCGTCACCTCGGCGGGGGCCGTGCGCGAGATGGCGGATGCGATCCGCGCCTCGGGGTGGTTCTGCATCGACCTCGAGTTCGTCTCCGAGGGGCGCTACATCCCCGACCTGGGGCTCGCGCAGCTCTCGTGGGGCGACGTAGACGAGCCGACGGTCGCGGCCATCGACCCGCTGGCCGTCGACCCGGGGCCCGTCGTCGCGCTCGTCGGCGACCCCACGCTGGAGACGGTGCTGCACGCCGCACAGGCGGACCTCGCGCTGCTCGCGGCGCGCCACGACGTGCAGCCGCACGCCGTCGTCGACACGCAGATCGCGGCGGGCTTCCTGGGCCTCGGCGACCAGATCGGCTACGGCCCGCTGGTGGAGAAGGTGCTGGGCGTGCGCCTGGACAAGGGCGGGCAGTTCACGCAGTGGCTGGGCCGGCCGCTCTCCGGCGAGCAGCTGCGCTACGCGCTGGACGACGTGCGCTACCTACCTCGGGTGTGGGCGGAGCTGCGCGGCGAGCTGGAGCGCCGCGGACGCCTCGGCTGGGTCGAGGAGGAGTCGGCGCGGCTGGTCGCCTCCTACGCACACCGCGCGCCGCCGGAGGAGGCGTACCGCCGGCTGCGCGGCTGGTCGGCGCTGCGTGGGCGATCGCAGGGCGCGCTGCGCGGCCTCGCGGCCTGGCGCGAGCGCGAGGCGTTGCGCCTGAACATGCCGCCCAGCCGCATTATCCCCGACCGCACGATGGTGGAACTCGCGCGGCGGATCCCCGACAGCGCGCGCGGCCTGAGCGAGGCGCGCGGCATCTCCGAGGGCGCGGTGCGCCGTTTCGGCGAGGAGCTGCTGCGCGCGCTGCGCGAGGGCGCCGACGACCCGACCGAGCGCGAGCGCCCGCGCCCGCCGCTGCCGGACGCGGCGCAGAGCTGGGCCTCGATGCTGACCTCGCTGCTGGCGGCGTTCTGCCGCGAGGGGGAGGTGGCGCCCCGCTTCGTCGCCTCGCGCGGGGACGCGGAGGAGCTGGCGCGCTGGTGGCTCGCGGGCGGCGAGGACGAGCGCCCCGACCTCGCGCTGCTCTCGGGCTGGCGCCGCGAGCTGGCGGGCGAGCGCCTGCTGGACTGGCTGCGCGGCCGCGCCGCGATCGTCGCCGACCCGGACGCCCCCGCGGGCGTCGGCCTCGTGCCGCTGCCCCCCGACGACGGAGCGCCGCTCGCCTAGCGAACGGCGCTCCGCCCAGCCGGCCGCGCGCTCGTCTCAGGCGCGTCCCTGCGCCATCACCGCGTCGTAGAGCGAGATCTGCGGCGGGCCGGCGAGCACCCCCGAGAGCGAGCCCTGGCGGTGCGCGGCGGCGAAGGCGGGGCTCTCCGTCCACGCCTCGAAGGCCGCGCGCGACTCCCACGTGCTGTGGCTGATGTACTCGCCGGGCCCGTCGCCCCGCAGCAGCGAGAAGCGCACGAAGCCGGGCAGCCCGTCGAGGTAGCTCTCGCGCCCTCGCCAGATCTCCTCGAAGCCCTCCTCCTGACCGGGGGTCACCGTGAAGCGGTTCATCGCAACGAACATCGCGTCTCCTTTCTCTCTCACGGCGCGAGCTGGCCGTGGTCGCGGCGCCGCCGGGCTCACAGCCCGCCCAGGAAGCGCCGCAGCATCGCGTTCACCTGCTCAGGCACCTCGAGCTGTGCGAAGTGCCCGGAGCCGATCACCTGCGCGAAGGCGGCGCCCGGCACCACACGCTGAATGGTCTCCTGCGTGTGCCGACTGGTCGAGGCCGCGATGTAGAGCGCGGGCGCCCGGAGCCTGCGCCCGGCGGCAGCCACGTCGTCCCGGTAGATCGCGCGGATGCCCCCCAGCGCGACGTGCTGCGGCGTCCGCGAAGCCGCCGCGACCACGCGCTCGGCGAGCGCCGGGTCGGCCGGCGGCGGGAGAAGGCGCGGTAGCGGCGCTCGATCTCGGCGCGGTAGCCGGGCCCGGCGAGCGGGGCGACGGCCGGGTGCCGGTCGAGCTCGCAAGCGGGGAGCCCGTGGCCCGTGATGCCGTCGATCATCACGACCCCGGCAGCGAAGGCGGGCGCGCGCCGCGCCAGCTCCAGCGCCACGCCGCCTCCCATCGAGTGCCCCACGATCAGCGCGCGCCGCAGACGCAGCGCCCGCGCCAGCGCCTCCACGTCGGCCGCGAGGTCGCGCAGGCGGTAGCCCCTCGGCGGCGCGTCGGAGGCGCCGTGGCCGCGCAGGTCGACGCGCACGACGCGGTGCCGCCGCGAGAAGGCGCGCGCCTGCGGCTCCCAGTCGCGCAGGCTGCCGCACCAGCCGTGCAGGAGCAGCAGCGGCAGCGCGCCCTTCGATCGCGCGCGGGGCGAGCGAGCGCGCCCCGCCTCGCGGTAGTGGAGGCGCACGCCGCCGGGCGTGGTGACGAAGGGCACGCGCGCAGCCTCTCCCCGGGGTCGCGGCCGCTCCCGGAGTCGTGGCCCGAGAGCCGCAGCCGCTCGCGGGCGGCCCGAGCATGGCGCGCGGGCGGTGGCGCGACAAGACGCGCGCGTCGGCGCGAGAGGCGACGCGCGCTCAGCGCGGGAGGCGGCGCGAGAGCCATCGGTAGGCGCGCAGCCAGCGACTGCGGGCGACGCCATCGAGCCAGCGCTCGGTGGCGCCGAGGGCCGCGTGCTGCGCCCCCAGCGCGAGCGTCGGGTAGACGTGCACCATCTGCGCCAGCTCGCCGGCCCGCACCCCCTGCCGCATCGCGAGCGCGAACTCGTGGATCAGCTCGCCGGCGGCGGCTCCCGCGATCTGCGCGCCCACCACACGATCGCGCCGGCCCGCCGTCACGAGCTTCACCACGCCGCGGGTGCGCCGCTCCACGATCGCGCGATCCATCTCGGCGAAGGGGTAGCGGTAGACGCGCACGCCGTCGCCGTGGCGCGACCGCGCCTGCTCCTCGGTGAGCCCGACGTGCGCGATCTCCGGGTCGGTGAAGGTGGCGCGGGGCAGCAGCTCGTAGCTGGCGCGGGCGCGACCGGGGAAGAGGGCGTTGCGCAGCACCAGCGTCGCCTCGTAGGCGGCGGCGTGGGTGAAGCCGTGGCGGCCCAGCACGTCGCCCGCGGCGTAGATGCGCGGGTTGCTCGTCCGCAGCCGGCCGTCGACCCGCGGCGCGCCGTCATCGAGCTCGACGCCGGCCGCCTCGAGTCCCAGCCCGTCGACGTGGGGGCGGCGCCCCATCGCCAGCAGCAGCGCGTCGAACGCGATCTCCTCGGGCGGCGCGCCTGGCGCGCGCGCGGCGTCCTCGCCCACGCGGCACAGCGTCGCGCGCCCGCCCCCCGCGACGCGCTCGACCGCCGCCACCGCGCACGAGGGGAGGACGCGCAGCCCCTCCTCCGCCAGCGCCTCGCCGAGGATCTGCGAGAGCTCGGCGTCCTCCGTGGCGAGCAGCCGCTCCTCCATCGTGACGAGCGTGACGGCGGAGCCGAGGCGCGCGAACGCCTGCCCCAGCTCGACGCCAACGGGCCCGCCGCCGACCACCAGCAGCCGCGCCGGCAGCTCCTGCAGCTCGCTGAAGACGCTCTCGTTCGTCAGGTAGCCGACCTCGTCGAGGCCGGCGATCGGCGGGATCAGCGGGCGGCTGCCGGTGGCGATGCACACCGCGCGCGCGTCGAGGGGCTGCCCGTCGACGAGCAACTCGCGCGGGGAGGCGAAGCGCGCGCTGCCCTCGATCACCTCGCAGCCGAGCGCGCGCAGCCGCTCCGGGCTGTCGGAGCGCTGGTAGATGGCGTGCTGCAGCGCGTGCACCTCGCGCAGCACGCGGCCGAGGTCGACGGGGCCGTCGGGCCGCAGCTCGGGGAGGCCGAACTCCGGTGCGCGCCGCGCGGCGTAGAGCAGATTCGCGGCCGCCAGCAACGCCTTGCTGGGCACGCAGCCGGTCCACGTGCACTCGCCGCCGAGGCGGTCGCGCTCGACGATCGCGACCCGCGCTCCCGCCCGCGCGCCGTAGATGCCGAGGGCCAGCCCCGCCGATCCGCCGCCGATCGCGACGAGGTCGTAGCGCCTGTCCCGTGCGCTCGCGGCCATCGCGCCCCCGTCCCCGGGCGCGCGCAGCCGCCTACGGCCGCGCGCGCTGCCCGTCGCTCTGCCCCTCGCCCTGCCCGTCGCCCTGCCCATCGAGCTGGGCCGCGAGCGCCTCGGGCGTGGTCGCCGGCAGCTCGCACACCATGCTCTCGCAGACGTAGGCCGCGGCGCCGTGCGCGACGTCACGCCCGTCGAGCAGCGGCAGCCCGCCGCTCGCGGTCGCCGGCGCGATCACCGTCGCGGGGAGGAAGCGGCGAGCCAGCTCGCGCTCCAGCGGCGCGCGCGCGGCGGGCTCGCCGACGATCGCGACCTCGCGGCGCGGCGCTGCCAGCAGCGCGCGCGCCAGCCACGACGAGCCGAAGCCCGCCGCGTGCTCCACCATTTGCCGCTGCGCCAGCGCCACGGCCTCGCCCGCCAGCCGCTCGCGAGCGAGGCGCTGCTCCTCCGGCGACTCGCGGTAGCGGGCGAGCCACGCGAGCAGCTGCGCCGCCGCGCCATTGCCCGCGGGCGTCGCCTGGTCGGAGGTCGTCTTCTGACGCAGGATCAGGCGCTCGGCGTCGGCCGCCGTGTCGAAGAAGCCGCCACCCTCGGCGTCGTGGAAGAGCGCGACGAGGCGATCCGCCAGCTCCTCGGCGCGCGCGAGCTGTCGCAGGTCACCGCCCGCGCGGTACAGCTCGACGAGGCCGAGCCCCACGTAGGCGTAGTCCTCCAGCATCCCCTCGACGGCGGCGCGCTCGGCGCCGTCGCCGCGGCGCACGTGCAGCAGCCGCTCGCCGTCGCGCAGCCCGTCCCACAGCAGCGCGGCCAGCTCCTCGGCGCGCGCGAGGTCGCGCGGCTCGCCCAGCACCCGCGCCGCCTCCGCCACCGCCGCCAGCGCGAGCCCGTTCCACGACGCCAGCAGCTTGTCGTCGCGCTGCGGAGGGATGCGCCGCGCGCGCGCCTCCAGCAGCCGCGCGCGCAGCCCGGCGAGGCGGCGCGCGACCTCCTCGGTCGGCTCGTCGAGCTCGCGAGCGACCTCCTCGATGGGGCGCGCGCGGCTCAGCACGCTGCGGCCGGTCAGCTCCGGGTGGTGCGGGTCGGCGAAGTTGCCCTCGTCGGTCACGCCGTAGGCGAGCCGCACGAGCCGCTCCTCCGCCGAGCCCGCGCCGAGCAGCTCGGCGAGCTCGGCGGCCGTCCAGACGTAGTACTTGCCCTCGATGCCCTCGCTATCGGCGTCGAGCGCCGCGGCGTAGCCGCCGCCGGGCAGCCACAGCTCCGCCTCCATCGCGTCGAGCGTCTCGCGGGCGATCCGCGCGAACAGCGGCTCGCCCGTGAGCTGGTACGCGTGCAGATAGAGCCGCACGAGCTGCGCGTTGTCGTAGAGCATCTTCTCGAAGTGCGGGACCAGCCAGCGCTCGTCGACGGAGTAGCGCGCGAAGCCGCCCGCGAGCTGGTCGTAGATGCCGCCCACCCCCATCCGCCGCAGCGTGTGCAGGACCATCCGGGTGGCGCTCGGCTCGCCGGCCCGCTCCGGCTCCGCACCGCCGAGCGCGTCGTGCGCCAGCAGGAACTCGAGCGTCGAGGGCGAGGGGAACTTCGGCGCGCCGCCGAAGCCGCCCCAGCGCGGGTCGTAGTCCATGCGCAGCCGCGCCACCGCGCGCTCCGCGTCCGCCGCCTCAAGCGCCAGGCCGCCCGGCGGCTCGTGCCGCGTCGCGGCCTGCATGCGCTCCGTGATCGAGCCCGCCGCCTCCAGCACGGCGTCGCGGCGCTCCTCCCACGCCTCGTGCACGCTCTCCAGCAGCCGCGGGAAGCCGGGGCGGCCGTAGCGGTCCTCGGGCGGGTAGTAGGTGCCCGCGTAGAACGGCTGCCGGTCGGGCGTGAGGAAGACGGTCATCGGCCAGCCGCCGTGCCCCGAGAGCGCCTGCGTGGCGAGCATGTAGACGGCGTCGACGTCGGGGCGCTCCTCGCGATCGACCTTGATGGAGACGAACCACTCGTTCATGCGCGCGGCGATCACCGGATCCTCGAAGGACTCGTGCGCCATCACGTGGCACCAGTGGCAGGTCGAGTAGCCGACGGAGAGCAGCACGGGCCGCTGCTCGGCGCGGGCGCGCTCGAAGGCCTCGTTGCCCCAGGGGTACCAGTCGACGGGGTTGTCGGCGTGCTGCCGGAGGTAGGGGCTGCTCTCGCGCGCGAGGCGGTTGCGCCCGCCCTCGAGGGGGCGCGCCCCGTCGGCGGCGCTCGCCTCCCCCAGATCGCTCGACGCCATGCCGCCTCCCTCGAGCGCGCCCATCGTACCGCGGGGGCGCGCGACGCCCGCCGGGGCGCGTGCGAACGCGCTACGCTGCACGCGCCTCGGACGTCGAGGCGAGGGGGGCGCACATGGTCTCGAAGGTCCTCGATCGCATCCGCGGCAAGCGGACGGCGATCGACCCGGTCTGCGGCATGGAGGTCGACGAGCGGAACCCGCCCGGCGGCACCGCCGAGCACGCGGGCGTCACGTACTACTTCTGCGGCACCGGCTGCCGCCTCGAGTTCGAGGAGGACGCCGAGGGCTACCTCTCGGGCCGCAAGAAAATGGAGATGTAGCGCGCCGGGCGACATCGCGCGCCCGGCATGACGCGCTCGGCGGCGGCCCCTGGCGGGGCGTCAGGGGGAGCGGGCAGATGGACTGGCCCGCGAGGGAGCGAGCAGATGGAATGGACAGACAGCGCGGAGCAGGCGGCGTTCCGGACGGAGGTGCGGGGCCTCATCGAGTCGAGGCTGCCGGCGCTCTACCGGCGCCGCGCCGATAGCGACCGCTGGGCGCGCCTCCCCTTCCTGCAGGTGCAGTCGGACCGCCTCTCGGACGACGCCGAGGCACGCGCCGCCGGCGACGAATGGGTGTCGGCGCTGGCCGAGCACCACTGGGTGGCGCCACACTGGCCCACCGAGTACGGCGGCGGCGGCATGACGCCGATGGAGCAGTTCATCTTCAACCAGGAGATGTCGCAGGCCGGCGCCCCCACCGTGGGCGGCATCGGCGTCTCCATGCTGGGCCCCGTGCTGATCCTGCACGGCAACGAGGAGCAGAGGCGCGAGCACCTGCCGCGCGTGCTCGCAGGCGAGGTGGTGTGGGCGCAGGGCTACTCCGAGCCGGGCGCCGGCTCCGACCTCGGCTCGCTCACGACGCGCGCCGTGCGCGACGGCGACGAGTACGTGCTCGACGGCCAGAAGATCTGGACCACCCGCGGCCACGAGGCGGACTGGCTCTTCACGCTCGCGCGCACCGACAGCGACGCGCCCAAGCACCGCGGCATCTCCTTCCTGCTGCTGGACCGCAACACGCCGGGCGTGGACGTGCGGCCGCTGATGAACATGGGCTGGGAGCACGACTTCAACGAGGTCTTCTACGACTCCGTGCGGGTGCCAGCCGGCAACCTCGTGGGCGAGGAGCACCGCGGCTGGTACGTGGGCATGACGCTGCTCGACTTCGAGCGCTCCAACATCTCGGGGGCGATCGAGGCGCGGCGCCGCATCCGCAAGCTCGTCGAGCACCTCGCGGGGCCGGGCCGCGCGCGCTCGCGCGTCGACGCGCTGCCCTCGATCCGCGAAGCGCTCGCCCAGCACGCGATCGAGGCGGAGGTGATGTTCAACTTCTCGTTCCGCATCATCTCCATCCAGCACGCCGGGCAGGTGCCGAACTACGAGGCCTCCGTCTCGAAGCTCTTCGGCTCGGAGCTGATGCAGCGGCTGGCGAACACCGGCACCAAGGTCTTCGGCCTCTACTCCAACCTCTGGGACGAGGAGGAGGAGCGCGCGCCGATGATGGCGAGCTTCACGCAGAACCACGTGCAAGGCGTCTCCGCAACGATCGCCTCCGGCACCTCGGAGATTCAGCGCAACGTCATCGCCACCCGCGGGCTCGGCCTCCCGCGCGGCTAGCTGTAGTTCCCACGTAGGTTGTTGACAGGATGAGGGGCCTCGCCCGCTGCTGTGTGTGACAGCACGGCAGTAGCGAGGAGAGGACACCCTCATGGCCCATCGTAACGCGCGGCTGACGCCGCTGACCCGACTCGAGCTCGTGCGGGAAGTGGACGCCGGCTGGCCCCAGGCTGAGGTCGCTCGCCACTTCCGCGTCTCCCGCCACACCGTTGCCAAGTGGCTGGGGCGCTTCCGGGCGGAGGGAGCGGCAGGGCTCGAGGACCGCAGCTCCGCCCCGCGCGCGCATCCCCGGCGCACGCCGCCCGAGCTGGAGCGACGCATCTGCGCCGTGCGACGCACGCAGGGATTCGGGCCGCATCGCATCCAGTGGGCGCTCGGGGTCGCCCGCTCCACGGTCTACGCCGTGCTGCGGCGCCGCGGCCTCAACCGGCTCGACCGCCTGCACCGCGTCACCCGGGAGCCGGTCCGCTACGAGCACGACGCCCCCGGCGACCTGCTGCATCTCGACGTGAAGAAGCTCGGGCGCGTCCCCGAGGGCGGCGGCAAGCGAATGGCGCCTGGCTTCGCCGAGACGCGCTCCGGGCCGCATTCGCGGCGTTCGCTGGGGCTGGAGTACCTACACGTCGCCGTCGACGACCACAGCCGTTACGCCTACGTCTCCGTCCTGCCCGACGAGCGTGGCGCGAGCTGCGCCGCCTTCCTCGAGCAGGCGCTCGCGGCCTTCCGCCGGCGTGGCGTGCGCGTGCGCCGGGTCCTGACCGACAACGCGAAGGCCTACACCGTCGCCCGCAGCTTCCACGGCGCCGCCGCCGCCGCAGACGTGCGGCTGTCGCACACACGGCCCTACCGCCCGCAGACGAACGGCAAAGCCGAGCGTTTCATCCAGATCCTGCAGAACGAGTGGGCCTACGCCCGCCCCTACCGCTCCAACGCCGAGCGGCTGCGCCAGCTCCCACGCTGGCTCTACCGCTACAATCACCGCCGACCGCACGGCGGCGTCGGCGGGGCCGTCCCCGCCTCCCGCCTGTGAACAACCTTCCTGGGTAGTACAGCTAGCGAAGGCCGCGCGAGGCGTGGCGGGCGGGGGCGACACCGGTGAGTGAGGAGACGACTGCCGCGGCAGGCGCCGGGGACGACTCACGCCCCTTCGCGGTGGTGACGGTGGTCGACGCCGCCGAGGGGGTGGCGGGCGGCCACGCCTCGCGGCTGCTCGCCGACCTCGGCGCGCGCGTGGTGAAGGTGGAGCCGCCGGGCGGTGACCGGCTGCGCGCGCTCGGGCCGTTCGCTTCCCGCAGCCCCGACCTCGAGGTCGGCGGGCTGCACCTCGCGCTGAACGCCGGGAAGCGCAGCGTCGTGCTCGACCTCGACGAGGCGGGCGACCGCGAGCGCTTCCTTGCCCTGCTCGCGCACGCCGACGTGCTGCTGGAGTCGGCCGGGCCCGGCGTGATGGAGCGCCGCGGGCTGGGCTACGAGCAGCTCCGCGAGCGCTTCCCGCGCCTCGTCGTCGGCTCGCAGTCCGCGTTCGGCCAGGACGGCCCCTACGCCGACCGCGTCACGAGCGAGATCGTCGACTACGCGATGGGCGGCTGGATGTACTTCTGCGGCGACCCCGCGCGGGCGCCGCTGATGGTGCACGGCCACCAGGGCGAGCTGCACGCCGGCATGCAGCTCGCGGCGGGCGCGGCGGCGGCGCTGTGGCACGCGCGGCGCACCGGGCGCGGCCAGCACCTGGACGTCTCCACCTTCGAGTCGCTGGTCTCCTCGCACGTCTTCGTGCTCTCGGTGTGGAGCCAGGAGGGGCTGGTGAAGCGCCGCGGCGAGGGCGGTGCCTCGGTCATCGTGCCGTGCGCGGACGGCCACCTCTTCGCCACGCGCTTCACGCCCGAGGTCTACCTGCTGATGGGCGAGCCCGAGCGCGTCGACGACCCCGCGTTCCAGACGTCCGAGGGCTGGCTGGACGCGCTGCCGGAGGCGCTGGAGCGCTTCACGGAGTGGGCGAGCACGCGCCGCAAGCAGGAGGTGGCCGAGCAGGCGCAGGCGCTGCGCATGCTGGTGACGCCGGTGCACACGGTCGCCGACCTCGCGGAGTGGCCGCAGCTCGAGGCGCGCGAGTTCTGGCGCGGCGTCGAGCACCCGCGAGCCGGCGCGATCGAGATCCCGGGCCCGCCGTGGCGCTTCTCGCGCTCGCCCGCGGGGCCCGTCGCCGCCGCGCCGCTGCTCGACGCCGACCGCGAGGCGGAGCTCGCCGCCGCCGCTGCGCCCGCGCCCATCTCTGGCGGCGCCGAGCATCCCGAGCAGGCGGCGCGCCTCCCCTTCGAGGGGCTGCGCGTGATCGAGGTGACCAACAGCTGGGCGGGGCCGCTGTGCGGGATGTACTTCGCCGACCTCGGCGCGGAGGTCGTGGCGATCGAGCGCTCGTTCACGCAGCCGACGCGCGCCCAGCACTTCGCGGGCGGGCACACCGGGCCGCGCTTCTACGACCGCGGCGCGGCGTGGAACCAGTTCAACCGCAACAAGCGCGCGATCTCCCTCGACCTCGCGACGGAGCAGGGGCGCGAGCTCTTCCTGCGCATGGTCGAGCGCGCCGACGTGGTGCTGGAGAACAACAGCGCGCGCGTCTTCCCCAACCTCGGCCTCTCCTACGAGGAGCTGGCGAAGCGCAACCCGCGCATCATTCTCTGCTCCATGTCGGGCTTCGGCGCGACGGGGCCGGAGGCGCACTACCTGGGGCTGGGCTCCAACGTCGAGGCCGCGGCGGGCCTGATCGCGCGCACCGGCTACGAGCGCGGCGACTTCTACGCCACCGGCTCCTTCCAGGGCGATCCGATCACGGGGACGCACGCCTTCCTCGGCGTGATCGCTGCGCTGTGGGAGCGCGAGCGCAGCGGCCGCGGCCAGCACATCGACATGGCGCTCGCCGAGTCGGCGGCGCTGTTCGCGGTGGAGCCGGTGATGGATCACCGGCTCGCCGGGCGCGTCGCCGAGCCCCGCGGCAACCGCTCGCTGCGGATCGCGCCGCAGGGCGCATACCGCTCGGCGGGCGAGGACTGCTGGCTCGCGCTCGCCTGCGAGTCGGACGAGCAGTGGCGCGCGCTGTGCGGGGTGATCGGCCGCCCCGAGCTCGGCGAGCGCCACCCCGACGTCGAGGCGCGCCACGCCGCCCACGACGAGATCGACGCCGCCATCGAGGCGTGGAGCGCGCCGCTCGACCACAACGAGGCGACGCGCCGGCTGCAGGCGGCGGGCGTCCCCGCGGGGCCGGTGCTCGCCAACTGGGAGATCGTCGCCGACCCGCAGCTCTTCCGACGCGACTACTGGGTGGACACGGTGCACCCCGAGGTCGGCTTCCAGCGCTGGGAGGGGCTGGCGTGGCGCTTCTCGGAGACGCCGCCCCCCTCGCGCGCGCGGCCCGCGCCGCGCTTCGCCCAGCACAACGACGAGGTGCTGCGCGAGCTGGGCGTCACGGACGCGGAGCTGGCGAGCCTCCGCGGGAGCGCGGTGATCGCGGACGTGCCGGCGCAGCTGCGCATCTTCGCGCGGCCCACGCGCCGCTAGCGCCGGGCCGTCGACGCAGGGAGGGGCGCCGATGCTGCGCCCCGTCGTCCGCCCCCTCGCACCGCCTGGTCAACGCGCTCGTCGCGGCGCTGTTGCGCTCGCCCCTGCACCGCGTGCTCTCGGGCCGGGTGCTGCTGGTCACGGTCACGGGCCGCCGCAGCGGCCGCCGCTACGGCACGCCCGCGCAGGACGCCCAAGACGGCGACACGCTCTACCTCGTCTCCCACGCGAGGCAACGCTGGTGGCGCAACTTGCACGGCGGGGCGCCCGTGGAGCTGCAGCTGCGGGGCCGGCGCGCGCGCGGGCGCGGCGAGCTGCTGGAGCCGGCGAGCGCCGAGGCGGAGCAGGCGCGCGAGGTGCTGCGCGGAAGCGCGCTGCGCCGCGCGCTCGATCGCGCCGACGCGGTGCTGCTGCGCGTCCGCCTCGACGACGGCGCCGAGGAGGCTCGCTAGCCCTCGAAGTGGCGGAACGCCTCGATCACGCGGTAGAGGTTCTGCTCGTTCTTCTGCGCCTCGTCGCCCGCGCGGTTGTAGGAGTCGTGCAGCGAGTACATGAACAGCGTCTCGGCGACGCCCTCGTAGCGCTCGCGCGCCAGCTCGCGCACCTCGTCGGCCGTGCCGACCAGGCAGACCTCCTCCACGATCTCGTCGGAGAGGATCTCCTCCATCTGGTGCCCGTCGATGGGGGTGCCGCTATCCCTCGCCTGCTGCCAGACGGCGCGGATGTCGTCGCGCTCGCGCGCCCAGCCGTGGAACTCCATGTAACCACCGTAGGCGCGCGTCGAGTAGTAGTTCGCGAGGTTGCGCTTGCCGCGGCGCAGCCCCTCGGCGCGGCTCGTCGTCTCGTCGACGACCCAGATCATCGGCATCGCGCACATCTCGAAGTCGGCCTTCGAGCGATCGGCGCGGCGCATCCCCTCCTCGATGGCGGGCCACACCACGTCGTCGTAGTAGCGGCGCGAGAAGATCGGGTGCGCGAGCATGCCGTCCCCGACCTCGCCGGTGATGCGCAGGTTCAGCGGGTTGACGCCCGAGAAGTAGATCGGCGGCGGCGCGACGCCGACCCCGCCGGCCGCGAGCGAGCCGACGCCGGTGACGTGGTAGTACTCGCCCTCGTAGGCGTGCGCGCCCTCCAGCAGCGCGCGGATCGCGCGCACCATGTCGCGCGCGCGGAGCGCCGGCTTCTCCGGGTCGAAGCCGGCCTGCGTGCGCACCTGCCCCTTCGTCTGCGAGCCCACGCCGAGGATGAAGCGGCCGCCCGACATCTCCTGCAGCATCATCGCCGAGGAGGCGTGCATGAACGGCGTGGCGTGGAAGAGCGGCAGCACGCTCGTCGCGACGCGGATGCGCTCGGTCGGGTCGATGAGCGCGCCGATGCCGGTGTAGAAGCCGTACGGCGAGGCGAGCCCCAGCCCGTCGAACCCCGCGTCCTCCGCCGCCTTCGAGAGCGGCCCCAGCTCCGTGACCCGCGGGCCCGGCGCGTACTGCAGCGCGATCTTCATCCCTCGCCCCCCCCCCCGTGCGGCCGCCCGCTATTCGAGGCCCCGCAGCTGCTCGAGCGGAGCAGCTACTCCAGCCGGAGCAGCCGCTGCGCGTTCCCCCCGAGGATCAGCTCGACCTCCTCCTCGGAGAAGCTCACGCCGTACTCCGCGCCCCGCTCCGGGAGCGTCCGCAGGAACTCGATCCAGCCGGGGTACCAGCTGCGGTCGCCCGTGGTGCGCGGGCCCGCGGCGTAGTCGCTGCCCATCAGGATGCGCTGCGCGCCCACCGAGTCGCGCATCTCCGACAGCGTGCGCGCGAACCCCGCGGGGTCCTTGCTCGCCTCGCTGTGCCACTGCGAGAGCTCCAGGTAGGCGTTGGGGTTGCTGCCCGAGATGTGCAGGATGTCGCGCCACCAGTGCGGCCGACCGACGTGCCCGTAGATGACGGTCAGCTCCGGGTAGCGCCGCGAGACCGCCGAGAGCAGGCTGGGGTGCACGAGGCCCGGGTCGAGCGGCGGCGCCACCGTCCCCGTGTGGAAGAGCGCGGGCACCCCGAGCTCGATGCACGTCTCGTAGAGCGGCCAGCACGCCTCGTCGTCGGGGCGGTAGCCGCACGGCGGGTAGAGCTTGATGCCGCGAAAGCCCTGCTCCGTGACCGCGCGGCGGAAGCGCTCGGGGGTGTCGGGGCGGCGTGGGTCGCGGCCGAAGAAGGCGTGGAAGCGGCCCGGGTAGCGCGCGATGAGGCGCTCGTGCTGCGCCAGCACCTCGTCGATGGGGACGTCCTGCTCCTCGCCGAAGGCGGGGCCCATGTCGACGACCATCGCGACGGCGACGTCGACGCCCGCGCGGTCGAGCTCCGGGATCAGCAGCTCGCCCTCGGGGTCGACGGCGCCCGCCATCACGCGCGGGCGGATCGTCGCCGGGTCGCGCGGCGGCCAGCGCCGGCTGGCGGCGCCCCGCGCCATGCCCTGCTTGTAGCCCTCGGGCTGGTAGCCCTCGTCCCAGACGTGGACGTGCATATCGACGATCATGGGCGCCCCCCCGTGCGGCGCGAGCATAGGCGATGCGCCGCTCGCCGTGTGCGGGTCGCGCGCCTCCGAGCACGCGGCCCGCGTGCGCCGGACCTCGGCCGCCTCGACGCGGCGGTGGAGCGCGACCGCACCGCCGGGGACCGCACCGCCGGGGACCGCACCGCCGGGGACCGCACCGCCGGGGACCGCACCGCCGGGGACGCCCCTCACGCGGCGAGCCAAGGTAACGCTATGCTGCCGGCCCTGGCGGCGCCAGCGCGCAGCCGGCGGCAGGGAGGCGCGCGATGGAGCTCGAGACCGTCCTCTACGAGCCGCAGGGCGAGGTCGTGGTGATCACGATGAACCGCCCCGAGGCGCTGAACGCCCTCAACGAGCAGCTCCACCACGACCTGGGCGACGCGTGGCAGGCGTTCAAGAACGACGACGGGCTGCGCGTCGCGATCGTGACGGGGGCGGGGCGCGCGTTCTGCGCGGGCGCCGACCTGAAGGAGCGCGCGATCTACGCGCGCGAGGGGCGGCAGCCGCCGCGCGTGGAGCGCCGCGACCCGCGGCGCTTCGGGCTCCCCGGCCAGCACGAGATAGCGAAGCCGATCATCGCCGCCGTGAACGGGCTCTGCGTCGGGGGCGGCCACGGCATGGCTCTGGATTGCGACATCCGTATCGCCTCCACGGCCGCGCGCTTCGGCGACCTCGAGATCAAGGCGGGGCAGATCGGGCGCATCGACCTGCTGGTCAAGGCGTACCCGCCCGCCATCGCGAACTACCTGGGGCTGACGGGCGAGATGATCCCCGCCGAGCTCGCGCACCGCTGGGGCTTCGTCTCACACCTCGTCGAGCCCGACGAGCTGCTGCCCACCGCGCTCGAGATCGCGGAGAAGATCCTCGCGAACCCGCCGCGGGCCGTGGAGGTCTACAAGGACGTGGCGCTGCACGCGCTGCGCTATACGGAGTCGCGCGACTACCTGCACCACGCGGCGAAGAGCGTGCTCGCCTCCCGCGACTACCGCGAGGCAGTCACCTCGTTCGCCGAGAAGCGCGAGGCGAGCTTCACGGGCGACTAGCGCGTCGGTCACGAAGGAGAACGCCGTGGCCCAGTCCCAGGCGGCCCAGTCCGCCGCGACGCAGTACGAGCTCGCGATCGTGGGGGGCACCGTGGTCACGCCCGCCGGCGAGTGGCGCGGCGAGATCGCGGTGGCGGGCGGGCGCATCGCCGCGCTGGTCGCGCCCGGCACGCCGCTGGACGCCGAGCGCACCCTCGACGCCAGGGGCCGCCACGTGCTGCCCGGCGTCATCGACCCGCACGTGCACATGCCGACGGGCGACGCCTTCCCCGCGATCTGCGAGCGGGAGACGCGCTCGCTGATCTCGGGCGGCGTGACGACGGCGATGGTCTTCGTGGCCTCGCCGCACGAGCCCTACGGCCCCGTGCTCGCGCAGCAGATCGCGGAGGTGCCGCGCGTCGCCCACTGCGACATCGCCTTCTCGCCGATCATCGAGTCGCTGGAGCACGTGCGGGAGCTGCCCGAGCTGGCGCGCGAGCACGGCGCCACCTCCTACAAGATGTACTTCGCGGCCGGCGGTCGCGAGCTCTACCCGGCGACCGTCGCCGTCGACGACGGCGTGCTCTACGAGGCGCTGGGCCAGATCGCGGCGCTCGGCGATCCGGCGATCGCGATGGTGCACGCCGAGAACTGGGAGATCGCGCAGGTGCTCGGCGAGCGGCTGCGCGCCGAGGGCCGCACCGACGCGGCCGCATGGAGCGAGTCGCGCCCCAACCCGCTGGAGGAGGAGTGCATGCGCCGCGCCGCGTACTACGCGCGGCTGCAGGGCTGCCCGCTCTACGTGGTGCACATGAGCACCGCCGAGGGCCCACAGGTGATCCGCGAGGCGCGCGCGCAGGGCGTGCGCATGGACGGCGAGACCTGCCCGCACTACCTCGCGATCCACGCCGAGCACGAGAAGGCGACGCTGGCCAAGTACAACCCCGCGATCAAGTGGCGCGCGGACAACGACGCGCTGTGGCGCGCGCTCGCCGACGGCGGCGTGACGTGCATGGGCTCCGACCACATCCCGATCCGCTGGGAGCAGAAGAGTGGCGGCGGCTTCGACAACATCTGGGAGGCGCGCGGCGGCGTGCCCGGCTCCGCGACGATCCTGCCGCTGCTGCTGGCGCGTGGCGTGAACGAGGGGCGGCTCACGCTGCCGCAGGTCGCGGCCGTGACCAGCGGCAACGCGGCGCGCCTCTTCGGGCTCGCGGGGAAGGGGCGCATCGCGCTCGGCGCCGACGCCGACCTCGTGCTCGTCGACATGGAGCGCGAGGTCGAGTTCCGCGCCGAGCTGCTGCAGGTCGACTACTCGCTCTTCGAGGGCGAGCGCTTCCGCGGCTGGCCGGTCGCGACCGTCCTCGGCGGCCGCGTGGTGATGGAGGAGGGGCAGATCACAGGCAGCCCCGGCGACGGCCGCCACCTGCGGCGCGAGCTGGAGGCGGCTGGCTAGCTGTACTACCCAGGAAGGTTGTTCACAGGCGGGAGGCGGGGACGGCCCCGCCGACGCCGCCGTGCGGTCGGCGGTGATTGTAGCGGTAGAGCCAGCGTGGGAGCTGGCGCAGCCGCTCGGCGTTGGAGCGGTAGGGGCGGGCGTAGGCCCACTCGTTCTGCAGGATCTGGATGAAACGCTCGGCTTTGCCGTTCGTCTGCGGGCGGTAGGGCCGCGTGTGCGACAGCCGCACGTCTGCGGCAGCGGCGGCGCCGTGGAAGCTGCGGGCGACGGTGTAGGCCTTCGCGTTGTCGGTCAGGACCCGGCGCACGCGCACGCCACGCCGGCGGAAGGCCGCGAGCGCCTGCTCGAGGAAGGCGGCGCAGCTCGCGCCACGCTCGTCGGGCAGGACGGAGACGTAGGCGTAACGGCTGTGGTCGTCGACGGCGACGTGTAGGTACTCCAGCCCCAGCGAACGCCGCGAATGCGGCCCGGAGCGCGTCTCGGCGAAGCCAGGCGCCATTCGCTTGCCGCCGCCCTCGGGGACGCGCCCGAGCTTCTTCACGTCGAGATGCAGCAGGTCGCCGGGGGCGTCGTGCTCGTAGCGGACCGGCTCCCGGGTGACGCGGTGCAGGCGGTCGAGCCGGTTGAGGCCGCGGCGCCGCAGCACGGCGTAGACCGTGGAGCGGGCGACCCCGAGCGCCCACTGGATGCGATGCGGCCCGAATCCCTGCGTGCGTCGCACGGCGCAGATGCGTCGCTCCAGCTCGGGCGGCGTGCGCCGGGGATGCGCGCGCGGGGCGGAGCTGCGGTCCTCGAGCCCTGCCGCTCCCTCCGCCCGGAAGCGCCCCAGCCACTTGGCAACGGTGTGGCGGGAGACGCGGAAGTGGCGAGCGACCTCAGCCTGGGGCCAGCCGGCGTCCACTTCCCGCACGAGCTCGAGTCGGGTCAGCGGCGTCAGCCGCGCGTTACGATGGGCCATGAGGGTGTCCTCTCCTCGCTACTGCCGTGCTGTCACACACAGCAGCGGGCGAGGCCCCTCATCCTCTCAACAACCTACGTGGGAACTACAGCTAGCGCCTCGGCGGGGGACGCGAGCGATCGAGGAGGGTCGAGCATGGCGCGCATCTGGGACGACGTGATTCCCGCGCAGGAGCGCGAGATCTGGGAGGCGGCGGGCTACGGCCGCCGCGGCGAGTTCGGGAAGCGGCCGGCGCTGCTGGTGGTGGACGTCAGCTACGACTTCACCGGCGACCGCCGCGAGCCGATCCTCGAGTCGCAGCAGCGCTTCCACAACTCCTGCGGCGAGGCGGCGTGGGACGCCATCGAGCAGATCCGCACGCTGCTCGCGGAGGCGCGCGCGGGGGGCGTGCCGGTCTTCTACACGACGGGCCCGCCCGCGGCGACGTTGATGCAGCGCGGCGGCTGGCTGTGGAAGAACGCGCGCGGCGAGACGCGGGTGAAGTCCGAGATCTCGAAGCGCATCGGCATGCAGATCGTCGAGGAGATCGCGCCCGCCCCCGGCGAGCTCGTGATCGAGAAGACCAAGCCCGCGGCCTTCTACGGCACGCCGCTCGCGAGCTACCTGACGCTGCTCGGCGTCGACGACCTGATCGTCTGCGGCACCGCGACCTCGGGCTGCGTGCGCGCCACCGTCATCGAGGCGTTCAACCTCAACTACCACGTGCAGGTCGTGGAGGAGTGCACCTTCGACCGCGGGGAGGTGACCCACCGCGTGAATCTCTTCGACATGAACAACAAGTACGGCGACGTGCTGCCGCTGGCCGAGGTCACGGAGTACCTGCGCGGCCTCCCGGCTGACACCTACGCCGCGGTGGAGCGCTACCGCGCCGACATCGCGGCGGCCGCCGGCGCCGCGGCGCGCTGACCGTGCGAGCCGCCGCGTGATCACCGACTCGCAGATCCACCTCTGGGAGGCGAACCGGCCGGACCGCCCCTGGACCGACATCTCGCAGCCCAACCTGCCCGAGCCCTACGGCCCCGAGCGCTTCCTCCCGGTGCTCGACGCAGCGGGCGTCGACCGCGCGGTGATCGTGCCGCCGGGCTTCATGGGCACGCACAACGAGTACGGCCTCGAGTGCGCGGCGCGGCACCCGACGCGCCTCGCGGTGATGGGGCTGATCGACCCCGCCGCGCCCGCCGCCCCCGAGCGCGTCGCGGGCTGGCTCGCGCAGCCGGGGATGCTGGGCATCCGCACGCACGTGCACGAGCGACTGCGTGCGTTCTGGGGCGGCGACGACGCGGCCGACCCGTTCTGGGCGGCCTGCGAGCGCCACGACGTCCCGGTCGCCGTCTTCAGCACGGGCGCGAAGGATTACGTCGAGCGCGTCGTGCGCCGGCACCCCGATCTGCGGCTCATCGTCGATCACATGGGGCTGCCGGTGGCGGAGGCGCTCTTCTCCGCGCGGGGCGACGCGATCGAGAGCCTCGACCACCCCGAGATCGAGCAGATGCTGGCGCTGGCTCGCTACGCGCACGTCGCGGTCAAGGTGTCGACGAAGCCGCCCTTCGACCGCTCGCCGCTGGGCATCGAGCTGGTGCGGCGCGTCTACGAGGCGTACGGCCCGCGCCGCATGCTTTGGGGCACCGACTACACGCAGTCGCTGCGCATCGGCTACGAGCGCTACGAGGAGCAGATCGACGTGATCCGCGAGCGCGCCGACTTCCTGAGCGACGAGGACCGCGAGTGGATCCTCGGGCGCGCGCTCGCCGAGTACCTCGGCTGGCCCGACGGCGCCGCGTCAACGGCCCTCGCGCGCTCCCGCTAGCGCCCGGCGCGCCGCGACCTCTCCGCGCTGCCGATCGCCCCGCCGGAACGCCCGAGGCGCGTCTATGGCGGCGGCAGCCCCTCGAGTGCAGCGGAACGCTGCCGGCGGAACGCTGCTCGACAGCGCTCGCGCACCCCCGCTAGCGCCCGACGCGCCGCAAGCCCTCAGCGCCGCCGATCGCCCCGCCGGGACGCCCGAGGCGCGTCTGTGGCGGCGGCAGCCGCTCGAATGCAACGGAACGTTGCCGGCAGCCCCTCGGATGCAGCGGAACGCTACCTCAGCGCCGCCGATCGCCCCGCCGGAACGCCCGACGCCCGTCCGTGGCGGCGGCAGCCCCTCGAGTGCAGCGGAACGCTGCCCTAGCGGCGGGCGACCTTCTTCCAGTAGAGGACCTGCTGGCGCTGGTCGGCCCACGACGAGCGGATGCGGACGCCGGCCTCGCGCGCGGCCTCCTGGAGCACCCGCTTCACCGACGCCGGCTTCTCGCCGCGCTGCAGCTCCAGCATCCCGGCGTCGCCGGCCTTCAGCGCCTCGACGTAGGGCCGGCGCGCCTCCTGCGCGGCGCGCCCGCGGCCGACGGCGACCTCGTTGGGGTTCAGCTTCGTGAACGTTGGCATCACAGCCTCCTGCCTGCCTCAGCGCCAAGGCGGCCTCTTCCCACGCGACGAAGGACACGAGGAACACGAGCGCGCTCCGGTGCATTCGATCGAGGATAGCTTATAGTTCATAGAGCGCGGAAGCGCACGAGACAGCAACCGCGCGAGCGTGCGCTATTGCGAACGTGAACGCGGCGCGCTCACGCGCGGCGAATCCGGGCAGCTTCGAGCGTCGGTCACGACGGGCTCTCGTGGGCGGCGGGTGTCTCGAGATCGGTGGTGTGGCCGCGGCGAAACCCGACGGCGAGCAGCGACTCGACGAGCGCATCGAACGCCGGCGCATCGTCGAGATCGAGGCGCAGCCGAACGCTCGCGACGCCCACCGGCAGCTCGGGCGAGCTGAGGTCGTGATCGACCTCGACAACGTTCACCCCCGCCTCGGCGATGGCGCCGGTCACGCGCGCCAGCTCGCCCGGGACATGCGCCGCCGCCACGGTGATCGTGCGCTGTCGCCCGTCGGCGACGAGCCCGCGCTCGACGAGCCGCCCCAGCAGGTTCACGTCGATGTTGCCGCCGGAGACGACGGCGACCGTGTGGCCGCGCGGCTCGACGTGGCCGCCCAGCAGCGCCGCGACGCCCAGCGCGCCCGCGCCCTCGGCGACCAGTCGCGAACGCTCCAGCAGGAAGAGCAGCGCGCGCGCCACCTGCTCCTCGCTCACGGCGACGACCGCGTCGACGTAGCGGCGGATCAGATCGAGGGTGAGCGCCGAGGGCCCGGCGACGGCCGCGCTGTCCGCGATCGTGTGCCGCGCGGGGAGCTGCCGCGGCTCGCCCGCCGCGAGCGACTCCGCGATGCCGGGCATCGCCTGCGTCTGCACGCCGATCACGCGCGCGCCGGGGTGCCGCGCCTTCACCGCGAGCGCGACGCCGGCCAGCAGCCCGCCGCCCCCGGTGGGCACCAGCACCGTCCCCAGATCGGGCGCGTCCTCCGCGATCTCCAGGCCGACGGTGCCCTGCCCGGCCACGACCTGCGGGTGGTCGTAGGGCGGGACGTTAGAGCAGCCCGCGCTCGGCGGCCAGCGCGCGGGCGAGCTCCTGGCACGCCGCGAGCGGGCCGTCGAGCAGCTCGATGGCGGCGCCGTAGCCGCGCGTGGCGCGCCGCTTGGCGAGCGGCGCCTCGCGCGGCATCACCACGGTGGCGGGCAGCCCGAGCTCGCGCGCGGCCAGCGCCACCCCCTGCGCGTGGTTGCCCGCCGATGCGGCGACGACGCCCGCGGGCCGTGGCTCGGCGGTCGCCAGCATGTTCGAGGCGCCGCGCAGCTTGAAGGAGCCGGTGCGCTGCAGGCTCTCGCACTTCAGCGAGACGGGGACGCCCGCCAGCTCCGTCAACGCGACCGAGGGCCAGAGCGGCGTGCGCCGCACGATTCCCGGGAGCCGCGCCGCCGCGCGCTCCACGTCTGCCGCCGTCACGCCCTGGCCGCTCATGCCGAGACGATGGCAGCTCCGCGCGCCGCTGGCGAGGCCCGCGGCTCGCGCGATCGGCCGGCGAGCGCGGGCCTCGACGCGACCCGTACGATGCGGCCGCCCCGCCAGCGGGCGAGACGGGGACGCGGACGAGGCGGGGGAGCGATGAGCGACGACGTGCGTGCGATCGACTGCGTGGTCAACATCTGGACGCCCGAGGCGCTGGAGCATCGGCCGATGTGGCGCGAGAGCTTCTTCGTCGGGAAGATCGGCACGGACGCGGCGCTGATGGCGGGGCTGACGCTCACGCAGCTCATCGATCGCATGGACGAGGCGGGCATCGAGCGCGCCTTCCTCGTCGCCGTGCGCGCGGGGCCCGAGCACCACCCGACCTCGGCGCGCGTCCCATACGGGATCGTGGCGGACGCCGTGGCGCGGCACCCCGACCGCTTCTACGGCCTCGCCGGCGTCGACCCGACCGAAGGGATGGCAGGCGTGCGCGAGCTGGAGCGCGCCGTCACGGAGCTCGGCTTCGTCGGCGCGCACTTCTACCCGCACTGGTTCGAGATGCCGCCCGACCACGCGCGGATGTACCCCTTCTACGCGAAATGCGTGGAGCTGGGCGTGCCGATCCAGATGCAGGTGGGGCAGTCGCTGATCTACGCGCCCGACCGGCCGCTGCGCTCCACGGGGCGACCGATCGCGCTGGACGGCATCGCCTGCGACTTCCCGGAGCTGGTGCTGATCGGCATCCACGTGGGCATCCCGTGGACCTCCGAGATGATCGCGATGGCGTGGAAGCACCCCAACGTCTACATCGGCTCAGATGCGCACTCGCCGCGCTACTGGCCGCCCGAGTTCGTGCAGTACATCAACACCTATGGGCAGGAGAAGGTGCTCTTCGGCACCGACTTCCCGGTGCTCGACTTCGGCCGCACGATGCGCGAGATCGACGCCCTCGAGCTGAGGCCGGAGGCACGCCGCAAGTTCCTGCGCGACAACGTCGTGCGCGCGTACGGCCTCGACATCTAGCGCCGAGCCGGACGCCTGCGGGGGGCGCGCGGGGACGTGATCGACGTCACGCAGCGCGGGCTTCGGCGGCCGCGCGCTGCGCTATCGTGGGTGCGGGCACGGCGAGCGCGAGGGGGCGACGATGACGCAGGCGACGCGGGCGGGCAGCGATGCGGGCGTGCTGATCTCGCCCGGCGCCGAGAGCTGCTCTCCGTGGCGCGCCGAGCCGAGCCACCGGCGCGTGCGTGTGCGCGTGGGCGGCGAGTGGATCGTCGACACCGCGCGGCCGCTGCTGATGCTCGAGCGGGGGCTGACGCCCGTCTACTACCTGCCAAAGGCGGACGTGCGGATGGAGCTGCTCGAGCGCTCGGCGAAGCGCACCCGCTGCGAGTCGAAGGGCGAGGCGAGCTACTACACGCTGCGCGTCGGCGAGCGCGTGGAGGAGAGCGTCGCGTGGAGCTACGAGCAGCCGCCGCCCGGCCTGGAGCCGCTGGCCGACCACCTGGCCCTCTACTGGCCCCGCGTCGACCAGTGGTTCGAGGAGGACGACGAGGTCTTCGTGCACGCGCGCGACCCGTACAAGCGCGTCGACACGCTGCACAGCTCGCGACACGTCCGCGTCGAGCTGGCGGGCGAGACGGTCGCGGAGACGGAGCGCCCGCTGCTGCTCTTCGAGACGGGGCTGCCCACGCGCTACTACATCCCGCCCCAGAACGTGCGCCGGGAGCTGCTGGAGCCCTCGGATAGACACACGCAGTGCCCCTACAAGGGCGTCGCGTCCTATCACTCCGTGCGCGCGGGCGGCGAGCTCTACCGCGACATCGTCTGGCACTACGCGTTCCCGATCCCCGAGATTCCGAAGATCGAGGGGCTGTTCGCGTTCTACAACGAGAAGGTCGACCTCCACGTCGACGGCGAGCTGCAGGGGCGCCCGCAGACCCCGTTCAGCTAGACCAGTTCAGCTAGCCGAGTCCAGCTAGCGCGCCTACTCGCGGGGCGCGCCCCCGCCCGTCGAGGCGAGCACGCGCTCGAGCAGCCGCGCCGTGGCGGGCCCCGGCGGCGGCGCCGTCGGGTCGAGCAGCTCCTCGAGCCGGTCGACGTCGTGCGCGAGCGAGGGGAGGTCGAGCTCGACGAGGCGCCGCCCGCCCTCGTGCGCCAGCCGCCGGTGCGCGGCGGCCGAGCCCTCGCCGAAGGCCGGCGCGATCGCGTCGGGCGGCGAGAGGCCGAGCGCGCCCGTGCCCTCGTCGGCGGCCGCCACCAGCACCACCTCCGCCTCGGCCAGCGCCGCGAGGGCGCGCGCCACCTCGTGCGGCTGCGCGCGCGGCTGATCCGCCGGGATCACGAGCGCCGCCCCCGCCCGCCGCACCTCCGCCGAGGCGAGGCCCATCTCGACCGCGGCGCGATAGCCCTCGCCCGCGTCGGCGAGGCGCTGAGCTCCCGCGCGCGCCACCAGCCCGTCGTAGGCGTCGTCGGGGGAGAGCACGAGCAGCGGGCCGGCGTGGGCGGCGCGCACCGCCGCCAGCAGGTCGGCGAGCATCGCGCAGACCAGCGCCTGCCGCTCCTCGATCGCCAGCGCGGGCGCGAGGCGCGACTTCGCCTCCGAGAGCGGCTTCACCGGCACCAGCACCGCCGCGCGGCTCGCCAGCGGGCGCCCGACCAGCGACCGGCTCACGAGCGGGGGGCTCACGCGGGCGCCCGCCCCAGCAGCTCCCGCGCCAGCGCGGCCCGGCGCGAGGCGTCGGTCATCATCGTGTCGGTGACGAGCGGCTCCATCCCCAGCTCGCGCACGGCCGGGGCGAGCGCGGCGTCGAGGGCGTCCAGCACGAAGACGTCAGCGAGCCCGACGACCAGCCGCGCCACGCCCAGCGCCGACACCTCGTGCCCCAGCGAGCGCAGCATCGCCGCGGCCGGCCCCTTCACCGCGGCGCCGCCGACGATCGGGCTCACGGCGACCCGCGGCGCCGCGGCGCCCTCGATCGCCGCGCGCACGCCGGGCACGGCCATCAGCGGCGCGATCGAGACGAAGGGGTTGGAGGGCGCGATCAGCAGCAGCTCGGCCTCCGCGATCGCCTCGATCACGCCGGGAGCGGGGCGCGCGCCCTCCGCGCCGGGGAAGCGCACGCCGCGCACCTCGTCGCGCTGCCCGCGGCGCACGAAGTACTCCTGGAACGCCAGCTCGCCCTCGCCCGTGTCGATGAGCGTCGGGTGCGGGTCGTCGGTGACGGGCATCAGCCGCGCCCGCACGCCGAACGCCGACGCGAGCTCCGTCGTCGCCTCGGACAGCGTGCGGCCCGCGCGCAGCAGCGCGCTGCGACGGAGATGCGTCGCGAGGTCTCGGTCGCCGACGCCGAACCACGCCTCGCCGCCGAGCGCGCGCAGCGCCTCCAGCGTGACCGTGGTGTCTCCGGCGAGCCCCCACCCCTGCTCCCCCTCGCGGCCGGCCAGCGTGTAGAGCACCGTATCGAGGTCCGGCGACACGTGCAGCCCCTGCCACTCGAAGTCATCGCCGACGTTGACGATCACAGCGAGCGCCGCCTGGGGCGCTGCCGCCGCGACTCCCTGCGCGAGACGCGCGCCCCCGACCCCGCCCGCGAGCACGGTGATGCGGCGCGGCCCTCGAGGGGGCTCGGCGGTCGGCTCGCTCACGGTCGGCCTCTCCGACTCCGGCCACGCCGCTCGCCGCGGCGCCGGGCGAGCCATGATAGCGTCGCGCGCCCCGACCCCTGCGCGACCCCACCCCCCACGCCAGCGCCAGCGCCAGCGCCGGCGATCGAGGCGAGGGCGGCTGCTATAGTCGCCGCGCGATCGAGGGGGGTGCGCAGATGGACTGGTCGGACACGCAGGAGCAGGCAGCGTTCCGGGTGCAGGTCGGCGACTTCATCGAGGAGCGGCTGCCCGCCCTCTACCGCGAGCGCGCGGGGCATGGCAAGGGCCCGGGCCTGCACAACGTCGACTGGCAGTTCGACCTGATGCTGGGCGAGCCGGAGGTGCAGGCCGTCGCGCTGGAGTGGGCGCAGGCGCTGGCCGAGCGCGGCTGGTCCGCGCCGCAATGGCCGCCCGAGTACGGCGGCGCCGGCCTGACCTCGATGGAGCAGTTCATCTTCAAGCAGGAGCTCGCGCGCGCCGGCGCCCCCGTTGTCGGCGGGCCCGGCGCCTCGATGCTCGGCCCCACGCTGATCCACCACGGCACGGAGGAGCAGCGCCGCGAGTTCCTGCCCAAGACGCTCTCGGGCGAGATCACCTGGGCACAGGGCTACTCCGAGCCGGGCGCCGGCTCCGACCTCGCCTCGCTCGCCACGCGCGCCGTCCGCGACGGCGACGACTACGTCATCAACGGCCAGAAGATCTGGACCTCGATGGGGCACAAGGCCAACTGGTTCTTCATGCTCGTCCGCACCGACCCGGACGCGCCGAAGCACCGCGGCATCTCGTTCCTGCTGCTGCGCAAGGACACGCCCGGCGTGGAGGTGAAGCCGCTGATCTCGGGCGGCTGGGAGCACGCCACCAACGAGTCTTTCTACGAGGACGTGCGCGTCCCCGTCTCCCAGCGCGTCGGCGAGGAGAACCGCGGCTGGTACGTGGCGATGACGCTGCTCGACTACGAGCGCTCGAACGTCACCGGCGCCATCGAGCAGCGCAAGGACCTCGACGAGCTGCTGGAGTACCTCGGCACGGACGAGGGCCGGCTGCGCTCACGCACCACCCACCTCGACTCTACGCGCGGGCTCGTGACCGACCGCTACATCGAGACGGAGGTGCTGGCGCAGTTCGCGATGCGCATCATCTCGATGCAGCACGCCGGCCAGATCCCCAACTACGAGGCGTCGATGTCGAAGGTCTTCGGCGGGACGCTGCTCCAGCAGGTGCAGCAGACCGGCATGAAGGTGTTCGGCCTCTACGGCCAGCTCTGGGACCCGGACGGCGACCGCTCCCCGCTGAACGCGCGCTATACGCAGAAGTCGGTGCACACGATCTCGGCCTCGATCGCGGGCGGCACGCACGAGATCCAGCGCAATATCATCGCCTCGCGCGGCCTCGGCCTCCCCCGGGGATAGCAGCGTTCCGCTGCACTCGAGGGGCTGCCGCTCCTGCGAGCGAGCGGCCCGACAAGCGGCGGCGCGTGGGCGGCGAAGAGGGCTCGGCTGGCGTCCCATGCCCGGTGGCCGCTCCTGCCGGCGGGCGGCAGCGACGGGCGAGGGAGCGCGGCGACCGAGCGGGGCAACCACGTGGCAGCGCGATCCGGAGCGACCGCGCGGCTGAGCGGAGGCGGGGCGTGGACGCGGCGCCCGTCCTCGCGAAGCTGCGCTTCGCCGCCGCGGCCTTCGTCGCCGCCGGCCTCTCCACCGAGCAGCCGCGCGGCGCGGCGTTCACGCTGCTCTTCTGCCGCGACCGCGCGGACGTGGCCGCCCGGCTCCCGCGAGCGATCGAGCTCGCGGCTCCTGACTCGCTGCTGTGGATCGCCTATCCGAAGCTCACCTCGCCGCTCGCCTCCGACATCCACCGCGACTCGCTGCGCGCGCTGGTCGAAGCACGCGGCATGCGCACCGTGACGCAGGTGGCGATCGACGAGGACTGGTCGGCGCTCCGCCTGCGTCCCGCCGAGCGCGGGTAGCGCCGGCCCCCTCGCGGGCGCGCCCGCGGCCCGGCCTGCGCCGCGCTACGCCCGAGCGGTGGCGACGCCGACCGCAGTGAGCTCGCCGTCCTGCTTCTGCGCCCAGACCCGCGTGCGCGTGCGGCCCTCGGCGTCCAGCCCGAGCAGCGCACCCTGCGCCGTCAGCACGTCGCCGCCGTGAACGCGCTGCGTGAAGCGCACGTCCAGCGAGCCGCCCGCCGTGTACGCCTCGCCGAAGCGCTCCGTCGCGAGGCGGCTGAGCAGCCCGAAGCTCAGCGCGCCCTGCGCCGTCGTGCGCGTCTCGCCCTGTTCGCGCGCGAGGTCGGCGCTGGAGTGGGCGTTCGCGTCGCCCCCCTCGAAGTCCGCCATGTGCTCCTGCGTCACGGGATAGGCGATCGGACCGAAGCGCTCGGCGTCGTCGGCCGCCTCGGGCGGGCGCTCGCCGCCGGGGCGCGGCGGCCACTTCTTCGCCTCGTCCTCGGGGATGCCGGAGAACCAGTTCTTGCCGTTGCGCTGGAGCAGCCGCCCCTCCGCGAAGGCCTCGATGTGCCAGTCGACGAAGCCGCGGCCGCGCCGCGTGTACTTGTCCGTCACCTCGCCCGTCACCTCGATCGGGACGCCGATCGGGATCGGCGCGTGGAACTCCGCCCAGTACCGCGCGAGGGCGGCGCCACCCGGCGAGTCGCGCGGTCGGAAGTAGCGGACCGGCGTCAGGATGTTCATCGACGCGTAGTAGAGGATCGACGGTGGCGCGGCGGGCTCGGCACCCTCATGCGCGCGCCACGGGTACGGCTCCTCGTGGATGCGCGCCCAGCGCTCGACGTCCTCCGGCCGCACGACCACCTGGTAGCGGCCCAGCGGACCGACGTGCATGTCGCGGAACGGGTCGCCTTCGACGCCCTCGTCGAGGTGGCGCGTCGCCGGGATCTCGGGCAGCGCGGGCGCCGTCATGACGACGCCGCCGCGTGTGTCGCCGTCCCCACCGTGACGAGCTGCCCGTCCTGGTTCTCGACCCACACGCGGCACAGCTCGCTGCCGTCGGCGCGGCTCTCGACGACCGCGCCGTAGCCCTTCTGCGTGTCACCCGCCTGCACCTCACCGATGAGGCGGATGTCGAGGCTGCCGCCGCTCGCGAAGCTCGCACCGAAGCGCTGCGCCATCAGCCGCGCCAGCAACGCGAACGAGAGCTCGCCCTGCGCGCGCGGGCCGCGCAGCCCCTGCGCCTTCGCGGCCGCCACGTCGGTGTGGCTGTTGTCCTCGCCCGGCCCCTCGAGGTCGTCGACGTGCTCCTGCGAGGTGACGTAGACGAGCGGCCCGAAGACCTCGGCGTCCGCGGGCGCCTCCGGGGGGCGCGGTCGGCCCTCGTGCTCCGGCCACTTCTCCAGCTCCTCGGGTGGGAGGCTGGTGGCCCAGGCGCGGCCGTTGCGCTGGAGCAGCCGCCCCTCGTGCGTAATGTCGACCTCCCAGTCGGTGTAGCCGATGCCGCGACGGGTGTACTTGTCGGCGACGCGCCCGGTCACCTGCAGCGCCGCGAGAGGCAGCGGGGCGTGGAACTCCGCCCAGTAGCGCGAGAGCCCGCCCGGCCCGTAGCTCGGGCGGCCCGTGTTGCCGAAGTAGCGGATCGGCGCGAGCGCGTTCATGCAGGCGTAGTAGCCGATGTACGGCGGAGCGGCGGGCTCGGCGCCGGGCTCGGGGCGCCACGGCGCCTCGTCCTCGTGGATGCGCGCCCAGCGCTCCACGTCCGCCTCGGTGATCGTCATCTGGTAGCTGCCCAGCGGCCCCGGCTCCAGATCGAAGAAGGCGTCGGCGTCGGTGCCCTCGGGCAGCTTGTAGGTCGCGGGGATGATGGGCAGGGCCTCGACGGTCATGGGGGCGCCTCCTCGGTCGGTCGCGGCGTGGGACGCGGCGGCGCACGCCGCCGCGCTCGCGTGTCGCTGTAGTAGTGGGCTCGCGGCGCGCGTGTCAAGGAACGCCCTCGTGCGCCTCCCCCGCTCACGGCGGGCGCTCAGCCGTGTGCTCAGGTGGGCTGATGGCGATGAGCCACCTGCACGTCGAAGCGCTTCCAGAAGAAGAGGAAGCGCTCCGCGTCGACCACCACGCTCTCGGCCCAGCGGCCGAGAGCGGTCGCGACATGCACGCGCACGTCGTCCAGCTCGATGGTCTGGTAGCTGGAGAGGTTCTTGCGCTTCAGATAGGTGTCGACCGGCACCTCGAGCTGACCGGTTCAGCCGATGGGCGGTATGAAGTCCAGCGCCATCGCGCCGCCGCGGTCGCGGATCAGCGCCAGCGCCTGTTCGGTCAGCCTCACGTCCACGGGGCAGCTCCGTTCCTCGCCGCGATGCTAGCGGAGGGAGCGCGGCACGACGTGTGCGCGATCACCAGCAGCGGCGCGGCACGGATCCGAGCCGCGCGCGTAGGCTGTCCGCGCCACCTCGGCCCGCCTCCCGCTTCTGATCGGGGTGCCCGCGTGCGCCACGCCGCTGCCCCCTCCGCCAGCGCCGAGCCACGCCCGCGAATCTACTTCGGCTGGTACATCGTGGGCGCGGCGATGGTCACCAACCTCGTCATCGGCGCCGGCCTCGTCGGCTACCTGCCGGGCGTCTTCCTCGAGCCGATGACGGAGGAGCTGGGCTGGTCGCGGGCCGAGTTCATCATCTCCTTCACCACGGGGCAGGTGGTGACGGCCGCCACGGCGCTCTTCATCGGCGGCTTCCTCGATCGCCGCGGCGGCCGTCCGCTGATGCTCGCCGGCACCGCGATCACCGTGGTCGCGCTGCTGCTCACCGCCGAGGTCCGCGAGCTCTGGCAGTGGGTGCTGCTGCGCGGGATCGTCCAGCCGATAGGCCTGGGGATGGCGGGCTCGCTGGTGGTGAACGTCGCGCTCTCCAAGTGGTTCGTGCGCTACCGCGGCCGCGCCATCGGCATTGCCGCCGTGGGCTTCTCGCTGGCCGGGGTCGTGGTGCCGAACGCGCTCACGCCCGTGGTCGACGAGTTCGGGTGGGCCGCGGGCTGGCGCATCCTCGCGGTCGTCACCGCGGTGCTGGTCCTCCCCGCCGCGCTGGTCATGCGGCGGCAGCCCGAGGACTACGGGCTGCGCCCCGACGGTCGCGCCCCCGGCGGCGCCGACGCGGAGCGCGACGCCGAGCGCGAGCGGCTGGACTACACGAGCTCCCTGACGCGGGGAGAGGCGCTGCGCACGGGCTCGTTGTGGCTGCTCGTGGTCGCGTTCGGGAGCGTGGGGCTCACCCTGCTGGCGCTCGTCACGCAGGCGATCCCGCTGCTCACCGACGCCGGATTCTCGCGCTCGACGGCCGCCGCGATGCTGGCCGTGCTCACGCTCCCCGGCCTGCTCTCGCGCCCGTTCTGGGGCATCGCCGCCGAGCGTGTCGAGCCGCGGCGCCTGGCCTCGGCGGCGTTCGTGGCGCTGGGCGTCGGGGTGCTCGTGATCGTCGCGGGCGCGCGCGCCGAGAGCGTGGCGATCGTGGCGCTCGGGTTTTTCGCGATGGGGTCGGGCATGGCCGGCTACGTGCCGATCCAGGAGGTGATGTGGGCGACCTTCTTCGGCCGTCGCCACCTCGGCGCGGTGCGCAGCTCGGCGATGCCCTTCTCGCTCGCCCTGGGCGCGCTCGGCCCCGTGCTCGTCGCCTCCTACCACGACCGCGTGGGGAGCTACGACGGCGTGCTCGCGGCGCTGGCGGGGCTCGTGCTGGCCAGCGCCGCCCTCGTCTTCTTCGCGCGCACCCCCGCCCGCCCAGAGCGCGGGGCTGGCGAGCGCGGCGCCCGCGAGCCGGTCGCCCCCGCCGACCCCACGTAGCCGCGATGCTCCGCCGAGCGTTCCCCGACGTCTACGAGGGCTGGATCGTCGTCGGCTCGTCGGGGGCCGTGGTGCTGGTCGTGGCCGCGATCTTCTTCTACGGCTTCGGCACGATCTTCAACGACGTCCGCGACGAGTTCGGGTGGAGCAACGCCTCCACGGCGCTCGCCTTCTCGCTGCGCAACGAGGTCGGCGGGGTCGGCGCGATCCTCGTCGGCGTCGCGCTGGACCGCGTGGGCCCGCGCCGCGTGCTCTACGTCGGCATCACCGTCGCGAGCGTCGGCGTCGTCGCGATGTCCTACATGCAGGAGCTGTGGCACTTCTACGCGGTGATGGTCGTGGTCGCGCTCGGCTCCAGCGCCGCGGGCGGGCAGGTCGGCCTCACCGCGATCGCGACGTGGTTCCGGGACCGCCGTGCCTTCGCGATGTCCGTCATGACGCTGGGCGGCGGGCTCGGCGGCATCTTCGTCGTGGGGGTCGCGGCGCTCGTCGAGGCCGCGGGCTGGCGCTGGGCGCTGCGCGTGCTGGCGGCGTTCATGCTCGTCGTCGGCCTCGTGATCGGCAGCAACGTCCGCGCGCGGCCGCCGGGCCACCCGCAGCCCATCGACGGCCGGCGCCGCTCGCCGCGCCGCCCCGCCGCGGAGGGCGCGCCCCCGCAGCCCGCACCTGGGGACCCCGCGCCCGAGGAGCCCGCGCCCGAGGACTCGGAGGGTGAAGGCCGCTGGGGCGTGCCGGTACGCGCCGCGATCACGTCGCGCGCGTTCGCCCTGCTTGCGCTCGCGATGTTCGGGAGCAGCTTCGGGTTCGTCGCGCTGGCCGTGCACCAGATCCCCTACCTGGAGACGCAGATCGGCGTGTCGAAGGCCGTCGCGAGCAGCAGCGTGGCCGTCTTCACGCTGGCCTCGATCGTGGGGCGCATCGGCTTCGGCTACCTCGCCGACCGCTACTCGAAGCGCGTCATGCTCGCGCTCGCCCTCGCGTTGCTCGCCGCCGGCATGCCCGTGCTCGCCTTCGCGGACAGCTACTGGCAGGCGGTCCTCGGCATCGCGATCGCGGCGCCCGGCTTCGGCGGCACCGTGCCGCTGCGCCCCGCGATGGCCGCCGACTACTTCGGCGTGCGCTCCTTCGGCACGATCAACGGCGTGGTGCAGTTCGTCTCCACCACTGGCGGCGCCGCGGGCCCGTGGGTGGTCGGCCGCATCGTGGACATCGACGGCGAGTACACCGCGGGCTGGCTCGTCGCCGGCGCCGTCGTCGCGCTGGTGGGCATCCCCGCCGCGCTGGCCGCGGCGCCGCCGACGGCGCTCCACGCGAAGCATCGCGGCACCTCGCCCTAGCCCCCCGCGAGCGGCGCAGCGACGAGGCTCCGCGCTACGCTAGGAGCCGGATGAGCGAGCCGAACTCGGAGCGCGTGTACTCGACGGACGGCGGGCCGGCGCCTCCGCGCCCCGCCGCGACGCGACGCCCCGCCCGACCTCGGTCCGGGGCAGACGGGGGCACGGGGGCGCGGGGCCGGCGGCCCGCCGACCCGGGCGACGGCGTCGTGCGGCTGCATCGCGGCAAGCCAGCGCGCGGCGGCAAGCAGGGCACGCTCGTCGTCGGGCTGCCGGGCAGTGAGGCCGAGCTCGACGCGCTGCTGCGGCTCTGCAAGCAGCGCATCGGCACCGGCGGCACGAGGCAGGGCCGCGTGCTGTTGATCCAGGGCGACCACCGCGAGGCGCTGCTGGCGCTGCTCGAGGCCGAGGGGCATGGCGTGAAGCTCGCCGGAGGCTAGCCCCCGCGCGGTCCTCAGCCTTGCGCGACGTGTGCGCGATCACGGCCGCCGCCGCGCCGCGGGCGCACCGTACGATGCCGGGGCGCGCCTCGACCGGCGGGGCGCGAAGGACGGAGGCTCGATGGCGCGGCTGGTGGTCTACGGACGCTCCTCCTTCTGCCCTGACATGTACCGCTGGAGCAAGTGGGTTGAGCAGCACCCCCTCGACTACGTCGAGTTCGACATCGACCGCGACGAGGAGGCCTACGCGAAGGTGATCGGCTGGACCGGGCACGAGTCCGTGCCGACGCTGGTGATCGCGCTCGACGACGGCGTCGACCCCGTCGAGGAGCCGCGGCCGCTTGGCGGCCGCAGCCCGCGCGCCGTCGACCGCGGCACGATGCTCACCGAGCCCAACCTCGGGCAGGTCGCGCCGTTCCTGCAGCGCCACGGCATCCCCTTCGGCGGCGAGGGCGGGAGCGGGGGCGCCCCCACCGAGGCGCGGGTGGAGCGCGCCTCGGGCGAGCCGCCGTCCGGCTGGCGCCGGCTGCTCGGCATCTAGCGGCGGCGCGCCGCGCCCGCGCCACGCCGCCGCCGATCGAGACGTACGATCGAGCGATGACCGAGCCATCGACGGCTGGAGCCGACGCGACGGACGAGGCGCCCCCGGCGCCACCCGGGGCGGAGACGCGCGCGCGGGCGCGGAGGCTCGCGCGGGTGCTGCTGGGCGCCGCCGCGATCGTGCTCGCGGTGCTCGCGCTCAACGGCGTGCCCGCGACCGCCCCGCGCGGGGCGGTCGCGGGCACGCCGGCCCCCGCCTTCGCGCTGCCGCTCCTCGACGGCCCCGACGGGGCGTCGGTGAGCGCGCTCGACCTCGCGGGCCGCGCGGCCGTCATCAACGTCTGGGCCTCGTGGTGCCCGCCCTGCCGCGAGGAGGCGCCCGCCCTCCGCCGCGCCCACGAGGGCGCCGACCCCGAGCGCGTCGCCTTCCTGGGCGTCGTGCGCAACGACTCGCCCGGCTCCGCGCGCGACTTCGTCGAGCGCTTCGACCTCGCCTACCCGCAGGTCGTCGACGACGGCTCGTTCGCCCGCGCCTACGGCGTGCGCGGCCTGCCGATGACCTTCGTCGTCGACCCCGCGGGCCGGCTGACCGCGACGCACTTCGGGCCGATCTCGGAGTCGCGGCTCGCCGTGCTGATCGAGGACGCGCTCGCGCGTGCCGAAGCGCCCACGGCAGCCCCTGCGGCGGCGGCCCCGTGAGCGACCTCGCGGAGCTGATCCGCGAGCGCGGCGAGCTCGCCTCGCTGGGCCTCGCGGCGCTCGTGCTGTGGCTCGCGACGCCGCGCGTCGCGGCGCTGCTCGCGCTCCCCCGCGAGCGCGTGGGCTCGCTCTACTGGAACGGCGCTCTCGCGTTCGTCGTGGCCGGGCGCGTCGGCTACCTGCTGGACGAGTCGCCCGACACGCTGCTCGACCCGCTGGTCGCGATCCGCGTGCAGGGCGGCATCGATCCGCTGTGGGGCGCGGCGGCGGCGCTCGCGGTGCTGGGCTGGGAGGCGCGCGGCTCGTCCGAGGCGACCGGCGAGGCGGCTGGCGCTGCTGCGCGCTGGCCGCTGGCGACGGCGTGGGCCGCAGGGCTCGCGCTCGCGGTGGCGGCCTACGACCTCGGCTGCCCGCTGCGCGACGCCTGCTTCGGCGCGCAGGCCGAGCCGCCGCTCGGCTTCGCGATGTCGGGGCTCGCCGACACGCGGCTCGCCACCCCCGCCGTCGAGGGCGCCGCGCTGCTGGCGCTCGCGGGCGCGCTGCTGCTCGGCTGGGCGCGCTGGCGGCCCGGCGCCGCGGCGCTCGCGCTCCTCGCGGGCGTCGCGCTGCTGCGACTCGCGCTCGCGCCGCTGTCGGTGCTCGGCTGGCCCGGCTGGGGCGTCGAGGAGGTCGCGCTCGCCCTCGTCGGCGCGGCGGCGCTCGGAGGGGCCGCGTGGCTGCAGCTGCACGGCACTCGCGCGACCCCCGCACGGGAAGCGCCAGCGTGAGCGCGCGGGCGCGCGGCGGGAGCGCGAATGCGCTGCGCGAGACCGTCGAGCTGTGGGACTACCGCCGCCGCGTCGCCGCGATCTACGGCGAGCTGCGCGACGAGGCCGGCGCGGAGCTGCCGGCCGGAGGCGGCGCGGCGCCGCCTGGCGAGGCGGCATGGCGCCGCTGGCGCGAGCGGCGCGACGCTCTCTTCGCGACGCACCCGCAGAGCCCGATCCCGCCGGCGGAGCGCGCGAGCATCAGCGGACTGCCGTTCTTCGACTACGACCCGGCGTGGCGCTTCGAGGTGCAGCTCGATCCGCTGCCCCCCACCGACGCCGCCCCCAGCGACGCCGCGGCCGCCGGGGGAGACGCGATCGCCATCGGGCACTCGGGCGACGGCGCCACCGGCGGCCGCCCCTTCGCGCGCGCCCGCTTCGACGCCGCGGGCGTCGTCTACGCACTCACGCTCTACTGGCTGGAGGGCTACGCCGGCGGCGTCTTCCTCGCCTTCCGCGACGCGACTAACGGCTCCGGAAGCTACGGCGGCGGCCGCTACCTCCTCGACGGCGCGAAGAGCGCCGACCTCGGCGCCGTCGCGGGGCGAACGGTGCTCGATTTCAACTACGCCTACCACCCCTCGTGCGTCCACGACCCACGCTGGTCCTGCCCCCTCGCACCCCCCGAGAACCGCCTCCCCTTCCGCATCCCCGCCGGCGAGTCTTTTTCGAGGTCTTCTTCGAGGTTTTCTTCGAGGGGTCTGCCGCTCCTCGAAGAGTGAGTCCGGTGCTCAGGCGGGTCGACGAGCGGGCAAGAGGGTTCGCGAGGCAGCTTCGGAGGGGGCACGCGCGCGTCGCGCCTCGCGCTACTTGTAGCGGCGGCCGCGCTGCCCGCGGGTGCGCTCCCCCGCGTAGCGCAGGACCGGGACGCCGTAGCCGCAGCTGGTCTGCGTGCTCTCGACGGCGATCTCGACGAGCTGGCGCTGCGGCAGGCCGAGCTCGGCGGCGGGCTCCGCGAGCAGCCGCTCGGCGAGCGGCGAGCCCTCGTCCAGCGGCCGCACGCTGGCGTGGCCGTAGAGCCGCACCACCGCCGCGTCCTCGCCGTCCATCGACATCACCATCACCGTGACGGGGCCGCCGGCCGCCGCGTGGCGCGCCGTCTCGTTCCCCGAGCCGCGGTAGTCGAGGTAGGCGACGCGCCGCTCGTCCAGCAGCTGCAGCGGCGTCCCGCCCTTCGGCGAGAGGTTCACCGGCCCCTGCTCGTCGGGGCCCGCGCCCAGCGCCGGGTCGGCCGACGCGACGAAGAAGACGCGCGCCGAGCGGATCAGCGCGGCCTGCTCGGGCGTGATGCGGTCGTGCGCGCTCGCCATCTCGCCTCCCTCGTAACCGTGGCCGCGGCGCCCCTCGCTACGAGCGCGGCAGGCCGAGGCCGCGCGTGGCGATGACGTTGCGCTGGATCTCGGAGGTGCCGCCGCGGATCGTGCTCGACACCGACTCCATGTACTGGTATCCGACGAAGCCGTGCAGCGGCGTCCGTGCCTGGTCGGGATCGACGAGCTGCCCGTGCAGCCCCACGGCCTTCGACATCGCGACGGCCACCTTCTGCGCCAGCTCCGAGGCGAAGAGCTTGCCCATCGACGCCTCGTAGTTCGGCACAAGGCCGCGCTTCTGCATCGAGGCGATGCGCGACGAGAGCTGCTGCACCACCTCCGTGTCCATGTAGCGGTCGGCGAGCAGCGCGCGCACCGAGGGCGCGAGCGGCTCCGCGCCGGCCGCCTGCCGCTCGCGCGCCTCGCCGAGGATGAGGCGGATCTGCGCCTGCGCCCGCACCCCGCCCGCTACGTTGGAGCGCTCGAAGTCGAGCAGCGTCATCGCGACGTACCAGCCGCGGTTCTCCTCGCCGACCACGTTCTCAGCGGGGACGCGCACGTCCTCGAAGAAGACCTCGTTGAAGATGTGCTCGTTCGCCATGTTGACCAGCGGGCGGATCGAGATGCCGGGCGTGCCGCTCTCCATCAGCAGCAGCGAGATGCCGCGGTGCTTCGGCGCGTCGACGTCGGTGCGCGTCAGCACGAAGAGCCAGTCCGCCTGGTGCGCGAGCGTGGTCCAGATCTTCTGCCCGTTCACGACGTACTCGTCGCCGTCGCGCACGGCGCGCGTCGCCAGCGAGGCGAGGTCCGAGCCCGCGCCCGGCTCGGAGTAGCCCTGCCCCCAGATCACGCGCCCCGCGAGCACCTCGGGCAGGTGCTGGCGTTTCTGCTCCTCGGAGCCGTGGATGATGATCGTGGGCCCGATCATCTGCGTGCCCAGCCCGCCGATGTCCGGCGCGTCCGCCAGCGCCATCTCCTGGTTGAGGATGAACTGCTCGCTGACGGTGAGGCCCGCGCCGCCGTACTCGGCGGGCCAGTGCGGCGCCACCCAGCCGCGCTCCACGATCGCCTCGCGCCACGCCAGCGCCGCCTCGCGGCGCTCGGGCTCGACGGCGATGCGGTCGCCCTGCCACGGGCGGTGCGTGCGGCGGCGCAACTGCACCTCGCGGTTGCGGTAGTAGGCAGGGAGCCGCTCCCCGATCAGCGCGCGCACCTCGGCGCGGAACGCGGCCTCGTCGGCGCTGTCAGTCCACTCCATCAGCTCGCTCCCTCGCGGGCCACTCCATTGCTCGCTCCGCTCGCGGGCCACTCCATGCGCTCGCGCCCTCGCGGGCCGCCCACGCGCTGGCTCGCCGCGCACGGCCGCGCGCCGAGGGTAGCGCACGCGCACGGCGTACGATCGGGGGCGGGAGGCGCCGTGAGTCGCGTGCTGCTGCTGGTGCCGGCGGAGACCTACCGCGCCGCCGACTTCATGGAGGCGGCCTCGCGGCTGCGCGAGGAGCTCGGCGTGGAGCTGGTCGTGGGAAGCGACGCCGAGGGCGCGCTGTCGGCGCTGCTGCCCGGGCGCTTCCTGCGCCTCGACTTCGACGATCCGCAGCGCGCGGCGCGCCAGATCGCCGCGTTCGCCGACGCCGAGCCGGGGCGCGACCTCGATCGCGTGGTCGCCGTCGACGACGGCGGCACGCTGATCGCGGCGCACGCCGCCGAGCGACTGGGCCTCGAGGGCAACGCCGTCGCGGCCGTCGCCGCCACGCGCGACAAGTCGCTGCTGCGCGAGCGGCTGGCGGCGGCCGGCCTCCCCTCGCCCCGCTGGTGGCTGCTGCGCGAGCACGAGGAGCCGGCGGCGCTGGCCCCCCGCCTCGACTACCCGTGCGTGGTGAAGCCGCTCTCGCTGTCGGGCAGCCGCGGCGTGATCCGCGCCGACGACCCCGCCGCCTTCGCCCGCGCGGCCGAGCGCACGCGCCGCCTGCTGCGCCGCCCCGAGGTGGCGCGCGAGTGCGGGCTCGCGGGCGCCGACCTGCTGGTCGAGGGCTACGTGCCGGGCCGCGAGGTCGCGATCGAGGGGCTGATCGAGCCCGGCGCCGATGGATCGCCGCGGCTGCGCGTGCTCGCCATCTTCGACAAGCCCGACCCCCTCGAGGGCCCCTACTTCGAGGAGACGATCTACGTCACGCCGTCGCGGCTGGCCGACGAGGAGCAGCGCCTGGCGGTCGAAACGGCGGAGCGCGCCGCGCTCGCGCTCGGGCTGCGGCAGGGGCCGCTCCACGCCGAGCTGCGGCTGAACGAGGACGGCGCGTGGCCGATCGACCTCGCGGCCCGCTCGATCGGCGGGCTCTGCGCGCGGGCGCTTCGCTTCGGCTCAGACAACCCGCGAGACGACGGCGCGGCCACCGGGCGCACCGCCGCCGTCTCACTCGAGGAGCTGCTGCTGCGCGACGCGGTCGGCGGCGCAGGCGCCACCGCCGGCTACGCGCGCGAGCGCCCTGCCTCAGGCGTGATGATGATCCCGATCCCCTATGCGGGCCTGCTGCGCTCCGTCTCGGGCGTCGCCGAGGCGGAGGCCGTGCCCGGCATCGACGGCGTGTCGATCACCGTGACGCCGGGGCGGCGGCTCGTCCCGCTGCCTGAGGGCGGCGAGTACCTCGGCTTCCTCTTCGCGCGCGGCGAGACGCCGGCCGCCGTGGAGGTGGCGCTGCGCGCGGCGCACGCCGCGCTGCGCTTCGACGTCGACACCGCTCCGACCGCCGGTCCCTAGGGACCGGCGGCGCGGCCTCGGTCCTGGCTAGCGGCCGGTGTTGTTCGCGATCTGACGCAGCAGCACCAGCTCCTCCGGCTCGGGCGCCTCCGGCTCGGGCGCCTCCGGCTCGTCACCGCTCGCCTGCCGCGCTCGGAGCGCGTTGTACGGCCTCACGACGGCGAAGAAGAGCGCGGCCGCGACCAGCAGGAAGTAGACGACCGCGGTGATGAACGACCCGTACCGAATGACGCCGTCGCCGATCTCCCACGTGAGGAAGTCGAAGCTCGGCTCCCCGACGATGATGCCCACGATCGGCATGAGGATGTGATCGACGAGTGAGCTGATGACAGTCGTCAACGCCAGCGCCAGCACCAGCGCGACGGCGAGCTCGATCAGATTGCCCTTGAGCGCGAAGTCCCGGAACTCCTGAAGCATGGCTGCCCTCTCTACGCGCGGACTGGGGCGTCCGCAGCCCCGGATGATAGGGCGGCGCGTCGAGTTCGGCGGCGCCGTCGAGGTACGATCGGTGCGCCGCCCGCGCAGTGGAGGAGCCTCGATGCCCGCCGTCACCGTCCCGGACCTGCTCGCGCTGCCGTCGGTGGGCGCCGTCGACCCGCAGCTGCGCCTCCGCGACGCGACGCAGCTGGTGGACGCGTCGCGCATGCTCGAGGGCGAGGGCTTCGAGGTGCGCCGCGCCTTCGCCTCGCTGGACCTGCGGCTCACCGACCCCTTCCTGCTGCTCGACCACATGGGCGCGGTCGAGCACGCGCCGGGCGAGGCGAAGGGCGCGCCCGACCATCCGCATCGCGGCTTCGAGACCGTGACCTACATCATCGACGGCGCGCTGGAGCACCGCGACTCCAACAGCGGCGGCGGGCTGATCACGGACGGCGCGACGCAGTGGATGACCGCGGGCGCCGGCATCGTCCACTCGGAGATGCCGCCCGAGCAGCTCGTCACCGCGGGCGGCCTCTTCCACGGCGTGCAGCTGTGGGTGAACCTGCCCGCCGCCGAGAAGTGGAGCCCGCCCCGCTACCAGGACATCGAGAGCGAGGGCGTCGCGCTGCTGCGCTCGGAGGACGGCGGCGCGATCGTGCGGGTGATCGCGGGCGACATCGGCGCGCACCGCGGGCCCGGCAGCACGCGCACGCCGATCACCTACGCCCACGCCACGCTCGGCGCGGGCGCGCGGCTGGCCGTGCCCTGGCGCACCGACTTCAACGCGCTGCTCTACGTGCTCGCGGGGCACGGGCGCGTGGGGGGCGACGGACGGCCGATCGTCGAGGGCCAGCTCGCCGTGCTCGGCGAGGTCGACGTGCTCGCGGTCGAGGCGGACGAGCGGCAGGACGGCCGAGCGCCGGCGCTGGACGTGCTGCTGCTGGGCGGCCTGCCGATCCGCGAGCAGGTGGCGTGGTACGGCCCGTTCGTGATGAACACGCGCCAGGAGATCCTCGACGCCGTCAGCGACTACCAGGCGGGCCGCATGGGCCGCATCCCCGCGAAGCACGCGGAGCTCGGGAACGCCGCACCGGACGCCTAGCCACGGCGGCGGGCGGAAGCGTCGAGGGCGGGCGAGCGCGGGCGAGCGGAGACGGCGTCAGGCGGGCGGAAGCGCCAGCAGGTCGAGCGGGGCGAACTGCCCCGCGGTGGGCTCCGCTCAGCAGAACCACGACTCGGTGAGGCCCGGGACGAACGGGGGCGGCGCCGCCTCCTCCGCTGGCGGCCGAGGCGCGGGCCGCTCGTCGGCGAGTGCGGCGGCCGCGTCGGCGAGCCGCGCGAGCACCGCGGCGGTGGCCGAGGCGGGGCGCCCGTGCTCGTGGGCGGCGGCGCCCGCCCCGGCCGCGGCCTCATCCTCGACGATCGCCGCGGCGTCGGCCGCCAGCCGCTCCATGCGCGAGTCGGGGTGGCGCCAGCGGTGCGTCAGCCCCGCCGCGTCGTAGCCCTCCAGCAGCCCCGCCGCATCGATCCGCGGCACCAGCGGCGAGCCCGGCGGCAGCAGCAGCCGCAGCGCGTACTGCACGGCGGGCGCCGCGCCCGCGAGGCCGTGCCGCTCCACGAACGCGAGCATCGCGCGGTAGTCGTCCAGGCCGCCCCACGGGGTGAATGCCACCCACGTGGGGCGCAGCGCGATGCCGTGGTCCCGCGTCGCCGTCAGCGCGCGCTCGAGGTCGGCGGCGACGTGGCCCTTCTCCAGCTCGGCGAGCACGCGGTCGCTGGTCGACTCGAACGCCGAGGTGACGAAGAGCAGCCCGGCGTCGCGCAGCCGCGGCAGCAGCGCCTCGTGCCGCAGCAGGTGCTCGACCTTGATCGTCGCGTCGAAGGTGACGGCCGGGTGGCGCCGCGCGAGCTCCTCCACGATCGCCAGCGAGTGCGGCACGGCGTTCAGGAAGTCCGGGTCGCCGAAGGTGAGGTGGCGCGCGCCGGCCTCGATCTGCTGAGCCGCGTCGGCCAGCACGACCTCGCGATCGACGAGGCGCAGCCGGCCGCCGTACACGGGCGTCAGCGGGCAGTGCGTGCAGCGGTGGGCGCAGCCGCGGGTCGCCTCGACGTAGCCCGCGAGCACGAGCTCGCTGCCGGTGTCGCAGCGCGCGTAGCTCGCGAGCGGCGGCAGCCCCGCGCGGTCGGGGACGGCGAAGCGCTGGCGCAGGAACGCCGGGACGGGCGCCTCCGGCTCGACGCCGGCCGGCGGCACGACCGCGCGCGGGGCCACGCCGGGCGCGCGATCGGCGATGCAGCCGGCGAGCGCCACCAGCGCCGGCTCGAACTCGCCCCCGATTAGCGAGTCGGCGATCAGCGAATCGACGATCGGCGAGCCGCCGGGCGCGGCGTCGGGCGAGCTCGCGCCCACCGAGGCCGCCAGCTCGCCCGCGTAGAGGCCGAAGAGGCAGAGGTGGGCGGCCGGAGCCGCCGCGCGCAGCCGCTCGGCGAGGGCGATGCCGAGGCGGGCCGCCGTGTGCATCGGCACGGCGATCGCCACGAGCTCGGCGCCCGCGAGCGCGGCGACGAGCGCCCCCGGCTCCTCGACGGCGAGGTCGACGCAGCGCACGCGGTGGCCCGCCTGCCGCAGCGCCGCCTGCGCCTGCGCGGGCAGCAGCGGCTGGTGGCCCAGCTCGTAGGTGGAGACGAGCAGCACGTCTGCGCCCGCGCCCGGCTCGCGCGCGGGGGGGACGAGCGTCGCCACGCCCGACGGCAGCCCGCTCACGCGGGGCGCGTCACGCCGCGGGGCTCACTTCTTCTCGGGGGCGTAGTAGGGGTTCTCGCCGCCGGCGTGGTCGGTGGTGTCGACGATGCGCTCGATCTCGGGGAGCGCCTCGCGCACCGCGACCTCGATGCCCTGCGTCAGCGTCACCGCGGCGAGCCCACAGCCCTGGCAGCCGCCGCCCATCTCGAGGTAGGCGACGCGATCCTTCAGGTCGAGCAGCGTCACGTAGCCGCCGTGCGCGGCGATGCCCGGGTTGATGCTCTGGTCGATGAGCTCCTGCAGCCGCATCGCCAGATCGTCGAGCCACAGCGGGTTCGGGTTCTCGAAGACGAAGCCGTTGGTGCGCTCGTCGGTCGGGTCGAAGTGCACCGTCACGCCGTCGAGGTAGTCGAGGTTCGCCGACTCCACGAACAGCGCCAGATCCTCGTCGAGGCGCTGCACGAGGTCCTCGGCGGGCTCCTCGCCCTCGTCGACCATCGTCAGACGGTGCTGGAAGCCGTCCGGCCCGCGCCCGGCGAGCGAGAGCCGAATGCCCGCGATCGGCTCCGGAAAGTTCTCCGCAGCGTCCTGGATCTTCGCGAGCGCCTCGTCCGTGACGAGCACCCGCGGATCGGCCGCGCCCTTGCTCACGCGCGTCTCCCCCAGCGCCCGGCCTCGCGCCGGGCCCGTCCATCGTAGCGCGTTTCGCAGGCGGGCGCTGCGGCAATTGGCATCGTGGCGCGCGGGCCACAGCGCTCGCCGGTCGTCGGGCACGAGGGCCGAGGCAGGCCGCCGCCTACAATGCGGCGGTGACGCGAGTGGGGGAGGCGGCTCCCGAGACGGACGAGGCGCCGCCCGACTCCAACGGGCGGCCGCCCACGTGGCCGGCGGCGCCTCCGCCGGCCGCGCCGCGGCCGCGTCGCCGCGCGTGGCGCTTCTACGGCTGGCGCATCGTCGGCGCCGGCGCCGGCCTCGAGGCGCTGATGGGCGCCTTCTTCTTCCACTCCTTCGGCGCCTACGTGGTGCTGCTGACCGCGCAGTTCGGCTGGAGCAAGACGGCGCTGGCCGGAGGCTTCGCGATCGCGCGCGCCGTCGAGGGCGCGGTCGGGCCGGGGCAGGGCTGGCTGCTCGATCGGCTGGGGCCGCGCACGGTGATGCACATCGGCGTGCTGCTCTTCGGCGGCGGGCTGGTGCTGTTCAGCCGCATCGACAGCATCGCCGGCTTCTACGCCGCGTTCTTCGTCATCTCGCTGGGCGCGACGATGGGCGGCTTCCTCTCGATCCTGGTGCCTCTCGTGCACTGGTTCGAGCGACGGCGCTCGCTGGCCATCGCGCTCGCGTTCATGGGCTTCGCCGTGGGCGGGATGCTGCAACCGCTGGTCGCGCTCGCCCTCGAGGGCTGGGGCTGGCGCACGACGGCGCTCGCCTCGGGGCTGCTGTCGATCGCGATCGGCGCGCCGCTGGTGCACGTGATGCGCCACCGCCCGCAGGAGATGGGCGAGCACCCCGACGGCATCGACCCCGCCGAGGCGACCGAGCGCGCGCTCCCCTCGCCCGACGGCGGCATCGACTTCACGGTGGGCGAGGCGCTGCGCACGCCGGCGTTCTGGCTGATCTCGGCGGGGCACGGCTCCGCGCTGGTGCTGGTCGCGGCGCTGCTGGTGCACTTCGTCCCCTACGCCACGGAGGAGCTCGGCTACTCGCTGCAGGGCGCGGCGCAGGTGGTGCTGCTGCTCACGCTGCTGCAGGCGGCCGGCCAGCTCCTGGGCGGTGTGGTGGGCGACCGCTTCTCCAAGCGGCTCATCGCCGCGGCCTGCATGGGCGGGCACGCGCTCGCGCTGCTGATGCTCGCGGCCGCGAGCGCGCTGTGGATGGTGCTCGCCTTCGCGCTGATCCACGGCTTCGCGTGGGGCGTGCGCGGCCCGCTCATGGGATCGATCCGCGCCGACTACTTCGGCCGCCGCGCCTTCGGCGTGATCATGGGCATCTCCAACATCTTCGCGATGGTGGGGATGATCGTCGGGCCGCTGGTCGTGGGCGTCGTCGTCGACCGCACCGGCAGCTACGAGGGCGCGTTCCTGCTGCTCGCAGTGCTGGGCGCCGCCGCGTCGAGCTTCTTCCTGCTCGCGACGCCCCCGCGCCCGCCGCGCGACGCGGCGGGCGACGAGGCCCCGCCGGGCGGCGCCGAGGCCGCGGACGCGCGCGCGGCCGCCGGGGGCTAGCTGTAGTTCCCACGTAGGTTGTTGACAGGATGAGGGGCCTCGCCCGCTGCTGTGTGTGACAGCACGGCAGTAGCGAGGAGAGGACACCCTCATGGCCCATCGTAACGCGCGGCTGACGCCGCTGACCCGACTCGAGCTCGTGCGGGAAGTGGACGCCGGCTGGCCCCAGGCTGAGGTCGCTCGCCACTTCCGCGTCTCCCGCCACACCGTTGCCAAGTGGCTGGGGCGCTTCCGGGCGGAGGGAGCGGCAGGGCTCGAGGACCGCAGCTCCGCCCCGCGCGCGCATCCCCGGCGCACGCCGCCCGAGCTGGAGCGACGCATCTGCGCCGTGCGACGCACGCAGGGATTCGGGCCGCATCGCATCCAGTGGGCGCTCGGGGTCGCCCGCTCCACGGTCTACGCCGTGCTGCGGCGCCGCGGCCTCAACCGGCTCGACCGCCTGCACCGCGTCACCCGGGAGCCGGTCCGCTACGAGCACGACGCCCCCGGCGACCTGCTGCATCTCGACGTGAAGAAGCTCGGGCGCGTCCCCGAGGGCGGCGGCAAGCGAATGGCGCCTGGCTTCGCCGAGACGCGCTCCGGGCCGCATTCGCGGCGTTCGCTGGGGCTGGAGTACCTACACGTCGCCGTCGACGACCACAGCCGTTACGCCTACGTCTCCGTCCTGCCCGACGAGCGTGGCGCGAGCTGCGCCGCCTTCCTCGAGCAGGCGCTCGCGGCCTTCCGCCGGCGTGGCGTGCGCGTGCGCCGGGTCCTGACCGACAACGCGAAGGCCTACACCGTCGCCCGCAGCTTCCACGGCGCCGCCGCCGCCGCAGACGTGCGGCTGTCGCACACACGGCCCTACCGCCCGCAGACGAACGGCAAAGCCGAGCGTTTCATCCAGATCCTGCAGAACGAGTGGGCCTACGCCCGCCCCTACCGCTCCAACGCCGAGCGGCTGCGCCAGCTCCCACGCTGGCTCTACCGCTACAATCACCGCCGACCGCACGGCGGCGTCGGCGGGGCCGTCCCCGCCTCCCGCCTGTGAACAACCTTCCTGGGTAGTACAGCTAGCCCGCGCACGCGCGTCGCGGCGCCGCACGCCGAGGCGACCGCGGCCCGCCCTCTATAGTGGGAGCTCGCCGGCGCCCCTCGCCCACCGCCGGGAGAGCGACCCGTTGAGCAGCACGCCGCCGCTCCCGCTCCCCACCGCCTCGAACGCGGCCGTCGCCTCGACGGGCGCCCGTCGAGGCGTCTACTACGGCTGGTACATCGTCGCGGCGGCGGTCGTCACCAACGGCATCGCTGCGGGGCTGCAGGGCTACTCCACCGGCGTCTTCTTCGTGCCGATGTCCGACGACCTCGGCTGGTCGCGCACCGAGTTCATCGTCGCGATCGTGCTCTCGCAGTTCACGATGGCGATCGTCGGCGCGCTGATCGGCGGGACCATCGATCGCCACGGCGGCCGCGCGCTGATGCTCGGGGGCGCGCTGGTGACGGGCGCCGCGCTCTTCGCCACCGCCGAGGTCACCGAGCTCTGGCAGTGGCTGCTGCTGCGGGGGGTGGCGCAGGCGATCGGCATCGGCCTCGGCGGCGTGCTGGTCGTCAACGTCGTGCTCTCCAAGTGGTTCGTGCGCTACCGCGGGCGCGCCATCGGCATCGCGGTCACCGGGCTGTCGCTGGCGGGCGTGCTGATGCCCACGCTGCTCACGCCCGTCGTCGACGACTACGGCTGGCGCGTGGGCTGGCGCGTGCTCGCGGTCGTGACGCTGGTGCTGATGCTCCCCGCCGCGCTGGTCGTGCGCCGGCAGCCGGAGGACCAGGGGCTGCTCCCCGACGGCCGCGTCCCCGGCGACGCGGGCGACGCGGGCGAGGCGGAGCGCGCGCGGCTGGACTACGACACCTCGCTGACCCGCCGCGAGGCGATGCGCACGCCCTCGCTGTGGCTCCTGATCTCGGCGTTCGGCATGGGCGGACTCGCCTTCGTGGCGCTGGGCGCGCAGACGATCCCCTTCCTCACCGACTCCGGCTTCAGCCGCACGACCGCCGCCGCCATGCTCTCGCTGTTCGCGCTGCCGGGGCTGCTGACGCGGCCGTTCTGGGGCATCCTCGCCGAGCGCGTGCATCCGCGGCTGCTGGCGGCAGCCGCGTTCCTGGCCACGGCGGCCGCGATGGCGATCGTGATCCCGGCCGCGCGAGCGGGCAGCACGCCGCTGGTGGCGCTCGGCTTCCTCACGTTCGGCTCAGGCATCGCGGGCTTCGTGCCGATGCAGGAGGTGATCTGGGCGAGCTTCTTCGGCCGCCGGCACCTCGGCGCCGTGCGCGGCGTGGCGATGCCGTTCCAGCTCGTCTTCTCCGCCTCGGGCCCGTTCATCGTCTCGATCTACTACGACCGCGTCGGGAGCTACGACGGCGTCTTCGCCGCGCTCGCGCTCGCCTCGCTCGCGGCGACGATCCTTGTGCTGATCGCGCCCGAGCCGAAGACGCGGCGCGCCCCGACTCGGGCGCGCGTCCCCGCGGCCGCCCCCGCGCCGGCCGTGCGCGCCCCGGCGCGCGGCGGCGGTGCGCCCGTCGCCGGCGCCTCGTGGTCGGCGCCCCGTGCCGAGGCGGCGGCGGCGCGACCGCGAGCGGCGTCCGCGCGGTCGGCGCCGACCGCGCGGATCGCGCTGCGCCCGCAGTCGCCCGAGGCACCGCCGCCGCCCCGGCCGGCGACGCCGCTGCTGCTGGGCGTCGCGGGCGGCGTCGCGCTGCTGCTGCTCGTCTCGTCGCTGCCCTCGCTGCGCGGGCGGCGGCGCTAGCAGGGCGACCCACCTCGGGCCTCCGGGCGGCGGCGACCTCGAGGGCAGCGCGAGCCGATTGACGCGCCGCCGGCCCGAACGTGATAGTCAGGCGCCGCCGAGGGGGTGCCCGAGCGACCGCGTTCGGGCCGGGCACGCGGGCGGCGAGGGCAGGACGCGCGTGGAGCAGCCGCTCGCCGGGATGCGTGTGATCGAGGTCGGCGGGACCATCGCGGTCGCCGCCGCCGCGAAGCAGTTCTCCGACTTCGGCGCCGAGGTCGTGAAGGTCGAGGTCGCGAGCGGCGGCGAGGTCCGGCGCACCCCACCCTTCGCGGACGACCGGCCGCACCTCGACACGGGCGCCTACCACCTCTCGCTGGACACCGGGAAGCGCTCGATCGCGCTCGACGTGGCGACGCCCTCGGGCCGCGAGGTGCTGGGGCGGCTCTGCGTGGGCGCGCAGCTGCTGTTCCTGCAGCTCCCCCCCGAGCTCACGCAGCGGGTGCTCGCCGTCGTCGACGCCGAGTCCGGGCCCTCGACGGTGGCCATCTCGCCGCACGGGCTGGATGGCCCGTACGCGGGCCGCGTCGAGAACGACATGTCGATGTTCGCGTGGACAACCCGCATGTACCGCCACTCCATCAGCGAGGACGGCGAGCCGCTGCGCTACGGGCCCAACGTGCCCACGATCCAGGTGGGCGCGACGGCGGCCGCCGTGGGCATGGGCGTGGCGTGGGGGCAGGCGCACGACGGCACGCGCCGCGACGTCGACGTCTCGGGAGTCGAGGCGCTCGCCGGCAACGTCGACACCGGCTACATCGACTGGGTGCTGCTGGGCACGGAGCGGCGCGCGCGCGGCCGGCTGACGGAGAACTACCCGATCGGCAACTACGCCTGCAAGGACGGCTACGTGATGTTCGCGGCGACGCTGGGCCCGCAGTTCCAGCGGCTGTGCACGGCGATCGAGCACCCCGAGCTGGTGGACGACCCGCGCTTCAACGAGCCGATCGCCAAGTCGCAGCACTGGGCGGACTTCATGGAGTACCTCGGGCCCTGGCTCGAGGTGCGCACCCGCTCCGAGGTCTTCCACGAGATGCAGCAGCACCGCGTGATGGTGGCGCCGGTGCTCGACATGTCGGAGGTGACGGAGGACCCGCAGGCGAAGGCGCGCGGCTCCTTCGTGCAGGTCGCGCAGCCCCTCGTCGGGCCGGTCACGATCCACGGTGCGCCGTTCCAGATGGAGGAGGCGTGGGAGGCGCGCCCCTCCCCGCGCCTGGGCGAGCACAATGCCGCGATCCTCGACGCGCTCGGCTACAGCCGCGACGAGCAGATCGCGCTCTTCCGCGCGGGCGTCACCGGGTGAGCGCGCCCCGGCGCCGAGCCTCGAGCGCCGCGCCCCCGCCGATCCGCTCCGCCCGCGAAAAGCGTCGAAGACGCCGATGACGAGCCGGGCGCTGGCGGGGGTCCGCGTGATCGACCTCGCCGAGGTGTGGGCGGGGCCGTTCGGCGCCTGCCTGCTGGGCGACATGGGCGCCGACGTCATCAAGGTCGAGTCGTTCCCGCGTCGCTCGCTGACGCGCCCGCTGCAGCCGGACGCGCGCGTCGCGGATGGCCCCGGGCCGGTCTACGAGCGCGTCGACTCGCAGATCCAGGGCAATCGCAACAAGCGCCACATGGCGATGGATTTTCGCTCCGAGGGCGGGGCCGAGGCGCTGCGCCGGCTGCTCGCCTCCGCCGACGTGCTGATCGAGGGCTTCGCGGCCGGCGCCATCGACCGCGCCGGGTTCGGCTGGGAGACCGTGCACGCGCTGGCCCCGCGGCTCTCCATGATCTCCATGCCGGCGTGGGGCGTGCGCGGCCCCTACAGCGGATACGTCGCGCTCGGCTCCGGCATCGACGCCAGCGTGGGGCACGTCTCCGTGCGCGGCGCCCCCGGCGAGCCGGCCGAGGACGTGCCGGGTGGCTTCCACACGGACGCCACCTCCCCCATCGAGGTGGTCTTCGCCGCGCTGGCCGCGCTGCGCCGACGCGAGCGCACGGGCGAGGGCTCGTTCGTCGACCTCTCGCAGGCGGAGGGCTTCGCGTGGGCGCTCGTAGGCTCGCTGGGCGAGTGGCAGCTCGCCGGCCGCGTCCCACAGCCGCTGGGCAACCGCGACCCGCACGTCGTGCCGCACGGCTGCTACCGCGCCGCCGTCCCCGGCCACTGGGTCACGATCGCCGCCGAGACGGACGCGCAGTGGGCGGGCCTTGCGGGCGCGCTGGGGCACGCCGAGTGGGCCGAGGACGGCCACCCGTGGGCGAGCATCGCGGGCCGGCTGGGAGCGCGCGAGGAGATCGACGCGGAGCTCGCCGCTTACGCTGCCGCGCGCGACCACGTCGAGGCCGCGGACGAGCTGCAGGCGGCCGGCGTGATCGCCGCCCCGGTCGCCGCCCCCTCGACGATGCTCCCGTCGCCGCAGCTCCAGACGCGCGGCTGGTTCACCCCCGTCGACCAGCCCTACTTCGGCACGCGGCTCTTCCCCGGCTTCCTCTGGCAGATGGAGCCGGACGGCCCCGAGTACGAGCGTCGCAGCGGGCTGATCGGGGAGCACAACGCCGAGGTACTGACCGAGCTCGGCTACGGCGCCGACGAGATCCGCGCCCTGGAGGCGGCGCACGCCATCGGCGACCACTACGACGCTGAGACGGACGCGCTGCTCGGCACGTAGCCGCGTCGAGGCTCGGGGGGGCCATGGCAGGCCGATCGCTGACAGGCGTGCGGGTCATCGACCTCGCGGAGGTGCACGCGGGGCCGATGGGCGCGACGTTGCTGGCCGACCTCGGCGCCGACGTGATCAAGGTCGAGTCCTACCCGCGCACCTCTCTGACTCGGCCGCTGCGCCCCGACGCCCGCGTGGCCGACGGTCCCGGCCCCCCGTACGAGCGCACCGCGCCGCAGACCCAGAGCAACCGCAACAAGCGCTTCCTGGCGCTCAACATCGTGTCGCCGGCCGGCGCCGAGGCGCTGCACCGGCTGCTCGCGACCAGCGATGTCGTCGTGGAGGGCTACGCAGCCGGCACGATCCAGCGGCTCGGCTTCGGCTGGGAGCCGGTCCACGCGCGGCACCCGCGGCTCACCATGATCTCGATGCCGGCGTGGGGCGTGGCGGGGCCGTACAACGGTTATGTCGCGCTCGGCTCGGGCGTGGAGGCGACCACGGGGCACATCCGCGCCCGCGGTCTCCCCGGCTGCGCCATCGAGGACATCTCGAGCACCGTCGCGACGGACGCGAGCGCCCCGCTCGCGGTCGCGTTCGCTAGCGTCGCCGCGCTGCGGCGCCGCGAGCGCACGGGCGAGGGCTCGTTCGTCGACCTCTCGCACGCCGAGGCGTTCTCGTGGTACCTCGCGGGGCTGCTGGGCGAGCACACGCTGGCGGGCCGCGTCCCCACCGCGCTCGGCAACGCCGACCCGCACGTCGTGCCGCACGGCGCCTACCGCACGGCCGGCGACGGCCCGACCGGCGCGGGCGACTGGGTGGCGATCGCGGCGGAGACCGACGCGCAGTGGGCCGGCCTCGCCACGCTGCTCGGCCACCCCGAGTGGGCGCAGGACGGCCACCCGTGGGCGAGCATCACGGGCCGCCTGGGCGCCCGCGCAGCGATCGATGTGGAGCTCGCCGCCTTCGCGCGGGCGCGGGAGCGCTGGGAGCTGGCGGACGCCGTGCAGGCGGCGGGCGCGATCGCGGCGCCCGTGCTGGAGCCGTCGGCGATGTTGGCCTCGGCGCAGCTGCAGGCGCGCGGCTGGTTCATCCCCGTCGAGCACCGCTACCTCGGCGAGCGGCTGATGCACGGCTTCCTCGCGCGGGTCGAGCCCGACGCGCCCGCGTGGGAGCGCCCCGCCGGCCTCGTCGGCGAGCACAACACGGAGTTGCTCGCCGAGCTCGGCTACGCCCCCGCCGACGTCGAGGAGCTGCGCGCCGCCGGCGTCATCGGCGAGGGCTACGTCTAGCCCGCTCCCGCAGAGGAAGCGCGCCCCGCCGAGCCCTCCCGCCCGCCGCCGGGTCGCCCAAGACACGCCCCCGCTGCGGCCGGCGCGGCAGCCGTTGAGTGCAGCGGAACGCTGCCGGCAGCCCGAGCGGTGCAGCGGAACGCTGCCCGGCCGCCGCCGGTCGCCCGAGACACGCGGCCACTGTGGCAGGAGTGGCCGCCCCCTGGGATGCAACGGAACGTTTGCTGCTTACTGCGCGAACGTCTCCATCATCAGGCCGATGTTCTCGCCGATGCGCTCGCGCGACATTAGTGCCGAGGCGCAGTAGAACGTCGAGGTCTGGACCACGCCCTCGTAGCGCTGCGCCTGCTCGCGCACCTCGTCGGGCGTGCCGTAGATCGCGTGCTCGCGCGCGATCTCGTCGGGCACCGCGTCGATCAGCGCCTGCGGCTCCTGCTGGTGGTTGAAAACGCGTCCTGGATGCGGGCGCGCACATCCTCGTAGCCCTGCGAGTCGAGGACGATCGCGTAGCTGCGCGTCGCCATGAAGCGGCCGATGTGGTACTCCGCCTCGCGCGCGGCCTGCTCCCTGTCCACTGCGATCGCCGTCACGATCCAGGCGTTGTGGTCGAAGTCGTCGCGGGTGCGGCCGGCGCGCGCCAGCCCCTCGTCGATGGCCGGCCACGCCACCTCCTGCATGAAGCGCACCGAGGCGATGGGGTGGCCGCAGAGCCCCTCGCAGCGCTCACCGGCGAGCCGGAACATCGCGCGGTTGACCGCCGCGAGGTAGATCGGCGTGTCGGCCGGCGCGGGCGGCGCATCTCCGCCGCCGAGGCCCATGCCGGCGGGGATGTCGCTTGAACCGGCGAGCCCGCGGCCGAAGAGCTGGTAGTACTCGCCGCGGAAGTCCAGCGCCTCGTCGGCGGGGGTCGACCACGCGAGGCGCAGCCCGCGGATCCGCTCGCGGATGCGCGTGGCGGGGCGATCGAACTCCTGCCCGAGCTGGTTGATGTTCATGCGCTTCGTGCCGCCGCCGAGCCCCATGACGAAGCGGTTGCCGGAGAGCCGCTGGAGGTCCGCGGCGGCCTGCGCCAGCTCGCGGGGCTCGTGCGCGAAGGCGCGGATCACGCCGGGGCCGAAGCGCGCGCGCTGCGTCGTCTGCGCGATCGCGCCGAAGAGCGGGATGCTCTCGCCCGAGTTCCACACGATGTCGAAGCCCGCCTCCTCGGCGCGGCGCGCGAGCGCGGGCTTCTCCGCGAGCTCCGAGTAGGCGAGCGATATCCCGCGACGGTTCATGCAGCACCCCTCGAGGCATTCGCGCGCGGAGGGCCGGCGCGGCCGCGCGATTATTCGCGGCGGGCGCGTTCGTCTGCAACGCCGGGCCCGCCGGGGGGCGCGCTAGAGCTCGCGATCCATCGCGCGGTGCTCGATGCCGGCGTCGAGGAAGACGGGACCGTGCGCGCGGTAGCCGAGCCGCTCGTAGAAGCCGAGCGCCTGGAGCTGAGCGTTGAGCGCCACCGCGCCCAGCCCGCACGCCCGCGCCTGCTCGTGCAGCGCCTCCATCAGGCGCGCGCCCAACCCGCGGCCGCGGTGCTCGCGCAGCACGGCGACGCGGGTGATGTGCGCGGGCGGCCCCACCTCGGGCACCCCTGCGCCGGGCGCGCCCGCGAGGTCGAGGCGACCAGTGCAGACGGCGCGCCCGTCGAGGCGGCCCAGCAGGTGCACCACGCCGATCGCCTCGCGCGGATCGATGTCGCGCTCGTCGATCTCCTCGGCGAGCGGGACGCCCTGCTCCTCGACGAAGACCGCGCGGCGCACGGCCAGCGCCTCGGCGAGCTCCTCGGGCGTGCGCACGACGGCGAGCTCCAGCGCGGGCCCCGGCGCACCGTCGAGGCTCATCGCGTCGCCATCCCTCGCTGCCGAGCGCTGCGAGCCGCCCCCGCTGCCGCCGCCCGCTAGCGGCTCCCGCTAGCGGCCCCCACTAGCGGCCGTGGAACTCCGGCTCGCGCTTCTCGCGGAAGGCGGCGCCGCCCTCCTTCGAGTCCTCGGAGCGCCCCGTGGTCTCCTCGGCGAAGCGGAAGAGCTCCAGGTGGCTCTCCACGTCCGGGGTCGCGTACTTGTAGACCATGTACTTGGAGAGGGCGGTTGCGTAGGGCGCGTTCTTCGCCACGCGCTGCGCGAGGTCCATCGTGAACGGCATGAGCTGGTCGTCCGGCACCACGTAGTTCACGAGGCCGAGCTCGAGCGCCTTCGCCGCGGGGATCGGCTCGCGCAGCAGGTAGAGCTCGAGCGCCTTCGCGGGCCCCACGAGGTTCGTGAGGTTGACCGAGGTGCCGTTCTCCAGCGGGGCGCCGAAGCGCGCCCAGCTCGGGCCGAAGTTCGCGGACTCCGCCATCACGCGCAGATCGCACCACAGCGCCTCGCCGAAGCCGGCGCCGTAGGCGTGCCCGTTGATCGCGCCGATCGCGATCTTGTCGGAGCGCCGTAGCGGGGAGACGCCGCGCTCGCCGTGCGGGCGCCACCACGGCGGCATGTTCTTCTTGCCCTCGACGAACATCTGGGGGTTGGCCCCGGGGTGCCAGCCGCGGCCGGTGCCGGTCAGGATGATGACGCGGATCTCGGAGTCGGCCTCGGCGTCGGCCAGCGCCTCGTCGTAGGCGGCCTCCATCTCCTCGTCCATCGCGTTGACCTTCTCGGGGCGGTTCTTCGTCACCACCGCCACGCGGCCGTCCTTGGTGTAGAGGATCTTGTTGTGCGGCCAGCTCAGCGCCGTCGTCTCGGGCACGCGCGTGCTCCTTTCCCGTATATGCTCGCGCGGAAGCCTAGCACCCGGCGCCCCGCCCGAGGCGAGGCGCGGCGCGGGACGGCGAAGGGGAAGCCATCGTGGCAGACGGCGAGCTGCGCATTGGCACGCGGCTGGACCCGGGCGTGCCCCACTACAACGATCTGCGCGAGGCGACCGAGGTCGCCGAGCGCCTCGGCTACGAGGCCGTCTGGGTGCGCGACCACGTCTCGCTGGCCGAGACCACGGGGCAGGAGGAGTGCCACGAGATCTGGACGATCATGACGGCGCTCGCCGCCCAGACGGAGCGCATCAAGGTCGGCAGCCTCGTGCTGTGCACGCCGTTCCGCAACCCGGCGCTGCTCGCCAAGATGGGCGCCACGCTCGACCACCTCTCGGGCGGGCGGCTGATCCTCGGCATGGGCGCGGGACACAAGGAGGCCGAGTTCCGCGAGTACGGCTACGACTTCCCGTCAGCCGGCCAGCGCGTGACGATGCTGGACGAGGCGGCCGCGATCGTGCGGCTGATGTGGACGGAGCACCGCCCCAGCTTCGAGGGGCGCTTCTACCGCATCGACGGCGCGCTCAACGTCCCCGTGCCCGTGCAGCAGCCGACGCCGACGATCATGATCGGCGGGCAGGGCCCGCGCATGCTGCGCGTGATCGCGCGCCGCGCCGACGCGTGGAACATCGCGGGCGGGCCCGAGGAGTACCTCGCGCTGCGCGAGCGCATGGCCGAGGCCTGCGCCGAGGTCGGGCGCGACCCCGCCACGCTGCGCCACATCGTCTCGATCCCGATCATCGTGGACCGCAGCGAGGCCCGCGCCCACGAGCGCCTCGACGCGGTCTGCGACGCGCGCGCGGGGCAGCCCTACCTGCGCGACCGCATCTGGGCGGGCTCGCCGCAACAGATCGCGGACCGCATCCAGCCGCTGCTGGACGCCGGCGTGCGCGAGCTGATCACCAGCTTCTGGGAGATGGAGCAGCAGGCCGAGCAGATCGAGACCTTCGCCGAGACGGTGTGGCCGCTGCTGCGCGAGCGCGTGCCGGCGCAGGCGTAGCGGTGGCGCGCCCCGCGAGCGGCGGGCCCGCCTCCGCGATGACGCGGCGCCCGCTCATGATCTCGGGCCTCGGCGACGGCCCCGCCCTCGACGCGGTGCTGGAGCTGCCGGCCGGGGGCGCCGGCCCGCTCGGCTGCGTCGTCGTCTGCCACCCGCACCCGCTCTACGGCGGCGACCGCGAGAGCAGTGTCGTGGTCGCGCTGCGTGACGGGGCGCTCGCCGCGGGGCTGGCGACGCTGCGCTTCGACTTCCGCGGCGTCGGCGCGAGCGGCGGCGCGCACGACGAGGGGCGCGGCGAGCGGGACGACGCCCGCGCGGCGCTCACCGCAGCGGCCGCGCAGCCGGAGATCGACGCGGGGCGCGTCGCGCTCGCGGGCTACTCCTTCGGCGGCGGGGTGGCGGCCGGCGTGGTCGCCGACGCGATCGCCGCCGGCGAGGCCGGGCCGCCCGCGCTCGCGCTGGTCGCCTCGTCGCTGCCGCCCGCCGACGAGGTGCGCGCGGGCCTCGTCGGCTACGCGGGGCCGCTGCTGCTCGCCTGCGGCGAGCGCGACAGCTTCGCCTCGCCCGAGGCGCTGGCCGCGCTGGCAGCGGAGCGGGCGCCCGCGGGCGCCGTCACGGAGACGCTCGTGGCGCCGGGCGCCGATCACTTCTGGCTGGGCAGCGAGCGGCTGCTCGCCGAGCGCGCCGGCGCCTTCTTCGCGGGGGCGCTCGGCGGATAGCGACTCGGCGCGGCGTCTCGCGCGTCGCGTCGAGGGGGGAGCCAGCGATGCCGCTCGCACGCGCCGCGGTGCAGCACGCGATCGATCGACCGCTCGCGATCGAGGAGGTGGAGGTCACCTCGCCCATCGGGCGGGAGGTGCTGGTGCGCACCGTCGCCACCGGCGTCTGCGGCTCGGATCTCCACATGCTCAAGGGCGAGATGGGCCGCCCGCTGCCCACGATCCCCGGGCACGAGTCCGCGAGCGTCGTGGAGGCGGTGGGGCCGGGCGTGACGCACGTCCGCCCCGGCGACCACGTGGTCTGCTGCCTCTCCACCTTCTGCGGCGAGTGCGAGCGCTGCCTCTCCGGTCAGCCCAACATCTGCGAGCGCCGCGACCTCGACGAGCGGCCGGAGGGCGCGCCGTCGCGCATCTCGCAGGCAGGCGAGCCGATCCACCAGTTCGCGCGCGTCTCGGGCTTCGCGGAGCTGCTGCTAGTGCACGACAACACCGTGGTCCAGGTGCCCCCCGACACGCCGATGGAGCAGGACGCGCTGGTCGGCTGCTGCGTGACCACGGGCGTGGGGGCCGTCGTCAACACGGCGCGCCTCACGCCGGGATCGACGGCGGCGGTGTTCGGCGCGGGGGGCGTCGGCCTCTCCGTGATGCAGGGCGCGCGGCTCGCCGGGGCGCGCGAGATCATCGCCGTCGACCTGCGCGACGAGAAGCTCGAGGTGGCGCGCGGCTTCGGCGCGACGCAGACCGTGAACGCCTCGCGCGATGACCCGGTGCGCGCGATCCGCGACCTCGTGCGCCACGGCGTCGACTACGCCTTCGAGGCGATCGGCCTCGCGCGCACCACGGAGCAGGCGTTCGCCGCGACGCGCCCCGGCGGCACCGCGGTGCTGGTCGGCATCATCCCCGACGGCGTCAGCATCGAGTTGTCGGGCCGCCACCTGCTCGCCGATCGACGCCTCGTCGGCAGCTCGATGGGCTCCAACCGCTTCCGCTTCGACATCCCCAAGTACCTGCAGCTCTACCGGCAGGGCCGGCTGCAGCTCGACGAGCTGATCAGCCACCGCGCGCCGCTCGAGGGCGTGAATGACGCGTTCACGGCGATGGAGGCGGGCGAGCGCACGCGCACGGTGCTGACCTTCGGCTGAGGCGCGACCGCGGCGGGCAGGGGACGGGGGCGCGGTGGCGCAGCAGCTCGCCGAGCAGCCGGCGCTGGCGGGGGGCGGCCCCTGCGCGGGCCTGCGCGTGCTCGACCTCGGGAGCGGGCCGGTCGCGGGCACGGCGACGATGGTGCTCGCCGACTTCGGCGCCGACGTGATCGCGATCGAGCGGCCGGGCGGCGATCCGTTCCGCGCCGCGCCCTCCTCGGCGGTGTGGCTGCGCGGCAAGCGCTCCGTCACGCTCGACCTGCGCGCGGACGAGGGGCGGGCGCGGCTGCGCGAGCTGGCCGCGGGCGCCGATGTCGTCGTGGCGGCGGCGGCGCCCGGCACGATGGCGCGGCTGGGCGCCGACCACGCGACGCTCTCCACCCAGAACCCGCGGCTCGTCTACTGCTCGATCACCGGCTTCGGGCCGCGCGGGCCGCTGGCCGGATACCGCGGGCGCGAGAGCGTGGTCGCCGCGCGCGCCGGGCGCATGCAGACGCTGGCCGGGGTCACGCCGCGCGAGGGCCCGACCTACGCCGCCGTCCCGGTGGGCCGCCACGCGGCGGCGCAGGGCGCGGTCGCCGGCATCCTCGCGGCGCTCGTCGAGCGCGAGCGCTCAGGGCGCGGCCAGCTCGTGGAGACGAGCCTGCTCGCGGGCGTGCTGCTCTACGACATCCACGGGCTGCTGCTGCGCCAGCTCGCGCGCCGCGATCCCGCGACCTACGGCCCGGGGACCGCGCTCGGCAGTGCCGATCCGCAGCCCCAGCTCCACTACCAGCCAGTGCGGACCGCGGACGGGCGCTGGATGCAGCTGGGCAACCTCATCGAGCGGCTCTTCCGCTCCTACCTGGAGGCGGCGGGCCTCGGCGAGCTCGGCGCCGCGCCCCGCTTCGTGGGCACGCCCAACGCCATCGCGCCCGGCCCGAAGGAGGAGCTGCGGCGCGCCATGCTGGAGCGGATGCGCGAGCGCAGCGCCGAGGAGTGGATGCCCGCCTTCATCGCCGACGGCAACATCGCGGCGGAGCTCTACGCGACCACGCAGCAAGCGCTCGACCACCCCGACCTCGTCGCGAACGAGCAGGTGGTGACGCGCGAGCACCCGCGCCTCGGCGCGCTCAGGCAGCCGGGCGTGCTCGCCCACCTCGACGCGACGCCGGGCGCCGTGGGCGCCCCCGCGCCCGAGGCCGGCGCCGACACCGCCGCCGTGCTCGACGCGCTTGCCTCGCGCGGCACGCCCGCGGACGGCGCCGGGCCGTGGCGCGCCCCCGCGCTGCCCGCCGCGGCCACGCCGACCGCCGAGCGCGAGGGCGGGCCGCCCGCTCGGCCGGCCGGCGGCCCGCTCGACGGGCCACTCCACGGGCCGCCCCACGGGCCACTCCACGGCATCGTCGTGCTCGACCTCGCGAGCGTGATCGCGGGGCCGCTCGCCTCCTCGGTGCTCGCCGACATGGGGGCGCGTGTGATCAAGGTGGAGCCGCCGGGCGGCGACCCGTTCCGCGGCTTCCGCGGCGGTATCTCGACGGGGAAGACCACCGCGGGCAAGGAGAGCATCTGCCTCGACCTGAAGCAGCCGCGCGGACGGGAGCTGCTGCAGGCACTCGTCGAGGGCGCCGACGTGCTGATCCACAACAACCGGCCCGGCGTCTCCGAGCGCATCGGCATCGGCTACGAGGAGCTGGCGACTCGCAACCCGCGGCTCGTCTACGTCTGGTCGGCGGCCTACGGCTCGCGCGGGCCCTCGGCGCGGCGGCCGGGCGCGCACCCGATCCCCGGCGCGGCGGTCGGCGGCGCGCTGCACCAGGCGGGGCCCGCGATCCCCCCGGCCGGGGGCAGTGCCGGCGCGAGCGTCGAGGAGCTGATCGAGGTCGGCCGCTGGCTGCACGCCGCCAACGAGCCCTCGCCCGACCCGATCACCTCGGCGGTGGTCGTCTCGGCGACGCTGCTGGCGCTGTGGGCGCGCGAACGCACGGGGCAGGGCCAGCGCGTCGAGACGAGCATGCTCGCCGCCTCCGCCTACGCGCAGGCCGACGACTTCCTCGGCTACGCCGGCAAGCCCCCGCGCCGCCCGCTGGACGCCGAACTGCTGGGCACCGGCGCGCTGGAGCGCCTCTACCGCGCCCTCGAGGGCTGGCTGCTGCTCTCCGCACGCGGCGAGCACGAGTGGCGCGCGCTGCTCGGCGCGCTGGCGGGGGAGCCGGGCGGCGAGGCGCTAGGGGCGGACGTGCGCTTCGCCGGCGCCGAGGCGCGCGAGCGCCACGACGCCGAGCTCGCTGCGGCGCTCGCAGCGATCCTCGCGGGCCGCGACGCGGACGAGTGGGAGCAACGGCTCGCGCCCGCGGGCGTGGGCGCGGCGCGCGCCGATCGCGGCAGCGTCGCCGACTTCTGCGAGGAGGACGCGCACGCGATCGAGGGCGGCTTCGCGCGCACCGTGGAGCACCCGCGCTACGGGGAGGTGCTGCGCTACGGGCCGCTCGTCGACTTCGAGCGGACGCCGGGGCCGTGCGGGCCGCCCGCCCTCGCTGGCGAGCACAGCGATACGCTGCTCGCCGAGCTCGGCGTGAGCGCGGGCGAGATCGCCGAGCTCCGCGCCGCGGGCGTGGTGTGGAGCGAGGCGCCATGAGCGACGGTGACCGCGAGCGCGAGAGCGGCGACGCCCCCGCCAGCGCGCCGCTGCGCATCTAGTACCAGGGCTTCCTCGACCTCTCGACGGTGCCGGCGTACGAGCCGTCGCTGCGCCGCCACGCCGCCGCGATCCTGCGCCCCGGCACGGAGGTCGCGATCCACGGCATGCCGCCCGGCAGCTTCGAGGGCACCTCCCCCGCCGAGGTCGCGCGCCACGCCTACACCTCGGCGCTGCACACGCAGCAGCTCATCGACAACGCGCGCCGCGCCGAGGCCGAGGGCTACGACGCCTTCGCGATCGGCATCGTGCAGAACCCCGGACTGCGCGAGATGCGCACGCTGGTCGACATCCCGGTCGCGGGCTACGGCGAGTCGGCGATGCACCTCGCGTGCCTGCTGGGGCGGCGCTTCTCGGTGCTCGCCTTCAACCCCGACCTGCTCGACCTGCTCGACGAGCAGATCGACGATTACGGCCTGCGCTCCCGCGCCGCGCCCACGACGCGGATCGAGACGGAGTACGAGGTGGTCGCGCGCGGCTTCGAGCAGCCGGCGCCGCTGGTCGCGGCGTTCGAGGCGGCGGCGCGCCGGGCGCTCGACGCAGGCGCCGACGTGCTGATCCCGGGGCAGATGGTGCTCGCCGAGATCCTGTGGCAGCAGGGCGTGCGCCGCGTCGAGGGCGCCCCCGTCGTCGATGCGCTCGCCGCCGCGCTGAAGTCCGCCGAGCTGCTCGCCGAGCTACGTCGCGACTCCGGCGTGTGGCACACCCGCCGCGGCTTCTGGGGCGCCCGCCCCCCGGACGCCCTCGTCGAGTCGACGCGCGCCCGCTACCTGCGCGAGCCGCCGCCGGCTCTGCAATAGGTCGCAAGTAGAATCTGGCTGCGGCCGACCCGGACCACGACTCGAGCGAGCGATGGAGCTGACGAGTACACGACGCCCTCTGACCTAACCTGATCCCTGGTCGCGCCAGGAGAGGAGCGGGAGCAGCTCCGTGACGTCGTCCTGCTCCTCGAGCGCCCAGACGCGGCGCTCCACCTCGCGCACTCGCTCCTCGTCCAGCAGGCCCTGCGCGCAGTCCTCGAACTTCTCCTCGACCTGCCGATCGCTGAGCGCGTTGTCGGGGCCGCCGCGGTACGCCTCGCCGGCCTCGCGCTCGAAGCGGCGGCCGTCGCGCGTCTCCAGCACCAGCCGCGAGCGGATCTTGTCGAGGCCGCGCGCCTCGATCGCGGGGTCGTGCGCCGTCTCCACGCGGCGCTGCAGCTCCTGCACGTCGGCGCGCTGCACGAACTCGTCGGTGAACTCGGCCTTGCCCGCGCGCCCCGCGATCGCGATCGCCGCGAGCAGGAACGCCATCGAGAATTTGCCCTCGAGCTCCGTCGTCGCCACCCGGAAGCGAATCGGCCCGAGGATGTTGTTCCCCGCGTGCAGCGTGATGCGCTCGATCTCGGCGGCGGACAGCCCTTCGTCCCGCATCAAGGCGAGCAGCGCGTCCATCGAGGGATGAGTCAGCACCCCGCACGGGTACGGCTTGATCGAGACGCCCGGCGCCTCGATGGAGAGCGGGGCGCCGAAGCGGCCGCGCACCAGCTCCGGCTCAGCGCCGCGGCCGGCCACCGCGAGGTATCCCCACGCTCCGTCAATCGCCTCCTCGTTCGCGGTGAACCCCTCGCGGGCGAGCAGCGCGGCCGTCACGCCGCTCTCGGCGGCGCGGCCGACGTGGAGCGGCTTCGTCATCGTCCCGAAGTTGGCGCGGATGCCCGCGGCCATCGACGCCGCGATGCCCAGCGCGCGCGCTGTCTGCGTCGCGTCCAGCTCCAGCAGCTTCGCGGCAGCCGTGGCCGCGCCGAACGTGCCGAACGTGCCGCTGGAGTGGAAGCCGCCGTTGTAGTGCGCGGGCGTGACCGCTTCCGCGAGCTTGCACTCAACCTCGACGCCCGCGACGAAGGCGGTGAGGAAGCGCCGGCCGCCGACCCCGCCGAGCAGCTCCGCGACGGCGAGCGAGGCGGCGAGCGGCGGCACCGTGGGGTGCGTCAGCAGGCCGTAGAGCCGCCCCTCGCCCTCGGAGAGCTGCGTGTCGTCCCAGTCCATCGCGTGGCCAGCCGTGCCGTTCCAGAGCGCCGCGAGGTGCGCGGGCAGGCGCAGGGAGGCGTCGCCGATCACGCGCGACTGCGGCGCGCCGCCCACCTGGCGCGCGTAGCGCCCCAGCACCTCGAGCGCGGGCTGTTCCGTGCCGGCCAGCGCGACGCCGAGCCCGTCCAGCACGCAGCGGCGCGCGATGCGCAGCGCCTCGGGGCTGACGCGATCGAAGGTGAGGCCCGTCGCGAACTCCACCGCCTCGCGGGTCAGCCCCTCGCTGGGGGCGCCGACGGCCGCCCAGCCCGCCTCGCGCCGCTCCGCCGTCTCCTGCGCCACCCGCCGCCCCCCCTCGTGCGTCCCGCCGCGCCGCTCCGCGCGCCGATGATACGGCCGAGCGGGAGTGCAGGCGCGCGCCGCCGCCTCCGACGATCGTGATGCGGCGATCGTCATGCGGCGATCGTGATGCGGGGGTGTGCGGTGGAGCGCGAGCCGGCGCGGACCGTCGCCGACCTGATGTCGCGGGCGCCGATCACCGTCGACGCGGGCGCGACGCTCGCCGAGGCCCGTGAGCGGATGGCGCTCCACGCGGTGCACCACCTGCTGATCGAGGACCGCGGCCGCGTGGTGGCGGTGCTCTCCGACCGAGATCTGCTGCGCCAGACCAGGCCCCTACCTCGACACCGCGAGCGAGAGCGAGCGCGACGCTGCGGCGCCGCGTCTCCCGTGCCGCGAGCTACGACCTCGTCACGGTGCTCGCCCACGAGCCGATCGAGGAGGCGGCCGCGCTGCTCCTGGACCGCGGCGTCTCCTGCCTGCCGGTCCGCGACGACGCCGGCGAGGTGATCGGGATCGTGACCTCGCGTGACCTGCTGCGCGGCATGGTGAGCTGCGCGCTCCCGCGCCCCGCGCGGCGCGCCGAAGGCGAGCGCGGCGCCGCCTAGTTGTAGTTCCCACGTAGGTTGTTGACAGGATGAGGGGCCTCGCCCGCTGCTGTGTGTGACAGCACGGCAGTAGCGAGGAGAGGACACCCTCATGGCCCATCGTAACGCGCGGCTGACGCCGCTGACCCGACTCGAGCTCGTGCGGGAAGTGGACGCCGGCTGGCCCCAGGCTGAGGTCGCTCGCCACTTCCGCGTCTCCCGCCACACCGTTGCCAAGTGGCTGGGGCGCTTCCGGGCGGAGGGAGCGGCAGGGCTCGAGGACCGCAGCTCCGCCCCGCGCGCGCATCCCCGGCGCACGCCGCCCGAGCTGGAGCGACGCATCTGCGCCGTGCGACGCACGCAGGGATTCGGGCCGCATCGCATCCAGTGGGCGCTCGGGGTCGCCCGCTCCACGGTCTACGCCGTGCTGCGGCGCCGCGGCCTCAACCGGCTCGACCGCCTGCACCGCGTCACCCGGGAGCCGGTCCGCTACGAGCACGACGCCCCCGGCGACCTGCTGCATCTCGACGTGAAGAAGCTCGGGCGCGTCCCCGAGGGCGGCGGCAAGCGAATGGCGCCTGGCTTCGCCGAGACGCGCTCCGGGCCGCATTCGCGGCGTTCGCTGGGGCTGGAGTACCTACACGTCGCCGTCGACGACCACAGCCGTTACGCCTACGTCTCCGTCCTGCCCGACGAGCGTGGCGCGAGCTGCGCCGCCTTCCTCGAGCAGGCGCTCGCGGCCTTCCGCCGGCGTGGCGTGCGCGTGCGCCGGGTCCTGACCGACAACGCGAAGGCCTACACCGTCGCCCGCAGCTTCCACGGCGCCGCCGCTGCCGCAGACGTGCGGCTGTCGCACACGCGGCCCTACCGCCCGCAGACGAACGGCAAAGCCGAGCGTTTCATCCAGATCCTGCAGAACGAGTGGACCTACGCCCGCCCCTACCGCTCCAACGCCGAGCGGCTGCGCCAGCTCCCACGCTGGCTCTACCGCTACAATCACCGCCGACCGCACGGCGGCGTCGGCGGGGCCGTCCCCGCCTCCCGCCTGTGAACAACCTTCCTGGGTAGTACAGCTAGGCGCCCACTGAGTCGGACGCCGGAGCGGGCGCGAATACCCGGTAGCGCAGGTAGAGCTCGCTCGTCTCCGTGTGGGCGTAGGCCGAGATCAGCTCGAGCGGGCGCAGCCGCGCGCGCGCGGGCGCGAGCCGGCCCTCGATCGCGGCGGGGACGCCGCTGCCGCCCACGAGGACCGCGCCCAGCGTGAGGAAGTACTCGTCGATCAGGCCGCGGTCGAAGAGCTCGCCGTTGAGCGCCGGGCCGCCCTCCACCAGCAGCAGCGCCGCGCCCAGCTCCTCGCGCATGTGGCGCAGCAGCGCCGGCAGCGGCTCGTCCGCGGGCACGAGCTGCACGGGCCGCCCCGTCGCCTCGATCGCCGCGCGCCGGTCGGTGGGCGCGTCGGCCGACAGGTAGACGATCGCCGGGAAGTCCGACGCGGTGAAGAAGGCGCGCTCCAGCGGGAGGCGGCCGCTGGCGCTCAGCACGGCGGCGGTCGGGACGCGCGGCCGGCCGGCGCGCGCGCGCCGCTCCTCCAGCGCGGGATCGCCGAGGCGCGCGGAGCTGCCGGAGGCGCGCAGCGTGCCCGCGCCGTTGAGCACGATGTCGGCGTGGGCGCGCAGCTCGCGCAGCAGCCGCTGGTCCGTCGCCGAGCCGAGCCCGCGCTCGTCGCCCTCGACCACGACCTTGCCGTCGGCCGAGCTGACCATGTTCGTCACCACGTAGGGGCGCCCCGGCGGCGGCGGCGGGAACGTGAGCGCGCCGAAGTCCGGGCCCGCAAGGCCCTCGGCGATGAGCGACATCGCGTCCCCCTCGCTCGCCGCGCTACGACCAGGTCGGCGCCGACATGGTCGGCACGTCCTCGAGCGCCCCGGCGGCGCGCAGGGCCGCGCGCTCCTGCTCCGAGGCGCCGAGGTACTCGGCGAGCACGGCGTCGTTGTCCTGCGCGAAGAGCGGCGGCGCGAAGGGGCGCGCGGGCGTGCGCGAGAGCTTCCACGGCACGCCGTCCCAGTCGTAGGCGCCCACCTTCGGGTGGACGTAGCGCGCGAAGTAGCCGCGCGCGAAGAGATGCGGATCGGAGAGGATCTCCCAGTTGGGCAGCACCGGCCCCGCGGGCACCCCCGCCTCCTGCAGCAGCCGCGTCGCCTCCTGGTGGTCGAGCGAGGCGCTCCAGGCCGCGATCGCCTCGTCGATCTCGTCGTGGGCGCGCTGCCGGTCGGCGAGGGTGGGGTAGCGCCTGGCAAGCTCGGGGCGCCCGATCGTCGCGCACAGCGCGCGCCACTGCTCGTCGTCCTCCGCCGCGAGCACGAGCCAGTCGTCGGGCCCGAGCGAGCGGTAGGCGCCCTGCGGCGCCCGCCGCGGCGAGCGGTTCGCCTGCGGCCCCGGCGCGACGCCGGTGAGCCGGTGCTCCATCAGCGAGTCGACGGAGAACAGCACGCCCGAGTCGAGCAGCGTCGTCACCACGTACTGCCCGCCCGCGCCGCGCTCGCGGGCCAGCAGAGCGGCGAGCGTGCCGATCAGCCCGAAGGCGCCCGTGATCGGATCGGCGTAGAAGGAGCCCGTCGTCTGCAGCTCCTCCGGGCCGTAGCCCGTCGTGGCGACGAGGCCGCTCGACGCCTCGATGTTCGAGCCGAAGGCGCTGTAGTTCGTCTCCGGCCCGCGCTGCCCGAAGCCCGGCATCGAGCACATCACGATGCGCGGGTTGCGCTCCGCGATCACCTCGTAGGTGAGGCCCAGGTTGGGCATCACGCGCGCCGCGAAGTTCTCGATCAGCACGTCCGCCTGCTCGACGAGGCGCAGCAGCGTCTCGCGCCCCTCGGGCCGCCCGAGGTCGAGGCCGATCGCGCGCTTGCTGCGGTTCAGCAGGTTGAAGGAGCCCGCGCGGTTGTACCAGTCGCCCCACCACTCGCCGTGCGGCGGGTGGTTGTCGCGGGCGGCCGGCCGGCGCGCCGTCTCCACCTTCACCACGTCCGCGCCCAGGTCGCCGAGGTGGCGCGCCGCGACCGGCCCCGACCAGTTCGATGTGATGTCGAGCACGCGCAGCCCGGCGAAGGGGAGCGCGTCGGCGAGCTCCGGGTGCGGCGCCACGGGCCACGCGCGCTCCTCGACGGTGGCGCCGGCGTCCGCGTCGAGCAGCGGCGCTCCCCGCCGCGGCCCCACGCGGGCGCCGGGGAGCTCCCACGGCGAGCCCGGCAGCTCCAGCGTCCCGAGCAGCGGGTGCTCCAGCTCGCGCCAGAAGCCGCGCTCGCGCAGCCCCGGCGAGCGATCGAGGTCCGCCGCGTCGTTCGCCGGGGTCACGTTCAGCCGCAGCGTCTGCGCGCGCTCGTACACCTCCTGCTTCGAGTGCTGCCGCGCCCACGCCTCGAACATCGCGCGCAGCTCGGGCACGGCCTCGCGCCACGCCAGGCCGTCCTGCGAGGCGGCGACCCAGCGCGGATCCTCGAGCAGATCGAAGCGCTCGATCAGCACGAACAGGTCGAGCGCCGGGCGCGGCGCCATCCAGTAGACGAAGCCGTCGGCGCAGCGGATCAGAGTGGAGCCGGCGCGCTCCTGCACCACGCCCTTGTGCGTCCACAGCGTGGTCAGCCAGCAGTGCGCGCTGAGCATCGACTCCATCGTCGAGACATCGACGTGCTGCCCGGCGCCCGTGCGCCGCGCGTGCCGCAGCGCGACCAGCGCGCCGAGCGCCAGCTGCATCCCCGCGTGCAGCTCGCCCTGGAAGCCGGGCACCATCAGCGGCGCGCGCCCCGGCTCCCCGCAGAAGTACATGTAGCCGCCCATGGCGTAGTCGACGATCTCGCTGGAGCGCCGGCCCGCGTACGGCCCGTCCTGCCCGAACGGCGTGTGCGAGGCGTAGACGAGGCGCGGCAGCTCGGCCGCGAGGCTCGCGTGGTCGAGGCCGCGGGCCGCCATCACGCCGGGCTCCGCGCTCTCGAGGAAGAGCTCGGCGCCCGCCAGCAGCTCGCGCAGGCGCCGCCGTCCCTCGGCGTCGTCGAGGTCGAGGACGAGGCTCTCCTTGCCGGCACCCAGCGAGAGGTGCAGGCCGCCGCGCTCCAGATCGGCGCGCTCGCGATCGGCGGGCTCGGCGGGCTCGACGGTCGGGCCGAAGGGGCCGAGCCGCCGCAGCCGGTCGCCGCCCGGTGGCTCCACCTTCAGCACGCGCGCGCCGAGATCGGCGAGCAGCCGCGAGGCGTGGCCGCCCGCTACGCCCTCGCTCGCGTCGACCACCACGATGTCGGAGAGCGGTCCCTCCTCCGCCGAGCCTGTCGTCATGCGCCCTCTCCCCAACCTGGGCTGGTCCCGTGGCCGCGCGCGGCGGACGGTATCATTCGCGGCCCGCGGCGGTCGAAGCGTGCGCCCGGGCAGCGCGCACGAGGGGCGAGCGATGGCGGGCTACTCCGGCACCCCGCTCCCCCGCAAGCTCGGCATCGCGCCGGGCACACGCCTCGCGCTGGTCGGCGCACCCGAGGGCATCGACGCGACGCTCGGCGAGCTGCCCGATGGCGTCCGCGTCGCGCGCCCGGGCCGCGGACACGCCGACGTGCTGCTCTTCTTCACCGTCGAGCGCGGGGCGCTGCGCCGCCGCATCGCCGCGCTCGAGCGCCGCATCGAGCCCGACGGCACGCTCTGGGTGGCGTGGCCGAAGCGCGCCTCGGGCGTCCCCACGGACATGACGGAGGACGTCGTGCGCGAGGTGGCGCTGCCGCGCGGCCTCGTCGACAACAAGGTCTGCGCCATCGACGAGACGTGGTCGGGGCTGGGAGCCTGACCCGGTTCTCCGGACAGTTCACGTGTAGACATCATGCTGCTTCCGCGGCGGCGGCGGGCCTCCTTTCGTACTCCACGGGGCTGAGATCGCCGATCGAGGTGTGACGGCGGCGCGGGTTATACCAGCCCTCGATCCATTCGAAGATCGCGGAGGCGAGCTCGGCCCGGGTCGTCCAGCTGCGGCGGTCGAGCAGCTCGAGCTGCAGCGTCCCGAAGAACGACTCCATCATCGAGTTGTCGACAGCCGACGCGACCCGGCCCATCGAGCCGAGCAGGCCGGCGGTGCGGAGGCGGTGCCCGAAGGCCCACGACGTGTACTGCTCGGGTTCAAGGGGTCGTCGCAACACCGCCTTGTGCAGCGGAGAGTAGGTGTTCGTTGAGTGCCTCGGCGGGAGTCTTCCATCCGAGGGTCTTGCGGGGTCGAGTGTTGAGCGCGAGAGCGACGGCGGCGAGGTCCTCGGCAGAGTGCTGGGACAGGTCGGTGCCTTTGGGGAAGTACTGACGCAGCAGGCCGTTGGTGTTCTCGTTGCTGCCACGCTGCCAGGGGCTGTGAGGGTCGCAGAAGTAGATCGGCAGGCCGGTGTCGATGCGCAGCTGCGCGTGCTGGGCCATCTCCGCTCCCTGGTCCCAGGCAAGCGAGCGACGCAGCTGCTCGGGCAGCGTCGTGATCGACGCCGCGATCGCGTCACGCACCGCCTCTGCACCGTGACCGGCCAGCGGGGGGCCGTTCTTGACGGTGGGTTGCTGTCCGTGGCCGTCCATGCGGGGCAGGTGCAGCAGCATCGTGAACCGTGTCGTGCGCTCGACGAGCGTGCCGATCGCCGAGCTGCCCAGCCCGAGGATGAGATCGCCCTCCCAATGGCCGGGAACGGCGCGTTCATCGGCTTCGGCGGGCCGCTGACTGATCATGATCTCGGGGCTGACGAACTTCTTGCCGCGACCGCGGGTTCGCGCTCTGGGCACCCGCAGCGCTCGTCCGGTGCGCAGACATGCGGTCAGCTCACGCCGCAGCGCGCCGCGACCCTGGACGTACAGGGCCTGGTAGATCGCTTCGTGGGAGATCCTCATCGACGCATCATCAGGGAAGTCGACCTGCAGCCGGTTCGAGATCTGCTCCGGGCTCCACGCCTGGGCCCAGCGTCGGTGCTGACGGCGCCCATGTCGACGGCCAATCCAGCGCACCTCAGGGCCGACCACCCCCACACCGTCGGGCCGGACGATCCTGCCTGACAGCCGTTCCTGAACGTAACCATGGAGCTGGTCGTTGCCGGCGAGCTTGGCGACCTTGGGACGCTGCGCACGTCGGTCGGCATGCCACTGCGCCGTGGTCGCTCGATACTCCAGCTTGCCGCTATGTGTCGCAGCGTTCCGGCGTACCTCGCGTGAGATCGTCGACGGAGCCCGGCGGAGCCGGCGGGCGATCGCTCGGCCGCTTGCGCCTTGGGCGCGGAGGATGGCGATCTCCTCGCGCTCAGCGAACGATAGGTAGCGCCCTAACAGCGGCGCCGGACTGGCTGTTGGCATGCCACCACCTTCACGGAACCAGCGTGCTCCGACGGCTGGAGACACACCGGCCGCGGCAGCGGCATCCTCGCTCGACAACCCTTCTGAGATCGCCAGCCAGAACCGTTGGCGATGCTCACGACGCGCAACCGGTGGACGGCCTGGAGACCGCATCGCCGGCCTTCCTGTTGCCTTCGCCGCCCACCCCGGTGACCTTCCCATCACAACCCCTCACCTCGAGGCGTTGCGATGACCACTTGAATCCGCCCTGCGATCCCCGGTCGGAGTGCACCACGGTCTCGCCCCGGGTCGGCTGTCGCCGCCAGCGGGCCATCTCCAGAGCGTCGACCACAAGCTCGGTGCGCAGGTGGTCAGCAATGGACCAGCCCACGATCCGCCGTGAGTAGACGTCCAGCACGGCGGCGCAATAGACCTCCCCTCCCGCGTGGGGTGCTCGGTGATGTCGGTCAGCCAGAGCCGGTCCAGCGCGTCGGCCACGAAGCGCCGGCGCACCAGGTCGTCGTGGACGGCAGGCGCCGGGCGAGCGTGTCTCCCGCGCCGCCGGTAGATTCCATGCAGTCCTGCGCTCCGCATTAGCCGTGCCACCCGCTTGCGACCGCAACGGACGCCCCGCCCGAGCCGCAGTTCGGCGTGCACCCGCGGCGCTCCGTAGCTGCCTCGCGACATGGCGTGGAGCTCCACGATCTGCTCGCTCAGCGCCTGGTCGGCGACGGCGCGGGCCGAGGGCGCCCGCTCTCGCCACTCGTAGTAGCCCGCTGTCGAGACCGCGAGTACCCGGCAGGCCACCGCCGCGACGACCCCGTCGGCGGCAAGCTCACGGACCAGCCGGTATCTCATTTTGGGAGCACGTTCTCGCGCGCGAAGAGGGCGGCGGCGCGCTTCAGAATCTCGTTCTCCATCTCCAGGGTGCGGTTGGCCCGGCGCAGCCGCACCAGCTCCGCCCGCTCGTCGCTCGTCAGGCCCTCTCTGTGGCCCTCGTCGACATCGGCCTGCCGCAGCCAGCGGTGCAGGCACCACCCGGCGATCCCCAGGTCCGCAGCGATCCGCACGATCGGCTTCTCCCGCAGCCGGGCCAGTTCGACAGCACGACGGCGAAACTCGGGTGGGTAGGCTCGGGGCATCCAGGACTCCTCCCTGGGCAACATCGTCGCCTCAGGCTAGGTGTCCGGGAAAGCGGGTCAGGCTCCCTGCGACTCGTGGTGCGGAGCGAGCTGCGCGCCGCGCGCGTCGCCGCGCGTGCCCGCGAGGCGAGAGAGCGCGGCTAGCAGCGGGTCACGCCCCTCGACGAAGCGCGCGACGCGCGAGCTGCCGAGCGGCAGCGCTAGACAGGCGTCGCGGCGACGGCGCGCGCCTGCTCCAGCAGCGCCGCCGCGTCGTGCGCCACGCCGTTCGCGACGACGGTGACGACGTTGCGCGCGGCGTCGAGGTCGGCCAGCGGGTCGCCGTCCACCACCACGAGGTCGGCGAGCTTCCCCGGCTCGATCGTGCCCAGCTCGGCCTGCTGCCACAGCGCCTCGGCGCAGGCGCGAGTGGCGGCCTGGAGCACCTCGTGCGCGGGGATGCCGGCCTCGTGATGCATCGCCATCTCGCGGTGCATCGAGAAGCCCGGCACCTGCATCGAGGCACCACCCACGTCCGTGCCGATCGCGAGGCGCACGCCCGCCTCGTGCGCCCGCCGCACGAAGTCCAGCTGCTTCGCGCGCGTCTGGTCGTTCACCACCGGCACGTTCTGCAGCGGCAGGCCGGCCGCCGCGCCCGCGGCGCGCCGCTCCGCCCAGCCGCGGCGCGCGTTTTCCGGCAGATGGCGCTCGCGCATGTGGCCCGGCAGGTAGGCGAGGCCCGGCTCCTCCGCCGCCTCCTCCGTGACCATCCCGCCCGTCATCATGATCAGGGTCGCGCACAGCGAGACGTCGCGCTCCGCCATTAGCTCGACGAAACGGCGGACGTGCGGCGCGTCGAGGTCGGCGCGCGCCCAGCCGCCCGACAGCCAGTTCCAATAGTTCGGCATGACGCCGTTGCCGCCGTCCGCGGGGTGGCGGTCCTCCGGCTGCACGATGTCCTGGTAGAGCGAGGCGTGGGTGTGCTCCAGGCAGGTGATGCCTGCCTCGATGGCCTGCGTCGAGGTGGTGCGCGAGAGGTGGCCGGTGGTGGGCACGCGGCCGCGCGCGACCTCCAGGATCGCGGCGGCGCGGTCGGGCGGCAGCGTGGCGTAGAGCTTCAGCCCGTCCACGCCGAGCGCGACCAGCTCCTCGGCGGTGGCGCGCGCCTCGTCCACGCTGCGCAGCTCGCGCAGCCCCGCGGGGTTGGGCGGCGAGAAGGTCGGCGGCGAGCCGTCGAGCACCGGTCCCATCGAGAACATGCGCGGCCCCACCAGCTCGCCGCTCGCCACGCGATCGCGCAGCGGCAGGATCTCGGCTGGGTCCCCCGCGCAGTCGCGGATCGCCGTCACGCCGAGAGCGAGGAAGAGCGGGAACGACTCCTCGCGGCAAAGCCCGGTGTGCACGTGCATGTCGATGAGGCCGGGGATGAGGGTGCGCCCCGCCGCCTCGACCACGGTCGCGCCCTCGGGGACCGGGACCTGAGCGGAGGGGCCGACGGCAGTGATGCGCGCGCCCTCGACCAGCACGGTCGCGTCCGGCAGTGGCGCGCCGCCGGTGCCGTCGACCAGCGTCCCGCCGCGAACTGCGAGCGTCGCCATCCTGCCCCCGTCCCGCGCGCACGATCAGCGGGCAGCCCGTCGCGGCCGGCCGTCGGCGCGGGCGCATTCTACGCGAGGCGTCCGGGCGGCCGGGCGCGGGCCCGGCCTCGGCGCGCGGGCGGGCGTCGAGCGGCGGCCGCGGGGCGCCTAGGTGTAGTTCCCACGTAGGTTGTTGACAGGATGAGGGGCCTCGCCCGCTGCTGTGTGTGACAGCACGGCAGTAGCGAGGAGAGGACACCCTCATGGCCCATCGTAACGCGCGGCTGACGCCGCTGACCCGACTCGAGCTCGTGCGGGAAGTGGACGCCAGCTGGCCCCAGGCTGAGGTCGCTCGCCACTTCCGCGTCTCCCGCCACACCGTTGCCAAGTGGCTGGGGCGCTTCCGGGCGGAGGGAGCGGCAGGGCTCGAGGACCGCAGCTCCGCCCCGCGCGCGCATCCCCGGCGCACGCCGCCCGAGCTGGAGCGACGCATCTGCGCCGTGCGACGCACGCAGGGATTCGGGCCGCATCGCATCCAGTGGGCGCTCGGGGTCGCCCGCTCCACGGTCTACGCCGTGCTGCGGCGCCGCGGCCTCAACCGGCTCGACCGCCTGCACCGCGTCACCCGGGAGCCGGTCCGCTACGAGCACGACGCCCCCGGCGACCTGCTGCATCTCGACGTGAAGAAGCTCGGGCGCGTCCCCGAGGGCGGCGGCAAGCGAATGGCGCCTGGCTTCGCCGAGACGCGCTCCGGGCCGCATTCGCGGCGTTCGCTGGGGCTGGAGTACCTACACGTCGCCGTCGACGACCACAGCCGTTACGCCTACGTCTCCGTCCTGCCCGACGAGCGTGGCGCGAGCTGCGCCGCCTTCCTCGAGCAGGCGCTCGCGGCCTTCCGCCGGCGTGGCGTGCGCGTGCGCCGGGTCCTGACCGACAACGCGAAAGCCTACACCGTCGCCCGCAGCTTCCACGGCGCCGCCGCTGCCGCAGACGTGCGGCTGTCGCACACGCGGCCCTACCGCCCGCAGACGAACGGCAAAGCCGAGCGTTTCATCCAGATCCTGCAGAACGAGTGGGCCTACGCCCGCCCCTACCGCTCCAACGCCGAGCGGCTGCGCCAGCTCCCACGCTGGCTCTACCGCTACAATCACCGCCGACCGCACGGCGGCGTCGGCGGAGCCGTCCCCGCCTCCCGCCTGTGAACAACCTTCCTGGGTAGTACAACTAGGTCAGCGCGATCAGCGCGTCGCGGGCGGCGCGCACGGCGTCCGCGCGGCCGAAGAGCAGCAGCCGGTCGCCGCGCTCCAGGGGCGTCGTGCCGCGGGGCACGATCTCGTCCGGGCCGCGCTCCACCAGCACCACCAGCACCCCGGCGGGGAGCCCCAGGTCCATGACCTGCCGCCCGTCCAGCGAGGCGCCGACGGGCACCTCCAGCGTCAGCCGCTGCTCGCCGTGGGTGAGCGCGCCGAAGATGGCGGGGTTGCCCATCATCTCCAGCATCGCACTGGCGACGGCCTCGTCGCTGCGCAGGGCGTGGACGCGGCGGCGCGGAGCCAGGCTGGTGCACGACGGCATGCGCCTCCGCCTCAACCCCGTGCGAGCGGATGAACTGGCTGAAGAGCAGGTTCGCCTCGTCGGAGTCGGTGACGCCGATCGCCAGCTCCACGTCGGCGCCACCGAGGCGACGCAGCGCCTCCGAGTCGGTGCAGTCGGCGACCTCGGCCTCGAGCCCGTCGGCCCGCGCCCGCGCCACGGCGTCCGGATTGGTGTCGGGCGGATTCAAGTGGTCATCGCAACACCTCGAGGTGAGGGGTTGTGATGGGAAGGTCACCGGGGTGGGCGGCGAAGGCGACAGGAAGGCCGGCGATGCGGTCTCCAGGCCGTCCACCGGTTGCGCGTCGTGAGCATCGCCAACGGTTCTGGCTGGCGATCTCAGAAGGGTTGTCGAGCGAGGATGCCGCTGCGGCGGCCGGTGTGTCTCCAGCCGTCGGAGCACGCTGGTTCCGTGAAGGTGGTGGCATGCCAACAGCCAGTCCGGCGCCGCTGTTAGGGCGCTACCTATCGTTCGCTGAGCGCGAGGAGATCGCCATCCTCCGCGCCCAAGGCGCAAGCGGCCGAGCGATCGCCCGCCGGCTCCGCCGGGCTCCGTCGACGATCTCACGCGAGGTACGCCGGAACGCTGCGACACATAGCGGCAAGCTGGAGTATCGAGCGACCACGGCGCAGTGGCATGCCGACCGACGTGCGCAGCGTCCCAAGGTCGCCAAGCTCGCCGGCAACGACCAGCTCCATGGTTACGTTCAGGAACGGCTGTCAGGCAGGATCGTCCGGCCCGACGGTGTGGGGGTGGTCGGCCCTGAGGTGCGCTGGATTGGCCGTCGACATGGGCGCCGTCAGCACCGACGCTGGGCCCAGGCGTGGAGCCCGGAGCAGATCTCGAACCGGCTGCAGGTCGACTTCCCTGATGATGCGTCGATGAGGATCTCCCACGAAGCGATCTACCAGGCCCTGTACGTCCAGGGTCGCGGCGCGCTGCGGCGTGAGCTGATCGCATGTCTGCGTAGCGGACGAGCGTTGCGGGTGCCCAGGGCGCGAACCCGCGGTCGCGGCAAGAAGTTCGTCAGCCCCGAGATCATGATCAGTCAGCGGCCCGCCGAAGCCGATGACCGCGCCGTTCCCGGCCATTGGGAGGGCGATCTGATCCTCGGGCTGGGCAGCTCCGCGATCGGCACGCTCGTCGAGCGCACGACACGGTTCACCATGCTGCTGCACCTGCCCCGCATGGATGGCCACGGACAGCAACCCACCGTCAAGAACGGCCCCCCGCTGGCCGGTCACGGCGCAGAGGCGGTGCGTGACGCGATCACGGCCTCGATCACGACGCTGCCCGACCAGCTGCGTCGCTCGCTTGCCTGGGACCAGGGAGCGGAGATGGCCCAGCACGCGCAGCTGCGCATCGACACCGGCCTGCCGATCTACTTCTGCGACCCTCGCAGCCCCTGGCAGCGTGGCAGCAACGAGAACACCAACGGCCTGCTGCGTCAGTACTTCCCCAAAGGCACCGACCTGTCCCAGCACTCTGCCGAGGACCTCGCCGCCGTCGCTCTCGCGCTCAACACTCGACCCCGCAAGACCCTCGGATGGAAGACTCCCGCCGAGGCACTCAACGAACACCTACTCTCCCCTGCACAAGGCGGTGTTGCGACGACCCCTTGAACCCGAGTCGATGACGAGCACGGCGTGCCCGCCGGCCGCGAGCTGCGTCGCGACGCGGCGTCCCACGGTTCCGCCGCCTGCCACCATCGCGCGCATCGCCTCGACCCTCAGCACGCGCGCGAGCAGCCCCGCGTAACTCGACTGGATGCCGATCGTGAGCAGGATAGTGAGGAAGACAAGCGCCGTCAGCTCGGGCCCGCCCTCGGCGTCGCCCAGCTGCCCGCCGGCGAACGCAGCGAGCGCCGCCGCCACCACGCCGCGCGGCCCCACCAGCCCCACGTAGAGCCGCTCGCGCCGCGTGAGGTCGGAGTTGCGCGCCGAGAGCCAGACGGCCAGCGGCCGCACGACGAGCATCAGCGCCCCGACCACGATGAAGCCGCGCGGCCACAGATCCGCGAGCAGCGAGAGATCGACGGCCGCCGTCGCGAGCACGAAGACGGCCGCGACCATGATCCGCGTGAGCGCGTCCTGCGTGTCGGTCACCGCATCGCGGTGCGGGACGGGCAGCGCGCCCAGCGACACGCCCATCACGGCCATCGCCGTGAGCCCCGAGCCGTCGAGCAGCCGCTCGGCGACGGCGAAGGTCGCGGCGGCGAGGCCCAGCAGCAGCAGCAGCACGTCGTTCTCGTCGGGCTCGCGGTGGATGCGCATCACGCTCCACGCCGCCGCCGCGCCGCCGAGGCCGATCAGCGCCCCGCCGCCCAGGCGCGACGGCGCCCACAGGAACGGGTCCGCCTGCAGGCCGGAGAGCACCAGCTCCAGCACGACGACGGCGAGGATCGCGCCCAACGGGTCGACCAGCACGCCCTCGCCCAGCAGCACCGAGTTCACCCGGTCGTTGAGCCGCAGCCGCCGCACGAGCGGCCCGATGACCGTGGGGCCGGTCACCGTGACCAGCGCTCCGAAGACGAACGCCGTCACCCACGGCACCACGCCGAGCAGCCCCGCGAGCAGCGTCGCGAGCAGGAGGTGACGGTCACCCCCACGGTCAGCAGGTTGCGCACGACGAGGCCGGCGCGCCGGAGTCCGCGCGCATCGATCGAGAACGCGCCCTCGAAGACGATGAGCGCGACCAGCACCTCCAGCGTGACGGTGAAGAACTCCCCGAGGTCGTCGGGGTTGACGATGTTGAGGAGCGAGGGGCCGGCGAGCGCCCCCAGCAGCAGGTACAGCAGCACCTGGGGGACGCGCAGCCGCCCGGCGATCAGCCCGACGACGGACGCGGCCACCCCCACGACGCCGAGCACCGCGAGCAGCGAGGATTCCATGCTTCCCGCGCGACGATATCAGGTCGCGCCGTTGCGGCCCGGCGGCCGACGCCGCGCGCGAGCCGCCTCGGCGGGCGCAGCCCTCGATGGCCGCTCGCGGCGCCGGCGAGGGCCGGGCGGCTAGCCCTCCTCGGACTTGACGAGGCCGACGACGTTCCCCTGCGGGTCGGCCAACTGCGCGAAGGTCACCATGCTGGGGACCACGGTGACCGCCACGATCGTCTTGCCGCCGGCCGCCTCGACGCGGTCGAGGTACGCCTGCGGGTCGTCGACCTCGACGTAGAACGCGCTCGACACCTGCTCACCGGCGCCGATGCCGCCGTCGATGCCACCGCCCTCGCCCGTGTCGACCACGCCGTAGTTCATCGGGTTGTTCGCGTCCACGCTCCACCCGAAGAGGTCGCCGTAGAACGTCTGGAGCGCAGCCGCGTCCGTCCCGATCAGCTCGAAGTGCACCACCTGATTGCCCATGCCGCCCGCCTTTCGTGCGTCTCCTGCGTGGAGCGGGCGGAGCATCGCGCGCCCCGCTCGCGTGCTCTGGCGCGTGGATCGACAGTTCCCGCCACCGCCGCTCGGCCGGCCTGCGCCAGCCTCGAGGCTCGGCGACCCTAGGCGCCGCCCGCGACCTCCTGCTGCACCTTCTCCATCCAGACATCGGGACCCGGATCGCCGCCGACGCCCGCGACCATCAGCCGGCTGAGGTAGTGGCCCCAGCCCTCCAGGTGGCCGGCGGCCGCGGGGACCGGGATGTCGCTGTGCGAGAGCCGCAGCAGCGTGCCCGCGCCCTCCGGCGTCAGCGTCACCTCCAGCGTCGTCGAGCCGGGGGGCACGGGGTTCTCGGCGTCGCCCTCCCAGCCGAACGCGATCACCACGCGGCTCGGCGGCTCCACCACCACGTACTCGCCACGAGCGACATCGCGCCCGTTGATGTCGACGCGGTAGAGGCCGCCCGGCCGCGGGTCGAACTCGGCCGCGATCCCCTTCCAGCGGACCATCTTCTCGGGGTCGGTGAAGAACGTGAACACGGTCTCCGGCGGCGCCGCGATGCGGATCTCGCAGTCCACCCGCGTCCGCTCAAGGGCAGCCGTGCCGCCCGAGTCACCCGTCATGCCCCCCCGCCCTTCGTCTCGCGCTTCTTCGTGCCGCCGCTCTTCGTGGCGCTGCTCTTCGTGCCGCCGCCCCTTGCGCCGCTACCCCCCGTTGTGCGCGCCCGCGCGCGACGTGCGCCGCGGCCGGCGGGCGCCGGCCTCGGCGGGGCGCCCGCCGAAGGGGCGCCCGGAGGGCCGTCGGCGGGCAGGCCTCCGAAGCCCTCCGACTCCGCCTGCTCGCGCAGCAGCCGCAGCCGCCCCTCCCAGAAGCCCGCGAGGTAGTCGCGCAGCTCCTCCACGCGCGCGCGGCGCGCGCGGTAGAGGCGCCGCGTGCCGTCGCGCCGCTCCTCCACGAGGCCGGCTTCGCGCAGCACGCGCAGATGCTGCGAGATCGCGGGGCGCGTCACCTCGAAGCGGCGCGCGATCTCGCCCGCGGCGAGCTCGCGATCGCCGACCAGGCGCAGGATCGCGCGCCGCCGCGGCTCCGCCAGTGCGTGCAGGACCAGCGCCTGCGCCGACTCGTTCATGCACCTAGTTAAGGGATCGCTTACGCGCTGGTCAAGGACCACAGCACCCCGCCGACCCCCCCGGCCCGCCACCGACGCGCCCGAGAGCCGTGCGCGCCTCCCGCAGAAGCGGAAGCCCCTCGAGTCCAGCGGAACGCTGGCGCTAGCGGTGATACGCTCGGCCGCGATGGACCCCGCGCTCCCGCCCCGACCCGCGACCGAGGCGCAGGCGCGGCTGCTGGCCGTCGCGCAGCGCCTCGCCCCCCGCTTCGCCGAGCGCGCCGCCGCCCACGACCGCGACGCCACGCTGCCCGAGGAGAACCTCCGCGAGCTGCGCGAGGCCGGCTACCTCGCCGCCTCCATCCCCACCGAGTACGGCGGCGCCGGGCACGGGCTGGCCGACGTGGCGGCCGCGCAGATCGCGCTGGCGCGCGGCGACGGCTCGACAGCGCTGGCCGTCGGCATGCACCTCATGACCTGCGGCACCGAGGCGGCCACGCGCTCGTGGCCGGAGCAGGCGCGGCGCCGCATCCTCGGCGCGGTCGCGGACGACGGCGCGCTGATCAACAACATCGCCGCCGAGCCCGAGATGGGATCGCCGAGGGGCGGCGGGCGGCCGCGCACCGCGCTCACGCCCGACGGCGACGGCCGCTGGCGGCTGAGCGGCCGCAAGACCTTCTCCACGCTGGCGCCCGCGCTGACCTACCTCATCACCTACGTGGCGATCGAGGACGGCTCGGGCGACACCGGGCGCGTCGCGGTGCGTCGCGACCTCGCTGGCGTGCGCATCGAGGAGACGTGGGACGCGCTGGGGATGCGGGCCACGGCCTCGCACGACGTGCACTTCGACGACGTGGCGCTGACCGACGCCGACGTGCTGACGCGCCGCCCGCCCGGCGACCCGGACCCCGCGATGATGCAGGGCGGCTGGTTCCCGCTCACGGTCGCCGCGGCCTACCTCGGCGTGGCGGCCGCCGCGCGCGACGAGGCGGTGCGCTTCGCCCGCGAGAGGCAGCCCACCGGCTACGCCGCACCCATCGCGCAGATCCCCCACGTCCGCGAGCAGGTGGGCCGGATGGACGCGACGCTGATGGCCGCACGCTCCTTCCTGCTCTCGACCGCCGCGCTGTGGGACGAGCATGCGTCCGGCCGCCGCGCGCTGGCGCCGCAGGTGGCGGCGGCGAAGCGGCTCGCGACGAACGGCGCCGTCGAGGTCGTGGACGTCGCAATGCGCATCGTGGGCGGGGTCGCGCTCGTGCGCGGGCACCCGCTGGAGCGCCACTACCGCGACGTGCGCGGCGGCCTCGTGAACCCGCCGATCGAGGCGCGTGCGCTGGAGATCCTCGCGCGCGCCGCCCTCGACGAGCCCGCGGCCACCTAGCCGCGTCGAGCAGCGCTCGCACCGCCGCCCCGGCCGTCGCTTCTCGCCGCTAGTTGTAGTTCCCACGTAGGTTGTTGACAGGATGAGGGGCCTCGCCCGCTGCTGTGTGTGACAGCACGGCAGTAGCGAGGAGAGGACACCCTCATGGCCCATCGTAACGCGCGGCTGACGCCGCTGACCCGACTCGAGCTCGTGCGGGAAGTGGACGCCGGCTGGCCCCAGGCTGAGGTCGCTCGCCACTTCCGCGTCTCCCGCCACACCGTTGCCAAGTGGCTGGGGCGCTTCCGGGCGGAGGGAGCGGCAGGGCTCGAGGACCGCAGCTCCGCCCCGCGCGCGCATCCCCGGCGCACGCCGCCCGAGCTGGAGCGACGCATCTGCGCCGTGCGACGCACGCAGGGATTCGGGCCGCATCGCATCCAGTGGGCGCTCGGGGTCGCCCGCTCCACGGTCTACGCCGTGCTGCGGCGCCGCGGCCTCAACCGGCTCGACCGCCTGCACCGCGTCACCCGGGAGCCGGTCCGCTACGAGCACGACGCCCCCGGCGACCTGCTGCATCTCGACGTGAAGAAGCTCGGGCGCGTCCCCGAGGGCGGCGGCAAGCGAATGGCGCCTGGCTTCGCCGAGACGCGCTCCGGGCCGCATTCGCGGCGTTCGCTGGGGCTGGAGTACCTACACGTCGCCGTCGACGACCACAGCCGTTACGCCTACGTCTCCGTCCTGCCCGACGAGCGTGGCGCGAGCTGCGCCGCCTTCCTCGAGCAGGCGCTCGCGGCCTTCCGCCGGCGTGGCGTGCGCGTGCGCCGGGTCCTGACCGACAACGCGAAGGCCTACACCGTCGCCCGCAGCTTCCACGGCGCCGCCGCTGCCGCAGACGTGCGGCTGTCGCACACGCGGCCCTACCGCCCGCAGACGAACGGCAAAGCCGAGCGTTTCATCCAGATCCTGCAGAACGAGTGGGCCTACGCCCGCCCCTACCGCTCCAACGCCGAGCGGCTGCGCCAGCTCCCACGCTGGCTCTACCGCTACAATCACCGCCTACCGCACGGCGGCGTCGGCGGGGCCGTCCCCGCCTCCCGCCTGTGAACAACCTTCCTGGGTAGTACAGCTAGTCCGCGCCGCGTGCCTCGCCGCCGCGCGAGGGCAGCGCGACGACGGCCTGCGCCGGCGTGGTCGACTCGCCGAGCTGGTTGCGCACGTCGAGCTCCAGCTCCACGAGGTGGTCGCCGCCCTCGACGCGGGTGCCGCTGACGCGGCCGCTGCAGCTCAGCACGTCGCCCTTCTGGTTGACCGCGCGGTAGCGGCAGCCCAGCTCGCGCACGTCGACCTGCTCGCCCGCCCACGCGCGCAGCAGGTTGTGCAGGTAGGAGAAGCGCAGCATCCCCATGCCGAAGGCGCCCTGCGGATTCTCGGCCGCGCGGGCGGCGCCGTCGTCCATGTGCACGTCATAGAACTCGTCGTTGACGGCGGCGAAACGGTTCCAGTGCACGAGCCCCGTCTCGCGCGACCACGTCGGTAGCTCGTCGCCGACCGCGACGTCCTCGAAGTAGAGCGGGGCGGAGTCGAGCGGCTCGCCCCTGTCCTCGTCGGCCATCGTGCTCCCCGGCCTCGCTAGTAGCGGATGCTGGTGATGAGGCGGCTGCGCACCAGCTCGCCGCGCTGGTTGATCCACTCCGTCTCCGAGTGGATGAAGAGCGTGGGGCCCAGCCGCGTGTCGCGCTGCTCCCAGTCGGCGATGCGGGCGCGCTCGCGGATCACGTCGCCGGGGCGCATCGGCTCGCCGTAGCGATCGCGGGTGCCGCCCGCCATCGATCGCAGCCCCGGCAGCGCGTCCGTCTCCAGCCCGGAGTCGGCGGGGTCGCGCTCGACGGGCCAGGTGAAGGCGTTGAACTCGGCCGGCGCGACGATGCCGCCGAAGCGCGTGCCCCGAGCGTGCTCCTCGTCCCAGTAGAGCCGCGGCGGCGCGTCCGGCCAGTAGACGGCGATCGCCCAGCGCCGTATCGCCGAGGCACTGATGGGCTCGGAGTGGCGCTCGCGGAGCCAGACGCCGCGCCGCGCCTCCAGCTCCGGCGTCACCAGCGAGCGTGCCTCGGTCGCCATCCGCCGCCTCCGCACCCATTCCGCGCGGACTCCCGCACGGACGCCCGACTCTAGCAGCAGCGGGCGCGCGATCGGGAGGGCGGGCGCTGTTCCGCGAGACGGCGCTCGCGTACGGTCGGGTGCACGCGGCCCCGCGCGGGGGCTGCGGGAGCGGGACGGCGAGCACGGTGGCCGGCGAGCCGATGGCGATGAGGGCGCAGCTGCGCACGCGCCTCGCCGCGCAGATCGACGGCTCGTCGCGTGCGGCGCAGCTGCTGCTGGGCGCGCTCGTGGGCCTCGCCGCGGGCCTGGGCGCCGTCGGCTTAACCGCCCTCATCGAGGGCGTGCACACGCTCTTCTTCGAGCTTCTGTGGGAGGACCTGCTGGGCTCGGCGCGCTGGAGCCTGCTGCTGCTCCCGGCGCTGGGCGGGCTGCTCGTCGGGCCGATCGCCTTCCGCCTCGCGCGCGAGACCCGCGGCCCCGGCGTCGCGGAGATCCTGCTGGCCGTGGAGACGCGGGCGGGCCGCATCCACCCGCGCACCGCCGTCACCAAGTCGCTGGCCACGGCGCTCACCATCGGCTCGGGCGGCTCCGCCGGGAAGGAGGGGCCGATCGCGCAGATCGGCGCCTCGGTGGGCTCGGCGGTGGGGCAGGCGCTGCGGCTCTCGCCGGACACGGTGACGCTGCTGCTGGCGGCGGGCGCGGCGGCGGGGGTGGCGGCCACCTTCAACGCGCCGATCGCGGGCGTCTTCTTCGCGCTCGAGGTGATCCTGCGCAGCTTCAACACGCGCAACTTCTCCGTGGTGGTGCTGGCCGCGGTGATCGGCACGGTGACCTCCGTGGCGCTCAGCGGCGGCGACCCCTTCGTCGACGTGCCGGCCTACCCGCTGGAGCACCCCGCGGAGGTGCCGCTCTACGCCGTGCTCGGGGTAATCGCCGGGCTGGTGGGCGTCGGCTTCATGCGCGGCCTCTACTGTACGGAGGAGCGGTTCGCGCGGCTGCCGGTGCCCGCGCTGCTGCTGCCGGCCGTCGGCGGGCTGCTCGTAGGCGCGCTGGCGCTCTGGAACGACGACGTGCTGGGGCTGGGCGACGAGGCGCTGGAGTCGGCGCTGCTGGGCGAGACGGCCGCGGGGGCGCTGCTGCTGCTGGTGGTGCTGAAGCTCGTCGCCACCTCGATCACGATCGGCTCGGGGGGCTCGGGCGGCGCCTTCGGCCCATCGCTGCTGATGGGGGCGGCGCTGGGCGGCGCGTTCGGCGATCTGATGCACCGCCTCGCGCCCGGCATCGCCGCCACGCCCGAGGCGTACGCCACCGTGGGCATGGGCGCGCTCTTCGCGGGCATGGCGCGCGCGCCGATCACCGCCGTGCTGATCCTCTTCGAGCTCACGCGCGACTACGACCTGATCCTGCCGCTGATGACCGCCGTCGTGGCCGCGACCGTCGTCTCGCAGCTGCTGGTGCCGTGGTCGATCTACACCTTCAAGCTCGAGCGCGCGGGCGTGCACGTGGAGGAGGAGCTGGCGCCCGTCTCGCTGATGCAGACGATCCGCGTCGCGGACGCAATGTCGCCCGTGACGCTGTGCGTGGCGCCCGAGACGCCGGCCGCCGAGATCATCCGCCAGAGCAGCTCCGATCCCGAGTCCGTGACGCTGATGCTCGACGAGCGCGGCGCGGTGGCGGGGATCATCACGAACACCGACCTCAACCGCGCGCTCGCCGACGGCCGCCCCGAGGAGCCTGCCGAGGCGATCGCCAGCCGCAGCGTGACGACGGTCTTCCCCGACGAGACGCTGGACGACGCGCTGCGCATCTTCGCGGGCCGCGCGATCACCGCGCTGCCCGTGGTGGAGCGCGACGACAACGCGATGATGCCGGTCGGCGTGCTGCGCCGCTCCGACATCACGCAGGCGTACGCGCAGGTGGTGGGCATGCGCGAGACGGCCGAGCGCCGCCGCCGCCTCGCCCCGGTGGCCGGCGACGACGTGCGCTACCTGGAGCTGGAGATCGGGCGCGGGAGCCGCGCCGCCGGCCGGCTGATCGCCGAGCTGGGGCTCACCGAGGACGCGGTGATCGTGGCGGTCCGCCACCGCGGAGCCACGCACATCCCTCGCGGGCACACGCGGCTCTACGCGGGCGACCGCGTCACCGTGATCGCCGCGCGCGGCGCCGTGAGCGAGGTACGCGCGCGCTTCGAGCGGCCCGGCGGCGGCGGCTAGGTGTACTACCCAGGAAGGTTGTTCACAGGCGGGAGGCGGGGACGGCCCCGCCGACGCCGCCGTGCGGTCGGCGGTGATTGTAGCGGTAGAGCCAGCGTGGGAGCTGGCGCAGCCGCTCGGCGTTGGAGCGGTAGGGGCGGGCGTAGGCCCACTCGTTCTGCAGGATCTGGATGAAACGCTCGGCTTTGCCGTTCGTCTGCGGGCGGTAGGGCCGCGTGTGCGACAGCCGCACGTCTGCGGCAGCGGCGGCGCCGTGGAAGCTGCGGGCGACGGTGTAGGCCTTCGCGTTGTCGGTCAGGACCCGGCGCACGCGCACGCCACGCCGGCGGAAGGCCGCGAGCGCCTGCTCGAGGAAGGCGGCGCAGCTCGCGCCACGCTCGTCGGGCAGGACGGAGACGTAGGCGTAACGGCTGTGGTCGTCGACGGCGACGTGTAGGTACTCCAGCCCCAGCGAACGCCGCGAATGCGGCCCGGAGCGCGTCTCGGCGAAGCCAGGCGCCATTCGCTTGCCGCCGCCCTCGGGGACGCGCCCGAGCTTCTTCACGTCGAGATGCAGCAGGTCGCCGGGGGCGTCGTGCTCGTAGCGGACCGGCTCCCGGGTGACGCGGTGCAGGCGGTCGAGCCGGTTGAGGCCGCGGCGCCGCAGCACGGCGTAGACCGTGGAGCGGGCGACCCCGAGCGCCCACTGGATGCGATGCGGCCCGAATCCCTGCGTGCGTCGCACGGCGCAGATGCGTCGCTCCAGCTCGGGCGGCGTGCGCCGGGGATGCGCGCGCGGGGCGGAGCTGCGGTCCTCGAGCCCTGCCGCTCCCTCCGCCCGGAAGCGCCCCAGCCACTTGGCAACGGTGTGGCGGGAGACGCGGAAGTGGCGAGCGACCTCAGCCTGGGGCCAGCCGGCGTCCACTTCCCGCACAAGCTCGAGTCGGGTCAGCGGCGTCAGCCGCGCGTTACGATGGGCCATGAGGGTGTCCTCTCCTCGCTACTGCCGTGCTGTCACACACAGCAGCGGGCGAGGCCCCTCATCCTGTCAACAACCTACGTGGGAACTACAGCTAGGCGGCGCTCGCCGCGCGGCGGGCGAGGGCGAGCGCGAGGCGAGCGCGGGTCAGCGCCAGATCGGCACGGCGCGGGCCACCTCCGTGAAGGCGTCGAGCATCAGCACCAGGCACTTCACGGAGCCGCCGGCCTTGATGAACTCGTCGGTGGGCACGGCCACCGGGCGCAGTCCGCGCTCGCGCAGCGCCGCCTCCGTCTCCGGGCAGCCGCTGTTCAGCACCACCGTCGTCTCGCCCGCACCCGCCTCGGCGTCGGGCGGCGCGTCGACGACGAGCGCGTTGCAGGCGAAGCGCGCCGCCTCCGCCTCCGGCACCGCGACCAGGTCGGGCACGCGCTCGGCGAGCAGGCGCAGCGAGGGCTCGTCGAAGGCGCCGGGGACGTAGAGCGCCGCGCCGCCGGGCAGCGGGCAGAACGCCGTGTCCAGGTGGTAGAAGCGCGGGTCGACCAGCGCCAGCCGCACGACCTCCGTCCCCAGCAACTCGTCGAGGTGGTCGAGCGCCGCCTCCTCGGTGCGGAAGCGGTGGCCCGCGAAGACGGTCGCGCCCTGCGGCAGCACGTCGCCCTCGCCCTCCCAGTAGTGGGCGCGGTGGATCGCCTCCACCGTGTAGCCGCGCAGCACGAACCAGATCGAGAAGCGCGCCTCCTCCGGCTGTCGCTCCGGGAAGCGGAAGTTGGCGGGGAAGTAGCGTCGACCGAGGGCGACGCCGGCGTTGGCCGTGAACGTCATGTCGGGCACGTCGGCCGCCTGCTCGACGAGCTCGACCTCGACGCCCAGCTCGACGAGGGCGGCCTGCAGCCGCCGCCACTGCTCCAGCGCGCGCTCGCCGTCGACCTGGTTGGAGCGGCGCATCCACGGGTTGATCTCGTAGGCGATGCGGAAGTGCACCGGCTCGCACATCAGCACGTGTCGCGTCATGACGTGGCTTCCCCCATGCGGCCAACGCTAGCATCGGCGCCGCGAGGCCGCCTCGGGGGCGCCGCTATACTCGCCGCCATGACGCTGCTCCACGCGATCGCTCACCCCGCCGTCCCCGAGGCGGAGGAGCGCCGCCCGCTGCCCACGCTGATTGCGCTCCACGGCCACGGCGCGCACGCGCAGGACCTGCTGGGCCTGGGCACGGTGCTGGCGCACGGGCGGCTGCTGATGATCTGCCCGCAGGCGGAGTTCGCGATCGAGCCCGGCTACCCCGGCTACACTTGGTTCCGGCGCGGCGCGGACGATGCGCGCGCGCCCGGCGAGGTGGAGCGCGTGGGCGCGCTGCTGTGGCGCTTCATCGACCACGCCCTGGAGCGCTACCCCGTCGACCCGGAGCGCGTCGCGCTGCTCGGCTTCTCGCAGGGCGGGTCGCTGGCCTACGCGCTGGCGCTCGCCGAGCCCGCGCGCTTCGCGGGGCTCGCCGCGCTCTCGACGTCGCTCGCCCCCGAGGTGCTCGCGGCCGTGACGCCGCACCGCGATCTGCCGCGCCTGCCCATGCTCGTGCAGCACGGCAGCCACGACGAGCTCGTCTCGCTCGAGAAGGGGCGCGCCGCCTGCGAGACGCTGCGCGGCCTCGGCGTCGAGCCGGAGTTCCACGAGTACCTCATGGGCCACCAGATCAACAACGAGAGCGCGCGCGACCTCTCGCTGTGGCTAGAGCGCGTGCTGCGCCTCGACGAGCCGGCCGCCGACGGGGGCGCCGAGGCGGGCGGGGCCTAGCGCGTGGAGCCGCAGGCGGAGCACGCCTTCCGCGAGCGGGCGCTGGCGCAGCTACGCGCCGCGCGCACCTACTGGATCGCCTCCACCACCCCGTCGGGTCGCCCGCACAGCGCGCCCGTGTGGGGCGTGTGGCTGGACGGCGCGCTCTGGTTCGGGACCGAGGGGCAGAAGGCGAAGAACCTCGCGGCCACGCCTTACGCGGTCGCGCACCTCGACAGCGGGGACGACGTGGTGATGGTGCGCGGCCCGGTCACGCGCGTGGAGGACGCGAGCGGCCTCGATCGCGTCGCCGGCGCGTTCCGCGAGAAGTACGTCGACGGCGTCAGCGGCGAGCCGTTCGACGTACTGCCCGTCCTCGAGATGGGCGCGGGCGCCGGCCTCTTCCGCCTCGACGCCGAGCTCTTCCACGCCTGGCTCGAGGGCGCCTTCGAGCAGGCCAACGCCCGCTGGCGGCCGGGGTAGCCGGCATCGCGCGCGCCTATACTCGGCGCCGCGAGCGAGGGCGAGCGGGGGACGCGATGGCCGGCTACGAGACGATCGAGGTGGAGCGCGACGGGCGCGTCGCCATCGTGCGCTTCGCGCGGCCCGACGTGCTCAACGCCATGAACGGCCAGCTCTTCCGCGAGTGGGTGCATGCCACCGACGAGCTCAACGCCGACCCGGCGGTGGGCGCGATCGTCGTCACCGGCGCCGGCCGCGCCTTCAGCTCCGGCGCCGACGTCTCCGACTTCCGCCGCGCCTCCGAGGGCGACGAGCAGGTGAAGCGCGACTGGGCGGAGTACCAGCCGATCGCCTTCAGCGGCGAGCGCCTGACCGCCAGCAAGCCGCTCGTGGGCGCGATCAACGGGCTGGCGCTGGGCGCGGGCCTCACGTGCACCCTCTGGTTCGACGTGAACATCGCCTCCAGCGCGGCGCGCTTCTCCATGCGCTTCGCGGCGCTTGGCCTCACGCCCGAGCTCGACTCGGCGTGGCTGCTGCCGCGCATCGTCGGGCTGCAGCGCGCCAAGGAGATGATGCTGACCGCGCGCATCTACGGCGCGGAGGAGGCACGCGACCTCGGCCTCGTGCGGCGCGTCGTGGAGCCCGAGGCGCTGGAGCCCGAGGCCGTCGCGCTCGCCGCCGAGATCGCGGCCCACCCCGTGAGCACCCTCGCGACGATCAAGCGCATGGTCTTCGACGATCTGCTGGCCACGGACTTCGCCGCCATCGACGAGCGCTCCGAGCAGCGCTTCGCGGAGGCGCGCCGCTCGCCCGAGCACCGCGAGGCGCTGCGCGCGCTCGGTCAGAAGCGCGACCCGCGCTACCACGACGCGGCGCACATGGCGGAGATCGTGGAGCGCATGCGCAGCCGCTCGTAGCGGGCGGCTCGTCGCCGGGCCGCCCGGAGCCGGCCGACGCCCGCTCGACGGCCCCGCGCAGCGCGGCAGCGCGCGTACACTGCACCTGACGCGCACGTCAAGGGCGCACGAGGCGTCGAGCATCGGCGCGCCGCCCGCCCCCCGATCGGAGTGCTCGTGGCCGCCCCGTCATCCTCGCCCCCGGGCGTCTACCGGCTCTGCCCGAAGTGCCGCTCGCAGATGCCCATCGAGACGCGGATCTGCCACCGCTGCCTCACTCGGCTGGGCTCCGAGCACGAGATCGCCATGGAGGCGCCCACCGAGGGCACGGAGTACCTCACGAAGCGGCAGCGGCTGATCCTGGCCGCGCGGCGCCGGCGCCGGCAGCTGCTGCGCTGGGCGGCGGCGCTGACCATCGTCGTCGTCGCGCTGACGAGCTGGTGGGTCTACCGCCAGTTCATCTGGGAGCCCTCCCCCGTGCCGCTGCCGACCAGCGCGCGCGAGCTGCCCGCCCCCGGGCTGGTGTGGCCGCTGGAACACGGCGACGCGGGCGCGACGGGCGCCACCCCGGCCGCCGCGGCGCTCGACGGCGAGATCGCGTGGCGCCTCGAGTTCGACGCGCCAATCACGACCTCGCTCACGACGGACGGCGTGCGGCTCTTCGTCGGCCTCGCCGACGCGCGGATGCTCGCGCTCTCGGTCGAGGACGGCAGCGTGCTGTGGTCGCGCGCCGTGCCCGGCCAGCTCGACGTGGCGCCCACCGCCGCCGACGGCGTGATCTACGTCGCCCAGCGCGACGGGCTCGTGCTCGCGCTCGACCCGGCGAACGGCGAGCAGCTCTGGGCATTCAACGGCGGCGGGCCGCACTTCACCGCGCCCGTACCGTTTCGCGGCACGCTCTACACGGCGGGCCAGCGTGTGCTGCGCGGCCTCGACGCGGACAGCGGCGAGCTGCTGTGGGAGCGCGACGGCCTCGCAAGCGAGGACTTCACGATCCAGCCGGTGATCGAGGACGAGAAGGTGGTGCTCGCCGTCTCCAGGCGCCTCTACTTCCACGACCGACTGACGATGCATCGCGAGAACGCCTTTCGCACCAGCGCCATCAAGCACCTCGCCGTCGCGAACGACGCGATCGTGGGCGTGAGCTCGCGAGAGATCGTCGTCGTCGACCAGGCCTCGACGCCCTACGCGTGGGACGGCCTCCCGCTGGTGCGCGCCATCTGGAGCCAGCTCTTCCTGTGGAGCCTGGCGCCGCCGCTCCCGCGCGACTCGAACCTGTGGACGGAGCGCGTCCGCGGCCGCGACGTGAAGCCGCTCGCGCCCGCGATAGGCGAGGGCCGCCTCTTCGTCGCCTTCGCCTCCGGCGAGGTGCGCGCGCGCGGCCTGCTCGACGGCGCGGAGCTGTGGACGCGCGCCGCCGGCGAGCCGATCACCGGCGATCCGCTGCTCACCGCGAACGGGCTGCTGCTGCAGGCGGGCGGCTCGCTGCTGCTGCTCGACCCCGCCACCGGCCAGGAGCTCGCGCGCCGCGACCTCGGCGAGGGGGTGATCTCGCAGGCGATCGTGACGGAGGGCGGCACCTACGCCGCCGCCGACGTGACCGGGTTCATCCGCGGCCGCGCCACCCTCCTCGCCCTCCGCGAGCGTTCCGCTCGACCCTAGGGGCTGTCGCTCCTCGAAGAGGGCTCGCGGGCAACGTTCCGTTGCATTCGAGGGGCTGCCGCTCCTCCTTGAGGGCTCGCGGGCACACCGGGGGCCAGCGAGCCGCTCGGCGGGCCGGCGGAATGCTCGAAGGCGCTCGCGGCCGCCCTCGACGCCGCTCGTGCGCCGCGCCGGAGCCGGCCGCAGACCCTCGGAGCGCAGCGGAACGCCGCCGGGCGGCTGCCGCTAGAGTGTGCGGCAGAGCGCGACAGCGGTCCTCGCAGAGGAGCGGCAGCCACGAGGGTGCAGCGGAACGCTGCCGAGGGGGGGCGGGCGATGGCGCAGGCCGTGGCGGAGTATCGGGAGGCGCTCGCCGCCGCGGCGGAGGCGGCGGGGCTCGCGCCGCCGGCCGTCGTCGTGCCGGAGGAGCGCGAGGTCACGCTGGGCGGGCTGCGCTTCCACTACCTCGACTGGGGCAACGCCGAGCGCCCGACCGTCGTGCTGCTGCACGGCGGCAGCCAGACCGCGCACACCTGGGACCTCGCGGCGCTGCTACTGCGCGAGCGCCACCACCTGGTCGCGCTCGACCAGCGCGGCCACGGCGACTCGGAGTGGACGCCGGACCCGGAGCAGGACACGACGCCGCTGATGGTCGAGGACACCCGCGCCTTCCTCGCGCACGTCGAGCGCGAGCATCCCGGCGCCTCGCCGCTCGTGCTCGTGGGGATGTCGATGGGTGGCGGCGTCGCGCTGCGCTACGCCGCGGAGAATCCGGCCGCGCTGCGCGCGCTCGTCATCGTCGATGTCGCGCCGGAGACGATCCCGCGCGGCGGCAAGTCGATGCGGCGCTTCCGCACGGAGACGGAGACGCTGGACCGCTTCGAGGACTTCCTGGAGCGCGCGGTGCGCTTCAACCCGGACCGCCCCGAGGCGCACCTGCGCTACAGCCTGCTGCACGCGCTGAAGCAGACCGAGGACGGCCGCTGGACGTGGAAGTACGACCCGCGGCGGCGCGCCGGCGAGGAGGACGAGGACGAGGCGAAGGAGGCCGAGGCGCGGGAGCGTCGCGAGCGCGAGACGTGGGCGGCCGTCCGCGCGATCCGCGTCCCCACGCTCTTCGTGCACGGGGGCGAGAGCGCCGTGGTGGCGCAGGACGCCATCCGCCGCGCCGCCGAGGCGATGCACGACGGGCGCTGGCTCTCCGTCGCGGGCGCGAGCCACACCGTGCAGGGCGACCGCCCCGCCGAGTTCGCGCGCGCCGTCGACGAGTTCCTGGCCAGCCTCGAGGGCTAGCGCGCCCACGCTCGGACGCCCCGGGGGACCGCCCGGGCGCTAGGGGTCGAGTCGTGCCGTCGCGTCGCCCGCGATCACCTCGGCGCCCTCCTGGTTCACCGTCACGAGCGTGAGGTCGGCGAAGTGCACGCCCTCCTCCTCGCGCAGCGCCTCCACGGTGGCGCGCGCGGTCAGCGTGTCGCCCGGCCAGATCTGCGTGCGGAAGCGCACGCCGAACTTCGTCAGCCGGCCGTCGCCGACCCAGTTCGTCAGCAGCTTCCCGGAGAGCCCCATGCCCAGCATCCCGTGCGCGAAGACGCCGGGGTAGCCCGCCACCTCGCGCGCGAAGAGATCGTCCGTGTGCAGCGGGTTGAAGTCGCCCGAGGCGCCGGCGTACTGCACGATCTGCGTGCGGGTGAGGTTGTCGGCGACCACCTCCTCGCGGCTGTCGCCGACGTGCAGCTCCGATGCCTTCAGCGCCACGCTCGCATCCCTCCCCGCGCCCGCGGCTAGCTGTACTACCCAGGAAGGTTGTTCACAGGCGGGAGGCGGGGACGGCCCCGCCGACGCCGCCGTGCGGTCGGCGGTGATTGTAGCGGTAGAGCCAGCGTGGGAGCTGGCGCAGCCGCTCGGCGTTGGAGCGGTAGGGGCGGGCGTAGGCCCACTCGTTCTGCAGGATCTGGATGAAACGCTCGGCTTTGCCGTTCGTCTGCGGGCGGTAGGGCCGCGTGTGCGACAGCCGCACGTCTGCGGCAGCGGCGGCGCCGTGGAAGCTGCGGGCGACGGTGTAGGCCTTCGCGTTGTCGGTCAGGACCCGGCGCACGCGCACGCCACGCCGGCGGAAGGCCGCGAGCGCCTGCTCGAGGAAGGCGGCGCAGCTCGCGCCACGCTCGTCGGGCAGGACGGAGACGTAGGCGTAACGGCTGTGGTCGTCGACGGCGACGTGTAGGTACTCCAGCCCCAGCGAACGCCGCGAATGCGGCCCGGAGCGCGTCTCGGCGAAGCCAGGCGCCATTCGCTTGCCGCCGCCCTCGGGGACGCGCCCGAGCTTCTTCACGTCGAGATGCAGCAGGTCGCCGGGGGCGTCGTGCTCGTAGCGGACCGGCTCCCGGGTGACGCGGTGCAGGCGGTCGAGCCGGTTGAGGCCGCGGCGCCGCAGCACGGCGTAGACCGTGGAGCGGGCGACCCCGAGCGCCCACTGGATGCGATGCGGCCCGAATCCCTGCGTGCGTCGCACGGCGCAGATGCGTCGCTCCAGCTCGGGCGGCGTGCGCCGGGGATGCGCGCGCGGGGCGGAGCTGCGGTCCTCGAGCCCTGCCGCTCCCTCCGCCCGGAAGCGCCCCAGCCACTTGGCAACGGTGTGGCGGGAGACGCGGAAGTGGCGAGCGACCTCAGCCTGGGGCCAGCCGGCGTCCACTTCCCGCACGAGCTCGAGTCGGGTCAGCGGCGTCAGCCGCGCGTTACGATGGGCCATGAGGGTGTCCTCTCCTCGCTACTGCCGTGCTGTCACACACAGCAGCGGGCGAGGCCCCTCATCCTGTCAACAACCTACGTGGGAACTACAGCTAGCCCTGGTCGACGGGGCGCTCGGTGCGCACCGTGATCGCGCGGGCCGTCACCACCAGCTCGCCGCGCTGGTTGCGGAACTCCGTGATCGCCTCGCGGAAGCGCAGCGTGCCGCCGCGACGGCCCTCGCGCTCCCAGCTCTCGCCGCGGCGCCGCTCCCAGCTCAGCACGTCCCCCGCGAGGATCGGCGCGTGGTACTCGAAGTGCTGCTCCGCGTGGAGGCCCGTGCCGCCACCGCCACCGCCACCGCCACCGCCACCGCCACCGCCACCGCCACCGCCACCGCCACCGCCACCGCCACCGCCACCGCCACCGCCACCGCCACCGCCACCGCCACCGCTCGAGGAGCGGCGCGCGCCGTCCTCAGCGGGCGCGCGGCCAGTGGGCGCGCGCCCCGACCCGAACCACGGCTCGTCGAGCTTCGGGCGCAGCGGGTACTCCTCCATGTACTGGTGATGCGTCTCGGTGAAGGTCGGCGGCGCCAGCACCCCGCCCGCCTGCGTGCCGGCCGCGTAGGGGGCGTCGGCGTAGATCGGGTTCGGATCGCCCAGCGCCCGCGCGAAGAAGAGGATCTGCCCCGCCTCGACCGCGAAGCTCTGCGCCGGTGTCTCCTCGACCATCGCCCCCGCCCTCCCGCGCCCCTCGACGCTACGCAGCCGCCTCCGGCTCAGCGCAACGCAGTCGCCTCCGGCTCAGCAACGCGACCGCTGGTCCCCAGCACCAACCGCCTCGCCCGGCAGACCGACTAGAAACCCGTGCGGACCGTGCGTTCGATGGCGTAGAGGACAAGGAGCCCACCGCCCACGGCGAGCCACTTCCAGTAGAAGCGTCCCGGATCCTCCAGCATCGGGCAGAGAGTACGCGCTCGCCGGGGCGGGCGCAGCCTAGCGCTCGACCGCGACGACCTCGCCGGACGGCGTCACGACCACGTCCTCGTGGGAGCCGCCGTCGAGGTGGGCGCCGGGCGCCACCAGCGCGCGGGCGAGGCGGGCGTCGCGGACGACGGCGCCGTCGCCGACGACGACGTCCGGGCCGAGCCGCGAACGCTCGACAAGGGCGCCCTCGCCCAGCAGCACGCGATCGCTGAGCTGTGCCTCCACGAGCCGAGCGCTGGCGGGCGGGGCGGCGGCGCGGTGCAGCGCAAGCAGCCGCTCCTGCGCGTGCAGCAGCCCCGCGAGCGAGCCGCCGTCCAGCCACTCGCCCTCCCAGATCGAGCCCGCGAGGTGCGCGCCCTCGCCGACCATCGCGGCGAGCGTGCACGAGAGGTCCACCTCGGCCTTGGCGTTGATGTGCGGCGCGCTGCGCAGCCGCTCCACCGCGGCGGGCGCGACCATCCAGACGCCGACCAGCGCGAGGTTCGAGCGCGGCTGGGCGGGCTTCTCCTCGAAGTGCACGATGCGCTCGCCGTCTGAGCCCAGCTCGACGATCCCCATCTCGCGCGGGCGGTCTGTGGTGTGGAGCACGACGCGCGCCACCTCGTCGCCCGCGGCGAAGGCGGCGACGTGCGGCTGAAGCGAGCCGCCCGCGAGCACGGTGTCGACGGCGATCACGATGACGCGCCGGCCGTCCAGCGCCGCGCCAACCGAGAGCAGCGCCCAGCCGGAGCCGCGCGGCTCCGGCTGGGCGGCGACCGCCACACGCAGGCCGGGCGGAGCGGCGCCGAGCGCTGCGGGGCCGGTTCGCTCGTCGGCGCCGCCGACCACGACGACCACCTCCTCGATGCCCGCGCCCGCGAGCAGCTCGAGCGCGTAGCCGACGAGGGGGCGGTTGAGCAGCGGCACCATCGACTTCGGCAGCTCGAGGGTGAGCGGGCGCAGCCGCGTGCCGAGCCCGCCCGTGAGGACGACGCCCAGGGGCGGCCCCGAGGGCGAATCGGGGGTGCGCTCGACCATCGGCGTCGCCTCGCTTCGCAGCGGCCCGCGTCGACGCGATCGACGGCGCGCGGCTCCTCGGCGCCCGCCCGGCCCCGAGGAGGGTTGCGCGCGCCGACGACAGTGTGGGCGGCGCTCGCGCCACCCTCAAGCGCCCGCGAGCGCATCGCCGGAGCGCATCGCCCACGTGCGTCGCACGAGCGCCGGCGGGCCCGCCGCACGCTGGCGGCGCAGCCACGTTCGATCCTGCGAGGCGATCGGGCTGCCGAGGGGTGCGTGAAGCAGCTCACAGCCGTCGATGCTGGTACGCTACTTGCGTGTTAGGTGGTGCGAAGATCGTGCCTTCGCATCACCATCGACGGAGTCCGAGCGCGGGCGTGGAGGCGGCGGCGATGGCGGCGAGCACCCCGGCGCGCGGAGCCGCTGCGCCGCGGCCGATGAGCGGCGCGCGCCTCACGTGGCTGCGCGTGCGGCGGCGCGTGTGGGCGAGCGCCTGGCCGCCCGCGCCGCTGGTGCTGGCGGGGATCGTCGTGGCCGCGCTCTGCGCGCTCCCGCCCGGCTACCTGCTGTGGCGCGCGGCGCAGGAGCCGCAGGCGGCGTGGTCGACGCTCGCCGACCCGTCCGCGGCGCGGCTGGCGGCACGCACGCTCGCCTACGCGGCGGTCGCGACGGCGATCGCGGCCGCGATCGCGCTGCCGATGGCGTGGCTCACGACGCGCAGCGACCTGCCGGGCCGGCGCCTGGTCACGGTGCTGGCTGCGCTCCCGCTGGCGATCCCCTCCTACGTCGCGGCGCTCGTCGCCGTCTCAGCGCTGGGCCCGCGCGGGCTGCTGCAGCAGGCGCTGGAGCCGTGGGGCGTCGATCGGCTGCCCTCGATCTACGGCTTCTGGGGCGCCGCGCTGGTCGTGGCGCTGGTGAGCTACCCGCTGATGCTGCTCACGCTGCGGCCGGCGATCGCGGGGCTCGACCCGCGGCTGGAGGAGCTCTCGCGCGGCTTCGGCTACGGCCGCTGGACCACGCTGCGCCGCGTGGTGCTGCCGCAGCTGCGGCCGGCGCTGCTCTCGGGCGGGCTGCTGGTGGCGCTCTACGCGCTCGCCGACTTCGGCGCCGTCTCGCTGATGCGCTTCGACTCGCTGACGCGCGCGGTCTTCGTGCGCTACACGGCGGGCTTCGACCGCGCGGGCGCCTCGACGCTGGCGCTGCTGCTGGTGGTGCTCGCGCTCGCCGTCGTCGCCCTCGAGGTGGCGACGCGCGGCGCCCGACGCCAGCACGCCGCGCGGGGCGCCGCCGGCCCCCCGCCGCGGGTGCCGCTGGGCCGCTGGCGCTGGCCGGCGCTCGGCTTCGTCACGGCGGTGCTGGGGCTGGCGCTGGCGCTGCCCGCGGGCGTGCTGGGCTACTGGCTGGTGCGCGGACTGGCGGCGGGCGAGGCGATGCGCGGCCTGGGCGGCGCGGTCACGGACACGCTGCTCGCCGGCGCCCTCGCGGCGCTCGTCACGGTGGCCGCGGCGCTGCCGGTCGCGCTGCTCGCGACGCGGCACCGCCGCTTCCCGCTCACGCGGCCGATCGAGGTGCTGTCGTACGCTGGCTACGCGCTGCCGGGGCTGACGGTGGCGCTCGCCTTCGCAGTGGTCGCGGTGCGGATGGGGGCGCTCTACCAGTCGCTGGTGCTGCTGATCGTCGCCTACGCGCTGCTCTTCCTGCCGCAGGCGGTGGGCGCCACGCGCGTCGCGCTGGGCACGGTGCGCCCCTCGATGGAGGAGGCGGCGCGCGGCCTCGGTCGGCGGCCGTGGCGCGCGTTCTCGGAGGTGACGCTGCCGCTCGCGGGGCGCGGCGTCGCCGCGGGCGCGGCGCTCGTCTTCCTGACCACGGTGAAGGAGCTGCCCGCGACGCTGCTGTTGGCGCCGATCGGCTTCGAGACGCTGGCGGTGCGCGTGTGGAGCGCCTCCAGCGAGGCGTTCTTCGCACGCGCCGCGCTGCCCGCGCTGCTGCTGATCGCGCTCTCCGTGCTCCCGCTCGCCGCGACCGGGCTGTGGCGCCGTGACGCCTGAGCTCGCCGCGATCGACGAGACCGCCGCGATGGCGAGCGCCGAGGCGACGCCGGCCGTCGAGACGATGGCGAGCGTCGAGGCACCGCCCGACGCCGAGCGGGCCGCGTCGTCCACCGCCGAGGACGTGCCGCCGCCGAGCGCCCGCGCCGGCGACGAGCCCGGCGGCGCCTCGGGCGACCGGCCGGGCGAGCCGCCGCCCGAGGCGGAGACGGGCCCCCCCGCGACGGCGAGCGCCCCCCCGCCCGTCGAGGGTGAAACGCCCGCCGTGGAGGCGACCGCGCTGCGTCGCACCTTCGAGGGCGGCGCCGGTGTCCACGACCTCTCGCTCACGCTGCGCACGGGGGAGCTGCTGGCGCTGCTCGGGCCCTCGGGCTGCGGCAAGACCACCTCGCTGCGACTGATTGCGGGCTTCGAGCGCGCCGCGGGCGGCGAGCTCGCGCTGTGGGGCGAGCCCGTCGCGGGAGCGCGGCTGCACGTGCCGCCGGAGCGGCGCGGCGTGGGGATGGTCTTCCAGGACTACGCGCTCTTCCCGCACCTCTCGGTTGCGCAGAACGTCGCGTATGGCCTGCGCGGTGGCGGCCTCAGAAGCGGCGGGCGGCGGGGCAGCGGCCCGTGGGGCGGGCTCCGAGGCGGCGGCCGGCGGGCCAGCGAGCGCGAGGCGCGCGTCGCCGAGGTGCTGGCGATGACGGGGCTCGCGGGGCTCGCCGACCGCGGCGTCCACGAGCTCTCGGGCGGCGAGCAGCAGCGCGTCGCGTTGGCGCGGGCGCTGGCGCCGCGGCCGCGGCTGCTGCTGCTCGACGAGCCGTTCTCCAACCTCGACCCGGCGCTGCGCGGGCAGGTGCGCGCGGAACTGCGCGCGATCGTCAAGAGCGCGGGCGCCACCGCGCTGCTCGTCACGCACGACCAGGAGGAGGCGCTCTCGATCGCGGACCGCGTCGCCTTCATGTGGGCGGGCCGCGTGGAGCAGGTGGGCACGCCCGACGAGGTCTACCTGCGCCCCGCGACGCTGCACGCGGCGCAGTTCATCGGCGACGCAAACATCTACCATCTCCCCGTCACACAGGGCCGCGTCGCCACCGCCTTCGGCGAGTACGAGGCGCCCGCGGGCGCCGCGCGCTGCGCCGTGGTGCTGCGGCCCGAGGATCTGCAGGTGCAGGCGGGCGGCATCGCCGGCCACGTCGTCGAGCGCGAGTACTACGGCCACGACCAGGTGCTGCACGTGGAGCTGGGCGACTCGACGGCGGGCGCGAGCGGCACGGCGGCGGGCGAGCGGGTGCGCGTCCGCCTCGGCCCGCACGAGCGCATCACCGCCACCGGCCCGATCGCCCTCGGCCTGCGCCGCGACCCGCTGCTGTTCGCGGAGTAGCCCGCCGCCGGCGCCTCGCCGCTGGCTCCCGGCGCCCGCTCACTTGCGCCGCCTCCCCCGGCGCCGACAATGGAGCCATGGCCCCCCGCTCCCGCACGAGGCCGACGCCGCGCCCGAGCCCGCTCACGGCGGGGGCGGCGCGCGACCGGCAGGCGCCGTCGCCGGGCACCGTCACCACGCCGACCCGCGAGCGGCGCACCGCCGACCGCACCGACGAGCGGCTGGAGGGGCTCTTCCACCTGCTCCTGCTCGACGACGACCATCACAGCTACGACTACGTGGTGGAGATGCTCGGCAAGGTGCTGGGCTACGGGCCGGAGAAGGCGTTCGCGCTGGCGCGCATCGTCGACACCGAGGGCCGCGTGATCGTCGAGACCGCCAGCCACGACGCCGTGACGCGGCACCAGCGCCAGATCCACTCGTACGGCGCCGACCCGCGCATCCCCAGCTCGCGCGGCTCGATGAGCGCCGTGGTCGAGCCTGCGACCGCGTAGGGCACGAGGCCGGGCCCCCGTCGCGCGCTGGCCCGCGGCCTCGCGCTGCGTAGAATGGCGCACGTGACTCCCGACCCACCGCTACCGCCGGGCGCGGCCGACCGCGGCGAGCCGCTCAACCTCGCGCGCGTCTGCATCGAGGCGCGCGCCGCAGACCCCGCGAGCGCCGGGCGGCCCGCCTTCACCTTCCTGCGCGGCGGCCCCGACGGCGAGCCGGGCGCCGCCGCCGAGAGCTGGAGCTACGCCGAGCTGTGGGAGCGCGTGCAGGCCGTCGCTCGCGGGCTGCTCGCGCGCGGGCTCGCGCCGGGGGACCGCGTGCTCGTGCGGCTCCCCCACTCGCCCGAGTACGCCTTCGCGTTCTTCGGCGCCACGCTCGCAGGGCTCGTGCCAATCCCCGCCTCGCCGCAGCTCACCGCGGAGGAGACGGCGTTCCTGCTCGCGGACGCCGAGGCGGCGGCGCTCGTCTCGGCGCCGGAGACGCGCGTGGAGGGCTTCGCCGGCGTCGCCGTCGACGCCTCAGAGCTCGCCGCGCTCGACGGCCCCGGCCCGCTCCCCGAGACGCGCGCCGAGGATCCGGCGTTCCTCATCTACACCTCGGGCACGACCGCGCGGCCCAAGGGCGTGCTCCACGCGCACCGCACCATCCGCGGGCGGATGCTCATGCGCGACGGCTGGGAGGGCTTCGGCCCGGACGACGTGACGCTGCACGCGGGCACGCTGAACTGGTCGTACACGCTCGGCGTGGGGCTGATGGACCCGTGGCTCGCGGGCGCCCACGCGCTGCTCTTCGGCGGCCGCTACGACCCGGCGGCGTGGCCGGCGATCCTCGTGCGGCACCGCGTCACCGTGTTCTGTGCGGTGCCGACGGTCTACCGGCAGATGCTGAAGTACGGCCAGCCCGAGGACGCCGGGCTCACCGCGCTGCGCCACGGCCTCTGCGCGGGCGAGCCGCTGCCGGTCGCGCTGATGGAGGAGTGGCGAGAGCGCGTCGGGACCGAGCTCTACGAGGCGCTCGGCATGACCGAGCTCTCGACGTACATCTCCTCGGGGCCGGTGACGCCGGTGCGCCCGGGCTCGCCGGGGCGGCCGCAGCCCGGGCGCCGCGTCGTGATCCTGCCCGAGGACGACGAGGCGCCGGGCGCGACGGAGCCGCTGCCCGCGGGGACGATCGGCCGGCTCGCGGCGCACCGCTCCGACCCCGGGCTGATGCTCGGCTACTGGCGGCGGCCGGAGGAGGAGCGTGCCGTCTACCGCGGCGAGTGGTTCGTCGGCGGCGACCTCGCGGCGATCGACGAGGACGGCTACCTCTGGTTCCACGGCCGCTCCGACGACGTCATCAAGTCGTTCGGCTACCGGCTCTCGCCCGTCGAGATCGAGGCGGTCGTCGCGGCGCACCCGGCCGTCGCCGAAGCCGCCGTCGTCGCGGTCGCCGTCGAGGAGGGGAAGACGCTCGTGATCGCGGCGGTGGTGCCGCAGGAGGGCGCGACCCTGGACGAGGGGGCGCTGCGCCGCCACGCGGAGGAGCACCTCGCGGGCTACAAGCGCCCGCACGAGTACCGCGTGGTGCAAGCGCTGCCGCGCACCCGCAACGGCAAGGTGCAGCGCTCGACGCTGGCGCGGGAGTTCGCCGCGGCCGCCCAGGGCGGGGGGCGCGCGTGACGCAGCAGCAGCCGAGCGCCGGCCCGGCGCGGGCGCGGGGAATCGTCACCGGCGCGATCGGCGGCTTCGTCTCGGGCCTCACCGGCATCGGCGGCGGCACGGTGATGGTGCCGCTGCTGACGGGCTTCCTGCGCCTGCCGCAGCACCGGGCGCACGCCACCTCGCTGGTGATCGTGATCTTCGCGGCGGGCGCCGCGCTGACGCTCTACATGAGCCGCGGCGACGTCGACTGGCCGATGGCGGCGGCGGCGGCGGGCGGCGGCATCGTCGGCGGCCAGATCGGCGCCCGCGCGATGCACCGCGTGCCGGAGCTCAAGCTGCGCGCGATCTTCGCGCTCTTCCTGCTCGCCGTCGGCGTGCGGCTGCTGGTCCTCGGCTAGGCACGGCCGCGTGGACGACGTGCTCGGCGCGCTGCTGATCGGGCTCGCGGGGGGGATCGCCGGCGGGCTGCTGGGCATCGGCGGCGGCACGCTCTACGTGCCCGCGCTGGTGCTGCTGCTGGGCGTCGAGCAGCAGGTGGCGCAGGGCATCTCGCTCGCCGCCATCATCCCCACCGCCATCTCCGCGACCACCGCCAACGTGCGCCGCGGGTACGTGGACGGCCGGCTCGCGGCGACGGTGGTGCCCGCGGCGCTCGTGCTCGCCCTCGTGGGCGCGCGCATCGCCGGCGAGCTGGGCGACGACACGCTCTCGCGCATCTTCGGCGTGGTCGTGCTCTACGTCGGCGGCCGCACGCTGTTCACGGTGTGGCGGCGCTGGCGGCGCGAGCGGGCCGCCGCCGCCCCCGCCGCCTCCGCCCCCGAGGGCGAGGGCGAGGGCGAGGTGGAGCACGGCCGCTAGGAGCCCCCCCGCACGAGCACGATCGTGACGAAGGCGACGTAGGCGGCGACGAGCACGAGCCCCTCGGCGCGGCCCACGTGGGCGCGCGGCCACGCCAGCAGGAACAGCGCCACCGTCGAGATCGCGAGCGCCGGCATCTCGAAGCGGTAGAGGCCGCCGTCGATCGGCAGCGTCACCAGCGCCCCCGTCAGCCCCAGCACCCCCAGCAGGTTGAAGACGTTGGAGCCGACCACGTTGGCGACGGCGATCTCGTGATCGCCGCGGACGGCCGCGACGGCGCTGGTCACCACCTCGGGCAGGCTGGTGCCGACGGCGACCACGGTGACACCGATCGCCACCTCGCTTATCCCGACGCGCTCCGCCACGCTGGTCGCGCCGCGCACCGCCATCTCCGAGCCCAGCGCGAGCGCGGCGATGCCCCCCAGCAGCAGCGCCACCTCGAGCGCGATCACGCGGGCGGTCAGCGCCTCGGGCGCCTCGGGCAGCTGCTCGCCCGCGATCGCGGCGGCCACGTCCGGCTGCAGCCGCAGCGAGAGCACGATGAACGCCAGCAGGCCCACGAACAGCGCCGCCCCCGCGACGTGGCCCAGCGATCCGCCCGCGCCCAGCAGCAGCACCGCGGCGGTCGCTCCGGCCAGCACCGGCATCTCCCAGCGCAGCAGCCGCGGGTGCACCGCCATCGGGCGCACCACCGCGGCGAGCCCCAGCACCAGCGCCACGTTCGTCACGTTCGAGCCGAGCACGTTGCCCACGGCGAGCCCGCCCGAGCCGTCGATGCCCGCGGTGAGGCTCACGACGAACTCGGGCGCTGAGGTGCCGAAGGCGACGACGGTGGCGCCCACGATCACCGGCGAGAGCCCGAAGGCGACCGCCAGCAGCGCCGCCGAGCGCACGAGCAGCCACGCACCCGCCAACAGGATGCTGAGGCCGACGGCGGTGAGGACGAGGTCCGCGAGCACCCTAGATCCGCGGGAGGCGGTGCCGTCGGCCGCGGCGGGGATCGCGCTCCGTCGGGGCCCACGCGGGCAGGCCGCACAGGAGCGGGGCGCCCTCGAGCGCGGGGAGGCGAGCGGGCGCCGGGCGCCGGGTCACCGTCGCTCGGCCCGCAGCACCGCCCCCAGCGCCAGCGCGCCCGCCACCGCCGCCAGCAGCGAGCCGATCAGGATGCCGACCTTCGCCTCGCGCAGCAGATCCTCCGCGACCCCTTCGCCCAGCGTGTCGATGGGGTAGGAGAGCTCCGTGATGAAGAGCGCCACGGTGAAGCCGATGCCCGCGATCACGCCCATCGCTACCACCTGCGGCCAGGTCACGCCGGTGGGCAGGGTCGCGCCGAGCCGCACGGCGAGCCAGGTGCCCAGCGCCACGCCCAGCGGCTTGCCGATCACCAGCCCCAGCCCCACGCCCACCCCCAGCGACGAGGTGACCGCCGCCTCCAGCGCCCCGTCGCGCAGATCGACCCCCGCGTTGGCGAAGGCGAACACCGGCACCACGAGGAGCGCCGACCACGGCAGCAGGCTGTGCTCCAGCCGATCGAGGGGCGCCCCCGTCTCGGTCGAGAGCGCCGCCAGCGATCGCAGCGCCTCCGCCTCGTGCTCCCGGCCGAAGTGCTCCTCGGGCGCCTCGTAGCCGCGGCGGAAGCGCTGCAGCAGCTGCTCCGCCACCCCCAGGAAGCCCGCGGGGTGGTACCACGGGCGCCACGGCGTCATCAGGCCCAGCACCACGCCGAAGATCGTCGGGTGCACGCCGGACTGGACGGTGGCCGCCCAGCCGACGGCGCCCAGCGCGAAGTAGACGTAGATCGCGCGCACGCCGTAGCGGTTGAAGAGCGCCAGCGTCACCAGCACACCGCCCGCGATCCCCAGCGCGCCGAAGTCCAGCGACTCGGTGTAAAAGACGGCGATCACCAGCACGCCGCCGATGTCGTCGACGACCGCCACGCCCAGCAGCAGCACCTTGAGGCCCGAGGGCACGCGCGAGCCCAGCAGCGTGACCACGCCGAGCGCGATCGCGATATCGGTGGCCATCGGGATCGCCCAGCCGCCGCGCGCCTCGGCGCCATCGACGATGAGCAGGAAGACCAGCACCGGCACCACCATGCCGCCCGCGGCGCCGGCCATCGGCACCACCAGCTTGCGCGGCGACGAGAGCTCGCCGATCACCGCCTCGCGCTTGATCTCCATCCCCACCAGGAAGAAGAACAGCACCATCGCGGCGTCGTTGATCCAGAGGTGCAGCGGCTCGTTGAACTCCCACAGCCCCACGTCCACCGAAAGGTGCACGTCCAGCAGGTCGAGGTAGCTGTCCGACCACGGGGAGTTCGCCCACACTAGCGCCACGACCACCGCGATCATGATCACGACGCCGCCGGCGACCTCGGTGAAGATGAAGCGCTCGGCGGGTCGCGTGAAGCGGCGCAGCTGCGCCCGCCGCACGCCCTGGCGCGGGTCGATCAGCTGCGCGGCGCCGGGGGCCTCCAGCGGCAGCAGGATGTCGGGCCGCGCCCCCGCCGGCGAGCCCGGCGGCTGGCTCTCGGCGGGCGACTCCTCGACGGCCATGCGACACCCCTCGATGGCAGGCGGGCACCGGCGCAGCGCAGCGTCCCGAGCTTAGCCGGAAGCCGCCCAGTGCGCAGTCGGCACGGTCACGGCAGGCCGCCGCCGCAGGGGCAGCCGCACGCGGCCGGCCGACGCTAGGCGGGGCCCGGGTAGCGATCGCCGATCACGCCGGCGGCGCTAAGCGCCTCGATCTCGCCCGCGCCGTAGCCGAGCTCGCCGAGCACCTCGGCGTTGTGCTCGCCAACGAGGGCGGCGCGCCGGTCCCAGGCGGGGCCGTCGGGGCGCATGCGCCACAGGAAGCCGCCCAGCAGCCGGTTCGGCAGGTAGGGGTGATCGACGGCCTGGAACCACTCGCGCGCGTGGAGCTGCGGCGAGAGCAGCGGATCGCCCGGCGCGAGCACCGGCGCCGCGATCACGCCCGCCGCCTGCAACCGGTCGGCGATCGCCCACGCGTCGTCGCTCGCCGCGTACGCGCCCACCGCGGCGTCGACGGCGGCGCGCTCGCGCACCCGCCCCGCCGCCGAGGCCCAGGGGTGGCCGTCCTCGGCCCACTCGGGGTGCCCCGCGACCCCGGCCAGCGCCCCCCACTGGCGGTCGTCCTGCGCGGCGATGTTCACCCACGCGTCCTCGCCACCCGCGCGGTAGCAGCCGTGGGGCACGATGTGCGGGTCGGAGTCGCCCAGGCGCTGCGGCAGCCGGTGGTTCAGCGTCCACTCCGCGATCAGCTGCGGGACGTTGGTCGAGAGCTCCTCGATCTGGGCAAGGTCGAGGTAGCTGCCCTCGCCCGTGCGCTCGCGCTCCATCAGCGCGCCGACCATGCCGAAGATCCACGCCAGCGGCACCGTAGCGTCGGAGTGCAGGATCGGGATCATGTCCGCCATCGTGCCGTCGGGGTAGCCGCGCACGGAGGCGTGGCCCGCCATCGCATCGAAGCCGACGCCGAACATGACGTAACCGTCGTACGGCCCCTCCTGCCCCCAGCCGGCCAGCGAGACCATCGACACGCGCGGGTTGAGCGCGTGCACTGTCTCCCAGCCGAAGCCCATGCGGTCGATCGTCCCCGCCGAGAAGCTCTCGACCAGCAGGTCCGCCCAGCCGATCAGCCGGCGCAGCACCTCCGCCCCCTCGGGCGTGCGCACGTCGACGGCGATGTTGCGCTTGTTGCGGTTGCCGTGGTGGTGGGTGTTGACGCGCTCGTAGACGGGGCCGTCGCCGTCGGCGACGCGCGGGTCCGGCTCGCGCAGCGGCCGCGTCTCCGAGTTGCGCGGGTAGGTCTCGAGCTTGATGACGTCGGCGCCGAGGTCGCCCACCAGCGAGCAGCCGAACGGCCCCGCCCAGACCTCGGAGAGCTCGACCACGCGCAGCCCGCGCAGCGCCTCGCCGCTCACCTCGTCACCCCCGCCCCGCGGCGCCTTCCGCGCGTCTCGGGTGCCGACAGGGCGCCGGCGGTGGGCAGCCGAGGGGCCGCGCCGCGCCGCCCGGTCATCCCGTCACTCCGGCTCGGAAGAGCGCGATCTGCTCGTCGCGGGTGTAGCCGAGCTCATCCAGCAGCTCACCGGTCTGCTCGCCGAGGCGCGGCGCGGGGCCCGGCTGCCACGCGTCCGAGTCGAGGCCGTTCATGCGGTACGGCGCGCCGGGGATCGTGAACTCGATCGGCTCGTCGCCCGGCCCGGGCTGTGCGAGCGTCACGTAGGAGCTGCGCGCCTGCGACTGCGCGTCCACCATCACCTCCGAGGCGTCGAGCACCGGCGCCACCATCACGCCGGCGGCCTGCAGCTCGTGGAAGATATCGTACTTGTTGCGGGTCGCCAGCCACGGCAGCAGCCGGTCGCGGAACTCCTCGAAGTGCTCTTCGCGCTGCGCCGGGTCCGTGAAGCGCGGATCGGTGCCCATCTCCGGGTAGCCGATCGCGCGACAGAGGTTGGGGAAGAAGGGCGCGCGCGCCGCCGAGAACAGCACGTGGCCGTCCTTGCAGGGGTAGGCGCCCATCGGGTAGATGCGGCGCGACTGCCCGCCGGATCGCGGCTGCACCGCGCCGTTGACCGCCCACAGGAAGAACGAGCTGTCGACGTTGCCCATCAGCGCCTCGACGCCCGCCACCTCCACGTCGCGACGGCGGCCGTCCTGCCGGCGCCCCCAGATCGCGACGAGGCCCAGCATCCCCGCGGTGTTCCCCACCTGCACCAGCCCGGCGTTGGGCGCGTAGCGCAGCGGCTCGCGCCCCTGGACCGAGTGGCGGTGGGCGCGCGTGGACCAGCCGAAGATCGTGAGGTCGTTCTCGGCGCGCTCGGCGTAGGGGCCGTCCATGCCGTGCGCCGTGATCGCGACGGTGCTGGGCCCGCTCTCCGCGTCGACGCGCCCGAGCAGCGCGCGCAGCTCCGGCACGGGCAGCTGCGCCACCAGCAGGTCGGCGCCCTCGAGCAGCCGCGAGAGCACCTCGCGCCCCGACGGCGTGCCGAGGTCGAGCGCCAGCGAGCGCTTCCCCGTGTCGAACGCCATGTGCAGCGCGCCGGTGTCCAGGTGCGGGCGGTCGTCGGGGAAGGGGGCGATACGCCGGATCTCGGCGCCGGTCGGCGGCTCGACCTTCACCACGCTCGCGCCGAAGTCGGAGAAGCGCTTGGTGGCGACGCCGGCCGCGATGGTGCCACCGACCTCCACCACGCGCAGGCCATCGAGCGGCTGCATCCGCGCTCCCGCCTCGCCGCCGCCGCCCCCTCCCGCGGAGTGCCGGGGAGCAGCCCGGCGGCGCGTCACCCTACGGGCGGCGGGGCCGGCCTCGCAAGCGAGGCAGCATCGAGCGCGGGCTGGGGGCGAGCGCTACTCCGCGGGCTGCGGGTAGCGATCGGCGATCGCGCCGGCGCGCTCCAGCTCCGCGATCTCGGCGGCGCCGTAGCTGAGCTCGGCGAGCAGCTCGTGGTTGTGCTCGCCGAGCAGCGCGGTCGGCCGGTCCCAGCTCAGCGGATCGGGCTCCACCTGCCACAGAAAGCCGCCGACCATCACCGGCCCCGTCCAGCGGTGCTCGACGGTGTGGTTCCACTCGCGCGCCGCGAGCTGCGGCGACATCAGCACCTGCGCCGAGGAGACGACCGGCGCCGCGATCGCGCCCGCCTCCTGCACCGCGTCCGCGACCTCGAAGGCGGGATGCTCGCGCGTGCGCTCGGCGATCGCGTTGTCGACGGCTTCGCGCTCGCGCAGCCGGCCCAGCAGCGCGGCCCACGGGTGCGCCTCCTCGGCCCACTCGGGCCGCCCCAGCGCTCGCGCGAGCCCCGCCCACTACGCGTCATCCTCGGCGGCGATCGCCACCCACTCGTCGTCGCCCGCGGCGGGGTAGGCGCCGTGCGGCACCACGTGCGGGTCGCGGTTCCCGAGGCGCGGGGGCAGCCGCCCGTTCATCGTCCACTCGCCCAGCAGGCCGGGGAACTGCCAGACCAGCCCCTCCCACTGCGAGAAGTCGGTGAAGCAGCCCTCGCCCGTGCGCTCGCGCTGCTCGAGCGCCGTGATCGCGGCGCAGACGACGGTGGCGGCGCCGGTCGCGTCGGAATGGAAGTTGGAGCGCACGTCCTCCATCGGTCCGTCGGGGTAGCCGCGCGCCGCCATGTGCCCGCACGTCGCGTCGAGGCCGGCGCCCAGCGTGACCTTGCCGGCGTACGTCCCCTCCACGCCCCAGCCGGCCAGCGAGATCATGCAGGTGCGCGGGTTCAGCGCGTGCACGGCCTCCCAGCCGAAGCCGAGCGCGCCGATCGTGCCCGCGGAGTAGCCCTCGATGAAGAGGTCGGCGCCGGCGACGAGGCGGCGCAGCACCTCGGCGCCGCCCGGCGTGCGCACGTCGAGGCAGACGTTGCGCTTGTTGCGGTTCCCCTGGTGGTGCAGCGCGTCGCGCTCGTACGGAGGGCCGTCCCCCGGCATCGTCGCCTCGCGCGGCAGCACGGGCCGCGTCATGGAGCTGCGCGGATAGGACTCGACTTTCACCACGTCGGCGCCCATGTCGCCCAGCAGCGAGGCGCCGACGGGCCCCGCCCACGCTTCCGTCATCTCGATCACGCGCAGCCCCGCCAGCGCCTGCGTCGTCATCGCGTCACCCCTGCCCGGCGCCGCGTCCGGCGCCGCGGGCGCGTCACGACTCGGAGACGATCGGCGCAAGCCCCGGGCGCGACGGGTGGTGCCACCACCCTCGTCATCGCGTGACTCCTGCCCGGAAGAGCGCCTGCTGCTCATTGGCGCTGTAGCCCAGCTCGTCGAGCAGCGCGCCCGTGTGATCGCCGAGGCACGGCGAGGGCCGCGCCTGCCACGCCCCCGAGTCGAGGCCGCCCGTGCGATACGGCGCCCCCGCGATCGTCTGCGCGCCCACGCCCGGCTGCTCCACCTGCACGAAGGAGCCGCGCGCGACCGCCTGTGGCTCCGTCACCGTCTCCGCCACGTCGAGCAGCGGCGCCACCATCACCCCGGCGTCCTGCAGCTCCTCGAACGCCTCGTGCTTGGTGCGCGACGCGAGGTAGGGCCCCAGGTACTCCATGAAGTCGTCCCAGTGCTTCGGGCGCTCGCCCGGCTGGAAGCGCGGATCGTCGTGGATCTCGGGGTGCCCGATCGCCGTGCAGAGCCGGCTGAACCACGGCTCCATGTGAGCCGAGAGCGTGAGGTAGCCGTCGCGACAGCGGTAGTTCCCCGTGGGGTAGACCGCGTGCGACTGTCCGCCGGTGCGCGCGAAATCGGCGCCGGTGAAGACCCACGGCAAGAACGAGGTGTCGACGTTCCCGAGGATCGCCTCCACCTACGCCACGTCCACGTCGCGGCGCACCCCGCCGTGGCGCACCCCGCCGTGGCGCAGCCCCCAGCAGACCGCGAAGCCGGCCGCGGCGGCGGTGTGCGCGGCCTGCACGTGCCCGGCCTCGGGCGCGTAGCGCAGCGGCTCCCGGCCCGCGATGGCGTTGCGATGCATGCGCGTGGTCCACGCCAGCACCGACATGTCGTTCTCGCGGCGCTCGGCGTAGGGGCCGTCCAGGCCGTGCGGCGTGATCGCGACGGTGCTCGGCCCGCGCTGCGGGTCGATCCGCGCGCGCAGCCGCCGCACCTCGGCTGGCGCCATGTCGAGGAACGCGAGCTGCGCGCCGCCCAGCAGCCGCTCCAGCACCTCGCGCCCCGACGCCGTCGACAGGTCGAGGCACAGCGAGCGCTTCCCCGTGTTGAACGCCAGGTGGTAGGCGCCGTGATCCAGGTGCGGCCGGTCGCCGGGGAACGGCGCGAGCCGGCGCAGCGCGCCGCCCGCGGGCGGCTCCACCGTCACCACGTCCGCGCCGTAGTCGGAGAAGGTCTTCGTCGCCGCGGCGGACGCCACGCTGGCGCCGACCTCGACCACGCGAATCCCCTCGAGCGGCTGCATCGCGACCCCCCCGCCAGCGGTGCCCCTGCTATCACGCGCCCGTGGGCGCGTCAACGAGCGGGTGCCGCCAGCGCGATGGCGGCGCGGCCCGTCCCATGCTCGCGGGTGCGGCCGACCCATGCGACGCGGCGCGCGGGCGTCGATGCTGGCGCCGGCGACGAGCGGAGGCTCCGTGCACGACGCGTACCCGCCGCAATACGACCCCGTCACCGGATTCCGATACGACCCGGGTGCGGTGATCGCCCCGCCCACGGCAGCGCCGGGCGGCTCCGACCGAGTCCTCGATGTGCTGTTCTACCTGCTCGTCCTGCCGCTGGCCACCCTCGTCATCGGGGCCACGCTGGCGATCCCCGTGGCGATCCTGTCGCTCATGTCCCGCGGCGCCCTCTACGAGGTCGCGGGCCACGAGGCGATCTTCGTGGGGCCGCTTGCGACGGTGGTGGCGGGGCTGCTCGTCGCATTCCTGCTGCGCGGCGCGCCGCGCTGGTCGAGCGTCATCGTCCTCAGCGCGATGGTCGCGGCCGGCCTCAGCCTGCTGCTCGCCGCCGTCGCCGCGCTCTACCCCTACGGCTACGAGCCTCCACGAGGCTCATCGAGCGACGGCGAGTCGACGGCGCCGCCGGGAGCGCCCCCCACACGCGGACCGCGTCGGCGCGCGAGCGGGCGGTCGAGGGCGCTCGCGCCCGCGATCTCCGGATACGCTACTCTCGCGCGCGGACCCGGGCACCGCATCGCCCCACGCGTGAGATGAACGCCGAGGCAGATCGCGCCCGTCGAGGCGCGGGCGAAAGCGTTGGGGCGACGAGCGGGATCGTGAGGTAAGGCGCCGTGCGCGACTTTCTTGCGAAGGCATCCCGCTACGCCGCCAGGAGAACCAGGTTCCACCTCCGCACTCGATACAGGCCGCGAACCGTCACGCTGGATGGCTACACCGTGGTCGTGGACTACGAGGTCTTCTCACCGGCGATGGTTCGCGTGTTCCTCGACGAGAGCTACGAGAGGAAGGAGCGGGAGGTCATCCCCAGGATCGTCAAGTCCGGGGACCGGGTGCTCGAGATCGGCGGCGGGATCGGCATCCTCGCGATGAAGTGCGCGGCGATCGTCGGGGACGAGAGCGTCCTCTGCATCGAGGCGGACCCGAGGCTCGTCGATCTCGCTCGCGCGAATCACCAGCTCAACGGCGTCCACGTGCAGATCGAGCAGAAGGTCCTCCTCGGCGCCTCGGGGGAGCGTGCAGCGCAGCCGACGGTCCCGTTCTACGTCCACGAGGACTTCTGGGAGTCCTCGTTGGCGAGGCGTGACGAGACGCAATACGAGATCAAGGTGCCGGCCGAGAGCTTCGAGGCCCGACTGGCCGAGTACCGACCAACCGTGCTCGTGATCGACATCGAGGGCGGCGAGGTCGAGCTGCTGGAGGGCTCCCAGCTCGCCGGCGTTCGCGCGATCATCCTGGAGACCCACTACGGCGCGGCCGGCCGGCAGCCGGTGAACCGCATGATCGGCCGGCTCTACGACAGAGGGTTCGCGATCGACCTCTCCCGCTCCTGTGGTGAGCTGCTGGTCCTCCTGCACGAGTAGGGCCGACGAGGCGCGCCCCATGACCGTCCGCGACGTCGAGCGCCCGCCGCGCGTCACCGTGCCGCCGGGTGGCGTGTCCGCCCCCGCGGAGGCGCCCGCACCGGTCGAGGCGCCTGCCGAGCGCGCACGCGACCTCGCCGAGCTGCTCCCGCCGCACGTGGTGATGCTGCACAACGACGACGTGAACGACATGGGGCACGTGGTCCGCGCGCTGCTCGCGAGCGTGCCCGAGCTCGACGTCGAGCGCGCCACCGAGGTGATGCTCGCCGCGCACCTGCGCGGCCGCGCCGAGGTGATCCGCTGCCCGCTGGAGCGGGCCGAGCTCTACCGCGACCGGCTGCGCGCGCACGGGCTCACGGCGACGGTGGAGGCATAGCCCGAGGAGCGGCGGCCCCGACGAGCGGGGGCGGGGCGGTGGGCGACCGGCGTACGACGGGCGGGGGGAGCGGTCGGGTCAGGCGCCGGGGCGCAGCAGCCCGGAGTCGTTGAGCAAGCTGAAGCGCGACCGCTTCGCGTCTTCGTGAGCGACCATCGACCAGTGGCGCAGGAGACGCTCGTACTCCGCGCGCTGGCTGGTGCGCGACATCAGCGCCGTCACCTCGTCGAGCAGCTCATCGCGGTGGCCGCTCGTGAGGTCGCGGTACCAAGGAAGCTTCCCCAGCGCCTCTGTCAGCGGTGTGACATCGATCTCCATGCACGAATACTCGGCAGCGGCGCGGGGCGCCTACACCCCACCCTGTGCGGGGGAGCGCGTGCGACCGACGGGCGCCGACGCAGGCCCACGCCAGGCCTCCCCCCGGCCCGCGACGCCCCCCGGCGCGCGCAGCGGCCCGCGGCGGGGCGCGCACCGTCGCCACGCCGCGCTCAGCTCCGAGCGGGGGCGAGGAGCCCTAGCGACCGCGCAGCGGGGTGAGCCCGCGCCGCGCGCGCTCGGCGTTGGCGGCGGCGAGCGCGGCGGGCTCGCGGGCGAGCAGCCGCACGGCGCGCGCGCTGCCGATGCCGGCCGCGGCCACGGCGGGCGCGAGCCGCCCCTCGTGCGCGACGAGCAGGTCGAGGAAGGCCGCGACCGCCGGCAGATAGCGCGCGTCGCGGCGACCGATCGTGCCGCCCCGGCCGGTGGCGGCCAGCGGGGCGAGCTCGGGCGGCGACGGCTCGCCCGGGCCGGGCGCGGGCGCCCGCGCGCCGAGCGCGATCGTGCGCCGCAGCCGCCGCAGCGCGCGCGCCCGGTTCTCGTGCTGCGAGCGCGACTCGTTGGCCTGCGCCACGAGGCCGCTCGGCAGGTGCCGCAGCCGCACGGCGGAGTCGGTCACGTTGCGCTTCTGGCCGCCGGGCCCGCTGGCCCGGTGGCGATCGACGGCGCACTGCGCCAGCAGCTCCGCATCGGAGAGCGGCAGCAACTCGCGCCACGTCGGCGGCTGGTCGGGGGCGCTCATCGCCGCGACGCTAGCAGGCGCGACGCTCGACGCGGGCCGCGCGCGCGGGCTCCCCGGCGAGTCGCGCAGGGGGTAGCCTGCGCGTCAGCCTTCGCGCGCGCGCCTCGAGGCGACGCGCGGCGTGGAGCGGGAGGACGGATGGCGGAGCAGGCGCTGCGCGCGCAGATCGTGGGGGCCACCGGCTACGGCGGCCTCGGCATGCTCGAGCTGCTGCTGGGGCACCCGCGCTTCGAGGTGGCCGCGCTGCTGGCGCGCGACGACGCCGGCCGCCGCATCGACGAGGTCTACCCGCACCTCGCGGGCCGCTGCGAGCTGGAGGTGCAGCGGCCGCAGCCGGACGCGATCGGGCGCGACTGCGACGTCGTGGTCTTCGCCACGCCCGACGGCGTCTCGCAGGGCTACGCCCCCGCGCTCGCCGACGCGGGGATGCGCTTCCTCGACTACTCGGGCGACTTCCGCTTCGCTGACTCTCAGGACTACGCGCGCTACGCGCGCGCCCACCCCGGCGTCGCGGACGAGGCGCACGCGGCCGGCGGGCTGCTGGGCCGCGCCGTCTACGGCGTGCCCGAGCTGGCCGCCGAGCGCGTCAGCGAGGCGCCGATCGTCGGCAACCCCGGCTGCTTCGCGGTCGGCATCATCCTCGGCCTGGCGCCGCTCTTCGAGGCCGCGCTCGTCGAGGGCGGCGAGGTCACGATCGACGGGCTCACGGGCTCCTCGGGTGCGGGGAAGAAGCCCTCCGCGGCGCAGCACTTCTCGCACCTCGAGGGCAACGTCGTGCCGTACCGCGTCTTCGCCCACCAGCACGTGGTGGAGGCCGAGCTCACGCTGGGCCGGCTCCGCCCCGACGGGGGCGAGGCGGCGGGCGCGTCGCTGCACTTCGTCCCGCACCTGCTCGGCACCACGCGCGGCATCCTCTCGACGATGCACGCGCGGCTGGCGCGCCCCGCCACGCGCGAGGAGCTGCTCGCGCTCTACCGCGAGCGCTACGCCGGCCAGCCTTTCGTGCGCGTGCTGGAGACGCCGCCCACGCTCAAGGGCACAGCGGGCTCCAACTACTGCGACATCTCGCTCGTGACCTCGGCGGACGGGCGGCGGGTGGTGGTGATCGCCTCGATCGACAACCTCATGAAAGGCCAGAGCGGCAACGCGCTGCAGAACCTGAACCTGATGTTCGGCCTCGACGCCGCGACGGGGCTGGGGCGGCTGCCGCTCTACCCGTAGCGGCGCCCTCGCGCGCTCGACGGCCGAGGCGCGACGCGCGACGAGGCGAGGCGCTAGGTGTACTACCCAGGAAGGTTGTTCACAGGCGGGAGGCGGGGACGGCCCCGCCGACGCCGCCGTGCGGTCGGCGGTGATTGTAGCGGTAGAGCCAGCGTGGGAGCTGGCGCAGCCGCTCGGCGTTGGAGCGGTAGGGGCGGGCGTAGGCCCACTCGTTCTGCAGGATCTGGATGAAACGCTCGGCTTTGCCGTTCGTCTGCGGGCGGTAGGGCCGTGTGTGCGACAGCCGCACGTCTGCGGCAGCGGCGGCGCCGTGGAAGCTGCGGGCGACGGTGTAGGCCTTCGCGTTGTCGGTCAGGACCCGGCGCACGCGCACGCCACGCCGGCGGAAGGCCGCGAGCGCCTGCTCGAGGAAGGCGGCGCAGCTCGCGCCACGCTCGTCGGGCAGGACGGAGACGTAGGCGTAACGGCTGTGGTCGTCGACGGCGACGTGTAGGTACTCCAGCCCCAGCGAACGCCGCGAATGCGGCCCGGAGCGCGTCTCGGCGAAGCCAGGCGCCATTCGCTTGCCGCCGCCCTCGGGGACGCGCCCGAGCTTCTTCACGTCGAGATGCAGCAGGTCGCCGGGGGCGTCGTGCTCGTAGCGGACCGGCTCCCGGGTGACGCGGTGCAGGCGGTCGAGCCGGTTGAGGCCGCGGCGCCGCAGCACGGCGTAGACCGTGGAGCGGGCGACCCCGAGCGCCCACTGGATGCGATGCGGCCCGAATCCCTGCGTGCGTCGCACGGCGCAGATGCGTCGCTCCAGCTCGGGCGGCGTGCGCCGGGGATGCGCGCGCGGGGCGGAGCTGCGGTCCTCGAGCCCTGCCGCTCCCTCCGCCCGGAAGCGCCCCAGCCACTTGGCAACGGTGTGGCGGGAGACGCGGAAGTGGCGAGCGACCTCAGCCTGGGGCCAGCCGGCGTCCACTTCCCGCACGAGCTCGAGTCGGGTCAGCGGCGTCAGCCGCGCGTTACGATGGGCCATGAGGGTGTCCTCTCCTCGCTACTGCCGTGCTGTCACACACAGCAGCGGGCGAGGCCCCTCATCCTGTCAACAACCTACGTGGGAACTACACCTAGCCGCCGACGCCCGGCACCTCGATGTGGGCGGGCTGGCGGAAGCGGCTCGCCAGCCACGCGACGCCCCAGGCGAGCGCCACCAGCACCACGGGCGCGACCGTGAGCACGGTGGCCGTGCCCACGGCGTCGGAGACCACGCCGAGCAGCAGCAGCGCGACGATCGCGAGCCCGTCCTTCAGCACGCCGAGCAGCGCGAAGGTGCGGCCCTGGATCGCGGGCGGCACGTACTTGCTGACGTAGGTCTGCGTGGAGGCGGCCGCGAGCGTGAGGCCGAAGCCCAGCGAGATCGAGAGCATCGCCGCGACCTCCACCTCCTTGGGCACGCCGGGGATGTCGAAGAAGACGAGCCACCCGAAGGCGTCGGTCAGCGCGTTGACGGCGCCCAGCGCCGACATCCCCGCGGCGGCCGCCACGAAGCCGATCGTCGCCGAGACGCGCTCGCCGAGCAGCCGGATCGAGAACGGCGCGAGCACGAGCGCGACGACGAGGCCGAGCGCGGCGGGCGCGAAGACGTAGAGCGCGTTCTCCGGGTCGACGTCCAGCACCTCGCCCGTGTACTGCGGACCCAGGATGCCGACGGTGACGGAGACGGTGCTCGCCATCGCCGCCAGCAGCAGCGTCCACAGCACGGCGGGCTGCTGCGCGAGCCACGGCAGCGTCTCGCGGGTGGCGCTGTGCATGCGCAGCAGCAGGCTCTGCCCGGCGCGCGCGTAGCGCTCCACGCCGCCCGCGGCGGAGGCGGGGGCCGGCGTGGCGTCGAGGGCGGGCGTCGCCCCGGGCGCGGGCTCGCCCCCGACCCGCAGATCCAGGACGCGCGTCGCCGACAGCAGGAACAGGAACCCGGCGATCGCCGTCACCGGCCGCACCCCCCACAGCACGACCACCACCGGCGCCAGCAACGCCTTCCCCACCACCTCGCCCGCCGAGGACGCGAACGAGAGGAACGAGGTGGCCGAGGCAAGCTCCTCCTCGGTCGCGACCAGCGGCAGCGTCGAGGCCTCGGACGGCTGCGACACCTGGTAGGCGACCCGCACCAGGAAAAGCACCAGCAGCAGCGGCAGCAGCTCCGTTCCCAGCAGCCCCGGTATCAGGAACGCCATCACCCCCATCGCCAGATAGGCGCCGGCGAGCGCGGCCCGCTTCGGCAGCGCGTCCGCGACGGCGCCGCCGTACATCCCCAGCACCACCCCCGGCAGCAGGAACGCTGCGCCGATGAGCGCGGCGTCGACGGCGCCGCCGTCGGCGCGCGCGCGGTCGATCAGCACGCTGTAGAGCAGCGCCTGCAGCGCCACGTCGCTGAGGAAGCGCGAGGCGAGCAGCGCCTGGAACTGCAGGTTCCACACCACCGAGCCCGGCGGCACCATGAACCACAACACGCGGAACAGCCGCCGCTGCCCCGCGTCGAGGCCGGCGTCGAGGCGGGCGATCTCTCGCCGCACGGTCTGGCCGGCCGGCTCGTCGAACTCGGGCGGAAGCGTCATCGCGCGCGATCGTAGCCCGCGGCCGCGCGCGCCGTCCGGCCGGGGGGCCTCGCGAGCGTCCCGACGAACTCTCCACCTTCCACGCCCGCACGTGGGCGAACGCGGACTGGACGGCCCCGTTGTAGCCCTCGACAGCACGCGGGGACGCACTGGGGGTGGACGATGACGGGAACGACGACGACGGGGGCGCGGGCGCCGCGCTGGCTGCACGCCGCGCTGGCGGTCGGCGTCGCCGCGCTGCTGGCGGTGGCTCTGCTCGCGGGTTCGACGGGGCACGCGGCCGCCGAGGAGGGCGACGCCGCCCCGGACAGCGTGATCGACGAGGCGAGCGACGAGCTGGCGAGCGACGCCCTCGTCACCGGCGGCGACGCCTGGCTCGCGCCTGCGATGGCGGTGCTCTCGCGACTCGTCGAGGGCGGGCAGCTGCCGGCCGACGCTAGCGACGCGCTGCAGCGGGTGCTCGACCGCCTGCACGACCGCGCGCCGCAGCCCGGCGCCGTCTGCCGCCGCGCCGCCAACGCCGACCAGGCGCCCGACTCCATCCTCGAGCGCTGCCGCGACTTCGTCAGCGACCGCGGTGACCGCGGCGACCGCGACCCGCTCGCCGTCTGCCGCCGCGCCGCCAACGCCGACCAGGCGCCCGACTCCATCCTCGAGCGCTGCCGCGACTTCGCCAGCGACCGCGGCGACCAGGGCAACCGCGACCCGCTCGCCGTCTGCCGCCGCGCCGCCAACGCCGACCAGGCGCCCGACTCCATCCTCGAGCGCTGCCGCGACGCGGTGGGCGGCGGGGAGCGCCTCGACCGGCCGGAGCGTCCGGACGTGCGCCCCGCAGCGCGGCCGAACGTGCGGCCGGACGCGCGCCCGCAGGTGCGCCCGGACCGGGCGCGGCTGCTCGGCCCGCCGTCGATCGCGCCCCGGGCGGTCACAGCCGCGAGCGCGCCGCTGTCGTAGCGAGCGCCCCTCGCTGAGAGAGCAGCAGGTGGACGCCCCACGCGGGGGCGTCCACCTATTGGCGTCCGGAAGAGCCCTCACAATGGTGGAGGACATGGCGAACGCCCGGCGCCGTCCTGCGTAAGATCCAGTGGAGACGGGGGACGGCGTGGCTGCGATCCGCCCAGCCCCCGGGGATCCAGTGGAGCGGGCTCGCGTCGACGCCCTCGTCGAGCGGGCGCGGCAGGGGGACGCGGATGCCTTCGGCGCGATCTACGATCGCTTCCAGCCGGAGATCGTGCGCTACCTCCGCCACCGCGTCGGGGACATCGACCACGCCGAGGACCTCTGCCAGCAGGTCTTCCTGAAGGCGTGGCAGGCGATCCCGCGCTACCAGCAGCGCGGGGCGCCGTTCCAGGCCTGGCTGTATCGGATGGCGCACAACCAGATGGTGGACCACTTCCGCCGGCAGCGACCGACCACCGACCTCGAGGGGTCGACGTCGCCGAGCCCGCCGAGGCCGAGGCGCGGGTGGAGCGCGCGGAGCTCGTCGCGCACCTTCAGGCGGCGATGGAGCGGCTCTCCGAGGACCACCGGCAGGTGCTGGTGCTGCGCTTCCTGATGGAGAAGTCGGCCGCCGAGATCGGCGGGATCATGGGCCGCAAAGAGGTCACCGTGCGCGGGCTGCAGCTGCGGGCGCTGCGGGCTCTGCGCACGCAGATCGAAGCGAGCGGGGGGGCTGCCATGAGCCGCGCTCCCGACGCCCGCCCGGGCGAGCTCGACGCGGTGCTCGACCGCTGCCTCGACGACCTCGTCGCCGGCCGCGCCACCGTCGAGCAGTGCCTCGCGCGCTGGCCCGCGCTCGCCGCCGAGCTGCGCCCCGCGCTCGAGGCAGCGACGGCGATGCGCGCCGTGCCGCGCGGCCCCGAGCGCCCGCCCGACCCCGCGCAGCGCGCCGCCTTCCTGGCCGCGCTGAGCGAGACGCCGCAGCAGCGCCCGCACCGCCTGCCACGACCGCGCCTCCCGCGCGTCGCGCTGCCCGGACTCACGCTGCCGAGCCTGCCCACGGGCGCGCTCACGCGCGCCGCGGCGGTTGCGGCGCCCGCCGCCGTCATCGCGCTCGTCGCGTTCGCGCTGACGCTGGCGGGGGGCGGCAGCCCGGCCGCCGCCTCCACGCTCACCGTCTTCGGCGGCGAGGTGGAGCAGCTCGCGGACGGCGAGTGGGTGCCCGTGGCCGACGGCGCCGCGCTGGAGCCGGGCGCGCAGCTGCGCACCGGCGCCGAGGGACGCGCCTGCTCACCTTCGTCGACGGCTCGACCGCCGCGCTCGACCCCGGCACCGAGCTCACCATCGAGACGGTCGAGCTGAACGGCGCGCGGCGCATCGCGCTCGCGCAGCAGTCCGGGCGGCTGTGGAACGACGTGGCGCCGGACGGGCGCGCGGGCGCCTCCTACACCGTGCGCACCCCGGACGCGCTCGTCTCGGCGCAGGGCACCGTCTTCGAGACGACCGTGGGCGAGGAGACGCAGGTGAGCGCCGCCGAGGGCACGGTCGAGGTCACGACCGACAGCGAGCGCCGCGTGCTGGCGGCCGGGGAGCAGGCGTCGGTGCGACGACAGCGGCTGCTGGCGGCCGCGCAGGCGAGCGACGCGCCCCCGCTGGTGGAGGTGCGCGTCGACGTGCCGTTCATCGCGGCGCTGGTCGCGCCCAGCGGGCGAGCCACGGGCGCCAACCCGGACGGGCAGCTCTACAACCAGATCCCCGGCGCGCTCACCTCCAGCCCCGCCAGCGGGCCGCAGCGCCTCGTGGCCGGCGCGCTCGAGCCGGGCGTCTACCAGCTGCTGCTGCGGCGCGTGGCGCCGGGGCCGGGGTCGCTCGTCATCGCCTTCGAAGGCGTCGAGCGGCGCATCCCCACCGCGCGGCTCGGCGCGGTCGGCGAGACGCTGCTGCTCCGCATCGAGGTAGGCGCGGGCCCCGGCGGCGCGCCCACCGCTCGACCGATCGACCTGCGCCCCGTGCCGGCCGGCGCCGACGCCGTGGTGGAGCGCCTCGTCGTCACCGACCGCGCGCAGGAGCGCGCCGAGCAGCTCGCGGAGGCGGTGCGCGCGCGCGTGGCGGCGCAGCTCGCGGACCGGGTGCCGACCGACCGCCCGCCCGCGCCGCTCCCGCCGAGCGCGCCGCCGACCCGCCCGCCCGCCGCCACGCCGGCGCCAACGCCCGGCGACCGCCCGCCCTCGAACGTGCGCCCCGACGCGACGCCTCGCCCCGCGCCCACGGCCGACGCCACTGGCGACGCGCCCGCCCCCGACGGCGGCGAGCTGCGCGAGCGGCTGCTGGAGCGGCTGCGCGCGGCGCTGCGCGACGCCCCGGCAGACGTGCCGCCCGCGCAGGCGTTCGAGGAGGCGTGGGCTCGCCTCGGGGAGCAGCTGGCGCCCGAGATCGGCGCCGCTCGGCTCTCGGCGCTGCGCCAGTCGCTGATCGAGGAGCTGCGGGACGAGCTGCGCGAGCTGCCACGCGACCGCATCGCGCCGAGGCTCGCGCCCACCGCGACCGCGACGGCCCCACGCATCGCCACGGCCACGCCGAAGCCCCTCGACGGCGCGCACGACGGCGCGGGCGACCCATCGAATGACGGCGATGCCGGCGGCGCGCCCTCCTCGTACGCGACGCCCGAGCCGGACGCGACCGCCGAGCCGACCGCGACGCCGACGGGAGACGCCGGCAACCTCGATGGGGCGCCGCGGACGCCGCGCTAGCTGTAGTTCCCACGTAGGTTGTTGACAGGATGAGGGGCCTCGCCCGCTGCTGTGTGTGACAGCACGGCAGTAGCGAGGAGAGGACACCCTCATGGCCCATCGTAACGCGCGGCTGACGCCGCTGACCCGACTCGAGCTCGTGCGGGAAGTGGACGCCGGCTGGCCCCAGGCTGAGGTCGCTCGCCACTTCCGCGTCTCCCGCCACACCGTTGCCAAGTGGCTGGGGCGCTTCCGGGCGGAGGGAGCGGCAGGGCTCGAGGACCGCAGCTCCGCCCCGCGCGCGCATCCCCGGCGCACGCCGCCCGAGCTGGAGCGACGCATCTGCGCCGTGCGACGCACGCAGGGATTCGGGCCGCATCGCATCCAGTGGGCGCTCGGGGTCGCCCGCTCCACGGTCTACGCCGTGCTGCGGCGCCGCGGCCTCAACCGGCTCGACCGCCTGCACCGCGTCACCCGGGAGCCGGTCCGCTACGAGCACGACGCCCCCGGCGACCTGCTGCATCTCGACGTGAAGAAGCTCGGGCGCGTCCCCGAGGGCGGCGGCAAGCGAATGGCGCCTGGCTTCGCCGAGACGCGCTCCGGGCCGCATTCGCGGCGTTCGCTGGGGCTGGAGTACCTACACGTCGCCGTCGACGACCACAGCCGTTACGCCTACGTCTCCGTCCTGCCCGACGAGCGTGGCGCGAGCTGCGCCGCCTTCCTCGAGCAGGCGCTCGCGGCCTTCCGCCGGCGTGGCGTGCGCGTGCGCCGGGTCCTGACCGACAACGCGAAAGCCTACACCGTCGCCCGCAGCTTCCACGGCGCCGCCGCCGCCGCAGACGTGCGGCTGTCGCACACGCGGCCCTACCGCCCGCAGACGAACGGCAAAGCCGAGCGTTTCATCCAGATCCTGCAGAACGAGTGGGCCTACGCCCGCCCCTACCGCTCCAACGCCGAGCGGCTGCGCCAGCTCCCACGCTGGCTCTACCGCTACAATCACCGCCGACCGCACGGCGGCGTCGGCGGGGCCGTCCCCGCCTCCCGCCTGTGAACAACCTTCCTGGGTAGTACAGCTAGCCGCCCGCGAGGATCGCTATACTGGTGCCATGGGCTTCTTCGGCACGATCCGCCACACCATCGATCTCATGAAGATGAGCTGGCGCGTCCTGATGAAGGACCGCGAACTGATCTGGTTCCCGATCTTCGCGGGTATCGGGCTGCTGATCACGATCGGCATCTTCGCGGCCATCGCGAGCACGACGGGCACGCTCGACCGCGTGGACGCGCTCACGGCCAGCCAGAGCACCGAGGAAGAGGTGCAGGCCGTCGACATCGTGCTCTCGCTGGGGCTCTACGTGCTGGGCTACTTCATCGTGATCTTCTTCAACGCGGCGCTGGTCGCCGCGGCGCTGGAGCGGCTGCGCGGCGGCGACCCCAACGTCCGCTCGGGGCTGCGCGCGGCCTCCACGCACCTGCCGCAGATCCTCGGCTGGGCGATCGTCGCGGCGACGGTCGGGCTGATCCTGCAGATCGCACGCAGCCGCACCGACAACTTCCTCGGCCGCATCGCGCTCTCGATCGTGGGCGGCGTGTGGGCGTACATGACCTTCTTCGTGGTGCCGGTGCTGGTCGCCGAGGGCATCGGGCCGATCGGGGCGATCAAGCGCTCGGGCGGCATGTTCCGGCGCAGCTGGGGGCAGCAGGCCACCGCCTCCTTCGGCTTTGGCCTCTTCTACCTCGTCGCCGGCCTCGTCGCCTTCCTCCCGGCGGCCGCGATCTTCGCCATCAGCCCGATCGCCGGCCTCTTCCTCGGCGTGCTGCTCGTGGGACTGGCGTTCGGCACGGTGCAGGCGCTGGAGGGCATCTTCAAGGCCGCGCTCTACGAGCACGCGAACGGCGAGGTGCCGCAGGGCTTCGACCGCGGCACGCTCTCGGGCGCCTACCGCGCCCGCTAGCCGCGGGGGGCGTGCCGCGCGATGAGCGAGCTCAGCGAGTTCCGCGCGGCCAAGGACGCCTTCTTCCGGGACGACCCGCAGTCGCCGCTGACGCCGGAGCAGCACCGCTCGTTCGCGGGGCTCGCCTACTTCGACGAGCGGCCCGAGCTGGCGCTCGCGCTGCGCCCCGAGCCCTTCGAGCGGCCCGAGCGCGTCGAGATGCAGACGAGCACCGGCGAGGTCGCGAGCTACGAGCGCTGGGCGCGCGCCGCTTTCGACATCGACGGCGAGCCTGCCGCGATCACGATCTACCGCGACCCGGCGGACGGCGCGCTCTTCGTCCCGTTCCGCGACGCCACCTCGGGCGGCGAGAGCTACGGCGCGGGGCGCTACCTGGAGCCCGAGGAGGCGCCCGACGGCGGCGTGATCCTCGACTTCAACTACGCCTACAACCCCTACTGCGCCTACAACGAGCGCTGGTCGTGCCCGCTGCCGCCCGCCGAGAACCGGCTCGCCTGCGGCTCGGCGCCGTCGAGGAGGCGTTCTGGGCGCGCACGGCCAGCGACCAGCGCTCGGGCACGCTCGCCGACATCCTCGCGGACGCCGCGCGCGAGCTCGGCGTCGACGTCGCCGAGGCGGTGCTGGAGGCGGCGGCCGTCCGCTACCTCGACAGCTGGACGCCGCACATCCGGCACGACCCCGAGGCCGAGGCGACCCTCGCGGCGCTGCGCGACCGCGGCATCGCCGTGGGGCTGCTCTCCAACACCCACTGGCCGCGCGCCTTCCACGAGCGCTTCCTGGAGCGCGACCGCCTCGCCGCGCTCATCGACGCGCGCGTCTACACCAGCGAGCTGCCGCACATGAAGCCGCACGCGCTGGCCTTCCGCGCGGCGCTCGACGCGCTGGGCGGCCCCGAGGCGGCGCGCACCGTCTTCGTCGGCGAGCGGCCGTTCGACGACGTGCACGGCGCGCAGTCGGCGGGGATGCGCGCGGTGCTGCGCCCCAACCCCGACGTGCCGCCGTACGAGGTGGAGCCCGACGCCGTGATCGAACGCCTCCCGGAGCTGCTGCCGCTCCTCGATCGCTGGCGCTAGACCCGCTGCACGCCTCGGAGCGCACCGCGCTGCGCCCCGTCTCCGCGACTGTCGATGCTCCCGATGGAGGTCCGCGATGCCCGTGATCGGTGCGCTGCCGCTGCCCGCGCTCATCGCGCTCGCCGTCGTGGGCGCGCTGGCGCTGCTGGCGCTCCAGGACGTGCTGCAGACGCGGCACTCGGTGCGCCGGGTCTACCCGCTGGTCGGGCGGCTGCGCTACCTCGTGGAGCAGTTCGGGCCGGAGCTCCGCCAGTACATCGTCACCAACGACCTGGAGGAGCGGCCCTACAGCCGCGCGCAGCGCTCGTGGGTCTACCAGACGTCCAAGGGGATCGAGAGCGCGGTCGGCTTCGGCACGCAGCAGGACCCGTGGCGGCCGGGCTCGTTCCACTTCCTCCCCTCGCCCTTCCACGCGCTCGACGAGGAGGCGCCCGTCGCGCCGCCGCGCGTGCGGATCGGGCCCGACCGCCCGCGCCCCTACGCGCCCGCCTCCTACGTGAACCTCGCGCCGATGTCCTTCGGCGCGCTCTCCGGCCCCGCGATTCGCGCGCTCTCCGCGGGCGCGGCGGAGGCCGGCTGCTGGATCAACTCGGGCGAGGGCGGGCTGGCGCCGTACCACCTGGAGGGCGGCGGCGAGGTCGTCTACCAGTTCGGCGCCGCGAAGTACGGCGTGCGCACGCCCGAGGGCGCGCTCGACGAGGAGCGGCTGGCGGCGATCGGCGCGCTGGATCAGGTGCGCGCCGTCGAGATCAAGATCGGGCAGGGCGCGAAGCCCGGCAAGGGCGGGATCCTCCCCGGCGGCAAGGTCACCGCCGAGATCTCGGCGGCGCGCGGCATCCCGGAGGGCCAGCCCTCCTACTCGCCGAACCGCTTCCACGAGTTCTCGGACACGGCGGGGCTGCTCGACTTCGTCGAGCGCGTGCAGCGGCTGGTGCCGGTGCCCGTGGGGGTGAAGATCGCCGTGGGCAGCGCGACGTTCCTGGAGGAGCTGGCGCGCGAGCGCGCGGCGAGCGGCCGCGGCCCCGACTACCTCTCGATCGACGGCGCGGAGGGCGGCACGGGCGCCGCGCCGCCCTCGCTGGCCGACCACATGGGGCTGCCGCTGCACGAGGCGATCGTCGAAGCCGACAACGCCTATCGCCGCCACGGCGTGCGCGATCGCGTCGTGCTGGTCGGCGCCGGCCGCATCATCACGGGCGCCGATGCCGCGATGCTGCTGGCGCTGGGCGCCGACCTGGTGAACGTGGGGCGCGGCTTCATGCTCTCGATCGGCTGCATCCAGGCGCTGCGCTGTCACACCAACGAGTGCCCGACGGGCGTGGCGACGCAGAGCCGCTGGCGGCAGCGCGCGCTGGTGCCGGAGCGCAAGCAGGGCCGCGTCGCCGCCTACCACCGCGCGCTCGTCGCGGACCTGCACGTCATCGCGCGCTCGGTCGGGCTCACCGCGCCCGCCCTGCTCTCGCGCGACCACGTCGAGGTCGTGCGCGACATCGGTCGCCGCGTCCGCGCCTCGGCGTTGCACCCCTACCCGCCCTCGATCGCGACGCCGGCGGCGCCGGCCGCGGATGGCCGGGGATCGCTGGTCGTCGACGACGAGCTCGTCGCCTAGCGAGGCCCAGGCCGAGGCACGGGTTGAGGCACGAGGCGGCTCAGCCCGCGGCGCGCTCCACGGCAGCGGCGGCCAGCCGCTCCGCGCGGCGACGCTCCGAGCCCACGAGCACGATCAGCAGCGCGATCAGCATCGCCAGCGCGGCGCCGCTCAGCATCGCGAAGGCGGCGCCCGTGCCCGCGCGGTCCGCGACGATCCCCGAGGCCGAGCCCGACACCGAGCCGATGCCGAACGCCATGAAGAACTGGAAGCCGAAGGCGCGGCCAACGGCGCCCCCCGGCGCGTAGTCGGCCATCAGCGAGTTGAAGATCGGCTGCTGCCCCCAGTTGCCGATCACGAAGCCGACCGCCGCCAGCACCAGCAGCCAGCCCGAGGCCGGCGCCATCAGCAGCAGCGCCGGTACCAGCAGCACCGTGAACGGGATCGCGGCGCGCTCCGCCAGCATGCGATCCGTCAGCCGCCCGCCCATCAGCTGCCCCGCGACGCCGATGAGCAGCACGAGGGTGGTGGTGGCGCCCGCCATCGCCTCGGCGTCCCAGCCGAAGAGCGAGAGCCGCAGGTTCTCCTCCAGGTGCGCCGGCAGGAAGGTGATCGCGCCGCGGTAGACGAAGCCCTGCCCCACCGCCGCTAAGTAGACCAGCAGCAGCGACGGCATCAGCCAGCGCCGCTCGCGGGGCGGGGTGGAGCCGGCGCGATGGCGCGGGTCGGCCTGCTCGCGCGCGCGCAGCCGCCGGCGCTCGGCGTTGGCCTCGTCGCGGCCGGGCACCAGCCGCCACACCGCCAGCGCCGCCGCCAGCGCCAGCGCGCCCAGCACGAGGTAGGCCGCGCGCCAGTCCACGGCGATCGCCACCACCGTCGCGAGCGCGGGCGCCACGCCCAGCCCGACGTTGCCCGCGACGCCGTGCCGCGCCAGCGCGCGCCCGCGGCGCACGGAGAGCGTCGCGACCATCGCGGTGCCCGGCGGGTGGTAGACGCCGATCGCCGCGCCCAGCAGCGCCAGCGACAGCGCCAGCATCGGCAGGTTCGGGGAGGCGGCGACCAGCGCGCACAGCGCCGCGCCGCCCGCCATCGCGAAGACGATCACCGCGCGCTCGCCGTAGCGGTCGGAGAGATAGCCCGCGGGGATCGCGGTGGCGCCGAAGGTGATCGTGCCGGCGTTCGCGACCACGCCGAGCGCCGCGAGCCCCACGCCGAACTCGGCGCCGATGCGCAGCAGCAGCGCCGCGAACGCCACCTCCATGCCGTGCGTCATGGCGTGCGCGATCACGGCCGCCAGCACGACCCGCCGCTCCATGGCGCCTCCGTCGATCCGTCGCTCGAACCGCCGAGCCCGACGCAGGCACGCACGAGCACCCGCGTCGCTGCAGCAGGCGCGGCAGCCCCTCGAGTCCAGCGGAACGCTGGCCGAGGCTAGCACGCGCGCCTCGGACGCTCGACGGCCGACGACGCCGGGCCTCGGCGCGCCGCGCGGCGCTCCCGAGCGCCGGCTGACAGCGCGCGCGCCGTGCGGCTAGAATGCGCGCCCGCGTCCCGCCTCGGCCTGCCGGGCCGAGCGAGACGCGGCGCGTCCGGGCATGGCGGCGGGAGCTCGGACGCATGCCGGAGCGGGCCGCCCGGGCAACCGGGCCGGCTCGCGCCCGGCTCGAACTCCCCTGCGCCCGCCCTCGACGGCTAGGCGGCGGCGCTCCTCGAGGCCCGGCCGCTCGCGTGCGCCGCTCTGCTCCGCTTCACGCCGCTCCTCTGCGCCACGGGCGCGCCCTCCCGCGCGAGCAGCCAGCGCTTGCGATCGAGCCCGCCCGCGTAGCCCGTCAGCGAGCCGTCCGAGCCGATCACTCGATGGCACGGCACCACGATCGAGACCGGGTTGCGCCCCACCGCCTGCCCGACCGCGCGGACCGCGGCGGGGCGACCCACGGCCTCGGCGATCCGCGCGTAGCTTCGCGTCTCGCCCGCGGGGATCGTGCGCAGCTCCGACCACACCGCGCGCTGGAACGCGGTGCCCTGCGGCGCCAGCGGCAGCGCGAAGTCGACGCGCGCGCGCGCGAAGTACGCGGCGAGCTGCCGCCCCGCCTCGGCGGCCTGCCCTGCCTCGCTCGCCAGCGCCGCGTCGCCCCGCGCCGCGTCGCCGTGAGTGGCGGCCGTGCGGGCGCGATCGCCGCGCGCGAGCGCCGCCGCTTCGCGATCGAGTGCCGCGCGCAGCCACGCCTCGTCGCGTCCCTCCCGCACGAAGTCGATGCGCTGCACGCCCGCACTCGACGCCCCCACGAACAGCGGGCCGAGCGGCGTCTCCACGATCTCCCATGCCGTCATCGCGCTCTCTCCCTCGCTACGCATCCCACTCGACGAGCCACCGCCCACGCTCGATCGCCTAGGCGGGGCTCGCTGCGCGGCGGCGGGGTCGATTGCCGTCGTCAGGCTCGATTGACAGCGCGGCGCCCCCTCCGGATGCTGCCGGCGACCGCCCTACGGCGCCCCGCCCGCCGACGCGCGAGAGGAAGCCGACATCCGACCCAACCTCCTGAAGGCGGCCTGGCGCGAGGGCCGCGCCACGCTCGGCGGCTGGCTCACCATCGACTCGGGGTTCTCGGCCGAGCTGATGGCGCACCAGGGCTTCGACTGGCTCTGCGTCGACATGCAGCACGGCCTCATCGACTTCGGCGACGCCGTCGCGATGCTGCAGGCGATCTCGACGACCGAGGTGGTGCCGCTCGTGCGCGTGCCGTGGAACGAGCCCGCCGCGATCATGCAGGCGCTGGACGCCGGCGCCTACGGCGTCATCGTGCCGCTCGTCTCCACCGCCGAGGAGGCGGCGCGCGCCGTGCAGGCCTGCCGCTATCCGCCCGACGGCATCCGCTCCTCGGGCGCCGCGCGCGGCGCGCTCTACGGCGGCGCCGACTACGCCCGCCACGCGAACGAGGAAATCGCCTGCGTGGTGATGATCGAGACCGCCGAGGCGCTCGACAACCTCGACGCGATCCTCGCAACGCCGGGGGTCGACGCGGCCTACGTCGGCCCCTCCGACCTCGCCTACGCGCTGGGCATCGAGCCCTCGGGCGACAACGCCCACCCGCGCCACGTCGAGGCCGTCGCGAGCGTGCTGGAGGCGTGCCGACGCCACGGCGTCACGCCCGGCATCCACACGCACAGCGCCGACTACTCGCGCCGCTACATCGAGCAGGGCTACCGCATGGTGATGCTGGGCGCCGACGGCCGCTTCCTGCGCACGGCCGCCGCCGAGCTGGCCTCGCTGCGCGACCTCGTGCCCGCGCCCGGCGCGAGCGGCTAGCGGGGCGGGCGGGCCAGCCGCGTGCAGGGCCAGCTGCTGGAGCCGAAGAACGCCCGCGATCTCGAGCGCGTCTGCGCCGATCTGGGCGAGGCGCTGGGCCTCGAGGTGCGGCGCCAGCTCTACGTGGGCCGGCGCATCTGGGGCGCGCGTCGCCGCATCGACGTCGTGCTCACCGATCGAGTGGGTCGCCGCTCGCTGGGCGTCGAATGCAAGTTCCAGGCGAGCAAGGGCACCGCCGAGGAGAAGATCCCCGCCACGATCCTCGACATCGCGGCGTGGCCCATCGACGGGCTGCTCTGCTTCGCCGGCCCCGGCTTCACCGAGCACATCCGCTACTACATGCTCTCGACGGGCAAGGCCGTCGAGCTCGACGACCTCGAGGCGTGGCTGCGCCTCTACTTCCTGATCGACGACGACTAGCGGCGGGGGCGCGCCTGCCCCAGCGCCGCGGGGTGGCCCAGCGCCGCGGCGTGGCCCGGCGCGGCGGCGTGGCCCAGCGCTACGACGCCGAGCCACGGTCCAGCGCCTCGACCAGCGGCGGGTTCGTCACGATCAGCTCCGTGATCGCCGAGCGCCGGTCGCCGCGCGAGTTGATCATCCGCCGCGCCTGCACCTCCTCGATGCGGTGGTGCGCGTGGGCCGCGCGCGCCGGGCCGCCCGCTCCCGGCGATCCCTCCCCCGCGGCGGGCGTGACGCGGTAGCGCGCGGTCTCGTAGGCGGCGCGCACCCAGTCCGTCGGCGAGTTCGAGAGCATCACGCAGGCGCCGCGCTCCGTCAGATCGTCGATGAGCCAGCGCAGCCGCAGCTGGTCGGCGGGGCCGAAGCTTCCGGCGGTGTAGTCCGTGAAGCTCGATGTCGCGCTGAGCGGGACGAACGGCGGATCGAGGTAGACGAGGTCGCCCGGGCCCGCGCCGGCACAGGCCTGCTCGACGTCGTCGTCGCGCAGCTCCACCTCCGCCAGCGCTCGCGAGGCGGCGCGCAGCGCCTCCGCGTCCACGATGCGCGGTCGCGCGTAGCGGCCGTGCGGCACGTTGAAGCGACCGGTACGGTTCACGCGGTAGAGGCCGTTGAAGCAGGTGCGGTTGAGGAAAATCAGCCGCGCGGCGCGCTCCAGTTTGCTCTTGGGCTCGCGCTCGCGTACCTCGTAGTAGAGGCGGGCGCGCTCCTCCGCGTCGGCGTCGAGGTAGGCGCGCGCGTAGCCCTCGAGCCGGCCGATCAGCGGCTCCACGAGGTCGCGCACGGCGCGGTAGGCGGCCATCAGATCGGCGTTGGCGTCGTTGAGCACGGCGTGCCGTGGCCGCCGCTCCTCGTCCCCCGCCAGCGCGAAGAACAGCGCCCCGCCGCCGACCATCGGCTCGTAGTAGCCGCCGACGCCCGAGGGCACACGCCGCAGCAGCTCCGGCAGCAGCTGCCCCTTGCCGCCCGCCCACTTCAGGAAGGGGCCGGGCCGCGGCGGTGCGGCGGCCCGTGTGCCGTTGCGGGACGCGCGAGCGCCGCGCGTGCCGGCGGCGGGCGCGCGCTGATCGGTCGCGGGCGCAGCGGCGCCGGGGCTGGGCGGGGGCGCGCCGGGGCTGGGCGGGGGTGCCGCCATGCCGGTCCTGCCTCGGGGGAGACGAGCGCGATTCTAGCGGCTGCGAGCCGCAGGCGCCCGCGCGCCCTCGGCCGGCGCCTCCGCGCCGCGCGCGAAACGAGAGCGCAACACCGCGGCAATCTCGCCGAAACGCGCGCGCAAAGCCCGGGAAACACCGGGCTGCGATCCTCCCGCCGGGCGCAGGCCCGGTCGCCGGCGAGCGCGGCACGACCGAGGCCACAGCGGCGCCCGGAGGGAGAGGGCATGGACTCGGGCCACACTACCTGGCTGCTCACCAGCTCCGCGCTGGTGCTGTTCATGACGCCGGGACTCGCGCTGTTCTACGGCGGCATGGTGCGCGCGCGCAACGCGCTCGCGATGCTGATGAACAACTTCGTCGCGATGGGCATCGTCACGGTCACCTGAATCGTGGTCGGCTACACCATCGCCTTCGGGCCCTCCGTCGAGGGCTGGGGGCTCTTCGGCGGGCTCGACTACATCGGGCTGGAGGACGTGGGCGCCGGCAACGCGATCCACGGCGCCGACGTCCCGGACACCGTACTCATGGCGTTCCAGATGATGTTCGCCATCATCACCCCGGCGCTGATCTCGGGCGCCGTCGCGGAGCGCATGAAATTCTCCGCCTGGGTGGTCTTCATCGCCGTCTGGTCGGTGGTGGTCTACGCGCCGATGGCGCACTGGGTCTGGAGCCCCGACGGCTTCATCGGCTCCGAGCTGCAGGCGATCGACTTCGCGGGCGGGCTGGTCGTGCACATAAACGCGGGGGCCGCCGCGCTCGCCGCGGTGCTCGTGCTGGGCCCGCGCATCGGCTTCCGCCGCGAGCTGATGCGACCGCACGCGCTGCCGCTGACGCTGCTGGGCACCGGCATCCTGTGGTTCGGCTGGTTCGGCTTCAACGCCGGCTCGGCCTTCGCAGCGGACGGCCTGGCCGCCAATGCCTTCGTCACCACGCAGGTCGCGGCGGGCGTCGCCGCGACCACCTGGGCGATCGTCGAGTGGCTGACCACCGGCAGCCCACCACCCTCGGGGTCGCCTCGGGCGCGGTGGCGGGGCTCGTCGCGATCACGCCGGCCGCCGGCTTCGTCGGCCCGCTGGCGGCGATCGCCATCGGCGTCGCGGCCGGCTCCATCTGCTACTGGGCGCTGCGCCTGAAGTTCCGCCTCAACTTCGACGATTCGCTGGACGTGGTCGCCGTGCACCTCATCGGCGGCATCATCGGCTCGGTGCTGGTCGGCGTGTTCGCCGACGCCGGCATCAACGGGCGCGACGGACTGCTCTTCGGCGAGTGGGAGCAGCTCGTGCGGCAGGTGGCCTCGGTGGGCATCGCCGTCGGCTACTCGTTCGTCGTCTCGTACGCGCTGCTGCACGTCATCAAGGCGACGATCGGCATTCGCGTCTCCGAGCAGGAGGAGCGCCAGGGCCTCGACCTCGCGCTGCACGAGGAGCAGTCCTATGTGCTCTCCGAGTAGCGGCCGGGGGAGCGAGCGGAGCGCCGGCGAGCGAGGAGCCGCGGAGGGGTCGAGCGAACGAAGCGGATCATCGCCTACATCAACCCGTACAAGCTGGACGAGCTGCGCGACGCGCTGAAGGAGGCCGGCGTCACGGGGCTCTCGGTGTCGACGATCCAGGGCTTCGGGCGGCAGGCCGGCCACACCAAGACCTACCGCGGCGCCGAGTACGAGGTGGACTTCGTGCCGAAGGTGCGCGTCGAGGTGCTGGTCGACGACACGCTGGCGCCGAGCGTGATCTCGACGGTGGAGCAGACGGCCCGCACCGGTTCGATCGGCGACGGCAAGATCGCGGTGCTCCCCGTGGAGGACGTGATCCGCATCCGCACCGGCGAGCGCGGCCAGGACGCCCTCTAGCGCCAGCGAGCGTTCCGCTCGACCGTGTCGGCTGCCGCTCCTGCAAGAGGGCTTCCCGGCTCGATCGTGAGAGGCGGGGCCTCGGGCGGCGCAGCGGGACGCCGAGCGCTCACGACAGCGCCCCACCGGGCGAGGTGCCCGCATCACGGGGAATGAGCCGCAGTTGACCCCCCTCAGCGCCGGCGGCAGCCCATCGGGTCGAGCGGAACGCTCGCTGGCGCCGGCATTGAGGTGCTTCCTCGAGGCGCGGGAGCGGCGCGAGCCGCGGCCCGCGATCGAGGCGGGCGCGCGCGCCTGCGGCGAGCTCACGGCCGCCCTCGACGCCGCGCTCTCGGAGCTGGCCGCGGCGCTCCCCGAGAGCGGCGGTATCGCCGTGGTCGCCGTCGGCGGCTACGGCCGGCGCGAGCAGTCGCGGCACTCCGACGTCGATCTCATACTGCTCGCCGAGGGGGACGCGCAGCAGGCCGCGGCCGCGCTGCTCTACCCGCTGTGGGACGCGAAGCTCGCCGTCGGCCACTCGATCCGCGACGTCGAGCAGGCGGTGGCGGCCGGCGAGGCGAACGTCGAGACGCTGATGGCGCTCCTCGACGCGCGGCTCGTCGCGGGCGACGCCGCGCTCTTCGAGCGCTTCCGCGCGGCGCAGCGCGGCCTCGCGCAACGGCAGCGCCGCCGCCTCGAGGCTGAGCTCGCCGAGCGTCGGCGGGCCCGCGTCGCGGCGGAGCCGTGGCAGCTCGCCTCACCCGACCTGAAGGCGTGGCGCGGCGGCCTCCGCGATCTCCACTAGCTGCGCTGGCTCGACCGAGCAGAGGCGCTCGCTCAGGGCCACGACCCTCCCGCCGCGCCCGTAAATCGAGCGTCACGCACGGTCGGCGGCAGCCCCTCGAGTCGAGCGGAACGCTCGCGCTCGTCGCTCGGGGAGGCGCGGGAGACGCTGCTCGCCGCGCGCACGGCGCTCCACGCCCTCTCCGAGCGGCCCGGCGACCGGCTGCACCACGATGTCGCGCCCGCCGTCGCGGAGTGGCTCGGCGAGGAGGCCGAGCCGTGGTCGCGCCGGCTGCTCGACGCGCTGCGCACCATCGACGCCGCCGTCGCCGCGCGGCTCGACGCGCCCGCCTCCGCGCGCCGTCGCCCCTCGGCGCCCCGGCGCTGGCTCGGCGCGCTGCGGCGGCCGTGGGCGGGTCGCGGCCGCGCGGTCGCCGCCCACGATGGCCCGCCGCAGGGCCCTCGAGGCGAGCCGGCCGAGGGCGACGACGGCGTGGGCGAGGCCGCGCGCCCGCTGTGGGCGGCGCTCGAGACGCTGGGGGCGGCCGGCGGCGGCGGCGCGGGCGCGCCCCCCCTCGATCCGCTGCCGCCCACCGCCTGGCTCGCGCGACTGCTCCCGGAGTGGGAGCTGCTGCGCTGCCTCCCGCACGCCGTCTCCTTCCACCTGCACCACGTGGACGTGCACACGGCGCGCGTGGTGGCCGAGGCGCGGCGCGCCACGCGCGTGGAGGAGGAGGCCACCGGCACCGTCGCGGCCGCGGCCGCGCTCGCCGACGAGCGGCTGCTGCTGCTCGCCGCGCTGCTCTACGACATCGGCAAGGGCCACACCGGCGAGCACGCCGAGGTGGGCGCCGTGATCGTCGAGCGCGTCGCCGCGCGCCTCGGGCTGGACGCGGAGCGCAGCCGCCGCCTCGTCGCCGCGGTGCGCCACCACCTGCTGCTGCCGACCGTCGCCACGCGCCGCGACATCGCCGACGCGCGCGTGATCGCGGAGGTCGCGCGCGCGGCCGCCGACGCACCCACGCTGCACCTGCTCTACGCGCTCCCCGTCGCGGACGCGCGCGCGACGGGCCCCGACGTGTGGGGGCGGTGGAAGGCGCAGCTCATGCGCCAGCTCTACCGCCGCGTGCTGGCGCAGCTCGCGGCGGCCGAGGGCGGCGCGCCGCCGGCCGCCGACGCCGAGCACGCGCGCCGCGAGCAGGCCGTCGCGGCGGCGCTGGCGCTCGACGCGGGGCTCGCGGCGGATGCGGTGCGCGCCCACCTGGACGCGCTGCCCTCGGCGTACGCGCTCGCCACGCCGTTCGGCGAGATCGCCGCGCACCTGCGGCTGATCGAGGAGGCGGCGCGGGGCGGCTCCGGGACGGCCCTCCGCCGCGAGCGCGTCGAGGGTGTGGACGGCCTCACCCTCGTCACGCGCGACCGGCCCGGCGTGCTCTCGGCGCTCGCCGGCACGCTCGCCGTGCACAGCGCCACCGTGCTCAGCGGCGTCGGCTACACGCGCGACAACGGCTGGGCGATCGACGTGGTCAGCGTCGACGACGCGCTCGGCCACGGCATCGACGAGCGGCGCTGGCGACGCATCGAGGAGAGCGTCCCGCTGGCCCTCGAGGGCCGCTTCCCGATCGATAGCCGCCTCGCGGAGACGCGCGGCGCGTACGCCGGCCGGCCGCGCGATCGAGGCGGTCGGCCGCGCCGGCCCGCGCCGCCGATCGAACCGACGGTGCACGTCGACAACGCGGGCTCGGAGCGCTACTCGATCGTCGAGGTCGGCGCCGCCGACCGGCCCGGCCTGCTCTACGCCATCACGCGCGCGCTCAACCAGCTCGCGCTCGACATCCACCTCGCGAAGGTGGACACGGTGGGCGTCGAGGTCGTCGACGCCTTCTACGTGCGGCGCGAGAGCGGCCGCCGCGTGGAGGAGCCCGACGAGATCGAGCGGCTGCGCGCGCGGGTGATTGAGGCGGTGGCCGCGCTCGACGGGGAGCCCGCCGACGCCGAGCCGGGCGGCGCCACGGGCGAGGTGACCGCGCCCTAGATCGTGCTCAGCCAGCCCGCGAGGCGCTCGGGCAGCCCCTCGGGGTAGACGCGGTGCATCCCACCGACGATCTCCGCCAGCGGCACCCAGCGTGTGTGGAAGATGTGCTCCCCCTCGCGCGCGGCGAGCGGCTCCAGGTCGGGCGGCTCGGCACCGGACGCCCACTCCGCCACGAAGTCGAAGACCAGCTCGTGGCCGCGGCCGCCGCGATAGCCGAAGAGGTTCTCCGTCACGCCCAGCAGCGCGCGCACGCGGATCTCGCGGCCCAGCTCCTCCAGCAGCTCGCGGGCGGCGGCCTGCTCGGCGCGCTCGCCGAACTCGATCTCTCCGCCCAGCGCGCGCAGGAAGCGCTCGCCCTTCACCGGGTCGTTGCCCTCGGCGAGCAGCGCGTGGTCGCGATGGATCACGAGCGCGAGCGCGAGCGGGCGGATGCGGGTGGGGGGCGGGCCCAGCCCGTCGCCCTCGCCCATCGGGGGAATGGCATCGGCGTCGCCGGCGCGAGGCTCGGAGGGGGGCGGTGGCTCGGCGGCGGGCGGCATCTGCTCTCCTCGCGCGCTCGCGCCTCGGCGTCGGCACGCTGCGTCGCCCTGCGCCGCCGCTACCATAGCGCGCGCGGCTGCGGGCGCCGCGCGCGCGAGGAGCCTCGATGAGCACCGCCCCCGAGATCGTGCCGGTCGGGGAGCTGCCGCCCCCGGGCGTCGTGCCGAGGCGCATGCACGCGGCCACGCTCGGGCAGGAGCGCTACGGCGAGCCGAAGGGCGCCTTCGCCATCGAGGAGGTGGCGGTGCCGCCGCTCGGCCCGCGGCAGGTGCTGGTGGCAGTGATGGCGGCCGGCGTCAACTACGACGTAGTGTGGGCCGCACTGGGGCAGCCCGTCGACGTGATCGCGGCCGCGCAGCGCCGCGGCGCAACCGAGCAGTTCCACGTGGGCGGCTCCGACGGCGCGGGCATCGTGTGGGCCGTCGGCGAGCAGGTGACGAACGTGCGCCCCGGCGACGAGGTGGTGCTCTCCTGCGGCGTCTGGGACGAGGCGGCGGCCGACCTCGACGGTCCCGCGGGGCCGATGGGCTCGGCGAGCGCCGGCATCTGGGGCTACGACACCAGCTACGGCTCCTTCGCGCAGTTCACGCGCGTGGAGCACTACCAGTGCTACCCGAAGCCGCCGGCGCTCTCCTGGGAGCAGGCGGCCGTCTACATGCTCACCGGCGCCACGGCGTACCGGCAGCTCGCCGGCTTCCCGCCGCACACCGTGCGGCCCGGCGACGGCGTGCTGGTGTGGGGTGGGGCGGGCGGCCTCGGCGCGATGGCGATCCAGGTCACGCGCGCCCTGGGCGGGGTGCCCGTCGCGGTGATCTCAGGCGAGGAGAAGGCCGCGTTCTGCCGCGAGCTTGGCGCGGCGGGCACGATCGACCGCCGCGACTTCGACCACTGGGGCCGCCTCCCCGACATCGACGACGCCGAGGCGATCGGCGCCTGGACGCGGGGCGCGCGCGCCTTCGGGCGCGAGCTGCGCGAGGCGCTGGGCGAGGCGTCGGGCGGGAGCGGCGCGCCGCGCATTGTCTTCGAGCACCCCGGCGAGGCAACGCTCCCCACCTCGATCTACGTCTGCGAGGCGGGCGGGATGGTGGTGATCTGCGGCGGCACCACCGGCTACAACGCCGACGTGGACCTGCGCTACCTGTGGGTGCGGCAGAAGCGGCTGCAGGGCTCGCACTTCGCGAACCCGGAGGACTGCGCCGCGCTCAACGCGCTCGTTGCCGAGGGCCGCGTCGACCCGCTGCTCGCGCGCACCTTCCCGCTCGAGGGCATCGGCGAGGCGCATCAGCTGATGCGCGAGAATCGCCACCCGCCCGGCAAGATGGCGATCCGCATCGGCCCAGCGAGCGAGGGCACAGTGAGCGCGGGCCCAGCGAGCGCGGCCAGCGAGGCGGGCGCGAGCGAGCGCAGCTGAGCCGCCGGGCGTTGGCGCGGGGGGCGCGCGGCGCGGGAGTAGTGCGGGGGAGCGGCCCGTGGGGGCGGCGCGGCGACCGAGGGGCAGCAGGCGCGGTCTCGTCGCCCCGGGGAGAGCAGCGGCGAGTGACGGGACGCGGCTCGCGGGCGGCCTCGCCCGACCTCCCTGTCCTCGACGCCGTCCGCCACCCCTGGGGCCGGCGCGGACACCGTAACCCAACCAGTCACCAGCGTAAACAGCTAATCGTTTACGGCGTCCCGTCTCGGGATGGATCGCGCTGCCTCGCACGGCCGATCGCGCGTCGGCGGCGGCCTGCTGTGGCGGGGGAGGCCGCGCGCTGCGAGAATGGCGCTGAACCACCTAATGAGAGGGATCGACCATGGGTCACATGCTCAAACGGCTGCTCTTCCTCGGCATGATTGCCGGGGCCGTGATCGCGCTGAAAAAGAAGATGCGCGGAGGTGCCGGCGACACGGGCGGCGACGCCTGATGATTCGCCGGCTGCGCCGCCTGCTCGTGCTCGGCGTCGTGGTCGGCGTCGTCGTCGCGGGTCTGCGGCGCCTCGGCGTGCTGGGCACGCCGGGCTGCGACATGCGCTGCGACTGCAGCCAGGCCGCCGAGCTCTGCTTCTGCGGCCACCCGACCTGCCTCGCCCCTGCCGGCGTCGGTGCCGAGTAGGCCGCGAGGCGGCGACGCGCTGGCGCGGCGAGTCGTCCCCTAGCCGTCGTTGGTGAGGATCAGCGTGGCGCCGGCGGCGAACATGCCTCCCGCGCCGTGCGCCAGCGACAGCTCGACGCCCTCGACCTGCCGCGCGCCCGCCTCCCCGCGCAGCTGCGCCACCGACTCGAGGATCGCGAACATCCCGTACATCCCGGTGTGCGTGTGCGAGAGCCCCCCGCCGTTGGTGTTGACCGGGAGCTCGCCGCCGGGCGCCGTGCGCATCTCCGCGAAGAACGGCGCGCCCTCGCCCGGCCGCACGAAACCGAGCGCCTCCAGCATGTAGACCGGCGTGTGCGTGAAGGCGTCGTAGAGCATCGCGTGGTCGATCTCGGCGGGGGCGACGCCCGCCATGCGGAACGCCTCCTCGCCCGCCACGCGGTACGCCTCGCTCACGGCGAGGTCGCGCATCTGCGAGACGTTCTGGTGCGCCACCGCCTCGCCACGGCCCAGCAGCCACACCGGCGGGCGCGGGAAGTCGCTCGCCCGATCGCCCGCGACCACGACCAGGGCGCCGCCCGCGTCGGTCACTAGGCAGCAGTTGAGCAGGTGCAGCGGCCACGCGACCAGTCGCGAGGCCAGCACGTCCTCCACGGTCAGCGGCTCGCGCATCGTCGCCTTGGGGTTGAGCTGCGCCCAGCGCCGCGTCGCCACCGCGACGGCCGCGAACTGCTCCTCCGTGCTGCCGAAGCGCGCCATGTGCCGCACCACCGGCAGCGCGAACATCGTGGGCGGGCCGAAGACGCCGAACGGCATCTCGAACTGCCCCCACGGGGTCGCGGGGCTCGGCACGCGCCGCTCCACGCCGACGCGAGAGCGTCCCGACTCGCCGTGCGTGATCAGCACCACCGAGACGTAGCCCGCGGCGATCGCCGCGGCCGCGTGGCCCACATGCACGAGGAACGAGCAGCCGCCCACGGCCGTGCCATCCACCCAGCGCGGGACGATGCCCAGGTACTCGGCGATCTGGGAGGGTCGCGGCCCCGCCGTCGCCAGCCCGTCGACGTCGGCGGGCGTGAGCCCCGCATCGGCGAGGGCGGTGAGCGCCGCCTCGGCGTGCAGCGAGAGCTCCGAGCGGTCGGGCTGCACGTCGACGCGCGCCGTCTCCGCCGCCCCCACGATGGCGGCGGCGCGCCGCAACGCGCGGGCGTCGGCCACCGTCACGCCTCCCGCGCCGCGGAGGACGCGGGGGCGACGGGGCGGAAGAGCGGCAGCACCAGCGGTTGCCCATCCGCGAACGCGCCTGCCCCCTCGAAAAGAACCTCGAGGGGGAGGTCGGCGGGGAGCAGCTGCGCGATGCCCTCGGCGGGCGTGTCGCGATCGAGGCCCGCGCCGACCACGTTGCTCATCATGCGCGGCCCCTCGGCGAGCGTGACGACCGCGATCACGTACGGCACGCGCTCCTCGAAGCCGGGCGCGGGCCGGTAGCTGACGACATAGCTCTCCAGCGTGGCGCGGCCGGAGACAGTGTCCCACTCCACGTCGGTCGACCAGCAGTGCGGGCAGAACGGCCTCGGGTAGAAGTAGTGGCGCTCGCAGGCGCGGCAGCGCTGGATGCGCAGCTCGTGGCGGCGCAGCCCCGCCCAGTACTCGGCGCTCTCGGGCGTCGGCTCGGGCGCCAGTCGCTCCGCCACCGGGCCCCCTAGCGCAGCAGCAGCAGGACGATCGGGAAGAGCAGCGCGGCCAGCAGCGCGGCCATCGTCGCCCGGTAGAGGAGCGGCCAGCCCCCGCGGCGCGGCGGGTCCCAGTCGGCGTAGCCCGCCTCCTCGGCGAGGTCCGGGTCGAGGTCGCCCTCGCTGGAGTGGTCCCAACCGTCGCCCGGCTCGACGTCCGTCATCGCTCGCTCCCGGGCGCGCCGCCTCGCGCGGTCCCGGCACTGAGCCTAGCGCGGGCGCCCTCGCCGGTCACGCGCCGGTCACGCGCCCGCGCGCGAGGTGGCCGCGGCGCTCCGGCGGCCCGCTATGCTCGGCGCGGGAACCGCGCGAGGCGGGCACCCCCCGCCGTGCGGCGGGGGACGGGGGAGCCGTGGCGACTGCATCGTCCGGAGCCGGGCCGTCTGGCGACGCGCCGGCAGGCGTGGTGCCCGACGACGGCGTGCTCGCGGAGATCGAGGCGTGCGCCGTCGAGCTCGCGCGCGAGGCGGGCGCGGCGATCGCCGCCGCGCTCGAGGGCGAGATCCACGTCGAGTACAAGCGCGAGGCGCAGGGCGAGCACGCCCCCACCGACCCGGTCTCCGAGGTCGACCACGCGATCGAGCGCCTCGTCCGTGAGCGGCTCGCTGCGCTCTATCCCGAGCACGGCATCGTCGGCGAGGAGGTGGAGGGGCACCCCGACCCCGGCTCCGAGTACCTCTGGGTGATCGACCCCGTCGACGGCACCACCAATTTCATCAACGGCTTCCCCCTCTTCGCCTGCTCCATCGGGGTGCTGCACCGCGGTCTGCCCGTCGTGGGCGCGACGTGGTGCTCCACGGGGCACGCCCTGCGCCCCGGCGTTTACCACGCACACCGCGGCGGCGGGCTGAGCTTCGACGGCGAGCCGATCGAGCCGCGGCCCACCGGCGGCCTCGCGAAGGTGCGCCGCGGCCTCTCGAGCGCGCCCGGCGGCTCGCCCGGCCGCGAGCGGCAGTGGGACCATCGCACGACGGGCAGCGCGGTGATCGAGTGCGCGTTCGTCGCGGCCGGCATCTTCCAGAGCGCGCTGTTCTGGGGGCTGCACATCTGGGACGTCGCGGCCGGCGTGGTGCTGGTGGAGGCGGCGGGCCGCGAGGCGTGGGTGCGCGAGGAGGGCGCGTGGCGCCCCTTCGAGCGCTTCGCGGCGCCCGCGCAGCTCTCGGCGCGCGAGCGCGAGCGCACGCCGGGGCGCGCGCCCTCGCTTCGCGACTGGCGCATGCCGCTCGTGATCGGCACGGCCGAGGCCACGGCGATCGTCCGCGAGCGCAGCCACCGGCAGCGCTGGCGCTGGTGGCGAATGCGCCGCAGCCTCGTGGGCCGTGTGCTGAGTCGCTTGCTGCGGCAGGGCGGCGCCGCGGGCGGCTAGCTCCAGATCAGCAACCGTCAGATCAGGGGCCACGGCCAGCAGCGCCACGGGAACATCTCGGGCAGCACGGGGTGCTCGATCAGCTCGCCGAGGCGATCGAGCAGGGCCGCGCGCTCGTCGTCGGGCAGGCGCTCGGCCAGTGCGTCGGCCTCGGGCGCGTCGGCGGAGAGCTGGCCGCAGACGCGCCGCAGGTCCCGCAGACAGTCGCCGTCCAGCTCGTGGCCCGCGAAGTCCCAGATCACCGTGCGCAGCTTGCCGTGGCGGTGGAAGCAGAGCGCGTTGTCGATCGCCCACAGCCGCTCGCCCGCGCCCAGCAGCACGTGCCCGCCCTTGCGATCGGCGTTGTTCGCGACGAGGTCGAAGGCCGCGAGCCGCTGGAGCTCCGGCCACAGCGCCTCCCGCTCGCGCAGCACGAAGTAGTGCTGCTGCGGATCGTGCTCGATGAAGAGCTGCAGCGAGCCGACGCCGTGCGGCCCCTCCCGCTCGACGGTCGGCGGCACCAGCGCCCAGCCCAGCAGCCGCGAGAGCTCGAAGGCGGCGGTCTCGCGGCGGTGCAGCGTCCCGTCGGGGAAGTCGTTCAGCGGCCGCTCGCCGCGCTGCGGCTTGTAGACGCCCAGGCCCGAGCCCCGCTCGGGGTGGCCCAGCTCGGCGAGGAAGACGTAGTTGGAGGAGTCGCCGACGAGCTCCAGCTCGCCGATCTCCGCCTCGCGCAGCGCGTCGAGCAGGCCCGGCTGCTCCGGCCGCCACGGCTCGCGGATCGTCCTCGGCCGCGCCGGCTCCATCGCCCCCCCGTCGCGGTCGCGCCCCGGACGACGCTCGCCGCGCCTCGCCCCATCGCGACGTGATTGTAGGGGGCGCGCGCGGGCTCCCCGCTAGTCGCGCGCCACCACCTCGCGCTCGCGTACGCCCAGGCCAAGCCGCATGGCGCTCGCGTGCATCATCATCGTCGCGAGCGCCGGCAGCGCTGCCTCGATGGCGGCGTGCGCGGCGTCGAGGTCGGCGGCCGGCACTCCCTGCGCCGCCAGCTCCTCCCGGCTCGCGCGCAGCGGCTCAGCGAGAAAGCGCGCGGAGGAGCGCCCGTAGAAGTAGAGCGCGCGGCCGCGGCGCCGGATCGGCGGATACGCCGCCAGGTGCTGCAGCTCGCCCCAGGTGGGCTCCAGATAGCGAGGCCAGCTCGCGACGGCGCGGTAGAGCTCGGGCGGCTCCCCGAGCACCAGCGCCTCGGCGACCGCGGGGAGTGGCGGCGTCGACGGCGCGGCGAGCGCGATCTCGGTGGCGAGGTGCGCGCGCTCGCGGTCGCCGCCGGCGCGCGGCTCGGGACGGCCCTGCCCCCCGACGACGGGCGCCTCCCACGCCTCGGCCAGCGCGCCCAGCAGCAGCAGCAGCTGTGGCTGTAGCCAGTGGAAGACGTCCAGCACCGCGAGCACCCGCTGAAGCTCGGCGCGCGTCAGCCCGCCCTCGATGAGCGACGCCCGCGAGAGCGTCGGCTCGTAGCTCTCCTCGATGCCGTCGGCGGCCATGTCGGCCATGTAGAGCGCGCTGTTAAGGAAGCCCTGGGTCGCCACACTGGGCGCGAGCTGCGGCCAGAAGCGCCCCAGGTAGCCGCCCGCCGCGTCCAGCTCCCGCAGCACCGCGGGCACGAACGGCGCGCCGAGCGCCCGCGCGAGCTGCTCTGCGGGGGCGTGGCTCGCAGCGGACTCGCCGGGGCGCTCTCCCACGCCCGCAGGATACGCGCGGGCCCGCGGGCCGCGAGCGCGCCTCGGCGTCACCGGGTTATCCACGGGAGTTATCCACAGCCGCTATCCACGAGTTGGCCACTCGACCTTGCGGTTCGCTGGACGGGCGTACGTACACGGGCGGTGCAGGCCCACCCCCCATCGAGAGGGGCCACCCGTGCGGCGCCCCCGGGCGCATGGCGGTCGCGAGCACGATCCTCGCCGTGGCGCTCGCGCTGCTCCTCGCCCGTGCGGCCGCGCTCGCGGAGACGAGCGACCTCTTCGAGGCGGGCAGCGTCGACGGCGGCTTCGAGGTCGGCGGCGGCGGGTGGGCGGTCGTCGGCCCCTTCGACGCCGCGTTCGACGGAAGCGGCGCTGTGCACGAGGGCGCCGCCGCCGCACACCTGCACACCGAGTTCGGCGGCCTGCTGGAGCTGCGCTCCGCGTACTGGCTGACCCTCACCGTCGCCGGCGCCGAGCACACGCTGCGCGGCCAGGTGCTCGCCGACGGCACGGGCCTCGACGAGGTGCGGCTCACGCTCGAGTTCCTCGACGCCGCCGGCCTGCCGCTCGCCCACGACCTCGCCGAGGGGCGCCTCGAGGGCGACGCCCCCGGCTACCGCGCGCTCGTCGCGGGCCCGCTGGCGGCGCCGGCCGGCACCGCGTTCGCGCGCGCGACCCTGCGCGCGACGGCGGTGAGCCCGGGGGCCACGCTCCACGTCGACGCCGTGACGCTCGAGCGCGGCGCCGTCCCGCCGCCCACGCCGACCCCGACCCCGACCCCGACTCCAACTCCGACCCCGACTCCGACCCCGACCCCGACTCCAACTCCCACGCCGACGCCGACACCCACCGCAACCCCGACGCCGAGCCCGACGCCGGTCCCCGTCTACGACGAGCTGACGAACGGCGGCTTCGAGTTCGGCGCCCTCGGCTGGGCGAAGGTGGGCGGCACGATGGCGACGGGCAGCGGCTTCGCGGGCGAGGGCGAGGCGGCGGTGCTCATCTCGGAGAGCGCCTCCACGAAGTGGATCTACCAGCGCGTCCGCGTCACGCCGGGCGCCTGGTACGAGGCGCCGGCGCAGCTCCTCGCCGGCTTCGGCGCCGACCTCGCGTGGCTGCGCATAGCCTGGTATGCCAGCGCCGACGGCAGCGGCCGCCAGCTCGCCACCGTCGACTCGGAGACGCTCGTCGGCCCGTTCGCCGAGGGGCGCGCGAGCACGGGGCCGGTCCGCGCGCCGATCGAGGCGCGGAGCGCGCAGCTGCGGCTGCTGCTGCGCCCGGCCGGCGAGGGGGTCGCGGTGCTCTCCGCCGCCGACGTGCGCCTCGATCCGGCCTCGGAGCCCCCGCCCCCCACGCCGACGCCGACGCCGACACCCACCTCGACGGCCATGCCCACGCTGTCCCCCGGCGCTGCGCCCGGCGTCGCCGCTGCGCCGGCAGCGGGCGCTGGCGGCGCAGCGGCGGCGGGCGACGAGGCGGGCGCTGCGCCGGGGCGCGCGGCCGCGCAGCCTCCCGCGGGCTCCCCCGCGCCGACGCTCGCGGCGCGGCCGCCCACCACGCCCGGGGCGGCGGCCGCGGTCGGCGTCGCGCGCGAGGCGGCCCGCGACGCCGCCACCGGACCGCCGCTGCTGCGCATCACGGAGCTGCTCCCCGACCCGCTCCAGCCGGGAGCGGACGCCGCGCACGAGTGGGTGGAGATCGCGAACCTCGGTGCAGAGCCCGCGCTGCTCGCCGGGCTCGTGCTGCGTGACAACGAGACGACGGTCGCCCTGCCCGCGGTCACGCTGCCCGCGGGCGCGGCGATCGTGATCGGCGGCCCGCTGGCGGCGGTGGAGCGCGCGCTGCTCTACCGGCCGGCGGGCGGGCTGGGGCGCGGGCTGGCGAACGGCGGCGACCGCCTCGTGCTGCTCGACGCGGCCGGTCGCCAGCTTGACGCGCTCTCCTACGGCGACGACGAGACGTACCGCCGCCCCGAGGAGCCGCCGCATCCCGCGCCGGGCCCCGGCCGCTCGCTGCGCCGCCACTTCGACGGCGGCGGCCGGCTGCTCGCCGTCGAGGTCGCGGACACGCCCTCGCCCGGCGTGATCGAGGGGCCGCCCGCCGCGGCGGCGACGGGCTCGGGGAGCGCGGCGGCACCGTCCGCCGCCGCGCCATCGGCCGCTGGCGCGCCCTCGGCCCCGAACGCGAGCGCCGACGGGGCCGCCGACACTGCCGCGCCGGCGATCCCCGCCGCGACCGAGCGCGTCGCGGGAGGCGACGCCCGCGGCGGGGCGTGGCTGCTACTCGTGCTGCTCGCCGGAGGCGCGCTGGCCGGCGCGGCGGCGCACCGGGCGCTCGCCATCGCCCGAGCGCGCCGCGGCTGAGCGCAGGCGCTCAGGCCATGCGCACGTTGTCCACGTCGGAGCCGCGGAGTTCCTGCGCGCTGCGCACGATCTCCAGCACGTCCTCGGGCTTGTCGACCACCTGGTAGAGCGACCGATCGTGCGGCGAGATGTAGCCGTCCTGAACCAGCCGGTCCTCGATCCAGGCGGTGAGTCCCTCCCAGTAGTCGCTCCCCACGAGGATCATCGGGAAGCGCTGGATCTTCCCCGTCTGGATCAAAGTCAGCGTCTCGAAGAACTCGTCCATCGTCCCGTAGCCGCCGGGGAAGAGCACGAAGGCCGTCGCGTACTTCACGAGCAGCACCTTGCGCACGAAGAAGTAGCGGAAGTCCAGCGAGAGGGTGAGGTAGGGGTTGGGCTCCTGCTCCTCCGGCAGGCGGATGTTGAGGCCGACGGAGGCCGCGCCCACTTCGTGCGCGCCGCGGTTGGCGGCCGCCATCACGCCGGGACCGCCGCCCGTGACCACGGAGAAGCCGGCCTGCCCGAGGGTGCGCCCCACCTCGCGCGCGAGCTCGTAGCGCGGCTCCTCCTCGGGCGTGCGCGCCGAGCCGAAGACCGTCACGGCGGGACGGAACTGCGCCAGCACGTCGAAGCCGGTGACGAACTCCGCCTGGATGCGGAACATTCGCCACGCCTCGCGTCCGGGATCGTCGGGCATGCGCGTCTCCTGACCTGGGGGCGGCGGCCAGTCCACGGCATGCCGCCCCGAATACGGTAGCGCGCCCGCGTCGCCCGGGGCGGGGCGTGTCGATACAATCGATGCACCGCACGAGCGCCGGGCGAGCCCCGGTGGCGGTAGGCGGGGGCCCCGTGCCACACACCTTGCTGCTGGCCGAGCCGCGTGGCTTCTGCGCGGGCGTGATGCGCGCCATCGACGTGCTGGACCACGTGCTGGACACGGAGCCGCCGCCCGTCTACGCCTTCCACGAGATCGTGCACAACCGCTACGTCGTGGAGCGCTTCCGGCAGCGCGGCGCGATCTTCGTGGACGAGATCGCGGAGGTGCCGGAGGGAGCGCGCATCGTCTTCAGCGCGCACGGCGTCTCGCCCGCGGTGGTGGAGGAGGCGCGGGCGCGCCGGCTGCGCATCATCGACGCCACCTGCCCGCTGGTGACGAAGGTGCACCTGGAGACGCGCAAGGCGGCGCGCGACGGCTTCGACATCCTGCTGGTGGGGCACCGCGGGCACGACGAGGTGCAGGGGACGCTGGGCGAGGCGCCCGACCGCACGACGGTGGTGGACACGGTCGCCGACCTCGACGCGCGCGCGCAGACGGGGCGCCCCGTCTTCGTCGTGACGCAGACCACGCTCTCCGTCGACGACACGGCAGCGGTGATCGACGGCGTGCGCGAGCGTCACGCGGGCGCCGAGATCCGCAACGACATCTGCTACGCGACGACGAACCGGCAGGCGGCCGTGCGCACGATAGCCGAGCGCGCCGAGCTGGTGCTGGTGGTCGGCTCCGAGAACTCCAGCAACTCCGTGCGGCTGATGGAGGTGGCGCGCGCGGCCGGCACGCCCGCCTACCGCGTGGACGGCATCGGCGAGATCGACCCGGCGTGGTACGAGGGCGTCGGCGTGGTCGGCCTCACCGCGGGCGCCTCCGTGCCCGACGAGCTGCTCGACCCGATCGTCGAGGATCTGCGCCGCCGCGGCGTCACGACGGTGGAGCCGGTCGTGGTCGCCGAGGAGACGGTCGAGTTCCGCCCGCCCGACGGCGTCGAGCTGCCCGCGCGCCGCCTCGCCTGATCGCCCGCCACCGCACCGGCCTCGGCGCCGCGGCGCGGCCGGATGCCCGCTAGCGAACGGCGTAGCCGACGCCGCGCAGGGTCGTGATCACGTCGCGCGCGCCCGCGCGGCCGAGCTTTCCGCGCAGCCGCGAAATATGCGCCTCCACGAAGTTGCGCGAACCGAACGTCTCGCAGCCCCAGACGGTCTCCGAGATCGCGTCCGCGGAGAGCACCTCGCCGCGCCGCTCCAGCAGCAGCCGCAGGACATCGTACTCACGCGGGGTCAGCGGCACCTCGCGGTCGTCGACCAGTACCTGGTGGGCGCGCGTGCGCATCACGATGCCCCCGGGGCCGCGCAGCTCCTCCTCGTAGCGGGCGCGACGGCGGAGCACGGCGCGCACACGGCGCGTCAGCTCGGCGACGTCGACGGGGTTCGCGAGGCAGTCGTCCGCGCCCACGTCGAAGAAGAGCAGGCGCTGCGGGTCGTCCGGCGACCCGCTGAGCACGATCACCGGCAGGTCGGAGCGCGCGCGGACCTGGCGCAGCAGCTCTATCGCAGAGGCGGCGCGCGCCCTCGAGGCGTCGAGCAGCAGCAGGTCGACGGGCGAGCCCTCCAGCTCGGCGAGCGCGCCGGCCGTCGTGCCGCGGGCCGACACGCTGTAGCCGGCGTCGGCGAGGCTGCGCACGACCTCCGCGCGTGTCGGGGACTCGTCGCCGCCACCGTCGCCGAGCTGAAGCATGAGCACGGTGCTGGCGGCCGCGTCGACGCGCCGCTCCGCGCCGACGATCTCCAGCAGCGGAGCAGCGTCGCGGACGCGCCGAACCGACGCGTTGGGAGACGGAAACGCCTGCATGCGACCTCCCCGCACCACCCCCGTGATTCGAGTCTGGCAGCGTCAGGCATGCGCAGGCTGACGACCGTATGCCAGCGGGCTGAGGAAGCTGTCAGAACGCTGCCAATCCCCGTTCTGGGCGGCGCCCCGTCGATCGAGCCGACCCGTGCCGCCCCTCCGAGGTCGCGCCGCGCCGCGCTTGCCGCCGCCCCCGCCGCGGTGTACGAGGACTCGCGGGCGCCCACGCCCGACCGCGCGAGAGTCGGAGGCGCCTGTGCTCGACCGCCGCATGCGCGGGCTCGCGCGCCTCGCCGTGCTCGCGACGCTCGCCGCGGTGCTGGGCGCCACGCTCACGCCACTCGAGGGCGTCGGATCGCCGCTGGGCCTCCCCGCCAAGGCGTGGCACGCCGTGCTGTTCGCGGCGCTCGGCGCCTCGCTGGCGCTCGCGTACGCCACCAGCGCCGCCGCTCGCCGCTCGCCCCGGCGGGTGCTGCTGATGGCGCTGCTCGCGATCTGGCTGCTCGCGTCGATGACGGAGCTCTTGCAGGAGTCGGTGCCGGGGCGCCAGCCGCAGCTCTCGGACTGGGTCGCGGACGTCGCGGGGGGCGCGCTGGGCTTCCTGCTGGCGGGCCCCGTGATCCGGATGGCGCTCGCGCGCCGGGAGCGTTAGCCGCCGGCTCGCCGAACGCCGGGCGCTGGCGGCGGCGGCGCGCCCGCAGCCCTCGCCTGCGCCCCCTCGAACGCACGCATGCTCGTCCGCACGCGCTCGCACGATCTCGCACCGGCACGCACCGCCTTGCGCCATCTTGCACAAGCCGCCGCGACGCCTATTATGTTGCTCGACCGCGCGGCCCCGCGAGCGAGCGGTCGAGGGAGCACGCATGCCGCTCGAGATACCGGAGGTCGTCATCGAGCGGCTTCCGGTCTACCTGCGCGTGCTCAACCGGCTCCAGCGCGATGGCCACTCCGTGATCTCCTCGCAGGACCTCGGCGAGGAGCTGGGCGTGACGCCCGCGCAGATCCGCAAGGACCTCTCCTACTTCGGCCGCTTCGGCAAGCAGGGCCGCGGCTACTCCGTGCAGCGGCTGATCGACGAGCTGCGGCAGATCCTGGGGCTCGAGCGGCGCTGGCGGATGGCGCTGGTGGGCGCGGGGCAGCTGGGGCGCGCCATCGCCTCCTACCGTGGCTTCGGCCCGCAGGGCTTCGACCTGGTCGCCGTGTTCGACGCCTCGCCCGCGGTGGTCGGCATCACCGTGGCCGGGCAGATCGTGCAGAGCGTCGACGCGCTCGACGAGCGGCTGCGCGAGAGCCCCGTGGAGATCGGCATCGTCGCGGTCCCCGCAGAGCATGCGCAGGAGGTCATCGACCGCCTCGTGCGGGCGGGCGTGCGCGCGATCCTCAACTACGCTCCGCGCGCGGTGCAGGTCCCGGAGCACGTGCACGTGCGCCAGATCGATCCCGCCGCGGCGCTGCAGAGCATGACGTATTACCTGAAGGGCGAGGGCCCGGAGCCCGCCGACGTCGTCGCCCCGCGGCCATCCCTCGAGGCGCCGCGGTAGGCCGTCCCCCGCAGCGCACGCTCGCGCGGCACGTCGAGGCGCCTAGAGCGGCGCCCCGATCAGCGACTCCTCGGGCGTGGGCAGGGCTCGCGCCACCACCTCCACGTAATCCAGCGCGGCACCGGCGCCCTTCGCGACGCAGCCCAGCGGATCGTCGGCGACGTGCACGGGGACGCCCGTCTCGTGCAGCAGCAGGTCGTCGAGGTGCGGCAGCAGCGCCCCGCCGCCCGTGAGCACGATGCCGCGGTCGATGACGTCCGAGGCCAGCTCAGGGGGCGTGCGCTCCAGCACCGCGCGCACCGTCTGCACCACCGCGCCCAGCGCATCCTGCAGCGCGGCCGTCACCTCCGAGGAGCGCAGCTCGATGGTGCGGGGGAGGCCCGTGATCTGGTCGCGGCCGCGCACGCCGATCGAGCGGTCGGGCTCGGCCGGCAGCGCCGAGCCGATCGCGATCTTCACCTCCTCGGCGGTGCGCTCCCCGATCAGCAGGTTGTGGCGGCGCTTCACGTACTGCGCGATCGCCTCGTCCAGCCGGTCGCCGCCGATGCGCAGCGACTCGCTGGCGACGATGCCGAACATGGAGACGACGGCCGCCTCCGTCCGACCGCCGCCGATGTCCACCACCATGTGCCCGCGCGGCGAGCCCAGCGGGATCTCGGCGCCGATCGCCGCCGCCAGCGGCTCCGGGATCAGGTGCGCGGGACGGCGCGCGCCCGAGGCCTCCGCCGCGTCGCGCACGGCCCGCTGCTCCACGCCGGTCACGCCCACGGGGACGCAGATCATCACCTCCGGCTTCACCAGCGAGAGGCGTCCCGTGACCCGGCCGATGAAGTAGCGGAGCATCGCCTCCGTGATGAGGTAGTCGGCGATCACGCCCTCGCGCATCGGCCGGATCACCTGGATCGAGCCGGGGTGGCGCCCGACCATCGCGCGCGCGTCATCGCCGACCGCGACGACGATGTTGTCGCGCTCCGTGATCGCCACGACCGCCGGCTCGTCGAGCACGACGCCGCGGTCGTGCTCCACGACGATGACGTTCGCCGTGCCCAGGTCGATGCCGATGCGCTTGCCGAGCATTCGCCCCCCGCCGCCGAGCCGTCGCCCCGCGTGCCGCTCGCCGCCGCCGCCGCCGCCGCCGCCGCCGCCGCCGCCGCCGCCGCCGGACCCTCGCCGCTCGCCGCCCCCCCCGCTCGCCGGCCGGGTCAGGCGGGCGCGGCCACCCGCTCGAGGTCGGCGCCGATCGCGCCGAGCCGCGCGACCAGGTGCTGATAGCCGCGGTCGATGTGCTCCAGCCCGCGCACCTCCGTCTCGCCGTCGGCGACGAGGCCCGCGATCACCACCGCGGCGCCGGCCCGCACGTCCAGCGCGCGCACCAGCGTCCCCGAAAGGCGCGTCGGCCCCTCGATGATCACGCTCTGGCCGCCGGTGGTCAGCCGCGCGCCCATCGCGCGCAGCTCGCCGACGTAGAGCAGCCGGTTGTCGAAGACCCGCTCGTGGATGATGGAGACGCCGCGCGCCTGCGTCAGCGCCGCCGCCATCGGCGCGTGCAGATCCGTGGGGAAGCCGGGGTAGGGCACCGCCTGCAGCTGCACGGCGTCGAGGCCGCGCGCGCAGTCGATGCGCACCGAGCCCGGCCGCACGTCGAGCTCGGCGCCCGCCTCAGCGAGCTTCGTCAGCACGCCGTCCATGTGCTCCGGCGCCGCCCCCGCCACCTCCACCGCGCCGCCGGTGGCCGCCGCCGCGAGCAGGAAGGTGCCCGCCTCGATGCGGTCGGGGATCACGGCGAAGTCGGTGCCGTGGAGCCGCTCGACGCCCTCCACCTCGACGATCTGCGAGCCGTGGCCGCTGATGCGCGCGCCCATCGTGCGCAGCATCTCCGCCACCATCGCCACCTCGGGCTCGGCGGCGGCGTTGACGATGACGGTGCGCCCGCTCGCGTGGGTCGCGGCCAGCAGCACGTTGACCGTGCCGAGGACGCTCGGGTAGTCGAGGAAGACGCGCGTCCCGCGGAGGCCGCCCGCCCCGGCGCGCGCGACCCACGCCGGCCCCTCGCGACCGACCTCGGCGCCCAGCGCGCGGAAGCCGGCGAGGTGCACGTCCAGCGGGCGCACGCCGATCACGTCGCCGCCGGGCGGCGCGCAGCCGGCCTCGCCGCGGCGCGCGAGCAGCGGGCCCATCACCAGGAACGAGGCGCGCAGCGCGGCCGCGCGCTCCGTGGGCGCGAGCGTCGCCGTCAGCTCGGCTGCCTCGATGCGGGCGGTGTCGCCGTCCAGCTCCACGCGCGCGCCGAGGTCGGCGAGCAGCGCGCACATCTGGCCGATGTCCACGATCGAGGGGAGGTTGCGCACGATGACGGGCTCGGGCGTGAGCAGGGCCGCGGCCAGCGCGTAGAGCGCGGCGTTCTTCGAGCCCGCGCACTCCACGCGGCCGCGCAGCGGGCGTCCGCCGCGCAGCAGCAACCGATCGCCGGGAGCGGTGGGTCGGGCGACCTCCGCAGCCGTCGAGGGCGCGGCGGCGGAGACAGAGGGGGCGCGCTCGCTCGTCACGCCCCCGATCATACTTTCTTCGAAGGGGCAGCGTTCCGCTGCACTCAAGGGCTGCCGCTCCTGCCAGAGCAGCCTTCGCGTCTCAGCGTGCCGCCCGGCGGCTCCGAGGGCTTCCCGCCGTGTGGGCGGAACGGGCGCGCGAGGGCCGGACCGCGCGCCCGAGACGCTGGCGAGCCCTCGGGCCCGCATCGCGGCACGCCCGAGAGCGAGCGCCCCTCCGCGACGGCGGCAGCCCCAGTGGTCGAGCGGAACGCTCGCGGCAGCCCCTCGAAATTAACGTTGGGAGGCGACGCCTGTGCCGGAGCGGCGGCGGACGCGGAGGCGGAGCAGGGCTCGCCGGAGGGAGGCCTGCGCGCGCAGCAAATCGATCATCTCGGCGGCGTCGCTGGGGCCGGCCATGCGGCGCTGCGCGCGCTCGCGGGCGGCCTCGGCGCGGGCCTCGTCGATCTCCTCGACGTGCTCGGCGGTGTCGGCGAGCACGCTTACGTGATCGTCGGCGACCTGCAGGAAGCCGCCGTGCACCGCCATGTGCACGGGGCCGTCTGGCGACACCACCGTCAGCTCGCCGAAGCCGAGGCTGGTCATCAGCGCGGCGTGCCGCGGGAGGATCGTGATCTGGCCCTCGCTGGCGGGAGCGGTGACGCGCAGCACGCCGTCGCGCTCCAGCACCGTGCGCTCGGGCGTCACCACGCTCAGGCTGAGCGGCACGCGCTCCCCCCTTCGGCCGTCTCGGCGGGGCGGCTAGTCGGGCTCCTCGGCGCGGAGCTCCGCCGCCTTCTCGATCGCCTCGTCGATGGTCCCCACCATGTAGAAGGCGTTCTCCGGCAGGTCGTCGTGCCGGCCCTCGAGGATCTCCGTGAAGCCGCGCACCGTTTCGGTCACGGGGACGTAGCGGCCGCCGCGGCCCGTGAACTGCTCGGCGACGAAGAACGGCTGCGTCAGGAAGCGCTGCACGCGGCGCGCGCGCCCCACCGTGAGCTTGTCCTCGTCGGAGAGCTCCTCGATGCCGAGGATGGCGATGATGTCCTGCAGGTCCTTGTAGCGCTGGAGCGTGCGCACCACGCCCGACGCGGCGTCGTACTGCTCCTGCCCCACCACGCGCGGCTCCAGGATGCGGCTCGTCGAGGAGAGCGGGTCCACCGCGGGGTAGAGCCCCTGCTCCACCAGCGAGCGGTCGAGCGCCACCGTCGAGTCGAGGTGGCCGAAGGTCGTCGCCACGCCGGGGTCGGTGTAGTCGTCGGCGGGGACGTAGATCGCCTGGAACGAGGTGATCGAGCCCTTCTTGGTGGAGGTGATGCGCTCCTCCAGCTCGCCGACCTCGGTGGCGAGCGTCGGCTGGTAGCCCACCGCCGAGGGCATGCGCCCGAGCAGCGCCGAGACCTCCATGCCCGCCAGCGTGTAGCGGTAGATGTTGTCGATGAAGAGCAGGACGTCGCGTCCCTCCTCGTCGCGGAAGTACTCGGCCATCGTCAGGCCGGTGAGCGCGACGCGGAGGCGCACGCCGGGCGGCTCGTTCATCTGCCCGAAGACGAGCGCGGTCTTGTCGAGCACGCCCGACTCGCGCATCTCGTTCCAGAGGTCGTTGCCCTCGCGCGAGCGCTCGCCGACGCCGGCGAAGACGGAGAGTCCGCCGTGCTCCGTTGCGAGGTTGCGGATCAGCTCGGTGTTGATGACGGTCTTGCCGGTGCCGGCGCCGCCGAACAGCCCCACCTTGCCGCCGCGGGCCAGGGGCGCGATCAGGTCGACGACCTTGATGCCCGTCTCCAGCATCTGCGCGCTGGTCTCCTGCTCCGCGTACGCCGGCGGGTCGCGGTGGATGGGCCAGCGAGTCATGTCGGCGGGGATCGCCTCGCCCGGGTCGAGCGGCTCACCGACGACGTTGAAGATCCGCCCGAGAGTCTGCGGCCCGACCGGCACCGTGATCGGCCCGCCCGAGTCCTCGGCGGAGGCGCCGCGCGCCAGCCCGTCCGTCGAGTCGAGCGCGAGGCAGCGCACCCAGTTGTTGCCCAGGTGCTGCTGCACCTCGGTGATGAGCGTGCCGGCGCCGTTCATATCGATCAGCACCGAGTTGTAGATGGGGGGCAGCTCGCCCGGCGGGAACTCCACGTCCACGACGGTGCCGATCACCTGCCGCACCGTGCCTGTGGCCATCCCGGTCCTCCTCGCTTGCCGCCGCGCCGCCCTCGCGGGTCGCCCCCGGGGCCGGCCGGCGCGCCTATGCCTCGATGGCGCCTATGCCTCGATAGCCGCAGTGCCGCCCACGATGTCGAGCAGCTCGCTCGTGATCTGGTCCTGCCGCGCCTTGTTGTAGGTCAACGTGAGGTCCGCAACCATGTCCTGCGCGGCCTCCGTCGCCTGGTGCATCGCCACCATGCGCGCCGAGTGCTCGGAGGCGACCGCGTCCAGCAGCGCCTCCAGTATCTGCATCTCCACGTAACGCGGCAGCAGCGTCTCCAGCAGCGCCCGCGGCGACGGCTCGAAGAGGATCTCGCGCGCCGTCTGGGCGCTCGCGCCCTCCTCGTCCGCCTCGGGCGCGCTCACCGGCAGGATCTGGCGCACCGTGGGGCGCTGGATGCCGGTGGAGACGAAGCGCTGGTAGCCGATGTAGACCTGGTCGAGGGCGCCCGCGACGTAGTCCTCCATGACGATGCGCGCGATCGGCAGCACGTCCGCCTGCCCGGGGCGGTCGCCGAGGCCAGTGAACTCCGCCAGCAGCGGGAAGCCGGCGCGCCTGAAGAAGTCGCGCCCCTTGCGCCCCACGGGCAGCACGGAGACCTGCTCCACCCGCGGCTGGTGCTCCAGCGCCAGCGAGGCGCTGCGGCGGTTCATGTTGGAGTTGAGGCCGCCGGCCAGCCCGCGGTCGGCGGTGATGTGCAGCAGCGCGACGTGCCGCACGCTGCGCTCGCGCAGCAGCGGGTGCAGTGTCTCCGGGTCGGCGGTCGCGGCGTAGCCGGAGAGCCGCGCGAGCACGGCGCGCATCTGCTCCGCGTACGGGCGCGCCGCCAGCGCGCGGTCCTGCGCGCGGCGCATCTTCGACGCGGAGACGAGCTCCATCGCCCGCGTCACCTTGGAGGTGTTCGCGACCGAGCGGATGCGGCCGCGGAGCTTGCGGACCTCGCCGGCTCCCGCCATCTACGCCGTCACCTTCCCTGTCGCCCGCAGGCGCGCCTGTGCTCGACGGCGCGCTAGTAGGCGACCGTCGTCTTGAAGTCCTGGATCGCCTGCGTGAGCTCGGCCGCCAGCTCCTCCGGCAGGTCGCCCGAGGTGTTGATGGCCTCGAGGATCTGCGGGTGGTTGGCCGCCATGTGCTCGTGGATGGCGCTCTCGAAGTCGGCGATCTTCTCGACGGGCACGTCGTCCAGGTAGCCGCGCGTCCCCGCGAAGAGGATCGTCACCTGCTGCGCCAGCGACTGCGGCGCGTACTGCGGCTGCTTCAAGAGCTCCGTGAGCCGCGCGCCGCGCTCCAGCTGGCGTCGCGTCGCTGCGTCCAGGTCCTCCGTGCCGAACTGCGCGAACGCCTGCAGCTCGCGGTACTGCGAGAGGTCGAGGCGCAGCGTGCCGGCCACCGCCTTCATCGCGCGGGTCTGGGCGGCGCCGCCCACGCGCGAGACGGAGATGCCGGGGTTCGTCGCGGGCCGTTGCCCGGCGTTGAAGAGGTCCAGCTCGAGGATGATCTGGCCGTCGGTGATGGAGATGACGTTGGTCGGGATGTAGGCGGAGACGTCGCCGGCCTGCGTCTCGATGATCGGCAGCGCCGTGATCGATCCACCGCCGTGCGCCTCGTCCAGCCGCGCGGAGCGCTCCAGCAGCCGCGAGTGCAGGTAGAAGACGTCGCCGGGGTAGGCCTCGCGACCGGGCGGGCGGCGCAGCAGCAGCGACACCTGACGGTAGGACCAGGCGTGCTTGGAAAGGTCGTCGTAGACGATCAGCACGTCCTTGCCCTGCGCCATGAAGTGCTCCGCCATCGCGCAGCCGGAGTAGGGAGCGAGGTACTGGAGCGCCGCCGACTCCGCCGCCGAGGAGGAAACGACGATGGTGTGCGCCATCGCGCCGTGCTCCTCGAAGGTGGCGACGGTCTGCGCCACCTTCGAGTCCTTCTGGCCCACCGCGACGTAGACGCAGATCACGCCGCTGTCGCGCTGGTTGATGATCGCATCGACCGCGATGGCGCTCTTGCCGGTGGAGCGGTCGCCGATGATCAGCTCGCGCTGGCCGCGCCCGATCGGGATCATCGCATCGATCGCCTTGACGCCGGTCTGCAGCGGCTGGTCGACGCTCTTGCGCGAGACGACGTTGGGGGCGATCCGCTCCACGGGCGCGCGCTCGCTGGTGCCGATCGGCCCGCGCTCGTCGATGGGGTCGCCCAGCGCGTTCACCACGCGGCCGATCAGCGCCTCGCCCACGGGCACCGAGGCGACCTGGCCGGTGGTGTGCACCTCGTCGCCCTCGGCGATGCCGGTGTAGTCGCCGAGGATGATCGCGCCGACCGTCTCCTCCTCGAGGTTGAGGGCGAGGCCGCGCACGCCGTTCGCGAACTCGATGAGCTCCGAGGCCTGGCAGCGCTGCAGGCCGTGGATGCGCGCGATGCCGTCCGAGGCCTCGATGACGGTGCCGACGTTGGTCTCTGTCACCCCCTGGTCGAAGCTCTCGATCTGGCGCCTGAGGATCGCCGCGATCTCGTCCGCGCGTGACACCATCTGTTCCTCCAACCGCGCGCGAGGATTCGCGCACTCCGCGGTTCCCGGGACTGCCGGACGCGGCCGCCCGCCCTCGCTACCGGCGCTCGCTGGCGGCCCTAGCCGCCGGAAACGAGCTGCGCGCGGAGCGCGCGCAGCCGCGTGCGGGCCGAGCCGTCGATCAGCCGATCGCCGATGCGCACCACCGCGCCGCCGAGCAGCGCCGGATCCACCGTCGCCGTCAGCTCCACCGTGCCGCCGCCGCGGCGTGAGAGCTCGCCGGCGATCTCCCCCCGGCGATCCTCCGTGATCGCGACGGCGGTGCGCAGCTCGGCGCGCACCACGCCGCGCTCGACGTCCCACATCTCGCCGAAGTACGAGGCGATGGAGGGCCCCAGCGCCAGCCGCCGCTTCCGCCGCAGCAGGCGAAAGAGGTTCATCTGCAGAGGCTCCGCCTGCGGCACGGCCTCCCGCACGACCTCCTGGAAGCGCCCGTCGTCGAGCGTCTCGGCGGCGAGCGCGGCGACGTGGCCGGCCTCGGCCGTGAGCTGCGCGAACGCCTCCAACGAGCCCGCCCACGCCTCCCACTCGCCACGCTCGCGCGCGAGATCGGCGACCGCGACGGCGTAGCGGCGGCCGGCGACATCGCGTGTCACCGCCACGGCGCGACCCCCCGCCGTCCGACGCCGCCGCTCGCGGGCGCGCTAATTGTCGGCGCCCCGCCCGAACTCGCTCGACACGATCACCTCGTCGATCAGCCGCTGGTGCGCGTCGCGGTCCAGCGACTGGCCGATCACGCGCTCGGCGGCGGCGATGGTGAGGTCGGCGAACTCGCCGCGCAGCTGCTCGATCGCCTGGTCGCGCTCGCGCGCGATGTCCTCCTGCGCGCTCGCCACGATGCGCTCCGCGTCGGCCCGCGCGCGCTGCTCCAGCTCGTCGCGCAGCCGCTGCGCCGTCTCCTGCGAGCGCGCCACCGTCTCGCGGGCCTCGCCGCGCGCCTGCTCCATGATGCGGCGCGCCTCGCCCTCGGACGCCTGCGCCTCCTGGGCGGCCTGCTCGGCGCGCTCCAGGCCCTCCGCGATGCGCCGCTTGCGCTCGTCCAGCACCCGCATCAGCGGCGGGTAGAGGAAGAGGCGCAGGATCACCAGCAGCACGCCGAAGTTGATGAGCTGCGCGATCAGCCCCGGCAGGTTGAAGCCGAGCGCCGCGATGCCGCTCTCGCCCTCCTCGGCCGCCGAGGCGACGCCGCCGCCCAGCGGCAGCGCCCACGCGAGCGCCGCGATCAGCGCCGCGATGCCCAGCGGCCGGATCCCACGTCGCACCTGCGCCCCCTCTCGCTCCGCCCCGCACGAGCCGCCCGCGGGCGACCGGCGCGCGGGACGGAGGGCCGCTCCTAGAAGACGAAGCCGATGAGGATGGCGACGACCAGCGCGTAGATCCCGATCGCCTCCGCGAAGGCGATCGCCAGGATCATGTTGGTCTGGATGGCGCCAGCGGCCTCCGGGTTGCGACCCAGCGCCTCCATCGCCTTCCCGCCCAGGAAGCCGATGCCGATGGCCGGCCCGAACGCGCCGAGCCCCATGGCGATGCCGGCTGCCAGGAACTTCATGCCGTCGGCCGTGAACTCGTTGTCGGCCGCGGCCTCCTGGGCTCCGGCGACGCCGGTGGCCAGCAGGAACATCGCACCGACGACCGCGGTGGCCATGAGCCCCCGGCGGACGATCCCCGTCGCAGTCATCTCGCCTCCCTCTCCGTCCGCGCGCCGCTCAGCGACCCGCGCTGCGGGGCGCCCCCCGCGTGCCTCCGTTGTCTCACCCCGCCGGCGAGGCCCCTACTGCGCGGGGGCCTCGTGCGCCTCCTCGTGGTCGTCGCCGTGGTGGGAGACGGCCATCTGCGCGAACACCAGCGTGAGCATCGCGAATACGAACGCCTGGATCAGCCCCACGAAGAGCTCCAGGCCGTAGAAGACGTCGACCAGCAGCAGCGGGACCAGGAAGCTCATCATCACGATCAGCACCTCGCCCGCGAAGATGTTGCCGAAGAGACGGAAGGTGAACGACACGATGCGGATGAACTCCGAGATCAGCTCCAGGATCCCCACGAAGGCATCGATGATGCCCATGGGATTGCCACGCAGCAGCCGCTCGAAGTTGAAGAACTTCTTGAGGTAGCCGACCCCGAGCGTCGAGAGCCCCCAGTACTCCACAAAGATGAACGAGAAGAGCGCGATCGCGAGCGGCGCGTTCACGTCCGTGTTCACCGAGCGGAAGAGCGGCGCGATGATGCCGGAGAACTGGTCGCCGTCGTGCTCGGGGAGGATCGGCGCCTCGCCGTCGCCCACGTCCACCGTCTCCGGCATGAGCGGGATGTACGCGATGTCGAAGCCCGCGATCGAGGTCTGCTCGAAGACGGCCTGCGTCTCGCCGTGGCCCTCCTCCGGGACGCCGACGTAGAGGTTGCCAGGCAGCAGCCCGAAGTAGTTGTTGAGCAGCACCCAGAAGAAGATCGTGCTGATCACCCAGAAGAAGCGGCGGCCCTTCTCCTCGCCCACGACGCCGACGACGACGCCGTAGAAGCCGCCGACGGCCGCCTCCACCGCGCCCGAGAAGCCCGACGGCACGACGGAGAAGCCTCGCCCCGCGATGATCGCGACCACCGTGATCAGCGCCAGCACCACCCACGAGGTGAACATGGTGTTGGTGACGTCCAGCGGGCCGACGTGGAAGACCGTCTCCGGCGCCACGATGATCGTGGGCGACGGCGGCGTGAACAGCAGCATGCCGACGACGAGGGAGACGAGCACGGCGACGGCGAGGAGCGCCTTCTTCATCCGCGGTCATCCTCGCGTGGCGCGCCGCCGTCGCGGTCACCGCGCGGGGTGCGGGGAGGGGAGGAGCGCGCGACCACGTCCATCAGCTGTCTGTACGCCCCCACGAACCCCACAAGCAGCCCCAGCGCCAGGAAGACGAGCGTGAGCAGCGGCCTCGTCTCGAAGCGCTCGTCGAGCAGGCTCCCCACGAAGGTCGCCCCCACGATCGAGGTCGCCAGGAAGAAGCCGATACCGACCAGCCCGAATGCCGGCGAGCTCCACATGGGCACACGCCCTCCGGGCCGCCGGGACTCTAACACGGGCCGATCGGTCGATCAACAACTTGTGAGAGCGTGCACGAACGGGCTCGAGCGCGAGGGCGAGCGCCGCGAATCGGCGCGCGAGCGTCAGCCCGAGGTGCGCTCGTCGAAGTCGTCGAGGTCGAGCTCGGAGACGAAGTCCGTGAACGCGGAGAGCCGCTCCAGCTCCTCCTGCGACACGGCGGGCCGGCTCTCGGCGCCCTCCGCCCCCTCGACCGGCTGCCCCTCGGCGTCGAGCACCACGCCCGCGCGCTCCAGCACCGACTCCTCGACGAAGATCGGCACCTGCGCGCGCACCGCGATCGCGATCGCGTCCGACGGGCGCGCGTCCACCTCCGTGACGCGGCCGTCCTGCTCCAGGTGGATGCGCGCGTAGAAAGTGTCGTTCGAGAGTTCGTTGACGACGACCGAGCGGACGCTTCCGCCCAGCTCCTCGATCATCGTGTGCAGCAGGTCGTGGGTCTGGGGGCGCGGGACGGAGACGTCCTGCAAGCGCAGCGCGATCGCCTCCGCGACGTCGGCGCCGATCCAGATCGGGAGGAAGCGGTCGGCCTCCTTCTCGCGCAGGATCACGACACGCTGGTAGTGGCGCAGGCTGACGCGGATGCTGTCGATGACGAGCTCGATCACCGCGTGACCCCTCGGCTCCGTGGCGCCGACTCGGGCGCCGTGCCCCGTCGCCCCCGCTGCCTCGTCCCACCTCCAGCGTCGCGTTTCGAGTGTAGAAGTCGCTCGATCGGCCAGTCAACGAGCGCCCGTCAGCGGGCCACCGTGAGAGCGCCTCGATCAGGGCGCGCTCGCGGGCGGCTCGTGCCCGAGCTCCGCGTCGCCGAAGAGCGCGCGCTCGATCGCCGGGTCGACGGGCGCACCGCGCTCGACGAGCCCCTGGGCGCGGCGCCGGAGCGTCGGGCGGTCCATCAGCACGCGGCGACCGCAGCCGCGGCAGCGCAGGCCGATGTCGGCGCCGACGCGCACCACCTCCCACTCCAGCGAGCCGCAGGGGTGCTTGCGCCGCATCCTGAGCACGTCGCCCATGCGCAGGTCGAGGACCACGTCGCCCCCTCGCTCGCCGGGCGTGCCTCAGGCGTGCGCGGGCAGCGCCGCGTCGATCTGCTCGCGGAGCGCCCGCGCGGCCTCGCGCGCCGCCTCGGCGTAGCCATCGAGGTCGCTCGCGCCGGCCGCCTCCCCCGCGTACAGCACGCTCCGCGACGCGTTCACGAGGATGCCGCCGCCCCGCGCATCGACGGCGGCGCGCACCGCCGGCTCCACGCCGCCCTCCTGCGCGCCTACGCCGGGCAGCAGCATCAGCAGCTCGGGCGCCAGCTCGCGCAGCCGCGCCGCCTGCTCCGGGTAGGTCGCGCCCACGACGAGGCCGACGTTGCCGCGCGTGTTCCACGCGACCGCCCGCTCGGCCACCCGCTCGTAGAGCAGCGAGCCGTCCGCCAGCTTCAGCTCCTGGAGGTCGCCCGTGCCGGGGTTGGAGGTGTGGCACAGGATGAACGAGTGCCGGTCCTCGTAGGCGAGGAAGGGCTCGACGGCGTCGGCGCCACACCACGGGTTGAGCGTGATCGCGTCCGCGCCCAGCTGCTCAAAGGCGGCGCGGGCGTAGGCGGCGGCGGTGTGGGCGATGTCGCCGCGCTTGGCGTCCAGCAGCACCGGCACCGCGGCGGGCACGGCGTCGATGGTGGCGCGCAGGTCGCGCCAGCCCTCGGCGCCGCGCTGCTCGAAGAAGGCCGAGTTCGGCTTGAAGCAGCACACGAGGTCGGCCGTCGCCTCCACGATGCGCTGCAGGAAGCGCGCGACGGGCACGCCGGCGGGCAGCCGCTCCGCCTCCGGGTCGAGGCCCACGCAGAGCAGTGAGCGGTTGCGGCTGGCCGCGGCCTCGTACTTCTCGCGGAAGCTCATCGCGTCCTCCTCGTCCTGCGGGGAGCCTCAGCCAGCCTAGGCAGCGACGCCCGCGAGCGGAAACGGCTCCGTGGCGAGCGCGAGTGGCGGCAGCTCGGCGCCCGCCTCGCGCAGCAGCTCGACGGTGCGCGCCAGCGCCCGCGGGTCGCCGGTGGTGGCGCAATCGACGAGGGCGGGCGGGGCACCGGGCGCGGGCAGCGCGCCCCCCTCGTCGAGGAGCTGGCGCGCGCGGCGCGCCACCGGCTCGGCGGCGTCCAGCGCGCGCACGCCGACGGGCAGCAGCCGCGCGAGGGCCGGGCGCAGGAAGCCGTAGTGCGTGCAGCCCAGCGCCACCACGTCGATGCCGCGCTGCAGCGGGCCGGCGAGCGCCTCGCGCAGCGCCTGCTCCGCCTCGCCGCCCTCGACGGCTCCGGCCTCGACGAGGTCGGCGAGGCCCGGCATCGGCACCGTCTCCACGCGCGCGCCGCCCGCGTGCTCCTCGGCGAGCCGCGCGAGGCGCTCGCCGCGCGCGGTGGCCGGCGTCACCAGCACGGCGACGTGCCGCCGCGCGCTGCCCGCCACCGCGGGCTTGAGCGGCGGCTCCATCCCCACGACCGCAACGGCGAGCCGCGCGCGCAGCTCCTCCAGCGCGGCGGAGGAGGCGGTGTTGCACGCGACCACCAGCAGGCCGCAGCCCTCGGCGACCAGCCGCTCGGCGATGGCGAGCACGCGCGCGGTGACCTCGGACTCGGGGCGGTCGCCGTAGGGGAAGCCGGCGGAGTCGGCGACGTAGCGAATGGGGAGAGCGGGCAGCAGGCGATGGAGCGCGGCGACGACGGTGAGCCCCCCGACGCCCGAGTCAAGGATGCCGACGGTGGTCGCCATGGCGCCCCTGCGACCGCCTCCCGCCCCGCCGCGCACGGTCGCGCGCCCAGCGTAGCACCGCCCCCGCGCTGGGGCGCCGCTCGCTGCGCTGAGCGCGCTGTGTCCCCGCCAAGTGCGCCGCGCGCCATTGCCGGGTGCGCCGCGGGCTGTGTCCCCGCCGGGTGCGCTCCGCGCCGTGTCCCCGCCGGGTGCGCTCCGCGCTGTGCGTGTGGGCCGGGCCGTCGCTAGATGCGCTCGGAGAAGTCGGTCGTCTCGGGAAGGGCCGGCTCCTCGAAGCGGGGGACGACCTCGTCCTCACGCACGCGCGGATCGAGCGCGGGGCCTTCGAGACCCTTGCGGCCCACGCGGCTGCGCAGCTCGTCGGTGGCCGGGTTCGCCGCCTCCCAGCGCCCCAGCTCCGCGTCGAGCGCGGCGACGCCCGCCTCCTCCGGGTAGTGGCGGCCGTAGCGCGCACCGTCGAAGAGGGCGGCGACGCGGGGGAAGAACGGCGCGGCGAAGACGCGACCCGCGGCGTCGGCGTACTCGATCGGCGTCTCGCCCGCGCGCCGCGGGAAGCCGCGATCGCGCGAGGCGATGGCGAGGCGCGCGTAGAGGCGATAGACCGCCTGCCGGCGCAGCCAGCCCACCGGCTCCTCGCCGCCGCGGCCCCGCGGCAGGATCGAGCGCAGCAGCGAGCCGAGCCCGGCGCCCGCCCCCTCGGAGCTCGAGCGCAGCTCGGCGTAGGCGGCGTCCGGGCGGCGCGTGCGGCGCACCCGCCGGAACAGCAGCCGCCCACCGAAGTAGAGCCCCGCGATCACCGCGGTCGCGGCCAGCAGCCGCGCGCCGTCGCGCAGCCAGCGCGGCGGACGGTTGTCGGAGAGCTCGTCGCGCGTCTCCGGGTCGATCTGCAGCGCGCGCCCGATCGCCTGGAACACGTCCTGGAAGCGCGCGTCCAGCCCCTCGAAGAGGCCGGAGAAGGGCGAGAGCAGGATGCCCAGCAGCCAGAACACCGGCGTCAGGATCAGCACCAGCGCCCAGCCGATGAAGCGCGGCAGCAGCTCGCCGAGCGGCGAGACCACGCGCTCCACGTCGAGGATCGTGAGCACGCCGACAACGAGCCCGGTGATGCCGAGCAGCGCGACCGTCACCAGCACCGAGGCCGCCCACGGCGTGCTGCGCTCCAGCCCCTGCGTCTCCTCCGTCGCGCGCGCCGTGTTCGAGATCGCGAGCGTGAGCATGCCCATCACGAAGTAGAGCACCGCCAGCAGCCCCGGCCCCGCCGAGCCGCGCGCGGCGCCCAGCAGCGCCGCCCCCAGTACCACCACGAACCCCGTCGTGAACGACCAGGTCACCTTCTCGAAGCTGACGGGCGAGCGGCCGAGCCAGAGGAAGCGCAGCCACAGCCCCACGAGGCCGAGCACGACCACGACGCGCGCCGAGCCCGCGGCGCGTCCGGGGTCGGCGTCGGCAAGGTACTCCTCGGGAAGCGGCGCCCCCTCGAACGGGAAGCGCGAGATCGTCTCGCCGGTCCACACCCGCAGGTCGCCGGCGATCGCGAGGTGCACGAGCACGTTGATCGCCACAATCGAGGCCAGCACGCCGGTGATGGCGGCGAGCCCACCGGGGAGGCCTGCTCGCGTGACGTTGCGCGCGAGCAGGAAGGCGGCGCCCGCCCCGCCCAGCACGATCCACCACGCGGGCCCGGCGGCCGCGCTGGAGGCAGCGTCGCGCAGCAGCACCGCCGCCTCGAGCGCGGCGGCGCGATCGATCGCCGCGCCGCGCAGCACCTCGAGCTCGAGCTCGGAGGCGAGGCCGGTGATGCCGGAGCGCTCCACCATGGTCGCCAGCACGCGCAGCACCAGGAACCAGCCCAGCGCCTCCGTGAGCAGGAAGAGCGTGGTGGCGGCGCCCCGCTGCCACTGCGGCGAGTCCCAGGAGCCGAGCGCGGCGCCGGCAGCGGCCGCGCGCTCGCCGAGGCCTGCGGCGGGAGTGGGGGTGGGGGCAGGAGCGGGAGCGCCCGCGCTCACGGGCGCGGCCCCCGCCCCAGCACGGTGCTGACGGGGTCGGCGCGTCGAGCGGGCGCGGGGCGGCGCTCGCGAGTCGCGTCGCCGCTGCGGCCGTCGCGCCGCGGCGCGCTGGGCGGCGGGGGCAGCGGCAGCCCGGACGCCGCCGCCTCCGGAACGTTCAGCTCGCCGCGCGCCTCCAGCTCGGTGAGGTGCGCGTCGAGGTCGATGACCGGGATCGGCCCCAGCTCGGGCGCCAGCTCCCACTCGCCCGGCGCCACCTTCAGCACGCGCACGTCGTGCCCCTCGGCGCGCAGCCGCCGCAGCGAGGCGGTGAGCGCCTCGTCGAGGAGCGCGCTCACGACCACGACGGTGGCGCCCGTGGGGAGCGCGCGCGCCCGGCCCGTCAGCTCCTCGGCCAGCCGCGAGGTGGTGAAGCCGGAGACCATCGCCAGCGCCTCCAACACGCGGTTCAGCTGCTCGGGTGCGCGGCCCGCGCCGATGCGGATCGGCCGGTCGGCGTCGGGGAAGGAGCCGTTGGCGATCAGCCCCAGCGCGGAGCGCCCCTCGAAGGCGGTGACCGCGACCGAGGCGGCGACGGAGACGCCGCGCTCCAGCAGCCGCGCGTTCGAGCCGAAGGAGTTGCCGGGGAGCGTGGTGATGTTCAGCGCCACCACCACCGCCTGCGTGCGCGACGGCTCGTAGACGCGGGAGACCAGGCGGCCCACGCGCGCCGTCGCCTTCCAGTCGACGCGCTTCAGCGGGTCGCCGGGGACGTAGTCGCGCAGCCCGACCACGCGCTCCGGGTCCTCGAACAGCGGGTTGCCGCCGCGCTGATCGCCGAAGGGGCGCGCGTGCACCAGCGCGAGCTCCGGCAGCGACAGCGTCTGCGGGTAGACCACCAGCGCCGTGCGGCCCCCCACCTCGCGCTCACGCTCGAAGAAGCCGAAGAGATCGCCAGAGCGCAGCCGCGTGGGGCCGATGCGGTAGTAGCCGCGCTCCACCGCGCGCAGCTCGAGCGGCCAGGAGAGCTCCTCGTTGGGGGCGAGCGAGGTGTTGCGGTAGAGCACCGCGGTGCGCGGCACGCCCGAGGGGTGGACGCGCCCGCCCAGCACCTCCAGCGGCGTCGCGAAGCGCTCCTGCACCTCCACCCACGGCACGGGCAAGAGCTTGCGGTTGGCGAGCGAGAGGCGGAGCTCCGTGCTCTCGTCGACGAAGACGCGCGTGTGCGTCAGCCGGCGGGCGTAGTGCAGCTCCTCCAGCGCGAGCCGCGACCACAGCCGCGAGACGGCGCCCGCCGCGAGCAGCAGCACGCCGAGCACGACGATGGCGTCCGCGCCGGAGAGCAGGCCGATGAGCACGAGGCCGCCCGAGGCGAGCAGCCACGCCTCGGCGACGAGGGCGCGCACGGCCTAGCCCCGGCCCGGCGCCACGTCCGCCACCGGCACCGCCAGCTCGCGCAGGATGTCGTCCAGCACGTCGTCCACGGAGCCGCCGCGCAGCCGCGTCTGCGAGGAGAGCAGCAGCCGGTGCGCCAGCACCTGGTGCGCCAGCTGCTTCACGTCGTCGGGGCGCACGTAGTCGCGGCCGTCGATCGCGGCGTACGCGCGCGACGCCTCGAAGAGCGCCAGCGAGGCGCGCGGGCTCGCCCCGAGCTCGAACGCCTCATGCTCGCGCGTGGCGCGGCAGAGGCGAGCGATGTAGCGCGCGACCTCGTCCTCCACGTGGATGCGCGGCAGCCGCCCGGAGAGCGCCAGCAGCTCCGCGGCGTCGAGCACGGGCTGCAGCGTGTCGAGGGGGGAGCGCTCGCGGAAGCGCCGCAGCACCTCCAGCTCGCCCTCCTCGTCGGGGTAGCCGATGCGCAGCCGCAGCAGGAAGCGGTCGAGCTGCGCCTCGGGCAGCGGGAAGGTGCCCTCCAGCTCCACCGGGTTCTGCGTGGCGAGCACGACGAACGGCTGCGGCAGCGGCCGCGTGTCGCCATCGACGGTGACGGTCTGCTCC
>CAXXXY010000007.1:0-320638 GCA_963667515.2 Dehalococcoidia bacterium | reverse complement strand
CCTTTGGCACGCCGGAGGTCGAGGTGATGAGTCGAACCACCTCGCCCTCCACGGGACGGCCGTACGGCACGACGCGCATCTGCCAGCTGTGGGAGGTCCCGCGCTCGACCGTCTACGAGCGGCGGGCACGGGCGCGACGGCCTCTGCGGCCAGCAGCGAAGCGCGGGCCGAGGCAGGCGTGGACGGACGAGGCTCTCACGGAGCAGGTCCGAGCTGTGCTCGCCGCCTCCCCGTTCACGGGCGAGGGCTACCGCAAGGTGTGGGCGCGGCTGCGGCTGGCCGGTGTGCGCACCTCGAAGGGCCGGGTGCTGCGGCTGATGCGGGAGGCGGGACTGCTCGCCCCGACCCGCGTCGGGCGTCGGCGCGGACCGCGGGTGCACGACGGGACGATCACCACCGAGCGGCCTGACGAGATGTGGGGGACCGACGCGACCTCCTGCCTCACCACCCGCGAGGGGAACGCCACCGTCTTCATCGCCGTCGATCACTGCACGCAGGAGTGCATCGGCATCCACGCGGCGCGACCGGGCACGCGCTTCGAGGCGCTGGAGCCGCTGCGGCAGGGGCTCCGGGAGCACTTCGACGGCTACGAGGCGGACCTCGCGCGGGGACTCGCTCTCCGCCACGACCACGGCAGCCAGTACCTGAGCGACCACTTTCAGGAGGAGCTGCGCTTCCTCGGCATCCGCTCCAGCCCGTCCTTCGTAGCCGCGCCCGAGGGCAACGGCTGCGCGGAACGCTTCATCCGCACGCTGAAGGAGCAGCTGCTGTGGGTGGAGCACTTCGAGACGGTGGAGGAGCTACGCCAGGCGCTGCTCGCCTTCAAGCAGCGCTACAACCAGCACTGGCTCGTCGAACGGCACGGCCACCGCACCCCAGCCGCCGTCCGCGAGGCGCTCTCGCCGCGCACCGGGGCGGCCGCATGATTACCGCCAGCGATGTGTCCAAGAAACCAGGAGCGGTACATCAGCAGGCTCGGCGCCCGGCATCACGACCACACCCTCAGTGCCGCCCCACTGTCCAACGTGGTCGCTAGTGGGGACCTCGTCTCGAAGCAGCGACGCGATCTCGAGCCGGCGCTCGTGGCAGTCGTGGCAGTTCGCGTATTCACACTTAAGGTTCGGCTCGACGCAGCGGACGAGACAGTAGGTCCCCCACAAGACCACCCTGGTCTCTATGCGCGCGTGGCGCAGCGGGCGGAGGGACGGACGGTCACCTCCTCACCCCCCGGTTGTGGGGTCTTCACGAGGGGGGAGCCTGACCCGCTTTCCCGGACACCTAGCCTGAGGCGACGATGTTGCCCAGGGAGGAGTCCTGGATGCCCCGAGCCTACCCACCCGAGTTTCGCCGTCGTGCTGTCGAACTGGCCCGGCTGCGGGAGAAGCCGATCGCGCGGATCGCTGCGGACCTGGGGATCGCCGGGTGGTGCCTGCACCGCTGGCTGCGGCAGGCCGATGTCGACGAGGGCCACAGAGAGGGCCTGACGAGCGACGAGCGGGCGGAGCTGGTGCGGCTGCGCCGGGCCAACCGCACCCTGGAGATGGAGAACGAGATTCTGAAGCGCGCCGCCGCCCTCTTCGCGCGCGAGAACGTGCTCCCAAAATGAGATACCGGCTGGTCCGTGAGCTTGCCGCCGACGGGGTCGTCGCGGCGGTGGCCTGCCGGGTACTCGCGGTCTCGACAGCGGGCTACTACGAGTGGCGAGAGCGGGCGCCCTCGGCCCGCGCCGTCGCCGACCAGGCGCTGAGCGAGCAGATCGTGGAGCTCCACGCCATGTCGCGAGGCAGCTACGGAGCGCCGCGGGTGCACGCCGAACTGCGGCTCGGGCGGGGCGTCCGTTGCGGTCGCAAGCGGGTGGCACGGCTAATGCGGAGCGCAGGACTGCATGGAATCTACCGGCGGCGCGGGAGACACGCTCGCCCGGCGCCTGCCGTCCACGACGACCTGGTGCGCCGGCGCTTCGTGGCCGACGCGCTGGACCGGCTCTGGCTGACCGACATCACCGAGCACCCCACGCGGGAGGGGGAGGTCTATTGCGCCGCCGTGCTGGACGTCTACTCACGGCGGATCGTGGGCTGGTCCATTGCTGACCACCTGCGCACCGAGCTTGTGGTCGACGCTCTGGAGATGGCCCGCTGGCGGCGACAGCCGACCCGGGGCGAGACCGTGGTGCACTCCGACCGGGGATCGCAGGGCGGATTCAAGTGGTCATCGCAACGCCTCGAGGTGAGGGGTTGTGATGGGAAGGTCACCGGGGTGGGCGGCGAAGGCGACAGGAAGGCCGGCGATGCGGTCTCCAGGCCGTCCACCGGTTGCGCGTCGTGAGCATCGCCAACGGTTCTGGCTGGCGATCTCAGAAGGGTTGTCGAGCGAGGATGCCGCTGCGGCGGCCGGTGTGTCTCCAGCCGTCGGAGCACGCTGGTTCCGTGAAGGTGGTGGCATGCCAACAGCCAGTCCGGCGCCGCTGTTAGGGCGCTACCTATCGTTCGCTGAGCGCGAGGAGATCGCCATCCTCCGCGCCCAAGGCGCAAGCGGCCGAGCGATCGCCCGCCGGCTCCGCCGGGCTCCGTCGACGATCTCACGCGAGGTACGCCGGAACGCTGCGACACATAGCGGCAAGCTGGAGTATCGAGCGACCACGGCGCAGTGGCATGCCGACCGACGTGCGCAGCGTCCCAAGGTCGCCAAGCTCGCCAGCAACGACCAGCTCCATGGTTACGTTCAGGAACGGCTGTCAGGCAGGATCGTCCGGCCCGACGGTGTGGGGGTGGTCGGCCCTGAGGTGAGCTGGATTGGCCGTCGACATGGGCGCCGTCAGCACCGACGCTGGGCCCAGGCGTGGAGCCCGGAGCAGATCTCGAACCGGCTGCAGGTCGACTTCCCTGATGATGCGTCGATGAGGATCTCCCACGAAGCGATCTACCAGGCCCTGTACGTCCAGGGTCGCGGCGCGCTGCGGCGTGAGCTGATCGCATGTCTGCGTAGCGGACGAGCGTTGCGGGTGCCCAGGGCGCGAACCCGCGGTCGCGGCAAGAAGTTCGTCAGCCCCGAGATCATGATCAGTCAGCGGCCCGCCGAAGCCGATGACCGCGCCGTTCCCGGCCATTGGGAGGGCGATCTGATCCTCGGGCTGGGCAGCTCCGCGATCGGCACGCTCGTCGAGCGCACGACACGGTTCACCATGCTGCTGCACCTGCCCCGCATGGATGGCCACGGACAGCAACCCACCGTCAAGAACGGCCCCCCGCTGGCCGGTCACGGCGCAGAGGCGGTGCGTGACGCGATCACGGCCTCGATCACGACGCTGCCCGACCAGCTGCGTCGCTCGCTTGCCTGGGACCAGGGAGCGGAGATGGCCCAGCACGCGCAGCTGCGCATCGACACCGGCCTGCCGATCTACTTCTGCGACCCTCGCAGCCCCTGGCAGCGTGGCAGCAACGAGAACACCAACGGCCTGCTGCGTCAGTACTTCCCCAAAGGCACCGACCTGTCCCAGCACTCTGCCGAGGACCTCGCCGCCGTCGCTCTCGCGCTCAACACTCGACCCCGCAAGACCCTCGGATGGAAGACTCCCGCCGAGGCACTCAACGAACACCTACTCTCCCCTGCACAAGGCGGTGTTGCGACGACCCCTTGAACCCGAGCAGTACACGTCGTGGGCCTTCGGGCACCGCCTCCGCACCGCCGGCCTGCTCGGCTCGATGGGCCGGGTCGCGTCGGCTGTCGACAACTCGATGATGGAGTCGTTCTTCGGGACGCTGCAGCTCGAGCTGCTCGACCGCCGCAGCTGGACGACCCGGGCCGAGCTCGCCTCCGCGATCTTCGAATGGATCGAGGGCTGGTATAACCCGCGCCGCCGTCACACCTCGATCGGCGATCTCAGCCCCGTGGAGTACGAAAGGAGGCCCGCCGCCGCCGCGGAAGCAGCATGATGTCTACACGTGAACTGTCCGGAGAACCGGGTCAGGCTCCCCCCAACGGTTATTCGCTTGGCGCGAAACTCATAGCGCCGTCCATCGTGAACGACGCTGTGGGAATCAGAGAGCTTCACGGTACGGGTCGACTGGTTGGTCATCGTCTCTCACTTGCCTCCCGGCGAGGCGGTCATGAGGCCGGGCGACCCCCGGTCACATACTCCACGGCGACGGCTGTCCGGCCGCGAAGCGGACAAGGAACATCAACGCCACCATCAAGCGGGAGACACCTCGCGCAACGGGTGCGAACTCGGAAGAAAGAACGTGCTCGCGAACCCGCCCCCCGTGCTGTGGACCATCGTCCCTTAGCCACAACCTAGCCCAGAAGTGCCGCCGCTGCCCGATCGGAGCGAACTGTGCACGCTGGAAACGACCCTTCTGTGCGCAGTAGGCGCCAACGGCTTCGCCGAACAGCGCCACGGACAGAACGACTACGGTCGCCAGGTGCCACCAGTCCACTAAAGACGGATCGACTCGGAGATCCACGCGCCGATCTCTACTTCGAGCGGCGGCGCGGCTTGACCCGCTCGGTGACCGTCGTGCTTGGCCGCCGGGCGGCCTCTCGCTTCGGTACGTAGCGCCCCGTGCTCGCATCGCGGACGCGGGTGCCATTCTTGCTCGGCATGCCGTCCTCCTCGCTCCCAAACCAGGTGGAGACGCTAACAGAACACGCGTTCTACGTCGATCGGTGACCCGCCACTGGCGATCGTCCTGCCCGCCCCTGCTCCGTAATGGCCCGCTCAGTGGACCGGAGTGCACTCGGAGGCCACCCGATAGCCCGAAATCGCATCTGGCGTGCTGGCGCCCTCGGCAGGATTCGAACCTGCGACCTGCGGATTAGAAGTCCGCTGCTCTGTCCGCTGAGCTACGAGGGCGCGCGGCTCGACGGCATGTTACGGCGCGCGCCCGCGCGAGCGGTCCACCCGCGCCGCGCTCGCATGGTCGTTGCGAGTGCGCGTCCGGAGCGCGCGGCATGATGGCACGCGTAAGGGGCGGCCACGCCCCGCGGCGCCCGCGCGGCCGCGGGGGCGGCGGCGGTAAGCTCGGCGGGGGCCCGTAGCTCAGCGGCAGAGCAGTGGACTTTTAATCCATCGGTCGGAGGTTCGAATCCTCCCGGGCCTACCAGATCCGCGCGGAGGGGAAGGCGGCGGCATGGCGCTTCAGATCATCAAGTCGGACGCGGGGGAGACGGTGGAGCGGACGGGCGAGCCGATCTTCGAGGGTGGGCAGGTGCGGGCGCGGCCGCTGACCGGCGACGGCGCCAGCAGCGATCTCAGCGTCACGCTGGTGCAGTTCGGCGGCGGGGCGCGCGCCGGCTGGCACCGGCACTCGAGCGATCAGGTGCTCTACGTGGTCGCGGGCATCGGCAAGGTCGGCGACCGCGACGGCGAGCACGTCGTGAGCGCCGGCGACTCCGTGGTCGTGCCCGCGAACGCCGAGCACTGGCACGGCGCGCACGACACCGGCTCCCCGATGTCGCACCTCGCGATCACCCCCGCCGGAACCGAGACCACCGTCATCGAGGGATAGCCGCGCGCGAGCCGCCCCGGGGGGGCGCCGGATCGCGAGCCCCGGCGATGCGTCGAGGCGGGGGGCTAGCCGGTCGCGGTGCCGACCATGCCCAGCACGCCGCGCAGCGCCTCCACGCTGCCGAGGTGCCGGTAGGAGTGGATGGCGTGGAACTGGACGCAGTAGGCGACCGTCGTGGGACCCAGCTGCGTGCCGTAGAAGTGCTCGCAGCCCTCGTCGAGCGCCGCGGAGTCGAGCGCGGCGACCGCCTCGTCGGCGGCGGCGAAGGCGCCGTGCGCGTAGTCGAGCAACGCGTCGCGCCCGGGGAAGCGCATCGCGAGCGTCGACTCGTCCTCCATCTGCGAGCCGGCCTCGTTGTGGCCGAGCGCCCGCGGGTCGAGGCCCCAGGCCGCCGCGAGCTCGCGCGCGTGCCAGAGCTGCGCGCGCTCGCCGAGTCGCGCGGCGAGCGTCGGCGTGGCCCGCGCGAGGCTCGCCTGCGTCACGTCCGCCCAGCGCGCGATGTGCCACAGGTGCCAGCCGATGCAGGGCGCCGTGCGGCCGCCCGAGCGGAAGAGCTGCTGCTCGTCCAGGTCGCCCGTGATCTTCAGCAGCAGCGCGTGCGCGCTGTGCACACGGTCTCGCAGCACCTCCGCCGTGGCCGCGCCGGACTCGCGCACGCCCGTCATCGCCCGCCCCCCGATGCGCCGCCTCGCGGCGCGGCCACGGTAGCAGAGGGGCGGCAGCGGCGGCCCGCTGCGGGGATCGCCCCTCGAGGCCAGTGCAGGAGCCTGGCGTGCGAGAGCCGGCCCCGCTCAGGCGGCGGCGGACGGAGCGCGGGAGCGCGAGCGACGGCGCGACAGGCGCTCCGTTAGCCGCGGCAGCAGGCTCGCGGCCGTCATGCCGAGCGCGGCGACGGCCGTGCCGGCCACGGCATCGAGCACGAAGTGGTTCGCCGTGCCCACGATCGAGAGGAACATCAGCGCGGGCAGCGCCAGCGCCGCCGGCAGCCCCACCCACGGGGTGAGCAGCCGGTAGAGCGTGACCCCGAAGATCACCGCGAAGCCCTGGTGCATGCTCGGCATCGCCGCGTAGCTGTTCACCCAGAACGGCAGGCCCCGCGTCGACTCGCCGTAGACGACGTCCACGAAGCCCTGCTCCCAGAGGAAGCGCGGCGGGGCGACCGGGAAGAGGACGTAGCCGGCGAGGGCGAAGCCACATGACAGGAAGATCGCGCGGCGCGCCCAGTGGTAGAGCTCGCGCTTGGCGATGAAGGTGAGGACGGCGAGCGCGATCATCAGCGGGTAGAGCGCCCACACGTAGTAGGCCGCGAGGAAGTTCCGCAGCTGGTCGGCCTGGATCAGCGAGCTCTGGAGCGAGCGCTCCACGAAGATGCCGGCGTCGCGCTCCCACTCGACGATGCGGCGCGCGTTGGCGAAGGCGGCGCCCGCGTCGTCGACGGCGAGCCAGCGCACGAGCTGGTAGGCCGCGAAGAGCCCGAGCACGAGCGCCAGCTCGGCGAGGACGATGGCGGGAAGTCGGCGCTCGCGGCCGACCGGCAGCGGTGCGCCACCGCTGGCCCACGGGCACGTCCCCGCGTCGCCCTGCCGTGTCGACGCTGCCATGAGCCATCCCGCCAGCGGGGGAGCGCCGCCTCCCCCGTCGCGCCCGAGCGCCGCCGCGCGGCGTGCGAGCGCCTTCGAGGGGCGAATGCTACCAAGGCCGCCGACTACGCGGCACGCGGGGCGCGGGGCGCGCTGGGGTCACGCCGCCTCGTGGGGGCGCCGGGCGCGGCGCGCGACGACGCCGTGCGCGACGAGGTGCCGTCGGAGCGGCTCATCCCCCACCCGCGATCCACGCCTCCCCCCGCGGGAGACACCCAGCGCGGGAGACACGTCGAGCGCTGCCGTCGTATCTTCGCCGCCTCCGGCCCGCGCACGCCGTCGCGCGCGCGCGAGTAGAGAGGACCGCTCCGTGACCAAGCTCGAGATCCTGCTGTTCCTGCACATACTGGGCGCCTTCCTGCTCGTCGCCGGGGCGAGCGTCAGCACCGCGGCCGCCATCGCGGCGACCCGCACGACGTCTGTGCGCGCGATCGGGCTGCTGACGCGCGTCGCGCTGCGCGCGGAGCTGCTGACGATCATCCCGGGGGCGCTCCTCGCCATCGTCTTCGGGAGCTGGCTCGTCCAGCACCTCGACGCGTACGACTTCGACGAGGCGTGGATCTCGGGGGCGTACGTGCTGTGGGTCGTGGCGCTGGGGCTGGGCACGGGCGTGCTCAGCCCCTTCACGCGTCGCGTCGGCCGGCGCGCCGATCAGCTGGAGGCGGAGGGGACGGAGACGAGCGAGGAGCTGCGCGCGCGCGCGAGCGCACCGCGGGGCGCCATCACCGGCACGGTGCTGAACGTGATCATCCTCGCCTTCCTCTATCTGATGGTATTCAAGCCCGGCGCCTGAGCCTGCGCGCGAGCCCCACGAGCCGCACGCGCGGCCCCGACCGCGACTCCACCGCCGCGCGGGAGGCTGCGTGCCCCGGCCGGCCGAGCGCCGCGCCCGGGCCGAGGAGGCGCGCGATGCGGCACCTGCTCTCGGGGCGATAGTCGGCGCCTCGGGCGCGACGAGCTTCCTGCTCGCCACGCTCGCGCTGCTGCGCCTCTCGGGCTGAGCGCGGCGCCGCGAGCTGCTACCGTCGCGGGCGGCCCCGAGGGACGGGGTCGCGCCGAGGAGGGCAGCGGTGAGCAGCAGCGTGCAGGTCGGTCGGGTCGAGATCGTGGCGCTGCTGGACGTGCCGCTGGGCGCGCCGATCGAGCGCATCTTCCCGGGCGTCGCGATGGAGAGCTGGCAGCCCTACCGCGGGATCTACCCGCGGTCCTGGGACGGCGACCAGTTCCGCCACAACGCGCAGTGCTATCTGCTGGTCACGCCCACCGAGCGCATCCTCGTCGATACGGGGCTGGGGCCGGGGCCGCACGAGATGCTGGGCGGGGCGACGGGCGGCCTGCTGGACGAGCTGCGCGACGCCGGCACCGCGCCCGACGAGATCGATCGCGTCATCTTCACCCACCTGCACGGCGACCACATCGGGTGGAACCTGCGCGACGGCGCCACCACCTTCCCCGCCGCGCGCTACGTGGTGCCACAGGCGGACTGGGAGCACTACCGCTCCCCCGAAGGCGCTGCCGGGAACCCCTCGGTCGCGGCGCAGATCGAGCCGCTCGAGGCGATGGGCGTGCTCGACCTCGTCGAGGGCGATCGCACGCTGACGCCCGAGATCACGCTGCTGCCGACGCCCGGGCACACGCCGGGCCACCAGAGCCTCGTGCTCGCCTCGGGCGGGGAGCGCGCCCTGATCCTCGGCGATGTCGCCAACCACCCCGCGCAGGTCGAGGAGCTGGAGTGGTCGCCGATCTTCGACCTCGACGCGCAGGCGGCGATCGTCACCCGCCGTCGCGTCATGGAGCAACTGGAGGAGGGCGGTGACCTGCTCGCCGCCTGCCACTTCCCGCACCCCGGCTTCGGCCACGTCGTGCGCATGGAGGGCCGGCGCGTCTTCCGGGCGCTCTGACCGCGCTCGCGCGCTCGGGCACTCGAACGTGTGCGACGCCGGTGAGCCGGCGCGCGCTCAGATGCTGGTGTCGGTGAGGAAGGCGCGCACCTCCCGCGCCCACAGCTCGGGCGCCTGCTGCGCGTAGAAGTTGCCTTCGCTGGGCAGACGCGCGCCGCGCGCGTGCGCGAGGGTCGCGACGAACTTGTCGTGCGAGCGGCCCAGCTGGCTGCCGGTGCCGTGGATCACCAGCGTCGGCGCCTGGATGCGCGGGATCGTCTCCCAGATGTCGTGGTGCGTCATGGCGTAGGGTCCCGCGCCCTCCCAGCCCATCGCGCCGTAGACCTCGCCGCCCGCGTTGGAGTTCACGATGAGGTTGTCGAGGAAGTGCTCGGAGGCGCGCGCCATGTCGATCCCCGGCCGGTCGCCGCCGACCTTGCGCCACAGCTCCAGCAGGTGGCTGCCGTCCGCCCGGGGAGCGACGTGCTGGTGGAGCCGCTCGTGCGCGGCGCGGCGGTTGGGCGGCGACCAGTTGAAGATCTCCTCGAGGATCAGCCGGTCGACCCGCTGCGGGTACTCCGCGGCCAGCATCGCCGCGAACTCCGAGCCGGTGCGGTTGCCGTCGACGTGCGCGCGCTCGATGTCGAGGCCGTCCATCAGCCAGGTCACGGAGCGCGCGAACTCCTCGAGGGTGGTGTACGGCGTCGTCGGGCGGTCGGACTGGCCGTAGCCCATCGTCGACATCGCGATCACGCGGAACGCGTCGGCCAGCAGCGGCGCCACGTGGCGGTAGGACATCGCGCTCATCGGCGTGCCGTGCAGCAGGATCAGCGGCGGGCCGGAGCCGACCTCCATGTACTCGATGTTGCCGTGGGGGCACTGCACGAAGCCGCGCCGGATCTGCGGGGTGGCAGGTGCGGTCATGCTCGCTGCTCCTCTGCCGCCGCGCTGCTTCGTGCCGCGGCGCTGGCCGCCGCTCGCTCGCTGGCGCGCCGCCGCCCGCATCCTACCGCGCGTAAGAGGCGCGGCGACGAGGCGACGGCGCGGCTAGTTGTAGTTCCCACGTAGGTTGTTGACAGGATGAGGGGCCTCGCCCGCTGCTGTGTGTGACAGCACGGCAGTAGCGAGGAGAGGACACCCTCATGGCCCATCGTAACGCGCGGCTGACGCCGCTGACCCGACTCGAGCTCGTGCGGGAAGTGGACGCCGGCTGGCCCCAGGCTGAGGTCGCTCGCCACTTCCGCGTCTCCCGCCACACCGTTGCCAAGTGGCTGGGGCGCTTCCGGACGGAGGGAGCGGCAGGGCTCGAGGACCGCAGCTCCGCCCCGCGCGCGCATCCCCGGCGCACGCCGCCCGAGCTGGAGCGACGCATCTGCGCCGTGCGACGCACGCAGGGATTCGGGCCGCATCGCATCCAGTGGGCGCTCGGGGTCGCCCGCTCCACGGTCTACGCCGTGCTGCGGCGCCGCGGCCTCAACCGGCTCGACCGCCTGCACCGCGTCACCCGGGAGCCGGTCCGCTACGAGCACGACGCCCCCGGCGACCTGCTGCATCTCGACGTGAAGAAGCTCGGGCGCGTCCCCGAGGGCGGCGGCAAGCGAATGGCGCCTGGCTTCGCCGAGACGCGCTCCGGGCCGCATTCGCGGCGTTCGCTGGGGCTGGAGTACCTACACGTCGCCGTCGACGACCACAGCCGTTACGCCTACGTCTCCGTCCTGCCCGACGAGCGTGGCGCGAGCTGCGCCGCCTTCCTCGAGCAGGCGCTCGCGGCCTTCCGCCGGCGTGGCGTGCGCGTGCGCGTGCGCCGGGTCCTGACCGACAACGCGAAGGCCTACACCGTCGCCCGCAGCTTCCACGGCGCCGCCGCTGCCACAGACGTGCGGCTGTCGCACACGCGGCCCTACCGCCCGCAGACGAACGGCAAAGCCGAGCGTTTCATCCAGATCCTGCAGAACGAGTGGGCCTACGCCCGCCCCTACCGCTCCAACGCCGAGCGGCTGCGCCAGCTCCCACGCTGGCTCTACCGCTACAATCACCGCCTACCGCACGGCGGCGTCGGCGGGGCCGTCCCCGCCTCCCGCCTGTGAACAACCTTCCTGGGTAGTACAGCTAGTGCGCCTCCAGAAAGGCCCGCAGCCGCGCGACGAAGCGCTCCGGCTCGTCGGCTGCGATGAAGTCGGTCGCGCCGCCGAAGAGCTCCCACTCCGCGTCGGGGAGCAGCGCGCGCCCCTCCTCGAACCAGCCGAAGACGCGGTCGCGGGTGCCGCCCAGCAGCAGTACCGGCGCGCGCAGCCGCGCCGCGGCCGCCGCGAGGTCGTAGCGCCAGATCGCACGGTAGGCCAGCGCGAAGTCGGGCCCTGCCGCGAGGTAGCGCTCGACGTGCCACTGCACCGCGTCGGGCTCGAGGTAGGGGTACTGCCCGAGCACGCGCTCCCACAGCCGCACGAGATGCGCGCCGTCCGCCGTCGGCGCGATCGGCGCGCCGAACTCGACGTCCGCGAGCCGCTGCGCCTTCGTCGCGTCGTCGTAGACGGGCAGGCCGTGCAGCACCAGCGCGCGCACCCGCTCCGGGCGCTGCGCCGCCGCCTCGACGGCGAGCACGGAGCCGGTCGCCCGCCCGAAGAGGTAGACGCGCTCGCCGCCCAGGCGGTCCGCGATCTCCCACGTCAGCCGGCCGTAGTCCTCGACGTCCCACTCGGCGCCGGCACCGCCCGTCGCGTCGCCGCGCGGCGGCGGCCGGTCCGAGAGGCCGTAGCCCGGCGAGTCGACGGCGACCGGGCGGGCGAACTCGCCGAGCAGCGGCAGCACGCGCTCGTAGTGCTCGGAGTCGAGCGGCGTCTGGTGCAGCATCAGCAGCAGCGGCCGCGCGTCAGCGTCGGGGCCGGCCGCCGCCTCGACGGTGCGGTAGTGCACCTGCCCCCACGGCAGCTCGAGGTAGCCGCGGATCACTCGCGCCGCCATCGTGCCTCCCCGCGCGCGCCTCGCCTCGTCGGCGCGCCCGATGCTAGACGCACCGCCCGCCGCCCGGCGCGACCGGCAGGCGGCGACCCCTCGCGATACCCTGTCGGCCTCGGACCCGGATCCGCCGCCAGACGGGTGCGCCTGGGGCAGCGCCCGGTGAGAGGGGACGTCGATGGTCGATGACGCCGCGAACGGCACGGCATCGCTGACGGTCTACTCCGACTTCGTCTGACCCTGGTGCTACATCGGCCTCGTGCAGGTCGAGCGGCTGCAGCGCGAGTACGACGTGGCGGTGACGTGGGCGCCGTTCCTGCTCGACCCGGGCACGCCGCCCAAGGGCAAGCCGGCGCGCTACCGCCGTGGCCCGAACGACCCGCCGAGCCCCGCCGAGGAGCGCGCCGCGTGCGAGGGGCTGCGCTTCGCGCGCGGCCGCGAGCGCACCTCCTACTCGCAGCTGGCGCTGGAGGCGGCGGCCTTCGGCGAGGAGGCCGGCGTCGACGCGATCGCGCTGCACCGCTCGCTCTTCCGCGCCTACTTCGAGGAGCTGCGCGACATCGGTGATCCCGAGGCGGTGATCGAGGCCGCGGCCCGCGGCGGCGCCGACCCCGAGGCGCTGGGCGTCGCCCTCGACGAGCGGCGGCACCGCGGCGAGGTGGAGCGCGGCATCGCGCAGGCGCAGATGCTGGGCGTGACGGGCGTCCCGACCTTCGTCTTCCAGGGCCGCTACGCGATCGTCGGCGCGCAGGAGTACCCGGTCTTCCAGTCGCTGATGGAGAAGCTCGGCCAGCCGCCGCCCGGCGGCTTCGTGGGCGAGCGCGTGGAGCTGCGCTTCCCCGGCGAGTAGGCCCCGCGAGCGGCCCCCCCCCCCGCACGGCGCGCTCGCGAGCGATGGCTAGCCCGCGTCGGGCTCCAGCACCACCACCGGGATCTCGCGCGTCGTGCCCTGCTGGTAGCGGGCGTAGCCCGGCGAGCCCGCGACGACGCGCTCCCACAGCCGCGCGCGCTCGCGCGCCCGAGGCGCGCCCGCCGAGGCGGACGCGGACTCGCGGCTCGGCGACGAGGTTCCAGTACCACCCGGGTGCCGCGCCTGCCCGCCGTTCGAGGCGACGACGACGTAGCCACCCGAGTCGCCACCCGCAACGAGCGGGAGATAGGCGAGCGGCCAGGTGCGCGTCTTCCCGCTGCGCCGCCCGCGCGTGCTCAGCAGCAGGATCGGCGCCGCGACGCCGCGGCCCATCAGCCGCCCGCCCGAGAGCTGGTAGACCCAGCGATGCACGTGCAGCCGCCAGCGAAAGGGGAGCCAGCGCATCGCGTCCCTCGTCTTCGGGGCAGGGGCCGTTGGACGGCGCGATGATACTGCGCGGCGAGAGCGGCGCGGCGCGGGAGGGGGCGAGGGTGGCCGGAGCACCGATCGAGCGCGTGGCGCTGCTGGACGACTACCAGGGCGTCGCGCTGGCGATGGCGCCGTGGGAGACGCTGGGCGCGGGCGTCGAGGTGCGCGCCTTCGCCGACCACCTCGTGGGCGAGGACGCTCTCGCGGCGCGGCTGGCGGGCTTCGACGCGATCGTCGCCATGCGCGAGCGCACCGCGTTCCCGCGCTCGCTGCTCGCGCGGCTGCCGCGGCTGCGGCTGCTCGTCACCACGGGGATGCGCAACGCAGCGATCGATGTGGAGGCGGCCGCCGAGCGCGGCGTCACGGTCTGCGGCACCGGCGGCCTCGCCACCCCCACCGCCGAGCTGGCGTGGGGGCTGATCCTCGCGCTCGCGCGCCGCATCCCGCAGGAGGACCGCGCGATCCGCGAGGGCGGCTGGCAGGTGACGCTGGGGCAGGGGCTCGCCGGCCGGACGCTGGGCGTGGTGGGGCTGGGGCGCATCGGCACGCAGGTCGCCCGCGTGGGGCAGGCGTTCGGGATGCGCGTGGTGGCGTGGAGCCAGAACCTGACCGCCGAGCGCGCGGCCGAGGCCGGCGTGGAGCTCGCGCCGGGGCTGCGCGCGCTGCTGGGCGAGGCCGACGTGGTGACGATCCACCTCGTGCTCTCGGGTCGCACGCGCGGCCTGCTGGGGGCGGCCGAGCTGGCCGCGATGCGGCCGGGGGCGGTGCTGGTGAACACCTCGCGCGGCCCGATCGTCGAGGAGGCGGCGCTCGTCGAGGCACTCGCGAGCGGTGCGCTGGCCGTAGCCGCCCTCGACGTCTTCGACGTGGAGCCGCTGCCCGCCGATCACCCGCTGCGGAGCGCGCCCACCTGCGTGCTCACGCCGCACGTCGGCTACGTGACGGAGCAGGGCTACCGCATCTTCTACGGCGAGGCGCTGGAGGACGTGCGCGCCTACGCCGCGGGCGCGCCGTCGTAGGATGAGGCGCGCGCGGGGCCGATGCCCGAAGCGAGACCAGGAGAGCGCGCCCAGACGAGCGTGACCGGGAGTGCGACGGGGGACCCGATGGACCAGATGCGCGTGGCGATCGTCGGGCTGCGGCGCGGCTCGACGTTTCTGCGGGTGCTGCGCGACATGCCCGACGCGCGGGTCGCCGCCCTCGTCGACCCGGACGAGGCGCAGCGCGCCGCCGCTCGCGAGCTGCTGCCCGCGGGCGCCGCCCCCGCCGAGGCCGACTCGCTCGCCGAGCTGCTGGACGGCGGCACGCCGGTGGACCTCGTGGTGCTGGCGACGCCGCCGATCGGGCGCGTGGCCGACGCGGTGCTCGCGCTGGGGCGAGGCGTCCACGTGCTCAGCGAGATCCCCGCGGCGTGGAACATCGAGGAGTGCGAGCAGCTGCTGGCCGCCGTGGAGGCCTCGGACGCCAGCTACATGCTCGCGGAGAACGCCCTCTACTGGGGCTTCGTCGACAGCGCTCGGCGGATGCACGCGGCCGGCGAGTTCGGCCGGCTGTTCTACGCCGAGGCCGAGATGATGCAGGACATGCGCCCGATCCTGCGCGACGCCGAGGGCAACCCGACGTGGCGCATGGAGCGCACCAACCCCATCACCTACTGCACGCACAGCCTGGGCCCGCTGCTCTCGATCACCGGCCAGTACCCCACCGAGGTGGTGTGCATGGGCACGGGCGGCTCCTTCGGCGACCCCGACATCTACGACGTGCAGACGGCGCTGATCCGCCTCACCGACGGCGCGATGGTGCGGCTCACCGTCTCGCTCGCCAACGCGCACTGGCACGGCCACCGCTTCGCGCTGTTCGGCACGGAGGCGTCGCTGGACACCGGCTGGGTGTGGCTCGACAAGCCGCGGCTGTTCAGCGAGCGCATCCCGCACGTCACCGGCCCGATCGAGCTGCCCCTCGGCACGGACGTGCCGAGCGCGCCCGCGGCCGCGACGCAGACCGGCGTGGCGGCGATGAACTGGATGATGATGCGCGACTTCCTAGACGCGATCCGCGAGGGGCGCCCGCCGCCCGTCGATGTCTACGACGGGCTGATGTTCTCGGTGCCCGGCCTGCTCGCCGCCGAGTCGGCGCGCGCGGGCGGGACGCGCATCGAGATCCCGCAGTACCAGCAGCGGCGCCCCGTGTGAGCGCAACGGGCGAGCGGGGTGAGCAGCATGGGTCAGCGCTACAACCGGGGCACCTGGATCGGGCTCGTCACGGCGCTCATCCTGTGGCTGCTCATCGTGCGTCCCGCGATCGCGGTCGCCGTGGGCTACGGGGGCGGGCTCAGCCTGCCGCTGATGGTGATCGCCGGGGCCTTCGGCGCCGTGGGCGGGGGGATCGGCACGCAGATATGGAGCGCACTGCATGACGGCCCGCGACGCGGGCCCTAGCTCGCAGGGAGAGCCGCCGCCGGCGCTCGGCGAGCCGCCGCTCACCGGGACGCGCGTGATCGACTGCTCCGAGGGCGTCGCGGGCGCGCTCGCCTCGCGGCTGCTCGCCGACCTGGGCGCCGACGTGCTGCTCGTCGAGCCGCCGGCCGAGGCGCTGCCCGGCGGACGGCGGCTGCGCGCGCTGGGCCCCTTCGCGGGCGACGCGCCGAGCGTCGAGGGCAGGGTCGAGGGCGGCGGTCTGCACCTCGCGCTGGACGCCGGCAAGCGCTCGATCGCGCTCGACCCAGCGCTCCCCGCGGACGCCGCGCGGCTGCGCGAGCTCGTGGCCTCGGCTGACGTGCTGATCGAGGACCGCGGCGCCGACGCGATGGCGGCGCTCGGCCTCGAGGAGGCCGCCGCGCGCGCCGCGAACCCGCGCCTCGTCTACGCCTCGCACAGCCCGTTCGGCGCGGACGGGCCCTACGCCAGCCGCAGCAGCTCCGAGATCGTTGACTACGCCATGGGCGGCTGGATGTACTTCTGCGGCGAGCCGGGGAAGCCGCCGCTGCTGGTGCCCGGCTACCAGGCGGAGCTGCACGCCGGCACGCAGCTCGCGGCCGCGGCGCTGGTCGCGCTGTGGGAGGCGCGGCCCCGCGACGCCCGCGAGAGGCGCGGCCAGCACGTCGAGGTGGCGACCTTCGAGGCATCGGTCAGCTCGCACGTCTTCGTGATCTCGGAGTGGAGGCAGGAGGGGACGGTGCGCCGCCGCGTCGGCACCACGGTGCTGCCGTGCGCCGACGGCTACCTGCTCGTCACCTCGATCAACCGCGCGGTGTTCGCGTTGCTCGGCGACGCCGAGCGCGCCGACGACCCCGCGATCGCGGACGCCGAGGGCTGGCGCGCCGCCCAGCCCGAGGTGCTGGCGCGGCTCGCGGTGTGGGCCGCCGAGCTGCCGCGCGAGGAGATCTACCGCCGCGCGCAGCAGGCCCGCGTCACCGGCCTCACGCCGATCGCGCTGACGCCGGAGCTGCTCGACTCGCCGCAGCACGCGGCGCGCGACTGGTGGCTGCCCGTCGAGGCGCCCCCCGGGGCGACGGTCGCGGGCGCGAACGGCGCCTCGCTGCGCGTCCCGGGCTCGCCGTGGCGCATGTCGCGCAGCGCCGTCGGCCCGCGCGGACGCGCGCCCCGACTCGACGAGCATGCGGGCGACGCGGACCCGCCGGTCGACGCGGACCCGCCGGTCGACGCGGACCCGCCGAGCCGCGCGGCGCCCGCGGAGGCGACGGCGGCGGCCCGTGCGACGGGCGGTGCCGGCGCTGCTAGGGCGAGCGAGGGGCCGCTCGCGGGCCTCACGGTGCTGGAGGTGACGAGCGCGTGGGCCGGGCCGCTCGCGGGCCAGTACTTCGCCGACCTCGGCGCCGATGTCGTGATCGTGGAGGCGCCGCTGGCGCAGTTCATGCGCTCGTGGCACTTCAGCGGCAACCAGGCGTGGCCGCGCGCCCACGACCGCGGGCACGGCTTCAACCAGCTCAACCGCAACAAGCGCGGCGTGTGCATCGACCTCACGACCGAGGGCGGGCGCGACGCCTTCCTGCGCCTCGCGGAGCGCGCAGACATGGTGCTGGAGAACAACAGCCCGCGCGTCTTCCCGCGCCTCGGCATCGGCTACGAGACGCTGGCCACCCGCAACCCGCGGCTGATCCTCGCCTCGATCTCCGGCTTCGGCGCCAGCGGGCCGCTCACCGACTACCGCGCCGCCGGCTCCACGATGGAGGCGACGACCTCGATCGTCTCGCGCACGGGCTACGGCCCCGGCGAGCTGCACCAGACCGGCTCGTTCCACACCGACCCGATCGCCGGCACGAGCGCGGTCGCCGCCGTGGTCGCCGCGCTGCTGGAGCGCGAGCGCAGCGGCCGCGGCCAGCGCATCGAGGTGTCGCTCTTCGCCTGCGGCACGCTCTTCTCGGTCGACTCGGTGATGGAGCACCAGCTCACGGGGCGCGTCGCCGGGCCGCTCGCGAACCGCTCACCGCGCGTGGCGCCGCAGGGCGCCTACCGCTCGGCCGGCGACGACTGCTGGCTCGCCCTCGCCTGCGAGTCCGACGAGCAGTGGGCGGCGCTCTGCGCCATGATCGGCGCGCCCGAGCTCGCGACGGCGCACCCGACGCTCGCCGATCGCATCGGCGCCCACGACGCCATCGACGCGCGTGTCGAGGCGTGGAGCGCGGCGCTCGACCACCACGAGGCGGCGCGGCGGCTGCAGGCGGCGGGCGTGCCCGCGGGGCCCGTGCTGGCGAACTGGGAGCTCGCCGCCGACCCGCACCTCTACGCCCGCGACTACTGGGTCGACACGGTGCACCCCGAGGTCGGGGCGCAGCGCTACGAGGGGCAGCCGTGGCGCCTCTCGCGCTGGCAGCCCCCGCGTCGCGCCCGCCCGGCGCCGCTCTTCGCCCAGCACAACGACGAGGTGCTCACAGGCCTCGCTGGCCTCGACGCGGCCGCGCTCGCGGCGCTGCGCGCGACCGGCGCCCTGCTCGACGAGCCCACCGCGCTCCGCGGCGCCACGCCGTAGCAACGCTCCGCTGGCAACGTTCCGTTGGCAACATTCCGTTGGCAACGTTCCGTTGCATCCGAGGGGCTGCCGCGTGCGGAGGCGTCGCGTGCGGCCGGAGGCGAACGCCGCCGGACGCGTAGAAGCGCCGCTATGGCTCCGACGACCGCCGGACAGGTCGCAGCCCTCCAGCAGGAGCGGCAGCCGCTAGGATGCAACGGAACGTTGCCAACGGAACGTTGCCGAGGGGGAGAGCGATGCCGCGCTTCATGGACTTCCACCCGGAGCTGACGCGCGTCCCGATTCCGCAGCGCAACGAGCTGATCGCCCGTCGCGACCGCGGCGAGGAGGACGAGTTCGGCGTGCTCCCGCTCAACATCCTCTTCGGGCTGGAGAAGGGCGTGTACTGCTTGAACCGCGCGCCCGACGCCGAGGCCGTGGTCCGCGCGCACGCCGGCGTCGGCATCCCGCCGCCGGACGCGGTGACCGAGGTCACCTCGCTGCTGCCGATCGACTAACCGCGGCCCGCGGCCCCGCCACACCGCGCGAGGCGCGGGCGCGCCGCTAGCCCGCCCCCTCGGCCGCACCCTCGACGCCGGCATCGCGCTCCGCCCGCGCCTCCTCGAGGTGGGCGCGGACGCGGCGGCGCAGCTCCTCGGCGCCCGCGTCTTTTAGCAGCCAACCGGCGACGCCGGGAGCGTCCTCCGCCGCCGCGGCATCCGCGGGGTGCACCAGCAGCAGCAGCACGCTCGCGCCCGGAGCGGCCCCGCGCAGCTCATCGAGGTAGGCGGCGAGCCCCGTCTCCGGCAGCGCGAAGTCGAGCAGCACGAGCTCCGGGCGCAGCTCCGCGGCGCGGCGCAGCGCCTCGGCGGCGCGCACCACAGTGGCCACGCCCGCCTCGCGGCGCAGCAGCCGCGCGAGCGCGTCGCCCACCGCCTCGCTGGCGTCGGCGACCAGCACGCGCGCTCCGACATGCCGGGGGGAGGCGGTGTCCATGCCACGATCGTCGCGCCCCCCGCCGCCCACGGCGTCGGCGATTCGGTCGACGGCGCGTCGGCGCTTCGGGCGACACTCGGCCGCGCGCGAGCAGCCTGTGGCAGACTCATCGGCATGCGCACCGTCGGTCGCCGTGGGCTCCTCGGCGCCGCGCCCGTGGGGCTCGCCGCCCTGGCGCTGCTCGCCGCGCTGATCCTCGCCCGCGGCGACGACCGCGACGAGGTCGTCTTCATGGCGGGCTTCAGCCCGCAGGCGAGCCTCCCCTTCGTCGCGGTCTACGTCGCCGACGCGAAAGGCTTCTACGAGGACGAGGATCTCGCCGTCGAGATCCGGCACTCGCCGGGCCGCGCCGCGCACATCGATCTGCTGGAGGCCCGCGAGATCGACTTCACGACCGCCACCGCGCCCGGGCTGCTGGGCCTGAAGGGCAGCCGCGACACGCGCAACCGCGAGCTGCCGATCCGCGCCGTCGCGCTGTTCGGCCAGCGCGGCGACCGCGGCTACGTCGTGGCGGCGGGCTTGGGCATCGCCACGCCCGCGGACTTCGCCGGCGCGACCATCGGCAACACCTCGTCCACCCCGCCGCCCGAGCTGTTGGCGCTGCTGGCGAGCGCCGGGCTCTCGATCGAGGACGCCGAGTTCGTCCGCATCGGCTTCGGAGAGCTCGACCGCTTCCTGACGGGCGAGATCGATGTCTACCCCGTCTTCATCAACAACGAGCCCGACACGCTGCGCCGGCAGGGGGTGGACGCGCGGGTGCTCGACCCGCACGAGCTCGGCGTGCCGACGCTCGGACTCACGCTCGTCGCGCACGAGGCGCTACTCGCCGAGCAGCCGGAGCTCGCGACGCGCTTCCTGCGCGCCACGCTGCGCGGCGCCCTCTACGCGGCGGGGCACATCGACGAGGACGTGGAGATCACGCTGCGCTTCGCGGTGGACGCGGACCGCGACCACCAGAGCTTCCTGCTGGAGACGGATCTGCGGGCCGCCGACCGCCCCGACGGGATCGGCCGCGGCAGCATCGAGCAGTGGCAGCCGGTGGCGGACCTGCTGCTGGAGTTCGGCTCGCTGGACGCGGCGGTGGAGGTGGCCGAGGTCTACGACCCCTCGTTCGTGGACCGGATCTACGCCAGTGGCGCCCTCGACTGAGCGCCGCCACGGCGGTCGTGGCTCGCGCGGCTGGCGGGGCTGGCGCCCGTGGCGGAGCCTGCTCGGCAAGAGCCTGATCGCCGCGCTGGCGCCCTTCGTCGTCGTGCTGGTGGTGGTCGCCGTGGGCGGGCTGCTGGCCGTCGACCGAGTCGCCGAGGAGGTGGTGAAGCGGCGCGACTCGGAGCTCGCGCGGGTGACGGCGGGCCGCCTCGCCGACCGGCTCGCCGCCCTCCCGGAGCCGCTGGAGGAGCTGGCGGGCGCCCCGCAGCTGCGCGACGGTGGCGCGGGCTCGATCCGGTCGCTGCTCGCGAGCGCGCGGGGCGGCCAGCTCCAGAGCTTCGACATCGGCCTGCTCGCCTACGACGCGGAGGGCGTCGTCGTCGCCACCGACCCGCCGTGGCTCGCGCTGCTGCCGCAGTGGCTGCAGTTCCCCGATCGCTTGCAGCTGCGCGTGGTCGCGGGGGAGCGGCGCGCCGCGCTCTCCAGCGTCTTCCGCGACCCCTTCACCGGCGTCGACTTCATCGTGGTCGCGGTGCCGGTGCTCGTCCGTGGGGAGCTGGCCGCGGTGCTCGCGGGCGGCATCTCGCTCGACGCGCCGCTGCTCGCGGCCGTCGCCGAGCTGCGGACCGGCTCCAGCGGCTCGGCGTTCCTCGTCGACGAGGGCGGGCGCGTCATCTACCACCGCGACCCCGCGCTGGTCGGGCAGCCGCTCACGGAGCTCGCGTCGGTACGCGCCGCGGTGGACGGGCAGACGGGCGCAGCGGTCGGCCCGGGGAGCCAGGGCGAGAAGACGATCTCCGGCTTCGCGCCGGTCGTCGGCACCGGCTGGGGGGTCGTCACCGAGGAGTCGTGGGACGAGGTGGTGGCGCCCATCCGACGCACGGGGCGCATCGCGCTGCTGGTGCTGGCCCTGGGCGGGGCGCTCTCCGGGATGCTGCTGTGGGTGGTAGTGCGGCGGATGCTCCGGCCGCTGGAGCGGCTCGCCGAGGGCGCCGACCGCATCGCCGCCGGCGATCTCGCGCACCGCGTGGACACCGACACGGACGAGGAGCTGGCCGCGCTGGGCGGCCGCTTCAACGCGATGGCCGACGCGCTGGCCGACTCGTACGCCTCGCTGGAGCGCTGCGTGGAGGAGCGCACCGCCGAGAACCGGCGCCTCTACGAGGAGGCGGCGCAGCGCGGCGAGGAGCTGCGCGAGCTGAACCAACGCGCGCTGGCCGTGGCCGACGTGGCGCAACAGATCGGGTCGCTGACCCGCCTCGACGCGCTGCTGCCCGCCGTCGGCGAGCGGCTGCGCGAGGCGTTCGGCTACACCGCCGTCGAGGTCTACCTCGCCGACGATGAGTCGGGCGACCTCGTCGCCGGCTCCCCCGCCGGCCCGGTCGCGGAGGGCGAGCCGCCCGCGCAGCGGCGCTACGCGCCCGGCGAGGGCGCGGTGGGACGCGCGGCGGCGGCCGGCGAGTGCGTGGTGATCGACGATCTACGCGCGGAGCCCGCCGGCGCGACGACACCCGGCGACGGCTCGCGCAGCGAGTTGGCCGTCCCGATCGGCGCGGGCGCGCTGGTGGTCGGCGTGCTCGACATCCGCAGCCCGCAGCCCGCCGCCTTCGACGACGCCGACCGCTTCACCGCCGAGACCTTCGCGGATCAGCTCGCTGTCGCGATCGAGAACGCGCGGCTCTTCGAGCAGAGCCAGGACCTCGCGGTGCTGGAGGAGCGCAATCGCTTCGCGCGCGAGATCCACGACACGCTCGCGCAGGGGCTGACCGCGATCGTGCTGCAGATGGAGGCGATGGAGGACGCGCTGGCGGACGACCCCGAGGCGGCGCTCGCCCACCTCAACCGCGCGCGCGACCTGGCGCGCGAGTGCCTGCAGGACGCGCGCCGCTCGGTGTGGAACCTGCTGCCCGAGCACATGGTGGCGAACTCGCTGGACGAGGCGCTCGACCGCGAGCTCGCGCGCTTCCTCGCGAGCGGACCGGAGGCGGCGCGGCTCGTCGTCTCCGGCCGGCCGCGCGCGCTCAGCCGCGACGCGCAGACGGCGCTGCTGCGCATCGGGCAGGAGGCGCTGACGAACGTGCGCAAGCACGCCGGCGCGTCGAGCGTGGAGGTGGAGGTCGCCTACCTCCCCGGCGAGGTGCGGCTGCGCGTGCGCGACGACGGGCGCGGATTCGCTCCCGGCGCGGCCGTCGGCGTCGGCGCCGATGCCGGCGGCCGGCGCGAGGACCCGCGGCGCGAGGACGGCGGCGGCTTCGGCCTCGGCGGGATGCGGCAGCGCGCGCGGCAGCTCTTCGGCTCGGTGGAGGTCGGCCCCGGGGGGGGCGGCGGCACGCTCGTGGAGGCGGTGATCCCGGCGAGCTGAGCTGGCGCGCTCGCGGCCGCATCCACCGGCGCGCGCGGCGCGCTACCATCGGCCCCGGCGGGCGCCTCAGAGGACGCCGCAGCGGGCACGTGAACGGCGGAGGCGATGGCCGAGGCCCCGGCGGTGCCGATTCGCGTGATGATCGTCGACGACCACACGGTGGTGCGCGACGGCATCGCCGCTCTGCTCGAGCGGCAGGACGACATCGAGGTTGTGGGCCGCGCCGCCGACGGGCAGGAGGCGGTGGAGCGCGCCCCCTCGATCCAGCCCGACCTCGTGCTGATGGATCTGCGCATGCCGCGCATAGACGGCGTGGAGGCGATGCGCCGGCTGCGCGCGACGATGCCCGAGCTGCAGTTCATCGTGCTGACCACCTTCGACACCGACGAGTACATCTTCGAGGCGATCGAGGCCGGCGCCCGCGGCTTCCTGCTGAAGGACGCCTCGCGCGAGGAGCTGTTCCGCGCGATCCGAGCGGTGCACGCCGGCGACTCGGTGGTGGAGCCGAGCGTGACCGCGCGCGTGCTGGAGCGCGTAGCGTAGCACGAGCGCGGCGAGGCGGTGGGCCCCGCCCTCTCCGAGCGCGAGCTGGAGGTGCTGGGCGAGTTGGCGCAGGGCCGCGCCAACAAGGAGATCGCCGCCTCGCTCCACCTCTCCGAGAGCACGGTCAAGACCTACGTGGCGCGCATCTTCACCAAGCTCGACGCCAACGGACGCACCGAGGCGGTGACGAAGGCGCTCCAGCAGGGGCTGATCAAGCTCTAGTCGCCCGCGCCCCCACCGTCCCGCACGCGGGCCCCGTCTCCTCCCCACCGCGCCTCGTCCCCCATCCGGCCGACGCGCCGTCGTGCCGCCGGCCGAGCGCCGGGTCGGCCGGCTTCGGGCGGCTCGCGACCCCTCGGGCGACGCGGCGGCACCTCCGCGAGGGCGAAGCTCTCCCCACGGCAGGCGCAGACGGCGAGAGCGGCCGGCGCCCCATGGACGGCGGAGGTGCGAGATGACACAGGCGACGGCGACGCGAGAGCGCACGAGCATCGAGGTCCCGGCGGCGCCGGTCGTCCCCGCCTCCCGCATCGATGTCGCGCGCGAGGCGATCGCGCTGGCCGCGGAGCCGGACGCCGAGGCGCAGAGCGCCGGCGTCGAGCGGCTGTTCGCGCCGAGCTTCCGGGTCTTCGGCCCGGCGCGCGATCTCTGCCCGCACCACGCGGCGCGCGCGCTCAACCCCGTCGACTACAGCGCGTTCGAGGAGAGCGTCATGTCGATCCAGCGCATCAGCGAGAGCGGCGACCGGGTGGTCGCCCACGTCCGCTTCGAGGGCACGCACATCGGCACGTTCTGCGGGCGGCCGGGCACCGGCCGGCGCATGAGCGCGGACGGGCTGCTGACGCTGCGCATCGTGGGCGGCCAGATCGAGGAGGCGTGGAGCGTCCTGCGCTGGCGCTAGCGGGGCGCTCCTGCCTCCGCTCGGCGGAGCGCCGAGCCGGCCGCGGACCGCGCCCTCGGCGCCCCGCTACTCCTCGGCTGCTACGCTCATCTCCAGCGTGTGAAGCACTCGTCGAGGACGGCGGCGACCTCGGCGTGGAGCGGCGGATCGGGCGCGGGGGCGGGCTGCGTCAGCGCGCTAGCCCTCCAGCAGGAAGCGCTTCACCTCGCGGGCCCACAGCTCGAGGTCGGCGCTCGGGTCCCAGAGCTGCGGCGCGATCGAGCTGTCGCCGTCCCGCCCGGAGGGCGGGCGGATGCCGCGGGCGTTCGGGATCAGCTCCAGGAACTTCTCGTGCGAGCGGCCCAGCTCGCTGGCCGTGCCGTGCATCACCAGCATCGGCGCCTGGATGCGCTGCACCTGCTCCCAGGTCTCCCACGTCGTCATCGCGTTGGGGCCCGCGCCCTCCCAGCCCATGCCGCCGTAGAGCTCCTCCACGCCCTCGTCGTCGTTGACGCTGAGGTAGTCGAGCATCATCGCCGAGAGCTTCTTCAGGTCGGTGCCCGGCCGGTCGCCGCCGCGTCGCTTCCAGATCTCGACGAGGTGGCCGCCGTCCGGCCGCGGCGGGTAGTAGCGGTGGCGACGCAGGTGCGCCTCGCGGCGCGCGGGCGTCCCCCAGTGGAACGGCTCCTCCAGCACCAGCCGCTCGACGCGCTCGGGGTAGTCGGCGGCCAGCGACATCGCGACCTGCGAGCCGGTCTGCGCGCCGTAGAGGTGCGCGCGCTCGATGCCGAGGTCGTCGAAGACCCGGATAAAGGCGCGCGCGAACTCCTCGACCGTTTCGTAGGGGACTTATGGCAGCTTAGGCGTATAAGTCCCTTTCGTAGGGCGTGGGCGGCCGGTCGGACTCGCCGTAGCCCGGCGTGGAGATCGCGACGCAGTGCAACGCGTCCTCCAGCGCCGGCATCAGCGCCGAGTAGCGCGCCGAGGAGTACGGGGTGTTGTGCAGCATCACCAGCGTGGGCCCGCTGCCGCGCTCGCGGTACTCGATGTTGCCGTGCTGCGTGTGCGCGAAGCCGCGCCGCTCGCCGGGAACCGCCTTCACCATCGCGCACCCCCATTCACCCGGCGCAGCCTGCCACGCACGGGGGCGGCGCGCGAGGGAGCAGCCAAGCGAGGGCCGAGGCGCGCGGGGGACGCTCCACGCGGCGGCACCGCGCAGGGCCGCCGCAGGGGGCCGCGGAGCGGCGGCGCTACACTGCCGCTGGCACGGGCGGGGAGCGAGATGACCGAGGGCCGGCGCCCGGACGAGCTGCTGATCGACGAGCTGACGAGCCAGCTCGATCGCACGCGGCGGCTGCTCGCGGGCAGCCCGGCGGCGGCGGAGCGCGCGCTGGCGCTCGCGAGCCCCGCCATCGAGTTCGTCGCCGCCTACATGGTGCGCTCCCACGTCCACGGCGTCGTGCAGCGGCTGGTCGCGCTCTACGCGCAGCGGGGAGGCGCAGTGCGCCCCGGGCGAGCCCGCTCGCGCGCCGCTGTGTCGGGCGCGCGTCGAGCTGGGGCGCATCGCCCCGGCCTTCGGGGGCGGCGGCGGCGGCGCGCCGGTGCTGCTGGGAGTGGGCGCCGCGATCCCGGCGCTCGCCTCGCTGGGGCAGCAGGCGGGCGCGATCTCGCTCAGCGGGCGCGTGCTGCCGCCGGCCGCGATCGCGCCGCTGCTGCTCTTCCTGGGGCTGTCGTGGGCGCTGCTGCGCGGCGCAGGCCTGGCGCGGCGCCGCTCGCAGGGCCTGCTCGCCACGCCGCTGGCCGCGCTGTGGAAGACGATCGGCGAGGCCGGCGACGTGCCCGAGGACGGGAGCGTCGCGATCGCGACGGTCGCACTGGTGCTCACTGCGCTCGTCTGGTTCGCGCTGCCGGCGCTCGTCGCCCTCGGCGTCGTGCTGCTGTAGGAGAGGCCGCGCGCGGATGTGCGGCCGCTTCACGCTGACCACGAGCGACCGCCAGTGGCTGGCGCAGGAGCTCGGCGTGCCGATCGAGCAGATCGACGCGGAGCGCTACCGGCCGCGCTACAACATCGCGCCCACCGATCCGCACTGGCTGCTGCGCCTGCCGCGCGAGGATCGCGAGCTGCTGCCCGCGCGCTGGGGCCTGGTCAACGCCGGGGCGCCCGACCGCCGGCGCGCGGCCGCGCAGATCAACGCGCGCGCGGAGAGCGCGGCGCGGGCGCCCGCGTACCGCGAGGCCTTCGCGCGCCGGCGCTGCGCCGTGCCCGCCGACGGCTTCTTCGAGTGGACGGGCAGCAAGAACGCGCGACGCCCGCACTGGTTCCATCGGCCCGACAGCGGCCTGCTGCTCTTCGCGGGGCTCTACGAGGAGTGGACGCCCCCGCCGGGCGCCGAGGCGGGGACGGCGCCCGCGTCCGAGACGACGTTCACCATCCTCACGACGGACGCCAACGCCACCGTGGGGGCGATCCACGACCGCATGCCCGTCGTGCTGCCCGCCGACGCGGTCGACGACTGGCTCTTCGCGGGCGAGCGCGACCGCGAGCGCCTGAGCGCGCTGCTGCGCCCCGCGCCCGATGCGCTGCTGATCGCGACGGCCGTGTCGGGCCGGGTGAACTCCGTGCGCCACGACGACCCGGCGTGCCTGGAGCCCGCCGCCGAGCAGCTCTCGCTCTAGCGGCGCCGCGTCGAGGGTCGAGGGCGCCAGACGGACGGCGCTAGCTGTACTACCCAGGAAGGTTGTTCACAGGCGGGAGGCGGGGACGGCCCCGCCGACGCCGCCGTGCGGTCGGCGGTGATTGTAGCGGTAGAGCCAGCGTGGGAGCTGGCGCAGCCGCTCGGCGTTGGAGCGGTAGGGGCGGGCGTAGGTCCACTCGTTCTGCAGGATCTGGATGAAACGCTCGGCTTTGCCGTTCGTCTGCGGGCGGTAGGGCCGCGTGTGCGACAGCCGCACGTCTGCGGCAGCGGCGGCGCCGTGGAAGCTGCGGGCGACGGTGTAGGCCTTCGCGTTGTCGGTCAGGACCCGGCGCACGCGCACGCCACGCCGGCGGAAGGCCGCGAGCGCCTGCTCGAGGAAGGCGGCGCAGCTCGCGCCACGCTCGTCGGGCAGGACGGAGACGTAGGCGTAACGGCTGTGGTCGTCGACGGCGACGTGTAGGTACTCCAGCCCCAGCGAACGCCGCGAATGCGGCCCGGAGCGCGTCTCGGCGAAGCCAGGCGCCATTCGCTTGCCGCCGCCCTCGGGGACGCGCCCGAGCTTCTTCACGTCGAGATGCAGCAGGTCGCCGGGGGCGTCGTGCTCGTAGCGGACCGGCTCCCGGGTGACGCGGTGCAGGCGGTCGAGCCGGTTGAGGCCGCGGCGCCGCAGCACGGCGTAGACCGTGGAGCGGGCGACCCCGAGCGCCCACTGGATGCGATGCGGCCCGAATCCCTGCGTGCGTCGCACGGCGCAGATGCGTCGCTCCAGCTCGGGCGGCGTGCGCCGGGGATGCGCGCGCGGGGCGGAGCTGCGGTCCTCGAGCCCTGCCGCTCCCTCCGCCCGGAAGCGCCCCAGCCACTTGGCAACGGTGTGGCGGGAGACGCGGAAGTGGCGAGCGACCTCAGCCTGGGGCCAGCCGGCGTCCACTTCCCGCACGAGCTCGAGTCGGGTCAGCGGCGTCAGCCGCGCGTTACGATGGGCCATGAGGGTGTCCTCTCCTCGCTACTGCCGTGCTGTCACACACAGCAGCGGGCGAGGCCCCTCATCCTGTCAACAACCTACGTGGGAACTACAGCTAGCCGGGGGCCGCTAGCCGGGGGGCGCGACCGCGCCGGGCTCCGCCGCGCCCCCATCTGTCGCGCTCGCGTCTGCCCCGCCGGGGTCTGCGGGGCCCGCGATGTACGGGGCGGTAGGTGCCTCGCGCGGGCCGTCGCCGGGCTCGCGGTCCGTGGCGCCCAGCGCCAGGCGGCGGCCGTCGGCGATCGCCCGGAGCTGCAGCTCGAAGCCGGCGAGCAGCGCCTCCTGCTCCTCGGCGGTCAGCTCTTCCCAGGTCGGGAGCAGCCGGCGAAACGCGTCGAGCGCCATGCGCTCGTCGCCCAGCAGCTCGCCGGCCGAGACGCCCAGCACCTCGCCCAGCGCCTGCGCGTCCGGCGCGAGCAACGTGCGCTCGCCACGCTCGATCTTCGAGAGCCACTCCTGCGCGTGCGTCGCTCCCCGCTCGGCGAGCCCACGCACCACCCACTCCTGCGACCGCGGCGGGCGCAGCCGCTCCCGCGCCGCGCGGACGCGCGCCCCGATACGCCGATTTCTCTCGTCACGCGAGCTCACCACCAGCCGAGGATACAGCACGCACGTGCGCAGTCCTCATAGAACTATTCAGCAGTCCTGTATAATATAGTCCTTTCCGTACTTCGCCCGTAGGCGACCCCTGCCGGCCGCGACAGAGGGGGGCGCGCGCCGCGACGGCGACGATGAGCAGCTCCGCACGGACGACGCAGCCTCGGCGGGCGACGACGCAGGGGCGCACGACGCGCGCCCGAGCGGCGCGAAGCGAGACGCCCTCGGCCGGCCGCGACCCGCTGCCGCCCGAGGTGGCGGGGCTGCTGAGAAGCTCTGCGCCCTGATCGCGCGCGCCGCGCGCCGGCCCCGGCCCCCGGACATGGCCACGAGGGCCCAGCGCGGCACGGCGGCAAGGCCGCCGTCGCCACGATCCTCACGAACCCCGTCTACGCATCTGACGCTGCACGGCCGCGTGATCGGGCGCGGGCGGCAGCCGCCGCTCGTGGCGCGCGCCCTCTTCGATCGGGTGCGCGCGGCGCGACGCGCCACCGGGAGCCGCGGCGATCCGCGCCGCCCCGCCGCCCTCTACCTGCTCGCGGGCGTGGGCCGGCACGCGGGCGCGGCGCGCACCGCCGGCAACACGCACGCCGAGGGCGGCACGCCGCAGCGCGCCTACCGCTGCGCCGCCCGCGAGCTCGGCGCGCCGGGGCGGGCGAGCGGCGCGCGCGCGCGGCGCTGCCGGCGTGGCGCCCACGCCGAGGCGGTCGAGGCGCGGCTCGCCGAGGCGCTGGCCGCCTGCCCGCTCCCCGAGGCCGCCCCGCGCCCCGCGCGCCGCTGCTGGGCGCGGCGTGGCTGCGCATGTCGCCCACCGAGCGCCGCCAGCTCGCGCTCTACCTGCGCGTCTCGCGCGGGGAGGCGACACGCGGGCAGCGCGAGACGCGACGCTCCACGCGGCCGGCGTCGAGGACCGCGAGCAGCGCCTGCTCCAGCTCGCGCTCGGTGACGAACGCCTCGAAGCGGCCGGCCACGCGACCGTCCGCGTCCACGACGAACGTCCACTCGTCGGTGTGGATGCCCCACTCCTCGAGCACGGGCGTGCGCACGGCGCGGTCGAGGTCGCCCCGGATCTCGTCCGGGTTCTCGTAGAGGTCGACGTGCAGGAAGTTCGCGCGCTCCCCGTGCCGCGCCGCCAGCGCCGAGAGCACCTCCACCTGCGGGCCGCACAGCGCGTTGGTGCAGAACGCGGGGCTGGCGAACACCACGACGAAGGGCCGCGCCTCCGCGAGGGCGTCGGCGATCGAGAGCCGGTAGAGCGCCGCGTCGGGCTCGTGCCCGGTGGTCAGCTCGGCCAGCGAGGCCACGTCGGCTACGGTGCGGCTCGCGCTCGCGGGCGCTCGGTCGCCGACGGCGGGCGCGCTCGTTCGCTCAGCGACGGGGAAGAGGAAGGTGGTGCTGCGCGTGCCGCCGTCGGGCGCGGGCAGCGTCAGCTCCAGCCCCCAGTCGCCGGGGCGATCGAGCGTGAGCTCCGCGCTGAAGATGCCGCGCGTCCCGAAGGGGAACTCGAAGAAGCGCGCCGTCGCTTGCTCCACCGGCCCCTCGCGCGGGCCGCTCGCGCCGCGCGGGTAGTAGTACGAGGCGGCGCGCAGGATGGGCAGCCGCACCAGTCCCTGGGCGGGGTCGGTGAGCGCGAACGCCACGCGGTGCCGCCCCACCCCGAGGTCGGGCGTGCCGAAGATCACGCGCAGCCCGCTCGACGGGTCGTCGTAGACCGGATAGCCCGCCAGCAGCAGCCCGACCGACTCCGGATCGCGCGCGACGAGCGGGCGCTCGCCGCCCTCGGCGGGCTCGTCAGCGTCACCGAAAGAGGCGCCGCACGCGGCCGCGATCGCTCCGGCGAGCGCGAGCAGCAGGAACGCGAGCCGCCGCCGCCGCGGGCGCCGCACCGGCCGCCCCAGCCCGCCGAGCCCGCTGAGCCCGCGCGCGAGCGCCACCTCACTCGCCCTCGGTGTACGCGCCGAAGGTCACCGCGAACATGGCGAAGGAGTCCGAGGTGGAGCGCAGCCGCAGCTCGTGGTCGCCGAGAGCGGGGAGCTGCACCACGCGATACATCCGCGCCCCGTCGACGCCCACGACGGCGCGGCGCTCGCCGCCGCTCGCCCCACCAGCGCCCGCCAGCGCCCGCCAGCTCGAAGAACGTCACATCGGGGCCCGCCTCCTCCGGCCGCAGCGGGCGCCCATCGAGCTCCACCACCACCTCGAATGCCTCGCCGGTCGCGGGCCGCATCACGACGTTCACGCTGCGCCCCACGAAGCGGAACGCGAGGTAGTCCTCGAGCGTCTCCGTGCGCCGGGCGTGCACGATCGCCTCGGCCTCGTTGCGCCACAGCCCCTGCGCGTACCACTGGTTGTGGTGATGCTCGGGCTCGTCCTCGTAGAGCGCGGTGCGGTCGGGGCCCTCGTAAGTACTCCTCTTGCGCCGCGTAGACCCCCTGGATCGTGTAGCTGCGCGCGTAGCCGCCGTAGAGCTCGCGGGTGATGCCGCGCGCGGCATTGGCGTCGAGCGCCGGCGGCTCCACCCCGCCCAGCGGCACGTCGCTCACGTCGTGGCCGGCGTCTTCGAGCGCGGCGCGGATGGCGAGCTCGGTAGCGTCGTAGTCGCCCTCGCCGAAGTGCTGGTAGCGCAGCGCGCCGTCGGCGCCTACGAGGTACTTCGCGGGCCAGAAGCGATTGCCGAACGCGCTCCACGTCTCCATCTCGTTGTCCTGTGCGACGGGGTAGCCCAGCTCGTGGCGCACGACCGCGTCGCGCACGTTCACCGGGTCGCGCTCGAAATCGAACTCCGGCGCGTGCACGCCGAGGACCGTCAGTCCGCGCTCCGCGTACTTCTCGTGCCAGTCGCGCAGGAAGGGCAGCGTGCGGATGCAGTTCACGCAGGTGTAGGTCCAGAAGTCGATGAGCACCACGCGGCCCTGCTCACCCTGCCCCGCGAGGGTCAGCGGCTCGCTGTTGAGCCAGTCACTGAGCCCGATCAGCTCGGGAGCGGAGGGGCGCGAGGGCGCATCCGGCGCCGCCGCGGACGCCCCGCCGGCACCGCCGCCCGCCGGGGTGCCGCTCACCTCGCCGGCCGCCGTCACGCCCGAGGGCTGCGCGGCCGAGTCGTCCGCGCCGCCCCCGCCGCCGCACGCCGCGACGAGCAGCGCGAGCAGCGGCACGCCCACGAGGGCACAGCGGCGCCAGCGTAGGGCCAGGCGCACAGAGGTAGGCGCGGACAGGCGCACGGGCAGCTCGCAGTTCGCGCGTGGGAGCGCCTTCGATCGTACCGCGAAGCGGGGCGGCGCGCTCGCCCGCGCCGCCTCGCAGCCCGCCGCTAGGCGGGCTCGTACAGATCGAGGCGCTCCTGCCGCAGCCGGTCGCCGAAGGCCGCGAGCAGCACATCGAACTCGCCGATGTCGTGCTCGGAGACGAGCGTGATCGCGGTGCCGTGGCGCCCCGCGCGGCCCGTGCGGCCGATGCGGTGCACGTACTCCTCCGCGTTCTGCGGCACGTCGAAGTTCACGACGTGCGTGATCTCCGGGATGTCGAGGCCGCGAGCCGCGACGTTCGTCGCCACCAGCAGATCCAGCTCGCCCTCGCGGAAGCGGCGCACCACCTGGTCGCGCCGCCGCTGATCCATGTCGCCGTGCAGCGCACCCGCGCGCACGCCCATCTCGAGCAGCCGATCGGAGACGTAGTCCACGCCGCGCCGCGTGCGCGAGAAGACGAGCGTGCGGCCCTTCAGCTCGCGCTCCACCAGCTCGCGCAGGCCGCGCAGCTTGTCGCGGTGCGCCACCTCGACGTAGTACTGATCGATGGTCTCGACGGTGTCGTACTGCGCCACGACGGAGACGGTCTCCGGGTCCTGCATGTAGCGGCGCACCAGCCGCATCACCGCGTGGGGCATGGTCGCCGAGAAGAGCGCGGTCTGCCGCCTGCGCGGCGTCTTCGAGAGGATGCGCGTGATGTCGGGCAGGAAGCCGATGTCCAGCATCTCGTCCGCCTCGTCGAGGACGGCGTAGCGAACGGCGCGCAGCTCCAGCGTCCCGCGACGCAGGTGATCGAGGATGCGCCCCGGCGTGCCGACGACGATGTGCGGCCGGCCCTCCAGCGCGCGGAAGTCCCCGGCGAGCGCGCGCCCGCCCAGCAGCCCGACCACGTCCAGCCCGTGCGGCATGGCGACCTCTTGCAGCACGCCGAGCACCTGCTGCGCGAGCTCGCGCGTGGGCACGAGCACGACGGCCTGCACCTCGCGGCGCGCCACGTCCACGCTCTCCGCGAGCGGCAGCCCGAAGGCCAGCGTCTTGCCGCTGCCCGTCTGCGCCACGCCCACGACGTCGCGCCCCGCGAGCAGCGCGGGGATCGTGCGCTCCTGGATCGGCGTCGGCTCCTCGAAGCCCATCTCCGCGAGGGTCTGCAGGCACGCCTCCCCCACGCCGAGCGCCGCGAACGCCGCGGGCAGCTCCGCGGCGGGACGCCGCTCAGGCGTCGGGGCCGGCTCGCGCCGTGGGCGCTGCTCGCGCTCGACCTCGATGGGCACTGGCTCGGCGGGCTCCGTGCGCGCGCGCGCCGGCTCGGGCTCGGCGGAGCGCCGTCGGTCCACGCGCACCGGCTCGCGCTCGGGCGGCGGAGCGGCCCGCTCACGCTCGCGCGGCGCCTCCGCCTGTGGTGCCTCGGCGCGTGGCGCCTTGATCGATTCGGCACCTGGCGCGTCGATCGGCTCGGCTCGCGGCGCGTCGATCGCCTCGGCCCGCGGCGCCCGCTCGGGCGCGGCGGCGGCCGGCTCCGACTCGCGCTCGACGCCCTGCGCGCCCTCGTCCGGCGCCTGCCCCTCGACGCCGCCGTCGAGGGCCGTCGCGGCCTCGTCGTGGCGGCGGTGGCGACGGCCGCCGCGGCGGCCACGCCGGCGCTTGCGCGGCGCGCCCTCGTCCTCGATTGGGGCGCCGCTCTCGTCGTGGCGCGCGGGCGGCGGCTCGTGCGGCTCGGGGCGCAGCTCGATCGGCGGCGCCTCGGGTGGCGGCAGCGGCTCCGTTCGCGACGCCTCCACCGACGGCAGGTAGCGACGGCCACCCACGAGGATCACGCGGTTGGTGGTGCGCGGCCCCGGCGGACGGCGGCGGCGTCCCGGCAGCAGCGAGTCATCCCCGCCCTCGGTGGCGGGGCGGAACGCGACATCCTCGGGCAGCGGCTGCTCCAGCGCTGCGCGCTCGCGGGGCCCTCGGCGGTCGCCGAGGCCGCGCACGGGCCCGCGCCCGCGGCGCTGGCCGCCGCCGTCTCTGGCGCCGCTGCCTCTAGCGCCCGCTCGGCCGTCGCGGCCGCGCGGCCGCTCGTCGCGCGTCTCGCGCGGCGCAGCGGCGGGCTGCCGTGCGCTGGGCTGCTGGGCGGCGGGCTGCTGGGCAGCGGGGCCGGGCGGCTCGCCGCCCGGCTCGGCGCCGTTGGTGGCGGCCTCGCCGCCCGCGCCTCCCTTGCGGCGGCCGCGGCCCCCGCGGCGACCGCGCCGACGACGCTTCTGCTCGCCATCGATCTGCTCGCCATCGAGCGGCGCGGCGTCGGGGCTCTCCGCGATGGCGTCGCGCCGGCCGCCTCGCTCGGCGGCGGGCTCCCGCGTCGCGACGGCGGCGCGCTCCTTCTCGCCCCGGTCGTCGTCCTGGCCGACGATGCGCTTGAGGATGCGGCCCAAGGGCGTCACAGGCCGCGCTCGGCGAGGGGACCGGCGCTCTCGCGATAGCTGGAAGGGGTGTCGTGGTGCGGCGTGGGCGCGCTGGCCGGTCGCGGCGCGCGGCCCGGGGATTGGATCATCCCCGCCATCATAGCAGGCAGCGTTCCGCTGCACGCTCAGGGCTTCCGCTCCTGTCGGCGGTGCTCGGTCTCACGGCGGCTCACCGGGCGGGCCAGAGGGCTCGGCACTGCGCTCCCGGAGCGCGCACGACTCCCCTCGTCGGCCGCGAGCCATCCAGCCCAACCGCCGCCCCACACGAAACCGAAAGCCACTGCCGCAGGAGCGGCAGCCCCCAGCGTGCAGCGGAACGCTGCCGGAACGCTGCCTAGCGGAAGACGATGGTCTTGCGGCCGTGGACGAACACGCGGTCCTCGACATGCCACTGCACCGCGCGTGCGAGGACCGAGCGCTCCACCTCGCGGCCGAGGCGCACGAGCTGGTCGCGAGCCTCGCGGTGCGTCACACGCGCCACGTCCTGCTCGAGGATCGGGCCCTCGTCCAGCTCCTCCGTCGCGTAGTGCGCGGTGGCGCCGATGATCTTCACCCCGCGCTCGAACGCCTGCCGGTAGGGGTCGGCGCCCGCGAAGGCGGGGAGGAACGAGTGGTGGATGTTGATCACGCGCGAGGGGTAGCGCGCGATGAAGTCTCCCGACAGCACCTGCATGTAGCGCGCCAGCACCACCAGGTCGACGCGGTCCGCCAGCGCCTCCAGCACGGCGCGCTCCTGCTGGGGCTTCGTCTCCGGCGTCACCGGCAGGTGGTGGAACGGGATGCCGAACGTCTCCACCTGCTCGCGCAGCGCCTCGTGGTTGGAGACGACGAGCGGCACCTCGATGGGGAGCTCGCCACGGCGCCAGCGCCAGAGCAGCTCCAGCAGGCAGTGGTCGGCGCGCGAGACGAGCACCGCCACGCGCTGCCGCGCCGCCGCGTCGGCGAGGCGCCACTCCATCGCGAACGGCGCCGCCACCTCCTCGGCGAAGCCGCGCTCGAGATCGGCGGCGGGCGCGGCCACCCCGCCGGCGTCGAGCTCGATGCGCATGAAGAAGCGCGGCTGTTCGCCGCCGGGCGCGCCCGCCGTCGAGTGCTGGTCGGCGTGCACGATGTTCGCGCCCTGCCGCGCGAGGTAGGAGGAGACGGCCGCCACGATGCCCGGTCGATCGGGGCACTGCACCAGCAGCCGCCACAGCCGGGGGGCCTGCTCCGCCATGCGCGGCATCGTACGCCGCGGCACCGCAGCGAGCGCCCGCGGGCCGTCGCTCGTGCGGCCGCCCGGGGCCCTACGCCGGGGCAGGCCGTCCCGGCACCAGCGCTCCGGTCGGCACGTCCAGGTGCAGCCGCTCCGTGCGCGGGATGTAGCACTCGCGGTCGGAGCACGCCTGGTAGCTGACCTCGACGTCGAGGGGGATGACGCCCTCGCGGCTGTCGCTGATCAGGGGCACCACCACCTCCAGCTCGCCGACGAAGGCGGGGAGCTCGGCGTCGATACCCTCCACGTGGTGCGGCTGCGTCGCCGGGTAGCGCGGCTCGCCCACGCGCAGTGGCGCCGTCGAGGTGACGCTGACCGTCGTCGGATACAGCCCCTCCTGCACCGGCTCGTCCTGCGGCTCCCCATAGAGGTGCAGCCCCGGAGCCAGCCGCAGCCGCACGACGAGGTCCACCACCTGCTCGAACTTGAAGTCGGGCGCCGCGAGGGTGGCCGTGATGCCGAGCTGGTCGTCCCCGCCCTCCGCGCTGGGGTAGCCCGCGAGCTCGGGCCGCCCGCCGAGGCTGCGCAGCACCGTGGCGCCCGACTCGCGCACGCGGTACTCGCGGTGGAAGCGCTTCTCCTCCACCCGCCCGTCGCGCCCGACGAGGTAGGTGCCGGGGAAGGGGATGCCGTGGTTTTCCTCGCCTTCGTCGATCAGCGTGTTGAGGATGCCGTAGCGGCGGATCACCTCGGAGCCCTCGTCGGAGAGCAGCGGGTACTCAATGCCGTGGTCCTCAGCGAAGCCGGCGAGCACCTCCTGCGAGTCGTAGCTGACGACGAGCGGGAGGATGCCCTGCTCAGCGAGCCCTGCGAGGTGCGTCTGCAGCTCCACGAGCTGCGTGCGGCAGAACGGTCACCAGCGCGCGGAGCGGTGGAAGACGAGCAGCGCCCGCGACTCGCGCAACACCTCGGAGAGCGTGACGGGCCGTCCGCGCTGGTCGGGGAGCGTGAAGTCCGGCACGGGCTCGCCGATGGCGGCGCCCGTCGCGAAGTCGTCGGTCGCCGGCATGCGCCGGCTCGGGGGTGGTCGCTCGCCCGCGTCGCTCGTCATCTCGCCTCCGGTCGCCGCGAGCGTTCCGCTCGACTCGACGCGCTGCCGCCGGCTCCCGCGCTGCGCGCGATGGCCGCGCGGCGCGCCGATGGTAGCAGCCACCGCACGAGCGGCGACGTGGCGCACGACACCGTGCGGCATCGCTCCGCTGCGTCCGGGTGTGGGCCGCGCGCTCGCGCCGCGCCCTGTGGCGCGCCGGACGTTCGGCGAGCCCGCGTGCGCACGTAGTCGGGCAACCGACGGCGGGAGCCGGTCGGGTCGAGCAGCGCGCCGAAGACTCGGGAGGCATGGCCGTAGACTCGGAGCTATGACGGAGCCGGAGACGGGGCTGTGCGGGGGGTGTCGCTGGGCGCGCGCCGTGGTAAGCGCGCGCGGCTCGCGCTTCCTGCGCTGCGGCCGCGCCGACGACGACCACGACTTCGCGCGCTACCCCGCGCTGCCCGTGCGCGCCTGCGCGGGGTTCGAGGCGGAGCGCGGCACCATCGCGCGACCCGCCTCCGGAACCGCCGCCGGACCGGCCGCCGCCGCCGCCGACCCGGCGTCCGCCCGCGACGCTCCGATACCGCTGCTGGAGCGGCCACCCGCACGCCAGGTCGCGGCGCCGCCGCCCGACGCGCGCGGGTCGCTCTTCGATCGCATCGGCGGGCGCGCGACCGTCGAGCGCCTGGTCGCCGAGTTCTACGAGCGCGTGGAGCGCGACCCGGAGCTGCGCCCGCTCTTCCCCGCGGAGCTCGGCCCGGGGCGCGCGAAGCAGGCGCTCTTCCTCGAGCAGTGGCTGGGCGGCGAGCCGCGCTACAGCGAGCGCTACGGCCACCCGCGGCTGCGGCGCCGCCACTTCCCGTTCGTGATCGACGCGCATGCGGCGGGGCGCTGGCTGCACCACATGGCCGAGGCGTTGCGCGCCGCGGGCGTCCCCGAGCCGGAGCGCGCCGAGATCCTGCGCGGCCTCGGCCCCCTCGCCCAGCACATGGTCAACGCCGATGACGCGGTGCCACGCACCCCCCTCGACGACGAGCGTTCCGCTCGACCCTAGGCAACGTTCCGTTGCATCCGAGGGGCTGCCGCGCCTGCGAGAGGGCTCGCGTGCCGCCAGTGCCCGGCGCAACGTCGGACTCCCCGCGGCGACGCCGGCGGGCGCTCGGACCGCCCCGACCCAAGAGTCGCGGCCGGGTCCGGGCTCCCGTCGGCGTCCCGGAGCGGCAGCCCGACGTGGCGGGGGCCATCTGGCGCACTGCTGGCCCTCTCTCGCGCGCGGCAGCCCCTCGAGTCAAGCGGAACGCTTGTCAGCCATGTGGAGGGCGACCGTGCCCAGCGCCATCAGGCGCACCTCCGTCACCCGGAAGCCCGCGCGGCGGAGCGCGGCCGTCAGCTCCCGCGTCGAGAGGAAGCGGCCTACCGACTCCGGGAGGTACGAGTAGGCGTCGCGGTGCCTCGACACGGCGCGCCCGAGCGCGGGCACGACGCCGCGCATGTAGAGCCGCGTCGCGGGGGCGAGCAGCCCGCCCTCCATGCGCGGCATATCGAGGATCGCGAGCCGGCCGAAGGGCCGCAGCACGCGGAACGCTTCGGCGAGGGCAGCGTCGAGGTCGGGGATGTTGCGCACGACGAACGCCGAGCACCACGCATCCACGGCGCCCTCCGCGAGCGGGAGCGCCGTCGCGTCCGCCGCCGCGAACGAGACGGCGTCGGCGGGCTCGGCGTCGGCGTCGGCGGCGCGCTCGCGCGCCTTCACCCGCGCGCGCTCCACCATCGGCGCCGCGAAGTCGACGCCCAGCACCGTCGAGGCGCCGGCCTCGGCGCAGGCGAAGGTGAGATCGCCGGTGCCGCAGCCCACGTCCACCACGCGGTCGCGCGGCAGCACGACCGAGCGCGCCGCGAGGCGTCGCCACGCGTGGTGGCGGCCGCCCGTCATCAGCGTGTTCATCAGGTCGTAGCGGGGCGCGATGCTCGCGAACATGCCTCGTACGTAGCGCGCGCGGTCGGCGCCGGGTGCGAAGGGCCCCGCCGCGAACGACCCGGACTCGCCAGCGCCCGCGTCCTCCCCGCCGGGCTCGCGGCCTGACTCGGGGGCGCCCCGCTGCGACTCGTCCATCCCCGCCTCCTCGATAGCGGAGCGTACGGCGGCACCGCGATGCGGGGGAGGCAGCGCGCGTCATGCGCTGACTCCAGTGATCCGAACTGGCGTTCCCCGCTATACTCCCGGCGTTCGACTCCTCGCGTTCGACTCCCCGGCGTGGTGGTGCGCGATGGTGCTGAGACTGCTCCCATGGGCGCCCGAGTTCGGAGCCGGCCTCGAGGCCGAGGTCGATGGCGCGACCCCGCCACCGCCCGAGGTCGACACGCGCGTCGAGCTCGCCGAGTGGCGCGCGGTCACGCCCGCGGCGCCCCCGCCGGACTCGCTGCGCATCGTGGACGGCGTGCGCCGCGTGGAGGCGCACGCGATGGAGGACGGCCCCGCGGCCGCCCTCGACGAGCGCACGGGCGGCGCGGGTGGCTCGAGCGAGCCGGCGCTGGGGCTCTTCGGCTCCTTCGCCGTGGGGGCGGTCGCGCTAGAGGCGGGCGCGAAGGCGCGCGTCGAGGAGTCAACGCTGCGCCTCGAGCGCTGCTACCTGCAGACGGGCGGCGAGCCCGTGGAGCGCGCGATCGCGGCCGGGCGGGCGGAGCTGCGCTACCGCCCGCGGATCGCGCAGGACGCGACCACCCCGCGCGACCTGGTCGCAGCGCTGAACCGCGCGATGCTGGACGCGGAGGCGCTGCTCGCGGCGAAGCTCGCCGAGGACGAGGCGGCGCTGGTGCTCGTCGACGGGCCGCTGCGGCTGCGCCAGCCGGGTCGCCGCGCCGTCGGCTACGTGAAGCGCATCCACCAGTGGTACGTCGGCACCACCGAGCGCGCGCTCGCGGTCGTGCTCGAGGTCGGGCAGCGCACGCCGCTCTTCCACATCGGCGGCGAGGCCGGGACGGAGCGCTACGGCTGGTACGCGCGCACGGCGGCGCTCCCCGGGCTCTTCCACCCGCTGGCCGGCGTGGTGCGCATGGAGTGCGCGGGCGCGCTCCCCGTCGCCGAGGCGGCGCGGCTCGCGGACGAGGCGACGGCGGCGCTGCCGCGCCTCGCCTCGACGCCCGCGCGCGACCCACGCGCCCCGCAGAACCTGCTGCCCGTCGGCGCGCTGGAGCGCGCGCTCACGCACCGCCTGGGCGACCGCCGCTGGGTGCGGCGGCTGCTCACCGCCTCGTTCGCCGGCGCCGGGTCGCTCGCCGACGCCCGCACGAGCGGCAGCGGCGAGGCGGGCCCCGAAGGGGTCGCCGAGCGCGTCGCCGCCGCGACGGAGGTGCCCGCATGAGCGAGGCGAACGGCGGGCCGCCGGTCGCAGCGGCCCTCGCCGCGATCGAGGGCGCGACCGGCGGCGCGAGCGCCGACGCCGCGGCGGGGGCGCCCGGCGACGCCGTGGGGCTCGTGATCGGGACGCCCGGGCAGCCCGCGACGCCGCTCGACTTCTGGCTCTACGTCGACCCGGCGCGCACGCTCCAGCTCGACGACGTGGTGCACGTCGCGAACGAGCTGCCCGAGGGCGGTAGCGTCGACCTCTACGGCATCGTCGATGAGCTGCGCGCCATCCACGAGGGGGTGAGCTTCGACTCGGACGTGCGGCTGGTGACGGGCGGCGTGCTGCCCGCCGACACCGCCGTCACGGCGCACGTCGCGGTCACGCGCATCGCGCCGGAGATCTACGCGCCGCCGCTGCCAGGCCGCGCCGCGGTGCGGGCGCGCGGCGCCGCGCGCGACCGCGCGCTCTCCTTCGACCGCATGGAGCGGCGCGTGCCTCTGGGCGTCTCGCGCGCGGGCGAGCCGATCGTCGGCAACCTCGAGTTCCTGGACGGGCGGCGCGGGGCGCACGTCAACATCTCGGGCGTCTCGGGCGTCGCGACCAAGACCTCCTACGCCGTCTTCCTGCTGCACGCCCTCTTCCGCGGCGAGGCGCTGGGGGCGCTCGCGCCCAACGCGCGGGCGCTCGTCTTCAACGTGAAGGGCGAGGACCTGCTCTTCCTCGACAAGCCGGGGGCGCCCCTCGACGCCACCGACCGCGAGCGCTACGCCGAGCTCGGGCTGCCCGCCGAGCCGTTCCGCTCCGTCGCCTTCTTCGCGCCGACGCGCCGCGGCGAGCAGCCGATCCCCGACACCGGCTCGCGGCTGGAGGGAGTCACGGGCTTCCTGTGGACGCTGCGCGAGTTCTGCGCGCGGCGCTATCTGCGCTTCCTCTTCACCGAGGGCGACGACGAGCGCACGCAGCTGGGCACGGTGATCGACGCGGTGGAGCGGCAGCTCGCGCTGGCCGCGCGGCTCTCGCTCCCCGTCGAGGGCCCGGCCATCGACATCGCGGGCCGCACGATCGAGGACTTCGAGGCGCTGGTCGAGGCGATCGCGGAGCAGACCGACGAGGGCGAGGGCGGCACGTGGGCGCGCCGCGCCGCGCCCGCGACGGTGCAGGCGTTCCTGCGTCGCCTCGAGGCGTCGATCCCGCACGTCGGGCAGCTGCTGCGCGGCGACCCCGCCGTGGACGCGGCGCGCCACCGCATCGACTGGACGCGCGAGCAGGTGACGGTGGTCGACCTGCACCGGCTGCACGACCGCGCGCAGCGCTTCGTCGTGGGCGCGCTGCTCTCGGGCGTGCTCGAGGAGCGCGAGCGGCTCTCCGCGGCGGGGGAGGCGGCGCCCGTCTTCGTGGTGCTCGACGAGCTCAACAAGTACGCGCCGCGCGAGGGGCGCAGCCCCATCAAGGAGCGGATACTGGACATCGCGGAGCGCGGTCGCTCGCTGGGGATGATCCTCATCGGCGCGCAGCAGACCGCCTCCGAGGTGGAGCCGCGCGTGGTCGCGAACTGCGCGTTCCGCGTCGTCGGTCGGCTGGACGCCGCCGAGGCGCAGCGCAGCGAGTACGGCTTCCTGACGCAGGCGGCGCGCGCCCGCGCCCACCTGCTGACGCCGGGCACGATGATCGTGCAGCAGCCGGAGATCCCGGTGCCGCTGCTGCTGCAGTTCCCGCGGCCCGCGTGGGCGACGCGCCCCTCCGAGGTGGCGCCGAGCGCCGCGGACCCGTTTGCGCGCTTCGGTGACTCGGGGGTGCGCTGACGCACCGGGACCCAGGGGCGCGCTGACGCGCGGCAGGCCGGCAAGGCGCTGAGCGCGAGTCGGCGCGCCCGCGCGACATCGGCGAGGCGAGAGCCCACGAGGGGAGAGCGATGCGCTTCCTGCACACCGCCGACTGGCACCTCGGCCGCACGATTCGCGGCCGCAGCCGCGCCGCCGAGTTCGAGGCGGTGCTCGGGGAGATCGTCGAGATCGCGACCGCCGAGCGCGTCGACGTGCTGCTCGTCTGCGGCGACATCTGGGACACGGCCGCCCCCTCGCCCGAGTCCGACCGGCTGCTCTTTGAGACGCTGCGCCAGCTGATCGCGGCGCGCGTGCAGGTGCTGCTGCTCGCCGGCAACCATGACTCGCCGCGCAAGCTCGAGGCGGTGGGCCGGCTCTCCGACCTGCTGGGCGTCTACACGCAGCACGCGGTGCGCCGGCCCGACGAGGGCGGCGTGCTGACGCTCCACGCGGGCGGCGAGGAGGCGCGCATCGCGGCAGTGCCGTGGGTCCCCGAGGGCCGGCTGGTCGACGCCGCGGAGCTGCTCGGCCTGGCGCCCGAGGAGGCGTTCGCCAGCTACGCCGAGGGCGTGGGCCGCATCTACCGCGCGCTCTGCGAGGGCTTCGCGCCGGACGCCGTCAACCTGCTCGCGGGGCACCTCTTCGTCGACGGCGCGCGGCTGGCCGCGGTCGACGGCTCGGAGCGGCTGCTGCACATCGGGCAGAGCTACGGCGTGCCGCCGGGGATGCTCCCGGGCGCCCCGCAGTACCTGGCGCTGGGCCACATCCACGAGCCGCAGGAGCTGCGCGGCACGGCGGCGTCCGGCGCCTACGCGGGCTCGATCCTGCAGCTCGACTTCGGCGAGCGCGGGCAGCAGAAGGTGGTGCGGCTGATCGAGGCGAGCGCCGGCACGCCCGCGAAGCAGCGCGCCGTGCCGCTCAGCGCGGGCCGCCCGCTCGTGGAGCTGCGGGGCCCGCTCGCCGAGGTGCTGGACCGCGCCGCCGAGGCCGCGGGCGGCTATGCGCGCGTGATCGTCGAGGTCGAGCGCCCCGAGCCCGGCCTCGCGCAGCGCGTGCGCGAGGCGATCCCCACCGCCGTCGACGTGCGCCTCGAGTACGAGCACGAGCGCGCGCTGCCGGCGCCGGAGCTGGCGCGGCTCGGCCCGCGCGAGCTCTTCGTGCGCTACTACGCGGCGCAGCACGGCGCGACCCCGGCCGAGGAGCTGACCGCGCTCTTCGACGAGCTGGTCGAGCAGGCGACGGCCGCCCGATGAGGCCCCGACCATGAGGCCACTGCGATGAGGCCGCCGCTATGAGGCCACTGAGGCTGGAGCTGCGCGGCTTCACCGCCTTCCGCGAGACGGCGGTGGTGGACTTCGGCGGCCGCGAGCTCTTCGCGATCACGGGGCCGACGGGCGCGGGCAAGTCCTCGCTGCTGGACGGGATGACGTGGGCGCTCTACGGGCAGGTGCCGCGCGTCGGCCGCCAGACCCGGCAGCTGCTCTCGCACGGCGAGCAGTCGATGTCGGCGCGCCTCGACTTCACCGTGCGCGGGGAGAGCTACCGCGTCAGCCGCCGCGCCCCGGCCACCGTCGGCACGCGGCTGGAACACCTGCTCGCCGACGGCTCGTGGCGCCCGCTCGCCGACCGCGCCACGGAGGTGACGGAGCAGGTGACGCAGCTGCTCGGCCTGGACTACGCCACCTTCACCAAGACCGTGCTGCTGCCGCAGGGCGCCTTCGACTCCTTCCTGCGCGGCGACGACCAGCAGCGCCGCGCGATCCTCACGCGGCTGCTGGGCCTCGGCACCTACGAGGAGGCGCGGCGGCTGGCGCGGGAGCGCGCGGCGCGCGGCGCGGAGGCGGCGACGCTGCTCGCGGGGCAGCTCGATCGACTCGCGCTCGCCTCGCCCGAGGCGGGCGCCGCGCTCGGCGAGCGCTGCGCCCGCGCCGAGGCCCGCCACGGGGCGCTCGAGACGCGGCGCGAACGCGTCGCCGCCCTCGGCGAGCTGGTGGCGGCGCTCGAGCGCGCGCGCCACGTCGCCGCCGAGGCAGCGCGAGCCGCAGGCGCCGCCACCGCCCGCGCGCAGGCCGCCGCCGCCGCGCTCGCCGACACCGCGCGCAACCGCGACGCCGCCGAGACGGAGCGCGCCCGCCTCGCGCGGGAGCTGACGGCGCTCGCCTACGACCCGGCGAAGCGCGCCCGGGCGACGCGCGAGCTGGAGCGCGCGCAGCTCCGCGAGCAGGCCGCCGCCGCACTCGAGCGCGCCCGCGCCGAGCTAGCAGCCGCGCTCGCCGCCGAGCACGTCGCCACCGCCGCCGCGGGCAGCGCCGCCGCCGAGGCCGCGGCACACGCCGAGGCCGTCGCGCAGCAGCGCACGAGGCTCGCCGTCGCATCGAGCGCGCTCGCCGAGGCCGCCGCGCAGGGCCGCCTCGGCACGGAGCAGCTCGGCGCCGGCGCCACCGAGGCGAAGCGCGCCTCCCGCGAGGCGGAGACGAAGGCCGGCGCGCAGGAGCGCCGCGCGGAGGCGCTGGGGCGGCTCGGCGAGCAGCTGCTCGCCGAGCTGGCGGCGCGCGCCACCGCCGAGGAGGCGCGCCGGGCGGCGGCGAAGGCGGCGCGTGCGGCCGCGAAGGCCGCCGCCGCCGCGCGCGACGCGCTCGCCGACGCGGAGCGCGCGGTCGCGGTCGCGGTCGCGGCGCGCGAGCAGGCGCACCGCCGGCACGCCGCCGCTGCGCTGCGGCAGGGGCTCGCGCCCGGCGACCCGTGCCCGGTCTGCGGCGAGCCGGTGGCGGCGCTCCCCGTCGAGGAGGCGCCCGACCTCGCCGCCGCCGACGCGGCCGTCGGGGAGGCGGCGCGCCGGCTCACCGAGGCGCGCGCCGAGGCGCTGCGCCGCGACGCGGAGGCCGTGCAGGGCGCCGCCGCCGAGGAGCACGCCGCCGACGTCGCCGCCCGGGGTGCCTCCGCGCTGGCCACCCACGACGCCGCGATCGCGGAGGCGGGGAGCACGCGCGACGCCCTCGACGCCGACGCCGCGCGCTGCCGCGCCGCCGTCGCCGAGGCGCAGGCAAGCGCGGGCGCCGCCACCGCGCGACTACAGGCAGCGCGCGAGCAGGAGCGCGCGCTCGCCGTGCTGCTGGCGCGCGCCCCGGCCGAGCTCGTCGCCGCGGCCCCCGCGAGCGTCGAGCTCCAGGCCGTCGCCGGCGGGGCGGGTGGGGCGCCGCCCGCCACCCCGCCCGCCGCGCTGGCGCCGCCCGACACGCTCGCTGCGGCGCTGCGCGAGACGCTCGCGACGCGCGAGGCGGCGGAGCTGGACGGGCGCCGCGCCGAGGCCGAGGCGCGGGACGCCGCCGCTCGTGCCGACGCGGCCGAGGCCGAGGCACGGGCGCGCGCCGAGCTGCGGGCGCGGGTCGAGCGCGGCTGCGCCGAGGCCGGGGAGCGGCTCGCCGCCCTGGCCAGCGAGGGCGAGGGCGCGCCCCTCGACGTCGAGGCGCTGCGCGCGCGCCTCGCGGAGCTGGAGCGCGCGGAGCGCCGCGCCGCCGAGCTGACGAGCGCCGCGCGCGAGGCGGAGGCGGCCGCCGCTGGGCAGGCCGCCCGCCACGAGGAGCGCCGCGCCGAGGCCGAGCGCGCGGGCGTCGAGGCGGCGCGCGTGGCCGCCGGGGCGACGAGCGCCGCCGAGGCCGCGACAGCCGCCGAGCGCGACGCGCTGGAGCACGCGGGCGAGCTGCTCTCCCTCGATCCCGAGAGCACGGCGGCGGCCGGCCGCGAACCCGTCGACGCCGCCGCGCTCACGGGGCTGCTGGAGGGCGAGGCGCGCGACCGCGAGCGGGCCGCCGCGGAGCTCGCCGAGACGCGCACCCTGCTCGAGCGGGCGCAGCGTGACGTCGCGGAGGGGGAGCGCATGCGCGCCGAGGTCGCGGAGCACCGCGGTCGCGCCGCGCTGGCCGGCGCGCTGGAGCAGGAGCTGCGCGGCAACCGCTTCATCGCCTACGTGCAGCGCGAGGCGATGGCGGTGCTGGCGCAGGACGCGGCGGCGCGGCTGGAGCAGCTCACCGCGGGTCGCTACCGGCTGGTCGCCGACGACGGCGAGTTCACCGTCGTCGACCAGTTCAACGGCGACGAGCAGCGCTCGGTCCGCACCCTCTCGGGCGGCGAGACCTTCCTCGCGAGCCTCGCGCTGGCGCTCGCGCTCTCGGAGCGGCTGCCGGAGCTAGCGGGGACGGGCGCGGCGGTCTCGCTGGAGTCGCTGTTCCTCGACGAGGGCTTCGGGGCGCTCGACGCTGAGTCGCTCGACCTCGCCGTGCAGGGGCTGGAGACGCTCGCGGGCGGGCGGCGGATGATCGGCGTGATCTCGCACGTCCCCGAGCTCGCCGAGCGGCTCCCCGACCGCATCGAGGTGGTGCCCGGCGTGCACGGCAGCGCCGTCGCCGGCCGCTAGCTGTAGTTCCCACGTAGGTTGTTGACAGGATGAGGGGCCTCGCCCGCTGCTGTGTGTGACAGCACGGCAGTAGCGAGGAGAGGACACCCTCATGGCCCATCGTAACGCGCGGCTGACGCCGCTGACCCGACTCGAGCTCGTGCGGGAAGTGGACGCCGGCTGGCCCCAGGCTGAGGTCGCTCGGAGCCTGACCCGGTTCTCCGGACAGTTCACGTGTAGACATCATGCTGCTTCCGCGGCGGCGGCGGGCCTCCTTTCGTACTCCACGGGGCTGAGATCGCCGATCGAGGTGTGACGGCGGCGCGGGTTATACCAGCCCTCGATCCATTCGAAGATCGCGGAGGCGAGCTCGGCCCGGGTCGTCCAGCTGCGGCGGTCGAGCAGCTCGAGCTGCAGCGTCCCGAAGAACGACTCCATCATCGAGTTGTCGACAGCCGACGCGACCCGGCCCATCGAGCCGAGCAGGCCGGCGGTGCGGAGGCGGTGCCCGAAGGCCCACGACGTGTACTGCTCGGGTTCAAGGGGTCGTCGCAACACCGCCTTGTGCAGGGGAGAGTAGGTGTTCGTTGAGTGCCTCGGCGGGAGTCTTCCATCCGAGGGTCTTGCGGGGTCGAGTGTTGAGCGCGAGAGCGACGGCGGCGAGGTCCTCGGCAGAGTGCTGGGACAGGTCGGTGCCTTTGGGGAAGTACTGACGCAGCAGGCCGTTGGTGTTCTCGTTGCTGCCACGCTGCCAGGGGCTGCGAGGGTCGCAGAAGTAGATCGGCAGGCCGGTGTCGACAGAAGTAGATCGGCAGGCCGGTGTCGATGCGCAGCTGCGCGTGCTGGGCCATCTCCGCTCCCTGGTCCCAGGCAAGCGAGCGACGCAGCTGGTCGGGCAGCGTCGTGATCGAGGCCGTGATCGCGTCACGCACCGCCTCTGCGCCGTGACCGGCCAGCGGGGGGCCGTTCTTGACGGTGGGTTGCTGTCCGTGGCCATCCATGCGGGGCAGGTGCAGCAGCATGGTGAACCGTGTCGTGCGCTCGACGAGCGTGCCGATCGCGGAGCTGCCCAGCCCGAGGATCAGATCGCCCTCCCAATGGCCGGGAACGGCGCGGTCATCGGCTTCGGCGGGCCGCTGACTGATCATGATCTCGGGGCTGACGAACTTCTTGCCGCGACCGCGGGTTCGCGCCCTGGGCACCCGCAACGCTCGTCCGCTACGCAGACATGCGATCAGCTCACGCCGCAGCGCGCCGCGACCCTGGACGTACAGGGCCTGGTAGATCGCTTCGTGGGAGATCCTCATCGACGCATCATCAGGGAAGTCGACCTGCAGCCGGTTCGAGATCTGCTCCGGGCTCCACGCCTGGGCCCAGCGTCGGTGCTGACGGCGCCCATGTCGACGGCCAATCCAGCGCACCTCAGGGCCGACCACCCCCACACCGTCGGGCCGGACGATCCTGCCTGACAGCCGTTCCTGAACGTAACCATGGAGCTGGTCGTTGCCGGCGAGCTTGGCGACCTTGGGACGCTGCGCACGTCGCTCGGCATGCCACTGCGCCGTGGTCGCTCGATACTCCAGCTTGCCGCTATGTGTCGCAGCGTTCCGGCGTACCTCGCGTGAGATCGTCGACGGAGCCCGGCGGAGCCGGCGGGCGATCGCTCGGCCGCTTGCGCCTTGGGCGCGGAGGATGGCGATCTCCTCGCGCTCAGCGAACGATAGGTAGCGCCCTAACAGCGGCGCCGGACTGGCTGTTGGCATGCCACCACCTTCACGGAACCAGCGTGCTCCGACGGCTGGAGACACACCGGCCGCCGCAGCGGCATCCTCGCTCGACAACCCTTCTGCGATCGCCAGCCAGAACCGTTGGCGATGCTCACGACGCGCAACCGGTGGACGGCCTGGAGACCGCATCGCCGGCCTTCCTGTCGCCTTCGCCGCCCACCCCGGTGACCTTCCCATCACAACCCCTCACCTCGAGGCGTTGCGATGACCACTTGAATCCGCCCTGCGATCCCCGGTCGGAGTGCACCACGGTCTCGCCCCGGGTCGGCTGTCGCCGCCAGCGGGCCATCTCCAGAGCGTCGACCACAAGCTCGGTGCGCAGGTGGTCAGCAATGGACCAGCCCACGATCCGCCGTGAGTAGACGTCCAGCACGGCGGCGCAATAGACCTTCCCCTCCCGCGTGGGGTGCTCGGTGATGTCGGTCAGCCAGAGCCGGTCCAGCGCGTCGGCCACGAAGCGCCGGCGCACCAGGTCGTCGTGGACGGCAGGCGCCGGGCGAGCGTGTCTCCCGCGCCGCCGGTAGATTCCATGCAGTCCTACGCTCCGCATTAGCCGTGCCACCCGCTTGCGACCGCAACGGACGCCCCGCCCGAGCCGCAGTTCGGCGTGCACCCGCGGCGCTCCGTAGCTGCCTCGCGACATGGCGTGGAGCTCCACGATCTGCTCGCTCAGCGCCTGGTCGGCGACGGCGCGGGCCGAGGGCGCCCGCTCTCGCCACTCGTAGTAGCCCGCTGTCGAGACCGCGAGTACCCGGCAGGCCACCGCCGCGACGACCCCGTCGGCGGCAAGCTCACGGACCAGCCGGTATCTCATTTTGGGAGCACGTTCTCGCGCGCGAAGAGGGCGGCGGCGCGCTTCAGAATCTCGTTCTCCATCTCCAGGGTGCGGTTGGCCCGGCGCAGCCGCACCAGCTCCGCCCGCTCGTCGCTCGTCAGGCCCTCTCTGTGGCCCTCGTCGACATCGGCCTGCCGCAGCCAGCGGTGCAGGCACGACCCGGCGATCCCCAGGTCCGCAGCGATCCGCACGATCGGCTTCTCCCGCAGCCGGGCCAGTTCGACAGCACGACGGCGGAACTCGGGTGGGTAGGCTCGGGGCATCCAGGACTCCTCCCTGGGCAACATCGTCGCCTCAGGCTAGGTGTCCGGGAAAGCGGGTCAGGCTCCCTCGCCACTTCCGTGTCTCCCGCCACACCGTTGCCAAGTGGCTGGGGCGCTTCCGGGCGGAGGGAGCGGCAGGGCTCGAGGACCGCAGCTCCGCCCCGCGCGCGCATCCCCGGCGCACGCCGCCCGAGCTGGAGCGACGCATCTGCGCCGTGCGACGCACGCAGGGATTCGGGCCGCATCGCATCCAGTGGGCGCTCGGGGTCGCCCGCTCCACGGTCTACGCCGTGCTGCGGCGCCGCGGCCTCAACCGGCTCGACCGCCTGCACCGCGTCACCCGGGAGCCGGTCCGCTACGAGCACGACGCCCCCGGCGACCTGCTGCATCTCGACGTGAAGAAGCTCGGGCGCGTCCCCGAGGGCGGCGGCAAGCGAATGGCGCCTGGCTTCGCCGAGACGCGCTCCGGGCCGCATTCGCGGCGTTCGCTGGGGCTGGAGTACCTACACGTCGCCGTCGACGACCACAGCCGTTACGCCTACGTCTCCGTCCTGCCCGACGAGCGTGGCGCGAGCTGCGCCGCCTTCCTCGAGCAGGCGCTCGCGGCCTTCCGCCGGCGTGGCGTGCGCGTGCGCCGGGTCCTGACCGACAACGCGAAGGCCTACACCGTCGCCCGCAGCTTCCACGGCGCCGCCGCTGCCGCAGACGTGCGGCTGTCGCACACGCGGCCCTACCGCCCGCAGACGAACGGCAAAGCCGAGCGTTTCATCCAGATCCTGCAGAACGAGTGGGCCTACGCCCGCCCCTACCGCTCCAACGCCGAGCGGCTGCGCCAGCTCCCACGCTGGCTCTACCGCTACAATCACCGCCGACCGCACGGCGGCGTCGGCGGGGCCGTCCCCGCCTCCCGCCTGTGAACAACCTTCCTGGGTAGTACACCTAGCCGCGGTCTAGCCCGCGGCCGCGCGCGGTCATCCGCCCCAGCAGCACGTTGGCCGCGAGCGCGACGAGCGAGAGCACGAGCGCCCCGCCGACCGCCGACCAGAAGCCGTCGACCTCGAGGTTCAGCCCGAGCTGGCCCGAGAGCCACGCCGTGACCGCCAGCATCGCCGCGTTCACCAGGATCAGGAAGAGCCCGAAGCTGAGCACGATGAGGCAGCACGAGGCGAGGGTCGCGACCGGCTTGAGCAGCGTGTTCACCAGCGCCAGCAGCGCCGCGCCCGCCACCACCGACTGCCAGTCGCCGAGGTGCACTCCGGGGATGATCGCGCCCGCCAGCAGCAGCCCCACCGCGTTCACGGCCAGCCGGAACAGCAGCCCGCCGAGCGACCAGTCGGGGCCGCTGTAGTGAACGGTGACGGAGCGCCCGCGCATCGGCTGCCCTCCCCCGGGGCGCGGCGCCCGCGCTCGCCGGCCCCGCCGGCCCGCCGCGCGCGTCGGACCTCGAGGCGCCGACTCGAGGCTCGCGGCGCCCGCGAGTGTAGCCGCGGCGGCCGGCGCGGGCGCCGTACACTGCGCCCCGCCCCGGCGAACGGGCGCGCGATGGGGGTGCAGCCGTGGCCTACGAGTTCGCGACCTACGAGCGGCGCCCCGCGGAGCACGTGGCGATCGTCACGATGAACCGCCCGGCCTCGATGAACGCGCTGCACAACCCCGCCTCGCAGGAGCTGGCCGCGATCTGGGACGACTTCGCGGCCGACCCGGAGCTGTGGGTCGCGGTGCTCACCGGCGCCGGCGATCGGGCGTTCTCGGCGGGGATGGATCTGAAGTGGCGGCAGGGGCCGGGCGACCCGGACCGCCCGCCCTCGGGCTGGGGCGGGCTGCTGACGCGCTTCGACCTCGACAAGCCGATCATCGCCGCGATCAACGGCTGGGCGATGGGCGGCGGGCTGGAGATCGCGCTGGCGTGCGATGTCATCGTCGCGGCGGAGCACGCGCAGCTCGGCCTGCCCGAGGTGCGCGTCGGCACGGTCGGCTCGGACTCGGGCGGCGTCCACCGCCTGCCGCGGCAGATCCCGCAGAAGGTGGCGCTGGGGATGATCCTCACGGGCCGCCCGATCGGCGCGCAGGAGGCGCACCGCATCGGACTGGTGAACGAGGTGGTGCCCGCCGACCAGCTGCTGCCGGCGGCGCTGCGCTGGGCGGGCTGGATGGTGGAGGCGGCGCCGCTGGCCGTGCGCGGCGCCAAGCAGGCCTCGCTCACCGGCCTCGACCTCCCACTGGAGGCGGCGATCCTCAGGCGCTACCGCGGCGTCGACCGCAACCGCGACTCCGCCGACCAGGAGGAGGGCCGCCGCGCCTTCGCGGAGAAGCGCCCGCCGCGCTGGACGGGCCGCTAGCGCTCGACGACCGCCGAGCCGTCCCGCCCGCGCCCGCTCGACGCGCCGCCGAACGAGCACATGCCGAAGGAGCACCGATGGACCTCGGGCTGGGCGGTCAGGTGGTGCTGGTGACGGGCGGCAGCCGCGGCATCGGCCTGGCGACGGCGACGGCGTTTCGCCGCGAGGGCTCGTGCGTCGCGATCTGCGCGCGCGACGCCGCGCAGCTCGACGCCGCGGCCGTCGCGCTGCGCGCCGAGCCCGGCGGATCCGACGACGACGTGCTCGCGCTGCGCTGCGACGTCACCAGCCAGCCCGAGGTCGACGCGATGGTGGAGCGCCTCGTCGGGGGGTGGGGCCGCATCGACGTGCTCGTCAACAACGCCGGCCAGTCGCTCGCCGCCCCCTTCGAGGACGTCACGGCCGAGATGTGGGAGCAGGACACGCGGCTGAAGGTGTGGGGCCAGATCCACACCTGCCGCGCGGTGCTCCCGCGGATGCGCGAGCAGCGCTCGGGGCGCGTCGTGAACATCTCGACGCCGGGCGGGCGCACGCCGGGCGCCTCCTCGCTGCCCACAGCCGTCTCGCGCGCCGCCGACCTCGCGCTGACGAAGGCGCTCTCGAAGGAGTACGCGCCGCACGGCGTGCTGGTGAACGCGGTCTGCATCGGCCTGATCGCGACGGACGCGGCCACGCGCAACCTCACGCGCTCACGCGGCGCGACCGAGGGACTGTCGCACGACGAGCAGTGGCGCGCGTGGGTCGAGGAGCGCGACATCCCGCTGGGCCGCGCCGGCGAGCCCGAGGAGATCGCGAAGGTGATCCTCTTCCTCGCCTCGGACCTCGCGAGCTACGTCGCCGGCGTCGCGATCAACGTGGACGGCGGCCGCGCCGCCGTCATGTAGCGGCGAGCGGCCGTGGCCTGCGCCGCGCGGGCCGCCCGCGGCGGCCCCGCTATCATGGCGACGTGACGCTCGAGCACCGGGACGACGGCGAGCAGCAGGAAGACGGCGCGCCCGGCACGCGCTGCGCGCAGGAGCAGCCGGCGCGCGCGCGCCTCGCCGAGGCGATGGCGGCGCACGGCCGCGGCGAGATCGACGCGGCGCTGGCCGCCGCGGGCGAGGCGGCCGCGCTCTGCCCCACGCTGGCGGCGGCGCACGCCTACCTCGGCAACACGCTGGTCACGCGAAAGCGGCGCTTCGCCGACGGTCTCGCGGCGCTGGAGCGCGCCGTCCAGCACGCCCCGCGCGACGCCACCACCTGGTACACGCTGGGCTGGTGCCGCGAGTACGCCGCGCACACCATCGAGCGGGGGCGCGATCGCTACCAGCCGCCCGCCGACGACGCGCCCGCCCTCTACCCCGCCGCTCGGGAGGCGCTGCTGCACGCGCGCTCGCTGGACCCGGACGCGGCGCTGCTGGGCGACATCGAGGACATGCTGGACGTGATCGCCTCCGCCACCGGCGAGCCGTGGGACGAGACGCTCGTCGCGCGTGCCGCCCCCCGATCCCGCGACGCACCGTCGAGGGGCCGGGGAGGCTAGCCGTGCCGCACCTCGACCTCGACGGCGGCTTCCGCCTCTACCACGAGGCGCACGGCGAGGGCACGGCCGTGCTCTTCGCGCACGGCGCGGGCGGCAACGGGCTCTCGTGGTGGCAGCAGGTGCCGCCCTTCCGCGAGCGCTACCGCGCGATCACCTTCGACCACCGTGCCTTCGGCCGCTCGCCCGACATCGAGGGCGGGCCGGGGCGGCGCGCCTTCGCGGAGGACGCGCGCGCGCTGCTCGACCACCTCGGCGTGGAGCGGCTGCACCTCGTCGCGCACTCGATGGGCGGGCGCACCGCGATCGGGCTGCTGCGGCTGGTGCCGGAGCTCTTCGCCTCGATCGTCTTCTCGGGCACGGCGGGCGGCTGCGTGAACGACCGCTACCGCGCGCGGAAAGCGGAGCTGGAGGCGGCGGGCGTGCTCGCCGGCTCGCTGCTGCAGCGCGCGCTCGCCGAGGACTACGCGGAGCGCCACCCGGAGCGTGCCTTCCTCTACCGGCAGGTGCGCGCCGTCAACCCGCCGCGGCCGCGCGACTTCCTCGCTCCCGACGCGCGGCTGCGCACCTACCGCGGCTCCACGGCCGAGCGGCTGATCGAGAGCGGGCTGCCGCTCCTGTGGATCGTCGGCGAGCACGACCGCGTGGTCGCCCCCGAGCTGATCCGCATCTCGCACGAACTCACGCCGGGCTCGCGCTTCGTCGAGGTGGCGGGCGCCGGCCACTCCGCCTACTTCGAGCGGCCCGAGGCGTGGAACGACGCGGTGCTCGGCTTCCTCGACGCAGTCGAGGCGGGCGCTGCATGCTCCGAAGGCGGGGCTGCGGGCTAGCTGTAGTTCCCACGTAGGTTGTTGACAGGATGAGGGGCCTCGCCCGCTGCTGTGTGTGACAGCACGGCAGTAGCGAGGAGAGGACACCCTCATGGCCCATCGTAACGCGCGGCTGACGCCGCTGACCCGACTCGAGCTCGTGCGGGAAGTGGACGCCGGATGGCCCCAGGCTGAGGTCGCTCGCCACTTCCGCGTCTCCCGCCACACCGTTGCCAAGTGGCTGGGGCGCTTCCGGGCGGAGGGAGCGGCAGGGCTCGAGGACCGCAGCTCCGCCCCGCGCGCGCATCCCCGGCGCACGCCGCCCGAGCTGGAGCGACGCATCTGCGCCGTGCGACGCACGCAGGGATTCGGGCCGCATCGCATCCAGTGGGCGCTCGGGGTCGCCCGCTCCACGGTCTACGCCGTGCTGCGGCGCCGCGGCCTCAACCGGCTCGACCGCCTGCACCGCGTCACCCGGGAGCCGGTCCGCTACGAGCACGACGCCCCCGGCGACCTGCTGCATCTCGACGTGAAGAAGCTCGGGCGCGTCCCCGAGGGCGGCGGCAAGCGAATGGCGCCTGGCTTCGCCGAGACGCGCTCCGGGCCGCATTCGCGGCGTTCGCTGGGGCTGGAGTACCTACACGTCGCCGTCGACGACCACAGCCGTTACGCCTACGTCTCCGTCCTGCCCGACGAGCGTGGCGCGAGCTGCGCCGCCTTCCTCGAGCAGGCGCTCGCGGCCTTCCGCCGGCGTGGCGTGCGCGTGCGCCGGGTCCTGACCGACAACGCGAAGGCCTACACCGTCGCCCGCAGCTTCCACGGCGCCGCCGCTGCCGCAGACGTGCGGCTGTCGCACACGCGGCCCTACCGCCCGCAGACGAACGGCAAAGCCGAGCGTTTCATCCAGATCCTGCAGAACGAGTGGACCTACGCCCGCCCCTACCGCTCCAACGCCGAGCGGCTGCGCCAGCTCCCACGCTGGCTCTACCGCTACAATCACCGCCGACCGCACGGCGGCGTCGGCGGGGCCGTCCCCGCCTCCCGCCTGTGAACAACCTTCCTGGGTAGTACAGCTAGTCGCCGGGCGGCTCCACCCTCACCGCCGGCTCGGCTGGGGCGCCCAGCCGGATCAGCCCCGCCGCCGCGTCGGCGAAGCCGCAGCGCTCGTAGACCGGCGCCAGCCGCGCCTCGTAGTCGACGTGCAGCCACTCCATGCCGCGCTCGCGGCATACCGCGGCCGACCGCGTCACGAGCTCGACGCCGAGCCCGCGCCGTCGCTCGGCGGGGTGGACCGTCACGTCGAGCAGGAAGGCGTGCACGCCGCCGTCCCGGGCGACGTTCACGAAGCCAATCGGCTCGCCACCCCGATGGCAGCACAGGTAGGTCAGGCTGCGGGCGAGCACCGGCTGGAAGTCGCGATCGCGGTGGTCGGGCCACGAGGCGCGGAACAGCCGATTGAGCTCGGCGCTCGTGACCGGCGGAGCCACGCGACACACCGGGCGTTGCGCGCCCGCCATCGTCCCGCCCCCGATCGCGCGCCTCAGCTCGCGCGAGCCTCGATCGCGCGGGCGAGCGCGAAGTCGTTGGCGGTGATGCCGCCCGCATCGTGCGTGGAGAGCTCGACGCCTATGCGGTTGTAGGTGTTCGTCAGCGTGGGGTGGTGGTCGGCGCGCTCCGCCAGCGCGCCGATCTGCGCGATCAGCCCCAGCGCCGCCACGAAGTCGGCGAGCTCGTAGTCGCGGGCGATCGCGTCGCCCTCGCGCCGCCAGCCGGGGAGCGAGCCCAGCTCGCGCTCGATCTCGTCGTCGCTCAGCCTCGCCATGCGCGCGCTCCCCTCGTCCGTCGGCGCTCGCAGCGGCGAGCCGCCGAGGCGCGAGCATAGCGCGGGCGCCCGCGCGGAGCAGGGGCGCGGGCGCCCGCGCCGAGCAGGGGCGCGGCTTGCCCCGCCTGCCCACCGGCGGGAGACTGCTGCGAGGCCGCATGGACGGCGGGGCGAGCCGCCCCACGAGCGTGGCTGGAGAGGTCGCCGTGCCGTCGATCCTCGAGCGCTACGAGGCGATGCACCCCCGCTCCCGGCAGCTGGCCGCCCGCGCCGGCCGGCTCTTCCCCTCGGGCGTCACGCACGACATCCGCGCCTTCTCGCCGTTCCCGATCTACGTCGAGCGCGCCGACGGCGCGCGCAAGTGGGACGTGGACGGCAACGAGTTCGTCGACTACATCGGCGGCCACGGCGCGCTGCTGCTGGGCCACAACCGCCCCGAGGTGATGGAGGCGGTGCGCGAGGCGCTCGCGGACGGCACGCACTTCGGCTCCTCCCACCCGCGCGAGCTCGAGTGGGCGGAGCAGGTGCTGGCGATGGTCCCGTGCGGGGAGCGCGTGCGCTTCACCAGCTCCGGCACCGAGGCGACGATGATGGCGCTGCGGCTGGCGCGCGCCTACACGGGCCGCGAGCACGTCGTGAAGCTCGCCGAGCACTTCCACGGCTGGCACGACCTCGCCGTCGGCCGCGCCACCGCCGACGACCCGCGCCCCAGCTCGCCCGGCGTGCCGCCCGGCTTCTACGACGCGCTCACCGTGCTGCCCGCGGGCGACGAGGCGGCGCTGCGCGAGCGGCTGGCGCAGCGCGACGTGGCCGCTGTGATCCTCGAGCCGACGGGCGCGCACTGGGGCACGCACCCGCTGCCGCCCGCCTACCTGCACGCGGCGCGGCAGGCCACCGCCGAGGCGAGCACGCTGCTGATCCTCGACGAGGTGATCACGGGCTTCCGCCTCGCGCCGGGCGGGGCGCAGCAGCGCTTCGGCGTCACGCCCGATCTCTCGACGCACGCGAAGATCGTGGCGGGCGGCCTCCCCGGCGGCTGCGTCACCGGCCGCGATGACATCGTCTCGATGCTCGAGATTCGCGACGACGACTCCGAGTGGAACGGCCGCATCCGCGTGCAGCACCAGGGCACCTTCAACGCGAACCCCGTCTCGGCCGCCGCCGGGACGGCGGCGCTGCGGCTGATCGCGGGCGGCGAGGAGACGGCGCGCGCCGACGCTGCCTGCGAGCGGCTGGTGCGCGGGCTGAACGCGCTCTTCGAGGAGCTCTCCGTGCCGGGCTCGGCGTGGGGCGTCTCCTCGATGTGGCACCTCAACCTCGGCGAGCCGGCGCGAGGCGCGGGCGTGCCGCGCCCCGCCGATGTCGAGTGGGCCGCCGCCACCGCGCCGCCGGGCGTGCGCCCCGAGCTGGAGCGACCGCTGAAGTGGGCGCTCTTCACGCACGGCGTCGACCTGATGGGCACGGGCGGGATGCTCTCCTCGGCGCACGGCGACGCCGAGATCGACCGCACGCTCGAGGCGTTCCGCGCCGCAGTCGGCGACCTGCGCGCGGAGGGGCTGCTCGGCTAGAGCGCTCGCGCCCGCTCGCACCTCCACGCCCGGCGTACGCGCTCGCGCACGCGGGCCGGGGCCCGGTGTCCACAGCCTGTCCACGCGCCGACGATCGCCGGGTGGGCGCTGGGCGCCCGCGCCTGCATACTGCGGCGCCGGTCGGCGACAGCCGGGGCGGCGATCGATGGGGGATAGATGGCGATTCGACGCTGGGCCGCCCAGGCGGCCGCGATCAGCACGCTCGCGCTGACGCTCGCCGTCGGCGTGGCCTTCGCCACGCTCGCGGCGGCGCCGCTCGCCGAGCCGCCCGGCGCGTTCGCCGCCGCCGCGATCGCGCCAGAGCCCGCGCCCGAGGGCCCGCCGCCGCTGGCGCTGCTCGCGCGCCACGCCGGCGCCGACGTGGCGCGCGCGGTCCTCGGCCAGCTCTCGGCGGGCGCCGAGCGCGCCGCGACGAGCGCCGACCACGACGGCGTCCGCTCCACGCTCGCGACTTCCGGCTGGGCGGCGGAGTCCGTCTCGGCACTGCTCCCGCGCACCAGCGACCTCGACGCCGTCGCGACGCTGCGGGCGCGTGGCACATCGGCGACGCTCGCGGTGACCACGAGCGGCACGCCGTCGCTCGGACGCGGCGACCGCGTGATCGCGCCGATCACGTTCTACTACTGCGACCGCGCGACGCCCGATTCGCCGATCGGCGACGGCGGCACGTTCTGCGGCCATATGCGGGACGGCGACATCGTCTACTCGGGCGCGGCGGCGTGCGACTACGCCTACCTCGGGCAGCGCTTCCGCATCGTCGGCGACCCGACGGGCCGCGCCTACACCTGCGCCGACACCGGAAGCGCCGTGCACGGGCTGCACCGCGACATCTGGTTCCGGACCTCGGACGAGGGCGTGGTCTGGCAGCTCTTCATCGGGCGCCGCGCCGAGATCGAGATCCTGCCCGGGGCCGACGCCCCGTAGAGCGCGGCACGGGCGCGCCAGAGAGCGCGCGCCAAAGACGCTCGGCGCGGCTTCGTGGTGCTGCGACCCGTCACCGACTAGCCAGCCGGCTCGCTCGTTGGCCGATCGGCTGTCCGCTTGCCGATTCCCTGGATTGCGTGCATAATCGCTTGTGTCGGATCGCACAAGCGCCGGGCGCTGAGTCGCTCAGCGTTACCACCCGCATCGAGAGAAGGCCACCGTGGCAGCGAGAAACGGCGCCGAGACGGAGCGGCGAAGCGCCACCGGGCAGCGGATTCGCGAGTGGCGCCTGCGCCGCTCGCTGTCGCAGGCCGAGGTGGCGCGCGCCTCCCACATCACGCAGGCATCGCTCTCCAACTACGAGACCGGGAAGCGCGACCTGCCGCTGGCGACGCTGCTGGAGGTGGCGGGCGCCCTCGACGTGCCGCTGGGCGATCTGATCGGCTCTCCCGAGGTCATCGTCGTGCGGGACTCGAAGCTCGGCTCGGCCGTCTCGCTGCTGGCGCGGCGCCCCGATCTCATCTCCACCGTCACTGCTGGCGACCAGGGCGCGGAGGCCGCCTCCTAGCAGGCGCCGCTCGCTCGCCGCTTCGCACGCGCCCCGTACGGGGCGCGTTCTCGTCACCCCCCTCTGCGTGCACGCGCCTCCGCCCACGCGCGCTCTCCGCCGCCGACGCGGCTGCGGCCGGCCGCCGCGTATACTGGGCGCGGCGGGAGCGGCGCCCGCCCGCAGCCCCCGGGGGCCCGCCGGAGGGCCGGCTGATCGCCCGACACCCCAAGGAGGCCCGGACGTGGTCGACGAGCGACCCAGCACCGTGCGCGAGCTGCGCGAGCTGCGCGAGGCCGGCTACGAGGTGCTGCCGGTCCGCGAGGAGCTGCGCCGCAACCTGATCGCGGGACTCCGGGAGGGGCGCGACCTCTTTCCCGGCATCGTCGGCTTCGACGAGACCGTGATCCCGCAGCTGGAGAACGCGATCCTCTCGGGGCAGGACGTGATCCTGCTGGGCGAGCGCGGGCAGGCGAAGACGCGGATCATCCGCAGCCTCACGAGCCTGCTGGACGAGTGGACGCCGGTGCTCGACGGCGTCGAGATCCCCGAGAACCCCTTCGCCCCGATCAGCGCGCAGGCCCGCCTGCTGCTGGAGGAGCGGGGCGAGGACGCGCCGGTGCGCTGGATGCACCGCGACGAGCGCTTCGCCGAGAAGCTCGCCACCCCCGACATCACGATCGCCGACCTGATCGGCGAGATCGACCCGATCAAGGTCGCCGAGGGGCGCTACCTCTCCGACGAGCTGACGATGCACTACGGCCTGATCCCGCACACCAACCGCGGCATCTTCGCCATCAACGAGCTGCCCGACCTCGCCGAGCGCATCCAGGTGGGGCTGCTCAACGTGATGGAGGAGCGCGACATCCAGATCCGCGGCCACAAGGTGCGCCTCGCGCTCGACGTGCTGATCGTCGCGACGGCGAACCCGGAGGACTACACCAACCGCGGGCGCATCATCACGCCGCTCAAGGATCGCTACGGCTCGCAGATCCGGACCCACTACCCGCAGGCGCTGGAGCACGAGATCGCGATCATGGAGGCGGAGAGCCGCCCCTACCGCGCGGACGAGCTCGAGGTGGTGGTCCCCGACCACATGAAGGAGATCGTCGCAGAGATCACGCGCTTGGCGCGGCGCTCGCCCGACGTGAACCAGCGCTCGGGCGTCTCCGTGCGCGCCTCCGTCGCGAACTACGAGGCGCTGCTGGCGAACGCGCTGCGCCGCGCCATCCGGCTCAGCGAGGAGACGGTGGTGCCGCGCATCTCCGACCTGCCGTTCGTGATACCGGCGCTGCAGGGGAAGGTCGAGCTCGAGACCGTCGAGGAGGGCCGCGACGAGCAGGTCATCGAGCGGCTGCTGCAGGGCGCCGTGGTCGCCGTCTTCAACCGCCGCTGCTCCGTCGCCGACCTCGAGCCGGTGATCGAGGCGTTCTCGGAGGGCGCCGCCGCCGAGATCGGCGAGGCGCTGCCCACCGCGAGCTACCAGCGGCTGCTCACCCAGTTCGAGGGGCTGCGCGACGCCGTGGAGCGCGTCGCGCCCGGCGGCTCGCCCGCGGTGCAGGCCTCGGCGATCGAGTTCGTGCTGGAGGGGCTGCACCTCAACAAGCGGCTCAACAAGGACTCGCTCGCCGGCCAGGCGCGGTACCGGGGCTAGCGCCATGGCCATCCGCTACCGCTACAGCGAGTGGGACGGCTCGCAGGAGCTGCCGTCGCTGGACGCCGAGAAGGTGCTCGAGGCGCTCTCCGACGACCTGATGAACTTCGGCGACCTCCAGCACGCGCTGCGCAACATGATGCAGCGCGGCATCCGCGGCGCCCCCGGCGGGCGCGTCCCCGGGCTCCGCGACATGCTCCAGCAGGTCCGCCAGCAGCGCCGCGAGCGGCTGGACCGCTTCGACCTGGGCGGGGTGATGGAGGACGTCAGCAAGCAGCTCGACGAGATCCTGCGCATGGAGCGCGACACCATCAAGCAGCGGCTGCGCGAGGCCGGCGTCGACGTCGACGCCCCGCCCGCGCCGAGCGGCGAGCCCGGCGCCGAGACCGACGGATCGCCCGGCGCACCCGCCGAGGCGGGCGCTCCCGCGGGCGCGAGGCCCCCGAGCGGTGCCGCCGGCGACGACGCTGCGGGCGAGGCGGGCGGGGAGCGCGGCAGCCCCTCGAGCGCGACAGCGGGCGCCCCCGGCGGCGAGCCCGACCTCTCGGACATGCTGCGCCGCATCGCCGAGCGCAAGCGCGGCTTCCTGGACGAGCTCCCGCCCGACGCGCCCGGCCAGGTGGGCGCGCTGCGAGGCTACGAGTTCCTGAACCCGGACGCGCAGCACCGCTTCCAGGAGCTGCTGCAGCAGCTCCGCCAGGCGATGACCGAGTCCTTCTTCCAGGACGTCTCGAAGATGGTCAACAAGATGTCCGAGGGCGACACCGAGCGCATGAAGCAGATGGTGCGCGACCTCAACGACATGCTCACGCAGCGCATGCGCGGCGAGGAGCCGGACTTCGACGGCTTCATGGAAAAGTACGGCGACATGTTCGGCGAGAACAGGCCTTCGAGCCTCGACGAGCTGATCGCGCAGATGCAGGCGCAGATGCAGGCGATGCAGTCGCTGATGGAGTCGCTCTCGTCCGAGCAGCGGCAGCAGCTCCAGGGCCTGCTCTCCGAGAAGCTGCGCGACGCGGAGCTGCAGGCGGAGCTCTCCGAGCTCGCGCAGAGCATGGAGTTCCTCTCGCCGTCGGGCGAGCCGCAGGCCGGCGCCTACCCCTTCCGCGGCGACGAGGGCATCGACCTGCGCGCCGCGCTGCGGCTGATGGACGAGATGCACGACATCGACGACCTGGAGCGCGGGCTGGAGCGCGCGCAGTACGGCGGCGACCTGGACAACGTGGACCTCGACGCGCTGCGCGAGCTGCTGGGCGAAGACGCCGTCGACGACTTCGAGCAGCTCAAGCAGCTGCTGGAGGTGCTGGAGCGCGCGGGCTACATCCGCCGCGAGGGCGACAGCTGGGAGCTCACCCCGCGCGGCACCCGCACCATCGGCCAGAAGGCGCTGGTGGAGATCTTCCAGCAGCTGCGGCGGCACGGCTTCGGCAACCACCCGCTGCCGGAGGCCGGCCGCCACGGCGAGCGCACCGACGACACGAAGCCCTACGAGTTCGGCGACCCGTTCCACCTGCACATCGAGCGCACGGTCATGAACGCGCTGGAGCGGCAGGGCCCGCACTCCCCCGTGCAGCTCTCGGGCGAGGACTTCGAGATCTACCGCTCGGAGCAGCTGGCGCAGACCACCACGGTGATGATGGTCGACCTCTCGTGGTCGATGGCGCTGCGCGGCTCGTTCCAGGCGGCGAAGAAGGTGGCGCTGGCGCTGCACAACCTGATCCGCGCGCAGTACCCGCGCGACAGCCTCTACATCATTGGCTTCTCGGCCTACGCGCGAGAGCTGCGCCCCGACGAGTTGCCCTACGTGCGCTGGGACGAGTCCGTGCTGGGCACCAACATGCACCACGCGCTGCTGCTGGCGGAGCGGCTGCTGGCTCGCCACCGCGGGGGCACGCGGCAGATCCTGATGATCACCGACGGCGAGCCCACGGCACACCTCGAGCGCGGACGCTCGCAGTTCGCCTACCCGCCCAGCCCCGTCACGATCCGCGAGACGCTGAAGGCCGTGAAGCGCGTCTCGCGGCAGGACATCACGATCAACACCTTCATGCTCGATCGCAACCACTACCTCAAGGAGTTCGTGAACCAGCTGGCGAAGATCAACGGCGGCCGCGTCTTCTACACCACGCCCGACAAGCTCGGCGAGTACATCCTCGTCGACTACCTGCAGAACAAGCGGCAGCGGCTCTCGGGTCGCGCCTCCTAGCGCGCTGCTCGCGGGCCAGACCTCCGCGCAGGGCAGGGCGCTCGCAGCGGGGGGAGCCGCTCAGCTCGCCGCATGGCCCTCCCGCTCGCCGCGCTCGGCGCGCTCTTCGTCATCGGCACCGCGTGGTACGCGCTCGTCGAGGACTTCGGCTGGTTCGACGGCCTCTACACGGTCGTCGTCACGCTCACGACCGTGGGCTACGAGGAGGTGCGACCGCTGGACGACGGCGGGCGCGCCTTCACCATCGTCTTCGTGCTCGGCGGCGTGGGGCTGATGTTCTACACCGCCGTCGCGGTGGTGGAGCAGTTCGTGGTCAGCGGCGTCGCCGAGGGCCTGGGGGAGCGGCGGCGTAGCCGGAGGATACGCCATATGCAGGACCACATCGTCGTCTGCGGCTACGGCCGCGTGGGTCAGTCGATCGCCCGCGAGCTCAGTCAGCGCGGCGGGCCGCTGCTGGTGATCGACAAGAGCGAGGAGGCGCTGGCAGGCGCCCGGGAGGCCGGGCACGTCACGCTGCTGGGCGACGCCACGGAGGCGGCCGTGCTCAGCCAGGCGGGCCTCGACCGCGCGCGCGCCGGCAGCGCCTCCGGCGAGCAGCGGTTGACGACGGCCGGCGCCAACCGCGTGATCTCGCCGTACCAGATCGCGGGCCGGCGCATGGCGCGCGCGATCGCGCAGCCGCTGATCCTCGAGTTCGTCGATCTGTTCGCCGCGCAGCAGCCGGACAGCGCACAGCTGCTCGCCGAGATCGAGGTCGCGGGCGCGGCCGAGTCGCCGCCGGGCGCACCCTCGCCGAGGTCTTCGAGTCGACGCGCGAGACGCGGGTGCTGGGGCTGCTGCACGCCGACGGCGAGTTCATCGCCGGACCGCGGGGCGGGACGCGGCTCGCGGCGGGCGACCGGCTGATGATCTTCGGCGCCGAGCCCGAGATCGCGGGCCTCGCGGGCACGCTGGACGGCGGGCCCGACCACGGCCACGCCGCCGCCGCCGGGCGCCGCTAGCGCACGCCCGAGCGTCGGGGGGCGGCGGCTAGGTGTACTACCCAGGAAGGTTGTTCACAGGCGGGAGGCGGGGACGGCCCCGCCGACGCCGCCGTGCGGTCGGCGGTGATTGTAGCGGTAGAGCCAGCGTGGGAGCTGGCGCAGCCGCTCGGCGTTGGAGCGGTAGGGGCGGGCGTAGGCCCACTCGTTCTGCAGGATCTGGATGAAACGCTCGGCTTGCCGTTCGTCTGCGGGCGGTAGGGCCGCGTGTGCGACAGCCGCACGTCTGCGGCAGCGGCGGCGCCGTGGAAGCTGCGGGCGACAGTGTAGGCCTTCGCGTTGTCGGTCAGGACCCGGCGCACGCGCACGCCACGCCGGCGGAAGGCCGCGAGCGCCTGCTCGAGGAAGGCGGCGCAGCTCGCGCCACGCTCGTCGGGCAGGACGGAGACGTAGGCGTAACGGCTGTGGTCGTCGACGGCGACGTGTAGGTACTCCAGCCCCAGCGAACGCCGCGAATGCGGCCCGGAGCGCGTCTCGGCGAAGCCAGGCGCCATTCGCTTGCCGCCGCCCTCGGGGACGCGCCCGAGCTTCTTCACGTCGAGATGCAGCAGGTCGCCGGGGGCGTCGTGCTCGTAGCGGACCGGCTCCCGGGTGACGCGGTGCAGGCGGTCGAGCCGGTTGAGGCCGCGGCGCCGCAGCACGGCGTAGACCGTGGAGCGGGCGACCCCGAGCGCCCACTGGATGCGATGCGGCCCGAATCCCTGCGTGCGTCGCACGGCGCAGATGCGTCGCTCCAGCTCGGGCGGCGTGCGCCGGGGATGCGCGCGCGGGGCGGAGCTGCGGTCCTCGAGCCCTGCCGCTCCCTCCGCCCGGAAGCGCCCCAGCCACTTGGCAACGGTGTGGCGGGAGACGCGGAAGTGGCGAGCGACCTCAGCCTGGGGCCAGCCGGCGTCCACTTCCCGCACGAGCTCGAGTCGGGTCAGCGGCGTCAGCCGCGCGTTACGATGGGCCATGAGGGTGTCCTCTCCTCGCTACTGCCGTGCTGTCACACACAGCAGCGGGCGAGGCCCCTCATCCTCTCAACAACCTACGTGGGAACTACAGCTAGGCCCACGCCCCCGGGCGCTCCTGCCAGCCGAGCTGCACCAGCACCCCGAAGACGTCGGCGGGACGGAGGAACACCTCCGCCCAGCGCCCGCGCGCGCCCACGCCCTCGCGCTCGCCGAAGAGCTCGACCCCCCAGCGGTCGCAGGCCCCCAGCGCGGCCTCCCAGTCACGCACCTCGAAGGCGACGTGGTGCAGCCCCGGCCCGCGCTCCTCGAGGAAGCGCGCGAGCGGCCCGTCCGCGCCGGCAGGCGGGGCGCCGCCCTCGGCGGCCGGGCGCGGCGGCGCCAGCACCTCCCAGCGCAGCTGCCCGCCCGGGACCGCGAGCAGCCGGCGCTCGAAGGGCGCGCCCGCCCACGCCGCCACGCGCGCCAGCGTGCGGAAGCCCAGCACGCGCGCGTACCAGCCGGCGAGCGCGTCAGCGTCGGGCGCCGCGTGCGCCACGTGATCGACCGCGACGATGCCGAGCGAGCCCGCCGGCGCGTCGTACGGCGGATCCTCGTGCGGCGGCCCGCCGAAGAGTTGGAACAGCGTCCCCTGCCCGCCGCCGCGCGGGTGCAGGTGCGCGACGCCGTGGCCCGACGAGGGCTGCGGGTCGGCGACGTAGGCGCTCGGCGCCTCGTAGCCCCACGGCTCGATGCCGAGGCGCCGCAGCTCCTGGGCGGCCGCCGGCACGTCGGGCACGTAGGAGGTCACGTGGTGCAGCCCGGGCCCGGCGGCGCCGTCGAGGAAGCGGTGGAGGTACGAGGCGGGCCCGTCGGGCTCGAGCGCCTCCCAGCGCATCCGCGAGCGCCCTGGCACCTGCAGCGCCACGCCGCGGAAGCCGGGCCACGGCCGCGGCCACCTCAGCGGGGCGAAGCCGAACAGCCCCGTCAGCAGCTCCACCGCCGGCGCGAGCTGCGGCACGGCGATGCTGACGTGGTCGATGCGGCGAATGTCGAGCACCGCGCGATGATAGGCGAGCCCCCGCGTAGCGGCCGCGCCGCTACGATCGCGCGATGCAGCAGGCGCCCGCGCGGCACGCGTGGATCATCCGCAACCCCTTGGCGCGACGCGCGCTCCCCGACCCCCGGCTGCGCGCGGCGGCCGAGCCGCTCAGGCGGCGCCGCTGGCAGATCGAGCTGCGCAGCACGCGCGCGCCCGGCGAGGCGCGCTCGCTGGCGCGCGAGGCGGCGGCGGCCGGCGCCTCGGCGGTGGTCGCCGCCGGCGGCGACGGCACCATCCACGAGGTGGTGAACGGCCTCGCGGGGAGCGCCACCGCGCTGGGCGCGATCGCCTGCGGCACGGCGAACGTGTGGGCGGGCGAGGCCGGCCTGCCCGCGTCCCCCGAGCGCGCGCTGGCGCTGGTCGCGAACGGCTGGCGCGCCCGCCTCGACCTGGGCGAGATCGAGGGCCTCGACGGCGACGACGGGCCGCGGCACCGGTCGCGATACTTCCTGCTGATGTGCGGCGCCGGCCTCGACGGCGCGGTCGTGCGCGCCATGCACGGCCCTCGCGCCGCCAAGCGCCTCGTCGGCCGCGCGGCCTTCGCGCCGGCGATCGCGCGCACCGTGCTCGGCGCGCGGCCGCTCCCGGTGCGCGTCACGGCCGGCCGCCGCGAGCTGCACCGCGAGCTGCTGCAGGCGGTCGCGGGCAACACCCGCGGCTACGGCGGCCTGCTGCGGCTGACCGGCGACGCGCGCGCCGACGACGGGGCGCTCGACCTGCTGCTGCTCTCGGGCGAGGGCCGGCGGCGGCAGGCGGAGCTGCTGGCGCGGGCGCTGCGGGGCGGGCTGCACCGCCACCGCGCCCCCGGCGTCGACTACCTGCGCGAGCCGGCGCTGGCGATCGCCCTCGACCCGGCGGCGCACGCCCCACTCGAGGTGCAGGCGGACGGCGAGCACCTCGGCGCGGTCCCGCCGGGCGGCGAGCTGCGGCTGCGCAGCGCCCCCGGAGCGCTGCTCGCGCTGCTCCCGCGCCGCCCCAGCGCCTTCCTCGCGGCGCCCCCGCCGCGGGCGGGCGGGCGCGGCGTCGGCGGCGTCGGGCCCGCGGCCTAGGGCGCGCCCGCCTCGATCGGTCGCAGCTCGCCGCCGACGAGGCGCAGCCGCCGCTCCGCGGGCAGCGCTCCGCGCGGAGGGCGCTCGGCATCGGGCGTCGTCACGAAGAGCTGGTCGACGTCGTATGCCGCCTCGATCACGCGGGCGCGCCGCGCGGCGTCGAGCTCGGAGAGCACGTCGTCCAGCAGCAGCACGGGCGGCTCGCCGGTGCGCTCGCGGAAGAGCGCGACCTCGGCGAGCCGCAGCGCGAGCGCGGCGCCGCGCTGCTGCCCGCGCGAGCCGACGGTGGCGAGGTCGCGGCCGCCCAGCAGGAACGCGACATCGTCGCGGTGCGGGCCGATGCGCGTCACGCCCGCGGCCACCTCCTCGCGCCGCCGGCCCGCCAGCGCCTCGCGCAGCGCGCCCGCGAGTCCCTCGGCGGCGGCCGATCCCGCGGCGTCGCCGCTCAGCGTCGCGGCGAGCTCCGGGGGGAGCGCGGGGCGGTAGCAGGGCGCGAGCGGAGGATCGCCGGGGGCGAGCTCGGCGTAGCGGGCGGCCGCGCCCGCGGCGAGCCGCGCCAGCGCCCGCGCCCGCCCCGCGACCAGCACCGCGCCCGCGGCGGCGAGCTCCTCGTCCCAGAAGTCGAGCTCGTCGGCGCCCCCGCGCCGCTCGGCGAGCCGCCGCAGCAGGCTGTTGCGCTGCTGCAGCACGCGCGCGTAGCGCTGCGCCGCGCGCAGGTAGCCCGCGTCGAGCTGCGAGAGCGTGAGGTCGAGGTAGCGTCGGCGCGCCGCGGGCGGCCCCGCGACCACGCCCAGGTCGGCCGCCGAGAAGAGCACGGCACGCAGCGTCCCCACCAGGTCCGAGGCCCGGCGAGCGACCCCGTTCAGCCGAAAGCGTCGGCTCGTCGGGGGCTGCGCGAGGGGCGGTGGCGCCGGCCCGACGAGCGGCGCCGCCGGATCGAGGCCCGGCGGGCCGGCGCCGGCCTCGGCGACGGCCGCGGGCGAGAGCGCGCGCGCCGCGACCGCGATCTCGACGGTGTCCGAGCCCGCGGCGCTCTCGACACGCCCCGCGAGCCGAGCGGCGGGCAGTGGCTCCTCGCGCAGCGCGTCCCACGCGATCAGCTCCGCGTCGGCGCCGGGCCGAACGCTGCGCGTCGTCGCCAACAGCGCCATCGCCTCCAGCAGGTTGCTCTTGCCCGCGGCGTTCTCACCGACGACCACGTAGGAGCCCGGCTCGAGGTCCAGCTCGAGGCGCCGGAAGGAGCGCACGTTGGTCAGCGAGAGGTGCGAGAGGTGCATGGCCGATCCCTCGCGACCGGATCGCCCCGCGGGCCCGGCGTGCGCGCTCGCGCCTACTATCCGCGGCCCGCGCGCCCCGGTGAAGGCGGCGCCGCCGCCCCGAGCGCCGCGCGGCCCTCGCGCGCGAGCCGGCTAGGTGTAGTTCCCACGTAGGTTGTTGACAGGATGAGGGGCCTCGCCCGCTGCTGTGTGTGACAGCACGGCAGTAGCGAGGAGAGGACACCCTCATGGCCCATCGTAACGCGCGGCTGACGCCGCTGACCCGACTCGAGCTCGTGCGGGAAGTGGACGCCGGCTGGCCCCAGGCTGAGGTCGCTCGCCACTTCCGCGTCTCCCGCCACACCGTTGCCAAGTGGCTGGGGCGCTTCCGGGCGGAGGGAGCGGCAGGGCTCGAGGACCGCAGCTCCGCCCCGCGCGCGCATCCCCGGCGCACGCCGCCCGAGCTGGAGCGACGCATCTGCGCCGTGCGACGCACGCAGGGATTCGGGCCGCATCGCATCCAGTGGGCGCTCGGGGTCGCCCGCTCCACGGTCTACGCCGTGCTGCGGCGCCGCGGCCTCAACCGGCTCGACCGCCTGCACCGCATCACCCGGGAGCCGGTCCGCTACGAGCACGACGCCCCCGGCGACCTGCTGCATCTCGACGTGAAGAAGCTCGGGCGCGTCCCCGAGGGCGGCGGCAAGCGAATGGCGCCTGGCTTCGCCGAGACGCGCTCCGGGCCGCATTCGCGGCGTTCGCTGGGGCTGGAGTACCTTACACGTCGCCGTCGACGACCACAGCCGTTACGCCTACGTCTCCGTCCTGCCCGACGAGCGTGGCGCGAGCTGCGCCGCCTTCCTCGAGCAGGCGCTCGCGGCCTTCCGCCGGCGTGGCGTGCGCGTACGCCGGGTCCTGACCGACAACGCGAAGGCCTACACCGTCGCCCGCAGCTTCCACGGCGCCGCCGCTGCCGCAGACGTGCGGCTGTCGCACACGCGGCCCTACCGCCCGCAGACGAACGGCAAAGCCGAGCGTTTCATCCAGATCCTGCAGAACGAGTGGGCCTACGCCCGCCCCTACCGCTCCAACGCCGAGCGGCTGCGCCAGCTCCCACGCTGGCTCTACCGCTACAATCACCGCCGACCGCACGGCGGCGTCGGCGGGGCCGTCCCCGCCTCCCGCCTGTGAACAACCTTCCTGGGTAGTACAGCTAGGCGCCGGCTCGCTCCGCGGCGGTGGCAGCGGGGAACGGCGCGGCGTCGAGCTCGACGCAGAAGCAGGCGCCGGAGCCGGAGCGCGCCTCCGTCACCCACACGCGCCCGCCCTGCAGCTCCGCGAGGCGCCGCGCCACCGCGAGCCCCAGGCCCGAGCCCGGGACGGGAGCCACGCCGCGGCGCTCCACGCGGTAGTACGGCTCGAAGATGCGCGCGCGATCGGCGGGGAGCACGCCCGGCCCCGAGTCCTCGATCTCCAGCCGCACGCGCGCCCCCACCTCGGCCGCGCGCACCACGATCGAGCCGCCCGGGGGCGTGTGGCGGTTCGCGTTGGAGAGCAGGTTCATCACCACCTGCTCCAGCGCGCCCGGGTCCGCCAGCGCCGTCAGCGGCCGCTCCGGCAGCTCGAGGGCGAGCGACTGGCCGCGCAGCATGACGGCGGGGCGCAGCACCGACTCCGCCGAGCGCAGCGCCGACCGCACGTCCAGCGGCGCGACCCGGAGCGGCTGCGCCTCGGCGCCCCGCCCGAGATCGATCAGGTCGTTCACCAGCTCCCCGAGGCGCTCCACCCCGTGCGAGAGCGAGGCGAGCAGCGCCTCCTGTCCCGTGCCCGCGCCCGCCGCACCGGGCGCTCCCTGCCCGAGGCTCTGCGCCAGCAGCTCCGCGAAGGCGCCGATCGAGGTGAGCGGGGTGCGGATCTCGTGCGAGATCGCGGCCATGACTCGCGCCGGCGCTCCTCCTGCTGCTCCAGCGCGCGCGCGCTCCTCGGCGGCGTGGTGCAGCCGGGCCTGGTCGAGCGCCGCCGCCGCGAGCCCCGCGACGACCGGCCGCAGCGCACCGTCGCGCAGCAGCCGGCCGCGACGCGAGGCGAGAAGTAGCGTGCCCAGCAGCTCGTCGCCGCGCACGAGCGACAGCTCCGCGACGCGCGGGCGCCGACCCAGCCGCGCGGCGAGCGGCGCGAGCCACGGGTGCGCCTCGGCGTCGCGGCGCGCTCCGGCGGGCGGCGGCTGGCCGGGGTCGGTCCGCGATGGCGCCTCGGCAACAGGCGGGAGCGCCGCCGCCGACTCGGGCCAGCCCTCGGGGTAGCCCGCGGCGGCCACGGGAAGGGTCTGCCCGCCCGCCGCCGTCTCCGCGAGCGCGACCGCGACGAGCGCGGCGTCGGCCATGCGCGTCGCCACCAGCGCGCGCGCCACCTCGTCGGCGGCGCGGTCGATCGTGCGCGGCTCGGTGAGCGCGCCGATCAGCGCGCGGATCATCGCCTGCCGGCGGCGCTCGCGGATGCCGCGCTCGATCGCGAGCAGCAGCACGACGACGGCGAGCGCGGCGAGCGCCCCATCGGCGGCGAGCAGGCGAGCGTCGAGTCCGTCGTCCCACGCGAGCGCCGCGCCGAGGTGCGCGCCCAGCACGAGCGCGGTCAGCACGAGCGCCGCAAGGCGCAGCGACCACGCCCGCGGGCGCCGAGCCGGGGCGTTCGCCGTCTCGCCCCCGGGGGTGACGCCGCGCCCGGCGGCGGCGAGCGCGGCCACCTCCGCCGCGACGCCCCCCTCCGCGACCGTCGAGGTGGCGCGGCGACGCCGCCCTCGGCGTCGCCGCGCGCGAGCCGGGCGCGCGCCTCGGCGTTCACCGCAGCGCCAGCCGCACGCTGCGCTCGGCCGCCGACGCCTCCTCGACGCGAGCCGGCTGCGCGAGCCGCTCGGCGAGCGCCGCGGCCGCCAGCGGATCGACCAGCTCGAGCCGCAGCCGCGCCTCGCCCTGCGAGTACGCCTCGACGCCCGCCTCGCCGACGCCGCGCACGCGCGCGATCGCGTCCTGCACGCGCATCAGCCCCTGGAAGCCGACGACGGGCGCGACCCGCACCGTCAGCGGCGCGCCCGGCGAGAAGATGGCGCCGCCGGCGTCGGCGCCGCCCCACGGCCCCGCGTCGGGCAGGGGAGCAGCCGCGTCGAGGTGCATCGGCGGCGCGCCGAGGGCGGCGGAGCCGTTCGCAGGCGCACCGCCCGCGGCCACGCCGGCGCTCGGCTCAGCCGACGCGGGTGGCGGCACGGGCGCCATCGGAGCGGATGGCGGTGCAGGCGCGCCCGCCATCGGCATGGGCGGCGCGAGTGGCGGCGCCGGTGGCGCTGCCGCTATCGGCGGCGGTGGGGACGCGGGCGGCGCCAGAGGCGGCGGCGCCTCGAAGGCGGGCGCCTCGGGCACCGGCTCGAGGGCGGCGGGCGCCGGTGGCGCTGCCGTGGAGGGGGCGAGCGACGGGGCCGCCGAGGGGGCGGGCGGCACGAGCGGCGGTGGGGCGCTGGGCAGCGGCGGCGCAGACGCCGCGTCTCGGCCGCGCAGCAGCGCCTACAGCGCGTCGAGACGACCGTGCAGGGAGCGCACGTCGCCGGCGAGCCGGCCGAGCGCCCGCTCCACGCGCTCGATGGCGCGCGCCTCGGGGCTCGCGCCGCGCATCAGCTGCTGCGCGCGCTCGATCGACTCGTCGATGACCGCGTGGGCGCGCGCACGCGCATCGGCGAGCAGCTGCTCGACCTCGCCGGCTGCGCCGCCGCCGACCGCGCTCGCGCCCGCGACCGCCATCAGCAGCGCGGCCAGCGCACGCAGCACTCCCGCGCCCGCTCCGCCCCCCGACTCCTGCTCGCCGCTCCAACCGACCACGGTGCACCGTCTCCCTGCCGGCCGGCGGCCGCGCCTCGAGGGTCGCGCCGCGTCGTCGGCATTGTCGCGCCCCGCGTACTCGCCCGGGGCGCCCGCCCGGCGCACCCGTCCGATGCGCGAGCCGCGAGCGCCGCGCAGATACGCGCACTCGCATAGTCGACTATACGATTCCGTGGTCGCCCTGCGCGAGCGCCGGAGGAGCGCTCGGCGCGCCGACTCACCCCTCGGCGGTGCGTGGCGGCGCTCACCGGCGGCGCTCGCACGCTACGCTGTGGCCGCGGCCGCGAGCGAGCGGGGGGCGCGATGGCGCGGATGACCGGCGGACAGGCGCTCGCGCGGTCGCTGCTCGTCGAGGGCGTCGACACCGTCTTCGCGCTCCCCGGCGTCCAGCTCGACTACGCCTTCGACGGGCTGTGGGAGATCCGCGACCGCGTGCGCGTGCTGCACACCCGGCACGAGCAGGCCGCGGCCTACATGGCGGACGGCTACGCGCGGACAACGGGGCGGCCCGGCGTCTGCCTCGTCGTGCCGGGGCCGGGGCTGCTCAACACCACCGCAGCGCTCTCCACCGCCTACGCCTGCAACTCGCCGGTGCTCTGCCTCACCGGGCAGATCCGCTCGGACCGCATCGGGCTCGGCGGCGGCGAGCTGCACGAGATCGCCGACCAGCCGCAGGCGGTGGCGCCGCTGACGAAGCTCGTGGCGCGCGCCGAGTCGGCGGCGGACGTGCCGCGCGTGCTGCACCGCGCGCTGCGGGCGCTGGGCAGCGGGCGCGCGCGCCCCGCCGTCGTCGAGCTGCCGCCCGACGTGCTGGAGCAGGTCGACGAGGTGACGCTCCCCGAGCCCGAGCTCGTCTCACGGGCGCCCGCGGCCGACCCGGACCTCCTCGACGAGGCGGCGCGGCTGCTCGGGCGGGCCGAGCGGCCGCTGATCTGGGCGGGCGGCGGCGTGCTGGGCGCGGCCGCGTGGGAGGAGCTGAGCGCGCTCGCGGAGCAGCTCGAGGCGCCGGTGTGGATGACCGCCAACGGGCGCGGCGCGATCTCCGACCGCCACCACCTCGCGCAGCACGGGCAGGTCGCGGGCCACGCGCTGCTGCCAGGCGCCGACGTCGTGCTCGCGGTGGGCACGCGGCTACGACAGCCCGCGTTCTCGCAGTGGGGCGTGCGCGGCGAGGAGTGGACGCTGCGACCCGACCAGCGTGTGATCCACCTCGACGTGGACGCCGAGGAGATCGGGCGCAACGTCGAACCCGCCGTCGCGCTCGTCGCCGACGCGAAGGAGGCGCTCGCGGCGCTGGGCGAGGCGGTGGCGCGCTACAACCGCCCGCGCCTCTCGCGCGAGCGCGAGCTGCGCGCGGTGCAGCGCGCGGCCGCGGAGCGCGTCGCCGCCGTCTCCGTGCAGGCGCGCTTCGCGCTCGCGATCCGCGACGCGCTCCCCGACGACGGCATCCTCGTGAACGAGAGCACGCAGGTCGGCTACTGGGCGCGCGAGGGCTTCCCCGTCTACGAGCCGCGCAGCTTCCTGACCTCGGGCTACCAGGGCACGCTGGGCTACGGCTACGCCACGGCGCTGGGGGCGCAGGTCGGCGCGCAGCAGGAGTCGCCGGGGCGCCGCGTGGTCTCGCTCAACGGCGACGGCGGCTTCCTCTACACGGTGCAGGAGCTGGCGACGGCGGCGCAGCACGGCATCCCCGTCGTCGCTGTGGTCTTCAACGACGGCGCCTACGGCAACGTGCGGCGCATCCAGCAGGAGCGCTACGGGGGCCACGTGCTGGGCTCGGAGCTGCGCAACCCGGACTTCGTGCGCCTCGGCCGAGCCTTCGGCGTGACGTCGAGGCGGGTGCGCTCGCCGCGCGGGCTGCGCAACGCGCTGCGCGAGGCGCTCGCCGAGGACGCGCCCGCGCTGATCGAGGTGCCGCTGCCGCCCGCGACGGAGCTGCCGCCCGTGACCGAGATGGCGCCGCTGCCGCCGCGCCCGGCACTGCCGCCGCCGTAGCCCGCCTCAGTCGCTGGCTGGCGCGCGCGCCTCGTCGTGGGCGCTACGGCGAGTAGTCGCGCTCCGTCCACGTCACGGGATCGACGTTGACGCCCCACACCGTGAGCTCCCAGTGCAGGTGCGGCCCCGTCGAGAGCCCCGTGGAGCCGAGCTCGCCGATCACCGAGCCCGCCTCGACGAGCTCGCCTACGGCGGCGACGGCCGCGTCCAGGTGGTGGTAGCCGCTCAGCACCCCGGCGCCGTGGTCGATGAGCACGGAGATGCCGCGGATCGGCATCTCGCCGGCCCATGCCACGCGGCCGGGCGCCGAGGCGATGACGGGCGTCCCCAGCGCGTTCGCGATGTCGGTGCCCGTGTGGTGGCCGCCGACGGCGCCGCCGTTGATCGAGCGGGCCTGCCCGAACTCCGTGGTGACGATGCCCTGCGCGGGCACCCGGAAAGTGCCGCGCCAACGCCGCGGCGGGTCGAACGCCGAGAACTGGAGCGCCCGCAGCCGCGCCTCCTCCGCCCCCGCCTCGGGCGTGAGCACGGTGCTCACCAGCTCCTCGGAGAGCTCGAGGTAGTCGATGGGGCGCTCGACAAGGGCGACCTCGTAGCCGCGCTCGACGGTCGCGATCACGGCGCCCGAGGCCGCGCGCGTCTCGATGGCGAGCGTCTCGGCGCCGGGCTCGGCCGTGACCGGGACGCCGACGACGGCCCAGAAGAGCTCGCCCTCCGCCTGGAGCGGGATCGACTCGCCGCGGAAGCGCAGCGTCGCCGAGGCCACGCCCGGCGCCCGCACCGAGACGAGCATCGCCTCACCCGTGCCCGCAACCGCGGGGCGCAGCTCGATGGCGAGCGGTGGCGGCGGAGCTGCGCCCTCGGCAGGCGCCAAGGGCTCGGTGGCAGCGCCGGGGACAGCGGCGGCCGCGGTGCCGCTGGCAGGAGTGGCGGCGGGAGCCGCGGCCGGGGTGCCGGCCGGCTCCGCGGCCCCGCCGGGCGCGGCGGGCGCGGCGGCCTCGGCGGGCTCGGCGGGGAGCGCGACGTTGACCACCACCGGCGGCGCGCCGGCCGGCTCGCCCCGCTGGGCGATCCACGCGGCGACCGCCGCGCCGAGCAGCAGCGCCACCGTCAGCAGCGCGAGCGGCCACGCCACCCGACGCGCGGCGACTCCGCCGCGTGATCCGCGCGCCTCCGCCACCGCCGCCCCTCTCGCCCCCGCTCGCGCCCGTCCCCCCGCGGATCGCAGGCCGCCGATCGATGGTAGGGCGCGCCACGCTCGCCGTCGCCGCGGCGCCACTCGCGCGCCGTCGCGCCTGCCCGCGCGGAGCCCCCGAGCGGGCTGCTATACTCATCGCGCCTCACTGAGGCGACGGAACGCTCCCACCCACGATGGCCCGCTTTCGGGGCCGACGGCCGGCGGCTTCGTGCCTCGTCGTCCGCCCTGCACGACCGGGGATGGAGGCGTAGTTGGAAGAGCCACAGCTCCTCGCCGGGCGCATCCTGGACAACGTCGGCCGCGTCATCATCGGCAAGTCGGAGGAGACCCGGCTCGCGCTGATCACGCTGATGTGCCGCGGCCACCTGTTGATCGAGGACGTGCCCGGCGTCGGCAAGACCATGCTGGCGCGCGCTCTCGCCCGCTCCACCGGGTGCACCTTCTCGCGCATCCAGTTCACCCCGGACCTGCTGCCCTCGGACGTGACCGGCGTCTCCGTCTACAGCCAGTCCACGAGCGGCTTCGAGTTCCGCCCGGGGCCGGTGATGGCGCAGATCGTGCTGACCGACGAGATCAACCGCGCCACGCCGAAGACGCAGTCCTCGCTGCTGGAGGCGATGGAGGAGCGGCAGGTCACCGTCGACGGCGTCACGCACATGCTGCCGCGCCCGTTCATGGTGATGGGCACACAGAACCCCATCGAGTACGAGGGCACCTTCCCGCTGCCGGAGGCGCAGCTGGACCGCTTCCTGATGCGCGTGCGCCTGGGCTACCCGAGCGCCGTCGACGAGGTGCTGGTGATGGACGCGCAGCAGGCGCAGCACCCGATCGAGACGCTGGAGCCGGTGACCCGCGCCGAGGAGGTGGGCGAGCTGCAGGCCGCGGTGGGCGAGATCTACGTCGACCCGCTGATCAAGCAGTACATCGTCAACCTGGTGAACGCGACCCGCGACCACGAGAGCGTCTACCTGGGCGCCTCGCCGCGCGGCTCGCTGGCGCTGATGCGCGCGGCGCAGGCGTACGCGCTGCTCGACGGCCGCGACTTCGTGCAGCCGGACGACGTGAAGACGCTCGCCGAGCCGACGCTGGAGCACCGCGTCATCGTCTCGCCCTCGGCGCGGGTGCGCGAGGTGGACGCCCTGCAGATCGTCGAGGAGTCGCTCGAGCGGGTGGCCGTCCCCGGCGTGCGCGCGCGCGGCGGTGCCTAGCGCGATGCCATCGTGGGTGGAGGCGGGGGGCGACCACGGCCGCCTGGAGGTCCGCTGGCTGCCCGTGGGCGCGGCGATCGCCGTCGCCATCGCGTGCATCGCGATCGGCTTCGCGACGGGCTTCTGGCTGCTCTTCCGCGTCGCCTACGTGGTCGCGATCGCGCTGCCGCTGCTCTACCTGTGGACGCGCGCGATGGGCGAGCAGCTGGAGGTGGACGTCGCGCGGCGCACCCACCGCGTCACGCAGGGGCAGCCGCTGCACGGTCGGCTGGCGCTGCGCTCGCTCTCCGTGCTGCCCAAGATCTGGCTCGAGGTCGAGGACCCCTGCTCGATCCCCGGGCACCTCACGCGGCGCGTGCTCACCCTGGGCCCGCGCGAGCTGAAGGCGTGGCAGTACTCGACGCCCACGCGGCGCCGAGGCGTCTACGAGCTGGGGCCCGTCACCGTCACCGCCGTCGACCCGCTGGGCCTCTTCCGCTTCGAGCGCCGCTTCGGCCGGCAGGACACGGTGCTCGTCTACCCCAGCGCGCCCGAGCTGCCCAACTTCCACATCCCGCCCGCGAACCTGCCGGGCGAGGGCCGCTTCCGCCGCCGCACCCACAACGTGACGCCCACGGTGGCCGGCGTCCGCCCCTACGCCCCCGGCGACTCCTACAACCGCATCCACTGGCCCGCTACCGCGCGCACAGGCGAGCTGATGGTCAAGCAGTTCGAACTGGACCCGAGCTCCGACATCTGGATCGTGCTCGACCTGGAGCAGCGCGTGCACGTCGGCGAGGGCGACGACTCCTCGGAGGAGACGGCCATCTCGATCTGCGCCTCGATCGCGCGCTACTTCATCGGGGCGAACCGCTCGGTGGGCCTCGTCTCCTTCGGCGAGGAGCTGCGCATCGACGAGCCCGACCGCGGCCAGAACCACTTCACCCGCATCCTGGAGTCGCTGGCACTCGCGCAGACGGTCGGCGACGTGCCGCTCTCCGCGCTGCTGCTGGAGGAGTCGCGCCGCTTCGGGCGGCACACCACCGTGGTGGTCGTCACGCCCTCCGCCGACGAGTCCTGGGCGCTCTCGCTGATGACGCTCGCCGCCCGCAGCGTCCCCGTCGCCGCCGTGCTGCTGGAGGCGGAGACGTTCAGCCCGGCCCGCGGCAGCCCAGCCCCTGGCAGCCCGGCGTCTGGCGACGACGCGCGCAGCTCGCTCGACGTCTACGGGACGCTCGCGGCCGGCGGCGTCTACACCTACACGGTGAAGCAGCGCGATGACCTGGTGCGCGCGTGCTTGGGCGGCGACGCCGGCGCGCGAGCGAGCTCGGCCCGGAGTGCGCGGTGACCGTCTCCTGGGACCGCATCTACCGCGGCCCGACGCCCGGCTTCGGCCAGCCGGATCCCAACGCGACCCCCGAGCCGCTCGACTTCCTGCGCTCGCGCGAGGAGTGGACCACGCTCGCGATCCTCGTGGTCGCGCAGGCCGCCATCGTCTCGTCGGTGGAGAGCTCCAACTGGGTGCGCGAGATGCCGTCGCTGGCCGTCGCGGGCTTCGGCGGGCTCGCGATCGGCTGGCTCGCCTCACAGTCGAGGCTGCGCGCCGCGTGGGTCGTGCCGGGGGCGCTCGCGGCGGGCGCCCTCATCGTCGCCGGCCTCGTGCTGCACGCGATGCGGCTCTCCGATCCCGAGGCGGCCGGCGGCCTCACGGTGCGCTGGAGCGAGCTGAAGCTGCGCATCGCGGACTGGGTGGCGACGCTGTTCGACGGCGGCATCTCCAACGACTCGCTGCCCTTCGTGCTGCTGCTGGTGGCGCTGGTGTGGCTGATCGCCTTCCTCGGCGCGTGGTCCGTCGTGCGCTGGCGGAACGCCTGGGTGGCGCTGCTGCCGCCGGGCGTGCTGCTGCTCACCAACATCGCCTACCTGCCGGGGCAGCCCGCCTTCGCCTTCATCGTCTTCCTCTTCGCGGCGGTGGTGCTGGCGACGCGGCTGCGCGTGCTGCGCGCGCTGACGACGTGGGGATCGACCGATACCGTGCGCCCGGACGGGCTGTCGACCGAGGTGCTGCACGTCTCCGCCTGGGCCGGCCTGGTGCTGCTGATCGCGGCCTGGATCGTGCCCACCGCCAACGACATCGGGCCGCTCGCCGATCGCTGGGCGGCGCTGATCTCGCCCGTCACCGACCGCGCGGAGCGGATGGGGCGCCTCTTCGTCGGCGTGGGCTCGCGCGGGGACTCGCTGCACCACCGCTACGGCGACGTGATGGCGCTGAAGGGGCGCGCCCGCCTCGATGCCGAGCCTCTGCTCGAGGTGTCGGCGCCCGGCGAGGGCTTCCTGCGCGCGCTCGCCTACAACCAGTACGGGGGGCAGGGCTGGCAGCTCTCGGCGACGAACGAGCAGCCGCTCGCGGGCCCGCTCGAGGAGATCGCCCAGGCCGGCACCGCCGCCACCCGCCTGGAGGTGCGCGTCCCCGTCACCGTGGAGGTGACACTGCTGGAGCGCGTCGGCGACCGTCTGCTCTTCTCCGCCGGCGAGCCGCTCACCGCCGACCGCGACGCCGACCGCCGCGTCGGCGCGCACCCCGCCGACACGGTGGCGCTGCTGCCCAGCGGGCGGCTGGGCTCGGGCGACAGCTACACCACGGTGGGCACGGTCTCGGCGGCGGCGCTCGACCGCCTCGTCGCCGCGCCCGCCGAGTACCCCGCGTGGGTCACCGATCGCTACCTGCAGCTCCCCGACGACCTGCCCGTGGAGGTGCGCGAGTATGCGGCGACGCTCGCCGGACCGGGGACGCAGCCGTACGTGGCGGCGCGGCTGGTGGAGCAGCACCTGCGCTCGACGTTCCCCGTGGACCTGCGCGTCCCCGCGCCGCCCCCGCTGCGCGACGCCACCGCCTACTTCCTCTTCGACGCGCAGCGCGGCTACTTCGACCATCACGCGTCGGCAATGGTGGTGCTGCTGCGCTCCCTCGGCGTGCCGTCGCGCCTCGCCGTCGGCTTCGCGATCGACGACTCCGACTTCGACGAGGAGACGAAGCTCTACACGCTGAGCGAGCGCGCGAGCTGGGCCTGGCCTGAGGTCTACTTCGCGGGCCACGGCTGGCTGGAGTTCAACCCCACGCCCTCGCGGCCGCTGATCCTGCGGCCCGGCGACGACGCCGCCCTGCTGCGGGCGTTCGGGCTCACCGACAGCAACGGTCGGCTGTTCGGCGACATCCCCTTCGACGAGGACGCGGACTTCGAGGCGCTGCTCGCGGCGCAGGGCCTGTCGCTGGCGGACGCCGAGGGCGGCGCGGACTTCAACATCGGCGGCGGCGACGCGAACGAGGACGGCGGCGTCGATGTCGGGCGCGCCGTGCGCTGGATGCTCGCGCTCTCGGTGGCGGGGCTGGCGCTGATCGTCGGCGGGCGCACGCTTTGGGAGCGGCCGTTCCGCGGCCTCTCGGAGCCCGCGCAGCGCTGGGGCAAGCTCTCCCGCCTCGCCGACTGGGCCGGTCTCGGCGTGGCGCCCACGCGCACCCCGCGCGAGGTGACGAGCGAGTGGCGCGAGGCGCTGTGGCCGCGCCCGATCGACGCCGCACCGCTCGCCGCGGCCTTCGCGCGCGATCGCTACGGCCGCCCCGGCTACGCCGAGCCCCCCGACCAGGCGGAGGAACTCGACACGCTCTACCTCCAGCTCCGCAACCGCTTCCTGCGCCACGCCTTCTCCCGCTGGCGCCCCCACCGGCAGCGTTCCGCTGCACCCTAGGGGCTGCTGCCGCCACTGACGTGCGCCCTGTGTTCGAGCGTGGCGTCTGGCAGGCCACAGGGCTTCCGCGGCGCTTCCGGACGCCCCCGAGCGCTCATCCGGAGCAGCATCCCGCACCCATCGAGCCCGCCCGACACCACGCCCGAGCACCGGTGCGCGTCGGTGGCGGCGGCAGCCCCAGGGTGCAGCGGAACGCTGCCTAGCGGGGGGGGAGGGAGCGGCCGGGGCTCGGCTCCGCGCCGAGGGCGGCGAGTGCGTCGAGCTGGCGCACGAGGTCGAGGATACGCAGCGCCTCCTCCAGCGGTATCTCGCCCGACTCCAGCTCCGCGAGCGCCGCCTCGAGCGCCGCGCGCGCCTCCTCCGCGCTCTGCGCGCCGGTCGCTCCCGGCTCGAGGGGCGCGCCCAGGTCGCCGGGGTCGCCGGAGCCAGGCACCGGGACGCCGCCGGGCTGCTGCCCCGTGGGCGGCGCGGCGGAAGGGTCGCCGCCGGGCGGCCCCACGCCCGCATCCGCGTCGGTGGCGCCTGCGTCGGGCGAGCCTGCGTCGGGCGCGCCCGACGCCGAGTCGCCGCCCTCCGGCGGCTGCTCGCCCGGCGTCTCGGGCGGCGTGGGCGGCGCCTCGGGCGGCGCCAGCGCGCGCAGCACGATCTCGAGGTTCGCGCGTGCGTCGGCGTCGTCGGGATCGCGCAGCAGCGCCGTGACGAAGGCGTCGCGCGCCACCTCCAGCCGCCCGGCACGGACAGCGTGGCTCCCCAGCGCGTAGGCGGCCACCGCCGCGAGCGCCGCGTCCTCCGTCTCGTTGGCGGCCTGCGCCGACGCCTCGGTCGCCTCCTCGTAGCGTTCGAGGCGGTGCAGCGCGTTGCCGCGATCGAAGGCGAGCGTGGCGAGATCGGCGGGCGTGGGCTCGGCCTCGGCGGCCGCCTCGTAGCGCTCGAGCGCCTCCTCGTAGCGGCCCGCGTCGTACGCCTCGTTCGCGGCGCGCGTCTCGCGATACGCGACGCTGCCGCCGCACGCGGCGAGCAGCAGCGCGCCGAGCGCCGCGAGCAGCACGGTCGCCGGCGCCGAGAGCAGCCGCGGCCGCAGGCGGCCCAGCGGGCGACGGCGCCCGCCCTCGGCGACCAGCGTGTGCGCGGCGAGCAGCGCCAGCGCGGCGCCCGCGAACCACTGGAAGCGCTCGACGGGGGCGCTCTCCTCCTCCTCGGCGAAGCGCGTCTGCTGCAGCCGGCGGAAGGTCACGGCGAGCCCCGGCAGCGAGCCGAGCGAGCGCAGCTCGCCGCCCGTCTCCGCGGCGGCCGCGGCCAGCAGCCCGGGATCGGCGACGCTCACCTCGGTGCCGCCGCCGGGCAGCTGGGCGCCCGGCAGCTCGCCGCCGCCCGCGGTGCCCGCGACCGCGGCGTAGATGCGCACGCCGCGATCGGCGGCGAGCTCGACGGCGAAGTCGACGAGGCGGCGCTCGCTCGGGTCCTCGCCGTCCGAGACGATCACGATCACCTGCGTGCGCGCCGGGCTCTCCACGTCGAGCGCCTCGAGCGCGCGCTGCAGCGCCACCCCGACGTTGCTCCCCGGCCGCGTCAGCGCGGCCTCCGCCTGCGCGCGCGCCACGAGCTGCGCCAGCGCGTCGAGGTCGCGCGTCAGCGGCGAGCGCACCAGCGCGCTGCCCGCGAAGGTCACGAGCGCGCCGCGGTCGCCGCTCATGCTGGCGAGCAGCTCGTCGAGCGCCGCGGCGGCGGCGCGCGCCCGGCTCGGCTGCACGTCCGTCGCGGTCATCGAGCGCGACACATCGAGGGCGATCGCCACGTCGATGCCGCGCTGCGCCACCGTGCGCTGCTGCTCGCCCCACTGCGGCCGCGCCGCCGCGAGGACGATCGCCGCGAGCGCCGCGAGCACGAGCGCGGCGCGCAGCCAGCGTCGCCAGCGCGAGCGGCCGAGGCGCAGAGCGGGGGCGCCCCCGACGGCGCGGTCCGCCGCCGATCGCCGTCGATCGCCACGCCACAGCGCGGCGGCGACCAGCGGGACGAGGGCGAGCGCGAGCAGCGCCGCCGGCGCGCCGAAGTCCAGCGCGCCGATCACGGCTGCCTCCGCAGCCAGCTCGAGGCGAGCAGCGCCTCGACGGCGAGCAACGCGGCGGCCCCGCCGGCCAGCCACGGCCCCAACTCGCGGAACGACGAGAAGCGGCGCTCCCCGACGCGGCTGCGCTCCAGCAGCCCGATCGCCTCGTACGCCGCCGCGAGCTCCTCCTGGGTGCGCGCGTCGTAGTACGAGGCATCCGTCAGCTCGGCGATGCGGCGCAGCGTCGCCTCGTCCACAGCCGAGGTGCCGTCGAAGGCGACGAAGCCCACCGTGTAGACGCGCACGCCGAGCGCCGCCGCCACCTGCGCCGCCGCGACCGGGCTCACCTCGCCCGAGTTGTTCTGCCCGTCGGTCAGCAGCACCACGACGCGGCTGCGAGCGGGCGACTCGCGCACCAGGTCGACCGACTCCGCGAGGCCCAGCCCGATGGCGGTGCCGTCCTCGATCAGGCCGGGGCCGGCGGAGCGCACGCGGCTCACCGTCGCGTCGAGGTCGTCGGTCAGGGGCGAGAGCACCAGCGCGCGCGACTGGAACATCACGAGCCCGACGCGGTCGCCCTCGAGCGTGCCGACGAACTCCTCGATGACGGCGCGCGCCGCCTCCAGCCGCGTCGGCCCGCCGCCCGTCGTCACGTTCCCCATCGAGCTCGACACGTCGAGCGCGACCACGATGTCGATGCCCTCCTCGGGGATCGTGACCAGCGCGAGGCCCTGCTGCGGGCGCGCCAGCGCGAGGACGATCAGCGCCGCCGCCAGCAGGCGCAGGGCGCCCGGCAGCACCAGCAGCCGCAGCCGCCAGCCGCGCCCGGCCGCCGCCGCCAGCGCCCACGGCCCCGCGTCGGCAACCGCGAGCGCGGGGCGCCGCGGCGCGCGCAGCAGCCGCCACAGCGCGAGCGCCGCGATCGGCGACAGCACCAGCAGCAGCGCGGGCGTGGCGAACGAGAGGTCGCTCATCGCGCGCGCCCGCCGCGGGCGAGCAGCGCCTCGCCGGCCGCCTGCTCCTCGGCGGCGGTCTCCGGGCGCGCCCGGCCCAGCTCCACGATCTCGTAGGCGACGGTGAGGTCGTGATCGGCGGAGTCGCGGTCGGGGTGGCGGTGCGCGTAGACGGCCGCGTCGCAGCGTTCCAGCAGCCCGCCGACGAGGCGCGCCTGCCAGCGATCGACGCCCTCGCCGGTCATCCGCGCCTCGAGCTCGCCCGTCGTGAGCGCCGTCGCGGCGAAGGCGAACCGCGCCTCCAGGTACTCGCGCACGACCGCGGCGATCTCGCGGTGGTACGCCGTGGCCGCCTGCGCCGAGGCCGGCGCCCCGCGCGCCGCCAGCCCGTCCAGGCGGGCGCGCGCCGCCTCCTCCACCGGCCACGCCGGCGCGGGCGGCGGCGCGCGGCGGCGCCCGCGCCGGCGGAGCAGCGCGCGCACGAGCCACCACGCGAGCGCGCCGAGCAGCAGCGTCGCGCCCACGACGGCGCCGGCGACCGCGACCTCGGCGCGCTGCCAGGCGGCGGGCGCTCCGCTCACCGCGCGCTGCGGCTTCAGCGGGCGCAGCGTCTGGTCGTCGGCGGCGGTCGTCGCCTCGACGGTGAGCGCGGGCAGCGCGACCGGCACCTCGACGGTGCTGCCGTCGTCGCGCAGCGCGCGCACCACCGTCGCGCCGAGCTCGACGCCGCCCAGCTCGAAGGCCGCGAGCGTGTAGGCGAACTCGCTGACGAGCCGCCCGCCCCCGGCCTCGCGCTCCACGGGCGTCGCGTCCTCGACGAGCTGCACGGCGAGCGCCCCGTCGACCCGCCCGGGCGTGATGAGCTGGTCGGCATCGTGCTCGACGGTGAGCAGCAGGCGCACGCGCTCGCCGAGCGCGGCGGTCGGCGGGTCGAGCTCCACGCGCACCTCGACGCTCGGTCGCGCCTCCTGCGCGCGCGCAGGAGGCGCGGCGACGAGCGCGAACGCCGCTGCGAGCCCGAGCAGGGCGAGCCCGCGCGCGATGTCCAGGCGGCGCCCGCCGCTCACCGCGCGAGCGCCCGGCGACGGAAGTAGGCGACGAGCGGCCCGATCACCTCCTCGTCGAGGCGCACCTCGATCTCATCGACGCCGGTGGCGACGAGCGCGCGCCGGCGCTCGACGGCGCGCTCGGCCGCCGCCTCGGCGTAGCGCCGGCGCACGCGCGGGTCGTCGGTGTCCAGCAGCAGCCGCCCGCCGCGCTCGGCGTCCTCGATCTCGACGATCCCCAGCGGCGGGAGCTCGAGGTCGAGCGGGTCGACGAGCGTCACCGCCATCACCTCGTGCCGCCGCGCCAGCGCCGCTAGCGCGCGCTCGTAGCCGCTCGCGAAGAAGTCCGAGACGAGCAGCACGACCGAGCGCCGCGTGAGCACCCGCGAGAGGTAGTCGCAGGCCGCCGCCAGATCGGTGCCGGGCGCCGTGGGCGCGTGGTGCACGATCTCGCGCACGATGCGCAGCACGTGCCGGCTCCCCTTGGCGGGCGGGACAAAGCGCTCGACGCCGTCGCTGAAGGTGAGCAGGCCCGCGCGGTCGTTGCTGTAGACCGCCGCGAAGCTCAGCAGCGCGGCCACCTCGGCGGCGGCGGCGAGCCGGCCGGCGGGCGGCCGCGCGACCAGCTGCGAGGCCGAGAGGTCCACCGCGCAGAGCACCGTCAGCTCGCGCTCCTCCACGTACTCCTTCACCCACGGGACGCCCAGGCGCGCCGTGACGTTCCAGTCGATGAAGCGCACGTCGTCGCCCGGCACGTACTCGCGCGCCTCGGCGAACTCCATGCCGGTGCCGCGGAACACCGAGCGATAGTCGCCGATGAGGAGCTGCGTGGCGAGGCGGCGCGCGCGCACCTCGATGCGGCGGATCGCGGCGAGCTGCTCGGCGTCGAGCTCGCCCTCGGGGCCGGGGCCGAAGGCGGCGAGCGGCTCCGGGGGACCGGCCGCACGCTCCCCGAGCCGCGTCGGGGCCGCCGCCATGGTCAGGGGATCCCCACGCCGTCGAGCAGCCGCTCGACCACAGCCTCCGCCGAGACCGACTGCGCCTCGGCCTCGTAGGAGAGCACCAGACGGTGGCGCAGCACGTCCTTCGCCATCGTCTTCACGTCGTCGGGGAGCACGTACTCGCGGCCCGCGATGAAAGCGTACGCCTGCGCCGCCTGCGCCAGGAAGACGGCGGCGCGCGGGGAGGCGCCGTACTCCACCAGCGGACCGAGCTCGGCCATGCGGTAGCGCGACGGCTCGCGGGTCGCCTCGGTCAGCCGCACGATGTACTCGCGCAGCCGCTCGTCCACCTCGACGGCGCGCACGGCGCGGCGCAGCGCCACGATCTGGCCGGGCGCCGTCACGGCGCGCACGTGGGGCTGATCGCCGGCCAGCGCGCGATCGAGGATCTCGCGCTCCTCGAGCCGCTCCGGGTAGTCGACGTGGATCTTCAGCATGAAGCGGTCGAGCTGCGCCTCCGGCAGCGGGTAGGTGCCCTCGTGCTCGATCGGGTTCTGCGTGGCGAGCACGAGGAACGGGTCGGGGAGCGGCAACGTCTCGCCACCGATCGAGACCTGGCGCTCCTGCATCGCCTCCAGCAGCGCCGACTGCACCTTGGCGGGCGCGCGGTTGATCTCGTCGGCCAGCACGACGTTGGCGAAGATCGGCCCGCGCCGCACGCGGAACTCCGCGTCGCGCGGGTGGAACACGAGCGTGCCCGTGAGGTCGGCGGGCAGCAGGTCCGGCGTGAACTGCACGCGCGCGAAGGAGAGATGCAGCGTCGAGGCCAGCGTGGAGACGGAGAGCGTCTTCGCGAGGCCGGGGACGCCCTCCACGAGCGCGTGGTTGGCGGTGAGCAGCGCGACTAGCAGCCGGTCGATCAGCCCCAGCTGACCGACGATGACGCGCCCGACCTCGGCGCGCACGTCGGCGAGCACCGCTTGCAGCGGCGCGCTCGTCGCGGCGTCCGCCGCGCCCCCATGGCGGCTCGCCGCGCCGCCGGTCTCGGCTCGTTGCTCGGTCATCTCGCCTCGTGCCGCCTGTGGGAGCGGCGCGCTGCCCGCGAAGGCGACGCGACCGATTCAGTGTAGCGCCCAGCGTAGCTCGGCGTGGCTCCGTGGGGCACGGCGATGCGCGAGCGGCTAGCTGTAGTTCCCACGTAGGTTGTTGACAGGATGAGGGGCCTCGCCCGCTGCTGTGTGTGACAGCACGGCAGTAGCGAGGAGAGGACACCCTCATGGCCCATCGTAACGCGCGGCTGACGCCGCTGACCCGACTCGAGCTCGTGCGGGAAGTGGACGCCGGCTGGCCCCAGGCTGAGGTCGCTCGCCACTTCCGCGTCTCCCGCCACACCGTTGCCAAGTGGCTGGGGCGCTTCCGGGCGGAGGGAGCGGCAGGGCTCGAGGACCGCAGCTCCGCCCCGCGCGCGCATCCCCGGCGCACGCCGCCCGAGCTGGAGCGACGCATCTGCGCCGTGCGACGCACGCAGGGATTCGGGCCGCATCGCATCCAGTGGGCGCTCGGGGTCGCCCGCTCCACGGTCTACGCCGTGCTGCGGCGCCGCGGCCTCAACCGGCTCGACCGCCTGCACCGCGTCACCCGGGAGCCGGTCCGCTACGAGCACGACGCCCCCGGCGACCTGCTGCATCTCGACGTGAAGAAGCTCGGGCGCGTCCCCGAGGGCGGCGGCAAGCGAATGGCGCCTGGCTTCGCCGAGACGCGCTCCGGGCCGCATTCGCGGCGTTCGCTGGGGCTGGAGTACCTACACGTCGCCGTCGACGACCACAGCCGTTACGCCTACGTCTCCGTCCTGCCCGACGAGCGTGGCGCGAGCTGCGCCGCCTTCCTCGAGCAGGCGCTCGCGGCCTTCCGCCGGCGTGGCGTGCGCGTGCGCCGGGTCCTGACCGACAACGCGAAGGCCTACACCGTCGCCCGCAGCTTCCACGGCGCCGCCGCTGCCGCAGACGTGCGGCTGTCGCACACGCGGCCCTACCGCCCGCAGACGAACGGCAAAGCCGAGCGTTTCATCCAGATCCTGCAGAACGAGTGGGCCTACGCCCGCCCCTACCGCTCCAACGCCGAGCGGCTGCGCCAGCTCCCATGCTGGCTCTACCGCTACAATCACCGCCGACCGCACGGCCGCGTCGGCGGGGCCGTCCCCGCCTCCCGCCTGTGAACAACCTTCCTGGGTAGTACACCTAGCGCGCGGCCGCGAGTACGGGCGCGGCGGTCGCAGCCGCGCGCGTGCCTCCGCTGGCGGCGGCCGCGCCGCGCGCGGGCGGCTCTTCGGCGCCCACCTCGGCCGCCTCGCCGAGGACGCCCAGCAGCGCGCGGATGCGCGGCAACAGCGGCTCCGCCGCGGCGACGCCGGGGAGGGCGAGGCTCTCCGAACGGCCGCCGCGCGTGCGCACGACGAGCTCCACGGGCAGCGCGCCCGCGCTCTCCGCCAGTAGAGCGACGAGGCGGCGCAGCCGGCGGCGGTCCGCCCCCTCGTCGCGCGTCTCCTCCAGCGAGATGCGCAGCCGCCGCGGCCCCGCCTCGTCGTCGGCGCCGTGCGCGCCGCTGCCGTTCGAGGCGGCGGGCCCAGCAGGCGCCACGGCACGCAGCCGCGGCGCCTGCGACTCGGCGCCTGCGGCCACCCCGTTCGACGGGGGCGCGGCGCCGGCCTCAGCGCTGCGCGGGTCTGCGCCCTGTGGCTCGGCGCCCTGTGGCTCGGCGCCCTGTGGGTCGGCGCTGCGCGGGTCGGCGCTGCGCGGGTCGGCGCTGCGCGGGTCGGCGCCCTGTCGGTCGGCGCCCCGTGGGTCGCCGCCGCCGGGGCCTCGGCGCTGAGCCGAGCCGGCTCGGCCGCCCGGCCCGCCCGAGGGGCGGAAACGAGCGGCGTGGAAGTCGATGAGGCGCCCGGAGTCGAGGTCGAACGGCGCGAGCTCCTCGACGGCGACGGTGAGCCGCTCGCCGCGGCTGCGCACCGTGGCCTTGGCGAGCACCACGTTGCCCGGCACGGCGCGGTCGCGGTAGCGCTCGTACGCCTCGGGCCAGAGCGTGAGCTCCGTCGAGCCCGAGAGATCCTCGATCGTGACGGCGGCGAAGGGGCGGCCCTGCCGCGTCGCCAGCGAGCGCACGTTCGTCACCATCCCCGCCAGCGTCACCTCGCCGCCCGCGAGGTCGGCGCCCATCTCGGCGGCCTGCGCGGTGACGTGCTCGGCCAGCGCGCTCGCGGCCTGCTGGAAGGGGTGCTCCGTGATGTAGGTGCCCAGCAGCTCCTTCTCCCAGCTCAGCCGCTCGCGTCGCGGCACCTCGACGGCGTCGAGCTCGAGCGCGGGGAGCGGCGTGTCGACCTGGTCGCCGAAGAGGTCGAACATCGAGGTCTGCCCGGTGTCGCGCAGCCGCTGCTCCTGCTGCGCCAGCGACAGCAGCCGATCGACCCCGGCGACCACCGTGCCGCGCTCGCCCAGCCCGTCGAGCGCGCCGGCCTTCGCCAGCGACTCCAGCACGCGGCGGTTCAGCTCGCGCGGCTGGATGCGCCGCGCGAAGTCCTCCAGCGTGGCGAACGCGCCGTGCTCCTCGCGCTCCGCCACCAGCGCCTCCACGCCGCCTTGCCCGACGTTCTTCACCTGCGCGAGGCCGAAGCGGATCGCCGCGTCGCGGTCTCCTGTCTGCTCGCTACTCGCCTGCTCGCCACCGGCCTGCTCGTCACTCGACGCCTCGCCACTCGACGCCTCGATCGTGAAGTGCGCGCGCGAGCGGTTCACGTCGGGCGGCAGCACCTCGATGCCGAGCCGCGCGCACTCGGCGACCGCCTGTGCGATGCGGTCCTGCGCGCCCGTGGGGTGCGCCCCCGCCGAGATCAGCACCGCGGCCATGAACTCCACCGGGTAGTGCGCCTTCAGGTAGGCGGTCTGGTAGACGATCGTGCCGTAGGAGAAGGCATGCGCCTTGTTGAAGGCGTAGCCCGCGAACGGCTCGATCAGGTCGAAGACCTGCTCGGCGAGCCGCGCCTCGTAGCCGCGCTCCACCGCGCCCGCCAGGAAGCGCTCGCGCTCCGCGAGCATGACGGCGGGGATCTTCTTCCCCATCGCCTTCCGCATCACGTCCGCCTGCCCCAGCGTGTAGCCGGCGAAGGCGCGCGCGATCTGCAGCACCTGGTCCTGGTAGGTGATGACGCCGTAGGTCTCGTCCAGCACCTCGGCGAGATCGGGGTGCGGGTAGTGCGGCTCCGCGCGGCCGTGCTTCACGTCGATGTAGCGCGGGATCTGCTCCATCGGGCCGGGGCGGTAGAGCGCGACCATCGCCGAGAGCTCCGCGATGTTCTCGGGGCGCAGCTCGCGCACGTGGCGGCGCATCCCCGCCGACTCCATCTGGAAAATGCCGAAGGTGGCGGCCTCCGCCAGCAGCTCAGCGGCGGCGGGGTCGCCGTCGGGGAGCGTGCGCAGGTCGAGCTCGACGCCGCGCTGCTCGCGCACCAGCTCCACCGCCCGCCCCAGGATGGTGAGATTCGCCAGCCCCAGGTAGTCCATCTTCAGCAGGCCGATGCGCGCCACGTCGCCCATCGCGTACTGCGTCGTGGGGAGCAGCTCCGCCTCGTCGTCGCGCGCCGAGGTGGGGCGCTGCAGCGGCACCACATCGGTGAGCGGATCGCGCGAGATCACGATGCCCGCGGCGTGCGTCGAGGCGTGGCGCGCCACCCCCTCCAGCCCGCGCGCCGTCTCCACCAGCTCGGCGACCTGCGGATCCTGTTCCACCGCCGCCGCGAGCTCCGGCACCTCGGCGACGGCCCGCTCCAGCGTCACGTGCAGCGTGTCGGGCACCAGCCGCGCGATGCGATCGACGTCGCCGTAGCTCATGGCCAGCGCGCGGCCGGAGTCGCGGATCGCCGCCTTCGCGCCCAGCGTACCGAAGGTAATGATCTGCGCCACGCGGTCGCGGCCGAAGCGCTCGGCGGTGTAGCGGATCACCTCCTCGCGGCGGTCGTCAGCGAAGTCGAAGTCCACGTCGGGCATCTCGCGGCGCTCGGGGTTGAGGAAGCGCTCGAAGACGAGGCCGTACTGCGTGGGCTCGATGTCGGTCACGTCGAGGCAGTAGAGGATGATCGAGGCGGCGGCGGATCCGCGCACGCCCATCGGAATGCCGCGCGTGCGCGCGTAGCCGCCGATGTCGCGCACGATCAGCATGTACTCGACGAAGCCGCACTCCTCGACGACGCGCAGCTCGTAGTCCAGCCGCTCGCGGTGCGCCTCGGTCGGCTCGCCGTAGCGGCGGCGCAGCCCCTCCTCCGAGAGCCGGCGCAGGTAGGCGGCGGGCGTCTCGCCCGCCGGCACGCCGGGGTCGGGGAGCAGCGCGCGGCCGAAGGTCAGCTCCAGCTCCACCTGCTCGGCGATGCGCGCCGTGTTGTCTGCTGCCTCCGGCAGCTCCGCGAACAGCGCGCGCATCTCCTGCTCGGACTTCAGGTAGAAGGAGTCGCCGTCGAGGCGGAAGCGGCCCTCGTCGTGGATCGTGGCGTTGGTGCCGATGCACAGCAGGATGTCGTGCAGCCGGTGCTGCTCCGGCGACGTGTAGTGCGAGTCGTTGCTCGCCACCAGCGGCAGATCGAGCTCCCGCGCCAGCGCGACGAGGCCCGGCGTCAGCCGGCTGAACTGCTCCTGCCCGTGCTCCTGCAGCTCCACGTAGTAGCGGCCGGCGAAGAGCTCGCGGTACCACGCCGCCGTCTCGCGCGCGTCCTGCTCGCGGCCCTCGCCGAGCGCGCTCATCAGCTCGCCCGAGGGGCATCCGGAGAGCGCGATCAGCCCCTCGGAGTGGCTCGCCAGCAGCTCGCGATCGATGCGCGGCCGGTAGTAGAAGCCCTCCAGGTGCGAGGCGCTGGAGAGCGCCAGCAGGTTGCGGTAGCCAACCTCGTTCTGCGCCAGCAGGGTGAGGTGCCACGGCGAGCGCTCGGCCGCCCCGCGGTCGTGGCGGCTGGCGTGCGCGACGTAGGCCTCGAGCCCGACGATCGGCTTCACGCCGGCGGCGCGCGCCTGCTCGTAGAACTGGATCGCGCCGTAGAGCACGCCGTGATCGGTGATCGCGAGCGCATCCTGCCCCAGCGCCTGCGCGCGCGCGACGAGATCGGGGATCTTCGAGAGCCCGTCGAGGAGCGAGTACTCGCTGTGGGTGTGGAGGTGCGTGAACATGGACGGCCCCTCCCCCCGGATAAGGGCTCCCCGGCCGCCGCCCCCGGAGGGCTGCGATGCGAGCACGACGCGCCTCGCCAGCGTTCAGCACAGCCGCGTAGGTGCCTGCGCGAACGGGTGTGCGAACGTCGGGCCGCGATGGTACCCGCGTCGGCGTCGCCCTGTAAAGCGCGCGCCGTTCGGCGCGTCCGGAAGCGCTAGCCGCTCCCCGCGCCCCCGCTACTCGCGCCTCGGCTACTCCCGCGAGTCCAGCGAGAAGGCGTCGTGCAGGGCGCGGACCGCCTGCGGCACCTTCTCCGCGTCGACGACGCAGGTGATGCGTATCTCCGAAGTGGAGATCAGCTCGATGTTCACCTCGTGCTCGTGGAGGGTACGGAACATCGCGGCGGCGAAGCCGGGGCTAGAGGCCATGCCCGTGCCGACGATCGAGACCGAGCCGACGTCCTGATCGCCGATGACGGCGGCCGCGCCCAGCTCGGGCAGCGCCTGCTCGACGGTGCGCAGCGCAAGCGCGAGGTCGCCCGCGGCGACGGTGAACGTCATGTCGGTGAGCTGCTCGGTGGAGACGTTCTGCACGATCGTGTCGACGGAGACGCCGGCGTCCGCCAGCGGGCTGAAGAGCCGCGCCGCGATCCCCGGGCGGTCCGGGACGCCCCGCACGGTGACGCGGCCCACCCGCGACTGGTGCGCGATGCCGCGGACCTTGTTCGCCTGCTCCATGGTGCTCTCCGCGTGGATCCACGTGCCCGGCGCGTCCGCGTCGAAGGTGCTGGCGACGCGGATCTCGACGCCGTGCAGCGCCCCCACCTCCACCGCGCGCGCGTGCATCACGCGTGCGCCCGTGGTCGCAAGCTCCAGCATCTCATCGTAGCTGACGTCGGCGAGCGGGCGGGCGCGCGGGCAGATGCGCGGGTCGGCGGTGTAGACGCCCGCCACGTCGGTGTAGATCTCGCAGCTGTCGGCGCCCAGCGCGGCCGCCAGCGCGACGGCAGTGGTGTCGCTCCCGCCGCGGCCCAGCGTCGTCACGTCGAGGTCCTCCGAGGCGGAGACACCCTGGAAGCCCGCCACGATCACGACGCGGCCGGCGGCGAGCTCGCGCTCGATGCGCGCCGTCTCGATGCCGGCGATGCGCGCGCGCCCGAAGACGGCGTCGGTGCGGATGCCGGCCTGCGCCCCCGTGAGGCTCACCGCGTCGAGGCCGTGGTCGTGGAGCGCCATCGAGAGCAGCGTGGAGGAGACCACCTCGCCCGTGGAGAGCAGCACGTCCAGCTCGCGCGGGCGCGGCGCCTCCGTGACCTCGGTGGCGAGCGCGATCAGCTCGTCGGTGCGGTCGCCCATCGCCGAGACGATGGCAACGACGCGGCCGCCCGCCGCCACGCGCGCCGCGATGCGCCCGGCGACGTGGCGGATCTTCGCCGCGTCCGCCACCGACGAGCCGCCGAACTTCTGCACTGCGAGCACCGCGCGACCTCTCTGCCGGATCTCCCCGCTCGCCGGATATCCCCGCCCGCTGGATGTCTGGGACGGGCGCCTAGCTGTAGTTCCCACGTAGGTTGTTGACAGGATGAGGGGCCTCGCCCGCTGCTGTGTGTGACAGCACGGCAGTAGCGAGGAGAGGACACCCTCATGGCCCATCGTAACGCGCGGCTGACGCCGCTGACCCGACTCGAGCTCGTGCGGGAAGTGGACGCCGGCTGGCCCCAGGCTGAGGTCGCTCGCCACTTCCGCGTCTCCCGCCACACCGTTGCCAAGTGGCTGGGGCGCTTCCGGGCGGAGGGAGCGGCAGGGCTCGAGGACCGCAGCTCCGCCCCGCGCGCGCATCCCCGGCGCACGCCGCCCGAGCTGGAGCGACGCATCTGCGCCGTGCGACGCACGCAGGGATTCGGGCCGCATCGCATCCAGTGGGCGCTCGGGGTCGCCCGCTCCACGGTCTACGCCGTGCTGCGGCGCCGCGGCCTCAACCGGCTCGACCGCCTGCACCGCGTCACCCGGGAGCCGGTCCGCTACGAGCACGACGCCCCCGGCGACCTGCTGCATCTCGACGTGAAGAAGCTCGGGCGCGTCCCCGAGGGCGGCGGCAAGCGAATGGCGCCTGGCTTCGCCGAGACGCGCTCCGGGCCGCATTCGCGGCGTTCGCTGGGGCTGGAGTACCTACACGTCGCCGTCGACGACCACAGCCGTTACGCCTACGTCTCCGTCCTGCCCGACGAGCGTGGCGCGAGCTGCGCCGCCTTCCTCGAGCAGGCGCTCGCGGCCTTCCGCCGGCGTGGCGTGCGCGTGCGCCGGGTCCTGACCGACAACGCGAAGGCCTACACCGTCGCCCGCAGCTTCCACGGCGCCGCCGCTGCCGCAGACGTGCGGCTGTCGCACACGCGGCCCTACCGCCCGCAGACGAACGGCAAAGCCGAGCGTTTCATCCAGATCCTGCAGAACGAGTGGGCCTACGCCCGCCCCTACCGCTCCAACGCCGAGCGGCTGCGCCAGCTCCCACGCTGGCTCTACCGCTACAATCACCGCCGACCGCACGGCGGCGTCGGCGGGGCCGTCCCCGCCTCCCGCCTGTGAACAACCTTCCTGGGTAGTACAGCTAGCTCGACGGGGCGAGCGGGCGCGGCGCGGCGGGCACGTCCAGCACCTCGGCGCCGCGGCCGCTCATCGCGCAGACGCGCGCCTGCGCCTCCAGCCCGTGCGCCGCCGCCGCCTCGCGCATCGCGCCCCCGATCCGCTCCGCCCCCTCGGAGGCGAACGCCGCGACGGTGGAGCCGCCGCCCGAGAGGTAGACGCCGTGCGCCCCCGCGTCGCGGGCGGCCTGGAAGATCGAGTACATCGCGGGGAACAGCGTGGAGCGCGCGGGCTGGTGCAACACGTCCTCGGTGGCGACGCCCAGCAGGTCGTAGCGGCGCTCCGCCAGCGCGGCGACCAGCAGCGCGGCGCGCCCGATGTTGTGGACGGCCTGGTTGCGCGTCAGCCGGTCGGGGAGCCGCTTGCGCGACTCGCGCGTGGGCATGGAGAAGGCGGGGACCAGCAGCGCCAGCCGCAGCTCCTCGGGCGGCTCGACGCCGAGGTGGTAGAGGCCATGCTCGCCGTCATCGTCCTCGACCACGATCTGGAGGCCGCCCAGCAGGGCGGGCGCGGCGTTGTCGGCGTGGCCCTCCAGGCGGACGACGACGGGCAGCAGCGCCTCCAGCGGGCGCTCGCCGGGAAGCAGCGCGTCGGCGGCGAGGACGCCGGCCACGTGGGCGGCCGCCGAGAGGCCGAGGCCGCGCCCCACGGGGATGTCGCCCGACGCCTCCACCAGCACGCCGGCCGGCGGCTCCTCGCCCGCCAGCGTGTGCAGTGCGCGCGCCCCCGCCGCCGCCATGCGCTCCAGCGGCCCCGCCGGGGTCGGCGTTGCCTCGCCCGTGAGCGTCACCGTGAAGCGCGCGCGCCAGTCCAGCGCCACGCCGAGGGAGTCGAAGCCAGGGCCGAGGTTGGCGGAGGTCGCGGGGACCTCGACGGTGGCGCTGCGGCGGGGCGCGTCGGCTGTCATGGCGGCAGTGTAGGCGCCACCCCGGAAGCGAGGAAGGCGACTCGCGGACGGCCAGCAGGTGACGGCGACGCGGCAAGGCGGAGGCCGCGCAGCGGGCTAGCGGGGCGCGCCGGCGCCGGTGCCGTGAGACATGCGCAGATGCTCCATCGCGCGGGTGGTCCAGTCGCCGCAGCCCTCGCACATGAACGACATCATCTGCGCGCCGGAGCGCTGCACGATGCGCGGGCGCCCCGTCTCCGTCTGCACCGCGCGGCCGCGCGGGATCTGCAGCTCATACGCGTTGCCGAGGATGGGATGGCCGCAGATGTCGCAGAGGACCGCCTGCACAGGGGCACCCTCCTGTGACGCGAACGTCAATCATTCTTGTGGCGATCATCGTCGCGTTCGGGCTCCGAAGCCACGGGCCCTGCGGCGAACCAGCGTGTCATCAGCTTCGAGCTGCTCCCGGCGCGCGTGCCGGGAGCAGCGGCGCGAGGCGCGACCACGCCCGCTCGGCGAGCGCCTCCGCCGGCTCGCGCGCGGCGAGCACGAGCCAGCGATCGGGCTCGGCGGCGGCGAGCGCGCGGTAGCCGTCGCGCACGCGCTCGTGGAAGGCGAGCTGCTCGCGCTCGAGGTAGTCGCCGCCCGCGCCGTCGCCCGGGTTGGCGCGCGCCAGCCCCTCGGCCGGCGGCAGGTCGAGCAGCAGCGTCAGCGCGGGCGAGAGGCCGCTGGTGGCGGCCTCGTTCACCCTCGCCACCAGCGCGGCGTCCAGGCCGCGGCCGTAGCGCTGGTAGGCCGTCGTGGAGTCGGCGAAGCGATCGCAGACCACCAGCGCGCCGCGGGCGAGCGCCGGGCGCAGCACCTCGGCGACGAGCTGCGCGCGCGCGGCCGCGAAGACGAGCAGCTCCGCCTCGGGGGCGGGCGGCGCAGCCTCCTCGCCCGTCGCCTCGCCCAGCAGCGCGGTGCGCAGGCGCTCGCCCAGCGCCGTCCCGCCGGGCTCGCGGCAGGCCACCACCTCGCAGCCCGCTTCGCGTGCGCGGGCGGCGAGCGCGGCCGCGAGCGTGCTCTTGCCCGCGCCCTCGCCCCCCTCAAGCGTGAGCAGCAGGCCGCCCGGGCGGCCGCTCGTCGAGGCGCTCACTCGCCCTCGGGGTCGGGCGCGCCATAGGGCGCCTCGGGGGCGAGCCCCGGCCGCGCGAGCCGCGGCGGCGCGAGCGCGGCCGGCTCCCACGGCAGCGGCGCCTCGCCGCCCTCCCCGCCCAGCACGGTGATGCGCCGATACGGCTCGCGCCCCTTGGAGACGGAGCGCAGCCCGTGGCGGGTGACCAGCTCGTGCTGGCGGCGCCGCAGGTAGGCGCTCTGCGGCGCCAGCTCCACGGTGCGCTGCCCGCGCAGCGAGACCGCCGCGATCGCCGCCTCGGCCTCGCGCAGCGCCGCCGTCGTCGGATCGGTGCCGTTGCCGTCGCCGCGCATCGACAGCAGCGACTGCTCCATCTGCGCGCTGGTGTTGTTGCGCAGCACCAGCACCGGCACGCCCAGCGCCTCCGCCTCGCGCAGCGGCCCGCTGCGGCGGCGGTAGTAGGGGCGCAGCGTCATCACCGCGTCGGCGTCGCGCAGGCTGTCGATCACCACCGCCGCCGAGCGGGTGCTGCGGATCGCCTCCTCCAGCCGCGTGCGGCTGACGCCGTAGGGCAGGATGCGGCGCCGCGGCCCGCCGGGCGCGGGCGGCAGCGCCACGCCCTCCTCGCGAGCGACGGCGGCGCCCTCGTGCGCGGCGCGCGGCGCACCCGAGCGCGCGGGGCGTGAGCGCGAGGGCGCACCGCGACCGTGGTCGGAAGCGCCGGTGGGGCGGTCGGCCAGCGACGAGCGCTCGTCCGTGCCGCGCACCGGCACCCGCTCCACCGCCTCCACCTCGCCCGAGGCGCCCAGCGTGCGCAGCTCCGCCTCCGCGGCGAAGCCGCGCAGCAGCGCGTCCACCGTGCCGGCGATCTCCTCGTGCGCCGCCACGCGGTCGAAGGACTGGATCTCCACCAGCGCGTCGAAGGTGGGCGGCGAGCGCCGCTCCAGCACCGTCTTCTGCGTGCCGCGGCGGCGCGCCTCCTCGTCGCCCAGCGTCACGGACTCGATGCCGCCGATGAGGTCGGAGAGCGTGGGGTTCTGCATCAGGTTGGCGAGGGTGTTGCCGTGCGCGGTGCCGATGAGCTGGACGCCGCGCTCAGCGATGGTGCGGGCGGCCTCCGCCTCGCGGGCGGTGCCGATCTCGTCGATCACCACCACCTCGGGCATGTGGTTCTCGACGGCCTCGATCATCACCTCGTGCTGGAGCTCGGGGCGCGGCACCTGCATGCGGCGCGCGCGGCCGATGCCGCGGTGCGGGATGTCGCCGTCGCCGCCGATCTCGTTCGAGGTGTCGACGATGACGACGCGCCGCCCCAGCTCGTCGGCGAGGATGCGCGCCAGCTCGCGCAGCATCGTGGTCTTGCCCACGCCGGGGCGCCCCAGTAGCAGGATGCTGCGCCCGTCCTCCGCCAGGTCCTGGATCACCGCGGCGGAGCCCGTGACGGAGCGCCCCACGCGGCAGGTCAGCCCCACGATCGAGCCGCGGCGATTGCGGATCGCGGAGACGCGGTGGAGCGTGCGCGGGATGCCCGCGCGGTTGTCCTCGCCGAACTCGGAGACGCAGCCCACGACGTGATCGAGCTCGATCGCCGTGACCTCGGCGGGCTCGAGCTCCACCTCGCGGTCGGTGTAGCGCGCCGCGGGCGGCCGGCCGAGGTCGAGCACCACCTCGATCAGCCCGCCCAGCCCCTCGTCGCGCACGGCGGTCGCGAGGCGGGGCGGCAGCGCCTCCACCAGCAGCTCGATCTCGGTGCGCTCCTCCTCGCTCAGCACGCGCGGCGGCGCGACCGCCTCGCCCGCGCCCTCGTCGCGGCGCTCGCCGCCGTCGTCCGCCGCCTCGCTGGGGAGGGCCTCGTTCATCGCCGCCTCGCCACCTCCACCGCTGCTTCGCTCCCGCCTCGCGTCCGCATCCTCGGCCTGCTCACCCACGCCGCGCTAGCTCCCGGTGGGGAGCGCGACGCCGGCGCGCTGCCGAGCCGGCTCCGCCGCCAGCCGCCGCGTGCGCAGCGCGAGCAGCCGCAGCTCGCGGTCCGGCGCCAGCCCGTGCTCGCGCAGCAGCTCCTCGACGACGCCCGCGGCGCTGGGCACGAGCGCGATCACGCGCTCGCAGCGCGCCGTCGCCGCGGCCGCCCGCGCGAGCAGCGCCGCCCCGCCCGCGCGGCCCGCACTCTCGCGATCGGGGCGCTCGCGATCGGACAGCCCCTCGGCGCCCACTGTCGCGCCAGGCGTGGCGCCCGCCGGCTCGCAGAGCAGCTCGAGCTGGCCGCAGACGCCCTGCCCGCTGACCTGCAGCGCCGCCACCACGCGGCCGTCCGCCTCGGCCAGCCAGCGCTGGCCGCGCCGCCCCAGCCAGCGCCGCTCGTCGAGGGCGCTCCACTCCTCCTGCGTCATCGCCAGCGCCTGCCGCGCGGCGGCGGGCACGGCGCGGTTGTAGAGGCGGTACAGCTCGGGCGCATCCGCCGCCTCGACCTCCCGCACGCGCACGGACTGCGGGTCCCAGCCGGCGGGCGCGCGCAGCTCCGCTCCCTCCCACAGCCGCTCCGCCAGCGCCTGGGCGAAGCCGGCGCGCAGCGCCCCCACAACGGCGGGGCCGTCCTCCGGCGTGCGCAGCAGCACATGGCCCGCGCGCGCGGCGGCCGCCGACTCCGCGACCTGTTGCAGCAGCCCCTGCGGCACCCGCGCGTCGCGTGCGTGCTCCAGCGGGCGCGCGTCGATCAGCGTGTCGATCTGCCACGCGTCGCGCGTGCCCAGCGCCTGCGCCGTCGCGATGCCCGCGATCTGCCGCCCGTCCATCTCGAACCAGGTGAGCCGGCGCAGGCCCAGCCAGCGCTCCACCGCCGCCGAGAGCGGGCGCGGCGGCGGCTGCGGGTGCGCCAGCCGCTCGCGCGTCACCGCCTGGTTCTCACGCAGCTCGCCGTCAAAGGAGACGAGCGCCACCAGCTCCGTCGGCCGCGGCACGCGGCGGCTCATGCGGCTCACCCGGCAGCCCCTGCCGCCTCGGGCGCCGCCGCGAGTCCGCTCGTCCGCGCGAGAGCGGCGCTCGTCGGCGCCACCCGCGCGAGATCGAGAAACAGCGCGTGCAGCCGGGGATCTTCGGTGAGCTCCGGGTGGAACGCGGTCGCGAGCAGCGCGCCCTCGCGCGCGGCGACCACGCGCCCGTCCGGCAGGCGCGCCAGCACCTCGACGCCCGCGCCCAGCGCCTCGAACACCGGCGCGCGGATGAAGACGGCGCGGTGCAGCGGCCCGTCGACGCCGGCCACCGCCAGCGGCTCCTCGAAGGAGTCGATCTGCCGGCCGAAGGCGTTGCGCCGGGCGCGCATCGCCATCGCGCCCAGCGGCTCGCGGTCCAGCCCCGGCACTTCGCGCGCGAGCAGGATGGCGCCCGCGCAGGTGCCCCACGCCGGCATCCCCCCCGCCAGCCGCGCGCGCAGCGGCTCCCACAGCCCCGAGGAGCGGGCGAGCCGCGCGATCGTGGTGCTCTCCCCGCCCGGCAGGATCAGCGCGTCGACGGCGTGAAGCTCGGCCAGGGTGCGCACCAGCGCCGCCTCGACGCCCAGCGCGCGCAGCAGAGCGCGGTGCTCGCGGAAGTCGCCCTGCAGCGCGAGCACGCCGATGCGCGGGGCCCGAGCCTCGGCGGCCGCCCCGGCCTCGGGGGAGCCGGGCAGCGCTCCTCGATCCGAGTCCGTCACGAGGCTGCGCGCGGGCAGGGCGCTCCGCTCCGCCGCGCCCGCGGGGCGCGCACTGGCCGGCCGCCGTCAGATCCCGCGGCCGGCGAGGTGCTCGCCGGGCGCGAGCGACGCGACCGCCACGCCGCGCATCGGCTCGCCGATGCCGCGCGAGACCTCGGCCAGCATCGCCGGGTCCTCGTAGTGGGTCACCGCGCGCACGATCGCCGATGCCATGCGCGCCGGGTCGTCGGACTTGAAGATGCCCGAGCCCACGAAGACGCCGTCCGCCCCGAGCTGCATCATCAGCGCCGCGTCCGCCGGCGTGGCCACGCCGCCCGCCGCAAAGTTCACCACGGGCAGCCGCCCCAGCCGCTTCACCTCCTGCAGCAGCGGCAGCGGCGCGGCCAGCTCCTTCGCCAGCGACGGCAGCTCCTCGTCGGGCGTCGCCTGCGCGCGGCGGATGCCGCCCCACACGGCGCGCATGTGCCGCACCGCCTCCACGATGTCGCCCGTGCCCGCCTCGCCCTTGGTGCGGATCATCGCCGCGCCCTCCGCGACGCGGCGCAGCGCCTCGTCCAGCCCGCGCGCGCCACAGACGAAGGGGACGCCGAAGGCGTGCTTGTCGATGTGGTGCGCCTCGTCCGCGGGCGTCAGTACCTCGGACTCGTCGACGTAGTCCACGCCGATCGCCTCGAGGATCTGCGCCTCCACGAAGTGGCCGATGCGCGCCTTCGCCATGACCGGGATCGAGACGGCGTCGCAGATGCCCTCGATCAGATCGACGCCGCTCATCCGCGCCACGCCGCCCGCCGCGCGGATGTCGGAGGGCACGCGCTCCAGCGCCATGACGGCGCAGGCGCCCGCCTCCTCCGCGATGCGCGCGTGCTCCACGGTGACGACGTCCATGATCACGCCGCCCTTGAGCATCTGCGCGAGCCCGGCCTTGACCGTCCATGTCGCCGTCGCCGCCCCGTCCTCATGCGCGCCGTTGCTGCCGCCCACCGACGTGGCGGCAACCGCCGTCGCGGCCGATGCTCGCTGCTCCATGGACTCGCTGATAGGCGCGTCGCTCATGGGACCTCCTGCGCCGTTCGGCGCCTTCGATGTCCATTGTATCGCGCGCCCCGCGGCCGATGCCGCCCCCCTGCTGCCCCGCGACCGCCGCCGCCCCCTGCTACCCCGCGGCCGCTGCCGCCCCCCTGCTACCCTTCCCGCGTGAACCCGCCGCCCGACGCCCCCTGGCTTGCCCGCCACGATCTGCCCGCCGACGTGCTGTTGGGCCTCGTCTCCGACACGCACATCCCGGAGGCGCGCGACACGCTCTGGGATCAGCTCTACGAGGCGTTCGCCGGCGTCGATATGATCCTCCACGCGGGCGACATGCACGACGTGGTGGTGCTGGACTGGCTGGAGCGCGTGGCCCCGGTGATCGCGGTGCGCGGCAACGGCGACGACGGCGGCAGCGGCCGCCCCGTCCAGCCGCACGACCCGCGCCTCGCCCACAACCAGCTGATCTCGGCGGGCGACCTGCGCATCGGCATGACGCACACGTTCAACGATCTGACGGCGCTCGGCACCAGCGTCCCCCAGCAGATCGCGCGCCACTTCGAGGGGCCCGTGGACGTGGTGGTCTGCGGCGACACGCACGTCCCCGAGGTGACGGAGCTGGGCGGCGTGCTGCTCGTGAACTCGGGCTCGCCGACGCTCCCGCGCAATCTCCAGACGCAACTCGGCACGATCGGCTTCCTCGAGGTGCGCGCAGGCCGCGTCACCGACGCCTGGATCGAACTCCTCCACTAGGCAGCGCGAGCGTTCCGCTCGACCACTCGGCTGCCGCCGCCACTGAGCGGGCTCGGGCATCCATGCGTGACGTTCGGCGGCTCCGAGGGCGAGCGCTGCGCTGCTCCCGAGGGCAGCGTCCCGCTGCACCGGAGGCGCTGCCGCCGGGCAGCCTTCCGCTGCACTCGAGGGGCTGCCGCCGCCACCGAGCAGGGTCGCGCATCCATGCGTGACGTTCGGCGGCTCCGAGGGCGAGCGCTGCGCTGCTCCCGAGGGCAGCGTCCCGCTGCACCGGAGGCGCTGCCGCCGGGCAGCCTTCCGCTGCACTCGAGGGGCTGCCGCCGCCACCGAGCAGGGTCGCGCATCCATGCGTGAGGCTCGCCGGGCTCGGGGGCAGGCGACCCGCCGCACCGGAGGCGCTGCCGCCGGGCAGCGTTTCCGCTGCACTCGAGGGGCTGCCGCCGGCACTGAGTGGGCTCCGGCGTCACGCGTGACGACCGGGGGCGCCGAGGCGCGGCCCTACGTCGACGGTGCCTCCGCACCGAATCTCAACCTCACGAGGTGCGGCGATCCGGAACCGATGCGTGCGGCGCGGCGTCTCACCCCGTAGCGCGGCCACGCACGACGGCCGGCGAGGAGGTCAGCGATGACGGGCAGCAACCGGCCGGACGGACGGACGTGGAGCGCACCGCGGCGAATCACACTGGCGATGCTCGCCGGGGTGCTCGTCCTCGCGGCGCTCGTCGTCGCCTGCGACGACGACGACGTGAGCGACAGCGACGACGCGGCCAACACGCGCAGCGCCTCCAGCGGTGGCGTCGCGATGGGCGCGCCGGACGCGGCTGCGGTCGAGCCGGGCTTCGCGCCGAGCGCGCCGCCGGCCCCGTTCGGCAGCGGTAGCGACGGCTTCGCCGAAGAGACGCTGCGCAGCTCGGTCGGCGGCCCGCTGCCGACGGGCGAGAGCGGCGCCGCGCTCGACTTCCTCGGGCGCACGATCATCCGCCAGGGCTCGATCGAGCTCACCGTCGAGTCCGTCGTCGACAGCTTCGACGCCGTCAGGCGCGTCGCGGAGAGCGCGGGCGGCTTCGTCGCCGACTCCTCCATCCAGGGGCGCGAGGAGACGCAGTTCGCGCGGCTGACGCTGCGCATCCCCGCCGAGCGCTTCGACGCCGTGGTCGCCGAGCTCTCCCGGCTGGGCCTGGAGATGCCGCACCTCGCCACCAGCTCCTCCGCCGTCACCGGCGAGGTCGCCGACATCGAGGCCTCGCTGCGCAACCTGCGCGCCGTCGAGCTACAGTACGTCCAGCTGCTCGGGAGCGCCCGCGCGATCGGCGACGTGCTGCAGGTGCAGGACCGCCTCAACTCCACGCGGCTGCAGATCGACCGGCTGGAGGGGCGCCGCCAGGTGCTCGCGCGGCTCGCCGACCTCTCGACGCTCTACGTCTCGCTGCGCCCGGTCAACGACGAGCTGACGCCGACCGACGACGACGAGGGCGGCATCGGCGAGGCCGCGCGCGACGCGTGGCAGGCCTCCCTCGACACGCTCGAGTCGATCGCCAAGGTCGGCGTCGCCGTCGCCGTCTACTCGTGGTGGCTGTTGCCGTTGGCGGCGGTCGGCGCCTTCGCGCTCAGGCGCTTCGTGGGCCGCACCCCGCGCGCCGGCCTCGACGGCCGCGCACAGGCCGCAGCGACCCCGACCCCGGCCCCCGCGCCCGGCGCGAGCGCCGGTTCGGCCTCCGCTGATCCCGCGACCGGCTCCGTTGACACGCCGGAGAACCCCGCCTAGCATCCCGCGGTTCTCGCCAAGCGGGGCGCCGAAGCAGGCGCCCCGCCCGCGCGCGACGGGCGGGCAGCGGAGGCAGACGGTGGGACGTGTCGACCTCGTCCTCGGCTGGATCTCCGCCGTCGGCGGCGCGCTCGCGCTGCTCGTCGTCGTCCTCACCGGCGAGTGGCTCGGCCTCGGCACGCTGCTGGGCGCGGTGCTCGTCGCCAACGCGGTCGTGCGACTGCGGCTCGCCCGCGGCGACGGCGAGCGTGGGCGGCGTGCCTAGCGCCCCGCGCCCGCGAGCCGGCAGCCGGCCGCCGCGCTACCATCGACGGCCGGCCCGCGAGCGGCGGTCCCGGGGTGGCGGTCCGGGCCGCGGTCCGCAACGGCGGGGGTGAGATGGGCATCGACCCGATCGCGGAGCTCGACTCGCTGCTCGTGCCCGTCGACGGCTCGGAGGCGAGCCTGCGCGCGCTCGCCGTCGCCTGCGACATCGCCCGCCGCCGCAAGACGTGCAGCGTCTCCGCCGTGCATGTGATCGAGGTGCCGCGCCGCCTGCCGCTGGACGCCGACCTCGTGGCGGAGCTCGAGCGCGGCGAGCGCATCCTCGAGCGGGCGGAGGCGCTGGCGAAGGAGCGCGGCGTGACGCTGGACGGCGACCTGCTGCAGGCGCGGCAGGCCGGGCCCGCCATCGTCGACGAGGCGGCCGAGCGCGGCGCCGGCGCGATCGTCATGGGCGTCGACTACCACCGCCCCCACGGCGCGTTCGAGCTCGGTCGGCTGCCCGAGTACGCCCTCACGCACGCGCCCTGCGAAGTGTGGCTGATCCGCTACCCGCCCGAACAGGCGGCGGAGGGCGCGGACGACGCCGCGCACGACGAGCGCGGCGATGCCTGCTAGCCTCGTGCGGGAGCGAGCGGGGGGCGCAGCGTGAACGTCGTGATCATGGGCTGCAGCCGCGTGGGCTCCGCGATCGCGGGACGCCTCGCCGAGGCCGGCCACGCCGTCACGGTCCTCGACACGGACCCGTACTCCTTCCGGCGCCTCCCCGCGGGCTTCGCGGGCCGACAGCTCGTGGGCGACGGCACGCGGCACCGCTTCCTGGAGGATGCCGGCATCCACGAGGCGCAGGCCTTCCTGGCGCTGACGCAGGGCGACAACCGCAACATCCTCGCCTCGCAGATCGCGCAGCACATCTACCGCGTGCCCGCGGTGGTCACCCGCGTCTACGACCCCTACCGCGCCGAGATCTTCGGGAAGCTCGGGCTGCGCACCTTCAGCCCCACCAACGTGGGGTCGGAGATGGCGTGGGCCGCGCTCTTCGGTGAGGGCCCGGGCTAAGCGGCTGGGCGGGGCTAGCGCATGTACATCATCGTCGTCGGCGGGGGGCGCGTGGGGCGCGGGCTGGCGCTGGAGCTGCAGGCGCTGCCCGATCACGAGGTCGTGGTGATCGAGCGCGCCGGCCCACGCGCCGCCGAGCTTCGCGACGAGCTGGGCGAGATGGTGGTACGCGGCGACGGCACGGAGGTGGCGCTGCTGGAGAGCGTCGGCACCTCGCGCTGCGACCTGCTGATCGCGCTCACCGACAACGACGGCCACAACCTGATCGCCTGCCAGGTGGCGAAGCACCACTTCGGCGTGCCGCGCACGATCGCGCGCGTCGACGATCCGCTGAACGAGCGGCTGCTGCGGCTGCTGGGCGTCGACGAGACGATCTCGGCGGCGCGCGCCGTGATGGCGCAGATCGAGGCGACGCTCCCGGAGCACACCGTGGTCCCGCTGCTGCCGCTGCACGGCTCGGGGCTGCAGATCGTCGATCTGCACGTGCAGCCGGACTCCCCGGCCTGCGGCAAGGCGATCCGTGATCTGGAGCTGCCGCAGCCCTCGCTGTTCTCGCTGATCGTGCGGCCGGACGGCACGCCGCACATCCCCACGGGCGACACCGTGCTGCAGGCGGGCGACGAGGTGATCGCCGTCACCCCGGAGGACGCCGAGCCGCAGCTGCGGGCGCTGATCGCCACCCCCGACGAGCAAGAGCCGGCGTGGGAGCCGGGCGGCGCGCCGTGACCCGGCTCGCCCACCTCGGCCCGCGCGGCACGTACACGGAGGCCGCCGCCGCCCTCCACGACCCGCACGCCGAGCTGATCCCGGTCGCGACCGTCGCCGAGACTGTCGCCGCCGTCGAGCGCCACGAGGCCGACGCCTGCGTCTGCGCGCTCGAGAACTCGCTGGAGGGCGGCGTGCGCGAGACGCTGGACCAGCTGCTGCGCGAGGATCTGGCGCTGGCGATCGCGGGCGAGCTGGTGCTGCCAATCCGGCACGCGCTCGTGGGCGGCGCCGACACCGAGGCGCGCACGGCCCGCGTCGTCTACTCGCACCCGCAAGCGCTGGCGCAGTGCCGCGGACGCCTGGCCGCCCTCGCGCCCGCGGCGCAGCCGGTGGCCGCGCTCTCCACCGCCGCCGCCATCGAGTCCGCGATCGCCGAGCCCGGCGCGCTCGCCATCGGCAACGCCTTCGCCGCCGAGCTCTACGGCGCGCGCGTGCTCGCGGCCGACCTCGCCGACGAGCCCGACAACGAGACGCGCTTCGCGGTGCTCGCGCACGAGGACCGCCCACCCTCGGGCGACGACAAGACCTCGATCGCGTTCACCACGCAGCACGACCGGCCCGGCTCGCTGGTGGAGGCGCTCACGCTCTTCGCGGGGCGCGGCATCAACCTCACGCGCGTCGAGTCGCGGCCCACGCGCCGCCAGCTCGGCACCTACGTCTTCCTGCTCGACATGGAGGGCCACCGCACGGACGCGCCGCTGGCCGAGGCGCTCGCCGCGCTCGCCGCGCTCGCCGAGTGGCTGCGCGTGCTCGGCTCCTACCCGCGCTGGCGCGGCCCGCAGGCCGCCCACGGCGAAGCCTGAGTCGCGCCGATGCCGGAGATCCCCGACCTGGAGGCGATCCGTAGCTTCCTCGAGCCGTGCCTCGCGGGGCAGCCGGTGCAGGCGGTGGAGGTGCGGGTGCCGTGGCTGGTGCGCAGCGAGCTGAAGCTGGAGAGCCTCGTCGGCCACGCGCTCGGCCCGATCGAGCGGCGCGGCAAGTTCCTGCTGCTCGACATCGACGACGGCCGCGTGCTCGTGCTCAACGCGATGTTCACGGGGCGCTTCCAGTGGGCGGAGGCGGGGGCGCGGCGGCGCCCCAACTACGCCATCGTGCTCTCCTTCCCGGGCGACCAGCAGCTGCGCTACATGGACGCGCGGCGCATGGGGCGCTGGTACCTCGTGCCGCGCGAGGAGCTGGACGCGGTGCCGCAGCTCGCCGAGCTGGGGCCGGACGCGCTCGCCGTCGAGGAGGAGGAGTTCCTCGAGCGGATGCGCCGCCACCGCGGGCAGATCAAGCCGCTGCTGACCAACCAGCGCTTTCATCGCCGGCATCGGCAACGCCTACTCGGACGAGATCCTGTGGGAGGCGCGGCTGCACCCGCACCGCCGTCGCGCGACGATGGACGAGGAGGATCAGCGCCACCTCCACCGGGCGATGCGCGATGTCCTCGCGTGGGCGATCCCGATCGTCGCGGAGGAGGTCGCCGAGGAGCTGAACCAGCGCAACGAGGAGTGGCGGGCGCACCTGCGCGTGCACCGCAAGGCGGGCGCGGAGTGCCCCCGCTGCGGCGCCGAGGTGCGCGGTCAGAAGCGCGGCGGCAGCGAAACCAACTACTGCCTGAGCTGCCAGCCGCTCGCGGTATAGTGGAGGCCCCGCGTCACGAGCGTCGCCGTCGGTACGTGCGCCGGAGCGCGTGGGAGGCGGTGGCTTGCGCGGAGCAGGCTCGCGCGGAGCGGGCTCGACCGGAGGGGGAGCGGGGATGAAGGTCATCGGGCGCAACGTCGGGGAGGCCATCGAGCCACTCTACCAGGAGGTCGAGCGGCGGCTCGGCGCCGAGGGCGGCGGCCGCCGCCTCGAGGTCACGAGCACGGAGGACGGCGCGCTCTCCAGCGTGCGCTGGCGCGCGGACCACGTCACGATCGCGCTGCGCAAGGGCGTGCCCACCCACGCGCTGCCGCACGTCCTCGCCGTCGCGCTGCAGCACGTGCGGCAGCGCCTGGACGGCTTCCCGGACGTCGTGCGCTCCGACCAGCCGCAACCCGAGGGCGTCGGGCTCGCGCGGACGGCGCTGCGCGAGCTGGTGCTGGCGCCCGAGGCGGAGCAGCACCTGGAGTCGCTCGGCCTCGACGACCGCTGGGAGTCGGAGCAGCGCCACAAGGGACTGAAGCAGCTGCTGCGCGACGCCGGCGAGGACTGGAGCGAGCCCGGCACGCCGGCCCACCAGTTCGCCGCGCTCTCCTACGCCCGCTACTCGCTACAGCACCCGCCCGAGATGTGGGAGAGCCTCGGCGAGTCGATGCGCGAGCAGCTCCCGAAGGCGGCCAAGGCCGGCGAGAAGGTGCTGGCGCTGGTGAAGACGCACGGCTGGAAGGACGCGACCACCGCGCTCAAGACCCTGACCGAGGTGCGCGACGCCCTGCAGATGCGCCCCTACACGCTGGTGCAGGACCGGCGCACGGGCGGCCTCTACTAGCGCGCGGGCTTCGGCGGCACGCGAGCGCTCAGGAGGCGGCCACGCCGTCCGCGGCGACGGCCGAGGTCGCGACGGCTGAGGTCGCGATCGGCGAGCGCGAGAGCGGCGCGGAGACACGCGCGCGCCAGCCGCTCCCCAGCCAGCCGACGAGGAACGGCGCCCACTCCGCGTAGCGCTCCAGGTACGGCCCGAAGATCGAGGCGTGACTGGCCGCCGGGCGGAACGGCCGGCCGCGCAGCGCCATGCGCGCCTCCGCGGGGGTGCGGCCGCCCTTGTGGTGGTTGCAGGGCCGGCAGGCCGCGACGACGTTCTCCCACTCGTGGCGGCCGCCGCGGTGGCGCGGCAGCACGTGGTCGAGCGTCAGCTCGGCGTCGCCCCCGCAGTACTGGCAGCGGCCGTGGTCGCGCGCGAAGACCTCGCGGCGCGTCAGCCGCACGTGGGGGCGCGGCCGGCGCACCTGCCGCTCCAGGCGCACCACCGAGGGCAGCGCGTAGACCGCCGACACCGCTCGCAGCTCGTCCTCGCCCGCGTGCAGCAGCTCCGCCTTGCCGCGAAAGACGAGCAGGAACGCGCGTCGCACGGTGCACACGCTCAGCGGCTCGTAGTTCTGGTTGAGCACGAGCGCGCTCTGGTGCAGCGCCTGATCCGGCACCTCACCCCCCGCTTCCCCGCGTGGCGGCCCGCTGCCAAGTCTAGCGGATCGCGCGCGGCCGGGGCGCGCGCGCGGGGCGTCGGGCTTCGTGGCGCAGGCGTCGCGAGCGCGCTCAGGGCGCGGCGGGCAGCGTCCCGGCCACCGCGGCGGTCGCCGCGTCCAGCGCGTCGGTGACCTCGGCGGGGAGCAGGCGCTCTACCACCGGCATGCCGTCGAGGAAGAGCGGGGCGAGTGCGGACGCCTCGGCGGCCTCGGTCAGCTGCGTCGCCGCCGGGAAGGCGGTGACCGCGAACAGCAGCACCTCCACCACCACGACGCCCTTCACGAAGCCGAAGGCGGCGCCGCCCACGCTGTCGAAGGGGCCGAGCAGCAGCAGCGCGGCCATGCGGCGCAGCAGCAGCGCGCCGATCTGGCCCAGCACCACGACCCACACGAAGATGGCGATGAAGGAGACCAGCTCGCGCGTGCGCCGGTCGTCAATGAGGAACTCGATGTCGGCGGCGAGCTCGCCGTAGAGCTGCCCGGCGAGCAGCGCCCCGGCCAGCACGGCCGCGAGCGTCACGACCTCGCGGATGAGGCCGACGGTGAAGGCGCGCCACGTCAGCCAGCCGACGATGGCGATGATCACGAGGTCGATCCAGTGCAGCATGCGCCCCCGGGCACCCCGCTCCCGGCGTCGATCGTAGCACGCGCGCCCGCTGCCGCTCAGCCCTCGGCGGACGCCTGCTCGAAGCCGAGGCCGCGCTCGCGCAGCGAGAGCCAGCGGCCGTGCCCGACGACGAGGTGGTCCAGCACGGCGATCTCCAGCAGCGCCCCCGCCTCCACCACGGCGCGCGTGAACGCCACGTCGTCCTCGGAGGGCGCGGGGTCGCCGCTCGGGTGGTTGTGCGCGATGGCGATCGCCACCGCGTTGCGCCGGACCGCCTCGCGGAAGAGCTCGGAGAAACGGACGGGCGCGGCGCTCACCGTGCCGCGGTAGAGCGTGCTCTGCGCCAGCACGTGGTGCTTGGCGTCCAGCGCGAGCAGGCGCAGCTCCTCCTGCTCCAGCAGCTCCATCTCCCCCGCCAGCAGCCGCGCGATGTCGTGCGGGCTGGTGATGACGGGGCGCAGCTCCATGCCCTCCAGCGCCAGCCGCCGCCCCAGCTCGAAGGCGGCGGCCACCGCGCTCGCCTTCGCCGCGCCGACGGCGTGCGCGTCCGCCAGCGCCGCGACGTCGGCGGCGGCGAGCCCGCGCACGCCGCCGCGCGCGCGCAGCAGCCGCGTCGCCAGCTCCAGCACGCCTTCGCGGGCGCTGCCGGTGCGCAGCAGGATCGCCAGCAGCTCGGCGGTGCTCAGCGCCTGCGGCCCCAGCCGCAGCAGCCGCTCGCGGGGGCGCTCGGCGCTGGGCAGCTCCCGCAGGCGGAAGCGGTAGCCCGGCGGCTCGGCGCCCGCCGCTCCCGCGTACGTGCCGCCCGCGGCCGCACTCACGTCAGCGCAGGTGGGGCGGGCGCCAGCCCTCCGCCCGCCCCTCTCCCTCGGCTCCGCCCTCGGCCGCGCCGCCCTCCGCCGAGGCAGCCTCCAGCGCGCGCTCGGCCGCCTCGATGTCGGCGGCGCGGCGCAGCAGCCGCACGCGGATCACGCGGCGGGTGTGCGGCCAGTGCTCGATCTCGACCTCGTCGTCCTCCCCCAGCTCGTGATAGGCGGGGACGGAGACGACGAAGGCGCCCGCCCGCAGCCGCACATAGTGGGTACGACCGAGCATCAGGAAGATGCCGGGCCGCCGCTTGCGGAGCACGATGCCCGTGGTGGTGACGGGCTCGGCGCGCAGGTCGCGCAGCGCCGTCACCGCCTGGAACGCCGTCGCGAAGAACACGAACCCCGCCAGCGACAGCCCGATGATCGCCCCCGGCTCGCCGCCCACGAGCAGCAGCAGCAGCCACAGCGCGCCCGCCCCGGAGACGACGGCCAGCGGCGCGTGGAGCAGCGCCATCCGCGCCAGCCCGCGGCGGTCGCGCGGCTCGTCCTGCAGCACGTCGAAAGACTGGCGCATCACTCTCCCCCGACCCTGGCCCGCCCGAGCGTGCACGGGGCCGAGCTTACTGCGCCGGGATCGCGATCACCTGCCCGACGGCAATGCTCGAGGGGTCGGAGATGCCGTTGAGGTCGACGATGCGCTGGAGGAACGCCTCCACGTCGCCGCCCGGCGCCAGGAAACTATCCGCGATCAGCGACATCGAGTCGCCGGGCCGCACGGTGTACTCCTCGGCGATGCCGGAGGCGGCTGTCGGCGCGGGGGTCGCGGTGGCCGTCGCGCTCGGGGCGGGCTGGGTCGGCGCCGCGGCGACGCCGCCGGGCGTACCCGCGGGCTCTCCCGCCGCCGTGGCGGGCGCGGCGGGCGTCGCCTCGGCGGTCGCGGCGGGGCTCGGCGTGGCGCTCGGCAGGACGCCGGCCAGCGAGGCCGGCGGCGCGTCCGAGTCGGCGCCGTCGGGCGGCAGCACCAGCAGCCACACGGCGAAGACGGAGCCCACGAGCAGTGCCAGCAGCGAGCCCCGGTAGACGCGGTAGGAGGGGAGCGCGAGGTTGGGTTCCATGCAGCGTGCGCAGAGCGCTTCGCCGTGTTCGTCGCAGAAGAGCGCGCCGCAACGCGGGCACTCGGCTACGGCCTCCAGGTCACAGGCGTAGCACTCCACGAGGACGAGAGTACCCCAGCCCCCCGCTTGTGAGCACCCGCCCAAGCCCTATCTCAGGTTCTCGTGACGCGCGTGGTGGCTGCGTCGCCTCGAATCTCGCGGTCGGCCAGCCACGCCACGCGAGCCCTCTCACCCACGCGGCAGCCACTAGGGTCGAGCGGAACGCTCGCTAGACGAGCTCGACGGTGGCGCCGGCCTCCTCGAGCCTGGTCTTGGCGGCCTCGGCCTCGTCCTTGGCCGCGGCCTCGCGAACGGCCTTCGGCGCAGCCTCGACGAGGTCCTTCGCCTCCTTCAGCCCCAGCGAGGTCAGCTCGCGAACGGCCTTGATCACGTTGATCTTGTTGGCGCCGAAGTCCTTGAGCACCACGTCGAAGGAGTCCTGCTCCTCGGCGGCCGCGGCGCCGTCGCCCGCCGCCGGCGCGACCGCCACCGCCATCGGCGCCGCCGCGGTGACGCCGAACTCCTCCTCGATCGCCTTGTTCAGGTCGCGCAGCTCGACGATCGTCATCCCGCGGATGATGTCGAGCGTCTCGTCCACCTTCGCCATCGTGATCCTCCTGCGTCGCGGCGGCGACGCCGCCCCCTGCTCTCTCGAACGCGCCGATCGTCGGCGCCTGCTTCGTTCTCTAGGCCGGCGCGGCCTCGAGCTGCGTGGCGCGCGCCTCGATCAGCCCGGCGAACTCGCGGGTGGTGGCCTGCAGCAGCCCGGCCAGCTCGACGAGCGGGCCGACCACGCCGCCCGCGATCCGCGCGAGCAGCTCGTCGCGCGGCGGCACGGTGGCCAGGTCATGCACATAGGCCGCGTCCACCAGCGCGCCCTCGACCACCGCCGAGCGCACCTCCACCGGCGAGGCCGGGCGCGCGCGCAGGTAGGCCGCGAGCGCGCGCGCCGGCGCGACGATGTCGTCGCGCGAGAGCACGAGCGCGGTCGCGCCCTGCGCCAGCTCGCCGAAGGCCTCCAGCCCCTCGTCCTTCGCCGCGATGCGCAGCAGCGTGTTCTTCACGACGCGCATCTCGGCGCCCGCCGCGGAGAGCTGCCGGCGCAGCTCCACCTGCTCGGCCACCGAGATGCCCTGGTACGCCGTGGAGATGGCGATCTCGGCCTCGCGGATCAGCTCGCGCAGCTCCGCCACCTGCGCGACCTTGCGCTCCGTCGGCATACGCACTCCCTCTCGGCGCACGAAAAAGCGCCCTCCCGCCGGGGTGAGGGCGCAGAGCGGCGCACGCGCGCCGGCCTCGTGCCACCCACCTGCACGGGCCGCCCGAGGGCGATTGCCCCCCGCGACCGCTCAGGCGGCGGGGGACCCGTGGTCTCCGGCGGTCCGGCGCCGCCGCACGATCGCGACGGAGCCGGCCAGTCCTACCGAGTCTGCTACGCGTCGCCGCCGAGCGCCATCACCTGCGCCACGTCCAGCGCGATCCCCGGTCCCATCGTGGACGCCATCGTCGCCCCGCGCAGCATCTGACCCTTGCCGCCCGAGGGGCGGTTGCGCTGGATCTCGCCGATCAGCGTCGCGAGGTTCTCCACGAGCTGCGCCTCCTCGAAGGAGGCCTTGCCGATCGCGCAGTGGATGAGGTTGGTGCGGTCGAGGCGGAACTCGACGCGGCCCGCCTTCGCCTCGCGCACGCCACGCGCGAGGTCCGGCGCCTCCAGCACGGTGTTGTTGCGGGGGTTGGGCATGAGTCCGCGCGGGCCGAGCACGCGGCCGAGCCGGCCGATCTTCGGCATCATCTCGCGCTGCGCGAGCACCACGTCGAAGTCGAGCTCGCCGGCCTCGAAGCGCTTCGCGAGGTCGTCGGAGCCGACGACGTCGGCCCCCGCCTCGAGCGCCTGCGTGGCGGACTCGCCCTCGGCGAAGACGGCGACGCGCATCTCGCGGCCCAGCCCGTGCGGCAGCACCACGGAGCCGCGCACCTGCTGGTCGGCGTGGCGGCCGTCCAGGCCGGTGCGCAGGTGCACCTCGATCGTCTCATCGAACTTCGCGGTCGCGGTCTCGCGCGCCAGCGCCACCGCCTCCTGCGGCGCGTAGTGGCGGTCGGCGTCGACCCGCTCGCGGACGGCGATGGTGCGCTTCCCCGGCTTCGGCATTACCTGACCTCGATCCCCATCGAGCGCGCGGTGCCCTCGATGGTGCGCATCGCCTGCTCCACGTCGGTGGTGTTCAGGTCGGGGAGCTTGATCGCGGCGATGGCGCGCACCTGATCGCGCGTCACCCGCCCCACGACCTGCAGCTTCTGGCTCGGCGACCCCTTCTCCACGCCCGCCGCCTTGCGCAGCAGGTCCGAGACCGGCGGCGTCTTCAGCACGAAGTTGAAGGAGCGGTCCTCGAAGATGGTGATCTGCGCGGGGATGATCTGCCCCGCCTTGTCCTGCGTTTGCGCGTTGTACGCCTTGCAGAAGTCCATGATGTTGATGCCGTGCGGTCCCAGCGCCGTGCCCACCGGCGGGGCCGGGTTCGCCTGGCCCGCGGGGATCTGCAGCGTGACCTGCGCACGCACCTTCTTCGCCATCAGTCCGCCCCCCGCTGCGCGCCGCCCGCTGCGGCGCGCGGGGCGCTGCCCCGCCGCCCGGCGAGCGCGCCCGCGCTACTGCTTCTCGACCTGCAGGAAGTCCAGCTCGACGGGCGTGTCGCGCCCGAACATGGAGAGCATGACGCGCACCTTGCCCTTGTCGAGGTTGATCTCGTCGACGGGCCCCACGAAGTCCGCGAACGGCCCGTCGATGACGCGCACGGAATCGCCCGCCGCGAAGCCGATGTTGATGCGCGCGGGCGCGGTGTCCATCTCCCGGAGGATGCGGTTCACCTCGTCGTCGGCCAGCGCGGTCGGGCGCGCGCGCTCGTCCGTGCTGGCGCCCGCGAAGCCCGTCACGCCCGGCGTGTTGCGCACCACGTACCAGGAGGCGTCGTCCATCACCATCTGCACGAAGACGTAGCCGGGGAATAGCTTCTTGGAGACCGTCTTGCGCTGCCCCTCGCGGATCTCGATCTCGTTCTCGGTGGGGATGACGACGCGGAAGATGCGGTCGCCCACGTCCATGGTCTTGACGCGCTGCTCGAGGTTGGTGCGCACCTTGTTCTCGTAGCCCGAGTAGGTCTGCACGATGTACCAGGCGCGCCCGTCGTCGGGCGGGGCCTCCGGGCTCGCGCACGCGGCCTCCAGGTCGGCCGTCGCCGCCTCCGCGCTCTGCGTCTCCGTCGTTCCGTCGGCCAGGATGGCCTCCTTAGCGCAGGATCGTCCGCTCGACGATCCAGCTGAATGCGAGATCGGCGCCGCCGAGGATGATCCCGAAGAAGATCGAGACCACGACGACGACGAGGGTGAGGTGGTAGACCTCCGAGCGGCTCGGCCAGGTGACCTTGCGCAGCTCGCTGATGATGTCGCGCGCCCACAGCGGCCGCAGCAGCGAGCCGCGTCGCGGCCCGTCCGGCGTGGACGGGCCCGAGGGCGCGATCGGCGTGCGCCGGGGCGGCTGCTGCCCGCCCTGGCGACGATCCGCCCGCTCCTGCGCCCGCCTCGACGCGCGACCCATGCCTGTCTCTCGCTTCCCGCCACCCGCTCGGCTAGCGCGTCTCTCGATGCAGCCGCTGCTCGCGGCAGCGCGGGCAGAACTTCTGCAGCTCCATGCGGTCCGGGTCGTTCCGCCGGTTCTTCTTCGTATGGTACGTCCGCTCGCGGCACTCGGTACACGCGAGGGTGATGTGGATGCGATCGCCCTTCGCCACGCTCTCCCCCTCGGCCGGTCCCGCGGAGCCTCGACGGCCCCGCCGCTACTCGATGCTGCTACTACTCGATGATCTGGGTGACGACGCCCGCACCCACCGTGCGCCCGCCCTCGCGAATCGCGAAGCGCAGGCCCTGCTCCACCGCCACCGGCGTGATCAGCTCCACGTTCAGCGCCACGTTGTCGCCCGGCATGACCATCTCCGTGCCCTCGGGCAGCGTCACCACGCCCGTCACGTCCGTGGTCCGCACGTAGAACTGCGGCCGGTAGCCGTTGAAGAACGGCGTGTGCCGACCTCCCTCGTCCTTGGAGAGGATGTAGACCTCGCCTGCGAACCTCGTGTGCGGGGTGATCGACCCCGGCGCCGCCAGCACCTGCCCTCGCTCGACGTCGGTGCGCTCGATGCCTCGCAGCAGCGCCCCGACGTTGTCGCCCGCCTCGCCCGAGTCCAAGAGCTTCTTGAACATCTCGACGCCGGTGACCGTGGTCTTGCGCGTCGGTCGGATGCCGACGATCTCGATCTCGTCGCCCACGTTGACCACGCCGCGCTCGATGCGCCCCGTGACCACCGTGCCGCGTCCCTTGATGCCGAAGACGTCCTCGATCGGCATCAGGAACGGCTGGTCCTTCGCGCGCTCCGGCTGCGGGATGTAGTCGTCCACCGCCTTCATCAGCTCCCAGATCGCCGCGTACTCCGGCGCCTCCGGGTCCTCCGAGGTGGACTCCAGCGCCTGAAGCGCCGAGCCACGCACGATCGGGACGTCGTCCCCCGGGAACTCGTTGTGCGAGAGCAGCTCGCGCAGCTCCAGCTCGACCAGCTCCAGGAGCTCCTCGTCCTCCATCATGTCGACCTTGTTGAGGAAGACGACGACCGAGGGCACCTGCACCTGCCGCGCCAGCAGCAGGTGCTCCCGCGTCTGCGGCATCGGCCCGTCCGGCGCCGCCACGACGAGGATCGCCCCGTCCATCTGCGCCGCGCCCGTGATCATGTTCTTAATGTAGTCCGCGTGACCCGGGCAGTCGACGTGCGCGTAGTGCCGCGCCTCCGTCTCGTACTCGACGTGCTGGATCGCGATCGTGATCCCGCGCGCACGCTCTTCCGGCGCGTTGTCGATGGAGTCGAACGGCCGGTACACCGCCTCCCCCTTCAGCGCGAGCACTTTCGTGATCGCCGCCGTCAGGGTCGTCTTCCCGTGGTCGACGTGCCCGATCGTCCCCACGTTCGCGTGCGGCTTCGTCCGCTCGAACTTGGCCTTCGCCATCCCTGCGCTCCCTGTCCGCTTCCTGCTAGCCCGCTCGCCGGGCGCCGCCGCCCTGCGAGCCGCGGCTGATCTCCTCGGCCACCTGCTCGGGCACCCGCTCGTAGTGGTCGAACTGCATCGAGTACGTGGCGCGGCCCTGCGTCATGGAGCGCAGGTCCGTCGAGTAGCCGAAGGTCTCCGCCAGCGGCACCATCGTGCTCACGATCTGTGTGTTGGCGCGCGCCTCGGCGCCCAGCACCGAGCCGCGGCGCGCGTTGATGTCGCCCATCACGTCGCCGAGGTGCTCCTCGGGCGTGACCACCTCGAGCTTCATGACCGGCTCCAGCAGCACGGGCGAGCCCTTCTGCAGCGCCGCGCGCAGGCCCATCGAGCCCGCCGTCTCGAACGCCATCTCCGAGGAGTCGACGGCGTGGTAGGACCCGTCGGTGACGGCGACGGCGATGTCCACCACCGGGTAGCCCGCCTTGGGACCGGAGGACAGCGCACCCTCCACGCCACGGCGCACCGCCGGGATGTACTCGCGCGGGATCTTGCCGCCCACGATGCGATCGTCGAAGTGGAAGCCCTCGCCCGGCTCGCGCGGCGTGACCTCCAGCGTGCAGACGCCGTACTGCCCGCGACCGCCGGTCTGCCGCACGAAGCGGCCCTCGGCGGTGGCGGGCCGGCTGATCGTCTCGCGGTAGGCGACCTGGGGGCGGCCGACGCTGGCGCCCACCTTGTACTCGCGCTGCATGCGGTCGACGATCACCTCTAGGTGCAGCTCGCCCATGCCGGAGATCACGGTCTGCCCGGTCTCCTGGTCCAGCCGCACGCGGAACGTCGGGTCTTCCTCCACGAGCCGCTGCAGCGCGATGCCCATCTTCTGCTGGTCCTCGCGCGTCTTCGGCTCGATCGCCACGGAGATCACGGGCTCCGGGAAGGTGATCGCCTCCAGCAGCACGGGCCGCTCGCGATCGCAGAGCGTGTCGCCGGTGAACGTCTCCTTCAGGCCAATGGCCGCCGCGATCTCGCCCGCGTAGACCTCCGTCACGTCCTCCCGCGAGTTGGCGTGCATCTTCATGATGCGGCCGAAGCGCTCGCGCTCGTTGCGGGTGCTGTTGAGCACCTGATCGCCCGAGTGCACGACGCCCGAGTAGACGCGGAAGAAGACGAGCCGCCCGACGAAGGGGTCGGAGACCACCTTGAAGGCGAGCGCCGTCAGCGACTCGTCGTCGTTGGGCGGCCGCTCCTCGAGCACGTCCGGGTCGTCGAGACGGTGCGCCGTGATCGGCGGAACGTCGAGCGGCGACGGGAGGAACGCGATCACCGCGTCCAGCAGCGGCTGCACGCCCTTGTCGCGCAGCGCCGCGCCGCACAGCACGGGCGCGATCGCGGTGGAGATCGTGGCGCGGCGGATCGCCTTGCGCAGCTCCGTGTTGTCGATCGCGTGCCCCTCGAGGAAGGAGACCATGAGCTGGTCGTCGTTCTCGGCGACGCGCTCGATCATCTGCTCGCGCGCGAGCTGGGCGGCGGGGCGCAGCTCCTCTGGGAGCTCGTGCGTCTGCACCTCGGTGCCGCGCTCGCCCTCGAAGCGGTAGGCGCACATCTCGATGAGGTCGATCACGCCGCGGTGCTGATCCTCGACTCCCCACGGGATCTGCAGCGGCACCGGGATCGCGCCCAGGCGATCGATGATCATCTGCACGCAGTTCTCGAAGTCCGCGCCCGAGCGGTCCATCTTGTTCACGAAGCACATGCGCGGCACGCGGTAGCGATCCGCCTGGCGCCACACCGTCTCCGACTGCGGCTCGACGCCCGCGACGCCGTCAAAGACGACCACGCCCCCGTCCAGCACGCGCAGCGAGCGCTCCACCTCGACGGTGAAGTCGACGTGGCCCGGCGTATCGATGATGTTCACCTGGTGATCGGCCCAGGACGCGGTGGTGGCTGCGGAGGTGATGGTGATGCCGCGCTCGCGCTCTTGCTCCATCCAGTCCATGACGGCAGTGCCCTCGTGCGTCTCGCCGATGCGATGGGTGCGCCCGGTGTAGAAGAGCACGCGCTCCGTCACGGTCGTCTTGCCCGCATCGATGTGGGCAATGATGCCGATGTTGCGCACGCGGCCGAGGGGCGTGGTCCGGGGCATCTCGTGTGGCTTCCTCGTGGCCCGATTGCCAGCGCCCCCACCTCGGTGGGCGGGGGCGAGCGAGCGGACTGCTGCTACCAGCGGTAGTGAACGAAGGCGCGGTTCGCCTCCGCCATGCGGTGGACCTCTTCCTTGCGGCGCACCGCCGCGCCCGCGTTGTTGGCCGCGTCCATCAGCTCCGCGGAAAGCTTCTCCGCCATCGAGCGGCCGGAGCGCCGGCGCGCGCCGTCCACCAGCCAGCGCAGCGAGAGGCTGAGCCGGCGGTCGGGGCGCACGTCGATCGGCACCTGGTAGGTCGCGCCACCGACGCGGCGCGGCTTCACCTCGAGCACGGGGCTGGCGTTGCGCACGGCCTGCTCGAAGACGTCGACGCCGCGGCGCCCGGACTGCGCCTCCACCCGGTCGAACGCCGAGTAGACGATGCGCTCGGCCACGCTTTTCTTCCCGCTGTGCATGATGCGGTGCATCAGACGCGTGACCAGCGCGGACTGGTAGCGCGGGTCGGGCGCGACGGGGCGCTGCGGCGGACGGTTGCGTCTCGGCATCCCGCTAGGCCTTCCGCGTCCCGTACTTGCTGCGGCTGCGCTTGCGCTCGCTCACGCCCTGCGAGTCGAGCGCGCCGCGGATGATGTGGTAGCGCACGCCCGGCAGATCCTTGACGCGGCCGCCGCGCACCAGCACCACGGAGTGCTCCTGCAGCGTGTGGCCCTCGCCGGGGATGTAGGCCGTGACCTCGATGCCGTTGGTGAGGCGGACGCGCGCGACCTTGCGCAGCGCCGAGTTCGGCTTCTTGGGGGTGACGGTGCGGACCTGCGTGCAGACCCCGCGCTTCTGCGGCGATCCGCGATCCTCGCGCGCCATGCGGTTGCGGAGCGTGTTGAGGCGGTAGCGCAGCGCGGGCGCCTTCGTCTTGCGCCCGGTGGACTTGCGTCCCTTGCGCACCAGCTGACTGATGGTCGGCACTGGGCCTCCGCTGCCTCCCGGCTCGCTCGTCTCCGACAGCATCCGGGGCGCGCCCCTCAGCGCGTTCGCGCGGCGCCCCACGGGCCGCACGTCCCCCTGGACGCCCCTCGCGCCTACCGGCGATCCACTGCCGAGAACGGCTCGGATTGCCCCGTTTGCGGGCATCAAGAACGGCCGAGTGGCTGAGCTGCGAGCCGGCCGCGACGCGCCCCGTGGGGCTCTCGTCGCCGGTCCTCGCCGCTCCACGGCCAAACGACCGCCCCGCGGTTCTCTCCGCGGATAGCGCGAACATCGATGCTAGGCGTCGCCCCGTGCAGTGTCAACGAGCGCCGGGCGGCCAAGGGGTCAGCTTCGCAGCAGACGCCTTGCATAATACGAACACATATTCTCATACTGAGGCGTCACCACATCGATAGCACGCATGTGCTCGTTGCACGCGAGAGTGGAGGAGCGTAGTGATGCAGCACAGCGAGGGTAGCGGCCGGAAGTGCGCGGCATGCTCACCCCTCACAACGAGCTCCTCCCCGATCGGTGCACCACATGCGGCTACATCCGCGACCACCCGGACGCGGATTTCCGCCTCGAGCACACAATGGAATGGACGGCTGCCGCGATCATCGTCTTGGACTTGAAGGCGTTGGGCCAGCCCCGAGCCTTTCAGGCGATCGCCACCAGGTCTATCGGTGAACCGGGACCGCCAACATCGATTGACCCGCGCCATTGGTTCTGGGCGCCCTATGACGAGCCGAGGTTCCTGATCTCTCTCGATTCGCCGGAGGAAGGGAGACCCGGATGAGCGACACGAAGAAAGTCTACAAGGACTACCTAGCGGGGAAGGCCACGCTCGAGCAGCTTGGGGAGTCAGCGCAAGAGACACTTCAGCACGCCGGCCTCATCCCGCGGCAGGCGACAGATGCCCCAACGACGGAGCGACGAGGCGACGCGAAGCCTCGCCCCAGCAGCTAGCCGTCGAGCGCCCTCAGCGGCTCGAACGCCAGGCCAATTCTTCAGCCCTGATCAGCGTCGCAGGATCGCGCGGCGGAAGGACTCGCGGAAGAGCGGGTCGCCCTCGTCGGCGGGGGCGTCGGCGCCGGCCGCGGCGGCGGTCCGCCGTTGCTCGCGCGCCCGTTCGCGCCAGAAGCGCATCAGCTCCGCCTCGGAGCGCCCGCCCATCTGCGAGGTGTGCGCGAGCACGGCGCGCACCTTCGTGCGCAGCACCGGCTCGATGTCGACGTGGAAGTCGGGCACGTCGCTGCCGGCCAGCAGCAGCACGGCGGGGCGGTGCGGCTCCAGCTCCTCCTCCTTGTGGCGCGGGTAGTAGAGGTGGTCGTCGGCGGCCGGGTAGATCGCGTCGTAGGTGGCGCGGCCGACGCGGCGGTGGTCGCGGTGGTTGAAGCCGGGGCGGAAGCCGTCCCAGGTGATCGCGAGCTCCGGTCGCCGCACCCGCAGCTGCCGCACCACGAGGCCGCGCAGCTCGTCGTCGTTCACGAGCGCGCCGTCGGGGAAGCCGAGGAAGACGGGCTCGCGCGCGCCGAGGATCGAGGCGGCGCGGCGCTGCTCCTCCTCGCGCACCCCCGCGAGGTACTGCGGCGTCACCTCGGGGTCCTTCGTGCCCTTGTTGCCGCTGGTGGCGACCACGATATCGACCTCCCAGCCCTGTCGCGCGAGGGTGGCGACGGTGCCCCCGCAGAGGAACTCGTTGTCGTCGGGGTGCGCCATCACCACCATCGCCCGCTTCGGCCCCTGCGTGGCGAGGGCGCCGAAGAGATCGGGCGCGTCGGCGAGGGAGGGCGCGGCGACCATCTGCTCAGCAGCCGCCGGCCGCGGCCGGCCGCGCGTGCTCCGCCACCAGCTCCTCGTAGAGCGCGGCGAGCTCGGCGGCGACGGCGCTCCACGCGTAGCGTCGCATCGCGCGCGCGCCCGCGGCGCCCAGCGAGCGCCGGAGCGGCTCGTTGCGCAGCAGCAGCTCGATGCGCTCGGCGAAGGGCTCCGGGCAGCGCCACGGGACGAGGTAGCCGGTGCGCCCGTCATGCACGGTGGACGCGAGCCCGCCCACGCGGGAGGCCACCACCGGCACGCCCGAGGCCATCGCCTCCACCGCCGCCAGCCCGAAGGACTCGTAGAAGGAGGGGACGGCGACGACATCGGCGGCGGCGTAGTAGGCGGGAAGCCGCTCATGCGGGACGGTGCCGAGGAAGCGCAGCCGCCCCTCGACGCCCAGCTCCTCCGCCAGTGCGCGCAGCCGGCCGATCTCCTCGGCGGCCTGCTCCACGCCGCCTGCTATCAGCAGCTCGACGCCCTCGGCGCCACCCGGTCGGCAGAGCTGCGCCAGCGCGCGGATCAGGATGTCTAGGCCCTTCAGCGGCTGGATGCGGCAGACCGTGAGCACGATGCGCGCCTCGGGCGCGAGGCCCAGCTCGGCGCGCGCCTCGCCGCGGTCGCGCGGGCGGAAGCGATCGAGGTCGACGCCCAGCGGCACCACGCGCGTGCGCGACGGCGGCACCCCGTAGATCTGGCGCAGCAGCCGCACCTCGTGCGCGGTGGCGGCGACCACGCGGTCAGCGGCGTGCACGAGTTGCCGCTCGGCGGCGAGCCGCGCCTCGGGCTCGCGCTGCGAGGCGAGCGCGCGGCGCTTCACCTCGCCGAGCGTGTGGAACATCGCGGCGTGCGGCACGTCCCAGCGCTCCGCCAGCCGCTCGCCCGCCAGCGCCGAGAGCCAGTAGTGCGCGTGCACGATGTCGTAGCAGACGCCCTCGCGCGCCGCGTACGCCTCCACGCCGGCGGCGAAGGCGTCGACGTGCGCGGTGAGCGCGGCGGGGAGCAGAGGCGCGACCGGCCCCGCCTCTACCTGCACGAGGCGCGCGCCCGGCGCCAGCTCCTGAACTTCCGGCGCCGCGACCTCCTCGCGGCGGGTGAAGACATCGACGGCGATGCCGCCGCGCGCCAGCTCGGCGGCCACCTCGCGCACGTAGACGTTCATCCCGCCCGAGACCGGCCCGCCCGGCGCGGCAAGCGGCGAGGTGTGGAGCGAGAGCATCGCGACGCGGCGCGCGGGCGCACGGTCGACCAGCGAGAGCGTCACGCGGCGGCTATGACTGCGCGCGGATCAGCTGCAGGAACTCTGAGCGGGACTGCGGGTCGTGGCGGAAGAGGCCGCGCATCGCCGAGGTGACCATGCGCGAGCCGGGCTTGCGCACGCCGCGCGCGGTCATGCAGAGGTGCTCCGCCTCGATCACCACGCCTACCCCGCGCGCCCCGAGCACGCGCTCGACGCACTCGGCGATCTGCGTGGTCATCCGCTCCTGCACCTGCGGGCGCTTGGCGAAGATCTCCACGGCCCGCGCGATCTTCGAGAGCCCGACGATGCGACCGTCCGGCAGGTAGCCGACATGCGCCTGGCCGTGGAACGGGAGGAAGTGATGCTCGCACATCGAGTAGAAGGGGATCTCGCGCAGAATCACCATCTCGTCGTGCCCCTCCTCGAAGCCGACGGAGAGCACCTCCTCCGGGTCGAGGAACAGCCCCTCGAAGAGCTCGCGGTACATCCGCGTCATGCGCTCGGGCGTGCCGGCCAGGCCCTCGCGACCCGCGTCCTCGCCCAGCGAGCGGATCAGCGTGTGCAGGCTCTCCTCCACGGCCTCGGCGTCGAAGGGGTGCACGGCCGGCGCGCCGAGCGCGGGCGAGAGGGTCATCGCGGGAGTCCTTCCGAGGGGGGGCCGCCCGTAGATCCCGGGCCGCGCCGTCGGCCCGATCGTAGCACGCACCCCCGGCGCCTCCCGTGCCCCCGATCACCGAGCGACCCGGCCCGCGAGCCTCCTCGGCTCCGGCCGTCAGCGCCAGCCGAGGGCGCGCGCCACCGCATCGGCGTCGGCGGGGGTGTCGTGGCGCACCGCGGGCACGCGCAGCGCGGCCTCGGGGTCCTTCAGCCCGGAGCCGGTGATGACGGCCACCGCGGTCAGCCCCGCGAGGCTCTCGCCCGCCTCCACCATCGCGAAAAGACCGGCGATCGAGGCGGCCGAGGCCGGCTCGCAGAAGACGCCCTCGTCGGCGGCGAGGCGGCGGTACGCCTCGAGAATGCGCTCGTCGCTCACGGCCTCGATGCGGCCGGCGGAGTCGTCGCGAGCGGCGATGGCGCCCTGCCACGACGCGGGGTTGCCGATGCGGATCGCGGTCGCCACCGTCTCGGGCTCGGCGACCGGCGCGCCCCGCACCAGCGGCGCCGCGCCCTCCGCCTGGAAGCCCCACATCCGCGGCGTGCGCAGCGAGCGCTCCTGCAGCCGGTACTCCACGAAGCCCGCCCAGTAGGCGGTGATGTTGCCGGCGTTGCCGACCGGGATCGAGAGCAGGTCCGGCGCGTCACCGAGATCGTCGACGACCTCGAAGGCGGCGGTCTTCTGGCCCGCGATGCGGTGCGGGTTGACCGAGTTCACGAGCGCCACCGCCTCGCGCTCGGCAAGCTCGCGCGCGATCGCGAGGCAGCGATCGAAGGAGCCGTCCACGGCCACCACCTCGGCGCCGTGCGCCACCGCCTGCGCGAGCTTGCCCATCGCGATGTGCCCCGCGGGCACCAGCACGTAGGCGCGCAGCCCGTGCCGCGCCGCGTAGGCCGCCGCCGAGGCGGAGGTGTTGCCGGTGGAGGCGCAGAGCACGGCGCGCGCGCCCTCCTCCGCGGCCTTGGCGACGGCCACCACCATCCCGCGGTCCTTGAAGGAGCCCGTGGGGTTCGTCGACTCGAGCTTGAACCAGAGCTCGCCGAGGCCGAGCTCGCCCTCCAGCACGCGCGAGCGCACCAGCGGCGTCCCGCCCTCGCCCAGCGTCACCAGCGGCGTCGCCTCGGTGACGGGCAGCAGATCGCGGTAGCGCTCCATGATGAAGCGCGACGCGGACTCGCCGGTGCGCGCGCCGGGCCCCGCGGTCACAGCGACCCGCCGATCAGTGGCGCGCGGATCGGGGACGCGCTCACGGCCACGCACGGGCAGGACCGCGCGCCGAGCGAAGCATAGCGGGACGCGCTCATAGGGGCTGCTCCCGCCCGGCCTGCTCGGAGCCCTCGGAGAGGCGCACCAGCAGGTCGCGCGCCACGCGGACCTCGCGATCCAGCTCGTCGGCGCGGCGGCGCGCGGCGTCCTCGTCGGCGCGGGTGCGGCGGCGCGCATGCTCCACCACCGCGAGGCGCTGGCCCTCCAGCTCCTCGCCCAGCGCGCGCAGCCGCTCGGCGGCGCCCGCCAGCTCGCGGCGCACGAGCGCGCGATCCTCCTCAGCGGCGTCGAGGCGAGCGCCACTCTCGACCAGCCGCTCCTCCAGCCCGGCGACGCGCTCCTCCAGCCGGTGACGCGCCGCGCGCTGCTGCTCCACCACCTCCAGCAGCTCGGACTCGCGCTCGCGCTCGCTGCGCAGCGTGGCCACGTCGTCGTCGAGGCGGCGCTGGTCGGCGCCCAGCGCGCGCGCGCGGGTCACGAGCTCCTCGACCGTGGCGAGCACGGGCGGGAGCGCCGCCGCGAGCCGCGCGATCTCCTCGGCCGTGCGCCGGCCCGCGTCGCGCTCCGCCGCGACCTCCCGCTCCGCGACCGCGAGGCGGCCCTCCACCTCGTCCTCGTCGGCGTCCTGCCCGGCGAGCTCGACGGTGATGCGGCGCTCGCGCTCGCCCGCGGCCTGCTGCCGCCCCTCCAGCTCGGCGACCCGCGAGGCAAGCGCCTCCAGCGTGCGCTGGTGCGCGCCCTCCTCCACGCCATCGCGCTCGGCGACGCGCGCCAGCCGCTCGGCCAGCTCGCGGCGCAGCGCCGCCTCCTCCTCCAGCCGCTCGCGCAGCGCGTCCACCTCGCGGCGGGCGTCCCGCGCGAGCTGCTGGCCCGCCTCGTGGCGCTCGGTGCGGCCCGAGACGGTGGCGAGCCCCTGCTCGATGGCGGAGAGCTCGCCGCGGTGCTGCGCCACCTCGCCGCGCAGCTCCACGAGCTCCCGCTCGAGCGCCGTCAGCAGCCGCCGCGCCTGCGTCAGCTCGCCCTCCAGCCACCCGGCGCCCGGCTCGGCGCCGGCGAGCGCAGCAGGCGCGAGCCCCGTCGCGGCGCTGACGGGGCGCGGCCCCGGCTGGTCGGGGCTCACCACTCACCCCCGTCGCCGTCGCCATCGCCTTCGCCGTCGCCGTGGATCGGCAGCACGCTGCCGATCTCCAGCACGTCGCCCGCGAGCGCCGCGATGCCGTCCAGCGCCGCGCGCAGCCGGCCGGTGGGCGCGGGATGCGTGGTGATCACGATCTCGGCGGTGCGCGCCTCGGCGTCGGCCGCCGACTGCATCACCGAGGCCAGGCTGATCTCGTGCCGCCCGAGGATGCCCGCGATGCCCGCGAGCACCCCGGCGTGATCGGCCACGGTGAGCCGCAGGTAGTGCGCGGAGACGACCTGCTCCGGCGGGCGCACGCGGGCGGGCGCGAACGGCGCGGCCTCCGGTGGGCGGCGACCCGTCGCCACGTCGCGCGCCGCGTCGAGCACGTCGGCGAGCACGGCGCTCGCCGTCGGCAGGGGACCGGCGCCCGCGCCCTCGAACAGCACGCGGCCCACCAGGTCGCCCTCCAGCTGCACGGCGTTGAGCACGCCGTCCACCTTGGCGAGCGGCTCGTCGAGCGCGATCAGCGTGGGCGCGACCGTCGCGATCAGCTCGCCGCCGTCCGCGCCGGGCGCCATCCGCCCCTGCGCCAGCAGCTTGATCGCGTAGCCCAGCCCCTTGGCGTAGCGGAGGTCGCTGGCGGTGAGGCCGCGGATCCCCTGCCGCGAGACGGCCGCGGGCGGCACCGCGACGTGGAACGCGAGGCCGCAGAGGATCGCGAGCTTGTACGCCGCGTCCTCCCCCTCCACGTCGGCGGTCGGGTCGGGCTCGGCGTAGCCCCGGCGCTGCGCCTCGGCGAGCGCCTCGGCGTACTCGGCGCCACGCGCCATCTCCGTGAGCATGTAGTTGGTGGTGCCGTTGATGATCGCGGTGACGGCGGTGATCTCGTTGGCGAGCAGGTCGCGCGAGAGCGGGCTGATGATCGGGATGCCGCCGCCGACCGCCGCCTCGTAGAGCAGCCGCACGCCGCGCTCGGCGGCGAGCGCGAGCAGCGCCGCGCCGTGCTTCGCCATCACCTCCTTGTTCGCGGTGACGACGTGGCGCCCGGAGCGGAGCGCACGCTCGATGTAGGCGCGCGCCGGCTCCTCGCCGCCCAGCAGCTCCACGACGATGTGGGTCGCCTCGTCGGCGAGCAGCGCGTCGAGGTCGGTGGTCAGCCGCTCGGCGGGAACGCCGTCACGCGGGCGGGCGGCGTCGCGCACCAGCACGCCGCGCAGCGCCAGCGGGCGGCCCACCCGCGCCGCGTAGCGCGCCGCGCCCGCCTCGAGGGCCCGCGCGACGCCCTGCCCCACGGTGCCCGCGCCCAGCAGCGCGATGCCGATCGGCCCGTCCGCCAGCGATGCGCCCATCAGCGGTGCTGCAGATCGTCGACGAAGCGGCTCTGGAAGCGCTCCGCCACCCACTCCTCCTCGCCGGAGGAGAGGTCGCGCTCGAAGTCGATGCTGCCGCGCGCGGCAGCGAGCCACTCGTCCATGCGCGCCCCCACCAGCTCCGCGACCTGCTCCTCCTCCAGCGCCCGCTCCTCGTCGCGCTCCTCCAGCAGGTAGAGCTCGAAGAAGAAGCCGACGGGCAGCGGCTCCGTGATCTCGCCGGGCGCGAGGCCGGCGACCGCCGAGGCGATCGGGAGCTCGATGCGCTCGGCGAGCAGCCAGCCGAGGTCGCCGCCTGGCTCGCTCGCCGCGTCCAGCGAGGCCTCGTCCGCCAGCTCGCCGAAGTCGGCGCCGGCGAGCGCCTGCTCGCGCAGCTCCTGTGCGCGGGCCTCGTCCGCCACGCGGATGCGCCGCAGCCGCAGCTGCACCGCGCTCTCGCCCAGCTCCTCCTCGATGCCAGCGCGCACGGCCGCCTCCTGGATGCGCGCCTCCACGACGGCGTCGAAGTCGTCGCGCGAGAGGCCCGTGCGCCGCAGCACGTCCGTGAGCGTCTCGGCGAAGGCCACGTCGTCCGCGTCGTCGGGGAGCTGCAGCAGCGCACGCCCCTCGGCGGCGCGCCGCTCCTCGCCGGGGGCGCCGAGCTCGGCGCCGGCCGCGGAGCGCAGCGCCTCCTCGTCGATCAGCCGCTCGAGCGTGAACGCCGGCAGCTCGCCGATCGCGGGCCCCCGCAGATTCGGCTCGAGGATCACGATCCGCATCGCGTGGTCCACGAGCCCGCTCGCGGAGACGCTCTCGCCCTCGATGCTGAGCACGCGTGCGCGCGGGGGGAGGTACTGCGTAACGAAGAGGCCGACGGCGACGATGACGGCCGCGGACACCAGCACGCCGACGCCCGCGAGCACGATGCGCCGCTGCCGGCGCTCGTCGCGCTCCTGACGCTCCCTGGCGCTGACCCGCTCCGCCTGGCTACCGGCCACCCGCTCGCGCTCCCTGCCGCCCGCCACCCAGGGCCGCACGCCGCCCGGGTTGCACGCCGCCCGGGCAGTCGCCCTCGCGGCCCCCGGGGCGCGCGTCTAGCGCCGGACGGGGTTCACGCCCGAGATGCGCACGTGCTCCGCCGTGTAGGGGAGCAGCGCGAGGAATCGCGCGCGCTTGACGGCCGTGGACACGGCGCGCTGGTGCTTGGCGCAGGCGCCGCCCTTTTTCCGGTCGTCCATCTTGGCGCGCTCGGTGAGGTAGCGCGACAGCAGGCCCGTGTCCTTGTAGTCGACGAGGCGCGCGTCGTCGCCGCAGAACTCGCAGCCGCGCCGCCGCGGGCGTCGCCCGCGGTCGCCACCGCCACCGCCGCGGCCTCCGCGGTCGCCGCGGTCGAAGCCCCCGCCGCCGCCGCCGCCGCGGTCGAACCCACCTCCGCCGCCGCGATCCGGCCGCTCGTCGCGAGGCGGGCCGCCGGGCCCGCCCGCGCTTGTGCTCTCGCCCTCGTTGGTCACGCGCGCTCCATGCATCCTCGTGGGGCACGCGCCGAGCACCCGCCCGCCGCTCCCCGCGCGGGGCACAGCCCCGCCCCCGCCGACAGGTGACTTAGAAGGGCAGGTCGTCCGGGTCGACGTCGCCGTCGGCGTCGCTGCCCACCGGCACCCCCTGCGCGTTGCCACCGAAGCTCTCTTGCGCCGCGCCGGCACCGCCGCCGTCGCGCCCCTCGCGACCGCCGAGGAACTTCACGGTGTCCGCGATCAGCTCCGTCCGGTAGCGCTTCTGGCCGTCCTGGCCCTCCCAGGAGCGGGTCTGCATCCGCCCCTCCACGAACACCTGCCGCCCCTTGGAGAGGTACTGGCTGCAGGTCTCGGCGAGCCGCGCCCACGTGACGACGGAGAACCACTCCGTCTCCTCGTGCCGCTCCCCGTCCGAGCCGCCGTACTGGCGCGAGGTCGCGACGCGAAACGTCGTGACCGGCGTCCCGTTCGCGGTGTAGCGCATCTCGGGGTCGGCCCCGAGGTTCCCGATGATCATGCACTTGTTCAGCATCGTGGGTGTCCCGTAGGGAGACTCTGGCTCGCTGCGCCCGGCGGGCGCTCCCGGACCGCTCCTACTCCGCGCGCGCCGGCTCCGGCTCCGCAGGCGTCGACTCGCCGGCGACCTCGACCTCCGGCGTTGCCTCGACCTCTGGCGTTGCCTCGATCTCAGCTGCCGCCTCGATCTCTGGCGCTGCCTCGGTCTCAGGCGCTGCCTCGGCCTCTGGCGCTGCCTCGCTCGGCGCGGCGTCGGTCGCCTCGCTCGCGCTCGCTTCCGGCGGGGACGGCGCGTCCTCGGCGGCGGCCTCCGCGGGCGCCTCGACAGGTGCCTCGCCCGCTGCCTCGTCGGTCGTCACCTCCGCTGCCGCGACGGGCGGCGGCGGGGGCGGCGCGACGGCCGGCCGGCTCGACGCCATCAGCCGCGCGGACTGCGCCTCGGGCTTCCCGCCCTCGACGATGCCGCGAATGATGAGGTGCCGCAGCACGTCCTCCGACAGCCCGAGCTGCGACTCGATGCGGACGGTCGCGGACGGGTCGAGCCGGAAGGTGCTGTAGACGTAGGTGCCTTCGAACTGGTGCTTGATCGGGTAGGCGAGCCGGCGCCGCCCCCACACGTCCGTGGAGAGCAGCTCGCCGCCGCTCTCGCCAATGAGCCCCTCGACCCACTTCGAAGCCCGCTCTCCCTCGTCGGAGGAGAGGCGCGGGCTCAGGACGTACACCAGCTCGTAGTCGTTCACGCACTCTCCCCGTACGGCGGGCGTCTCACGGCCGTCGCGATACGGCCCGGCGCCCACGCCGCCCAACACGGTGCCCCGGACACTGCTCCCCGACACACTACTGCCCGGCGCCGCTACGCAGCAGCCGGGCAGGCACACGGCGCAGATCCAGACGCCCGCGGCGCTCGGCCCAAGTCTAGGACCCCCCCTCCCCCCCGGTCAACGCCAGCCAGCGTTCCGCTGGACTCCAGGCGCTGCCGGCAGCGTTCCGCTGCACTCGAGGGGCTCCGCTCCTGCTGGGGCGGCGCTCGGGCTCGGGCGCGGCGGCTGGCGGGCCGGGGGCATCACGCCGTCGAGGCACGGTAGGCTGCTCGCCGCGATTGCGCGCTCGGATCGGCGCTCGCCGATCGGATCAGCGCCCCGCGAGCCCTCTGGCCCTGCGGCGGACGCCCGAGCTAGATCGACCCCTTGGCAGAAGCGGAAGCCCCTCGAGTCCAGCGGAACGCTGGCTAGCCGCGGGGGAGGCCGAGGCCGCGCGTGGCGATCACATTGCGCTGGATCTCCGAGCTGCCCGCGGCGATCGTGCCGGGAACGGAGCGCACGTAGCCGTGGGTGAACGCGGCTTCCATCGGCGCGTGATCGCCGTGCGGGTCCCAGAGATTCGCGTACAGGCCGAACGCCTTCATCCCCGTGCGGTGGATGCGCTGCGCGGCCTCCGAGCCGAACATCTTCGCGACCGAGGCCTCGTAGTTCGGCACCTGGCCGGCCGCCTGGATCGTGATGATCCGCAGCGAGAAGTTCATCATCACGCCGGTCTCGACGTATCGCTCGGCGATCTCCTGCCGCAGCGCATCGTAGCGGTCGACGCGCGAGCGGGCCGAACCCGCGCCGTTCACATCCTCCAAAAGGCGTTGGATTTGCCGGTCCATCATGATCGCGCCGGTCACGTTAGAGCGCTCGTTGTCCAGGAGCGTCATCGCGACGTACCAGCCGCGGTTCTCCTCGCCCACCATCTGGTCGGCGGGGACGTGCACGTCCTCGTAGAAGGTCTCGTTCACCTCGTGGCCCCAGGCCATGTCGATGATCGGCCGCACCGAGACGCCGGGCGAGCGGATGTCCAGCAACAGGAACGAGATGCCGCGGTGCTTCGGCGCCTCCGGGTCGGTGCGCGCGAGCAGCAACACCCAGTCCGCGTAGTGCGCATGGCTGGTCCAAATCTTCTGGCCATTCACCACGTACTCGTCGCCGTCGCGGACGGCACGCGTCTGCAGCGCCGCGAGGTCCGAGCCGGCGCTGGGCTCGGAGAAGCCCTGCGACCACACCACCTCGCCCTTGAGGATCGGCGGCAGGAACTGCTTCTTCTGCTCGTCGGTGCCGTGCACGATCAGCGCCGGGCCGAGCATGCCGATGCCCACGTTCGAGCCGGGCGCGGGGACGTTGGCCGTCGCCAGCTCGGCGTTGTAGATGTACTGCTCCATGGGGCTGAAGCCCCCGCCGCCGAACTCCTTGGGCCAGTGCGGCGCGATCCAGCCCTTCTCCGAGACCGCCTCGAACCACTCGGCGGCGGCCTCCACGCGATGCGGCTCGCCCGAGGCGCGGTCCTGCGGCCAGGGGTAGCCCATCTCGCGATGGTTGTGCTTCGCCATCTCGCGGTAGCGGGTCGGCACCTTCTCCTCGACGAGGTCGCGGACCTCGGCGCGAAACGCCGCCTGCTCCGTCGTGTCGTTCCAGTCCATGGCAATCCTCCGTGGGGATGCGCGGGCGCCGCCCGCCGCCGTCGAGTCCGCTTCGCGCCACGATCGAGGGCTCCCCCGCCGCGGGTGGCCCGCATCATGCCCCCGGCGGGCGGCGCACCGCAACGCGCTGGCAGGCCGAGGGCCGCGCCCGCGTCGAGGGACGGGGGCGGGGCGCTAGGCGGGCGGCAGCCCCGGCGCGGGGTGGGCGGCGCAGAGCGCGCGCACATCGTCGCGGACGCGGGCGGCGAGCGCCTCGTCGGTCGGCGCCTCCAGCACCTGCACGATGAGCGCGCCGACCTGCCGCATCTCGGTCGGGCCGAGCCCGCGCGAGGTCAGCGCCGGCGTCCCCATGCGCACGCCCGAGGCGACGGCGGGGGGCAGCTCGTCGTAGGGGATGGCGTTCTTGTTCACGATGATGCCGCAGCGGTCCAGCGCCGCCTCGGCCGCCTGCCCCGTGAGCCCCTTGGGCCGCACGTCGACGAGCAGCAGGTGGTTGTCCGTCCCGCCCGAGACGAGGCGCAGCCCCGCCTCCGTCAGCGTCTCGGCGAGCGTCTGCGCGTTCTCGGCGGTCTGCCGCTGGTAGGCGGCGAACTGCGGCGTCGCGGCCTCGCGCAGCGCCACCGCCTTGCCCGCGACGACGTGCATCAGCGGGCCGCCCTGGTGCCCCGGGAAGACGCCGCGATCGATCTTCCTCGCGAGCGCCTGGTCGCAGAGGATCAGCCCGCCGCGCGGGCCGCGCAGCGTCTTGTGCGTGGAGCTGGTGAGCACGTGTGCGTGGCCCGCGGGCGAGGGGTGCACGCCGCCCGCGACGAGGCCCGCGATGTGTGCCATGTCCGCCATCAGCAGCGCGCCCACCTCGTCGGCGACGGCGCGCGCCCGCGCGAAGTCGATGATGCGCGGGTAGGCGGTGGCGCCGACCACGACCAGCTTCGGGCGCAGCTCCTTCGCGGTCTCCAGCATCGCCTCGTAGTCGATCGTCTCGCTCTCGCGGTCGACGCCGTAGGAGCCGAAGGCGTAGAGCTTGCCGGAGGCGTTGACGCGGTGGCCGTGCGTCAGGTGCCCGCCCTGGTCGAGCGCCATGCCCAGCACCGGGTCGCCGGGCGTGAGCAGCCCCTGGTAGACCGCGAGGTTCGCCTGCGCCCCTGAGTGCGGCTGCACGTTGGCGTGCTCCATGCCGAACAGCGTGGTGGCACGGTCACGCGCGAGTGTCTCCACCTCGTCGACGAACTCGCAGCCGCCGTAGTAGCGGGCGCCGGGGTATCCCTCGGCGTACTTGTTGGTGAGCACGGTGCCCACCGCCTCGATCACCGCGGCCGAGGTGAAGTTCTCCGAGGCGATCATCTCCAGCGTCGTGCGCTGCCGCTCCTCCTCGCGGCCGATCGCGGCGGCGACATCCGGGTCGGCCTGCGCCAGCGACGGCTCGCGCAGCGCGGCGCCCTCGGGCGCGGAGGAGCCCTGCGCCGCTGCGGAGCCCTGGCTCGCGGTCATCGCACCCCCCTCATCCCCGCCGCGTCACGGTCGCGCGGCGTCGGCGCTCCGCTAGCGCCCTACGGAAGCGCCGCGGCGGGCACGCCCAGTGCCTCGACTCCGGCGCCCGCGAGCAGCGCCTGCACCTGCACGTCGCGGCAGGCGGGGCCGCTGGCGCAGCAGACGGCGGCGCAGCACGCGGCGGCGAGGCGCAGCGCGTAGCGCCAGTCGCCCGTGCGCACGAGCCCCAGCAGCAGCCCCGCGAGGAAGCCGTCGCCCGCGCCCAGAGCGGAGATCACCTCGACCTGCGGCGGCAGCACGCGGAAGCGCCCCTCGGCCGTCACCGCGACGGCCCCGGCCGCGCCGCGCGTGACCACCACGTCGCGCATCCCCGCGGCCCTGCAGCCACTCGGCGGCGGCGCGCACCGCCTCCTCGCTGCGCATCGGCGCGCCCATCAGCCGCTCGAGCTCCTGCTCGTTGATCTTCAGCAGCGTGGGGCGCGCGCCCAGCTCCAGCAGCCGCTGCACCACGGGGCCGTCGGCGTCGAGCGCGGTGAAGCACTCGTGCCGCGCCGCGAGCTCGACGAGCTCGGCGTAGAGCGTCGGCTCGCCCGGCGGCGGCACCGAGCCCGCCAGCACGAGCCAGCTCCCCGGCCGCAGCCGCCGCGCGAGCCGCGTGCTTAGCGCGCGGCTGGCGTCGGGCGTGACGGGGGGGCCAGGCGCCGCGAGCGCGGTGTGCGCGTGGCTGCCGCGATCGAGGATGGTGATGTTGGTGCGCGTCTCTCCGGGCACGGAGACGAACTCGCAGCCGATGCCGGAGTCGAAGAGCTGGTCCTCGATCATCCGCCCCAGCGCGCCGGGGGCGAAGCCGGCCGCCAGCGGCTCGTAGCCGAGCTCCTTGAGAGCGCGCGCGACGTTGATGCCCTTGCCGCCGATGTCCCAGCGGTTCGCGAGCACGCGGTTGGTGTCGCCGATCCGCAGGCCCTCGATCTCGATCGTCTGATCGATCGCCGGGTTGAGCGTCACGGTGATGATCACGGCGCCTCCGCCGCCCCGTCGGCGCGAGCTGGGCCCGCGGCTCGGCGGTGAGCGCAGCATCGATTGTAGGAAGCGCGCCGCTGAGGCACTAGCGGCGCGCGCCCACTAGTTGTAGTTCCCACGTAGGTTGTTGACAGGATGAGGGGCCTCGCCCGCTGCTGTGTGTGACAGCACGGCAGTAGCGAGGAGAGGACACCCTCATGGCCCATCGTAACGCGCGGCTGACGCCGCTGACCCGACTCGAGCTCGTGCGGGAAGTGGACGCCGGCTGGCCCCAGGCTGAGGTCGCTCGCCACTTCCGCGTCTCCCGCCACACCGTTGCCAAGTGGCTGGGGCGCTTCCGGGCGGAGGGAGCGGCAGGGCTCGAGGACCGCAGCTCCGCCCCGCGCGCGCATCCCCGGCGCACGCCGCCCGAGCTGGAGCGACGCATCTGCGCCGTGCGACGCACGCAGGGATTCGGGCCGCATCGCATCCAGTGGGCGCTCGGGGTCGCCCGCTCCACGGTCTACGCCGTGCTGCGGCGCCGCGGCCTCAACCGGCTCGACCGCCTGCACCGCGTCACCCGGGAGCCGGTCCGCTACGAGCACGACGCCCCCGGCGACCTGCTGCATCTCGACGTGAAGAAGCTCGGGCGCGTCCCCGAGGGCGGCGGCAAGCGAATGGCGCCTGGCTTCGCCGAGACGCGCTCCGGGCCGCATTCGCGGCGTTCGCTGGGGCTGGAGTACCTACACGTCGCCGTCGACGACCACAGCCGTTACGCCTACGTCTCCGTCCTGCCCGACGAGCGTGGCGCGAGCTGCGCCGCCTTCCTCGAGCAGGCGCTCGCGGCCTTCCGCCGGCGTGGCGTGCGCGTGCGCGTGCGCCGGTCCTGACCGACAACGCGAAGGCCTACACCGTCGCCCGCAGCTTCCACGGCGCCGCCGCTGCCGCAGACGTGCGGCTGTCGCACACGCGGCCCTACCGCCCGCAGACGAACGGCAAAGCCGAGCGTTTCATCCAGATCCTGCAGAACGAGTGGGCCTACGCCCGCCCCTACCGCTCCAACGCCGAGCGGCTGCGCCAGCTCCCACGCTGGCTCTACCGCTACAATCACCGCCGACCGCACGGCGGCGTCGGCGGGGCCGTCCCCGCCTCCCGCCTGTGAACAACATTCCTGGGTAGTACACCTAGTCGCCCCGTGGAATCCCCCGAGGGAGTCACCCTAGTCTTCGCGCCCGAGCGCCAGCGCCCAGACCCGCCGCGCGCCGGCCGCGCGCAGCGCCGCGGCGGCGGCGCCCAGCGTGGCGCCGGTCGTGCTCACGTCGTCGACCAGCAGCACCGCACGAGGGACGGCACCTCCGGCCGCGCCTCGTGCCGCGGCGCCTTCGACGGTGCCATCGAGTGTGAACGCGCCGCGCACGTTCTCGATGCGCTCCTCGCGGTGGAGGCGCGCCTGCGCGGCGGTGGCGCGGACGCGGCGCAGCAGCGTCGGGGTCGCCGGCACGTCCAGCACGCGCGCCACCTCGGCCGCTGCGAGCGCCGCCTGGTTGTAGCCGCGCCGACGCTGCCGCGCGGGGTGCAGCGGGATCGCCGCCACCGCCTGGGGCGCCCACGCGGCCGGCACCAGCGCCGCCGCCTCCCGCGCCAGCGGCGCGCGCAGCGCGGAGACGCCCGCGAACTTCGCCTCCAGCAGCGCGCGGCGCGCCGCGCCGTCGAAGAGGAACGGCGCGCGCAGATCGCGGTGCCGCCGGCGGACGCGAGCGGCGCCCAGCAGCGCTCGCAGCGCGGGGGCGCGGCGCGGGCAGCCGGGGCGTGGCCCCGCGAGAGAGGCGCCGGTCGGCGAAGCGGGCAACGCGCCGGCCTGCGCAGCAGCTGCCGCACGTCCCCTCCCTCACTCGCGTCGATGCGTGGCGCCCCGAGGCCGCGCCGATCGCCACTCCTATACTGGACGCGGGGTGGGGAAGGCGAGCCGCATGCGCGTCACGATCCGGCTCTTCGCCGCGCTGCGCGAGCTCGCGGGCGACGAGCTCGTCGAGGAGTTCGCGGGCGACTCCGTGTCGCTCGCGGATCTGCGCGAGCGCCTCGCCGAGCGCCACCCGGCGCTGCGCCCGCACCTCGAGCGCGTCGCGATCGCGGTCAACGAGGAGTACGCGCATGCCGACGCCCCGCCGCTCCGCGACGGCGACCGCGTGGCGCTGATCACGCCGGTCGCGGGTGGCGCCGAGCCGCCGAACGAGCCGCCCGCCGTGCTCGTCACCGGCGAGCCGCTCGACGCGCGGGCGCTGCGCGATCTCGTGCGCACCGACGCCTCGGGCGCGGTCGTGCTCTTCGAGGGCGTGGTGCGCGACCACCACGAGGGGCGCGCCGTCGAGCGGCTGGAGTACGAGGCGTACGCCGAGATGGCCGAGCGTGAGATCGCGCGCGTGATCGAGGAGGTGCGCGCCGAGGCGGAGGCCGACGGCCACCCGCTGCACCGCATCGCGGTGCACCACCGCGTTGGCGAGCTCGCGGTTGGCGACCCCGCGATCGTCGCGGCCGTTTCCGCGGCCCACCGTGCGGAGGCGTTCCGCGCCGCCGCCCGCCTCGTCGACCGGGTGAAGGAGACGGCGCCGATCTGGAAGCGCGAGTGGGGCCCCGACGGCGGCGCCTGGCAGGAAGGCACCCCGCCCCGCGAGCGTTCCGCTCGACCCTAGGGGCAACGTTCCGTTGCATCCGGGGGCTGCCGCTCCTCGAAGCGAGACGGTGGAAGCAGCGCTGACGAGCGGCCGCGTCGAGGGCTGGCGACTCGCTGCTATCTCCCCGGAGCGCGAGCCCTCGAGCGCGGCGGAGCCCTGCCTACTGCAGCGAAAACGGCGGGTAGCGGTTCGTGACCAGCAACGCGGCGTAGCCCTGGACCCGCAGCCCCCACCGGCCCACCCCGACCACGAAGTTGAAGAGGCCCCGCGGGTAGTGCCCGGTGAACAGGATCGCGAACCAGGCGCCGATCACCGCGAACATCACGACCACCCCGAGCAGGATCAGCACGATAAAGTGCGGGATCACGAGCAGCCACTTCACCAGCGGCAGCCAGCGATTGAGGTCGCGCTCCACGTCCGGGTAGTCGACCTCGATGTGGATCGCCTGCTCCTCGTCGGTGGAGGGGTAGCGGTCCGTGAGCAGCACCATGTAGGCACCGACGCGGGACTGGAAGCGAAGCACCTCGACGTTCCAATCGAACCACCAGCGCGGGTACTTCTGGCGGAAAAGGATCATCAGCAGCGGCGCGAGAAACAGGACGCCGCCAGTGCCACCGAGAAACGCGGCGAAGACCGGCGGGCGGCCGAACCCGCCGGTGCTCACGAGCGACACGATGATGACGATCGGGATGAGCCAGATCAGGCGAAACGCCGTCGTGAGCCGGCTCAGCCCCTCTTCGGGGTAGTCGATCGAGTAGCGGAGCGGATAGTCAGAGGCGTCGCGAACCGCCATCGAAGGCTGCCCTCCCTAGTCTGCCGCGCCGCTAGCTTACATCGCCTACGCGGTAGTCCGGCGCCCCGATCTCGTAGTTCGTCGCGACCTGCAGGTCGGCGAGCCGCGAGCGGATGCGCGGCTCCAGGTCACCGCCCGCGCGGTCCGCGCCCGAGCTGCGCCGCGCGCGGCCGCGCCCACGCCCGCCCTCGGCGCCGGCCGCGTGACCCGCGCCGCCGCCCGGGTCGCTGTTGCGCGTGACCACCGTCGCCATGCGCCCTAGGTAGCGGTGGTTCAGCAACTGGTAGAGCTTCTCCTCCGCCCACGGGCTGGAGTGATGGGCGCCGAGGTCGTCGAGCACCAGCAGCGTCACCTCCAGCAGTCGGCGGAAGAGCGCGTCGAAGCGCTGGCCGGCGTCGGGGGCGTAGCTCGCGCGCAGCTCATCGAGCAGGTCCGGCACGCTCGCGAAGCAGACCGCGTCGCCCGCGGCGAGCCGGTGGTTGGCGATCGCGGCGGCCAGGTGCGTCTTGCCGCAGCCCGGCCCGCCCTGCAGCACCAGCCAGCCGTCCGGGCTCTCCGCCCAGTGGTGCGCGAGGCGGAAGGCGCCCTCCAGGTTGCGCCGCGCCTCGCCGCGCAGCCCGTGCCCGCCGGGGCGGAAGCTCTCGAAGGTGAACTCGGCGAGGCGCTCCGCGGCCATCCCGCCGACCGCGACGTAGCGCGGCGCCGAGGGCTCGGCGAGGTCCCAGATCTGCGAGATCTGCGGATCGGTGAGCCGCGCCCCCAGCCGCGCGTCGATCTCGGCGGGCGGCCGCACGCAGGTGAAGACCGTGGACGCGAGCGCGTTGAAGCGGTGCGACACCACCTGGAAGAACTTCTCGCGCGCCCACGGCGTGCCCGCGAAGGAGTCGAGGTCGTCGAGCACGAGCAGCGGCGCCTCGCGCACCTCGGCCAGCAGCTCGTCGTAGCCGACGTCGGCGTCGTCGCCGTAGCCGGCCCGCAGCCGGTCGAGCAGGTCGGCGACCGTGAGGAAGAGCGCCGGCCGCCCGCGCTCGATGGCGCGCGTCGCAATGGCGGCGGCGATGTGCGTCTTGCCGCAGCCGGGCGCGCCGGTGAGCACCAGCCAGCCCTCGGGCTGCTCGGCGTAGCGCTCGGCCGCCTCCACCGCGAGCGTGTAGCGCTCGCGCCCGACCGCGTCCGAGGAGCGGCCCGTGCGCAGGAGCGTGTCGAAGGTGAAGCGCGCCAGTGCGCCGAGGCGCGAGTAGCGCAGCAGCCGCTGCAGGCGGGCGCGCTCGTCCTCGCGCGCGGCGCAGGCGCACGGCATCGGCTGCCCGAAGTCGGGGTGCGCGGGATCGGCCGTCACCCGCACGAAGCGGGCGCCGTCGCACAGCGGGCAGCGCTCCTCGGCGCTCGCGCTCGCCACGGGGCCGGCCACAGAGCCCGCCTCGGCGCCGGCCTCGGGGCTAGGGCCAGGAACGGCGGACGACCCGCTGGTACGGGTCGCGCCCAGGATCTCGCCCAGCGCTCGCATCGCCTCCCCCTTCCCCTGTCCCCGCGGGCGCGGCGTCGAGGTCGCCGCGGCCCTCGGCCTCCCAGCGCCGCAGCACGGCCTGGGCGTACGCCCAGGAGCGCGCGTTGTGCAGCGCCGCCTCGCGCAGCGCCTCCTCGATCCAGCGCGCCGGGTAGCGCGTCTCCGCCTCGGCCAGCGCCTCCGCGACCGCGGGCGTCAGCATCCCGATCTCGCGCTCGTAGGCGGCGGCCGCACCCGCGGGCCCGGCGCTCTCCGCCACCGCCGCCGCCCGCGGGGAGCCGGCGCGCTCGTGTGCGCCCACGCGCCACCCCGGCGGCGGCGGCGGCGGCGCCAGCGTGCCCGCGAGCATCCGCTCGCGCTGCCGCCGCCCCGCCTCGGCGTGCGCGAGGTAGAGCAGATCGCCGTCCGCCAGCTCGACCGCCAGCAGCGAGCCGCGCTGGGCCGCGCGCGCCAGCGCGGCCTCGGCGGCGGCGCTCGCCTCGCCGGGCGCCAGCCGCTCGAACTGCGCGAGCAGCGGCCGCTCCCCGAGCAGCTGCGAGCGCCGCACGCCGGGGGGCGAGCCCGGCCGCGCCGCCGCCGCCAGCGCGTAGAGCGTCGCGCGCAGCTCGCCCTCCTCCTCGATGCGTGGCAGCAGCTCGACGAACAGCTCGCGCGGCAGCGCCACGGCGCCGCCCCCCGTGACGAAGCCCGGGAAGCGCCACCCCCCGGCGCCCGGGTCGTCGGGGCTCGCCGCCGCGCCCTCGTGCGGCCGCGCGACAGGCGTCGCGTCGGCGGGCGCGCCCGGCGGCGTCGCCCGCGGGGCAGGCGCGCTCACCAGTCGGGCCCGGCGCCGCCGGCCGGCTCCTCCATGCGCAGCAGGAGATCCTGGAACGAGGCGGTGCGATCCACGAAGCGCACGGAGACGGTGCCGGTGGGCCCGTTGCGGTGCTTCGCCACGATGATCTGCGCCAGACCCGCGGGGTGCTGCCCGCCGGGCGCCTCCGGGTTCTGGCGCTGCCACTCGTCGGGCTTCACGTAGACGTCCTCGCGGTAGATGAACATCACCACGTCCGCGTCCTGCTCGATCGAGCCGGACTCGCGCAGGTCGGAGAGCATCGGGATGTGCGGCGTGCGCTGCTCGACGGCGCGCGAGAGCTGGGCGGCCGCGACGACCGGCACGTGCAGCTCGCGCGCCAGCTCCTTCAGGGCGCGCGTGATCTGGCTGATCTCGCCGGCCCGCGTATCGGCGCGACCGCTGCCGTGCAGCAGCTGCAGGTAGTCGACGACCACGAGGTCGAGGCCGGCGTCCGCCTGCAGCCGGCGGAGCTTGGCTCGGATCTCGGGGACGGAGAGCATCGCCGAGTCGTCGATGTAGATGGAGGCCTCGCCCAGCACCCCCATCGCGTGCATGATCCGCGCCTCCTCGGCCTCGACGTGCGTGCCGATGCGAAGCCGGGTGGAGGTGACGTCGGACTCCGCCGAGAGCAGCCGCGTCGCGAGCTGCTCGCCCGACATCTCGAGCGAGAAGATCGCGACGGTCCCGTGCTGCCCAGCCGCGGCGTTGCGCGCGAGGTTGAGCAGCAGCGCCGACTTCCCCACACCGGTGCGCGCCGCGAGGATCACCAGGTCGCCGCGCTTGAAGCCGCCCAGCAGCTCGTCGAGGTCCATGAAGCCGGAGCGCACGCCCTCCGCGAGCTGGCCCTCCACCTGCTCGCCCGGGTCCTCGAGGAAGCGGTCGAGCAGCTCGCGCAGCCGCGTGAAGTCGCCGGCCGCCTCGGCCGTGCGCACGCCCAGCAGCAGCGCCTCCGCCGCGGTCAGGACGGGGCGCACCTCGGGCCCGCCGGCGAAGGCCATCTGCGCGATCTGCGAGGCCGCCTGGATCAGCCGGCGGTAGAGCGCGTCGCGGGCGACGATGCGGGCGTGCGCCTCCACGCCGAGCGCGGTGAAGTGCTTGCCCTGCACCTCGGCGAGGTAGGGCTCGCCGCCGGCGGCCTCCAGCCGGCCCTCGCGCTCCAGCTCGTGCGCGAGCGTGGTCAGCGTGACGGGCTCGGAGCGCTCGGCGAGGGTCAGCGCCGCCTCGAAGCACCAGCGGTTCTGCTCGCGGAAGAAGTCCTCGGGCTGGACCAGCGGGAGCACGCGCGCGTAGGCGTCGTCGTCCAGCAGCAGCGCCGCGATCACCGCCTCTTCGGCGGCGACGTCATGCGGCGGCAGCCCGCTCGCTGAGCGGGTCTGTGCGTCCGGCCGAAGGGCGGCCAGACGTCCATCCGTGACCATGGCTAGCTCGAGGGCTCGGGCTCGGCGCCGTCTGCCCGAGGTGCCTCGGCGATCGGCTCGGCCTGGGCGTCGGGGGAGGCCGATCCGGCCTGGCCACCCGCCTCGTCATCGGGAGTTCCCGACCCCGACGCGCCTTCGGCGGCCGGCAGCTCCGCGGCGGGCGACTCCTCGGCGGGTGCGGCCTCGGCCGAATCGGCCTCCCCCGACGCGATGCGGAGCATCGCCTCGACGGCGGCCTCGACGCCTTCCGGCGCCTCGGCGTCCACCACCACCACCTGCACCTCCGGCACCACGTTACGTGAGAGCCGGAGAGGCACGGAGTGCACCCCCACCTGCCGAATCACCTCGGGCAGAAGGACGCGACGGCGGTCCAGTTCCCTGCCGAGAATCTCCCCAGCCTTCTCGGCAAGGTCGGCACTGGTAACCGATCCGTACAATCGCCCTTGCTCGCCGACGCGAACGGCCATCACGAGTGGGTGCCCTTCGAGCCGGCGAGCCAGCCCGAGCGCACTCTCGTCCTGTGCCTGCTGGCGCTCCTCCTCCACCCGTGCGAGCTCTTCAGCCTGCAGCAGGAGGGAAACGGTCGCCGGTGCGGCTAGGCCGCGCGGCAACAGATAGTTCCGGGCGTATCCATTGGCGACGGTCTTCACCTCGCCCATGGTGCCGGAACCCTCCACCGTCTCCAGGAAGACGACCTTCACCTCGGCTCACCCTCTCGGCGTGTCGGAGCCGGGACGCAGCCCACGGTAGGTGGGGGCCCGGTGCCGCACATCACCCTTATCCAACACCGTTTCCACATTCGACAGGAGCGGGGGCTACCTGCGCGATGCGGTCGACGTGGACGGCTCTGTGGAACGACAACCCAGCGTAGCCGCGAGCTGCTGCCCGGGCAAACGACCGGCCGCCGACGGCACCGCGCCTCCTCTCCCCGGGGCGAGCGTGCCGAGCATGCTAGAACAGGCGTGCGCCTTCTGTCAAACGTTTGTTCTGTCGCGGCCGACGGCCCGCCGCGCGGCGACGAGCGCGGCCAGCAGCGCGACGGCAGCGGCCGCAGCGACGGGAGGCGACGGCGCGACCCGCTGCTCGACTCGGGTCGGGACGCCGTGGCGCTCCAGGATCGCGAGCGCCTCGGCGCTCGGCCGGCGGACGCTCGCCGGCGAGGTCTCCACGTTGCGAAGCAGCACCCACGCCGGCCGCTCGGGCGTCGCGGGGTAGAGGGCGCCGCGCTGCACGCCCTCGCCCTCGCAGTCCGGCGCGCCGGCGGGCCGTGCGCGCCAGCAGAGCGTCAGTGCGACGGGCCGCGTCGACATGCGCGCCGCGAGCTCCTGCTCCCAGCCCGCGCAGCAGAGGCGGATCGCCTCGAAGCCCGCGGGGCGATCGAGCAGCGCCGCGACCTCGGTGGCCGCCACGGGGTCGAGCCCGTTCATCAGCCGCAGCAGCTCGGGCACGTCGTCGAGCACGATGAGGTAGGGGATGCCGGGTCCGCGTGCGAGCAGGGCGCGCGGCGAGGAGCGCCACTCCGCCGAGGCGTGCCCTGCGCATCGCTCGATGCTACCGCGGCGAGGCCGCGCCGCTACCCCTTGACGCCGAGCGCGCGTGGGAGGCCGCCCTCGTAGGCGTCACGGAGCGCGTCGAGGGGCGCGTCGAGCGGGCCGAGGCGGAGGCGCGGCGGCGCCTCGACGGCGCAGCGGCCGAGGACGGTGGCGGGCACGCCGGCCGCGCGCGCGCGCTCGAGCAGTGCGGCGAGCGCCGCATCGCCCGCGACGCCGACGAGGAAGCGCGACGGCGCCTCGCCGAAGAGCGCGGCGTCGAGGCGCGGGCCCGGCTCGACGGCGGCGTCTCCCTCGAATCCGACGCCGCCCGGCTCCGGCGCGCCCACACCGTCGCCACCCGGCACGCGAGCGGCGAGCAGGCACTCGGCGAGTGCGACGGCGAGGCCGCCGTTCGCGAGGTCGTGCGCCGCCGTCAGCAGCTCCGCGGCGTGCGCCTCCAGCACCAGCCGCTGCACGGCGCGCTCGGCGTCGAGGTCGATGCGCGGGCGGCCCGAGACGCGGCCGTGCGCCCGCGCCAGGTACTCGCCGCCCGCGAGCGTCGCGGCCTCCTGCGCGACGGGCGCGCCCAGCAGCAGCAGCGTGTCGCCGGGGCGCGGGGCGATGGTCAGGTGGCGCTCCACCTCCGGCAGCACGCCGAGCATGCCGATCGTCGGGGTGGGCAGCACCGCGCCCTCGGGCGTTTCGTTGTAGAGCGACGCGTTGCCCGAGACGACCGGCGTGTCGAGCGCCCGCGCCGCCTCCGAGAGCCCGATCACCGCCTGCTCCAGCTGGTACGCCACCTCCGGCCGCTCCGGGTTGCCGAAGTTGAGGCAGTCGGTGAGCGCGACCGGCTGCGCGCCCGTGGCGACGACGTTGCGCGCCGCCTCGGCGACGGCCATCGCGGCGCCGGCGCGCGGGTCGAGCGCCACGAAGCGCGCGTTGCAGTCGGTCGCCATCGCCAGCCCCGCGCGCATCCCGGGGACGCGGATCACCGCGGCGTCGCCGCCCGGCAGCACCACCGTGCCGTTGAGCACCTGGTGGTCGTACTGGCGGTAGATCCAGCGGCGGCTGGCGATGTTGGGCGCGCCCAGCAGATCGAGCAGCGCCGCGCTCGCGTCGCCGGCCCCTGTGTCCGCGAGGTCGGGGAGCGCGTCGAGGTCGTCGGCCCACAGCAGATCGAGGTCGGCGGGGCGCTCCGCGGCGGGCGGGTACTGCGGGGCGTCGGTCAGCACCCCGATCGGGATGCGCGCCTCCACGGCGCCGCCTGCGCGCACGGTCGCGAGCCCGTCGTCGGTGACCTCGCCGATCACGTCGGCGTGCAGCTCCCAGCGCCGCATCAGCGCCAGCACGTCGTCCAGATGCTCGCGCTTCGGGATGACGAGCATCCGCTCCTGCGACTCGGAGAGCATCACCTCGTAGGCGCCCATGCCGCGCTCGCGGCGTGGGACGTGGCGCACGTCGATGTCGAGGCCGGTGCCCGCGCGCGCGGCCGCCTCGACGCTCGACGAGGTGAGGCCCGCCGCGCCGAGGTCCTGCAGGCCCTCGATCCAGTCGGAGTGCTGCTCGGCCAGCTCGACGCACGCCTCCATCAGCAGCTTCTCCATGAAGGGGTTGCCAACCTGCACGGCCGGGCGCTGCGCGCCCGCGTCCTCGTCGAGCTCGACCGAGGCGAAGGTGGCCCCGTGGATGCCGTCGCGGCCGGTGTCCGCACCGACCAGCACCAGCGGGTTGCCGGGCCCGCGCGCCGAGGCGGAGAGCAGCTGCTCGCGCCGGCCCACGCCCACGCACATCACGTTGACCAGCGGGTTGCCCGAGTAGCCGGGGTCGAACTGCACCTCGCCGCCCACGGTGGGAACGCCGATGCAGTTGCCGTAGCCGCCCACCCCGGCGACGACGCCCTGGAAGAGGTGGCGGTTGTGCGGATCGTCGAGCGGGCCGAAGCGCAGCGAGTCCAGCAGCGCCACCGGGCGCATCCCCATCGCGAAGATGTCGCGCAGGATGCCGCCGACACCGGTGGCCGCCCCCTGGTACGGCTCGATCGCCGAGGGGTGGTTGTGCGACTCCATCTTGAAGACGGCGACCCAGCCGTCGCCGAGGTCGATCGCGCCGGCGTTCTCCTCCCCCGCGCGGGTCAGCACGCGCGGGCCCTCGGTGGGGAAGTGGTGGAAGAGCGGCCGCGAGTGCTTGTAGCCACAGTGCTCCGACCACAGCGCCGCCACCATGCCCAGCTCGACCGGCGACGGCTCGCGATCGAGCAGGTCCAGCAGCCGCTCGTACTCGGCGCGCGACATCGCCACGCGCGCCAGCGACGCGTCGTCGATGCGCGGCGCGTCGTCGCTCGGGGCGTCGCTGCGGGGCGGGGTGTCGTCGCTCATGCGCACCGCGTGCCTCGTCGCGTCTCGGGGAGGGCCCTCCCGCCGCGAATGGCGCGAGCGTAGCCCGCCCCGCCGGTAGCGGCGATCGAGGCGGCGATCGAGGCGGGCGTGCGCGCCTCGACGGCTACGCCTTCATCGAGAACGGCGGGTACTCGTCCACCATCAGGTAGACGTAGGCGGTGACCCGCGCGCCCCAGCGGCCGACGCCCGCGAGGTAGTCGAAGGCGCCGCGCGGGAACGTGCCCGTGACAAGCAGCGCGATCGCCGCGAACAGCCACACGAAGATCCCCACGGCGAGCAGCAGCGCCAGCACGAGGTAGTGCGGCACGGCCAGCAGCCACTTCACGAGCGGCAGCCAGCGGTTGAACTCCTCGCGGGGCGGCACGTCGAAGACGAGGTGCGGGTAGTGGCCCGCGTCGAAGGAGAACGGCGGGTACGGCGCGTCGTGGAAGAGCACGTACGCGAAGACGTTGTACTACCAGCGCAGGCAGCCCACCGCCAGCATGAACATCCCCCGCGGGTAGCGCCGCGTGAAGAGCACTGCGAAGAACGCGAAGAAGGTGAGGAGTCGCGCGAGCTCGCCGAGGAGGTTCCCGACGAAGAGCTGCGGGATCGCGAGGATCCAGCGCACGAGGATCATCCAGCGGGTGACGCCCTCCGGGTACTCGACGTCGAAGCGGACCGGGTGGCCGGTCGCGGCGATCTCGGCTGCCCCGAGACACCTCCTCGCTGTGTGGGCGGTGACGAGCGTAGCATGCACCCGTGCGAGCGGGCTCGGGGGGTCTCAGCGAGGGGTCGGCGTGGTCGCGCGGGTGGCCGGCGCCGCGGCGAGCAGCGAGCGCCAGATCGCGTTGCCGTCGTCACCGCCCAGCAGTGCCTCGCAGGCGCGCTCGGGGTGCGGCATCAGCCCCAGCACGTTCCCGCCCTCGTTCAGCACGCCCGCGATGTTACGCAGCGAGCCGTTGGGGTTCGCCTCGGCGCTGGCGCGGCCCGTCGCGTCCACGTAGCGGAAGGCGACGCGCCGCTCCGCCTCCAGCCGGTCGAGCGTGGCCGCGTCCGCGTAGTAGTTGCCTTCGCCGTGGGAGATCGGCATGCGCAGCGGCCGCCCGCGCTCGATGCCGCGCGTGAAGGGGGAGCGATCGCTGGCGGCGGCCAGGCGCACGTCCTCGCAGCGGAACTCCAGCGAGTCGTTGCGCATCAGCGCGCCGGGGAGCAGCCCCGCCTCGCACAGCACCTGGAAGCCGTTGCAGATCCCGATCACCAGGCCACCGGCCTCGGCGTGCGAGCGCACCGCCGCCATCACCGGCGAGAAGCGCGCGATCGCCCCGCAGCGCAGGTAGTCGCCGTAGGAGAAGCCGCCCGGCAGCACGACGAGCTCGTCGCGGTCGATCTGCGTCTCGCGGTGCCAGACGCGGCGCGAGTCGGTGCCGACCGTGCCGAGCGCGTGCACGCAGTCGCCGTCGCTCCAGGTGCCGGGGAAGACGACGACCGCCGCGCGCACAGCCACCCCCCGCGTCCCGCCATGCCCTCGCGCCGAGCTGCCGCCCGGCGCACCTCGCGATGATAGCGAGCGCCGCGGGTAGCGGCCCGGCGAGCCGCGCGGCGGCGTGGGCGGGGCACGGGCGTGGGCGCGGCGACGGGTCTAGGCGTCGTCCTCGCCGCGCTCGCGTCGAGGCGGGGTCGGGGCAGGCGCGGGCGGCGAGGCCGGCGCCTCACCAGCGGCGCCGCGCGCCTCCGCGGCGGCGCCGTCGCCCCCGCGCTCCGGCGGCGCCGGCACGCGGCGCTCCGCGCGCTCGCGTTCGGTGGGCTGCGGATACTCGACGCGGGGATGGAACACCGCCGCAAGCGCCGAGACGAACGAGTCGCCGGTGACGCGCAGGTCGCGCAGCGAGATCGGGCAGTCGTCGAACTGGCCCTCCTCGATACGCTCGCGCACCAACCCCTCGATGATCTCGCGGATGCGCTCGGGGGAGTGGTCGGCGCTGGCGCGCACCGTCGCCTCGCAGCCGTCGGCGAGCATCACCAGCGCCGCCTCGCGGCTGCGCGGTCGGGGGCCGGGGTAGCGGAACAGCTCGGGGTCGATGCCGGGGTTCACCTCAGCGGCGCGACGGTAGAAGTAGGCCACCAGCCGCGTGCCGTGGTGCTGGGGGATGAACTGCACGATCGCCTCGGGCAGCCCGGCCTTGCGCGCGATCTCCACGCCGCCCGTGACGTGCTGCTGGATCACGCGCGTGCTCTGCAGCGGGTCCAGCCCCTCGTGCGGGCTCTCGCCGGCCTGGTTCTCGACGAAGAAGCCGGGCGCCACGAGCTTGCCGACGTCGTGGTAGTAGGCGCCAACGCGCGCGACCAGCGGGTTCGCGCCGATGCGGTCGGCCGCGCGCTCCGCGAGGTTGCCGACCAGCACCGAGTGCTGGAAGGTGCCGGGCGCCTCGTCCTGCAGCCGCCTGAGCAGCGGGTTGTTGAGCTGCGCGAGCTCCATCAGCTCCACGCGGGTGATGATGCCGAAGGGCCGCGCCAGCACGACGAAGGCGCCCACGGCGATCAGCGCGGCCAGCACGCCGCCCACCATCGTCGTCGCGCCGATCCAGAGCAGGTCGACACTCTCGCGCTCGGCGTCGAGCAGCCATGTCAGCAGCACGGCGGCCGCCCCCGCGATGCCCGCGCCGATGCCCGCCATCAGGTAGCGCTGCTGCCGCTCCGCATGGGCGGCCGGCAGGATGCCGCCCAGCGAGGCCGCGAGCACCGCCAGCGAGAGCCGCGTCGCCTCCACCGGCGTCGCGACGCCGCCGCCCTCGACGCCCGGCAGCTCGAGCGCGACGAGCGAGGTGATCGCCGCCACCAGCGCCGCCAGCAGCACGGCGATCGGCACGTCCAGCAGCACGGCTGCCGCCAGCGGCGCCGCCGCCAGCGGCAGCGCGTGCGCCAGGAAGTGGCGCTCCTCGTCCGGGAGCACCAGCGGCAGGCCGAACTTCGCCACGAGCGCGGGCACCAGCAGCAGCAGGCCCAGCAGCACCAGCCGCCGCGCCCCCGCCACGCTCACCGGCTGCTCCACGAGCAGGTAGCCGCCGAGGGCCGCGGCCGCGAGCAGCGCCACCAGCACGGTCGCCGCCACGGACTCCGCGCGCACGCCCGTGGTGACGAGGTCGAGCGCCTCCAGCGCCTCCAGCTGCGCCGCGGTGATCGGCTCGTCCTCCGTCAGCACGGGCTCGCCGCGCGCGTAGCTCACGACGACGGCGAGCTGGCCGGCGCGCGCCTCGTCGCGCAGCAGCTCGGTGCGCTCGCGGTCCACGACCAGCGTGGGCACGACCAGCGGGTTCAGCAGCTCGCTGAGCGCCAGCACCTGGTCCGCGGTGAGCAGCGGCGAGAGGAAGCCCGCGGCGCGGGTCCGCGCGCCCTGCAGATCGTCGGCGGAGACGGCGCCCGTGAGCGCGCGGCCCAGCGCGTTGCGCGCCTCGTCGGCGAGCGCCTGCCAGCGCGCATCGTCGGCGGCGGCGAACGCGGCGGCCGCGCGCGACGAGAGCACCACGTCCTCGATCGCGCGGATCTCGGACTCGCGCGCGGAGTCGGCGAGGGTGCGGTCGCGGCGCGCACCGTCGATCGCCGCGAGCTGGCGGTCGAGCGTGCGCAGCTGCGTGTCGCGCACGCCGGGGTCCAACAGGAAGACCTCGGGCACGGCCGCCGCCGCCTCCTCGCGCAGCGCCTCGGTCAGCGCCGCGGACTCGAAGCTCGCCTCGCGCGGGGCCGCGATCGTGCGCGGCGCGGGGGTGCCCTCGGTCAGCTGCTCGGTGCCGGGGAACCACGGGAACAGCACGGCGACGAGCGCAGCGGCCAGCACCAAGCCCAGCAGCACGACGCGGCGCGGGGTGAAGCGCGGGGCGGCGTCACTCACGAGCGGCGCCCCGCGGCGACGCGCGGAGCGGGCGGACGAGGGGGCGCGGGGCGCAGCGCTGCATCAGGCGCCGCCGAGGAGCCACCGCACGAGCTCGTTGACGCGGCGGCCGTCGGCGCGGCCGGCGACGCGCTCCATCAGTGGGCGCATCACGCGGCCCAGGTCGCCCGGCTCCGAGGCCCCGACCTCCGCGACCACGGCGCGCGCCAGCTCCTCGATCTCCGCGTCGGCGAGCTGCTGCGGCAGGTAGGCCTCGATGACGGCGAGCTCCTCCTGCTCGCGCTGCACCAGGTCCGCGCGCGCCGCGCGCTCGTACTCGACGATGGACTCGCGGCGCTGCTTCGCCTCGCGCTGCAGCACGCGAGTCGCCTCGTCGTCGTCGAGCTCGTGGCCGGCGGCGATGCGCGCGTTCTGGAAGGCCGCGAATCAGCAGGCGCAGCGCGTCGCGACGCCCGGCTTCGCCCGCGCGCATCGCGGCGGTCATCTCCTGCTGGATGGTCTGGGTCAGCGCCACGCGCACCCCGCTGACCGGGAACCCCGGCCTCGTGCCGGGGTTCGTCGTCTAGCTCCGCAGCTCGTTGTCGGTCTTGCGCCGCGCCATCTTGCGCAGCTTGCGGCGGCGCGCGGCCTCCTTCTTCTTGCGTCGCTCCGAGGGCTTCTCGTAGTACTCGTGCCGACGCGCCTCGGTGAGGATGCCGTCCGCCTGCACGCGCTTGTTGAAGCGCTTGAGCGCGATGTCCAGAGACTCCGACTCGCCGATGAGCACTTCCGCCACGAGCTTCGCCGCCCTTCGCACGGCCTCGCGAGCCGCGCCTGCGCGACGCACCGGTCCGGGCCCGGCGCGCACAGAGATCGATCGTAGGCCGGGTCTTTTCGGCGCGTCAAACCGCGCCCGGCACGCGCCGCCTAGTCCGCCGAGGGCAGCACCTTCGGCTGGAGCTCCTCCATGCCGCGGCCGTCGACGTTCAGATTGCACTCGCCCGGCTTGATGCAGAGCACCTCGATGCCGGTGGTCTCGTCCTGGTAGCGCTTGCCCAGCTGGACAGCCATCGTTCGCTCCCCTCGCGGCCCTAGATCTGCTCCAGCGGCTCCTCGCCGCAGCGCAGCTCCCCCTCCGAGGAGCCGCGTGTGACGATGAACTCCGCGCCGCAACTCGGGCAGCGGTAGCGCTTCCCCGTCTCGACTGCCATCTCTCCCCCTCCGCCGCGCGTGCGGCGATGCCCGCCCGCCCTGCCTCGATCCCGTCGCTCCTCGAGGAGCGAGCGGCCGGCTGGGCTAGGGCGGCGTGTTCTTGATGAACTCGACCAGCGTGCGGATCTCGTCGTCGCTGAGGCCCTGCTGGCCCCAGGCCGGCATCACCGTGCCGGCGCGACCGTTCTGGATCGTGTCGAAGTAGAAGTCGTCGGGCTGCGTCAGCACCTCGGGCAGCAGCGGCAGGCCGAGGCCCGCGATGCCCGCGCGGTCGGCGCCGTGGCAGGCGGTACAGCTCGCCTGGAAGAAGACGTCGACGGGCACGCCCTGCACCGAGGGACCGGCCGGCGTCCCACCGTCGAGCGTTCCGCCGGGCGGCGGCGTCCCGCCCGTCGGCGGCGTGCCGTCTGGCGGCAGCGCGACGGTCGGGTCCGCGCGGTTGCGGAAGCGCAGCGCCTGGATCGCGTTGTACTGGCCGCAGTTCTCGCCCGTCAGCGCGAGGCCGTCGGCGCTGGAGAAGACGATCTCGTCGACGGTGGCGCCGGTCTCCGCGTCGCGCTCCGCCGAGAACTCCTCCAGCAGATCCCAGTGGCCCGTGGTGATCAGCGTGACGATCTGCTCGATCTGCGTGTCCGAGAGCGTGCCGCCGAACTGCTCCGACCACGCCGGCATGAAGGTGCCGGTGCGCCCGCAGCGAATGGTGTCGCCGAGGAAGGTGCGGATCTCCTCGGCGCCCGGGTTCTCCGCGGTGCCGAGGTCGGGCGTCTCGGGGAGGCCGAACTCGTTGTCCTCGCCGAGGATCAGGAACGCCGTGCGGTTCAGAGGCGGCGCGATCGCGCCCTCCTCGGAGCCGCGCCCCTCGAGGCCGTGGCAGGCGCGGCAGTTGTCGGAGAAGAGCCGCGCCCCGCGCCCCGCCACGCGCTCCGTCTGCTCCTCCAGCGCCTCGGCCTGCCGGTTGTCCTCGTTCAGGAAGTAGGCGCCGAGCACGGCCACCGTGAGGAACAGCAGGCCGATCATGATGGTGACTTGCTTGGAGGTGTTCATGCCCCGGCCGACGCCTCGCGCAGCTGCTCGAGCGTCCTCGCGCGCGCGAAGTTCTCGGGGCTGCCGTTCAGCACGCGATCGGTGTGCACCGTGAGCTTGCCCGCGTCATCGACGGTGAGCTCGAAGACATCCATGGAGCGCGGCGCCGGGCCGAAGACCCGCACGCCCGCCTTGGTGTAGGTGGAGCCGTGGCACGGGCAGCGGAACCAGCCCTCGCTGCCGTCCCACTCGAAGGTGGCGCGCCACGGCACGGAGCAGCCCAGGTGTGGGCACTTGCGCCACAGCGCGAGGTAGCCCTCGCCGCCGTCGGAGCCGCCTGCGCGCGTCTCCGCGGGGTCGAGGTTCACGATCCAGGTCTGCGCGGCGATGAAGAGCCGCGGGTCGTCGCCCTGCTCGAAGTCTGCGACGTTGCCGAGGGCGAAGGGGCCGCCGAACTTCTCGATGCCGCGCGGCCAGAAGAAGTCGAGGAAGACGCCGAGCGAGCCCGCGAGCGTGACGCCGAGGCCCGTCCAGAACGCGCCCAGGATGAAGCGCCGCCGCGAGAGCTCCAGGTCCGGCGCGTGCGCCACGGCGGTGGGGACGATGGTCTCCGGCGCCACCTCCGTGCGCCGCGCGGCCAGCGCCGCGCGCCACGCGTCGGCGCTGGAGCCCGCCGCCGGCGACGAGCCGATCTCGGGCGTGCCGATCCCGGGAACTGGGGCGGCGCCCTCTCCCGTCGTCTCGGTCTCGTTCGCCACTACGCTCGCCCACTCCCGCTGCCGGCTCGTCGGCCCGCCGTCACTCTCCGCCTAGCTCTCCGCAGGGCGCACCTCCCACGGCCAGAAGATGTCCATCCCCTCGCCGCGGAGCGCCGTGCCGCTGATCGTCAGCGCGATGAAGACCGCGATGAAGCCAGAGAACTGCAAGACCATGTGGTCACGCTTGCTGCGCGCAAGCCCCGTCCGCCACGCGACCAGCGAGAGCAGGATCGGCAGCCCGACCATCAGCGAGGCGGGGAGCATCTGCTCGATCAGCACGGCGGGGAGGTTGACGTCCAGGTCGACCGCGGGCAGCCCCAGCAGGTCGGTGCGCAGCACCTTCTCCCCCAGCGGGATCCTCGACCAGGAGTCCGGCAGCCACTCCGCGATCTCGCCCTGCAGCGAGCGCGCGCTACGCAGCCACTCGAGGCTGCCCGGCCACGCCTCGCCGGAGATGCGCTCGTACGCGAGCACGTGGCGCTGCGAGTCCCAGCCGATCAGCAGCGCGGTGCCGACCACGCCCACGACCGAGCCCACGATCAGGTTCGGCCATGCACGCACCGTCGTCAGCCACTCGCCCTGGTGCTCGTTGTCGGCGTCGAAGTAGGGGATCGCGCCCAGCGCGATCAGCGCGACGGTTGGCACCACAACGCCCGCCAGCGCCGGGTGCATGTGCAGCAGCAGCTCCTGCAGGTTGAGGAAGTACCACGGCGCCTTGGAGGGGTTGGGCGTGTTCGCGGGGTTGGCGCGGTCCTGCAGCGGCGCGTTGATGACGATCGAGAGGATCGTGAGCGTCAGGGTGAAGAGCACCGCCGAGATGAACTCGATGAAGACGAGGTCCGGCCAGACGAGGAGCTCCTCCTCGCGGCGTCGGGCCTGCCGCGCCCGGACGGCGCGGGACGCGGGACCCGCGCCGGCCTGCGCCTCGGTCGCGACCGCCATGCTCTCCTGCTTCCTTGCCCCGCCCCCTACGTACACAGGGGGGCGGGCGCCGGCCCCGTGGCCGCTACAGCGGGCGGGCGAGCCCGCCGTCGCGACGGATCCGCCAGAAGTGCACCGTCATGAAGAGCGCGGCCAGGAGCGGCAGCCCGATGACGTGCAGCGTGTAGAAGCGGATGAGCGCGTTCTCACCCACCTCGTAGCCGCCGATCAGCACGAAGCGGTTCGGCTCGCCGAGGATCGGCGCGGAGCCGACCATGTCCGTGCCGACGGTGATCGCCCAGAAGGCCAGCTCGTCCCACGGCAGCAGGTAGCCGGTGAAGGAGAGCAGCAGCGTCAGCACCAGCAGCACCACGCCGATGACCCAGTTGAACTCGCGCGGCGGCTTGTACGCGCCGGTGTAGAAGACCCGCATCATGTGCAGCAGCACCGTCAGCACCATGCCGTGCGCCATCCAGCGGTGCAGGTTGCGCATCAACATGCCGAAGCGCACGTCCGTCTCCAGCGCCAGCATGTCCTGGTACGCCCGCTCCACCGAGGGCACGTAGTAGAACATCAGCAGCACGCCCGTGACGGTGAGCCCCAGGAACAGGAAAAAGGAGAGCCCGCCCAGGCAGAAGGTGTGCGTGATCTTGACGTGGGTGCGGTGGATGCGCGTGGGGTGCAGGTGCAGGAAGACGTTGGTCGCCACCGCGAGCATCTGGTTGCGCGGGGTGTTGGGGTAGCCGGAGCGGAAGATCGATCGCCAGACGCGATTCTGGAAGGTGAAGTCGTAGAGACGGTCCGCGATGCCTCGGCGTACCGGACGCTCCGTCGTCGCCATTCACCTATCCTCGCGGCGCCGAGCCCAGCGGCCGCGACGCGACGCTCGCCGGCGGCTCCGTCAACGCTCTGCGGCTCGTCGCGGCTACGTTTCCCACCACTTGCCGAGAAAGACCATGATCGCCAACGAGCCCAGGATCGTGAGGAGGACGCCCAACAGCTCGAGGGTCTCTCCTACCTCTCCGAGCATCGCGCCCCCCATCGGCGATCCGCGTCCGCGGGCGTCGCCACCAAGCGGCACGGCGGCCCGTGCCTCCCGTCACAAGAGCGGACCGATGCTAGCCGGGCTCCCGCTATAGCGTCAAGGAAAGCGGCGGGCGCGTTATCCCCGTGCGGGGGGCGCCGGGCGCTCCTGCGAGGCGGGTCAGGCGGCGTGGTCGTGGAGGGCCTCTGTCGGGGGGCGCTGTACCTCGGGCAGGCCGCGGCGCCGCAGCCGCCACACGCCGCGCACGTCCTGCAGCACGGTGCTGGCGAGCCGCACGCTGCTGCGCGGGTCGTCGGTCCAGCGCACCGGCACCTCGCGCACGCGGTAGCCGTTGTGCTGAGCGAGCATCAGCAGCTCGGAGTCGAAGAACCAGTGGTTGTCGCGCACCAGCGGGACCAGCTCGCGCGCGGCCTCGCGGCGGATCGCCTTGAAGCCGCACTGCGCGTCGGAGTAGCGCAGCCCCAGCGCGCGCCGCAGCACCAGCACGAAGCCGCGCGAGAGCAGCTCGCGCCGCCAGCCGCGCTGCCGCTGCGCCCGCGGGTGCAGCCGGCTCCCCACGGCGAGGTCGGCGTCGCCGGCGGCGAGCGGATCGATGAGCGCGGGCAGCGCCTCGAGGTCGGTGGCGAGGTCGACGTCCATGTACGCGCAGATCTCGGCGGGGGAGGTGAGCCACGCCGAGCGCAGGGCCAGGCCGCGGCCGGCGACCGGCACGTGCAGCGCCGCCAGCCGACGCGGGTACTCGCGCTCCAGCGCGTGCGCGGCGGCGAGCGTGCCGTCGGTGGAGCCGTTGTCGGCGACCACGACGCGCCAATCGTGCTCCGGGTGCTCATCGCACCACGCGAGCAGCGTGCGCGCACTCGCGGCGAGCTGCCGCTCCTCGTTGTAGACCGGAAGCACGAGATCGACCGTCGTCATGACCATCGATGGTAGTCGGCGGTGGCGGCGTGAGACAGTCGGGGGAGCCCCGCGGGCGCTTCGGGCGCCGCGGGCGCGAGAGGAGCGAGCGACGGAGCCGCAGGGCCCGGCCGGGCGCGAGGGGTGGCAGGGCGAGCCTCCGCTGGGCGGCGGCGACGCCCCCGAGTGGGATCGCCCGCTCACAGAGGACGACGCCCCCTGGCAGGCCGTGTGGTGGCTGGGTGGGAAGTTCAACAACCCGACGACGCGCCCGGCCCCGCCCGGTGCCGACCGTCGCGCGCCGGCCCACGTGGAGCACTCGCGCCCGCGCTGGGAGGGGCTGAGCGGGCGCGCCGCGCACTGGGGCCTCGGCGTGGGCGCGCTTGCCGCGCTGCTGCTGGCGCTGCGCCTCGTCGTCGGCGGCGACGCCGACGCCACGGCCGCACCCGAGGGCTGGCGCGCCTTCGCGGGCGACGGCTACGCGGGCGCGGCCCCGCCCAACTGGCGGCACGTCGAGGGCGGCGCGCTCGACTACCTCGTGGTGGAGCGCCCGACGCCGCCCGCCCCGCCCGCGAGCCCCGGCGCGCGCCGGCTCGTGCAGGGCTCGCCCGCCGTCGCGCACCCGGCCGTCGCCATCGGCGACTGCCGCCCGCCCGCGCGCTCACGCGCCGAGGCGCAGCGGCGCTGGGCGGAGGAGCTGCGCGCGGGCGGCGCGACGCTCTCCGTTACGCGCATGGTCGAGGTGGAGGGGCTGCGCTACCAGCTGCTGGAGGTGCGCGCGCCATCCGGCGCGGCGGGCGCCGGCACGCCGGAGGCGCCGCTGACGCAGCGCGTGCTCCCGGTCGGCGACGACGGCTGCGCCCGCGAGCTGGCGCTGACGCCGATCGCGGGCGTGGTCGGCGTCGAGGAGTTCGCGGCCGTGCTCGCCACGCTGCGCCTCGGCTCCGAGTAGCGCTGGTTAACGCGGGGTAGCGCGCGGCGCCACCCGCGAGCCTCCCCGCCTGCAAGGGCCCCGGCCGCTAGTGCCGGAAGTGGCGCACGCCCGTCGTGAGCAGCGAGAGGCCGAGGCGGTTCGCGGCCGCCACCGACTCCTCGTCGCGGATCGAGCCGCCGGTGTGCAGCACGCACGTGGCGCCGAAGCTCGCGCAAACCTCGACGGTGTCGGGGAAGGGGATCAGCGCGTCCGTGGCCGCGACCGCACCGCGCGCCCGCTCGCCGGCGCCCTCCCCCGCCAGCCGCGCGCTGCCCACGCGATTGGGCTGGCCGGCGCCCATGCCGACGAGCACACCGTCCTTCACGAACACGACGGCGTTCGACTTGACGTGCTTGCAGACCATCCAGCCGACGCGCAGGTCGGCGAGCTCGGCGTCCGAGGGCGCGCGCTCCGAGACGAGCGTGAAGTCGCGCTCGACGGTGACGTCGGCGTCCTGCAGTAGCGCGCCGCCGCGCACGGCGCGCAGCTCGGGCCGCGGCCGGCCCGGCTCGCCGATCGGCGCCTCGAGGATGCGCAGCTCCTTCGACTTCTTGCGCAGGTGCTCCAGCGCCGCGGGCTCGTAGCCCGGCACGATCACGATCTCGAAGAACATGCGCCCGCCCGTCACGGGGCTCGGCAGCTCGCGCAGCGCCGTCGCCAGCGTCATGTCGAGCGGCCGGTTGACCGCGACGATGCCGCCGTAGGCGGAGACCGCGTCGCCCTCGGCCAGCGCGCGGCCGTAGAGCTCGGCCAGCGCCGCCTCGCCCGTCGCGAAGCAGCAGGGGTTGGTGTGCTTGATGATCGCGAGCGCGGGCTCGGGCGCGTCGCAGACGAGCTGGAACGCCGCGTCCGCGTCCAGCACGTTGACGTGCGAGAGCGCCTTGCCGTGGAGCTGCGTGAGCGCGCCGATGCCCTCGGCGGGCGCGCGCACGGAGTCCAGACGGTAGAAGGCGCCGCGCTGGTGCGGGTTCTCGCCGTAGCGCAGCTCCTCGACGCGGGTCAGCGGCACGGTGAGCTGCTCGGGGAACGGCTGCTCCTCGGGCCGCAGGTACTCGGCGATGGCGGCGTCGTAGTGCGCGGTGTGCGCGAAGGCGCGTGCCGCGAGCGCGGCGCGGGCCGCCGCGTCCAGGCCCGCCGGGTCGCCGCCCGAGGCGCTCAGCGCCTCGAGCACGGCTTCGTAGTCGCGCGGGTCGGTGAGCGGGATGACCGCGGGGTGGTTCTTCGCGGCGGCGCGGATCATCGTCGGCCCGCCGATGTCGATCTGCTCCAGCGCCTCGCCCAGCGAGACGCCCTCGCCCGCCGTCACCGTCTCCACGAAGGGATAGAGGTTGCAGGCGACGAGGTCGATCGCGGGGATCGAGTAGCGCTCCACCTCCTCCTCATCGCCCGCGTGGCCGCGACGGTAGAGCAGCCCGCCGTGCACCAGCGGGTGCAGCGTCTTGACGCGCCCACCCAGCATCTCCGGCGAGCCCGTCAGCTCGGCGACCTGCCGCACCGGCACGCCGGCCTCGGCGATCACGCGATGCGTGTTGCCGGTGGCGACGAGCTCCCAGCCGAGCTCGGCGAGCCCGCGCGCGAAGTCTGCGACCCCGCTCTTGTCGTAGACCGCGAGCAGCGCCCGCATCCGCCTCCCCCTCGCCCCCGCGGCGCCCCCGCTCACACGGCGCCGCGCACCCGTGCCGCGCTACGCGCCCCTGCTACGCGCCCTGCTGCTACCCGATCGTGACGACCGCCGCGCCCTCCGCACGCTCGACGACCTCGCCGAGCAGCCAACTCCCCTCGAGCTCGCGCGCCACCGCCTGCGCCTCCTCGGCGTCCACGGCGAGCACCAGCCCGACGCCCATGTTGAACGTGCGCCACATCTCCTCGGCGGGCAGCTCCCCGTCGCGGCGGATGCGCTGGAAGAGCGGCGGCGGCCGCCAGCTCCCGCGGTCGACGCGCGCGGCGAGCCCTGCCGGCACGATGCGCGAGAGGTTGCCGGGGAGCCCGCCGCCGGTGATGTGCGCGATGCCGTGCAGCGGGCCGCCCGGCCGCCCGAGCAGCGGCCGCAGCGCCGCGAGGAAGGAGCCATGCACGGCGAGCAGCGCGTCGCCCAGCGAGCCGCCCAGCTCCTCGTCGTGCGCCATGAGCAGAGCGCGGTCGCGCGCCGGGTCCTCGCCGATGCCCCACAGCCGCCGCACCAGCGAGTAGCCGTTGGTCTGCATGCCGCTCGAGGGGAGCGCGATCAGCGCGTCGCCGGCCGCCACGCGCGAGCCGTCGATCACGGCGTCCCGCTCCACGACGCCGATCGCCGTGCCCACGAGGTCGTACGCGCCGGGGAGGTAGACGCCCGGCAGGTCGGCCGTCTCGCCGCCCAGCAGCGCCGCGCCGTTCTCCTCGCAGGCGGCCGCGACGCCCGCCACCAGCTGCACGCGGCGCTCCTGCGAGAGGTCGGCGGTGGCGATGTAGTCGAGGACGAAGAGCGGCTCGGCGCCGGCCGTGAGCACGTCGTTCACGCAGTGGTTCACGAGGTCGCGGCCCACGGTGTCGTAGCGATCGAGCGCCGCCGCCACCAGCAGCTTCGTCCCCACCGAGTCCGTGCTCGCGACCAGCACGGGGTCGCGGAAGCCCCCCGGCAGGCGGAAGAGCCCCGCGAAGGGACCGACGTCGGCCAGCACCTCGGGGCGGCGCGTGCGCGCGGCCAGCTCGGCGTAGCGCTCGACGGTGCGCTCGGCCGCGTCGATGTCGACGCCCGCCGTGGCGTAGCTCAGCGCCGGCGCCGCGCCTCCACCGACGCGGTCACCCGCCCCACCGCCCTCAGAGCCCTGCGAGGTCACGCGTCCGCCGTTCCCGGGGAGGAACTCCGCCCGCCGTGTCGCCGCGGACGTCCGGCCCGCGCACCGTAGGGTCGACGCCCGCTAGAGGAAAGCCGCGCCGCTCCCCACGCCGCACCCGGCTCCGGGGCAACACGCGGCCCCGCCGGACAGAGCTCCGAGACGCGAGCCTCCGAGACGCGAGGCCCCGGGGCGCGGGCGTCAGGAGCCGACGGGCGCCAGCGGCACCGCGTGCCGGTCACGCGTGCCGTTAGTCTCCAGCACGAACTTGTCGAACTGCAGCGGCACCGCGCCGGGGTACTCGCCCGTGAAGCAGGCCGTGCAGAGCGCGCCCGGCCCCTGCCGGGTGGCCTCGATCGTGCCCTCCACGGAGAGGTAGCCGAGGGTGTCCGCGTCGATGTGCTGGCGGATCTCCTCGACGCTCTGGTGCGCGGCGATCAGCTCGGCGCGCGAGGCCATGTCGACGCCGTAGAAGCACGGGTGCGTGATCGGCGGCGAGGTGATGCGCATGTGCACCTCGCTGGCGCCGGCCCGCCGTAGCATCGCCACCACGCGTGGCGTGGTCGTCGCGCGCACGATCGAGTCGTCCACGACCACCACGCGCTTGCCGACCAGCAGCTCCGGCAGGGGGTTGAACTTCAGCAGCACGCCGCGCTCGCGCAGCCGCTGGTCGGGCTGGATGAAGGTGCGGCCGACGTAGCGGTTCTTGATCAAAGCCTCGCCGTAGGGGATGCCGGAGGCGCGCGCGTAGCCGATGGCGGCGGCCGTCGCCGAGTCGGGCACGCCGATCACGAGGTCGGCGTCCACGGGGTGCTCGCGCGAGAGCTCGGCGCCCATCTCCATCCGCACGGGGTGCACCAGCTCCCCGCCCAGCCGCGAGTCCGGCCGCGCGAAGTAGACGTACTCCAGCATGCACAGCGCGCGGCGCTTCGGCGGCAGCGCCTGCGTCGACTGCAGCCCGAGCGCGTCGGCGCGCACCACTTCGCCGGGCTCCAGCTCGCGCACCAGCTCCGCGCCGAGGTGGTCGAGCGCGCAGCTCTCGGAGGCGAAGACCCAGCCCTTCGCCGACCCGTTACCCAGCTCCCCGCCATTCAGCCGCCCGATCGCCAGCGGCCGCACGCCCAGCGGGTCGCGCACGGCGAACACCGCGTCGCTGGTGAGGATCGTCAGCGAGTAGGCGCCGTTCAGCCGCCGCATGACGTGGGCGATGCGCTCCTCCCAGCCGGCGCCGGGTGCGCCGACCAGGAGCTCCGCCACCACCTCGGTGTCGCTCGTGCCGTGGAACTCGACGCCCTGCGCCTCCAGGTCGGCGCGCAGCAGATCGGCGTTGATGACGTTGCCGTTGTGCGCGACCGCGATCCGCCCGGCGGGGCCCTCCGCGACGATCGGCTGCGCGTTGCCCTCGATCGAGGAGCCCGTCGTCGAGTAGCGGGTGTGGCCCACCGCCGCGAAGCCGGGCAGCGAGGCCAGCGCCTGCTCGTGGAAGACCTGCGAGACGAGGCCCATGCGCGCGTAGAGGTGCAGCTGCTCGCCGTCGGTGGTGGCGATGCCCGCGGACTCTTGCCCGCGGTGTTGGAGCGCGTAGAGGCCGAAGAAGGTGAGGCGTGCGACGTCCTCGCCCGGCGCGTAGACGCCGAAGACACCGCACTTCTCGGCGAGGCTCGGGATCACGGGGGCTCCCGTCCCTGCCTGTGGGTGCCGAGTGTATCACGGCCCCCCGGCCCCCCGGCGCGCCCGAGCCCGACGGCGAGGCCGGTCGCCCCGCGGCTCGGCGAGGCCGAGCCGACCCGCCGATCAGCCCCGCGGGCGGGGCGCCTCCACGCCGAGCGCGCGCAGCCGCTGGTGCTCGATCAGCGTGCAGCGGTCCATCACCACCTCCAGCCCGCCCGTCCGCGCGATCTCCTCGGCGCGCGCGCTGACGATGCCGAGCTGCAGCCAGAGCGCGCCCGCCCCCGCCGCCACCGCGTCCTCGGCGACGGGCGGCGTCTGCGGCCCGCGGCGGAAGACATCAACAAGGTCGACGGGCTCAGGCAGGTCCTGCACGCGGTCGTAGCAGCGGCGGCCCAGCGCTTCGTCGAGCTCCGGGTTCACGAGCTGCACCTCGTAGCCCGCGCTCACGAGGTAGCTCGCGATGCGGTGCCACGGCCGGTCGAGCCGCGGCGAGCGAGCCACCACCGCCACCGAGCGCGCGTCGCGCAGCAGCCGCAGCGACGTCGGCAGCTCCGCCTCGGCGTCGCGCTCGCCTCGCGGCGCGCCGCTCTCCGCGCTCGCCACGCCGCTAGCTGTAGTTCCCACGTAGGTTGTTGACAGGATGAGGGGCCTCGCCCGCTGCTGTGTGTGACAGCACGGCAGTAGCGAGGAGAGGACACCCTCATGGCCCATCGTAACGCGCGGCTGACGCCGCTGACCCGACTCGAGCTCGTGCGGGAAGTGGACGCCGGCTGGCCCCAGGCTGAGGTCGCTCGCCACTTCCGCGTCTCCCGCCACACCGTTGCCAAGTGGCTGGGGCGCTTCCGGGCGGAGGGAGCGGCAGGGCTCGAGGACCGCAGCTCCGCCCCGCGCGCGCATCCCCGGCGCACGCCGCCCGAGCTGGAGCGACGCATCTGCGCCGTGCGACGCACGCAGGGATTCGGGCCGCATCGCATCCAGTGGGCGCTCGGGGTCGCCCGCTCCACGGTCTACGCCGTGCTGCGGCGCCGCGGCCTCAACCGGCTCGACCGCCTGCACCGCGTCACCCGGGAGCCGGTCCGCTACGAGCACGACGCCCCCGGCGACCTGCTGCATCTCGACGTGAAGAAGCTCGGGCGCGTCCCCGAGGGCGGCGGCAAGCGAATGGCGCCTGGCTTCGCCGAGACGCGCTCCGGGCCGCATTCGCGGCGTTCGCTGGGGCTGGAGTACCTACACGTCGCCGTCGACGACCACAGCCGTTACGCCTACGTCTCCGTCCTGCCCGACGAGCGTGGCGCGAGCTGCGCCGCCTTCCTCGAGCAGGCGCTCGCGGCCTTCCGCCGGCGTGGCGTGCGCGTGCGCCGGGTCCTGACCGACAACGCGAAGGCCTACACCGTCGCCCGCAGCTTCCACGGCGCCGCCGCCGCCGCAGACGTGCGGCTGTCGCACACGCGGCCCTACCGCCCGCAGACGAACGGCAAAGCCGAGCGTTTCATCCAGATCCTGCAGAACGAGTGGGCCTACGCCCGCCCCTACCGCTCCAACGCCGAGCGGCTGCGCCAGCTCCCACGCTGGCTCTACCGCTACAATCACCGCCGACCGCACGGCGGCGTCGGCGGGGCCGTCCCCGCCTCCCGCCTGTGAACAACCTTCCTGGGTAGTACAGCTAGCCCGTCCGCCGTCGACGCCGACGGCGCGGACGCCGAGGCACGTCCGCGTCGGCGTCGGCGTCGGCGTCGGCGTCGGCGTCGGCGTGCGGCTCCCCAGCGGCAGCCTCGCCGACAGGCGACGGGGGCGCCTCGACGGCCGCGCCCGTCATCTCGGCGAGCGCCTCGGCGAGGCGGGCAGCGCGGGCCCGCGCCTGCTCGGCGAAGGGCGGCGGCGCCACCGCCGAGGCGACGGGGAGCACGCGGCCGTTGTCCTTCACCAGCCGCACCTCCCACTCCACCAGCTCCTGTCGCTCGCCGCTGGTCAGCGGCGAGCGACAGGAGCTGGCGAGCTCGAAGCGGGCGATGCGCCAGAACGGCACGAGCTCCGCGGTGCCGATGCCGAGGCCCAGGAAGCCCTGCTGGTAGCGCACGGAGCTCTTCGCCCGCTCGATCAGCACCAAGCTTCCGGCGATGTTGTAGACGACGCCCAGAACGGCGATCGGGCCCAGCAGCATCGCCGCCAGCAGCAGCAGCAGCAGCGCCCACAGCGGGAGCACGGGGAGTAGCGTCGCGATCGCGACGACGGCGCAGACGGCGAGCGCGCCCTCGATCGCCGGGCCCAGCAGGCGCGCGCGCGAGGGCCGGATCGCGATCGAGCCGGGGCGCAGCACCGCGACGGCCCCCGCGAAGGCGATGCGCTCGACTCCGCCGCGCGGCTCGCCGCCCGACGAGGCGTCGTCGCGCGACGAGCCGCCGCCCACGCGCTCGCGCCGCTCGGGCGCCGCTGCCTCGCCGCTCGTCCCCGCCATGCGCGGAGTCTACCAACCGCCCTGGCAACCGCCCCCGCTCGGCCGGCGCGGCGCGGGTTTGCCGCCGGGCGCGCGCCGTCCCTATCATCGAGCGCGCGACCATGCGCGAGCAGCGGGGGAAGCCGATGCGCCGCGAGATGATGGAGATCCTCGCCTGCCCCGTCTGCAAGGCGGAGCTGGAGCTCACCGTCGAGCGCGAGGACGACGACGACGTGCTCGATGGCTCGCTGCGCTGCACCGGCTGCGACGAGCGCTACCCGATCGCCGACGGCATCCCCAACCTGCTGCCGCCCGACATGCGGGACGGCGCATGAGCATCCAGGCGATCGTGGTGGAGGAGCGCGCGCGGCTGCTCGGTCGGGCGCTGATGGTGGGCTCGGTGCTGCAGCTCGTGCTGTTCCTGCTGGGCGTGCGCCGGCGCTTGTACGCGACGCTCGCGATCCCGCTGCTCGCGGCGCTCGCCGTCGTCTCGGCGCTGGCGTTCTGGGTCGGCTACACGATGGCGACCGCGCGCTTCGGCGACGCGCCCGACTACCCACCCGCCCCCGCGCACGAGCCCGGCGCCGCGCCCGAGGAGGCGCCCGCCGCCACGCCCCCCGCCGCGGGCTAGCTGTAGTTCCCACGTAGGTTGTTGACAGGATGAGGGGCCTCGCCCGCTGCTGTGTGTGACAGCACGGCAGTAGCGAGGAGAGGACACCCTCATGGCCCATCGTAACGCGCGGCTGACGCCGCTGACCCGACTCGAGCTCGTGCGGGAAGTGGACGCCGGCTGGCCCCAGGCTGAGGTCGCTCGCCACTTCCGCGTCTCCCGCCACACCGTTGCCAAGTGGCTGGGGCGCTTCCGGGCGGAGGGAGCGGCAGGGCTCGAGGACCGCAGCTCCGCCCCGCGCGCGCATCCCCGGCGCACGCCGCCCGAGCTGGAGCGACGCATCTGCGCCGTGCGACGCACGCAGGGATTCGGGCCGCATCGCATCCAGTGGGCGCTCGGGGTCGCCCGCTCCACGGTCTACGCCGTGCTGCGGCGCCGCGGCCTCAACCGGCTCGACCGCCTGCACCGCGTCACCCGGGAGCCGGTCCGCTACGAGCACGACGCCCCCGGCGACCTGCTGCATCTCGACGTGAAGAAGCTCGGGCGCGTCCCCGAGGGCGGCGGCAAGCGAATGGCGCCTGGCTTCGCCGAGACGCGCTCCGGGCCGCATTCGCGGCGTTCGCTGGGGCTGGAGTACCTACACGTCGCCGTCGACGACCACAGCCGTTACGCCTACGTCTCCGTCCTGCCCGACGAGCGTGGCGCGAGCTGCGCCGCCTTCCTCGAGCAGGCGCTCGCGGCCTTCCGCCGGCGTGGCGTGCGCGTGCGCCGGGTCCTGACCGACAACGCGAAGGCCTACACCGTCGCCCGCAGCTTCCACGGCGCCGCCGCTGCCGCAGACGTGCGGCTGTCGCACACGCGGCCCTACCGCCCGCAGACGAACGGCAAAGCCGAGCGTTTCATCCAGATCCTGCAGAACGAGTGGGCCTACGCCCGCCCCTACCGCTCCAACGCCGAGCGGCTGCGCCAGCTCCCACGCTGGCTCTACCGCTACAATCACCGCCGACCGCACGGCGGCGTCGGCGGGGCCGTCCCCGCCTCCCGCCTGTGAACAACCTTCCTGGGTAGTACAGCTAGTCCGCCGCGCGCAGCAGCGCCCGCGCCACCCACTCGCGCTCCGGCAGCCCGCGCAGCCCCTCGGCCGTGGCGTAGACGCGGCAGCGCGGCGTGCAGTCGGCGCACGGCTCCCAGCCCGGCTCCACGTCGACCCCGTCGACGCGGATCGTCGGCGAGCCGGGGAAGCAGACGCGGTCGCCCGTCACCTCGTCGGGCACCTCGATCGCCTCGACGCGCGGCGCCACGCCGAGCTCCCCCGCCACCTCGTCGATCAAGGCACGTGCCGAGCGGTGGTGCGGGCAGCCGTCGAACCACAGCAGCTCAACGAGCATCGTGCTCTTCCTCGGTTGGCCCCGCCTTGCTCCTCTCAGCCTAGCCCGAGGTGGCCCCGCGGCGGCGGCGCTCACGCGCGGCGCTCCCACCCCGGCACCGCGATGCGCTCGACGCCGGCGATCTCCTCGGCGGGGAGCGCGTCGCGCAACTCGGCGGCCGAGCGCCCGAGCAGCGGGTGGCGCGCCATCGGCGCCACCTCGGCGAGGGGCACGAGCACGAAGGCGCGCTCGTGGAGGCGCGGGTGCGGCACGACGAGTTCCGGCTGCTCCACCACCTCGCCCGCGATCAGCAGCAGATCGATGTCGAGCGGGCGCGGGCTGTTGCGCGGCGCGTCGAGCGCGCGGCCGGCCGCCGCCTCGATGCGCTTCGCCGCCGCCAGCAGCTCCGCGGCCGCGAGCGCCTGCTCGCCGCCGCAGACGGCGTTGGCGTAGCGCGGCGGCGCGGGCAGGCCGGGCGGCGGCTCGCCCCAGGGCGGCGTGTCGTAGAGCGAGGAGACGCGATCGACGGCGACGCCGGCGTTGCGCAGCGCCTCGATCGCGCGCGCGAGCTGCTCCGCGCGGTCGCCGAGGTTCGCGCCGAGGCCCAGCCACACGCGGCGCGCCGGGCGGGCGGGGTGACCGCGGCGCGCGGGGCGCTCGCGCGCGCTCACGTCGCGCTCGCGGGCGGGCTCGTCGGCGGATCCGCAGGCGGCCAGCCGCGCACGACCGCATCCGCGACGCGCGCCACCTGCGCCATCTCGGCCACGTCGTGCACGCGCAGCAGGTCGGCGCCGCCCGCCACCGCCAGCGCCATCGTCGCCGCCGTGCCCCACAGCCGGCGCGCCGCGTCCGGCTCGTCGAGCACGAGCCCGATCGTCGACTTGCGCGAGGTGCCGACGAGCAGCGGCCGCCCCAGCGCGCGCAGCTCGCCCAGGCGGCGCAGCAGCTCCAGGTTCTCCGCCGGCTCCCAGCCGAAGCCGAAGCCCGGGTCGAGCACCACGCGCTCGGGCGGCACGCCGGCCGCCTCGGCCGCGCGCAGCGACTCGACGAGCCCCGCGCGCGCGTCCGCGATCGGATCGCCGGAGCGCCCGCGGCCGCGCTGGTTGTGCATCAGCACCGCGGGCAGCCTCGCCCGCGCGAGCAGCGGAGCGAGCTGCGGGTCGCCACGCAGGCCGCGCACGTCGTTGAGCGCGTCGGCGCCCGCCTCGAAGGCGCGCTCCGCCACCGCGGCCTTCGAGGTGTCGACGGAGATCGGCGCGTCGACGCGAGCGCGCACCGCGCGCAGCACCGGCCCCAGGCGCCGCCACTCCTCGTCGGCATCGACGCCCGCGTAGCCGGGTCGCGTGGACTCCGCGCCGATGTCGAGCAGATCGGCGCCCTCGGCGACGAGGCGCTCGGCGCGATCGGCCGCGGCCCCGGCGTCGAGCAGCCCGTCGCCCGAGAAGGAGTCCGGCGTCGCGTTGAGCACGCCGACGAGGTAGCTGCGCGCGCCCCACGCGAAGCTCCGTCCGCCGATGACGATGGGCGCGGGCAGCGCGATCACGGCGCCGTCACGCGCCGCCCTCGACCACCTCGACGGTCTCCTCCACCACCTCGCCGCCCTGCAGCACGTGGAAGGCGCGCACGGGCGGCGGCTCCTGGGCGAACGAGACGAGCACGTACCACGTCTCCGGGTACATCGGCGGCTGCTCCAGCTCGCCGGGCGGAAAGAACGCCATGCGCACGTCCGTCGGCGAGGGGCGGCCCTCCGTCGCCACGTGCGAGTGGTAGATCGCGAAGAGCCGCTCGCCCTCCCGCTCGCGCCGCTCCTCCAGCCGCATCTGCTCCAGGCCGTCCATCTCGTAGCGGAAGGGGCTGGCCGCGACGTTGCGCACGCGGTGCAGCTCCAGCGCGCCGCCGGGCGCCTCGTGCAGCAGCCCGCACGCCTCGTTGGGGAGCTCGCCCCGGGCGTGCGCGATCATCGCGTCGATGACGGGGCGCGGGATGCGCGGCACGGCGTCCCCTACTCCCAGGCCCCGGGCTCGCCGTCGTCGATGCAGGCGGCGGGGGTCATGCGCATCTGCAGGTAGCTCTCGCTCACCGGGCCCGTCGCGAGGTGCGCGATCCAGTGCTCCCGCTCCTCCTCGGGCAGCCGATCGAGGAGGTCGCTGACCGGGAGGTGCAGCAGCGCCTCGCCGTCCGGCCCCTCGGCGAGGCCCACGTCCAGCGACCAGCGGCCGGGGAGCGCCACGCGCCCCACGCTGCGCGTGCGCAGCAGCGTGGCGCCGGCCCGCTCGCGGTAGCGATCGACGACGGCGGCGCGGAAGCGCAGCTGCAGCCGCCCAGGGTCGCGCGCGGCGAGCGCGCGAGCGAGTAGCGCGCGCTCCAGCGCGCCGCCGTCGCCCGCGGTGCCGGGCGCCGCCGCCACCCGCTAGCGCTCGATCGGGACGTCGATGAGCGAGCCGTACTCGGTCCACGAGCCGTCGTAGTTGCGCACGTCGCCGTAGCCCAGCAGGTGCCGCAGCACGAACCAGGTGTGCGAGGAGCGCTCGCCGATGCGGCAGTAGACGATCGTCGAGTCGCCCTCGCGCACGCCGGCATCGCCGTAGAGCTGCCGCAGCTCGTCGGCCGAGCGGAACGTGCCGTCCTCGTTGACGGCGCGCGCCCACGGGATGCTCTTCGCGCCGGGGATGTGCCCGCCGCGCTGCGCCGACTCCGACATGCCGGGCGGCGCGATCACCTCGCCCGAGAACTCGGCGGGGCTGCGCACGTCGACGAGCTGCGGGCCGTCGCCGCCGAGGGCGCCCAGCACATCGTCCCGCCGCGCGCGCAGCGCCGGGTCCGCCTCGCTCGCGTGGTAGCTCGCGCGCGGCACCTGCGGCGCGGTGGTCGTGGTCGGCCGGCTCTCCGCCAGCCACTTCACGCGCCCGCCGTCCATCAGCGAGGCGCTCTCGTGCCCGTAGAGCTCGAGCAGCCACAGCGCGTAGGCCGCGAACCAGTTGTTGTTGTCGCCGTAGAGCACGACGTGGGTGTCATCGCCGACGCCCGAGCCGGCGAGCAGCTCCTCGATCGCCTCCCTCGAGAGGATGTCGCGGCGCCGCTGGTCCTGGAGCTGCGTCGTCCAGTTCCAGCCGACCGCGCCCTCGATGTGGCCCTGCGCGTAGGCCTCGGTGTCGACGTCGACCTCGACCAGCCGCACCTCCGGGTCGTTGAGGTGCGCCGCCACCCAGTCGCAGCTCACGAGCTTCTCGGTCATCGTCGTCTCCTCCCGCCGGCGCCGCCTCCCGGCTGTGGCCCCGGCCTCGCGCCCTCGCCACAGGTCGGGGGCGGCGCGCAGGCTACCACCACATCTTCTCGCTCACGTCTTCCTCGATCTCGGCGTACTCCTTGCTCCACAGCCCCGTGGAGAGGTACTTCCAGCCGCCGTCGGCCAGCAGGCAGACGATCTGCCCGCGCTCCATCCGCTCGGCGACGCGCTGCGCCGCGCGGATCACCGCACCCGCCGAGACGCCCGCGAACACCCCGCAGCGCTCCATCAGCTCCTTCGTGAGCCGGAACGAGGTGCGCGAGTCCACGACGATGCGCCCGTCCAGCACCGTGTCGTCGAAGACGGGCGGGATGTAGCCCTCCTCCAGGCTGCGCAGCCCCTGCACCAGATCGCCGGGGTGGGGCGCCGCCGCGACTACGCGGATCGCGGGGTCGTGCTCCTTGAGCCGCCGGCCGACGCCGGTGAGCGTCCCCCCCGTGCCGAGCCCCGCCACGAAGACGTCGAGCTCGGGGAGGTCGCGCAGGATCTCGGGCGCGGTCGTCTCGTAGTGGGCGCGGGGGTTCTCGGGGTTCTCGTACTGGAAGGGGAGGAACCACTCGGGGTGCTCGGCGCCAAGCTCCCGCGCGCGCCGGACGGAGCCGTTGGTGCCCAACTCGCCCGGCGAGTAGAGGATCTCCGCGCCGAAGGCCTCGAGCAGCTGGACGCGCTCGACGCTGACGGCGTCCGGCATCACCACCTTCACGGGGTAGCCGCGCAGCCGGCCGATGAGGGCCAGCGAGATGCCGGTGTTGCCCGAGGTCGGCTCGAGGATCGTCTGGCCGGGGCTGAGCCGGCCGTCGCGCTCGGCGGCATCCACCATGTAGCGGGCGATGCGGTCCTTCACCGAGCCCGTGGGGTTCTCCCCCTCGAGCTTGGCGTAGATCTGCACGGCGGGGTTGGGCGAGAGCTCGCTGACCTCGACGAGCGGCGTGTCGCCGACGAGTTCGAGCACGCCGTGATAGAGCATCGGGCCCCCCGCCCTCGCGCCGCGCATCGTGGCCTCGCGGGCGCGCGCCCGCTAGCGCCCGCCCGCGAGCGCAGGCAGGAAGGAGGCCCCGCCCGCCAGCGCGGGCAGGAACGAGCCCCCGCCGGCCAAGGCGGGCAAGAAGGAGACCGAGTCGCCCTCGCCGAGCTCGGTGCCCGTGCCGCCGAGGTAGCGCACGTCCTCGTCGTTCAGGTACACGTTGACGAAGCGGTGGAGCTCGCCGGACTCGTCGGCGACCTGCGCCCGGAAGCCGGGGTAGCGGGCTTCGATGTCGGCGATCAGCTCGGCGATCGTCGAGCCGTCCGCCTCAAGCTGCTTCTGGTCGCCCACGACCTTCTGGATCACCGAGGCGACGTGCACTGTCACCGCCACCTGCGCCTCCCTCTCGCTGCGCGCCCATCCCTCCGCCGCCCGCAGGCCGCGCGTGGGTGGGCCGAATGCCCTCTCGCCCGCGACACGCGCTAGGCGGGCGCCCCGCCCGCGGCCTCCAGCGCCTCCGCCGGCACGATCAAAGGCGGCGTGCCGCAGAACTGGTCGTAGTCGATCAGCTCGTGGATGCTCGGCGCGTCGCCGCAGAGCGGGCAGGCCGGGTCGCGGCGCACCTTCATCATGCGGAAGTCCATCGTCAGCGCGTCGATCAGCAGCAGCCGCCCGACCAGCGGCTCGCCGATGTCGAGGATCTGCTTGAACACCTCGGTCGCCTGGATCGAGCCGACGATGCCGGTGATCGCGCCCAGCACCCCCGCCTCGGCGCAGGACGGCACGAGGCCGGGCGGCGGCGGCGCGGGGTAGAGGCAGCGGTAGCAACCGTGCCCGGGCTTGTACACGGTCACCTGCCCGTCGAAGAGCAGGATCGAGCCGTCCACCAGCGTCTTGCCGGAGAGATAGGCGGCGTCGTTCACGAGGTAGCGCGTGGCGAAGTTGTCGGCGCCGTTCACGATGATGTCGTAGCCCGCGATGATCTCCATCGCGTTGTCGGAGGTGATCGGCTGCTCGTGCGTGTCGACGGTGACGTGCGGGTTGTATGCGAGGAGCGACTCCTTCGCCGAGACGATCTTCGGCCGCCCGACATCTGCGGTCTGGTGGAGGATCTGCCGCTGCAGGTTCGACAGGTCGACGATGTCGAAGTCGACGAGGCCGATGCGCCCGACGCCGGCGAGCGCCAGGTAGAGCGCCACCGGCGAGCCGAGGCCGCCCGCGCCCACCACCAGCACGCTGGCGTTGCGCAGCTGGCGCTGCCCCACGGGGCCCACCTGGCCCATGATCATGTGCCGCGAGTAGCGCATCACCTCGTCCGGGGTGAACGCGCTCCCGCCGGGCTGCGCGCCGTTCCCGCTCGCTGCCTCCGTCATCGGGCTCCTCCTGCCAGCGCGGGGATCACCGCCACCTGGTCGCCGTCGGAGAGCGAGGTCTCCGGCCCCGCGAGATCGTGTATCTCGCGGTTGTTCACGTAGATGTTGATGTGCGTCGGGATGCGCCGCTCGCGATCGTAGACGAGGTGGTCGAAGCCGGGATAGGCGCGCTCCAGCGCATCCAGCACCTCACGCACCGTGCCCCCCTCCACGCTGACGTGCTCGCGGTTCGCCGTGAAGCGGCGGAACGGCGAGGGAATGTAGACGCTGACCGGCATCGTGGCCCCTCCCCTAGAACGCCACGCTGAGGTAGCGCTCGCCCGTGTCGCAGAGCATCGTCGCCACGCGCGCGCCCGGCCCCAGCTGCTCGGCGACGCGCACGGCGGCCCACACGTTGGCCCCGGCGGAGACGCCCACCAGTAGCCCCTCCTCGCGCGTCAGCCGTTGTGTCATGTCGAACGCGTCCTCGTCGGAGACGGCGATCACCTCGTCGTAGATATCGCGGTTCAGGACGCCGGGGACGAAGGAGGCGCCGATACCCTGGATCGCGTGCATCCCCGCGCGCCCGCCCGCCAGCACCGGCGAGCGCGCCGGCTCCACCGCGACGATGCGCACCGCGGGCAGCGCGCCGCGCAGCACCTCGCCCACGCCGGTGATGGTGCCGCCCGTGCCCACCCCCGCGACGAAGGCATCCAGCCGGCCCTCCGTCGCCTGCAGGATCTCGGGGCCCGTCGTCAGCCGGTGCACCTCCGGGTTTGCGGGGTTCTCGAACTGCTGCGGCATGAAGTAGCCGCGGCTCTCCGACAGCTCGCGCGCGGCGTAGACGGAGCCGGTCATACCCTCGATGGCGGGGGTCAGCACCAGCTCGGCGCCGAAGCGCTCCAGCAGCCGCCGCCGCTCCACGCTCATGTCCTCGGGCATCGTGAGCACCAGCCGGTAGCCCTTGCAGGCGCAAACCATCGCGAGGCCAATGCCGGTGTTGCCCGAGGTCGGCTCCACGATGGTGTCGCCGGGTCGGAGCAGCCCCTCGCGCTCGGCGGCCTCGACCATCGACAGCGCGATGCGGTCCTTCACCGAGCCTGCCGGGTTCATCGACTCGAGCTTGCCCAGCACCTCGACGCCCGCGGGCGCCACGCGGCTGAGCCGCACCAGCGGCGTGCGCCCGATGAGCGAGAGCACCCCGTCCGCGAGGACGGGACGCGCGTAGGAGTCGGCGTCTGCCGTGGGCTCTCCCGTCACCCGCGCCCTCCCTCGCTCTGCTCCGCGCTCGTCCCGGTCGCGAGTCGCCGCGCCCGGCCGCCTCGCCGCGTTCCCGTGTGCCCCGGATCCACGTGCCTCAGATGCTGTACGACGGCGCCAGCCGCCGCTGCCGCTCGCGGTCGCGCGCCAGCAGCTCGGCCAGCGTCACGGCGGCCAGCCGCAGGCGCATCGCGTCGTAGATCTCGCGCCACACCCATTGCTGCCCGCAGATCACGTGCTGCTCCGAGTGGTCCTCGCCGTCCTCCAGGCAGGCCAGCGGCGCCAGCGAGCCCTCCAGCGACTCCAGCACGTCCAGCAGCCGCACCTCGGCGGAGGGCCGTGCCAGCTCGTGCCCGCCGCCGGGGCCGCGGGTGGAGCGCACGAAGCCGTCGCGCCGCAGCTGCGCCAGCAGGTGATCGAGGTAGGACTCCGGGATCTGCCGGCGCGCCGCGATCTCGGCGCGCTGCACCGGGCACTCGCCCTCGTGCAGCGCGAGCTCGATCAGCGCCCGCACGCCGTAGTCCCCCTTGGTCGAGAGCCGCACGCCCGCCACCGTCCCCGCCGCGCGCGCCGAGCCCCCGGCGAGCGCCCGACAGCCGCACCAGCGAATTGTCGACTAAATAGGTCGACATTGTAGCATGCCCTCATTCGAGGCTCGGCCGCGGCGACCCGCCCACGGGCGCGCGCCGAGGCCGGCGCGTCGCCTCGCTAGCTCGCGCCGCCGGCGACCGCGGGCACGATCGAGACCTCGTCGCCGTCGCCCAGCGCGGTGTCGAGCCCCTCGAGGAAGCGCACGTCCTCGCCGTTGACGTAGACGTTGACGAAGCGCCGCAGCCCACCGCCCTCGTCGCAAAGGCGCTCCCGCATGCCCGGGAAGGAGCCGTCGAGCTCGTCGACGAGCGCTGCGAGCGTCGCCCCCTGCGCGTCGATCTTGTCGCGGTCGCCGGTGAGCGAACGCAGTGGGGTCGGGATCTTCACCGTGACGCTCATCCGCCTAGCCTTCCACCACGTCGCCGGCGAGCGGATCGACCCGCACGCCGCGCTCCTGCGCCCACGCGAGCGCGCGATCGATCTCCTCGGCCTCGCCGTCGATCTCGAGGATCACCCAGCCGATCTGCTCGTCCACGTCGGCCATGCGGATGTTGGTCACCACGTCGAAGGTATGGCCGATCTGGTAGATGACCGGATCCCGGATCAGCGCCGGCTCGAAGGAGAAGCGCACGCGACGGCTGGCCATCGCTACGCTCCCGTCCCGGCGACGCCCACCGCGGCGAGAGCGCCCTGCCGCTCCTCCAGCGCCTGCGCGAACGCCTCGGCACGGGCGGGCACGCGCAGCGGCTCGGTGACGTGGTCCATCACCACCTCCACCGTCTTCAGGCCGGCACCGGTGATGAAGGCGACCGTCTCCTCCTCGGGCGCGATCGCACCCTGCTCCACGAGCTTCTTGAGGCACGCGACCGTCACCCCGCCCGCCGTCTCGGCGAAGATGCCCTCGGTCTCAGCGAGCAGCCGAATACCCGCGACGATCTCCTCGTCGGTCGCCATCTCCGCGCCGCCGTCCGTCTCGTCCATCTTCTTCAGCGCATAGTAGCCGTCGGCCGGATTACCGATGGCCAGGGAGCGCGCGATGGTGTCGGGCTTCTGCGGGACGAAGTTGAGCGTCCCCGCCGCGCGGGCCGTGGCGATCGGCGAGCAGCCCGCGGCCTGCGCGCCGAACATGCGCGTGTGCGGCTCCTCGATCAGCCCGAGCGTGGCGAACTCCGTCAGCCCCTTGTGGATCTTCGTGTAGAGCGAGCCCGATGCCATGGGCACCACGCAGGCGTCCGGGGCGCGCCAGCCGAGCTGCTCCGCGACCTCGAAGCCCAGCGTGCGCGAGCCCTCCGCGTAGTAGGGGCGCACGTTGATGTTCACGAACGCCCACGGGTAGCTCTGCGAGAGCTCCGTGCAGAGCCGGTTCACGTCGTCGTAGTTGCCGTCCACCATCACCAGCGTCGGGTCGTAGATGGCGCTGCCGACCACCTTGCCGCGCTCGAGGTCGTCGGGGATGAAAACGAAGACGCCCATGCCCGCGCGCGCCGCGTGCGCGCAGACCGCGTTCGCCAGATTGCCCGTCGAGGCGCAGGCGATCGAGTCGAAGCCGAACTGCCGGGCGCGCGCGATCGCCACGGAGACCACGCGGTCCTTGAACGACCAGGTGGGGTTCACCGTGTCGTTCTTCAGCCACAGCGTGCGCAGCCCCAGCGCCTCGGCCAGACGGTCAGCGCGCTGCAGCGGCGTGAAGCCGGTGCCGATGTCCACGCGGAACTCGGGATCGCACGGCAGCAGGTCGGCGTAGCGCCAGAGCGTGCTCGGGCCCGCCGCGATGCTCTCGCGGGTGACGCGCCCGCGCATCGCGTCGTAGTCGTAGGCGACCTCCAGCGGCCCGAAGCAGAACTCGCAGGAGAAGATCGGGTCGAGCGGGTACTCCCGCCCGCATTCACGACAGCGTAGGGCGCGCTCGAAGGACATGGGGGCAGCTCCAGATCGGGTCGGCTGGGGGTGACGACGGTCGCCCGGTGCTCGCGCGCCCCGTGGGGCGGCGGCGGACCGGGCTAGCGCATCGCCACGGCGGCGGGCGGCGTGGAACCGCGCAGGCAGGGGACGGGGAGTTGCATGAGAGCGCCTCTGTTCATCGTTCCCGGCGCCGCCACGTGAGCAGAGTCCGGGTCGGCAGTGGCACCGCACCCCCTCGGCATGGGGACGGTTGCCGTGGCTTCGTCGGGCCGATGTCCCTCAGCCACTCGTGATGAACGGCCCCGGGGACGCTCGCGCGCCTCGGGAACACCCGTCGAGGCTAGGCGTGCCCTCCCTGCGCGTCAAGACGTAACGCGAGGGCAGACGAGCCAGTGGACGGGGTCTCAGCGGAAGAAGCCACCACCCCGCGGATCGTGCTTCGTGATCGCGAAGTCGGGCTTCGCGTTCAACTCCGCCTGCGGATCGCTGTCCTCGTGGCGCCCATGAGGCGCTCGCCGACTCGACACCCGCGGGATGGTCAGAAGGACCGCGGCGATGAACGACACAAAGAAGACCACGAGGGCGATCGCTGGCAAGACGTAGAGCGCGAGGCCTACGAGGAGCGTCACCACCCAGAGGGCGTTGCGTATCCGAGCCTTCATGCGTCCCCCAGTACGTTCATGATGTGCTCAGCGTACCACCGCGGGCGCGGCGGGCCGCGACCCGTCAGCGGGCGATCGGCACGCGGCCGGGCGGCGGCTTCGGCGCGGCGGGCGCGGCGGGCGGGCGGCGCCACACCCAGATCGCCAGCGGCACGCCCACCAGCAGCACGACCACCGAGACGAGCTGCGGCACCCGCAGCAGCCCGTTCAGCGTCTCGGCGGAGTCGACGCGCAGGTAGGTGAGGAAGAAGCGCATCGTCGCGTAGCCGATGAGGTAGGTGAAGAAGACGAGGCCGGGGCGGTGCCGGAAGAGGCCGTAGAAGAGCACCAGCATCACGCCGAGGATCGCGAGGTCGCCCACAAGCTCGTAGCTGGTCGCGGGGTGCACCGCGCCGACGGCCACCGAGTGCGCGAAGGCGGGCGAGTCCGGGTCGGTGTAGATGACGCCCCACGGCAGGTCCGTGACGGTCGACAGGTGCTCGCCGTTGACGACGTCGCCGAGGCGGCCGATCGCCTGCCCCAGCAGCAGCCCCGCCCCGCCGATGTCCAGCCCGCGCAGCAGCGGGAAGCCCTTCCACAGCGCGTAGAGCGCGCCGCCGAGGATGCCGCCGAGGATGCCACCCCAGATCGAGATGCCGCCCTCGGTGATGGAGATGATGTCGCCGGGGCGGGTGCCGTAGAAGTCCCAGCGCTCGATGACGAAGAGCAGCCGCGCCCCGACGATGCCCGCGGGCACCGCCACCAGCGCGATCGAGTAGATGTCGTCCGGGTCGTAGTCGATGACGCGCCCGAGCCGCAGCGCCAGCCACACCCCCGCGAGGATGCCGAGGGCCGTGAAGAGCCCGTGCCAGGTGAGGAGCAGGCCGCCGATCTCCGCGATGTTCGGGTCCCACGGGATCTCGATCGCGAGCGGGTCGGAGAGCAGCGAGCGCATGGATCCTCGCAGGCGGCGGTGGGCGGGTGCGGCCCGACGATGGTACCGCGCGCCCCCCGGGGCGTCGTGCGCCCTCTCGCGGCGGGCGCCGCCCGGGCGCTAGCCTGAAGGCGTCGCCGTCGCCTCGGGGGGCGGCCCCCCGGCACCCGCGTCCTCGGCCGGCGGGCCGTAGAGCCGCTCGTAGAGCGCGCGCACCTCGGCCGGCGGCAGGCCGGCGCCCAGGAAGCTGTCGCCGACGCGCACCTCGGCGTGCAGGTGCAGCTCGGTGCCGGGGTCGGTCACGAACTCGGGGGTGCCGGACTCGCCGACGAGGCCCACCGGTTCGCCTTGCCGCACGGCGAGCCCCACGAAGAGCCGCTCGGCGATCTCCGAGAGGTGCGCGTAGCGGGTGAGCACGCCCTGCCCGTGATCGATCCAGACCTGCCGCCCGCGGAAGATGTCGAGCGCCTCGGGGTCGGTGTAGCCCTGCGCGGCGGTGCGTGCCTGCAGCTCCTCCACCTGCGCAAGCGTGATGTCGAGGTAGTCGTGATCGGCGCGCAGGACCACCCCGTCGTGCATCGCGTAGACGCGCGTGCCGAGCGCGATCGCGGCGCAGGCGGAGCCGACGTACCAGTCCACGCCCTCGTGCACGCCGTTGCGGTACTCGCGCGGGGCGTTGGGCATCAGCTCGTCGAAGCCGGGGAGGCAGCCGCCCTCCAGGGGATAGAGGAAGCCGCGCAGATCCTCGGGGTCCAGCGTCGAGGGCGGCGGGGTCGGGGTGAAGGGGAGCGGCGCAGGGGTCGGCGCCGGCGTGCCGCTGGCCGTCGCGCCGGCCGACGTGGAAGTGGGTGCCACCTCGGTGCCGTTCGCGATGACGCGCACCTCGCCGTCACCGCCGTCGCCGCCGCAGCCGGCCAGCAGCAGCACCGCGAGGAGCGCGCAGCCCCCCAGCAAGCGGCGTCGGCTGAGTCGCACGGCACCCCCGCGGCTGCTCCGGCCGGTCCCCGCCGCCCGCTCGATCATCGCACGCGGCGCGGGGGCGGGCACGCGTCGCCGCCGCGGGGGCTTCGCGGCTCGGCGTTCGGGGCTCGCGACTAGCTGTACTACCCAGGAAGGTTGTTCACAGGCGGGAGGCGGGGACGGCCCCGCCGACGCCGCCGTGCGGTCGGCGGTGATTGTAGCGGTAGAGCCAGCGTGGGAGCTGGCGCAGCCGCTCGGCGTTGGAGCGGTAGGGGCGGGCGTAGGCCCACTCGTTCTGCAGGATCTGGATGAAACGCTCGGCTTTGCCGTTCGTCTGCGGGCGGTAGGGCCGCGTGTGCGACAGCCGCACGTCTGCGGCAGCGGCGGCGCCGTGGAAGCTGCGGGCGACGGTGTAGGCCTTCGCGTTGTCGGTCAGGACCCGGCGCACGCGCACGCCACGCCGGCGGAAGGCCGCGAGCGCCTGCTCGAGGAAGGCGGCGCAGCTCGCGCCACGCTCGTCGGGCAGGACGGAGACGTAGGCGTAACGGCTGTGGTCGTCGACGGCGACGTGTAGGTACTCCAGCCCCAGCGAACGCCGCGAATGCGGCCCGGAGCGCGTCTCGGCGAAGCCAGACGCCATTCGCTTGCCGCCGCCCTCGGGGACGCGCCCGAGCTTCTTCACGTCGAGATGCAGCAGGTCGCCGGGGGCGTCGTGCTCGTAGCGGACCGGCTCCCGGGTGACGCGGTGCAGGCGGTCGAGCCGGTTGAGGCCGCGGCGCCGCAGCACGGCGTAGACCGTGGAGCGGGCGACCCCGAGCGCCCACTGGATGCGATGCGGCCCGAATCCCTGCGTGCGTCGCACGGCGCAGATGCGTCGCTCCAGCTCGGGCGGCGTGCGCCGGGGATGCGCGCGCGGGGCGGAGCTGCGGTCCTCGAGCCCTGCCGCTCCCTCCGCCCGGAAGCGCCCCAGCCACTTGGCAACGGTGTGGCGGGAGACGCGGAAGTGGCGAGCGACCTCAGCCTGGGGCCAGCCGGCGTCCACTTCCCGCACGAGCTCGAGTCGGGTCAGCGGCGTCAGCCGCGCGTTACGATGGGCCATGAGGGTGTCCTCTCCTCGCTACTGCCGTGCTGTCACACACAGCAGCGGGCGAGGCCCCTCATCCTGTCAACAACCTACGTGGGAACTACAGCTAGGGCGGGGGCACGCCGCGCTTGCGTGCGACGCGGGCGGCGACGCGGTGCGCCGCCGCGGCGTAGGGGTCGGCGAGCGGCTCCAGCGGGGGGGCGCCCTCGCCGTAGCGGTGGCGCAGCGCGGCCGCGAGCAGCCGATCGGCGAGCGCGGGGTGTCGAGGCAGCAGCGGCCCGTGCAGGTAGGTGCCGATCGCTTCGGCGGCCAGCGCGCCCTCGGTGCCGTCCTCGCCGTTGTTGCCGCGCCCGCGCTCGACGCGCGCGAAGGGGCGAGCGCCGGGACCGAGGTAGCTGCGCCCCGCGTGGTTCTCGAAGCCGGCGAGCTCGCCCCCCTCGGGAAGTGCGCAGTGGGCGAGCACCTCGCCGACGTGGCGCGGCTCGCCGGGGGCGGGCGCCACGGTCGTCACGTCGAAGACGGCAGCGCCCGGCAGCTCGACGCCCGCCGACGTGCGGTAGTCGCGGCCGAAGAGCTGGTAGCCGCCGCAGACCGCGAGCATTGCCACGCCCTCGTCGCGCCACGCCCGCAGCCGCGCGCCGTGCGCGGCGAGCTCGGGCGCCACGCGCGTCTGCTCGCGGTCCTGCCCGCCGCCGATCAGCACGAGGTCGGCGGCCGCGGGTAGCGCGTCGCCCAGGCTCACGTCGATGCACTCGAGCTCGATGCCGCGTCGCCGGCAGCGAGCCGCCAGCGCGATCAGGTTGCCGCCGTCGGCGTAGACATCCATCACGTCCGGGTAGAGCGAGACGACGCGCACCGCCGGGAGGCCGGCCGCGGCGCGGCCATCGGGGGCGGCGCTCACCGTCGCTCGTCCCGGGCGGCGGCGGCGCCTGCACCCGCGCCCGCCGCCGCCTCGGCGTCGCCGTCGCGCTCCCAGTAGTGCGCGCGGCCGGCGCGACGCGCGAGCTCCTCGCGCAGCACGAGCATTGCCGTGTAGGTCGCGACCACCGAGAGCGAGCCGCCCGCCGGGGTCGCGGCGAGCGCCGCGTCGAGCGCCGTCTCCAGCTGCGGCTCGACGAGGTCGGAGCGCACCCGCGCCAGCAGCAGCCGCAGCGCCATGTCGTCCGCCCGCAGCCCCGAGGCCACGAGGTGCGCGACGCGCCCCGCGAGCGCCTCCAGCTCCGCGTCGTAGATCCACGAGGTGTCGCGGCCGTCCTGCACGCCGTCGTTCAGCGCGAGCAGCAGGTGCAGCGCGGGCGCGTCCGCCGGCGCGGGCGCATCCTCGCCAGCGGGCGCCTCGGCGGTCAACGTGCGCACCACCTCGGAGAGCCCCGTCGGGTTCTTCGCCAGCAGCAGCCGCACCTCGCGCCCCTCGACGGCGAACGCCTCCTGCCGCCCGAAGGCGGGCCGCGCGCCCGCCAGCGCGTGCGCGGCGGCGAGCGGCGAGACGCCGAGCGCGAGCGCGCCCGCCGCCGCCGCGAGCGCGTTGTAGACGGAGTGCAGCCCCGCCAGCTGCAGCTCGACGCGGGCGCGCTGCAGCCCGGCGCCGGAGAGACGCGCGCGCAGCTCGAAGCTCGCGCCGGCGGCGGTCAGCACGACAGCGCCCGCCTCCACCTCGGGCGCCGGCCGCGCGCGACCGCACGAGGGGCAGCGCCACGCGCCGAGGTGGCCCAGTAGCAGCGTGTCGTGCGCGAGGCGCGCGCCGCAGCGGCAGAAGCGCGCATCGACGGCGCCGCCGGCGACCGCGCGGGGCGCCGCCCCGCCTGCCGCCGCGCCACTCGGCGCCTCGACGCCGAAACGGATCACGCGCGCGCCCGGCCGCCCCTCGACCTCCTCGGCGAGCATCGCGACGGCGGGATCGTCAGCGTTGAGCACCAGCGTGGGCGGGCGCTCCGCTTCGGCGAGCATGCGCCGCCAGCCCCCGGCGACGGAGTCGACCTCGCCGTAGCGATCGAGCTGGTCGCGAAAGAGGTTGAGCAGCACCACGACGCGCGGGCGGAGGCGCGGCAGCAGCAGCGGCAGCACGGCCTCGTCGACCTCAAGCAGGCCAACGCGGCCCGCGCCGTCGAGCGCGCCCGCGCGCCCGCCCGCCTCGACGAACGCCGCGAGCAGCCCGCGCTCGAGGTTCGAGCCCGATCCATTCGTCAGCGGGTCGAGCCCCGCGCCCGCCGCGATCGCGGTGAGCAGGTGGGTGGTGGTGGTCTTGCCGTTGGTGCCGGAGACGCAGAGCACGCCATGCTCAAGCGTCGAGGCCGCGCGCTCCAGCAGCCGCGGCGCGAGCCGGCCCGCGACGAGGCCGGGCAGCGCGGTGCCTCCTCCGCGCCCGGCGCGACGCGCCAGCACGCCCGCGGCGCGCCCGGCCAGCGCGGCGGCGCGCTCCCGCGGCCCGATCTCGCTGCTCACCGCTCGATTCTCCCACGGCAGCGTTCCGCTGCACCGCACGGGCTGCCGCTCCTCGGAGAGTGCGCCTACATCCATGCGCGGGGGTAGCGCCGAAGAGGGCGCGGCGACGCCGGTGGCCAGGCCCGAGCGCGCTCGGCGGGTCGAAGCGGAGACGGGCGCGGTCCGCGAGCAGCGGCAGCCACCGCGGTGCAGCGGAACGCTGCCGGCAGCCCGTCCGAAAGGATCAGGCGCGCCAGTGGACCGCGTCGTCGCCGTCCTCGACGCGGGCGAGGCGGCCGTCGTCGGCGAGCAGCTGGAGGTGCGAGAGCGTCTCGCCGATCGCCGAGCGCTGCATCATCAACGGGAAGTCGGCGAAGGCGCCGGTGTTCCAGTGCACGCGCTCAGCGACCTCGCGCGCCGTGGCTCCGCGCTCGGGGGGCGCGACGGCGACGGCGGCCGTCACCTCGTCCAGCCGCTCGTCGTGGTGGTGCAGCAGCTCGCGGCAGCGCCCCGGCAGGTCGGCGATCGTGAACTCGTGCGCGGGCAGCCCCAGCGCGCTGTCGTAGGTGGCGACGCGCTCCAGCGAGCGCCGGAAGTCGACCAGCGGGCTCGCGCCCTCCTGCTCGGCGTGCAGCGAGACGTTGGGCGAGATGTGGGGCAGCACGTGGTCGCCGGTCAGCATTAGCCGGTGCCGGCGCTCGAACATGCAGAGGTGGCCGGGGGTGTGGCCCGGCGTCCAGACCGCCTCCAGCTCCCAGCCGTCGAAGGCGAGCAGCTCGCCGTCGGTGATCAGCGTGTCGGGCTCGACGTTCTCCCAGGAGCCCATGCGGCCGCGGCCCGAGGCCTCCTCCGCGCGGTGACCCGCGTCGATCTCGTCATCGCCCATGCCGTGCCGAGTCAGCCACAGATCGGAGCGGCGCATCCACTCCTCAGGCGTGCCTTCGCGCGCGAGCAGCCAGCTCCACTCCTGCTCCAGCATCACCAGCTCGCAGCCGGGCGCGCGCTCCTTCACCCAGCCCGCCATGCCGTAGTGGTCGGGGTGGCCGTGCGAGATGATCAGCCGCCGCACCTCGGCGGGCTCGTGCCCGAGCGCGGCGAGCCCTGCGGTCAGCGCCGCCGTCGCCTCGGGCGTGCCGAAGCCGGAGTCGAAGAGGGTGACGCCGTCTGCGCCCTCGAAGAGATAGGCGAAGACGTAGGGGAGCTCCGGCCGTGGCATCGGCGTCTTGATCTGATGCAGGCCGGCGACGATCTCCACGGTGCTCCCCTGGCGGCGGTCGCCGCGGTCGCCGCGGGCGACGCGGCGCTGGACGCGAAAGCGCGCGGCCAGTGGCCGCGCGCCGCACGCTAGCACGTCACCGTGGCGCGATCCGGCGCAGGGCCGGGGCGCGCCGAGCGGGCGCCGCTAGCTACTGCCGCCCTTGTCGCTGGAGGAGGAGCCGCCGCTGGAGGTGCTCCCGGAGGCGGCGCCGTCGCCCGAGTCGCCGCCCGAGCCGTCGCCGTCGCCCTCGTCCTCGCCACGCGCCTCGCGGCGGAACTCGCGGATGCCCTTGCCCAGCGCACCGCCGAGGCCCGCCACGCGCGACGCGCCGAACAGCAGCGCGAGGATCACGAGGATGATGAGCAGTTCTTGCCAGCCCAGGCTTCCGATCATCGGTCCGTCCCTACTCCCCGCGTCGGCGGGTGCTGCCCCGGCGAGCCGTGCCGGCCGCTCGCGCGACCGGGCGCGGCACCCCGCATCGTATCACCGCGCCCCCGAAGCGCGCCGCCGGAATGGGGCGCGCCGGGGGCGCTCTCCGGACGCGCAGCCCTCGGCCACGCCTCCACTGTACGAGCGCCCGCGCGAAGCGGATTCCGCCCGCCCCGCCCGCCGCGCCTCGCTCGCGGCTCGCGCCTCGCCCGCGTCCCCCGCCCGCGGCCCCCGCCCCCGGCCCCCGGCTCGCGGCGGCTAGCTGTACTACCCAGGAAGGTTGTTCACAGGCGGGAGGCGGGGACGGCCCCGCCGACGCCGCCGTGCGGTCGGCGGTGATTGTAGCGGTAGAGCCAGCGTGGGAGCTGGCGCAGCCGCTCGGCGTTGGAGCGGTAGGGGCGGGCGTAGGCCCACTCGTTCTGCAGGATCTGGATGAAACGCTCGGCTTTGCCGTTCGTCTGCGGGCGGTAGGGCCGCGTGTGCGACAGCCGCACGTCTGCGGCAGCGGCGGCGCCGTGGAAGCTGCGGGCGACGGTGTAGGCTTTCGCGTTGTCGGTCAGGACCCGGCGCACGCGCACGCCACGCCGGCGGAAGGCCGCGAGCGCCTGCTCGAGGAAGGCGGCGCAGCTCGCGCCACGCTCGTCGGGCAGGACGGAGACGTAGGCGTAACGGCTGTGGTCGTCGACGGCGACGTGTAGGTACTCCAGCCCCAGCGAACGCCGCGAATGCGGCCCGGAGCGCGTCTCGGCGAAGCCAGGCGCCATTCGCTTGCCGCCGCCCTCGGGGACGCGCCCGAGCTTCTTCACGTCGAGATGCAGCAGGTCGCCGGGGGCGTCGTGCTCGTAGCGGACCGGCTCCCGGGTGACGCGGTGCAGGCGGTCGAGCCGGTTGAGGCCGCGGCGCCGCAGCACGGCGTAGACCGTGGAGCGGGCGACCCCGAGCGCCCACTGGATGCGATGCGGCCCGAATCCCTGCGTGCGTCGCACGGCGCAGATGCGTCGCTCCAGCTCGGGCGGCGTGCGCCGGGGATGCGCGCGCGGGGCGGAGCTGCGGTCCTCGAGCCCTGCCGCTCCCTCCGCCCGGAAGCGCCCCAGCCACTTGGCAACGGTGTGGCGGGAGACGCGGAAGTGGCGAGCGACCTCAGCCTGGGGCCAGCCGGCGTCCACTTCCCGCACGAGCTCGAGTCGGGTCAGCGGCGTCAGCCGCGCGTTACGATGGGCCATGAGGGTGTCCTCTCCTCGCTACTGCCGTGCTGTCACACACAGCAGCGGGCGAGGCCCCTCATCCTGTCAACAACCTACGTGGGAACTACAGCTAGCTCGCGGCCAGCGCGAGCAGCCGCCGCCCGAGCGCCACCAGCGAGTCGACGTTGTGCGCGGGCAGAAACTCGTCGCAGTGCGGCAGCGCCGCCGCCATCCCGCCCGCGAGCGGCCGGTAGCCCGGCGAGCCCAGCAGCGGGTTCAGCCAGATCACGCGGCGCGCGCGGCGGTGCAGCAGCGCCATCTCGCGCCCCACGCTCTCCGCGTCGCCGCGGTCCCAGCCGTCCGAGAGCACGATCAGCACCGTGTCGCGGCCCACGCGCTCGCGCCCGTAGCGGCGGTTGAAGTCCGCCAGCGCGGCGCCGATCTGCGTGCCGCCGCTCCAGCCATCCACGGACTGCGCCACCAGCCGCAGCGCCGCGTCGAAGGAGCGCGCGCAGCATCGGCGTCACCTCGAACAGCCGCGTGGAGAAGACGAAGGTGGAGACGCCGCGCAGCTCCTGCTGGAGGCCGTAGAGGAACTGCACCAGGAAGCGCGAGTAGAGGTCCATCGAGCCCGAGACGTCGGCGAGCACCACGAGCCGCGTGCGGCGGCGGCGAGTGCGCTCCAGCTCGCGCAGTCTCACCGTGGCGGCGCGCCGCGCGGCGCATCGAGCGGCGCAGGTCAACGCCGCGACCGAGCCGCGCGGCGCAGCGCCGGCGCGAGAGCGCGCTGGCGAGGCGCGGGGCGAGCGCGCGGATTCGCCGCCGCACCGCCGCCAGCTCCTCCGGCCGCAGCTGCGAGAAGTCGCGGCTGGTGACGAGGTCCTGCCCGCTGTAGGCGCGCTCGCTCGCGGACGGCGCGGGCCGCGCCTCGCCACCCGCGTAGAGCTCGCCCTCGACGGCGGCGCGCTGCACACGGCCCGCGGGCTCCGGCCGGCGCTGCCCCGCGGGTAGCTCGCGCGGCGGGGCGAGCGCGGCCGGCGGCGGCTCGCGCCCCGACCACAGCTGCTCGAAGAGCGCGTCGAAGAGGGGGCGCTCCGCCGGGTCGCGCACCAGCGTGGCCGCGAGCGCGGCGCGCACCTCGTCGCGACGCTGCACGCCGACGGCTGCGAGCGCGCGCGCGGCGTCCAGCGCATCGCCGGTCGTCGTCGGCAGCCCCGCCTCGCGCAGCAGCCGCGTGAAAGCGACGACGTTGCCGTCGAGCGTGCCGCGCCGCAGCGACGGCGCGCGCGCGACGAAGGCGGCCAGCTCGCCCTCGTCGAGGTCGAGCACCGGCTCGTCGGGCGAGAGCTGCGGGGGGTTCGGCACGGGCGCGCGCTACATCGAGCGGTCGATGTCGACCTGGGCGAGCACCTGGCCGATGTTGCTCTCGCGGAAGCGCTCCACGTCATCGCGGTACTTGAAGAGGCAGCCCAGCGTCTCCTCGACGGTGGCCTCGTCGAGGCTGTCGCGGGAGAGCGCCGCCAGCGCCAGCGCCCAGTCGATCGTCTCGGCGACGCCGGGGCGCTTGTAGAAGTCGCGCTCGCGCAGGAGCCGCATGAACTCGCAACCTGCCGCGCCAGCGCGTCCTCGATGCCCGGGGACGCGCGCGTGCAGGATCGCCTGCTCGCGTTCGACGTCCGGGTAGTCGAGCCAGAGGTAGAGGCAGCGGCGCTTCAGCGCGTCGTGCAGCTCGCGCGTGCGGTTCGAGGTGAGGACCACGAAGGGGCGGCGGCGGGCGGTCAGCGTGCCCAGCTCGGGGATCGAGATCTGGAAGTCCGAGAGCACCTCCAGCAGGAACGCCTCGAACTCCTCGTCGGCGCGGTCGACCTCGTCGACGAGCAGCACGGGCGGCTCCTCGTCCTCGGCGAGGATCGCCTCGAGCAGCGGGCGACGCACGAGGTACTCCTCGCCGAACAGCGAGCGCTCCAGCGCGGCGCGCCCGTCGCCATCGGCCGAGCCCTCGGCGCCGCCTGCCTCGCCCGCGAGGCGGATGTGCAGCAGCTGGCGCGGGTAATTCCACTCGTAGAGCGCCTGCGAGGCGTCGAGGCCCTCGTAGCACTGCAGCCGGATCAGCCGCGCGCCGCGCGCCGCGGCGATCGCCTTCGCCAGCTCAGTCTTGCCGACGCCGGCCTCGCCCTCCAGCAGCAGCGGCTTCTCCAGCGCCTGCCCGAGGTAGACCGTGGTGGCGAGCGCGCGGTCGGCGAGGTAGCCCTGCGCCGAGAGCCGCGCCAGCACGTCGTCGATGGACTCGAAGGCGGTCATGGCGCCGAACTTAGCGGCTGAACGGCGGGCAGCGCGACGAGAGGGGTGCGGGAGGGGATGCTAGCCGGTGATGCGCTCGACGAAGACCTCGAGCACGCCGCCGCAGATCTTGTCCTCGCCGTCGACGGGCTCGGTGAGGTCGACGAGCACGACGCGGGGCTCGCCATCGGCCATCGTCTCCATCGCGTCGGCCCACACCTCGGCCTCGCCGCAGCCGCCGCCGATGGTGCCGACGAAGGAGCCGTCGGGGCGCAGCAGCATGCGCGCGCCGGGCTTGCGCGGCGTGGAGCCCACCGCCGAGGAGACGGTCGCGAGCACGCGCGGCTGACCCTCGTGCAGCGCCTCTCGAATCTCGGCGTAGATCTCGCGGTCCATCGGCCCTCCGACGCCCGATCCTAGCAGAACGGGTGACGTCATCAGCATCGGGCGGGCGCGGCGGCGTTCGCAGCCGGGTGGCTCGGAGCTAGGGCGCCAACTCGGCGACGGGGCGCATCGGCGCGCCGCCGCCGCCGCGGCGCTCCATCACGATCTCGGCGAGGATCGAGACGGCGATCTCCTCGGGCGTCTCGGCGCCGATGTTGAGGCCGATCGGAGTGTGGACGCGCGCCAGCTCGCCCGCGTCGACGCCGTCCCGCTCCAGGCTCTCCAGCACCGTGCGCGTGCGGCGGCGGCTCCCGATCATCCCCACGTAGGCCGCCCCGCGCCCCACCGAGTGCCGCAGCGCCAGCTCGTCCTGCTTGTGGCCGCGCGAGACCAGCACCACCGAGCACGCCCCCGCGAGGTCCATCGCGTCCAGCTCCGCGTCGATCTCGCCGGCGCGCACCTCCTGCGCCATCGGGAAGCGCTCGGCGTTCGCGAACTCCGGGCGGTCGTCGAGCACGGTGACCTCGAGGCCGAGGATCGCGCCCATCTCCGCGAGCGCCAGCCCGACGTGCCCGCCGCCGACCACGACGAGGCGCGCGGGCGCCTCGAACAGCTCGAGCATGAGCTGCGCGCCCCGGGGCGTGGATTCGTGGCGGCGCGCCGTGAGCTCGAGCCCGCCGTCGTCACCGCCCGTCGCCGCGACGTAGAGCGTCTGCACGGCGGGCCGCGGGTGGGCGCGCAGCGCCTCGCGCGCGGCGTCCGCGACGAGCGCGTCGAGCGCCGCGTCCCCCAGCGTGCCGAGCGAGCTGTCGTGCGGGTCGCGCCGCACCAGCAGCTTCGCCCCGCGCTCGGCGAGCGGCGGCTCGCCCGGGTGCGTCGCCGTCACGACCGCGACCGGCGCCCCGCCGGCCTGCGCCCGCTCCACGTCCTCCAGCAGGCGCGCGCGCTCCTCGGCGTTCATCGCGCCGATGATAGCGGCCCGACGATCGCGGGCGCCGCGCGCGGCGTCGATGATCCGGCGAAGCGCGCTACGCCGGAAGGCTGCGATGGCTCCTCGACAGCCCGACGCCACGGTGACGTTCCGCGTCGTCGCCCTCGCGGCCGGGCTGCTCGTGGCCGCGGCGATCGCGGTCGCGCTTCCGCGGCCGTCCGATGCGCAGCCCGAGACGGAGCTCGGCGGCAACGCCGTCGACGTCTCGGTGCCGCGCGGCCCCGAGCACACGCCCGACCCGATCGCGCCGAGCGACGCCGAGGATCGCGGAACGAACGTCGTTCCCACGCCGGACGACGGCCTCTCGAAGCTGCCGAAGGCGACGCCCTACCCGACCCCCTCAACGGCGGGTGCGACCGACGTGCGAAGCGGCATCGAGCTGCTGCGCGGGGTCCCCGGCGTGAACGCGGCGCTCGCGGCGGTGGAGAGCGGCGACGGAAGCGCCCTTGTGTCGCTCATGGAACGGAAGCCGCTGAACTGCGCGGCGCTCGGCCGCTTCCGCCCGACGAATTGCGAGACGCGCGCTGGAACTGACGAGAACGGCAACTTCGAGAGCGTGGTCTTCGCGATCATGGATCTCGGCGTGGCGCAGGCGACACCGGGGATAGAGGCGGCGCTGCGGGCGAAGCCGCATCTGACACCGGGGATAGAGGCGGCGCTGCGGGCGAAGCCGCATCTGATCTTCGCGACGCGCGACGCGAGCCGGGGGGCGGAGCAGACGGTGTACCACCTCGTCTTCGAGAGCGAGCCTTACGAGTTCACGGGCCTCGGCATCACGATGGATGGGGTCTTCGGCCGCTTCGCGCTGACGGTCTGGGCGCGCGACGAGGCGCCGGTCACGCGCTTCGCGCCGGGGGGGCCGGGCGGGAGCCCGCTGCAGTTCGTTCAGCAGCAAGCGAACCCCGGGTTGCAGGAGCTGATCCTGCCCCAGTCCCTCGAGGGCTTCCGTGCTCTCGGCCAGCGCGACTAGAGGTTGAAGAGGATGTTGAGCACGTCGCCGTCCTGCACCACGTAGGACTTGCCCTCCGTGCGCAGCCGGCCGCGCTTCTTGAGCTCGGGGAGGGAGCCGGCGTCGAGCAGCTCCTGCCAGTTGGCGACCTCGGCGCGGATGAAGCCGTGCTCGAGGTTGGTGTGGATCTTGCCCGCGGCCTCGGGCGCCGAGGCACCCACCCGCACGGTCCACGCCCGACACTCGTCGTCCCCGACCGTGAGGAAAGAGTGCAGCCCCAGCAGCTCGTAGGCGGCGGCGACGGCGCGGCCCGCCGACGACTCCGGCGCCACGCCGAGGTCGGCGCGCATCGCCTCCGCCTCGGCCGGGTCGAGTTGCGCCAGCTCCGCCTCCAGGCTCGCGCAGAGCGCGGCGACGGCGACGCCCGGGCCGCCGTGGCGCTCGGCGAACTCGCGCTCAATCTCGGCGGCGCGCGGCAGATCGGCCTCGCCGATGTTCACGGCCAGCAGCGCCGGCAGCCGCGTCAGGAACTGGTAGGCGACCAGGTCGCGGCGCGCGGCCTCGTCGAGGTCCAGCGCGCGGATCGCGTGGCCCGCCTCCAGCTCCGTCTGCAGTCGCGTCAGCAGCTCGCGGTCGCGCTCCAGCCGTCCGCGCTCGCCAGCCTTGATCGAGCGCGCCTCCGACGCGATGCGGTCGAGGCGGCGCTCGATCAGACCGAGGTCGGCGACGGCGAGCTCGAGGTCGAGCGCCTCCACGTCGCGGTGCGCGTCGACGGCGCCCTCCGGGTGCGGCACCGCCGCCCCCTCGAACGCGCGCACCACGTGCACCAGCGCGTCGGCGCGGGTGAGCTGCTGCAGGAAGCGGCTGCCCGGCCCCTCCGGCCCGAAGCCGGCGACCGGGTAGTCGACCCAGCGGATCTCGGCGGGCGTGTGCTTCTTGGGGCGGAAGAGCTCGGTGAGGCGATCGAGGCGCGCGTCCGGCACGTGCGCCACGCCGACGTTGGGGTCGGCGTCCGGCGCGTAGGTGCCGACGGGGGCGCTGCCGCGCGTGACCGCGTTGAAGAGCGAGGTCTTGCCCGACCGCGCCAGCCCGATGATCGCGAGCTCCATGCGCGTTCAGCTCCCCCTCGGACGTGCCGTCGCCGCCGGCGCCGCGTCGCCGCGCGATCCCGCACGAGTCTCGGCAGCGCGGCAGCAGCGCGCAATCGTGGCGCGCGCGATCACCGGCGCGCGGAGCGAAGGCCGTCAGCCGGCGAGGCCCAGCTCGCGGCGGCCGTGCGGGCAGCGCCGGAGCAGCGGGCAGCCCGCGCAGAGCGGATCGCGGCGGCGGCAGCGGCGCTGGCCGTGCCGCACGATGAGGGCGTGCCACTGGTTGAGGCGCGGCACGTCGGCGCCCACGCGCGTGAGGAAGAGGCGCCGCTCGCGCTCGTAGCGGGGGCGGCCCGCCGGCGCCTCGCCCGCGACGGGCGGCAGCAGCGCCAGCCGCTCGACGAGGCGGCGGCTGTAGGCGTCGATGACGAAGGTGGGCAGCCACGCGGCGTAGAGCAGCATCGCGTCCGCCGTCTCCGGCCCGACGCCCCAGATCGCGAGCAGCCGCGCCCGTACCTCCTCCCCCCCGCTGTCCGCGCTCGCTGGCGTTGAGGGCGTAAGCAGCGCGTCGAGGTCGCCGTGCTCCTCCAGCACCACGCGCGCGAACTCGCGGAGTTTCGCCGCCTTCACGTTGAAGTGGCCGGCCGGCCGCACGAGATCCGCCACTACCGGCTCGGGCGTGCCGAGCAGCGCCTCCAGCGAGAGCGCGCCCGCCGCGCGCAGCCGCTCCAACGCCGCCGCCGCGCCGCGCCACGCTGTGTTCTGCGTGAGGATCGCGCCCAGGCAGATCTCCAGGCGCTGCGCGGGGCCGTCGCCGGGCCCGACCGGCCACCACTGCTGCGGCCCGTACTCCGCGAGCAGCGCGCCGTAGACGGCGTCGAGGGTGCGCCGGCTCGCGGGCCGCGCCGCGGCCGCGCTCATCGCGCTAGCCCTCGGCCCAGCGCGGGAGCGTCGCGTCGGGGACGGCGTCGTAGAAGGCGATGTACGGCTTCACGTCGAGCACCGGCGTGCCGTCGACGAGGTCGAGGCCGCGCACGACGATCGCTCCCGCCTCTTCCTCCACCGCGCGCAGCTCGCAGACGGTGAGCGCGATCGGGTTCGGCCGCGCGCCACCGCGCAGCGCCAGCGCGCCCTGCAGCGGCAGCCGCTCGTCGCCCGCGGGACGGGCGCGTCGCCGCGCGCGCAGCGCCTCGGGGATGCGATCGAGCCAGCCGAGCACCAGCACGTGCGAGTAGCCGTCGAGGCCCAGCAGCGCGTCGGCGAGCCCCGCGCGCAGCTCGACGCGGCTCTCCACGCGCGACCAGTCGACGCGGCCCGCGTCGTGCTCGCCGTTGCGCACGACGCCGATCGGCTCCAGCGTCACGGCCCCCGGCTGCTCGCTCATGCGGCGCATTCTACGGGGGCGGCGCGGGCCGCCCCGAGGGGCGCGCCGTGCGCCCGCGTTCCCACGAGCGTTCGCGCGCCCCCGCGAGCTGGCGCCAGCGAACGAGGGCTGCACGCCTCTGCCGCGGCCGCAGAGCGCACGTGAATCGGGGGCTCGCCCTCAGCGGGCGCAAGCGCGGGTCCCATCGAGGGCGGCGGGACTGGCCGAGGGAGGGGTCGCGCTGCTATAATCAGTGTCCGTGATCAACCGTCTCAGCCCTTCACTCGTGCGCCCCGGCTCGCCCGGAGGCTCTCCCCGTCGGGGGGGCGGCGCCACCCGTCGGGGCGCAGCCGAGAACGAGGGCGCATGACCACCACCGCCGACCCGCGCGCGGGCTCCCCGCCCGACGGCGCCGCCTCCGACGGGAACGGCTACACCGCCTCCAGCATCCAGGTGCTGGAGGGGCTGGAGGCCGTACGCCGCCGCCCCGGCATGTACATCGGCTCCACCGATCAGCGCGGGCTGCACCACCTGATCTACGAGATCGTGGACAACGCCATCGACGAGGCGATGGCCGGCTTCTGCGACACGATCGCGATCACGATCCACGAGGACGGCGCCATCACCGTGGTGGACAACGGCCGCGGCATCCCCGTCGACCGCCACGAGAAGACCGGCCTCTCGGGCGTGGAGACGGTGCTCACCGTGCTCCACGCCGGCGGCAAGTTCGGCGGCGGCGGCTACAAGGTCTCGGGCGGCCTGCACGGCGTCGGCGCCTCGGTGGTCAACGCGCTCTCGGCCGAGCTCGTCGTCGAGGTCGCCTCGGGCGGCGCGCTGCATCGCCAACGCTACAGCCGCGGCGTGCCCGAGGGGCCGCTGGAGAAGGTGCGCGGCGCCAAGCCCACCACCACCGGCTCGACGATCCGTTTCCTCCCCGACCCCAACGTCTTCGAGACGCTCGACTACGAGTTCGCCACGCTCGCCACCCGCTTCCGCGAGATGGCCTACCTGACGAAGGGGATCTGGATCCACTTCAGCGACGAGCGCAACGCGGAGGAGCGCGGCTGGCCGCTGGAGGTCACCTTCTTCTTCGACTCCGGCGTCGAGGCGTTCGTGCGCCACATCAATCGCAGCCGCGGCCCGCTGCACGCCGATCCGATCTACACCCTCGAGGAGCGCGACGATGTGCTCGTGGAGGTCGCGCTCCAGTACAATTCCTCGTTCACGGAGGCGGTGCACGCCTTCGCCAACTGCATCAAGACCCCCGACGGCGGCACCCACCTCACGGGCTTCCGCTCCGCGCTCACCCGCGTGCTGAACGAGTACGCGCGCCGCCAGAAGATCCTGAAGGACCAGGACCCGAACCTCTCCGGCGACGATGTGCGCGAGGGCCTCTCCGCCGTGATCTCGGTGAAGCTCGCGGATCCGCAGTTCGAGGGGCAGACCAAGACGCGGCTCGGCAACCCCGAGGTGAAGGGCATCGTCGAGTCGGTGGTGGCGCAGGGGCTCACGCAGGCGCTCGAGGAGAACCCGCAGATCGGCCGCCGCATCATCGAGAAGGCGCTCACCGCCTCCCGTGCTCGCGAGGCGGCCCGCAAGGCGCGGGACCTGGTGCAGCGCAAGGGCGTGCTGGAGGGCTCTACGCTCCCCGGCAAGCTCGCCGACTGCTCCGAGCAGGATCCCCAATATTCGGAGATCTACCTCGTGGAGGGGGACTCGGCGGGCGGCTCCGCCAAGAGCGCGCGCGACCGCCGCACGCAGGCGATCCTGCCGCTCCGCGGCAAGATCCTCAACGTGGAGAAGGCGCGCCTGGACAAGATGCTGGCGCACGAGGAGATCCGCGTCATCATCACGGCGCTCGGCACCGGCTTCGGTGAGGACTTCGACACGTCGAAGCTGCGCTACGGCAAGGTCATCCTCATGACCGACGCCGACGTGGACGGCGCCCACATCCGCACGCTGCTGCTGACCTTCTTCTACCGCTTCATGCCGCAGCTCATCGAGGAGGAGCACCTCTACATCGCCCAGCCCCCCCTCTACAGCATCACCCGGGGCAAGAACGTGACCTGGCTCTTCGCGGAGCCCGAGCGCGAGGCGTTCTACGCCAAGAACCCTAACGCCAAGGGCAACTTGCAGCGCTACAAGGGCCTGGGCGAGATGAACCCGGAGCAGCTCTGGGAGACGACGATGGACCCCGAGCGCCGCGTGCTGCGCAAGGTCGAGGTGCACGACGCCGAGACGGCCGACGATCTGTTCACGCGGCTGATGGGCGACGAGGTCCCCCCGCGCAAGGCGTTCATCATGAGCCACGCCCTCGAGGCGACGCTCGACGTCTAGTTGTTGAGGGGCTACCGCTCCTGCCTCGGGAGGGCTCGTTCTCGGGCGTGACGCGCGGCGGGGCAGAGGGCTGCGCTGCGTCGCTGGGGACGGCCGGCAGCCCTCTCGGCCGCCACGCGAGACGCCTGAGGCCCGAGCAGCTCTTGGAGGAGCGGCAGCCCCTCGAAATGAACCCCTCGCGACTATTCGTGGAGATCGAGGGCGAGGAGGCGTGCCCCGTCGCGTTCGGCGGGGACGCCGATCTCGTGCTGTTCTTCGCCTCGTGGGCCTACTCCGTGCGCTTCGGCGGGATGCACGAGCTGGCGCAGGCGGCGACGCGCCTGCAACGGCGCCACAAGATCGACCTGCGCCCGCTGCTGCGCTACGCCGACCACGACGCCAGCGACGCGGCGGACCGCGCCGAGCTCGAGCGCGCGTGGCAGGAGGGCGCGCCGCTGGCCGAGAGCTGCCGAGCGATCGCCGAGGCGTGGGAGTCGGGCGACGAGGAGCTGGACGCGCTGACCGCGGGCTACGAGGCGCTGCCAGCGCGGCTGCGCGAGCTCGCCGCGATGTGCGAGTGGGCCGCGGGGCGCGAGGCGCGCGTGCGGCTCACCTTCGACCTGCGCACCGACGAGCGCCACGCCCAGCGCCCCGCCGACCCCATGGCGCGCCTCTGAGCGGCGGCCCGCCGCACACGCCCCGCCCACGCGGCGCCCGCCACGCGGCGCCCGCGTCGATCCTCGCCGGCACCGCGCCCGCCACGCGGCGCCGCGTCGATCCTCGCGGGCGCCGCGCCTATGCTCGGCCCGTGAGCCGCGAGCCTGCACCCGCCACCCCCGCCGCCGACTCGCCGCAGCGCGCGCGCGTCCGCGAGTACGAGCGCTGGCTCGGTGGGCGCGGCCCCTCCTCCGCCGCGATGCGGTGGTGGATGGGCGCCCTCGGCACCTTCCTCGCCAACACCGCGCTCTTCCGCCTGCCCGAGGAGCTGCGCGTCGACGAGGACTGGCGCGTCGTGGAGGTGGGCTGCGGCCGTGGCGCGCTGCTGCGGATGCTCGACCGGCGGCTGCGCTTCGTCGACGCGCCCGTCGGCGTCGACGCCTCGGCGGCGGCGCTGCGGCTGGCCGCGGCCGACGACCGCGCGGGCCTCGGCGCGCGGCCGCCGCTGCGCCTGCTGCAGGGCGCGGCGACGGCGCTGCCGCTGGCGGCGGGCAGCGCCGAGCTCGTGCTCGCGGGCCACCTCGTGAAGCACCTCGACGACGAGGAGCTCGGCGCGTTCCTACGCGAGCTGGGGCGCGTGCTGGTGCCGGGCGGGCTCGCGCTGCTGTGGGACTTCGCGCCCACGGGGAGCCCCCGGCTCGACCGCTGGAACGCCTGGCCGCTGTCAGGCGGGCTGGCCAGCGGGGTGGCGAAGCCGCGGCTGCGCTCCACGCGCAGCCTGCTGGACGCGGCGCGGCGCGCCGGCTTCGACTTTCGCGTCGACGCGCGGCTGCGCCCGTTTCTGCTGCCGCCGATCCCGCGCGCCTCGATCCTCGTCGGCAAGCCGCCCGAGGCGACGCCCGGCTAGGCGTCCGCGCCCCCCACGAGCGTCCCCAGCGCCGCCTCGACGAACGGCGCCTTCGCGAGAGAGTACGCCGCGCGGTCGTGCGCGTGGAGCGAAGCGAGATCGCGCTTCAGCGCCGCGTACTCCCGCGCGAGCTCGGGCTCCGCCCGCAGCCGGTCGCGGAAGCGCAGGTAGCGCTGCCACGCCTCGCCGCCCCACGGCACGAGGTGCAGGTGGGTCGAGTGCGCCCCGCCCTCCCAGCGACGCAGGAAGCGGCGGCCGGGGACGCCGTGCTCGCCGAGGCTCTCCCAGCCGTCGGCGGCGAGCAGCCGGGCGCCGAGCAGCGCGTCGGCGATGTGGCGCACGCCCCCCGCGATGTCGATCACCGGCTTCGCCGCCAGGCCGGGGACGGCCGTGCTGCCGACGTGCTCGACCGCGACGACGAGCCCGCCGGACGCGCAGAGCAGGCGCGCCCGCTCCGACCAGAAGCGGGCCTGCCACCGCGCGTCGTGCTCGACGAGGCGCACCTCGCGCGAGGCGTCGCGCTCCGCCACGGCAGCCCCCCTTCGTCGAGCGCCCGACCGCGCGATCCGCGCCGCGCGCCCGCTAGCGGTAGAGCCCCAGGTCGTCGATCAGCCGCCGCACCTCGGCGGGCAGCAGCAGCGCCGTGGAGCGGCCGCGCCGCGCGCGCGCGCGCAGATCGCTCGACGAGATCGCGAGCGGCGGCAGCGGCACGCGGTCGATCGCCTCCTCGATGCCGGGCACGCCGTCGCGCACCTCGTCGGGCAGCGCCTGCGGCTCGCCGGGCCGCCCCACGAGGGCGAGGCGCGCCTGCGCAACGATCGCGTCGGGGCGGTGCCAGCGCGGCAGATCGGCAAGCGCGTCCGCCCCCAGCACGAACCACCAGGCGGCGCCCGGTCGCTCGCGCCCCAGCTGCGCCAGCGTCTCCGCCGTGTAGGAGGGGCCGCGCCGCTCCACCTCGACACCGCTCGCCTGCGCCCACGCGCCCAGCGGCGCCAGCGCCGCCAGCAGCAGCCGCAGCCGGATCGGCGCGGGCGTCACCGGCCGCGCGGCCTTGCGCCACGGCTCCCCCGCTACCACAAAGAGCACGCGGTCGAGGTCGAGCGCGGCGCGCGCCGCGGCCCCCGCCGCGAGATGCGCGAGGTGCGGCGGGTCGAAGGTGCCGCCCAGCACGCCGATGCGCTCGGCCCGTCCGCCCGCGTCGGGGCCGGGCGCGGCGCTCACGCCTCCCACGCCACCTCGACCACGCCGATGCGCACGCGCTCCCCGCTGGCCACGCCCAGGCGCTCCAGCGCCCGCGCGATGCCCATCAGCTGCAACCGCCGGAAGAGCTCGTCGCGCGCCTCGGGATCGCCGAGCTCGAGCGTGGCGGCGAGCCACTCCGGCGTCTGCCCGCGCACCTCGGCGACGCCGTCCTCCCCGCGCGCCACCTCGAAGCGGCGGCGCCGCGGCGCCGGCCGCAGCACCGGCAGGCGCTCGGGCTCGGCGACCAGCGCCGCGGCGCGCGCCTCGCCCAGCAGCTGGCTGGCGCAGCGCGCCAGCTCGCGCGTCCCCTCACGCGTGGCGGCGGAGATCGCGAGCCACGGCTGGCCGCGCGCGTCGAGCGCCGCGCCCAGCTCGCCGAGGCGCTCGCGCGCCGCTGGCACGTCCAGCTTGTTGAGCGCGACGAGCTGCGGCCGCTGCGCCAGCGGCGCGCCCAGCAGCCGCGGCGGCTCGAAGGCGGCGAGCTCGCCGTTCACCAGATCGAGGTCCGCAAGCGGATCGGCCGTGGCCGCGTCGAGCACGTGCACCAGCACGCTGGTGCGCTCCAGGTGGCGCAGGAACTCGTGGCCGAGCCCGTGCCCGCCGCTCGCCCCCTCGATCAGCCCCGGCACGTCGGCGGCGACGAAGCCGTCGTCGCCCATCTCAACCACCCCCAGCTCGGGCTCGAGCGTGGTGAAAGGGTACGCCGCCACCTTGGGCGTGGCGGCACTCCAGGAGCGCAGCAGCGTCGACTTGCCAGCGTTGGGCAGCCCCACGATGCCGACGTCGGCCAGCAGCCGCAGCTCGAGCCGCAGGCGGCGCTGCTCGCCCGCTGCGCCGCGCTGCGCGAAGCGCGGCGCCTGCCGGGTCGAGCTAGCGAAGCGGCTGTTGCCCCAGCCGCCCCGCCCGCCCTGCGCGACGACGGCGCTGACGCCCGCGTCCGCGAGGTCGACGAGCGGCTCCTCGCCAGGCTCGCCCGCGGCGTCGAACTCCCGGACCACCGTGCCGACGGGCACGCGCAGCTCGAGGTCAGGCGCGGAGCGACCGTGCTTACGCGCGTTGCCGCCGCGCCCGCCCTCCTTGGCGCGCCGCGGGCGGCGGTCCTGCAGCACGCGCAGCGTCGAGAGCCGCGCGTCGGTCAGCAGCACGACATCGCCACCGCGCCCGCCGTCGCCGCCGTCGGGCCCGCCCTTCGGCGCGAACTTCTCGCGACGAAACGAGACGGCACCGTCACCGCCGGCGCCTGCGACGACCTCGAACTCCACACAATCGATCACGACGGCTCTGTCCACTCCATGGAAAGCTTCCTGTGATGATAGGCGGCTTAGTAATAGTAGTAGTGGTGTGGAGATGTGGACGGAGCGGCGCGATGCCAGCGCTCGCCCCGAGAACACGCCCGAGCGGCTGTGGCTCCGCGGTGCACCGGGCGTGGTGGCATGTGGCTCGATCGGTCGACGGGGGCGGCCTCGTGCCCGGCGCGACGATCGGGCAGCGCGCTGGAGGGTGCCGCCGCACGATATGTCCACACTGTCCCAAGCTATATCCACAATGTGCCGACACAATCGCGCACGAGCATTATCGCGTTTACGATATCGAGCGGCCGCCTCGCCGAGCACGGCGATCCGCCGAGCCGGCCACTCCGGGCTCTCGAGGGGGTAGGCGGGGGGTCAGGAGGTGCGGCGGGACTGCGCGATGATATCGCGCAGTCCCGCGATGTCGCGCTTCGTCTCCGGATCGATGTGCAGCGCGCGCTCCATCTTCCGCCAGCCGTGGTGGATCGTGGAGTGGTCGCGGCCGCCCAGGGACTGCCCGATCTCCACCAGCGAGCGGTGCGCGAGCTCGCGCATCAGGTACATCGCGATCTGGCGCGGGTAGGCGACGCGCTTCTCGCGACTCTTGGAGAGCAGCTGCTCGTCGTTGAGCTCGAAGTAGCGGCAGACCGCCTCGATGATCAGATCGGGCGTGGGGGGGAGCCGCGTCGCGGAGGACTCGAGCGTGGCGAGCGCGGACTGCACCAGCGCCGCGGTCAGCGGCTCGCCCGTCAGCCGGCCGTAGGCCAGCACGCGCGTCAGCGAGCCCTCCAGCTCGCGGATGTTGCTGGTGAAGCGCGCCGCGATCAGCTGCAGCACCTCGTCGGGCGCGCGTGCGTGCTGCTCGTCCGCCTTGGAGCGCAGGATGGCGATGCGCGTCTCCATGTCGGGTGGCTGCAGGTCGGCGGTCATCCCCCACTGGAAGCGCGTGCGCAGCCGCTCCTCCAGCTGCGGGATCGAGGCCGGACCCTGGTCGGAGCTGATCACGATCTGGCGGCCGGCCTCGTGCAGCTCGTTGAAGGTGTGAAAGAACTCTTCCTGCGTCTGCTCCTTGCCGGCGATGAACTGGATGTCGTCGATGAGCAGCGCGTCTGCGGAGCGGTAGCGCGCGCGGAACTCGCCCTGCGTGCGCTGCTGGATGGCGGTGATCAGCTGGTTGGTGAACTGCTCGGCCGAGAGGTAGGTGACGCGCAGCCCCGCGTCGACGATGCGGTGCCCGATCGCGTGCAGCAGGTGCGTCTTGCCCAGCCCGGCCGCGCCGTAGAGGAAAAGCGGGTTGTAGAGTCGCCCCGGCTCATCGGTGACCCCCTCGGCGGCGGCGAACGCGAGCCGGTTGCCCGGCCCCACGACGAAGTTGTCGAAGGTGTAGCGCTCGCGGAGGCGTGGGCGACCCCGCGCTGTGGCCGAGGCGGCCGCGCCGTCCGCGCCAGGCCGCCCGGCTGCGCCTACCGGGCGCAGCGCCTGCGCTGGTGGCTGCTCCTCGCCGAGCAGCGGCTCGAAGCCGACATCGAGCGGCTCCTCGGCGAGGTCGGCGATGGTCCGCAGGATCAGCGGCCGCAGGCGCTTCTGGAGCCACTCCGTGACGAACTCGGAGCGCGTGCCGACGATGAGGCGCGAGCCCTCCAGCCGCAGCCCCTCGGTGCCCTCAAGCCAGGTCTGGAAATTGGCGCGCGAGACGCTCTGCGCGAGGTCCCGAAGCGCTGCCTGCCACAGGGCGCCAGCGTCGTTGTGCACGCAGCTCCCCGTCCTCGGAGCGGCCGCGCCGCCGCCGCGGTGGCGGCGCGCGATTGGCACACCCCTGCGCGGCGATGCGTCGGGCGGAGCGCACACGTACCCAGGCTCGTGCGAGCGAATGGCCGTCCACAGCAAACGAACAGCTGTGGATAGCCGGCACCGGGTGAGGTGGGAACCCCGGACCGCTGAGGCCCGATTCGGGAGGACCCACGCTCTCGCTCCATCAACCAGCCGGCACCGCGTTCGCGAGCCCGCCGGCGACCGGCCTCTTCGCGCTGTGCGCGAGGTCCGCCCGCCGCCGACAGCCCCCCGCACCCGCGTCGCCCGAGCCGCAATCGGGCGGGGCCGACCGGCCGCGACTCTAGCACCGGCGCTTTTCGGCGATCAAGGCTCTTATGTGGACTCTGCCGCGATTCCACGGCCTTTTCGCTGAGCGCACACATTCGCGGCGCGCTGCGCGCCGCGAATGGGCCGCGGCCGGCGGATCCGGCGCCGCTCCCCCTATACTGGCGGCCACCGTTCGGCCAGTCGCCGCGCGGCCGGAGCGCACCCACCGCGGGCGTTCACGGGAGAGATCGACGTGACGGCGCACCCCTCGTTCCCGCACGCCTCGCCGGCCGCCGGCCTGCTGCTCGCCATCGACATCGGCAACACCAGCATCGCGATCGGGGTCTACGAGGGCGAGCGCCTCGCCGCCACCTTCCGCGTCGCCTCCGACCAGGAGAACCTCCCCGACGAGTACGCGATGCTGCTGACGGGGCTGCTCGCCCAGCGCGGCATCGAGGCGGAAGCGATCGGCGCCGCCATCCTCTCCTCCACCGTGCCGCCGCTCACCCACACCTTCCGCGAGGTCTGCCGCGCGAGCTTCGCGGTGGAAGCGCTAGTGGTGGGCCCCGGCGTACTCACCGGGATCCGCGTGCGCTACGACAACCCGCGCGAGGTGGGGCCCGACCGGGTGCTGCACGCCGTCGCGGCGCTGCACCGCTACCGCCCCCCGCTGGTGATCGTCGATCTGGGCACGGCGCTGGTGTTCGACGCGATCTCGCGCGAGGGCGACTACCTGGGGGGGGCGATCGCGCCCGGGGTCGGGCTCGCCTCGGAGGCGCTGTTCGCGCGCGCCGCCATGCTCCCGCGCGTCTCGATGGAGCGGCCGCCCTCGGTGATCGGCCGCAACACTGTGCACTCCGTGCAGGCCGGGCTCTTCTTCGGCTACGCGGAGCTGGTGCGCGGCATGGTGCGGCGCGTCAGCGAGGAGCTGGGCGGCGGCGTGACCGTGATCGCCACGGGCGGCTACGCCTCGATCGTCGTGGAGGAGGCGGGCTGCTTCGACGCCGTCGAGGAGAACCTCAACCTCGAGGGGCTGCGGCTGGTCTACGAGGCGAACCGCCCCGAGGTGCTCGCCGAGGCAGCGCCCGTCGGCGCTCCCGCGGCGGCGGCCCCCGGGGCGGCTTCTGCTGGCCGCGGAGGCGTCGCAGGCACGACGCCGCAGGCACCCGGAGTGCCGCCGGGAGTCACCGCGTGAGCACCGGGCCGCGCCCCGCCTCCGGGCCGCTCGCCGAGCGCTGCGTGGTGCTGGGGGTGACGGGCTCGATCGCGAGCTACAAGGCCGCCGAGGTGGCCAGCCGCCTCGTGCAGGCGGGCGCCACCGTCGAGGTCGCGATGACGCCGGCGGCGACGCAGTTCGTCGCGCCGCTGACCTTCCGCTCGCTCACCGGCCGCGAGCCCTACGTCGACATGTTCGCGTCCGGCGGCGCGCCCGGCGAGGCGCACGTGGAGCTCGCGCGGCGCGCCGACGCGATGCTGATCGCGCCCGCCTCGGCGACGACGATGGCGCGGCTCGCGCACGGGCTCGCCGAGGACTTCGTCTCGCTCACGGCGCTCGCGACGCGGGCACCGCTGCTGGTGGCGCCGGCGATGGACGCGCAGATGTGGGAGCACCCCGCCACCCGCGCCAACGCCGAGACGCTGCGCGGGCGCGGCGTCGAGCTGCTGGGCCCGCTGGCGGGCCGCCTCGCCTCGGGTCGCGTGGGCGCGGGGCGGCTCGTCGAGCCGGCGGCGCTCGTCGCCGCGGTGAGCGCGCGGCTGGGCCGCGAGCGCGGCGACCTCGCGGGGCGGCGAGTGGTCGTCACCGCGGGCGGCACGCGCGAGCCGCTCGACCCGGTGCGCTACGTCGGCAACCGCTCCAGCGGGCGCATGGGCCACGCGCTGGCGGAGGCGGCGCGCGATCGCGGCGCCGAGGTGGTGCTCGTCTCGACGGTGACGGCGCAGCTCGCGCCCCCCCACGGCGTGCGCGCCGTCCCCGTGGAGAGCGCCTTCGAGATGCTGGACGCGGTGCGCGCACACGCCCTGGACGCCGACGCGCTGCTGATGGCTGCGGCGGTCGCCGACTTCCGCCCGCGCTACCCCGTTGACTCGAAGGTGAAGCGCGCCGTGGTGGCCGCGGAAGGTCCGCCGACGGTCGAGCTCGCCGAGAACCCCGACATCCTCGCCGCCATCGAGGGCGTGCGCGTCAAGGTCTCGTTCGCGGCGGAGACGCTGGCGGTGGGCAGCGAGGAGCTGCGGGCCGAGGCGCTGCGCAAGCTCCGCGCGAAGGGCGCGCAGCTGGTGGTGGCGAACGACGTGACAGCGCCGGGCGCGGGCTTCGGCTCCCTGACGAACCGCGTCTCCATCCTCGACGCCGCGGGCGCCGTCGAGGAGCTGCCGCTGCTCCCCAAGTACGACTGCGCCTCGCGCATCCTCGACCGCGTCGCCGCGCTGCTTCGGGGGTAGGGGCGCATGGGCTTCTGGCGCTGGCGCTCGCACGAGTTCGAGTCCGAGCGACTAGGGCACGAACTCTACCTCATCACTCTGGCCGGGCTGGCCGCGCTTGGCATCGTGAACGCCATTAGTGTGGGCGTTCGTCGTGCCGGACGGCCCTCCCCTCGTGGGTCCCGTCGTGATCGGCCTCGAGGTCACGGTAGCTGCGGGGCTTTGGTGGCGCGCACGCTGGGGCGGGCGATTCCCGCTCACGAGATTCCGACGTGACGATCCGGATCTTCCGACAGGGCAGTGGCCCTTCGTTTTCGCGCTCGGCGTCCCGCTTGCAACGGTGCCGTTCCAGTCGGCTCTGCTCGGACGGGTGGTTGGCTCGGGCGAGTGTGGGCGGCTGGTCAGCGAGACCCCGCTGCGCCTCACTTGGGAGTGCCCACGCGAGGAGTTGCTACACACGCTGTTGCCCGGGATCGCGGTGCTGGTCATAGCCGTCTGGTTGTTCTCCGGGAACCGGCGGGTGCGTTGGGCTGCGGCGATCGCAGGGACGCTGGGCGCCGTCCGACTGGTCGCGCCTGTATTGCTCGTCCGGGCCGGCCCCGCTTACCCAACTTGGTGGGAGGAGCGCTACGGGCCGAGCGAGAAGCCAAAGGAGTAGGTGGCTGCTGAGCAACCTGAGGGCCGAGACCCTCACCGGCTCCGGTGGAGCCAGCACGCTCGTCGCTAGGCGCTAGCTGTACTACCCAGGAAGGTTGTTCACAGGCGGGAGGCGGGGACGGCCCCGCCGACGCCGCCGTGCGGTCGGCGGTGATTGTAGCGGTAGAGCCAGCGTGGGAGCTGGCGCAGCCGCTCGGCGTTGGAGCGGTAGGGGCGGGCGTAGGCCCACTCGTTCTGCAGGATCTGGATGAAACGCTCGGCTTTGCCGTTCGTCTGCGGGCGGTAGGGCCGCGTGTGCGACAGCCGCACGTCTGCGGCAGCGGCGGCGCCGTGGAAGCTGCGGGCGACGGTGTAGGCCTTCGCGTTGTCGGTCAGGACCCGGCGCACGCGCACGCCACGCCGGCGGAAGGCCGCGAGCGCCTGCTCGAGGAAGGCGGCGCAGCTCGCGCCACGCTCGTCGGGCAGGACGGAGACGTAGGCGTAACGGCTGTGGTCGTCGACGGCGACGTGTAGGTACTCCAGCCCCAGCGAACGCCGCGAATGCGGCCCGGAGCGCGTCTCGGCGAAGCCAGGCGCCATTCGCTTGCCGCCGCCCTCGGGGACGCGCCCGAGCTTCTTCACGTCGAGATGCAGCAGGTCGCCGGGGGCGTCGTGCTCGTAGCGGACCGGCTCCCGGGTGACGCGGTGCAGGCGGTCGAGCCGGTTGAGGCCGCGGCGCCGCAGCACGGCGTAGACCGTGGAGCGGGCGACCCCGAGCGCCCACTGGATGCGATGCGGCCCGAATCCCTGCGTGCGTCGCACGGCGCAGATGCGTCGCTCCAGCTCGGGCGGCGTGCGCCGGGGATGCGCGCGCGGGGCGGAGCTGCGGTCCTCGAGCCCTGCCGCTCCCTCCGCACGGAAGCGCCCCAGCCACTTGGCAACGGTGTGGCGGGAGACGCGGAAGTGGCGAGCGACCTCAGCCTGGGGCCAGCCGGCGTCCACTTCCCGCACGAGCTCGAGTCGGGTCAGCGGCGTCAGCCGCGCGTTACGATGGGCCATGAGGGTGTCCTCTCCTCGCTACTGCCGTGCTGTCACACACAACAGCGGGCGAGGCCCCTCATCCTGTCAACAACCTACGTGGGAACTACAGCTAGCCCCGGCTCCGTCCGAGCGCGAGCCGCACGAGGGTGCGGACCGGGATGCCGCTCGAGCCCTTCACCCACTCGCCCTTGTCGCGGTCGATCGACATGACGCCCGCGATGTCCATGTGCGCCCACGGCGTGTCGCCGACGAAGCGCTGGAGGAACTTCGCGGCCGTGATCGAGCCGGCCGCGCGGCCGCCGACGTTCTTCACGTCCGCCACGTCGGAGCGGATGCCCTGCGCGTACTCGTCGTCGAGGGGGAAGCGCCATAGCCGCTCGCCGGCCGCCGCAGCCGCGCGCTCCAGGTCGGCGTAGAGCCGGTCGTGGGAGGCGAAGACGCCCGCGCGCACGGTGCCCAGCGCCACCGACATCGCGCCGGTCAGCGTCGCCACGTCGACGATCGCCGAGGCGCGCTCCGTGCGCGCGTAGGCGATGCCGTCGGCCAGCACGAGGCGACCCTCGGCGTCGGTGTTGATCACCTCGATCGACTGGCCGTCCATCGCGTAGACCACGTCGCCCGGCTTCGTCGCCGAGCCGCCCGGCATGTTCTCCGTGCACGGCGCGATCGCCAGCACGTTGACGCGCGGCTGGAGGCGCCCGATCGCGCGCATCGCCGCGATCACCGAGGCCGCGCCCGACATGTCGGCCTTCATCGCCTCCATGCCCGCGCCCGGCTTCAGCGAGATGCCGCCCGAGTCGAAGGTGATGCCCTTGCCGACGAGCGCCAGCGGGCGCGCCCGGCCCGCGCCGCGGTAGCGCAGCACGATGAACTTCGGCGGCTGCACGGAGCCCGCCGCCACGGAGAGGTAGCTGCCCATGCCGAGCCGCTCCGCCTCGGCGCGCTCGATCACCGTGCACTCGAGGCCCACGTCGGCGGCCAGCTCGAGCGCGTGCGAGGCGACGTCGGTGGGCGTCATGTGGTTCGCGGGCTCGTTCTCGAGGTCGCGCGCCTCGTTGGTCGCCTCGGCGAGGATGCGCCCGCGCTCGAGGCCGCGGCCCACCGCCTGCGCCTGCCGCGCCGAGGCCGTCACCACGGCGATGGAGCGCACGACGCCCTTGGGGCGGTCCTCCTCGCGGGTGTGGTGGCGGTCGAAGCGGTAGCCGCCGAGCACCAGCCCCTCGGCCAGCGCCTCGGCGGCCGCCTCGGTCGAGCCGACGGCCGCGAGCGGCGCCTGCGCGGCCAGCGCCACGCGCCCCGCGTCGAGGGCGCGCAGCCGCCGCACCAGCGTGCCCGCGAGCGAGCGCAGGCGGTCCGCGCCGGCCTGCTCGGGGCGCCCCGTGCCCACGACCACGGTGCGCTTGCCGCACATCCGCCCCAGCGCGGGGAGCACAGTGATCTCGCCGCTCGTGCCGCGCACCAGGCCATCGCGCAGCATTCGCGCGATCGCGCCGCCGGCGCGCGTGTTCACCTCGGCGGTGGCGCCGGAGAGCCGGCGACTCCCCTCGGCCAGCGGCACGACGTAGCTGTCGGCCCACTGCTCCAGGATGCTGCCGCTCGCGCTCGTGAGCTCCATCGTCTCCCCCGTCCGACCTGCGTCCGCTCGCGCCGCCGATCGCCCCGCGGCGGCGCGCCGAAGCATAGGCGCGAGGCCGCGCGCGGGTCGACGGCGGCGCGGAGCATCGCGCGCCGCGCTGATAACATCGCGCTCGTGCGTCACAGCCTCTTCGGATACCTCTATCGGGTGACGGCCCCGTCCCGCACGAGGCTCGCGTGGTGGGACCTCTCGGAGATCGCGCTCGCGGGGTTCGGCTTCCTGCTCTACTTCCTCGTGCGCGGCGCCGTGGTCGACCGCGCGGGCGACGCGCTGGATCACGCGCGGATGATCGTCGACTGGCAGGCGGCGGCCGGCCTCTTCATCGAGCCGCGGCTACAGGAGTGGACGCTGCAGAGCGGGTTCGCGACGCGGCTCTTCAACTTCGTCTACTTCTGGTTCGACTTCCCGCTCATCATCGGCGTGGGGCTCATCATGTTCTGGCGCAGCCGCACGCACTACACGCTGCTGCGCGACGCCTGCCTGATCTCGGGCGGCTTCGCGCTGCTGCTCTACTGGAGCTTCCCCGTCGCGCCGCCGCGCTTCCTGACGGAGTGGGGGCTGGTGGACACGCTGGAGCTCTACTCCAACCTCTCCTACCAGGCGCAGTCGACGCAGCCGTTCGTGAACCCGTATGCCGCGGTGCCGTCGCTGCACGTGGGCTGGGCGGCGCTGCTGGCGGTCTCAGTGTGGATGGCGACGCGCAACCCGTGGGCGCGCGCGGGCGGCGTGGCGGTCTTCGTGCTGCAGACAATCTCCGTGATGACGACGGGCAACCACTTCCTGTTCGACGGGCTCGCGGGGCTGCTGGTCTGCGCGCCGGCGCTCGCGATCGCGCTGTGGATGCGGGCGCGCGGCTACCCGGCGATTCGCGGCCTGCTGCGGCGTGCGATAGAGCGATCGGCGCGGCCGCCGGAGGCGGCGCCGCAGCGCTAGCGCCCGCGCTCGCCGGCGCCGCGCGAAGCGCCCGCGGTAGGGCGGTCGCGCGTTGCCCGCCCGGGGGCGCCATGCTACCGTTTCTGCGGGCGCCGGCCGTGCGCCCCACCACTGGCACGGGAACCGGGCTAGGACGAGGTCGCCGGGTCGGCGACGGAGGATCGATGGCGACAGCCGAGACCAGGCGGGAGATCGTCGACGACTTCGCCCTCTACGAGGGCGACACCGGCTCCCCCGAAGTGCAGATCGCGCTGCTGACGGCGCGCATCAAGCATCTGACCGACCACCTCCGCGAGCACACGCATGACTTCTCCACGCGCCGCGGGCTGCTGAAGCTCGTCGGGCGCCGTCGCCGCCAGCTCCGCTACCTGAGCCACGTCGACGTGGATCGCTACCACACAGTGCTCGGGCGGCTGGGGCTGCGCCGCTAGGCGTCGCCCGCCGCAGCGCGGGGCGCTCGCCCCGCCCGCACGGCCGGGGAGACGCCCCGGCGCATCCGCTCCGCCGCGAGGTCCGAGAAGCGGGCCGGGCCGAGCACGAGGGTCGAGGGAAGAGCCGACACAGACACAGACACGCGACGGGGCGCGGGAGACCGCTGCGCCCGAGATCGCCCGCCGGCCCGGCGCCCCGCCCACGGGACGGGCGCCCTCCCGGCAGGCCCTGCTCACGAGCAGCACCTGGAGCGCCGAGCTATCGCGGGCGACACGCGTCCCCGCCGCTCTCGCGTTCCCGCCCCGCACCCAGCCACCACTGCGCCGAGCGCCTCGGCGGCCCGCCGATCGCGGGCACGGGCACCACAGCACCAACGACACGCGACAGCTACTCAGCGAGATATCGAGGAAGGCAGTGACCATATGACCAGTGAGCCCCGGAGCTTCAGCCGCGAGGTCGCGGGACAGCGCATCGAGATCGAGACGGGCCTCCTGGCGCAGCAGGCGACGGCCTCCTGCACTATCCGCCTCGGCGACACCATCCTGCTCGTGACGCTCGCCGACGGCGAGCCGCGGGCCGGCATCGACTTCTTCCCGCTCACCGTCGACTTCGAGGAGCGGATGTACGCGATCGGGAAGATTCCCGGCTCGTTCTTCCGTCGCGAGGGCCGGCCGGGCACGGACGCCACGCTGGCCGCGCGCATGACCGACCGGCCGATCCGGCCGCTCTTCCCCAAGGGCTACCGCCGCGAGATCCACGTGGTCTGCACGCTGCTCTCCGCCGACCGCGAGAACCCGGCGGAGGCGCTGGCCACCACCGGTGCCTCGACCGTGCTGGGCATCTCCAACATCCCCTTCGACGGTCCCGTCTCCTCCGTGCGCATCGGCCGCGTCGACGGCGAGCTGATCCTCTTCCCCACCTACCAGCAGCTGGAGGAGTCCGACTTCGACCTCACGGTCGCGGGCACCGACGGCTCCGTCGTGATGCTGGAGGCGGGCGCGAACGAGGTCCCCGAGGGCGACCTGATCGAGGCGATCGACTTCGGGATGGCCGCCGTGCGCGAGCTGAACGCGCTGCAGGCCGAGATCGTCGAGGCGCTGGGCCAGCCCAAGACCCCCTACGAGCCGCCCGCGAAGGACGAGGAGCTCGCGAACAAGATCCGCGAGGCGATGACCGGCCGCGACCGCGAGCTGCTCGACATGGTGAAGTCCGAGGGCTGGCGCCGCATCGACGAACTCGCCATCGAGATTCGCGAGCAGATGGGCGGCGACGACTCGGGCTACGACGGCCGCACCGTGCGCGCCGCCACCGAGGCCGGGCTCAAGGAGCTCGTGCGCGCGCGCATCCTGAGCGAGAACCTGCGCGCCGACGACCGCCCGGAGGAGCGCATCCGCGAGCTGTCGGCACGCGTCGGCGTGCTGCCGCGAACGCACGGCACCGGTCTCTTCAGCCGCGGCGAGACGCAGGTGCTCTCCGTCGTCACGCTCGGCTCCCCCAAGGACAAGCAGCGCCTCGACAACATCTCCCCCGCCGCGGGCAAGAGCTACATGCACCACTACAACTTCCCGCCGTTCTCGGTCGGGGAGGCGCGGCCCATGCGCGGGCCCGGACGGCGCGAGATCGGCCACGGCGCGCTGGCGGAGCGCGCGATCCTGCCGGTGCTCCCACCGCAGGATCAGTTCCCCTACACCATCCGCGTGGTCTCGGACGTGCTCGCCTCCAACGGCTCCACCTCGCAGGCCTCGGTCTGCGGCTCGACGCTGGCGCTCATGGACGCGGGCGTGCCGATCACGGCGCCCGTCGCGGGCATCGCGATGGGGCTGATCTCCACGCCGGACGGCGGCGACTACCGCATCCTCACCGACATCGCCGGCATCGAGGACGCCTTCGGCGACATGGACTTCAAGGTCGCGGGCACCGCGCGCGGCGTCACCGCCGTGCAGCTCGACATCAAGCTCGGGCGGCTGCCCGATGACTTCCTGCACCGCGTCTTCGAGCGCGCGCGCACGGCGCGGCTGGAGATCCTCGAGGTGATGGGCGGCGCCATCGGCGCGCCGCGCGAGGAGATGTCGCCGTACGCGCCCTCCATCCGCAGCGTGCAGATCGACCCCGAGAAGATTGGTGCGGTGATCGGGCCGGGCGGCAAGGTGATCCGCGGCATGGAGGAGGCGACCGGCGCCTCGATCGCCGTGGAGTCGGACGGCACGATCTTCGTCTCCGGCTCGCAGGACGGCGTCGCCGCGGCGATCAACCAGATCCGCGGGCTGACCAAGGAGATCGAGGTCGGCGAGATCTACGAGGGCCCGGTGGTCCGCATCCTCAACTTTGGCGCCTTCGTGGAGATGCTGCCCGGCAAGGACGGGCTGGTGCACATCTCCGAGTTAGCGCCGGGCCGCGTGAACCGCGTCGAGGACGTGGTTTCGCTCGGTGACGTGATCCAGGTGAAGGTGCTGGAGATCGACAACCTCGGCCGCGTCAACCTCGCGCGCGTGCAGCCCGGCGAGGACACCGACGGCGTCGGCCTGATGGACGAGGAGGCCGACCGCGAGCCGGCCCGCCGGCCTGACCGCGAGCCCGATCGTGAGCCCGACCGCGAGCCGGAGCGCGAGCCCGAGCCCGAGCCCGTGCTCCCCAGCGGTCGCACCACGGATGACGACGACGACGATCAGCCCGAGCTGAACGAGGACGAGATCCCCTCGCGCTCGAAGTCCTTCGGCGGCTACAGCGGCTTCGCCGGCAGCGGCGCGAGCCGCTCCGGCGGCGGCGGCGGCTCGCGCGGTGGCCGTGGCGGCGGCGGCCGCTCCGGCGGCGGCGGCGGCGGTCGCTCCGGCGGCGGCGGCTCGCGCGGTGGCGGTGGCGGCGGCGGTCGCTCCGGCGGCAGCGGTGGCCGCTCAACGGGCGGCGGCAGCACCGGCGGCAGCACGAGCGGCGGCAGCACTGGCGGCAGCACCGGCGGTGGCCGCCGCTGGTAGCGACGGCGCGCCGAGCGAGGTCGCGATGATCCGCGCGGTCGTCTCCGGCACGGGCGAGATGGGGCGGCTGGTCCTCGAGACGCTCGAGGACCAGCCGGACATCGAGGTCGTCGGCATCGTCGAGCCGCTCGCCGACGCGCCCGCGGCGGGCTCTGGCCACGCCGAGCACCGCACGAGCTCGGGCACCGTCTACGCGATGCACGCGGCGCCCGCGGATCTCTTCGCCTTCGCGCAGCCGGACGTCGTCGTCGACTTCACGAACGCCGCCGCGACGGAGCGGCTCGCCGACGCGGCGCTCCAGCACGGCGTGCGCCCGGTGATCGGCACCTCGGGCGTCCCGCAGGCCGCCGTCGAGCGGCTGCGCGCGGGCCTCGCGGAGCGGCGGCTGGGCGGCGTGATCGCCGCGAACTTCGCGATCGGCGCCGTGCTGCAGATGCACCTCGCGCGCATCGCGTCGCGTTTCTTCGACGCGGCGGAGATCGTCGATCTGCACCACGACCGCAAGGCCGACTCGCCATCGGGCACGTCGCTTGCCACGGCGCGCGGCATGCGCGAGGCGCGAGGCGCCGACTTCGATCACGTCGTCCCGGAGCTGGAGCATGTCCCCGGCGCGCGCGGCGCGGTGGTCGGCGGCGTGCCGATCCACTCGGTGCGGCTCCCCGGCCTCGTCGCGCACCAGGAGGTGCTCTTCGGCGGCCGCGGGCAGACGCTCTCGCTACGCCACGACACCATCGGCCGCGAGTCGTTCATGCCGGGCGTGCTGCTCGCGGTGCGCGCCGTGATGGAGCGCGACTCCCTCGTCGAGGGCCTCGACTCGCTCGTCGGGCTGTCGTAGGCGGGGGGCCAGATGCCGAGGGCTTTGGCCGCCGAGGCTAGTCCTTCTTCGGCAGCTTCGCTAGCGAGTCGCGATTCTGTGCGTACCACTCGGCTGCGAGCTTCGCCGCTTGGGCGGCCGTGATCTCGCCCCTTCGATACGCCTCGTATGTCTCGCGTGCGACTGACGGTTGCTCGTTCGTCACACCGGTTCCTCCGTCACATCGATCGCCAGCTTGATTTCGGGAGCAGCTAGAAGAGCAAGCGTCCAATGCTCGGGCTCGAATTGCGCAGGCTGACCTGGCGCATGGCCCGCGAACTGCTCGGTGTAGATGCTGAGCAGGCTGAGAGGACGACCGCCAGCTTTCTGCAAGTCCTCAAGGAGTGTCCAACCGGCGAACATCGTGAGCGTGTGATAGAGCATGCGATCGAGCACGGGGTGCGTCGCGAGGTAGCGGCAGACTTCGCACTGCGCACGGCGACCAGTGTGCTGCTCGACAAGCGGCACCGGCCCCCCATCCCGCCTCGCAAGACTATTATGCATTCGCTATGGTCTGTCAACATTTCTCGTACGAGCCTCGGCCGAGAGTAGAGGAGGTGTTCGGAACAGTCAATCCCCGACTTACGAGCCGCGTGACGTCCCCCTCGCGGTCGCGCGCGCGCTTCCCTAAGATCGTATCGTCCGCGCTGCCTGAGCGCGCCGAGCGTCGAGGAGGGCCGCCGTGCCCGGAGCACCAGCGCAGCCCACCGTCGCCGTGATCGGCGCCACCGGCGCCGTCGGCGAGGTCTTCCTGCGCGTCGCCGAGGAGCGCGCCTTCCCCGTCGGCGAGCTGCGGCTGCTGGCGAGCGCACGCTCCGCTGGCAGGCGTCTCTCCTTCCGCGGCGAGGAGATCGAGGTCCGCGAGACCAGCGAGCAGACGCTCGCGGGCGCCGACCTCGTCTTCTGCTCGGCCACCTCGGCGGCGTCGCGGCAGTGGGGGCCGGTCGTCGTCGCGGGCGGCGGCGTGCTGATCGACGACGGCTCGGCGTTCCGCATGGAGCCGACGGTGCCGCTGGTCGTGCCCGAGGTGAACGGCGCGGACGTCGAGTGGCACGAGGGCATCCTCTCGATCCCCAACTGCACCACGACGCCGCTCGTGATGGCGCTTCACGCCATGCGCCGGGTCGCGCCGCTGGAGCGCGTCACCGTCGCCACCTACCAGTCGGTGACGGGCGCGGGCGCGGGCGCCGCGCGCGAGCTGCGCGCGCAGCTCGCGGCGATCGGCCGCGGCGAGGAGCCGCCGCCGCCGCAGGAGCTGCCGCAGCAGATCGCGCTCAACGTGATCCCGCACGTCGACGACTTCGCCGAGGACGGCTACACAATCGAGGAGCTGAAGATCCGCAACGAGACGCGCAAGATCCTGCACGAGCCGGAGCTGCGCATCTCGGCGACCTGCGTGCGCGTGCCCACGATCGTCGGGCACGCCGAGGCGGTGCACGTCGAGTTCGGCGGCGCGGCGCCGCTGGCCGCGCTGCGCGAGGAGCTGGCGGCGCAAGCCGGCCTCGAGCTGTGGGACGACCCGGCGAGCGCGCTCTACCCGACGCCGCTCTCCACCGCGGACGACGACCGCGTGTTCCTCGGGCGGCTGCGTGCCGATCCCACCGTCGAGCACGGCGTCGCGTTCTGGGTCGTCTCGGACAACCTGCGCAAGGGCGCCGCCACCAACGCCATCCAGATCGCCGAGGAGCTGATCGCGCGTGGGCGCCTCGGCGCTCGCGGGTAGGGGCGCGGGCGCAGCGGCTCGGGCGCAGCCCCTCCGCGCGAGGCTCGGGCGTCGCGGCCGGCGCTATAGTGGCGCTCCCCCGGCGCGGCACGTGAGGCACGCGCGTTGCTGCGCTGCGGCGGGCGGGCGGCGCGAGAGCCGGGGAGCGGGGGTGCGGCATGGCGCGCGAGATCGGCCGGCTGCTGTCCGCGATGGTCACGCCCTTCTCCGAGGGCGGCGCCGTCGACGAGGCGCGCTGCGGCGAGCTGGCGCGCGCGCTGCTCGCCTCAGGCTCGGACGGCCTCGTGCTGACCGGCACCACCGGCGAGTGCCCCACCCTCAGCATCGAGGAGCAGGTGGGCGTCTGGCGCGCGGTGCGCGCGGCCGTCGGCCCGGACGCCACGCTCATCGGCGGCGCCTCCACCAACTCCACGGCGGAGTCGCTGGAGATGGTGCGCGCGGGCGCGGGCGCCGGCATGGACGCGCTGATGCTCACCGTGCCGTACTACAACAAGCCGTCGCCGGCGGGCCTCGTGCGCCACTTCGAGGTGCTGGCGGAGGCGACGGCTCTGCCCTGCATCCTCTACAATGTGCCGTCGCGCACCGCGCTGAACATGACCGCCGAGACCACGGCGCGGCTCGCCGAGCTGCCGAACATCGTCGGCGTCAAGGAGGCGTCGGGCGACCTTGCGCAGATCGCGGAGATCATCGAGCGCACCGGCGGCGGCACCTCTGGCCCGCCGCCCGCCGCGCCCGAGAACGGAGACGCCGCAGGCAGGAGCGGCAGTCCCATCGAAAACACCTTCAAGGTGTGGTCGGGGAACGACGGCGACACGCTGCCCATGCTGGCGATCGGCGGCTACGGCGTCGTGTCGGTTGCGTCGCACCTGGTGGGGCGGCAGATCGCGACGATGATCGAGGCCGCGCTCGGCGGCCGGCTCGCCGAGGCGGCGGCGATCCATCGACGGCTCGCGCCGCTCGTCGACGCGCTCTTCATCGAGAGCAACCCGACGCCGGTGAAGTTCGCGCTGAACGAGCTCGGCTTCCGCGCGGGGCCGGTGCGGCTGCCGCTCGTGCCGCCGACCGAGGCCTCGGCGTCGCGCATCCGCGCCGAGCTCGCCCGCCACGCCATCGACCTGCCGATCGCGGTCTAGCTGTAGTTCCCACGTAGGTTGTTGACAGGATGAGGGGCCCGCTGTTGTGTGTGACAGCACCAGTAGCGAGGAGAGGACACCCTGGCCCATGTGTGTGACAGCACGGCAGTAGCGAGGAGAGGACACTCTCATCGCGCGGCTGACGCCGCTGACCCGACTCGAGCTCGTGCGGGAAGTGGACGCCGGCTGGCCCCAGGCTGAGGTCGCTCGCCACTTCCGCGTCTCCCGCCACACCGTTGCCAAGTGGCTGGGGCGCTTCCGGGCGGAGGGAGCGGCAGGGCTCGAGGACCGCAGCTCCGCCCCGCGCGCGCATCCCCGGCGCACGCCGCCCGAGCTGGAGCGACGCATCTGCGCCGTGCGACGCACGCAGGGATTCGGGCCGCATCGCATCCAGTGGGCGCTCGGGGTCGCCCGCTCCACGGTCTACGCCGTGCTGCGGCGCCGCGGCCTCAACCGGCTCGACCGCCTGCACCGCGTCACCCGGGAGCCGGTCCGCTACGAGCACGACGCCCCCGGCGACCTGCTGCATCTCGACGTGAAGAAGCTCGGGCGCGTCCCCGAGGGCGGCGGCAAGCGAATGGCGCCTGGCTTCGCCGAGACGCGCTCCGGGCCGCATTCGCGGCGTTCGCTGGGGCTGGAGTACCTACACGTCGCCGTCGACGACCACAGCCGTTACGCCTACGTCTCCGTCCTGCCCGACGAGCGTGGCGCGAGCTGCGCCGCCTTCCTCGAGCAGGCGCTCGCGGCCTTCCGCCGGCGTGGCGTGCGCGTGCGCCGGGTCCTGACCGACAACGCGAAAGCCTACACCGTCGCCCGCAGCTTCCACGGCGCCGCCGCTGCCGCAGACGTGCGGCTGTCGCACACGCGGCCCTACCGCCCGCAGACGAACGGCAAAGCCGAGCGTTTCATCCAGATCCTGCAGAACGAGTGGGCCTACGCCCGCCCCTACCGCTCCAACGCCGAGCGGCTGCGCCAGCTCCCACGCTGGCTCTACCGCTACAATCACCGCCGACCGCACGGCGGCGTCGGCGGGGCCGTCGGCGGGTAGCAGCTAGCCGCGCGCGATGCCCCGCGGGCTCCCACCTGTGAACAACCTTCCTGGGTAGTACAGCTAGCCGCGCGCGATGCTGCCCGCGGGCGGTCCGTCGGCGACCGGGCGCTCCGGCGTCGGTCGCGGGCGGGCGCTGCTGCTCGGCGCGCTCGTGCTCGTCGTGCTGGTGGGCGGCGGCGCGCTGCTCGTCGGCGCGATCGCGTCCGGCTTCGAGGCCGGCGCGCCGTCGGAGGCGGTCGTGGGCCACCTCGACGACTTCCCGCCGGGCAGCGCGACGCTGCTGCGGCCGCGAAGGGAGGCGGGCGAGGCCGACCTCTACATCACCCGCCCGCCCGGCGGCGCCGTGGTCGCCCTCGCGAGGCACGGCAGCGTCTACGTGCCGCTGGGCGCCGGCTGCGCGGTGGCATGGTTCCCCGAGCGCAGCGTCGAGGGCGAGCGCGGGGTCTTCCGCGACGGATGCCACCCGATCTACTACGCGATCGACGGGCGGCGCCTCTCGCCGGACGCCGCGCGCGATCTCGATCGCTACGGGGTCGAGGTGCGGAGCGACGGCACGGTGGTGGTTGACCTCGGGGATCTGCGGCGGCGGGACGCGACCGCCGCGCGCGCTAGCCCTCGGCCGTGCCGCTCGCCTCGCTCGCCCCTGCGTCGGGCGGATCGTCGCGGCGGGGCAGCCACTCGGCCCAATCGGCGAGCAGCCGGGCGCGCGCCTTCTCGTAGCCTTTGCGGTCGCCTATGCCGCCGCCGAGGATGCCCGCGAGCGCGCGGCCGCCGATGAAGAGGAAGAGCCCGTAGGTGATGGTCGCCGCGATCAGGTTGCCGCGGAGCGGCGGCAGCCCGAGCACCAGCGCGAGCCCGCCGATGATCGCGAGCCCGAGGCCGAAGTAGGCGTAGCCGGTGACGTAGGCGCGCTCTGTCTTGCGCTGTCGCCGGAGCATCGCCAGCACCTCGTCGGGGACGGCGGCGAGCGGGGGGCGGCCTGAGCGCGCGTCCTCGTCGCAGTGCGCGCAGCGCTCGCGCTCGGGCGACATCGGCGTGTAGCAGTGGCCGCAGAAGCGCCCGGCGTTCGGCTGCTCGCCGCGGCTGACCGCGACCAGGTGCTCCTCCAGCCGCTCGCTGAAGAGCGGGCAGTCATCGTCGTGGTCGAAGCGCCGCTCGCCGCTGCCGAGTCGCGGGCGCCCGCCAGCGCGCTCGTCACCGCTCTCGCCATCGTGCTTGGGGGCGTCGTCGGGGGCGGGGCGCTCGCTCATCGCGCGGCCGCCGGCTCGCGGCGCGTGCGGGGGGCGAGCGCCCCGCGCACGCGCCCCAGCGACGCCGCGAGCTCTGCGAGCACGCGGTGCACCTCGGCGCGGTAGGCCGCCGCGCGGCCGGAGGTGGAGGGCATCACCCACACCCGGGCGCCCGCCAGCTCGCGGCGCTGGTCGCCCCAGGCGCGCGGCCGCCAGCCGCCCGTGAACAGCGCCGCGAAGGCGCGCGTGCTGGTGAAGCAGACGGCGCGAGGCCGCGCGTAGCCGATGCGCCGCGAGAGCCCCGGCGCGGCCAGCCGTAGCTCCGCGTCGCCCACCTGCTGGCTGTCGGTGACGATGCGCTTCACCACGTCCGTGAAGCCGATGCCCCAGCGCTCCGGCAGCGCGCGGTCGTCGGCGGGCCCCACCGTGCCGTCCACCAGCGGCGACGCGGAGAGCGCGCGCCAGAAGGCGTTGCCGGGGTGCCCGTAGTAGTGGCGCTCGCGGGCGGAGCGCTCACCGGGGTTGATGCCAATGAAGACCAGGTCGAGGCCCGGGCGCAGGATGTCCGGCGTCGTGCGCACCCGTGCCCTCCTCGCGCTCGCCGCGCTCGCCGCGCCCCGCGCGCCCCACTCCGCCGCCCCGCCTCAGCGCTCGACGTACGAGTACTCGTGGTGGCCGAGCGTGACGCCGAGCGCCAGCACGGCCAGCGAGGCCGCCACCATCGCGCCCGAGATCCACAGCGAGCGCCGGCGCAGCGCCCGCAGCGCCTCGGGCTTGCCCCCGCCCGCGCCGGCTGCGCTGCCACCCGCCCCGCCCGCCGCGTCGAGCGCGCGCTGGATGCGCGGGCCGAGCCACGCCGCGTGGGCCGCGATCAGCCCCAGCAGCAGCACGAGCAGCGTCATCTTGGTGATGAAGATCGTGCCGAAGCGGAACTCCGTCATCTCGTCCTGCACGTGTTGCGGCACCACCTCGTAGAACTGGTAGAGCCCCGTGGCGAGCAGCACGAGCAGCGCGCCCGCCGCGAGCATCCCGAAACGCTGCGTGACCATGCGCGTGACCGCGCCCCGCTGCGCCTCCGGGAGCTGCCGCGTCGCCGGGATCACCGCGCCGAAGAGCAGCAGCTGCGGCCCGACCAGCGCCGCGGCGGCGGTGACGTGCAGGATCAGCGAGATCGTGTCCATCGCGCGGCGCCCTCCCCTCGACGCTAGAGCGCGCCGCCGAAGACGTCGCGCGTGACGATCGCCTGGTCGCGCTCCGGGCCGACGGAGATCATGTCGACGGGCGCGCCCAGCAGCAGCTCGATGCGGCGCACGAACTGCCGCGCCTCCGCGGGCAGCGCCCCCAGCGAGCGCACATCCGAGACGTCGCGCTGCCAGCCGGGCAGCTCCTCGTAGATCGGCCGCAGCCGCCGCGTGTCGTCCAGCGAGGCGGGCAGCGTGCTGACGCGGCCGTCGTCGAGCTCGTAGGCGACGCAGAGCTTCACCCGCTCGAAGCCGGAGAGCGTGTCGAGGCGCGTGAGCGCGACGGAGGTGATGCCGTTCAGCCGGGAGGTGTAGCGCGCCAGCACCCCGTCGAACCAGCCGCAGCGCCGGGGGCGGCCGGTGGTGGTGCCGTACTCGCCGGCGCCGCGCTCGGCGCCGTGCTCGCGCAGCCGCTCGGCGTCCTCGTCGAAGAGCTCGGTGGGCATCGGCCCGTTGCCGACGCGCGTCTGGTACGCCTTGTAGACGCCGACCACGCGCTCGATGGCGGTGGGGCCGAGGCCGATGCCGATCGAGGCCCCGCCCGCGACCGAGCCCGGCACCGACGACGTGGCGAACGGGTACGTCCCCGCGTCGAGGTCGAGCAGCGCGCCCTGCGCCCCCTCCAGCAGGATGCGCTCGCCGCGCTCGTGCGCGTCCTGCACGGCGGCGGCGGTGTCGGCGACCCACGGCCGCAGCCGCGAGCCCAGCTCGGCGTACTCCGCGCGGATCTCGTCGAAGTCGAGCGGCGGGGCGTCGTAGAGCCGCCGCAGCACGTGGTTGTAGTAGTCGAGCTGGGCGGCGAGCCGGCGTTCGAAAAGGCCGGGGGTGACCAGGTCGATCATGCGGATGCCGGCGCGCCGCACCTTGTCCACGAAGGCGGGGCCGGTGCCGGTGCCCGTGGTGCCGATCGCGTCCTCGCCGCGCAGCCGCTCCTCGTGCCCGTCGATGACGGGGTGCCACGGCATGACCACGTGCGCCCGATCCGAGATCAGCAGGCGCGAGGTGTCGACGCCGCGCTCCTCGAGCATCGCGATCTCGTCGATCAGCGAGCGCGGGTGGATCACAACGCCGTTGCCGATGACGCAGGTCTTGTCGCCGTAGAAGATGCCGGCTGGCACGAGGTGCAGCGCGAAGCGCCCGAGCTGGTTGACGATGGTGTGGCCGGCGTTGGTGCCCGCCGAGTAGCGTGCGATCACGGAGCAGCTGCGCGCGTGGAAGTCCACCACGCGGCCCTTGCCCTCGTCGCCCCACTGACCGCCGATGATGACGACAGCCGGCATCGCCCACCCCCGCTCGACGCGCGCCCCGGGCACCGGGGCGCGCTCCGCGGCTGCTCGCTTCGCCTGCCCGACTGCATGGGCGGCTGCGCGGGGGGCGGCGCGGTCCGGCCCTCGGCGCTGCTCGTCGCCGGCGCACCCGTTTGCCGCGGTGGCCGGCCGACGCCGATCATACATGCGCGGCGCCCCGGCGGCCCGCGAGCGGAGCGCTCCGGCACCTCGATGTGCGGGCGGCGCGGCAGGGAGGCGGCGTGACCCAGCGCGTGCCGGCAAGCCCCCGCCGTTCGCCTCGCGGCTCGCGTCGGCTCGCGTCGCGCTCTCCGCTCGCGCTCGCGCTCGCGGCGTCGCTGGCCGCGCTGGCGCTGGGCGCCGCCTGCGCGAGCGACGACCCGCCCCCGACCAGCCCGCTCGCGGAGGCGCCGGCCGCGACGCTGGCCGCCACCACGACGCCCGCGCCCGCCTCGACGCCCGCCGTGCCGAGCCCGCCGCCGCCCGCTACCCCGTCGCCGCCCGCTACCCCGTCGCCGCCCGCGTCGCCGCCCGCGTCGCCGCCCGTCGCTCCGCCGAGCGCCCCCCCCACCGCCCCCCCGCGCGCCCCGGCCGACCTCGAGGTCGCGACCGCGCGCGCGATCGACCTGATGGCGGAGTGGCTGGGCGTCGCCGCCACCGCGCTGCGCGTCGAGCGCGCCGAGGAGGTGGTGTGGCCCTCGCTCTGCATCGGCATCGAGCGGCCGGGGGAGCTCTGCGGGCAGTCGCTGACGCCGGGCTACCTCGTGCGGCTGCTCGACCCGTTCGGCGGCGTGCACGCGCTGCACATGCGGCAGGGCGGCGGCGCCGAGTGGGCGGGCGAGGAGCGTGTGCGGGGCGCCGTGCTCGCCGTCGACGTCGCGAGCGCGCTGCTCGTCATCGAGGTGCGCGGCTTCCCCACGGAGTTCCGGCTCGTGCCCGGCAGCATCCGGCTCACCGACGACCCGAATGCGCCTCCGCTCCCGCAGCCCGCCTTCATCGGCACGCGCGTCGAGCTCGCCGTCGATCCAAACCCGGCCGGCGAGGGGCCGGCGGTGGTCGCGTGGCTCGCCGACCTGCCGTAGCCCCGCGCGCCCCGCGCGCCCCGCGCGCCCCGCGCGCCCGACGCGCGGGCTGGGCCGCGGCGGCGGCGTCGCTGCGCCCCGGCGAGCCGGTGGTCGAGGTGAAGCGCCCGCTCGACGGCTCGGAGCAGCGCTTCCGCTGCGAGCTGGTGCGCGCCACGCCCTCGATGGCGGTGCTGCTCTATCGGCTGCGCCGCCCCCGCGCCGGCCTCCCCGCGCCGCTGCTCTCCTACGGCTTTTACTGGCCGCGGCGGCCCTACCTCTGCTACCGTTTCGTGCGTCCCGGCGACGGCGTGGAGGTGGCGTCGCGCTTCGACGTGGTGGGGCGCGTGGAGCTCGTCGCTGCGCCCCCCGGAGGCGGCCCCGCCGAGCTGCGCTTCGACGATCTGATCCTCGACCTGTGGGTGCGCCCCGGCGCCGGCCCGCGCGGCGCCGACGAGCTGCGCTGGGAGGACGAGGAGGAGCTGCGCGAGGCGCTCGACGCCGGCCTGCTCAGCCCCGCCGACGCCGCCCGCGTGGAGCGCGCCCGCGCCACCCTCACCCACACCCACCGCCGGATTATTCGAGGGGCTGCCGCGTCTGCCGGAGGGCTCGCGGGGCGCGCGATGAGCGGCCTGGCCTCGACGTCGCTGCGGGGCCGCTGAGGGGCCGAGGCCCGTCCCGAGGGCATCCGAGCGCGAGGCCGCGAGCGGACGCCGCCGGCTGACCTCGCGCGCGCTGCATCCGGTTCCGTGCACGCGACGGCCGAGCCCGGGGCGAGCCGACCGCTTAGCCGCGCTGGACGACGCCGGCGGCAGCCACTCGGGTCGAGCGGAACGCTCCAGCGCCTAGGGTCGAGCGGAACGCTCGAGCCGGCGGGCTGCGCGGCGGTCGACGCGCTGGCCGTCCACCTCCCCGGACCAGCGGCCGGCGGCGCGTAGCCGCTCCCACTCCGCGAGCACCGCGTGCGCCGTGGCGAGCCGCGCGGGGTCGGGCGCGAAGAGCGCGTTCGCGCCGCGCGCCTCCGCCTCGGCGGCGATGACCACACCGGCCGCGCCGAGCTGGTGGGCGCGGGCGGCGAGCGCGGCGCGGCCCGCGGGCTCCGCGTCGGGCGCGCTGAGCAGCCATGGCAGCTCGCCGGTGGCGGCGGCGAGCGACGCCTGCGCCAGCACGTGGTCGAGCAGCGCTTCGGCGCCGCCGTGCGTGGCCGCGCCGCGCGCGGCCGGCGGCGGCGCGCCGAGCTCCGCCGCGATCGCGAGCGGCGCCAGCACCACGGCGAGGTGGCGGTCGACCGCCTCCAGGATGCGCGGCAGCGCGGCGAGCCCCGCCGCCGAGTCGATCTCGCAGAGCAGCCGCAGCGTGCCGGGGACGATGCCGAGCCGCATCTCGCGGCGGCGGATCGCCACGTCGGCGTCGCGCGCTTCCTGCGGCTCCTCGCAGGCCGCGAGCAGCACCGCGGCGACCGACTCCGTGACCGCGGCGTCGAGGTCGGCGTCCAGCTCGCGGGCGCGCGTGTCGGCGACGCGCACCAGCAGCGGGCGGCCCGCATCGGCGATGCCGTGCGCGTGGGCGCTGAGCGCGCGGCGCGCCCGCGAGCGCGAGCGCGGCAGCGCGCTGGCGTCGAGGTCGACGAGCACGGCATCGGCCGCAGTGGCGCGCGCGGCCTCGTACGGCGCGTCGTCGCCGCCCGTCACGCGCAGCAGGCTGCGCTGCGCCGTCACCGCGAGGGGCCCGTCACGACGAGAGAATCGCGTCGAGGCGGTCGGCGGGCGCCGAGGGTCCGACCACTGCCAGCGCGGGCGGCGCCGCGAAGAGCTCGGTGGCGACGCGCTGCACGTCGGCGGCGGTCACGGCGCGCAGCGCCGCCACCGTCGTCTCCACGCTCTCGATCTCGCCGTCCTGCAGCAGCTGGTCGCCGTGGCGCTGGCCGAGGGCCATCGGCGTCTCCAGCGAGAGCCGGAAGCCTCCGACCGCGAAGTCGACGGTGCGGCGCAGCTCCTCCTCGCCCACGGGCTCGTCGACCAGGCGTCGCAGCTCGGCGACGATCACGTGCAGCGCCTCCTCCTGGTGCTCGCGCGTGACGCCCGCGCTGATCGCGAGCGAGCCGATGTCGCGCAGCCGCCCCACACGCGCCGAGACCGAGTAGGCGAGGCCGCGGCGCTCGCGTACCTCTTTGAACAACCGCGACGACATCCCGCGCCCCAGCAGCGTGACGAGCACCTCCAGCGCGTAGCGGTCGGCGTGGCGGCGCCCGCCCGACTGCACGGCGAGCGCCAGGTTCGTCTGCTCCAGGTCGCGCTTCTCGACGTGGACGCGCTCCGCGGGGAGGCCGGGCGTGGCCGGCTCGCCGGCGGCGCGCTCGCCCGCCGGCAGCTCGCGAAAGTGGCGCGCCGCCTCCTCCACGACCGCGGCGTGCTCCACCTTGCCCGCGACGGAGAGCACGGCGTTGCCCGCCGTGTAGTGCGCGGCGACGTGCGAGAGTAGCTTGTCGCGGCCCATCGCGCCCACGGTGTCGAGCGTGCCCGCCACCGGCCAGCCCACCGGCTGGTCGCCGAAGGTGGCGCGCTGCAGCAGCTCCCCGGTCCTCGACGCCGGGTTGTCGTGCGCGCGACGGATCTCCTGCTGCACGACGGTGCGCTCGCGCTCGACCTCCTCCGGGTCGAGCACCGAGTGCTGCAGCATGTCGGCCAGCACCTCGATGCCCGTCGCCCAGCGCTCGAAGGGGAGGCGGTTCCAGTAGCAGGTCAGCTCGCGCGTGGTGAAGGCGTTCAGGCCGCCGCCCGCGCCCTCGATCGCCTCGCTGATCTCGGGGGCGGTGGGGCGGCGCTCGGTGCCCTTGAAGAGCATGTGCTCCACGTAGTGCGAGACGCCCACGACCTCGTGGCGCTCCAGCCGGGACCCGACGCCGACGAAGAAGGAGACGGAGGCGGACTGCGCCGTCGGCACGGCGGAGGTGATCACCCGCAGACTGCCGTCCAGTATCGTGATTTCGTAGGGAGCAGAGGTTGGCCCGGCGGCGAGCGGCCGGTCGCCTGCGGTCGGATCGAGGCCGGGGGGATCGGTAGCCGGCGCCACGGCGACTCCGCTCTCGCTGCTGTGCGCTCGCGCTGCCATCGGCGCGCGGGTGGGGAGAGTCAGGCTAGGCCCGCGCCCCTGCGGCGGCAAGGCTGCGCGCCGCGCGCGTGGCGATCGAGGTGCCCGTGATCGAGGTGCGCATGCCGGACATCCTCGCCGAGCGCGCGCGCTCGGGCGAGATGCGGCTGCGCCTCGCTTACGAGGAGGGGATGCGCGCCGGGGACGTCGTGACGCGCGAGGGCTTCCGCGGCGAGGAGGCGCAGGCGATCCTCACGATGGTCAACGGCGAGCAGCGCCCCCACTCGCAACCCCTCGACGACGGCGACACCGTCGAGCTCGTGATCCCGATGGTGGGCGGCTGCGAGCCCGCCGTCCGCCCCCCGCGGCGGCGCCATCGCCATCCCTAGCAGCGACGCGCCGCGCTTCGCGGCAGGCGGACTGCTTGTTCGCGGCGACGAAGTGCTGCTGGCGAAGCGCTCGCCATCGAGGGCCGGGTATCCCGGCCTCTGGGACGTGCCCGGCGGCCGCAGCGAGGGCCGCGAGACCCCGGGGGAGACGCTCGTCCGCGAGCTGACCGAGGAGCTCGGCGTCATCCTGCTGCACTATCGCGAGCTCGCGGTCCTGCCCGCGACGGGCGCCGCTCTCCTGGCCTTCCACCTTTACCGCGTGACGCAGTGGCGCGGCACGCCGCGGAACCTCCAGCCCGCGGAGCACACCGAGATCACGTGGGTGGCGCTCGCGGAGGTGGCGGCGCTGGAGCTCGCGGTGCCCGCCTACCCGGCGCTCTTCGCGTCGGCCCACGCGTGAGCCGGCGACGCCGCGCAGGGCCTCGCGTTGACACTGCCGGGGGCCGCCGAGATGATGCCGATGTCCCGCGGTAGCCGGGGCACTCTGAATCTCTCCCCGGCGGCCACGAGGTACCGCGGTCCCCTACGGACAGCGCCCGCGGCCGGCATGACAGGGGTGGGATGACCAAGTACATCTTCGTCACGGGCGGCGTCGTCAGCTCCGTGGGCAAGGGCATCGTCACCGCCTCGCTGGGGCGCATCCTCAAGTCCAGCGGGCACTCCGTCTCCATCCTCAAGCTCGACCCCTACATCAACGTCGACCCCGGCACGATGTCGCCCTACCAGCACGGCGAGGTCTTCGTCACCGACGACGGCGCCGAGACCGACCTCGACCTCGGTCACTACGAGCGCTTCCTCGACACCGACTTCCGCGCCACCAACTCCACCTCCACCGGGCAGGTCTTCGAGGAGGTGATCCGCAAGGAGCGCCGCGGCGACTACCTGGGCGGCACGATCCAGGCGATCCCGCACATCACGAACGAGATCCGGCGCCGCATCCGGCTCGCCGGGCAGGCGCTCGAGGCCGAGATCGTGATCGTCGAGGTCGGCGGCACCGTCGGCGACATGGAGGGCCAGCCCTTCCTCGAGGCGATCAGCCAGGTGCGCTATGCGCTCCCCGTGCACGAGACGATGTCGATCCACGTCACGCTGCTGCCCTACATCCATGCCACCCGCGAGCTCAAGACCAAGCCCACGCAGCACTCCGTGCGCGAGCTGCGCTCCTACGGCATTCAGCCCGACGTGCTGGTGACGCGCGCCGACCAGCCCGTGGACGAGGCGCTGCGCGAGAAGCTCTCGCTCTTCTGCAACGTGGAGAAGGAGGCGGTGATCCCGCTGGAGACCGCCGACTCCATCTACGAGGTGCCGCTGATCCTGGAGACGGCGTGGCTATCGAGCATCGTCGCGCGATCGCTCGACCTGCCGCCGCGCCGGCCGGACCTCGACGAGTGGCGCGCCTTCGTGGCGCGCCAGCGCAGCCCGGCGGAGATCGTGCGCATCGCCATCGTCGGCAAGTACGTGGAGCTGCACGACGCCTACCTCTCCATCAAGGAGGCGCTGGCGCACGCGGCGGTGCACCACGGGGCGCGGATGGAAGCGGTGTGGGTGCACTCGGAGGAGCTGGAGTCGCGCGAGCCCGCCGAGGTGATCGGCGACGTGGACGGCATCCTGCTCTGCCCCGGCTTCGGCGATCGCGGGCTGGAGGGGAAGATCGCGGCCGTGCGCCACGCTCGGGAGCAGCGCATCCCCTACCTCGGCGACTGCCTGGGGATGCAGATGCTGGTCTGCGAGTTCGCGCGCAACGTCGCCGGCATGCCCGAGGCCAACACCACCGAGGCGGATCCGCGCACGCCGTTCCCCGTCATCTCGCTGCTCTCCGAGCAGCAGGGCGTGCACGAGCTGGGCGGGACGATGCGTCTGGGCGGCTACGACTGCCGGCTGGTGCCGGGCACGCGCGCCCACGCCGCCTACGGGCAGGACGTGGTGCGGGAGCGTCACCGCCACCGCTACGAGGTGAACGGCGCGCTCTTCCCGGCGCTGGAGCGCCACGGGCTACGCGCGGCCGGGCACACCCTGGACGGGCAGCTCGTGGAGATCGTGGAGCTGGTCGACCACCCGTGGATGGTGGGCGCGCAGTTCCACCCGGAGTTCACCTCGCGCCCCGGGCGGCCCAACCCGCTCTTCCGCGACTTCGTCGGCGCGGCGATCGACTACGCGCGCGGCCGCCTGCCCGCGGCGGCGGCCGTCGCCGCCACCGATGCCGGCGCGGCCGGGCTCGGGGCGAGCCGCGGGTGACGCTGCGGCTCCTGCACATGCTCGCCCTGTTCTGGATGATGGCGGGCATCGGGAGCACGGTGGTCCCCGTCCTGCGGGCGTGGCGCACGCAGCCGATCGAGGAGAAGACGCTGCTCCTGATGCAGGCGCGCGGCAACCAGTCGCTGTGGCTGGTGCCGGGGACCATCGCGACGGCGCTCACGGGCTTCGCGTGGGCCGCCGCCGAGGACTGGAACCCCGTGACCACCGGCTGGTTGGTGGCGCTGGAGGCGCTCTTCGCGCTGCACGTCTTCCTCTTCCTGCCGCTGTTCGCGGTGGGGCTGCGGCGCGTGGAGCTGCTGGCGCGTGTCGCGCGTCGCGACGGGCGGGAGACGCCCGAGCTGCGCGAGGCGCTGGCGGACAACGTGCCGCTGGTGTTCGGGGTGCTGATCGTGGCCACCGTGCCAGTGATGGCGTGGCTGCCGGTGTTCAAGCCGTTCTGAGCGCCAGCCCGCCGGCGAGGCGCCGAGCAGCCGGCCGGGGAGCGGCGTATGGGGGTGTGGGCGGCGAGAGATGCGGGGCGTCCCTGATCGGGACACGGCGTGCGCAGGGGCGGCCGGTGCCGACCCTCCTTGTGAGAGGCCATCGCAAGTGGGTATCATAGAAGCCGCGGCGGCAGCCTGCCGGCCGCGTCCCCATTCTCCGGTCCGAGACGAACTACGTAGCTCATGGCAGACACCCATGTACGCGGGCACGCGGATGCGTCGACGGATGCCGTCGACGACGCTCGCGGTGCCGCCGACGCTCCCGCGGGGAACGGTCGCGGTGAGGGCGCGCCGTCCGGGGACGAGCGCGTGGCGACGAACGCGACGCGAATGAACGCAGCGCCAGCGAGCGCAGCGCCAGCGAGCGCAGCGCCAGTGAGCCCCACCCCAGCGAATGAGGCACCGAGTGCGGAACGGAACGTCATGGTGAGCGAAGACAGCGAGGGCATGGGCGAGGGCGACGAGGGCGGCGGGCCGGCGCTCGCGGAGCGCTCCGAGGCGCGCACCGGCGAGGGCACGGGCGAGCGCGCCCCGCGGGGAGCGCGCGGCGCGGGCCGCGCCACGCGCGGCCGCGGTCGCGGCGCGCGCAACGGTCGCGAGGGGGGCCGCGAGGGCTCGCGCGAGTCGCGGCTGCCCAACGACGACGATGACGAGGAGCAGCCGCCTCCGCCGCGTGCCTCGAACGTGCCGCCGCTCAACATCGCGGACCTCGAGCGGCAGGGGCGCGACGAGCTCATCGTCGTCGCCGAGGGGCTCGCTGTCAGCGAGGCCGCGGCGATGTCGAAGCCGGAGCTGATCTTCCGCATCCTGCAGGGTCAGGCGGAGCGCAACGGCACCATCTACTCGGGTGGCGTGCTCGCCGTCGTGGACGATGGCTTCGGCTTCCTCCGCGGCGACCGCTTCGTGCCCGGTCCCAGCGACGTCTACGTCTCGCAGTCGCAGGTGCGCCGCTTCGGCCTGCGCTCGGGCGACTACGTCACCGGGCAGGTGCGGCAGCCGAAGGACCAGGAGAAGTACTACGGCCTGCTGCGCGTGGAGGCCGTCAACGGCATCGAGCCGGAGCAGGCGAAGCGCCGCCCCAACTTCGAGGATCTGACGGCGATCTTCCCGAACCGCAAGCTGATGCTCGAGACGACTCCCGAAGAGCTGTCGCAGCGCCTCGTCGATCTCTTCGCGCCGATCGGGCGCGGGCAGCGCGCCCTCATCGTCTCGCCGCCCAAGGCGGGCAAGACGATGCTCCTGAAGTCGATCGCGCACGGTATCACGGCGAACCACCCGGACATCCACCTCATGGTCCTGCTCATCGGCGAGCGGCCGGAGGAGGTCACGGACATGCGGCGATCGGTGCGCGGCGAGGTGGTCGCCTCCACCTTCGACGAGCCGGTCGAAGACCACACCCGCGTCTCCGAGGTCGCGCTGGAGCGCGCCAAGCGCCTCGTCGAGGGCGGCACGGACGTCGTGATCCTCATGGACTCGGTCACGCGGCTGGCGCGCGCCTACAACCTCGCGATGCCCACCAGCGGCCGCACGCTCTCCGGCGGCATGGACCCGATCGCGCTCTACCCGCCCAAGCGCTTCTTCGGCGCCGCGCGCAACACGGAGGAGGGCGGCTCCCTGACCATCGTCGCGACCTGCCTCGTGGAGACGGGCTCGCGCATGGACGACGTGATCTTCGAGGAGTTCAAGGGCACCGGGAACATGGAGGTGCGGCTGGTCCGTCGCCTCGCCGAGAAGCGGGTCTACCCCGCCATCGACGTGCTCGCTTCCTCCACCCGTCGCGAGGATCTGCTCTTCAGCGAAGAGGAGCTGCGCCAGGTGTGGCTGCTGCGCCGCATGGCCTCGATAATGGAGGACAACAGCGAGGACGCCACCGAGCGCGTGATCGACCGTGTCTCCCGCACCGAGAGCAACGAGGAGTTCCTCGGCTCGCTCAAGACGGAGCCCGTCTAGGGCAGGCAGCGTTCCGCCGCACTCGAGGGGCTTCCGCGTGCGCCGCGGGGTGCCTGCGAGACGGCGCCCGGCGAGCGGCGACGGTCCCGCGGGAGAGGGCTTCCCCTGAGATCCGAGCCGAGGCCGTCGGGGTGAGCGGCCACGAGGCGCTGCTCTGGCTCTACGGCGCGAACGCGGTGCTGCTGACCGTCCACGAGATCGACTCCGCCTACTGGCACGAGTAGCGGCTGCTGCGACTGCCCGGCGGCATCGCGCTCTTTCTCCTGCTCCACGTGCCGCTGCTCGCCCTGCGGCTCGGCGGCCTGGTGCTCGTCGACCGAGGGGGTGATGCGGGGCTCGCGATCTCGCTGGTGGTCAGCGCCGCGGGCCTGGCGGCGTTCGCGCTGCACGCGGGCCTGCTCGCGCTCGGTCACTCCGAGTTCCGCACGCGCGCGTCGCTCCTCGTCCTCGGGGCGATCCTCGTCGCCTCGCTGGCGCGGGGCGCGCTCACGCTCGCGCTCCTCTGAGGCGCGGCGAGCGCGGCGAGCGCGGCGACCCGACCGCGATCGCCGTGCGCTCGCGTGGTTCGCCGGATGCGGGGGCGTCGCGCGGGCGCCGATAATCGCGTCGAGCGGGAGCCGTCGGGCGGCCGCGGGGGGTGCCGCGCATCAGGCGCCCGTAGCATAACACCGTGCTACACTTTCCCGGTTCGGCGTCGATTGCGACGAGCGTCACACACGGGGTCGGAACGACCGAGTGGCAGGCCAGGGTGGGGCCAGCCCCCATCGGAGGAGAGAGCCGATACCGGGGACGATCTCACCACCGCCGCGTCGTCGACGCCCGCGCGCCCTGCTCCGCGCGCACCGCCACCCGGCTGCGGGCCGCGGCCCGCTCTCCGCATACCGTCGGCTCGCGCACCACGGCGGGATGCTCGCCATCGTCGGCGCGCTGGTGCTCGCCGCGGGCGTGCTGCCCGGGGCGCCGCTCCCCGAGGTCGGCGCGGCGCCCGCGCTGCGGCTGCAACGGCTCACGATCCCCGGCCTCGCGGCCGCCGCCCCCGCCTCCACAGTGCGCGAGCTGGAGTCGCTCCCCGTCCCGCTGACTGTGGTCGCCCCGCCCGTGGCGGCGGGCAGCATGCTGCTCGCCGAGGACGGGACGGAGCTGGCGCTGGCGGTGCTGGCGGAGACGCGACGCGCGGCCGTCGAGCCCACCGAGATCGTCGGCTCGCGCGCGCCGCAGCAGCTCCCGAAGTTCTTCCGCTACGAGGTGCAGTCCGGCGACACGGTGCTGGGCATCGCGCAGCGCTTCGGCATCGCCTCGGACTTCATCCTCTGGAACAACATCGACATCGTGAGCGACGCCGACCTGCTGACGGTCGGCGACCGGCTGCGCGTCCCCAGCGTCGAGGGCATCCTCCACGACGTGCGGCTGGGCGAGACGCTGACCGACATCACCAGCACCTACGAGGCCGAGGTCGCGCGGGTGATCGCCTTCCCCACCAACAACATCTCCGACCCCAACCTGCTGCGGAACGGCGAGACGCTGCTGGTGGTGGGCGGCAAGCGGCTGCCGAGGCCGGCGCCCACGCTGCGCCCCTCGGTGGGCGCGCCGGACTTCGTGAACCGCGACCCCTCGGTTACGGGCTTCATCTGGCCCGTCGTCGACGTCCTCACCTCGTTCTACGGGCCGCGGCACCCGCTGGGGATCGACATCAACGCGTCGTTCGTCCATGTGTCCGCCGCGCAGGCCGGGCAGGTCGTCTTCGCGGGCGGCGAGCCGTGCTGCTCCTACGGCCTCTACATCGACGTCGTGCACGGCGGCGGCTACGAGACGCGCTACGCGCACCTCTCGCAGCTCTACGTGTCGCTGGGCGAGTTGGTGGAGCAGGGGCAGATCATCGGCGTGTCCGGCAACACCGGCCGCTCGACGGGGCCGCACCTGCACTTCGAGCTCTACCGCAACGGCTTCCTGCTGAACCCGCTGCAGTTCTTGCCGTAGCCGCAGCGACCGGGGTCGCTGCGCGACGCTGAGCCGCGCCTCCCATCGAAGCCGCGCGCCCGTCGCTGAGCCCGTGGTCGTCGGTGCTGTTCGCGCGCCTCCGTCGAGGGGGGCCGCGCCGCGGCTCGCTAGCCGCGCGACTCCAGCAGCAGCACGCGCGTCGCGTCGCTGAGGCCGCGGCGCTGGAGCGAGAGCCGCGAGACCGGCGCCTCCGCCTCCAGGCCCAGCGCCGTGACGTAGGTGGCCAGCCCCTCGTCGCTCGCGTCGCCGGTGTGGCAGACGGGGATCACGACCCGCGGCTCGAGCTGCCGCGTGAGCCGCGCGGCGGCGCCGGTCGCGAGCGCGCTCTCGCCGCCCACCGGCACCACCAGCACGTCGACGCCCGCGAGCTGCTCCGCCTCCTCGCTGGTCGGCGGCGTGCCCATGCCGCCGAGGTGCGCCAGCCGCAGCTGCTCTGCCTCCAGCACGAAGACGACGTTCCGCCCGCCCGGGCTCGCGGCGGGCTCGGCGTCGGGCGCCTCGCAGTCGCGCACATCGCCGTCGCCCGCAGCAGGCGGCGGGGCCAGGTGCGTCGCCACCCCCAGCAGCTGCACGCCCTGGATCTCGTACTCGCCGGGGCGGGTCAGCACGATCGGCTCGCCGCGGACGCCGGCGACGTGCGCGTGCGAGGGGTGGTCGTGGCTCATCGTGACGATGTCGGCCGTCGGGCGACCCATGTCGACGCCGGCGGAGCGCGCGGCGGGCTCCATCACCACGCTGGCGGTGCGGGTGCGCACGCGCAGGGCCGCGAAGCCGAGCCAGCTGATGTCCACGCCACCCCCTGTGAGTCGCTCGCCGCAGCTCCGCCTGCCGCTCGGCCGGATGCTACGGCCGGGCCGGCCAAGCCGCCATGAGCGCGAGGATGGGCGCCGCGTCGGGTCGCGGGCGGGGCTCGCTCAGCCGCCGGCAGCGGCAGCGGCGAGCGCGCTGGGCACGGGGGCGAGCGCGCCGTGCGCACGCACGCCGGCCCACTCCACCACCGTCGCGCCCCAGGTGAGGCCGGCGCCGAAGGCGACCATCAGCACGCGGTCGCCGGGCGCGAGCCGCCCCTCGGCGCAGGCCTCGGCCAGCGCGATCGGGATGCTCGCCGCCGACGTGTTGCCGTAGCGCTCGAGGTTCATGTAGACGCGCTCCTCGGGCAGGCCGAGGTTGCGCGCGAAGGCGGAGAGGATGCGCACGTTCGCCTGGTGCGGGATGCACAGCGCCACCTCGTCGATGCCGAGGCCGGCGCGCGCGAGGCTCTCCTGCGCCGCCTCGGTCATCGCCGTGACGGCGTGGCGGAAGACGTTGCGCCCGTCCATCACGATGCAGCTCGCGAGCGCCTCCAGCTCCGCGCCGCCGGGTGAGCCGGGGGCGCCTCTGCCGGGTCGCGGCGACGCCGGGCCCTGCGCGTAGAGCAGCTCGCCGAGCGCGCCGTCGGAGCGCAGCACCGGGGTGTCGAGGCCGCCGGGCTCGCCCTCGGGCGCGGGCTCCAGCAGCACGGCGCCCGCGCCGTCGCCGAAGAGCACGCAGGTGCCGCGATCCGTCCAGTCGACGATGCCCGACAGCGTCTCGGTGCCGACCACCAGCACGCGCCTCGACGAGCCGCTCACGACGAACTGCGTGCCTACGGAGAGCGCGGTCAGGAAGCCGGTGCACGCCGAGTTGACGTCGAAACTGCCGGCGTGGCGGGCGCCGATCGCGTCCTGGATCACCGTGGCGGTGGCGGGGAACATCCCGTCGGGCGTGCAGGTGGCGGCGACCACGAGGTCGACGTCGGCGCCCGTGATCCCAGCGGTGGCGAGCGCCTCCTCCGCGGCGCGCGCGCCCATGGAGCCGGAGCTTTCGTGGTCGGCGGCGATGCGGCGCTCGCGGATGCCGGAGCGCTCGACGATCCACGCGTCGCTGGTCTCGACCATGCGCTCGAGGTCGTGGTTGGTCAGCACGCGCGCCGGGAGGTAGCGGCCCACGCCGCTGATGCGTGCGCGGCGCGGCACGCCGGGGGCTGGCGGGGGCGTCATCGGCGTCCTCGTCCCGTTCCCGCGGCCCGGCGGCTGTGCGGGGCGGCCCCGCCTGCCTCGTCCCACCCCGCGAGCTCCTCCTGGAGCTGCCGCAGGGTGCGGTGGTGCAGCGCCTTCACGGCCCCCTCGCTGCGGCCCATGATACGGCCGATCTCCGCGTTGGACAGGCCGTGCACGTACTTGAGCGCGACCAGCCGCTGCCGCTCCGGCGTCAGCGTGCCGATCGCCTCGCGCACGCGCTGCACCCGCTCGCTGCGCAGCAGGCTCGACTCCGGGCCCGGCGTCTCGGCCGGTATCGCCAGCGCGTCGTCCAGCGGCGCGGTCGGCGGGCGACGACCGCGATCGCGGTACCAGTTCACGAGCAGGTTGTGCGCGATCGTCATCAGCCACGCGCCGAATCCCGCGCCGCGCCCGCGGTAGCGATCGAGGTGGGCGAGCGCCTGCAGGAAGGTGCGCGAGGTCAGCTCCTCCGCGTCGGCGGGGCGCGAGGTGCGCGCCAGGAGGTAGCGGTAGACGCGATCGGCGTAGGCCTCGTAGAGCTCCGCGAAGGCGCCGGGGTCGCGGGAGAGCGCGGATCGCTTGCTGCTGGGCGCGGGCTCGCTGCTAGGCGCGGGCTCGTCGCCCGCCGCGAGGCCGCCCGGCGCGAGGCCGCCGTTCGCCGGCGCCGCCCGCGGGCGCCGCTGCGGGGCAGGGGTGACCGATCTCGGCGCCGTCGCGCCCTCCATCCGCGCCCGGTCCCCGCGCGAGGGGGCCGCATCCGTGAGGCGGGCCATCGCCCGCCGGTTGCGGGCCACGCTCCGCGGCGGTCGGGGGACCAGCGTCCCGCAGTATAGGTGACCCGCCGCGTTGACCAGCCTCGCCCCCCGTCGCTAGAGTATGTGGCCGGTTAGCACTCTCCACCGTCGAGTGCCAGCCACGTGGGATGGCGCTCGTGGGGTGCAGGCGCGAGTGGGCGAGAGGCGCGGCCCCGGTCGCGCGAGCGGAGGTGCCGCCGAGGTGCTGACCGAACGCCGCGAATCGCTGCTGGGCCTCGTCGTCGACGAGTACGTGGCCACTGCGCTGCCCGTGAGCTCGCGGGCGCTGGTGGCGCGCCACCGTCTGGGCGTCTCCCCCGCCACCGTGCGCAACGAGCTCGCCAAGCTCGAAGACGAGGGCTACATCACGCACCCGCACACCTCGGCGGGTCGCGTCCCCTCGGACCGCGGCTACCGCTACTACGTCGAGGTGCTGATGACGGAGGAGCCGCTTCAGCGGGACGAGGCGCGCACGATCGCGCACCAGTTCCACCAGGCGGAGCGGAGCTTGGACGAGTGGCTGACCCTTGCGGCCGCGGTGCTCGCCTCCGCGGTGACGAACGCGGTGGTCGTGACGCGGCCGCGCAGCCCGCTCCCGCGCATCCGCAACGTGCAGCTCGTGCAGCTGCGCACGGACGCGGCGCTGCTGGTGGCGGTGATGGACGACGGCGCCGTGCGCGAGCGCGTGCTGCCGCTCTCCGCCCCCGCCGAGCAGGCCGCGCTGCACGCGCGCGCCGAGCGGCTCGGTGAGCACGTCATCGGCCGGGCCGCCGCGCGCATCCGCCGCGAGGCCGAGACGATCGAGGACGCCGAGCTCGCCGCGGCCGCGATCGCGGTCGCGGAGCTCGCGGAGGAGCACCGTAGCTGGCAGGAGACGTTCCTGGAGGGGCTGCCGGCGCTGCTCGCGCAGCCCGAGTTCGCCACCGGCGAGCGGATGCTGGACGCCGTGCGCCGCCTCGAAAGCTACGAGGTGGGGCGGCTGCTGCAGGTCGCCGAGCCCGACGCCGTGGGCGACACGCGCGTCGTGATCGGCTCGGAGAACCCGGACGCGGAGATGCAGGACTGGAGCGTCGTGGTCTCGCGCTACGGCGACGACGACGCGATCGGCACGCTCGCCGTCGTCGGTCCCACCCGCATGCACTACGAGCGGACCATCCCGCGCGTGCGCTTCGTGGCCGCGCTGATGGGGAGCCTGCTGCACGAGTCGCGGGCCTAGCGGCCCGAGCGGCGGCCGCGCCCACGCGGCGAGCGGCGCGCGCGCGGGGGCGGGCGGCGAACGAGGGCGATCGAGGGCGCGGCGAGCGACGCCGCGGGGAGGACGAGCGATGCCGGCGAACGCCGAGCACGAGGCGGGCGCGTGGAGCGCCGGCCCAGGCGCCGCGCCGGGTGAGCCCGGCGACCAGGCCGCCGCGGCCGATCCGCCCGCTGCGCCCGCGGGCGACGGCGAGCTGCGGGCCGAGCTGGAGGAGGTGCGCGAGCGCTGGGCGCGCGCCGTCGCCGACTATCAGAACCTGCGCCGCCGCTCCGCCGAGGAGCGCGCCGAGCTGCGGATGCAGCTGCTGGCGGGCCTGGTCGGCGGCTACCTCGGCGTGCTGGACGACCTCGACCGCGCGCTCGGCTCCATCGACCAGCACGAGGAGCTGACGGAGCACCCCTGGGTGGACGGGATGCGGCTGGTGCGCCAGAACTTCGCGGCGCTGCTCGAGGGCAGCGGCGTGACGGAGATCGCCGCCGTGGGCGAGGCCTTCGACCCGCTGCGGCACGAGTCGATCGCCTACCAGCCGGGGCCCGAGGGCCGCGTGCTGGCGGTCGTGCAGCGCGGCTTCGAGGCCGGATCGCACGTCGTGCGGCCCGCGCGGGTCGTGGTCGGCAACGGCGAGCCCGCCTCGAACGGGCATGCCGAGGGCGCCTCCGAGGGCGCCCTCGAGGGCGCGGGCGAAGGCGTGGGCGGGACGTAGCGAGACGAGGGCCGGCCGTCGAGCCGGCCGCTGCGAGCACGAAGTGAGCGGCGCCGCCCGTGGGCGCGCCGAGGAGAGGTGCGGACGATGGCCAAGGTGATCGGCATCGACCTGGGGACGACGAACTCCGTCGTCGCCGTGATGGAGGGTGGGGAGCCGCAGGTCATCCCCAACGCCGAGGGGGGGCGCACCACGCCCTCCGTCGTCGCGATGTCCAAGGACGGCGAGCGGCTGGTCGGCACCGTCGCGAAGCGGCAGGCCGTCACCAACCCCGACAACACCGTCTACTCCGTGAAGCGGCTGATGGGGCGGCGCTTCGAGGATGACGAGATGGAGCGCGCGCGCGAGTTCGCGAGCTACGAGATCGTGAAGCGCGGCAACGGCGACGCCGGCGTGATGATGGGCGGCAAGGAGCACTCGGCGCCCGAGATCAGCGCGATGGTGCTGCAGAAGCTGAAGACGGACGCGGAGGCCTACCTGGGCGAGACGGTGTCGGAGGCGGTGATCACCGTCCCCGCCTACTTCAACGACGCGCAGCGGCAGGCCACGAAGGACGCGGGCAAGATCGCGGGCCTGGAGGTGCTGCGCATCATCAACGAGCCGACAGCCGCCTCGCTCGCCTACGGCCTCGACAAGAAGTCGGACGAGACGATCGCGGTCTACGACCTCGGCGGCGGCACCTTCGACCTCTCGATCCTCGAGATCGGCGGCGGCACGTTCCAGGTGAAGGCGACCACCGGCGACACCTTCCTGGGCGGCGACGACTTCGACAACGTGGTGATCGATCACCTCGTGGCGGAGTTCCAGCGCGACCAGGGCATCGACCTCAGGCAGGACCGCATGGCGCTGCAGCGCCTCAAGGAGGCCGCCGAGAAGGCGAAGATCGAGCTCTCCTCGGCGCAGCAGACGGAGGTGAACCTGCCGTTCATCACCGCCGACGCCTCCGGCCCCAAGCACCTGGCGATCACGATCACCCGCGCCACCCTCGAGCAGCTGGTCGGCGCGCTCGTCGATCGCACGCTCGAGCCCTGCAAGCAGGCGCTCGACGACGCGGGGCTGAAGGCCGCCGACGTGGACGAGGTGGTGCTGGTCGGCGGGATGACGCGCATGCCGCTGGTGCAGGAGAAGGTGAAGGCGTTCTTCGGCAGGGAGCCGCACCGCGGCGTGAACCCGGACGAGGTGGTGGCGGTGGGTGCCGCGATCCAGGCCGGCGTGCTGCGCGGCGAGGTGAAGGACGTCCTGCTACTGGACGTCACGCCGCTGACGCTGGGGATCGAGACGCTGGGCGGCGTCATGACCTCGCTGATCGAGCGCAACACCACCATCCCGACCGTCGCGAAGCAAACCTTCTCCACGGCGGCGGACAACCAGCCCTCCGTGGAGATCCACGTGATGCAGGGCGAGCGGTCGATGGCTGGCGACAACAAGTCGCTGGCGCGCTTCATCCTGGACGGCATCCTCCCGGCGCCGCGCGGGGTGCCGCAGGTGGAGGTCGAGTTCAACATCGATGCCAACGGCATCCTCACCGTCTCGGCGCGCGACAAGGCCACCGGCAAGGAGCAGCATGTCACCGTCCAGGCCGCCTCGGGCCTCTCCGACGAGGAGGTCGAGAAGATGCGCCGCGACGCGGAGCAGCACGCCGCGGACGACGCGCAGCTGCGGCAGACCGTGGAGGCGCGCAACACCGCCGATACGCTCGCCTACTCCGCCGAGAAGACGCTGCGCGACAACGCCGAGAAGATCGACGAGCCGATGAAGGAGCGCGTGGAGGCGGCGATCGCCGAGGTGCGCGAGGCGCTCCCTGGTGACGACGCCGAGCGCATCGTCGAGGCGACCGAGAAGCTCTCGGCGGCGATGCAGGAGATCGGGCAGGCGATCTACGGGCAGGCCGACGGCAACGGCGCCAGCGAGCCGGGCTCAGACGGCGCCGAGCCCGACGCGGCGCCCGAGGAGCCCGAGGGCGAGGAGGCCGGCACAGTCGAGGGCGAGTTCCGCGAGGTCTAGGCGCGCGCCCGCCTCGTTCGCGCGGCCGCCGAGAGGCGCGCGAGGGCGGGCCGTCCCCGATGCCACGAGCGAGGGAGTCGCTAGACTGATAGTCCGATGACGACGCAGCGCGACCAGCAGCGGCAGCCCCTCGGGTGCAGCGGAACGCTGCTCGCTCGATGACCGCGCAGCAGGATCTCTACGACGCGCTCGGCGTCTCCCGCGAGGCCTCGCAGGAGGAGATCAAGCGCGCCTTCCGCAAGCTCGCGATGGAGTTCCACCCCGACCGCAACAAGGAAGAGGGGGCTGAGGGCCGCTTCAAGGAGATCGCGAGCGCCTACGAGGTGCTCTCCGACCCGGAGAAGCGCGGGCGCTACGATCGCTTCGGCGCGGCCGGGGTCAACGGCGGGCAGGCGCAGGGCTTCCAGGGGTTCGAGGGCTTCGCGGGCTTCGGCGACATCTTCGACGCGTTCTTCCGCGGCACGGCCTCGCGGCGCGCGGCCCCGCAGCGCGGCGCTGATCTGAGGCTCGAGCTGGAGCTCGACTTCGCCGAGGCCGTCTTCGGCGTCGAGCACGAGCTCGCCTTCGACCGCGTCGAGGGCTGCGCGGAGTGCCGCGCCACCGGCCAGCGCGCCGGGACGGAGCCCGCCACCTGCCCCGAGTGCGAGGGCCAGGGCGAGATCCGCCGCGTGCAGCGCTCGCTCTTTGGGCAGTTCGTGAACGTCGCGACGTGCACGCGCTGCCGTGGCGAGGGGCGCATCGTCACCGAGCCCTGCGCCGAGTGCCGCGGTCGCGGCGAGCGGCGGGTGGAGGCGCGGCGCACGGTGAAGATCCCCGCGGGCGTCGACGACGGCTCCCAGATCCGGCTCTCGGGCGAGGGCGACGCCGGCAGCCATGGCGGGCCGCCCGGCAACCTCTACGTGCAGCTCGCCGTGAGCCCGCACGAGCACTTCCGCCGCGCCGGGGACGACCTGCTCTACGAGCTGCCGCTGAACGTGGCGCAGGCCGCGCTCGGCGTCACCGTCGAGGTGCCGACGCTCGAGGGCGACGCCGTCGAGCTCGAGATCGAGTCCGGCACGCAGCACGGCGAGCTGCTGCTGCTGCGCGACCGCGGCGTGCCGCACCTGCGCGGCTCCGGCCGCGGCGACCTCGTCGTGCGCGCCCACGTCGTCACGCCCACGAAGCTCTCCGCCGAGCAGCGCGAGCTCATGCAGCAGCTCGCCGAGTCGCTGGGGACGCCCGCCGTGCCGGGCGACGGCGCCTCGCTGCTGGGCCGCATCCGCGACGCCCTCGGCTAGCCGCGTGGCCGACGCGGCCCCGGGCGGCGCGGTCCCCGGTGGCGCCGCTCCCGGGGCCGAGCGCGGCTCCGTCGAGGCCCACCCGACCGAGGCCCACCCCACCGCACCTGAGCGCTGGATCGAAGTGCGCGTCGCCGTCCCGCTCGCCGACGCGGAGGCGGTGGCCGCCGCGCTGGGCGCGCTCGCGGCGGGCGGCGCCTCCATCGAGCCGGTGCTGCTCACCGACGACGCGCGCGACTTCGCCTACGAGCTCGACGCCTCGGCGCCGGCGCAGGTGCGCGCGTGGCTCGCCGCGCCCGCGAGTGGCGAGGCGGGCGACGAGGCGGGGACACAGGCCGAGGCGCTCGCGGCCGCCCGCGCGTCGCTCGACGCGCTCGTGCTTCCCGCGGGCGCCGCGCCGGAGCTGGCGCTCGTCGAGCCGCCCGACTGGGCGCAGGAGTGGCGGCGCTTCTACCGCCCGCTGCGCGTCGGCCGCCGGCTGCTGCTCTGCCCGCCGTGGGATCGCCCCGCCCTCGCGCCCGGCGAGCTGGCGATCGTGCTCGACCCGGGCCGCGCCTTCGGGACCGGCCAGCACGAGAGCACGCGGCTCTGCCTCGTGGCGATCGAGCGCCAGCTCGTGCCCGGCGCCGACGTAATCGACCTCGGCACGGGCTCGGGCGTGCTCGCGGTGGCGGCGGCGCGGCTGGGCGCCGCCTCGGTGCGCGCGCTCGACGTGGACGCGGAGGCGATCGCCGTGGCGCGCGAGAGCGCGGCGCGCAACGGCGTCATGGCGCGCGTGATGGCGGCGGTCGGCTCGCTGGGCGCAGAGTGGCCGTGGGGCGCCCCCGCCCGTGACTCCGCCGACCTGCTGCTCGCCAACATCTCGCGCCCCGTGCTCTGCGAGCTCGCCCCCGCGCTCGCGGGGGCGCTGCGCCCCGGCGGGGTGCTGATCGCCGCGGGCTATCTCGCGCGCGACGCGGCGGAGGTGGGCGCCGCGCTGCTCGCCGCCGGGCTGCGCACGCTGCGCGTGGAGGCGGAGGGCGAGTGGCGCTGCCACGTGGCGGTCGCGGCCGGCGCCGCGCGCTCCCCCTCGGGGGCGGCCTGATGCGCCGGCTCTGGCTCCCCGCGCCTGCCTTCGAGGGGGAGCGCGCGGCGCTCGCCGACGCGGCGGCGCACCGCGTGCGCGACGTGTGGCGGCTGCGCCCCGGCGCGGCGCTACGCGTCTTCGACGGCGCCGGCCGCGAGCGCGACGCCACCGTCGAGGCCGCCTCCGCACGCGCGGTCGCGCTCGCGCTGGGCGCTGCGGTGGCCGCGCTCCCCGAGCCTCCGCGGCCGCTCGTGCTGGGCTGCGCCTTCCCGCGCGGCTCGCGCGGCGACTGGCTCGTGGAGAAGGCGACGGAGCTGGGCGCGTCGCGGCTCGTCGCGCTCGACGCCGGCCGCGCGGTGCTGCGGCCCGGCGCCGGCCGGCTGGAGCGCTGGCGCCGCGTCGCCGTCGAGGCCGCGGAGCAATGCGGCCGCGCCGTCGTGCCGGCGCTCGCCGCCGCCGCGCCCGGCGCGGGCGCCGAGGTGCTGGGCGCCTCGACGCTGCTGCTCGCCGACCCGCCCGCCGCCTCGACGATCGCGCAGGCGCTCGTGCCCTCTGTGACTGAGGCAGGGCCACCGTCCGACAAGGGGGGGGCGGCGGCGCTGCTCGTCGGGCCGGAGGGCGGCTGGGCGCCCGAGGAGCGCGAGCGCTGGCTGGCGGCGGGGGCGCGGCCCGTCTCGCTGGGGCCGCGCATGCTGCGCGTGGAGACGGCGGCCATCGTCGGCCTCGCGCAGCTCGCGGCGGCGACGGGGGCGCTGGCTGCGGGGATCCGCCCGACGACGACCGAGGGCTAGGGCGCCCCGCCTCGATGCTCCGGGCGTCGTCGTTGCCGCGGGGCGACTCTCGGGCATCCGGCGAGGTGCGGCGCGGCGACCGTCGAGGCAGCGCGGCAGCCGGGCGGCGCCAGGGGAGGGCGCGGCGTGCCGCCCGCTAGCGGACCACGTAGCCGTGGCCGGTGACGGTGTCGATGACGGCCGGCGCTCCCCCGACCTGCAGCGCTCGCCGCAGGCGCGAGATCGCCGCCTCGATGAAGTTGCGTGAGCTGCCGATCTGCTGCACGCCCCCACGCCGCTCGCGCCAGCGCCGCGTGGCTCACGACCTCGCCGCGGCGCTCGAGCAGCACGGCGAGCACCTCGAACTGCGTCCGTGAGAGCGGGACGACCGTGGTGCCCACCCGCACCTCGCAGCGGACGAGATCCAGCCGGATGCTGGCCGGACCGTGCGGCTCCCCCGCCCTCTGCGAGCGCCAGCGGCGGAACTCCAGAACGGCGCACTGAGCGCCGTTGATCCGCACCAGCCCCGCGTGGACGTCGGCGACGACCGCCGTCCCGCCCGTTCCCGCGAGGTGGCACACGACGTGCTGCGTGCTGCCAGCGGCGATCTTCTGAAAGTAGGCGCGCGCGCGATCACGGTCCGTGGGCACGAGATTGAAGCACGGCTGCCCGAGCAGCTCCTGCACCGTGGAGCCGACCATCGCCGCGAGCGTCCCGTTCGCGAACTCGATGTGACCGGCGCGCGCGGGGTCGAGGCTGACGACGGCCACCCCCGCCTTGAGTGCCTCGACGACCCAGCTCCCCATCGGGCCGGACGCGCCTCGCGCATCCCGTGCGGCGAGCGGCTTGCGGGCTGGGTCGTTCACGGTGGCAGCGTCTCCCGCCCGCAGGCCCCCGGGGCCTGCAAGAACGATCCGCATGGTCAGTCGCCACTCGGTAAGAGTCTAGTGTCGGAGTCGAGCGGCGGCCGCGGTCCGCGGAGGCCGTCAGCGGGCCGTCAGCGCGCTCGCGCCGAGAGCGGCTCGACGCGCCCGGTGCCGGAGCGCGCCGCGGGCCCCGGCCGGCCGACGCGCTCGCTGTTGCCGCGCCGGTAGCTCAGGGGATCGAGCATCAGTCTTCGGACACGAGGACCGTCGGTCGCCACGGGTCGGAGGCGGTCGCCGCAGGTTCGATTCGGCTGGCCATCGGGCGCCGCAGGTCGCCCGCGAAGGTGACCATGAAGGTGACCGACGGGCGTGCCAGAAGTATCGACGCCGCTGTTCGGGCGCTGAGAAGACGTGGGCGCCCTGCTGGTCACAACGGCGACCAGCCTCGGCCCTACGTACTAGGCGCACCGATCTTCCAGTGCCGCTCCGCTCGGATGGGCGCTTGCCGGCGTCGATCCGGCGAGGAGCTGCGCCGCAGCTCGCACCCGCGAGCGGCGCAACGCGATCGGCATCTGCCCCCTCACCCGCGGTGAGGGGCGCTACGGATCTGGGATAGCGTCGCGTATGGCAGCGACGAGCGTGCTGCTCGGGCTGTGCTTGGAGACGAAGGCGGCCGCGCCCGCCTCGAGAGCAGCGGCCCTTGCGGCGCGCCCGTCGTGAAGGCCTAGCACGACGACGCGGTGTGTGGGGGCCAGGGAACGCACGAGCTCCGTCGCGGCGTCAGGCTGGGCCGACGTATCGGCGTCGACGACGACCACGTCGGGGGCGAGCCCGCGAGCGAGCCGCCCAACATCATCGAGTGCCGCGGCCGCACCGACGATCGCGAAGCCGGCCTCGATCTCGAGCCGCATCCGGAGCCCACAGAGCAGACTCACGTCGCCGGCTGCCACGAGCAGCCTGATTGGTTTCATGAAAGAGTTGTACGCAGCGCCGGCCCGGTAGGAATCGGCGATCGGACTCGACGCGGTCTGCGACCTTCGGCCGAGGGAGCTCGGCCGCCGCGTGTCGGGCGGGACATCGTTGCGTGCTAGGCGACCTACGACGTGCGGCGTCGACAGAGCCCCGGTCGCCCGCGCCAACGCGTACAGTTCGCGCGTCTCTCAGGCGCGGGCGCGAGGATTGCCATGGTCATTCGCATCCTCCTCGCCGACGACCACGCCGTCGTCAGGCAGGGCCTCCGCATGTTCCTCGGCCTCGATGAGGAGCTGGAGGTGGTAGGCGAGGCAGCCGACGGCGAAGAGGCCGTCGAGCAAGCCCGCGCGCTGCGTCCGGATGTCGTGCTCATGGACCTCGTGATGCCGGTGAAGGACGGGATCACCGCGATTCCGCGAGATTCGCGCGGAGCTGCCCGACACCGAAGTCATCGCGCTCACTAGCGTCCTCGAGGACGCCTCGGTCGTCGGAGCGGTGAAGGCGGGCGCCATCGGGTATCTGCTCAAGGACACGCAGTCGGACGAGCTGCGCCGCGCGATCAAGGCTGCCGCCGCGGGACAGGTGCAGCTCTCCCCCGCCGCGGCCGCGCGGCTGATGCGCGAGGTGCGCGCTCCCGAGACGAGCGAGGAGCTGCCCGACCGCGAGTCGGAGGTTCTGCGGGCGCTCGCGCGGGGCCTGGCGAACAAGGAGATCGCGCGTCTGCTGGATATCAGCGACAAGACGGTGAAGACACACGTCAGCAGCCTGCTGGCCAAGCTCGGCGTGCGGAGCCGGACGCAGGCGGCGCTCTACGCCGCCCAGCACGGCCTCGCCGAGTTGCGTGCCGACTAGCCGATGCCGCTCCGCTCGGCGGGCCTCGGCCTCAAGCTCAATCTCTACCTGCTGCTGCTCTTCGTCGTCCTCGAAGCGGCGACCTCGGCGATCCTCGTGTACGGCTTCAACCGCACGCAGGACAACGCGACCCAGCGCAGCCAGGAGGCGCTCGAGGAGCTCGGCCGCCTCACGTTGAGCGCCGCGGCGGGTGGCGGCGCCGAGCAGGGTGGTCTGCAGTTCGAGAGCGCGTCCGAGATCGGCCAGCAGGCTGCGAACTACATGGAGTCGTTCGGGCAGGTCGGTGCGACCACTCCGGGGATCGACAGCTCCGCGCTCGCCCGCACCGACGCCGGCCTCTACTACGATCCCGACCCGAGCCGCACCTCGGACCTCCTGATCTGGAGCTACGTGGCGCTCGATGACGCGCCGGTCCAGGACGAGCTGGCGTACTCGGCGCCGCTCGACGCGATCTTCGACACGCTATTCCGAAGCTTCGCCGACGAGGTCGGCGGCCGGAACTTCGATCCCGACGTCATCGCTTTCTTCGGGGTAAACGGCGTGAACCGGTACTACCCACCACGCGGGCTGCACGAGCTGGCGCTAGGCGACCGGGACGTGGCTCCGCTCTTTCAGCGGGTCGGCCCGATGGCCAACCCCGAACGGCAGACGATCTGGACGGCCCCGTATCAGGACAGCGCAGGCCAGGGCCTGGTCGTCACCGCCGAGAGCCCCGTCTACGAAGGCGACGTCCTGCGCGGGGCGATGCAGGTCGATCTCTTGATCGACAGGCTGGTCGACGAGATCAACGATATCCGGCCCACGCCGGGCGGCTTCGCCTTCTACGTGGATGTCGACGGCGATCTCTTTCTTACCGAGGCGTACGACCTCCTCACCCGCGAGGCGAGCGACAACGCCGAGTTCGCGGCGGTCCTCGACGGAATGCGGGCGGGCAGAGGCGTAGAGGGAGTGACGCTGAGCGACCTCGAAACCGGCGTCGTCGTCGACCTGGAAGGCGAGGCGTTCATCATCGCGTACTTCCCGCTGCCGTCTCTCGGCGGCAGCTTCGCGGTGGCGGCACCGGTGTCGGAGATCACGGCCGCCGCAGCCGCGATCACCGCCGGCATCGATGAGGAAGGGAACCGCACCTTCCTCGCGATCCTCGCTGCGATGGGGGCGCTGTTCCTGCTGGCCCTGGTCGGCGCCGGTTACCTCAACAGGCAAATCCTGCTCCAGCCCATCGGCGAGCTATTGCAGGGCGCGCGCGCGGTCGGCTCGGGTGACCTCGACACAGCGATTCCCGTCCGCTCGAGTGACGAGCTGGGCACCCTCGCCGGAGCCTTCAACTCGATGGTGGGAGAGGTGCGAGCGCGCGGCGCCGAGCTCGAGCAGGAGGTGAGCGAACGCCAGCAGGCCCAGGGAGAGCTGAGCGCGCTGTTCGCCGCGATGGACGACCTCGTCGTCGTCTTCGACGGCGACGGACGAGGCGTCCGCCAGGCGCGCACCAGCCCGAGCGCCCTCACCGCCGCGGTCGGGAACGTCGAAGGGCGCTCGCTGCCCGAGTTCATGCCCCCCGATCAGGCTGAGCTAGTTGTACTACCCAGGAAGGTTGTTCACAGGCGGGAGGCGGGGACGGCCCCGCCGACGCCGCCGTGCGGTCGGCGGTGATTGTAGCGGTAGAGCCAGCGTGGGAGCTGGCGCAGCCGCTCGGCGTTGGAGCGGTAGGGGCGGGCGTAGGCCCACTCGTTCTGCAGGATCTGGATGAAACGCTCGGCTTTGCCGTTCGTCTGCGGGCGGTAGGGCCGCGTGTGCGACAGCCGCACGTCTGCGGCAGCGGCGGCGCCGTGGAAGCTGCGGGCGACGGTGTAGGCCTTCGCGTTGTCGGTCAGGACCCGGCGCACGCGCACGCCACGCCGGCGGAAGGCCGCGAGCGCCTGCTCGAGGAAGGCGGCGCAGCTCGCGCCACGCTCGTCGGGCAGGACGGAGACGTAGGCGTAACGGCTGTGGTCGTCGACGGCGACGTGTAGGTACTCCAGCCCCAGCGAACGCCGCGAATGCGGCCCGGAGCGCGTCTCGGCGAAGCCAGGCGCCATTCGCTTGCCGCCGCCCTCGGGGACGCGCCCGAGCTTCTTCACGTCGAGATGCAGCAGGTCGCCGGGGGCGTCGTGCTCGTAGCGGACCGGCTCCCGGGTGACGCGGTGCAGGCGGTCGAGCCGGTTGAGGCCGCGGCGCCGCAGCACGGCGTAGACCGTGGAGCGGGCGACCCCGAGCGCCCACTGGATGCGATGCGGCCCGAATCCCTGCGTGCGTCGCACGGCGCAGATGCGTCGCTCCAGCTCGGGCGGCGTGCGCCGGGGATGCGCGCGCGGGGCGGAGCTGCGGTCCTCGAGCCCTGCCGCTCCCTCCGCCCGGAAGCGCCCCAGCCACTTGGCAACGGTGTGGCGGGAGACGCGGAAGTGGCGAGCGACCTCAGCCTGGGGCCAGCCGGCGTCCACTTCCCGCACGAGCTCGAGTCGGGTCAGCGGCGTCAGCCGCGCGTTACGATGGGCCATGAGGGTGTCCTCTCCTCGCTACTGCCGTGCTGTCACACACAGCAGCGGGCGAGGCCCCTCATCCTGTCAACAACCTACGTGGGAACTACATCTAGTCCTCGAGCGCATCCGCGCCACGCTCGCCGACGGCTCCAGGCAAACGATTGAGCACCGTATCGATGTTCCCGACGGCCCACGCTGGTTCTCGGCAGCGATTACGCCGATGGGCACCGATCGGGTGGTCTACGTCGCGCGGGACGTCACCGAGAGCGTGCTCGCAGGGCAGCTGCTGGAGGAACGCGTCGAGGAACGCACGCGCGAGCTACGACTGCTGCTCGATCTCTCGCAGAACGTCGCGTCCACCCTCGACCTGCGGGTGCTTGCGAGCCGCATCCTCGATCCATTGCGTGAGGTCATCTCGTACAGCGGCGCGGTAATCATGCTCATCGAGGGCGACGAGATTGTGGTGCTCGATGCTCGCGACGCCAGTGGAGCGCAAGACGCGGGGCTGATCGGAGAGCGCTTCTCACAGCCCATGCCGGGCCCCGGAGGCGATGCCATCGAGCGGCGCGCGCCCGTCGTCGTCGATGACGTCCAGGCGGACGCGGCGCTCGCGGCGGGGCTCGCGGATGCGCCGGGGTTTGGCTCTGCAGGCCGATCCTGGCTGGCAGCGCCGCTGATCGCCCAGGACCGCGTGCTCGGTGTCCTCGTGCTCCAATCGACCGAGCCGGGGGCGTACGGAGCACAGCACGCCGACCTCGCGATGGCGGTCGCGAGCCAGGCGGCGGTGGCGATCGAGAACGCGCGGCTCTACTAGCAGGCGTCCTCGGTCGCTGCGCTCGAGGAGCGGCAGCGGCTGGCGCGGGAGCTGCACGACTCGGTCTCGCAGGCGCTCTACGGGATCGCGCTCGGCGCTCAGACCGCGGGGCAGCTGCTCGACACGGACGCCGAGCAGGCCGTGCAGCCAGTCGAGTACGTGCTCTCGCTCGCTGAGGCCGGGCTCGCCGAGATGCGCGCACTGATCTTCGAGCTCAGGCCAGAGTCGCTGGCGGAGGAGGGGCTGGTGTCGGCCCTCGAGAAGCAGGTCGCGGCGACGCGGGCGCGCTACGACCTCGCGGTGGTCACGACGCTGCCTTCCGAGCCCGAGGCGCCCTTCGCCGTCAAGGAGACGCTCTACCGCATCGCACAGGAGGCGCTGCACAACACCACCAAGCACGCGCGCGCGCAGAACGTCGAGCTGCGGCTCGTCGCCGAGCCGTCCGCCCTGCGGCTCGAGGTCAACGACGACGGCGTCGGCTTCGACAGCGTCGCCGACTTCCCAGGCCACCTCGGGCTGCGCTCGATGCGCGAGCGGATCGCCGGCGCCGGCGGAACGCTGACGATCGAGAGCGAGCCCGGCGTCGGCACCCGAATCTTGGCGACGGTGCCTCTGTCCTAGCGGCCCGGCGATCTCGTGCGCGGACGGGGGAGCGACTTCGCTTCTCACGGCGAGGACGTTCGACCGCGTTCGAGATGCCCCGCCTCGCGCGCGGGGGATGCCTCGTTGCGAGCGCTGAGCACCGCGAGGGGTGAGGCTCTGTTCTGAGCCTCACCCCTCGCTCGCCCTCGGGATCTGGCCGCGTTGCTAGTCGACCTCGACCGGCACGGGCGCAAGGCCCACGACGGACGGGACGGGCTGCGGTACCGCCAGTGGTGCGACCTGCGGCGTGCCCTCGATGCTGATCTCGGGCAGCCACTCCAGCCAGCTCGGGAAGTACCAGTTGCGGTCGCCGAGGAGCTCCATGCTCGCCGGGACCAGGACCATGCGGATGACGGTGGCGTCGAGGATGACGGCGACCGCCAGGCCGAAGCCCATCTGCTGGAACATCGAGAGCGGTCCGAGGGCGAAGCCGCCGAACACCGCGACCATGATCAGCGCGGCGCCCGTGATGATCGCGGCCGTCGAGCGCAGGCCGTGGATGACCGAACCGGTGTTGTCGCCGGTCGCGTCGTAGTGCTCCTTGATCCGGCTCAGCAGGAACACGTGGTAGTCCATCGACAGGCCAAACAGGATGGCGAACAAGAACAGCGGAATCCACGACTCTATGACGTCCGTCTGCGGGAAGCCGAACAGCTCGTTGCCCACGCCTCGCTGGAAGACCAGCACGATCAGCCCGTAGGACGCGCCGACCGATAGCAGGTTCATGGCCACCGCCTTCAGCGGCACCACGATCGAGCGGAAGACGATCAGCAGCAGCAGGAAGCTCGCTGTGAGCACCGCGCCGACGATGAGCGGCACGTACTGCTTCACAACGGCGACGTCGTCCAGCACCTCGGCGGTCACGCCGCCGACGAGCGTCTCCGAGCGCGCCGCGTCGAACGTGGCGGGCAAGTAGTCGTCGCGCAGCCGCTTGACGGCGGCGACGGAGTCGTCCGAGGACCAGTCGCCGTGCATGGCGATGCTCACGCGGGTCAGCCGCGCGGCCTCGTTTCTCTCGATCTTCGGCGTACCGAAGAAGCTGTCCTGCGCGATCAGGCTGCCGAGCGCGGCCAGACCCTGCTCGAGCTCGCCCTCGTTCAGGCCCTCGTCGACGATCACGACCTTGGCGGTCAGGACACCGTCGTCGAACCGCTCGTTGATGACCTCGAAGGCGTGGCGAGGGCTGCTGTCCTCGGGGAAGATGCCGGCGCCGTTGGTGCCGAGCTCGATCGTGAGCAGCGGCAGGGTCGCGGCGATCAGCAGCGCCGACGTGGCGAGGACGCTGACCACCGGGTGCGCCGTCACCGCGCGGGTGATCGTGGCCCAGAAGCCGGTCGTGCTGTCGGGCGAGCCGCGACGGCCGATGACCGGAAGCGTGAGCCAGTTGACGCGATCGCCGAGCAGTCTCAGCAGCGCCGGGAGCAGCGTCAGCGCGCCAGCGACCGCGGTGATGACGACCACGATGGCGCCGATGCCGAAGCTCTTGAACAGCGGGTCCGGCATGATCAGCATGCCTGCCAGCGCGATTGCGACCGCGAATCCCGAGAACAGCACCGTGCGGCTGGCGGTCGAGCCGGCGACGGCGATGGCGTCGAGCTTCTCGAAGCCTCGGTCGCGCTCCTCGCGGAAGCGCTGGACGATGAACAGTGAGTAATCGATGCCGACCGCGAGACCGACCATCGTGAGCACGATGACCGTGAAGAGGTTGACCTCGTAGAGCTGGCTGATGCCCGCAACGATGCCGACAGCGGTGAAGACCGCGCCGAGCGCCAGCAGAATCGGCAGCGCCGAGGCGACCACCGCGCCGAAGACGACGAGCATGATGACGACCGCTGCGATCAGCCCGATCAGCTCGCCCTTGGCGAACGTCTCCTCGGCCAGCTCGTCGAAGGTGCTGCTGAAGCTGAACGCGCCGGCCGAGGTCACGCGGAAGCCGGGCGTCTCGTTGGCCTCTTCGACGACGTCGAGGATCGGCAGGCCGAGGTCGATGTCGTCCGACTCGGTCAGCGTCGTGGTGATCGGAATCAGCGCGACGCGCCCGTCGGCGGTGCGCAGCTCCGCGGCGCCGTCGAGGTAGCTCACCGCGCTCTCGACGACCTCGACATCGAGGACGCCGTCGACGATGGAGGTGACCAGGGCGGCGAACTCGGCGTCGTCCACGGAAGCGTCTGCTTCGACGACGATGAACTCTTCTTCCGGCAGCTCTTCGTCGCCTCGCAGCTGCTCGATCAGCGTGATCGCGCGACGTGCCTCGGTGTCGTCGACACCGCCCTCATCCGAGGTCCGCAGGCTGCCTGCCAGCAGAAACGCCCCTACGAGCAGCAGCACCCAGACCCCCAGCACGCGCCACGGCCGTTGCGCCGTAGCCCTCGCGAGGCGTCCCGTCCATCCGCTCTGCTGTCTCATCTCAGCTCCCCTTCGATGCCGAGTCCGGTCATCTGACCGGCTCCAGGTGTTCGCGAGCAGCTTCGCTTCGGCCGAGGGCCCTGCCATCGGCGGTCCGTTCGATCCGGCGGGGGGAATCGGACGGGATCTCGCCTAGGCCGTTGGACGCGGCGGCATCGTCCAAAGGGCTGATCGGCTCGCCCCGCGCCGCTCTCGCGCCGCAGCCGAACCAGGCCGGCCTGCTCGCCGGGAGCGTCGAGCCCGAACGTGCTAGGGAGACCAGCGCCAGGAACGCGAGATCGTGAGCAACCGGCAGCAAGGCGGCCGGCTGAAAGTCACTCGCGATCGTGGGCCGAGAAGAGATCGGGAGCGGTGGTGTCCAGAGTGGGCTCCGCTCCGCGAACTTCCGGCCTCCTACGCCTGCGACGGCGCCGCGTCTGCGTTCCGAGGGGCGCGGCGCCCCCTTGCGGTGATCGGTGGCCGCGGGCGCGTGAGGCTGAGGAATCGCTCGGCGGCTGCTCTGGCGTGGCCCCGAGGGAGCGGCCCATGGGCTGGTCCGACACCGGCGCGCAAGCCACCTGGCTCTGTCAAAACTCAGGGCTCGATCCGAGATAGCCTCGTCCACGCGAGGACGAGGAGCTGCCCGTGACCTGTCCGCATTGCCAGTCCGCCGCGACGACCAGGCTGCGACAGCGCACGGAGCTCGGCTACCGCCGGTTCAACTGCCGTAGCTGCCGGCGTCGATTCAACGAGCGGACGGGCTCGGGTTTCAATCACCTCCAGTACCCGACCGACATCGTGCTCCTCGCCGTGCTGTGGCGGCTTCGCCACAAGCTCGGCTTCCGCGACGTCGCCGAGCTGTTGCTCGAGCGCGGCTACGAGGTCACGCACGAGACCATCCGCGGATGGGAGGCGCGGTTCGCACCACTCCTGGGGGAGCGTCTCCGCGCCAAGCGACGCCAACGGGGTCCGAGTAGCCGCTCCTGGTATACGGACGAGACCTACGTGAAGGTCGCCGGGCGCTGGTGCTACCTCTATCGAGCCATCGACGGAGATGGCCAGCTCCTCGACTCCATGCTCAGCGAGCACCGCGACAAGCACTCGGCACGGCGCTTCTTGCGGCGCCTCGTCGATGTGGCTGGCGGGAAGCCGCTGCGTGTCACCACCGACCAGCACCCTGCGTACCGAAAGGCGATCCGCTGGATCCTGGGAAGGAAGGTCGAACACCGCACGACCCAGTACTTGAACAACTTCATGGAGCAGGACCATCGAGCGGTGAAGCAGCGCTACTACCCGATGCGTGGCTTCGGGAGCTTCGTGTCCGCGTCACGGTTCTGTTCGGCGTTCGACGAGCTGCGGCAGTACTTCCGCTGGCGCCGTCGGCGAGGCGACTCGATGCCGCTCGCGGAGCAGCGGCGGCTCTTCGCCACTCCTGGCGAGCGCTGCTCAGTGAGATGGCTGCGGCGTAGGCGAGCGGCTCCCGGGAGATCGACCGCTTCGCGCTTCTCGAGCCCTGAGTTTTGACAGAGCCACCGCTTCCAGTCGACGCTGAGAGCGGCCGGCCTGCCGCGACAACGGTTTCACGATCTGCGCCACGCGGCGGCCTCCTTTATGCTCGCTGAGGGCGTTCCGCTTCGCGTGGTGATGGAGGTGCTTGGGCACTCGGAGATTGGCACCACTGCCAACATCTACGCGCATGTCATGCCCGAGTTGACGACAGACGCCACCTCGCGGGTCGGGAAGCTGCTTTGGGTCGGTTCGTGACGCTCTTGCCGTCAGAACTGCCGTCAAGCCGCTGCGAACGTGGCCCTGTAGGCAGGTGAAACACGCTGAATCGTATCTGAGGTGACCCACGCGCGCCGGTAGCTCAGGGGATAGAGCATCAGTCTTCGGATCTGAGGGTCGGGGGTTCGAATCCCTCCCGGCGCGCCAATTCTGAATCTAGATTAGGCTTCCGACCTGCCAGCGCGTGATCATTCGGGTGCTCATTTGGGGCCGTGTTCGGACTGCACGTCTCGACCTGGGTGCGGGAACCCGACGCGATCACGTCGCGAAACTGCTGTCGGTCCGCCTGCGTCGGCCGCACCTTGAACTGGTCCACGTCCGGGCTCGCCATCATGCCGCGGTTGAGGGTGAAGGGTTTTGTCAGATCCCAGGGCGCCCTGAGGTAGCCTCGGCCTCGCGATAGCGAGGAGCTGCCCGGTGACCTGTCCGCATTGCCTATCGAAAGCAACGTCACGCCGTCGAGGCCGTACCGAGCTCGGCTACCGTCGGTTTCGGTGCCGTTCCTGCCAACGCCGCTTCAATGAGCGGACCGGGACCGCCTTCAACGACATCCGATTCCCGTCCGACATAGCCATGCTCGCCGTGCTCTGGCGCCTGCGCTACAAGCTCAGCTTCCGCGACGTGGCGGAGCTGCTGCTCGAGCGCGGGTACGTCCTGACCCACGAGACGGTGCGCGACTGGGAAGCGCGTTTCGCGCCACTCCTCGCGGAGCGGCTTCGCAGGAAGCGCCGCGGCCGGGTCGGGGTTTCCTGGTACATCGACGAGACGTACGTGAAGGTCGGGGGCCGCTGGTGCTATCTCTACCGGGCGATCGACGGCGACGGGCAGCTCATCGATTCGATGCTGAGCGAGCACCGCGACAAGCATGCCGCTCGCCGCTTCCTCCGGCGGCTGGTCGACGTTGCCGAGGCTCGCCCACTTCGGGTCACGACGGATCGGCACCCCGCGTACCCGCGCGCGATCCGGTGGATCCTGGGCCGCCGTGTCTGGCACCGACGTCAGCAATACCTGAACAACTTCATCGAGCAGGACCACCGTGGAGTGAAGCAGCGCTACTACCCGATGCGCGGCTTCGGGAGCTTCGTATCCGCGGCGCGCTTCTGCTCGGCATTCGATGAGATGCGCGAGTTTTTCCGGTCTCGGTCACACCGCGGCGAGGTCGTCTCGCTCCCGGAGCAGCGGCAGCTCTTCGCCGCGCGTTGGCGCTCGCTGGTCTCGGAGATGACGGCGGCCTAGCTGGAGCCGCGGCCCCCTGCCTGCGGACGTGCCACTCACTGCGCCCTCAGATCTGACGCTACCGTCGGGGCGGGCATGGGGACATGCACGCTCGCGGGCGGGCGCGTCAAGTGCGCGGGGGAGTTGCGTTGGGTGATGCAGCTCGACCAGCGGGATCAGACGCACGCGACCATCGGGGACGCCCAGCAGTATCTGATCAGGCTGGTACGGCGATGTTGACAGAAGTTGACACCCAGGGGGGGTGCAATGACCCGTGGGACGGCAAAACTTGATCCGTGCGGTTCGATGCTGAGATAGCAGAGTATCGGCGAGCCACGAGAGGCTCGTCTGTGCTCTACCTCCGTCTGCTTGTCGCAGCACTCTTCGCATCGGTCCGCGCCCGCCGAGATCTCGTCCTCGAGAACTGGCGCTGCGGCATCAGCTCGCCGTCTACACAAGGGGCCGTCGTCGACCGCGGCTCCGTCGCCACGACCGCCGACTCTGGTCACTGCTGGCACGTGGTTGGTCCGGCTGGCGAGGCACGCTCGTGATGGTCGAGCCGGACCTGGTGGTGCGCTGGCATCGTTCTGCTTGGCGCGCCTACTGGCGCTGGAAGAGTCGTCGCGCTCCGGACGACCCCACATTCCCGCAGAGCTGCGACGGCTGATCGTCCGCATCGCCACTGAGAATCCGCGGTGGGGCGCCGTCCGCATCGTCGGCGAGCTGCGTGCCCTTGGCTTCGAGGTCAGCGCTCGCACCGTGAGCTCGCTACCGTCAGCAGGCGCTCCGGCGACCGCCGAGTCAGTCGTGGCGCACGTTTCTGCGCAACCACGCGTCCAGCATCTGGGCTGCTGACCTGTTCACGGTGCAGACCCTCACCTTCCGCACGCTCTACGTGTTCGTCGTGATCGACCACGGCCGGCGCCGCATCCGGCACTGGAACGTCACGGAGCACCCGATCGCGCCCTGGATCTGGAGGCAGATGATCGAGGCGACCGCCTGGGGTCAGCAGCCAGGGTTCCTCATCCGAGACCGCGACCGTAGCTATGGCGGGGACTTCATCGCACGCGCTCGACGGATCGGGATCGAGACGATTCTCACTCCGCTGCCTTCCGCCGAACGCCAACGCCATCGCCGAGCGGGTGATCGGGACGCTCCGGCGCGAGTGCCGTTCGATCACGTCATCGCCGTCAACGAACGGCAGCGGAGGCGGGTGCTTGGTCAGTACGTCCAGCACTACAACGCGATGCGGCCGCATCGGTCATTGGCGCTCGACTCTCCGGAGGGACGCAAGCCGTGCAGCGGATGCCGAGCCAGCGAGTCGACAGCAAGCCGTGCTAGGAGGTTGCATCATGAGTATCGGTGGGCCGCATGAGGTCTGTAGCGACAGACGATAAGTAGCACTCTGGATGCGGAGTTGGCTCGTGCACGCGCTGCTCGAACGGTGGAAGCGACTGCGAAGGCGCTGGAAGGTGACGATCCTTGTGGGGGCCCTGCTTCTGCTCCTGGCGCCATTCGTGGAGGTGGAGGAGGTCGAGGACGAGAGTGGGGAGGGCGCCGCGGTGGTGTCCGAGACGACGGAGTCCCCGGCGGCCGCCACCGCTGAACCGACCGAGATAGCGACGCGTGCTCCGGCGCCGGCCTCGCCAGAGCCGAGCCGGACAGCGTCCCCCACGCCGACAGCAGAGGCCGAGACGTTCGCGGAGTTCGACGAGTCGACAGCGGTCGTTCGCATCGTGACGAAGGAACACCTCGGTGGTCAGGCGCAGGTGTACTTCGTCGACGAGCGCCCCGGTGTCGACTTCTACGACCTGGCGATCCAGTGCATGCACGCCGAGCTGGATCGCGGACTGTTGTCGGCGTTCTGCTACGCGTTCAGTTCGATGGCTGACTTCGAGCACGCCAACGTCGACGCGGAACTGGGCGGCATGGAGCACCTCTGCTGGCGTGCACGGTTCAGCATTGCGATCGCCGGGAACACGGGCGGCGCCGAGGACAACAACGCGTACGACGTTTCGGGCTGTCCGGGGCCGTAGCCGCGAGGGACCGACGTCGTGCTGCCCGCGGTCTCTTGCGGTTGCGGTACAAGCTCAGTTTCCGCGATGTCGCCGAAACGATGCTCCAGCGTGGGCGGTGACGCACGAGATATCCGCGCATGTGAGTTCCGTTTCGCCCCACCGCCTCGTCGGATCCGAGCGAACTGGTTTTGCGTATTCCACCCGATAGATTCCGCCGGGCTGCCTGCATTTGGCCGCCGTGGGGAGCACTTCGTCGGTGCGTGCGCTTCGTAGTCGAACGTCTGTTCTGTGACCGCGCGAAACGGCTGACCACCGCGCAAAACGCGCAAAACCCTCTCGGCGCGGCTGCAACAGTCGACTACGCGATGCGGTCCGTCACTGGGCGCGATCAAATGCGCGCACCGACCAGTACGGTCGCTCGCTCTACTGGGCGATGCGCGCGCGCGGCCACGGCCACCAGCGTGCCCTGCGAGGTCTTGCCGACAGGCTCCTTGCGTGCCTCATCGCGACCCTGCGCGAAGATGTCCTCTACGACCCGGCGCGACGGGCCCGGCATCTCACGCCACCCATGGCGGCTTGACTTACGACCAAAGATGTCCCACGGGCTTCATCCGGCCCCCTGAAGCGGTCCTGAGCCTGCGTTTCCCCTGAAGTTTCCCTGAAGTCGTAGATTCGCTCGAAGCGGCGGTCGCTCACGACCATCTTTCTTCGGAACTGAGGGTCGGGGGTTCGAATCCTTCCCGGCGCGCCAATGGCTACTGCTCGGGCTGTGCCTGGGAGCACGGTCGCCTCGCCCGATGGCACGAGGCTCGCTGTGCGGTGCGCACCTCGACGGCGAGCTCGGGGATGCGCCGGCGCTCATGGGTGCGTCGCCCGCCTCGAAGAGCCGCGGCGGCTAGCTGTAGTTCCCACGTAGGTTGTTGAGAGGATGAGGGGCCTCGCCCGCTGCTGTGTGTGACAGCACGGCAGTAGCGAGGAGAGGACACCCTCATGGCCCATCGTAACGCGCGGCTGACGCCGCTGACCCGACTCGAGCTCGTGCGGGAAGTGGACGCCGGCTGGCCCCAGGCTGAGGTCGCTCGCCACTTCCGCGTCTCCCGCCACACCGTTGCCAAGTGGCTGGGGCGCTTCCGGGCGGAGGGAGCGGCAGGGCTCGAGGACCGCAGCTCCGCCCCGCGCGCGCATCCCCGGCGCACGCCGCCCGAGCTGGAGCGACGCATCTGCGCCGTGCGACGCACGCAGGGATTCGGGCCGCATCGCATCCAGTGGGCGCTCGGGGTCGCCCGCTCCACGGTCTACGCCGTGCTGCGGCGCCGCGGCCTCAACCGGCTCGACCGCCTGCACCGCGTCACCCGGGAGCCGGTCCGCTACGAGCACGACGCCCCCGGCGACCTGCTGCATCTCGACGTGAAGAAGCTCGGGCGCGTCCCCGAGGGCGGCGGCAAGCGAATGGCGCCTGGCTTCGCCGAGACGCGCTCCGGGCCGCATTCGCGGCGTTCGCTGGGGCTGGAGTACCTACACGTCGCCGTCGACGACCACAGCCGTTACGCCTACGTCTCCGTCCTGCCCGACGAGCGTGGCGCGAGCTGCGCCGCCTTCCTCGAGCAGGCGCTCGCGGCCTTCCGCCGGCGTGGCGTGCGCGTGCGCCGGGTCCTGACCGACAACGCGAAGGCCTACACCGTCGCCCGCAGCTTCCACGGCGCCGCCGCTGCCGCAGACGTGCGGCTGTCGCACACGCGGCCCTACCGCCCGCAGACGAACGGCAAAGCCGAGCGTTTCATCCAGATCCTGCAGAACGAGTGGGCCTACGCCCGCCCCTACCGCTCCAACGCCGAGCGGCTGCGCCAGCTCCCACGCTGGCTCTACCGCTACAATCACCGCCGACCGCACGGCGGCGTCGGCGGGGCCGTCCCCGCCTCCCGCCTGTGAACAACCTTCCTGGGTAGTACAGCTAGCCGGCGGCGTCGAAGTCGATGTTGGAGAACGCCGCCCGCGCCGCGCCGTGGCAGAGGCCGTCGCGCTCCTCGTCCGTGAAGGCGATGCCGTAGCGATCGCCCCACGCCGGCAGCTCGAGCGCGATCTCGGCGAAGCGCTGGGTGCGGGCGCGCGCGGCGCTGCCCACGCCCGTCTGTGGCAGGTCGCTCCCCCACACCACGCGGTTCGCGCCCATCACGTCGAGGAAGACCCGCAGCACGCGCAGCAGCTGCGGCAGGTTCTGCTCATCGACCGCACCGAGCGCCTGCCAGTCGCAGAGGTCGAGCCAGACGTTGCGCTTGCCCTGCGCGGCCTCCAGGCCGCGCCAGTACGCCCCCGTCTCGAACGGCGCGCGCGCGGCGCCGGCGTGTCCCATCACGATGCGCAGCCCCGGGTAGCGGCGCGCGACCAGCTCCACCCACTCGGGCCACGCCCAGATGTTGCCGCCGGTGTGGATCAGCACCGGCACGTCCAGCTCCTGCGCGCGCTCGTACATGGGGAAGAGCCGCTCATCGTTCGCGGGGTAGCCGTTGGGCGGGTAGACCTTCCAGCCGACGGCGCCGTGCTCGCGCACGCACTCCTCCAGGAAGGCGGCGGCGCGCGGCCTGCGGGCGTCGACGCCGCACATCGCCCACAGCTTTCCGGGGTGGCGCGCCACCGCGGCGTAGGCTCGGCGATGGAACTCCTCCACCGGGAGCCGGTTGTCCTCCTCCGGCCCGTAGGCCATGCCCCAGTCGAGCACCTGGATCACGGAGTGGTCGATGCCGTAGGAGGCCATCTCCTCCACGGCGCCGTCGCCGCTCTCGTCCATAGTCGGCGACTGGCGGATGCGCTCCAGCACCTGCTCGACGGTGCGGCCGGTGCGCAGCGCGATCGCCTCGGCGGTGAAGGTCCGCAGGTGGCTGGGAGGGAACCAGTCGTAGCCCCAGAGATGGCGGTGCACGTCGATCAGCGTCGTCAGGTGGCCCCCCTTGCTCGGCGCCGCGCGCGAGTTGTACCACGCGCCGCCGGCCCTCGGCGCCGCGCTCGCGGGCGCTGCCGCGCCCCCGAGGTGCGACGGCCGCGGTGGTAGAGTGCCGCCGTCGGCCGCCCCCGCGGTGCCCCGGGGCGCTGGAGTCGCGGCGGCCGGGAAGGGGCTGGCGATGACACAGACGGCCTACCGCGCGAAGCACGGGCTGGTGCAGAGCCCGCACGGCGCGATCGAGTACCGCGAGGCTGGCGAGGGCTCGCCCGTCCTGCTGCTGCACTGGAACTCGGCGTCGGCGGCCTACTTCCTGCCGGTGCTGCCGCTGCTCGCTCCGCACGTCCGCGCGATCGCGATGTCGACGATGGGCCACGGCGAGTCGGATCGCCCGCCGACGCCCTACGCCTCGCTCCACGAGCACGCGCAGGCGACGGCGTGGCTGCTCGACGGGCTGGGGCTGGAGCGCGTGCACGTCGTCGGCACGCACACCGGAGCGATGATCGGCACAGAGCTCGCGGTGAGCTGGCCGGAGCGCGTCGACAGGCTCGTGCTCGAGGAGCCGTTCAACTGGAACACGGAGCGGCGGCGCGACGCGCACCTGCGGCTGCACGAGTACCACGAGCCCGACGCCGAGGGCGAGTTCCTGAAGCGGCTTTGGCAGTGGACGCGCGACCGCCTGGCGGAGGAGATGCCCGGGGTGGAGCCGGACTTCCGCCTGCTGCGCCAGCGCTTCATGGACAAGCTGCGGCTCGCTGACGAGGCGCCCGCGCCCATCGCGCCGATGGCGTGGGAGGGCGCGGGTCCCTACGCGATGTGCCACTACGAGATGTGGGAGGCGGCGCCGCGCGTGCAGGCGCCGACGCTGGTGATCCACGGCACGGGCAGCCAGCTCGGCCGCTCGCACGAGAAGTTCCTCGAGCTGATCCCGCACGCACGCGGGCTGCGGCTGCCCTCGGAGGGCAACTCGGTGCCGTTCCAGCACCCCGAGCTGTGGACGCGCGAGGTGCTGGCGTTCCTGCTCGAGGAGTGAGCGCGGCGCAGGTGGCGTGAGGGTCGCGGGCGGGAGCGCGGGCGCGAGCTAGCTGTACTACCCAGGAAGGTTGTTCACAGGCGGGAGGCGGGGACGGCCCCGCCGACGCCGCCGTGCGGTCGGCGGTGATTGTAGCGGTAGAGCCAGCGTGGGAGCTGGCGCAGCCGCTCGGCGTTGGAGCGGTAGGGGCGGGCGTAGGCCCACTCGTTCTGCAGGATCTGGATGAAACGCTCGGCTTTGCCGTTCGTCTGCGGGCGGTAGGGCCGCGTGTGCGACAGCCGCACGTCTGCGGCAGCGGCGGCGCCGTGGAAGCTGCGGGCGACGGTGTAGGCCTTCGCGTTGTCGGTCAGGACCCGGCGCACGCGCACGCCACGCCGGCGGAAGGCCGCGAGCGCCTGCTCGAGGAAGGCGGCGCAGCTCGCGCCACGCTCGTCGGGCAGGACGGAGACGTAGGCGTAACGGCTGTGGTCGTCGACGGCGACGTGTAGGTACTCCAGCCCCAGCGAACGCCGCGAATGCGGCCCGGAGCGCGTCTCGGCGAAGCCAGGCGCCATTCGCTTGCCGCCGCCCTCGGGGACGCGCCCGAGCTTCTTCACGTCGAGATGCAGCAGGTCGCCGGGGGCGTCGTGCTCGTAGCGGACCGGCTCCCGGGTGACGCGGTGCAGGCGGTCGAGCCGGTTGAGGCCGCGGCGCCGCAGCACGGCGTAGACCGTGGAGCGGGCGACCCCGAGCGCCCACTGGATGCGATGCGGCCCGAATCCCTGCGTGCGTCGCACGGCGCAGATGCGTCGCTCCAGCTCGGGCGGCGTGCGCCGGGGATGCGCGCGCGGGGCGGAGCTGCGGTCCTCGAGCCCTGCCGCTCCCTCCGCCCGGAAGCGCCCCAGCCACTTGGCAACGGTGTGGCGGGAGACGCGGAAGTGGCGAGCGACCTCAGCCTGGGGCCAGCCGGCGTCCACTTCCCGCACGAGCTCGAGTCGGGTCAGCGGCGTCAGCCGCGCGTTACGATGGGCCATGAGGGTGTCCTCTCCTCGCTACTGCCGTGCTGTCACACACAGCAGCGGGCGAGGCCCCTCATCCTGTCAACAACCTACGTGGGAACTACAGCTAGGCGGCGAGCGCGGGCGGCGGCGCCTCCTCCAGCAGCTCGTGGGAGCGCAGCAGCTCCGCGGCCTCGCGCACCCGCTCGAAGGGCAGCGCCGCGCGCTCGGCCACGTCGAGCAGCGAATGCGCGCCGTCGGCGAGCTGCAGCACCCACAGCATCGCCATCGTCAGCTCGTCGGGCGACGCCGCGCCCTCCATCCCCGCGATCGAGCGGTAGACGCCGCGCCGCCCGAGCTGCGGCTCGCCGAACGGCGCGCGGCTGCGGTAGACGCGTTCCTCCTGCAGCACCTCGACGATCGCGAGCGCCGCCTCGTACGCCGCGGCCAACCGCTCGCGCGAGAGCAGCTCCGGCGTGTCGGCGGAGGTGTGGTACTCGGGGTAGCCGCCGTGCCCGCCGCGCGTCAGCGATCCGACGGGCAGCCGGAAGCCGGGCGCGTTGTACTGGCGCTCGTCGTAGCCGTACGGCTCGAAGGGGTGCGCCGCGCCGCCGCGCCGGTCCAGCACGTGCGCGGCCGCGCGGTCGATGCTCGCGGCGCCGCCGATGGTGGACTTGTAGCGTAGCGGCGCGGCGTCGCCGAGCCCCACCAGCGTGAGCCCGCCCACGATGCGCCCGGCGCGCTCGCGGTTGCGGGCGAGCCAGGTGATCGCGCCGATCGTGCCCGGCGCGAAGAGCAGGCGCACGCCGTAGCGCCGGCTGCCGCCCTCGTGCAGTCGCCGCGCGAGCGCCACCGCCACGGCGATGCCCGAGAGGTTGTCGTTCGCCAGGGCCGGGTGGCAGCTGTGCGCCGAGAGCAGGATCTCCTCGTCGCGCTCGCCGGGGAGCAGCAGCTCGCCGTAGCTGAGGTGGCCCGGCGCCAGCGTGGCGTCGATGTGCACCTCGTACTCGGGGTCGGTCATGGCGTCGCGCAGGCGCTGCGGCAGGCAGAAGCCCCACGCGCGCTCGTAGTGGGAGGTGCGGTAGGGCGTCCACTCAGGGTGCTCGGGGAGCGAGTAGAGGTGCGCGTCCAGCTCGGCGCGGCCGATGCGGCGGCGCGGCACCGGCTCGCTGTAGCCCAGCAGGTGCAGGCTGGAGTCGCGCGCGTCGACCAGCCGGCGGCCGCCGAGGTCGGCGATCCACGCCTCGCGCACGTTCCACTCGGGCGGGACGCTCCAGTCCAGCACGGGCGTGCCGCTGGGCACCTCGTGGCGCTCGAGGGGCGCGGGGAGCCGCTCGGCGATGCGATCGAGCGTGGCGCGCAGGCCGTCGCCCGTGATCGAGCGCGGCAGCGGGTAGAGCTCGCGGACGAGCGCCAGCATCTCGTCGGCCGCATCGAGCGACGACGAGGTCGGCTCCGGTCCCGGAGGCGTGCGGGCACCGCGGGTGTGCCGTGCCTCGGGCATCCCGCTCCTCCTCACCGACGTCAGCCGCGGCCGGCCGCGCCGCACGCGCTAGGCTGCGCCCGCAGCCCCGCCGCTGGCTCCGCCGAGGCCGCCACCGATGGCGGGGTCGAGCACCAGCTTCCGCGCGTGGAACGCCTCCGCGAAGCGCGCCCCGGAGCCCGCCTCGACGCCGCGCAGCCGCAGCAGGCCGCGCACGGTGTCCTCGCTGAACCACTGGTGGTCCGCCTGCGACGGGTAGCTCTCCGCGAGGTAGCGCCACTTGAGGCGCGCGCTCTCCTCGCTCACCGGCACGTAGCAGGACGGCCGCCCGAGGTCGCCGTCGTACTTGGCGATCTCGTACCTCCAGCACCAGCTGATCGCGGAAGGTGCTCCACGCCAGATCGGAGACGAGGCGGTGATCCTGGTGCCGGTCGTCGCGATAGTGGGTGAGCACCAGGTCGGGCGCGGGGAGCCGCTTCAGCTCCTCGAACGCCTCCTTCACGGCCGCGCCCTCGTAGGGGAGGAAGCCGTCGCGGAAGCCGAGCACGGTGACGCTGCACTCGGCGGCGCCCGCGAGGAAGCGTCGCGCGCCGGCCTGCGCCTCGGCGGCGCGCGCGGGCGTCGAGGTGAGCACCACCCAGTCGACGGCCACCGCCCGGGCGGCGCAGAGCTCGATCAGGGTGGCGCCGGCGCCCAGCTCGATGTCGTCGCAGTGGGCGCCCAGCGCCAGCACGCGCAGCGGCCGCTGCTCGGCGGCGGGGAGCTGGAGCGGCAGCATCGCGCTAGGCGGCCGGGTCGCGGCGGGCGGCGAACGCACTCGCGGCGTGCAGCCACGGCAGCTCGCCCACCTCCGCCATCGCGTCGAGCTCGAGCTTGTCCTTCAGCGTGTCGATTGGCATCCAGAAGCCGTCGTATGGCAGCGTCAGCAGCCGGCGCTCCGCGATCAGGCGCTGGAACGGCTCCTCCACCAGCTCCTCGCCCTCGTTGAGGTAGTCGAAGATCGTGGGCCGCATCGCGAAGAAGCCGCCGTTGATGCGCACGCCCGAGTCGCCGAGCTCCTCGATCGACTCGACCGCGCCGTCGACGCCGGCGCGCACCATGTGGAAGCGGCTCCGCGGCGGCACGGAGAGGAAGCTCGCGACCGCCCCGCTGGCGCGGAAGCGCTCGATCAGGTCGGGGAGCGGGAAGTCGGAGAGCCCGTCCGCGTAGTTCGCGAGGAAGATCTCCTCGTCGCGCAGGTAGGGCGCCACGCGCGCTAGCCGCGTGCCGATGTTCGCGTCCGTGCCCGTGTCGACGAAGGTGATGCGCCAGTCGTGGATGTCCGAGCCCAGCAGCTCCACCTGGCCGCGCCCGGAGAGCACGAAGTCGTTGGAGGTCGCCTCGTCGTAGTGCAGGAAGTAGTCCTTGACGACATCGGCCTTGTAGCCCAGGCAGAGTACGAAGTCGCGGTGCCCGAAGGAGGCGTAGTACTTCATCACGTGCCACAGCAGCGGGCGGTAGGCGACGGGCACCATCGGCTTGGGGAGGCTCTCCGAGGCCTCGCGCAGCCGCATGCCCAGCCCGCCGCAGAACAGGACGACCTTCATGGCGCTTTGCTCACCGCGAGCCTCAGACCGCTCGCGAGAGCGCGGCGGCCACCGGGTCGACGACCTCGGGCCGCGGGATCGGAACGATGAAGCGGCCGCCCCACTCGCTCACGTAGGCGTGCTCCGCGAGGATCTCCTCGCGCAGGTTCCAGGGCAGGATCAGCACGTAGTCCGGCCTCGTCTCGCGCAGCCGCGCGGGCGCGTGGATCGGTATGCGGGAGCCGGGCAGCAGCCGCCCCTGCTTGTAGGGATTGTGGTCCACCACGTACTCCACGAGGTCGGGGCCGACGCCGCAGTAGTTGAGCAGCGTGTTGCCCTTGCCCGCCGCGCCGTAGGCGGCGACGCGCTTCCCGTCGCGGCGCAGGCCGATCAGCAGCGTGAGCAGCGCGTGCCGCACCTCCTCCACGCTCGCGGCGAAGCGGCGGTAGCCGTCGAGCGTGCCGAGGCCGGCCTGCGACTCGGCGCGGCGGATGGCCTCCACGCGCGGCGTCGCCGCGTGGCTGTCGTCCTCCACGCGCGTGCCGAACACGCGCAGCGAGCCGCCGTGCGTGGCGAGCTCCTCCACGTCGAAGAGGCGCAGCCGCTGCCGCGCGAGGATCGGCTCCAGCGCCAGCAGCGAGAGGTAGAGGTAGTGCTCATGATAGATGGTGTCGAACTGCGTCGACTCCATCTGCCGCAGCAGGTGCGGGAACTCGAAGGTGAAGACGCCGTCCGGCGCCAGCAGCGCGCGCACACCGCCGAAGAAGTCGTGGATCGGCGGCACCTGCGCCAGCACGTTGGCGCCGCAGATCAGGTCGGCGGGGCCGCGCTCCTTGGCCAGGCGCAGGCCGAGCTCGGTCGTGAAGAACTCGACGAGCGTGGGCACCCCCTGGTCGATGGCCGCCTGCGCCACGTTCGCGGCCGGCTCCACGCCGAGCGCGGGGATGCCCGCGGCCACGAAGTTGCGCAGCAGGTAGCCGTCGTTGCTCGCCAGCTCGACGACGAAGGAGCGCTCGTCGAGGCCGAGGCGCTCGGTGATCTCGGTCGCGTAGCGCTCGGCGTGCTGGAGCCAGCTCGACGAGTACGACGAGAAGTAGGCGTACTCCTCGAAGATCGACTGCGGATCGACATCGGGCGGGAGCTGCACCAGGAAGCAGCGATCGCAGACGTAGACGCGCAGCGGCCACGTCGGCTCCATCGCGCGCGCGTCCTCGGGCGCGACGTAGCTCTCGCACGGCGGGTGCATGCCGAGGTCGACGACGGTGTGCGTCAGCGGTCGCTCGCAGCCGAGGCAGCGCGGCTCGCCGGCTGCGCTCTCGGCGGCCGGCGCGGGCTGTGCGGGGGCGTCGCTCATCTCTCGCCTCGTTCGTCGCGGCGGCGCGCGGCGCCCCCGCTTCCGTGGAGGGTGTCGGCCGCGCGCGGATACCCCGATCATCGAGCGGGCGACCGTCGGGGTTAGTGAGGGAGTCCCCGCGTCAGGCGCGCGGCGTCGAGGGTGGAGGCGTCGAGGCCGGGGGCGCCGTCACGAAGTCGATCACCTCGCGGGCGAAGCGACGCGGGGCGCGCCACGGGAGCTGCCCCGGCAGCCCCTCGACCAGCGCGAAGCGCGCGCCGGGCGCCGTGCGGGCGGCCTCGCGGTCCTCCTCGATCAGCGTGTCGAACTCGACGCCGAGGACCAGCACCGGGCAGCGCAGCGCGCGCAGATCGGGCTCGGGGTCGTGCCGCGCCACGCCGTCCAGCGCCCAGCCCCAGCGCTCGTGGATGCGCAGCACGCTGGCCGCCATCTGCGTTGCCAGCACGAGGTCGGCGGTGCCGCCGCGCGCGGTGGCGGTGCGCCACTGCTCGCGCAGGTGCGCGCCGTCCTCGGCGAGCGTCGTCGGGCCCGGCGGATCGGCGAGCCAGCCCGTGCGCCACTCGCGCATCGCGCCCGGCGTCCCCGAGATCACGACGTGGCTCACGCGCTCGGGCGCCTGCGCGGCCATCTGCAGCGCGATCCCCGCGCCGGTGTGCACCCCGACCGCGGCGAAGCGATCGAGGCCCAGCGCGTCCGCCGCCTCCAGCAGCGCGGCCGCGTACTCCGGGATCGAGGTGGGCCCGGGCGGCGGGTCGGAGTGGCCGTAGCCCGGCGTGTCGAGGGCGTAGGCGGCGATCCGCTCGCCCAGCAGCGGCAGCGCGCGCTGAAAGATCGCCGAGGACTGCGGCGACTCGTGCAGCAGCAGCGCGGCCGGGCGCCCCGCGGCCCCCGCGTCGCCATCGCCGTCGTTCGCGGTGCCCGCTGCCCGGTAGTGCACCTGCCCCCAGCGGCAGGGCGCGTAGCCGCGCATGGCGTCCCCCCGGCCCTCGATCGCTCGCGGGGCGCACGGTACACCCACGCCGCGCCCGGGCGTGCGCCGTCGGCGCGGGCCGCTTGCGTCGCCGGCCGCTAGACTCGGCCACCGTCGAGGCTCGAGGGGAGCGCGTGAGGTGGCCGACGTCCGCATCGTCGCGAAAGCGATGGACGACCTCGCCGACGACTGGCACTGGGTGCTGCTGCGCGACGCGCAGGAGCTGGAGCCGCGCCTCTACCACGCGCAGCAGGTGGGGACGGCCTGCGGGCTGCTGATCGCCGGCACCCCGCAGCAGGTGCGCCTCTTTGACATGGGCGCGCCGCCCGAACCGACCTGCCCGCGCTGCCTGGAGGAGGGCGGCGGCGCCGCCCTGCGCGAGCCCGGCTCGGCCGAGCTAGCTGTAGTTCCCACGTAGGTTGTTGACAGGATGAGGGGCCTCGCCCGCTGCTGTGTGTGACAGCACGGCAGTAGCGAGGAGAGGACACCCTCATGGCCCATCGTAACGCGCGGCTGACGCCGCTGACCCGACTCGAGCTCGTGCGGGAAGTGGACGCCGGCTGGCCCCAGGCTGAGGTCGCTCGCCACTTCCGCGTCTCCCGCCACACCGTTGCCAAGTGGCTGGGGCGCTTCCGGGCGGAGGGAGCGGCAGGGCTCGAGGACCGCAGCTCCGCCCCGCGCGCGCATCCCCGGCGCACGCCGCCCGAGCTGGAGCGACGCATCTGCGCCGTGCGACGCACGCAGGGATTCGGGCCGCATCGCATCCAGTGGGCGCTCGGGGTCGCCCGCTCCACGGTCTACGCCGTGCTGCGGCGCCGCGGCCTCAACCGGCTCGACCGCCTGCACCGCGTCACCCGGGAGCCGGTCCGCTACGAGCACGACGCCCCCGGCGACCTGCTGCATCTCGACGTGAAGAAGCTCGGGCGCGTCCCCGAGGGCGGCGGCAAGCGAATGGCGCCTGGCTTCGCCGAGACGCGCTCCGGGCCGCATTCGCGGCGTTCGCTGGGGCTGGAGTACCTACACGTCGCCGTCGACGACCACAGCCGTTACGCCTACGTCTCCGTCCTGCCCGACGAGCGTGGCGCGAGCTGCGCCGCCTTCCTCGAGCAGGCGCTCGCGGCCTTCCGCCGGCGTGGCGTGCGCGTGCGCCGGGTCCTGACCGACAACGCGAAGGCCTACACCGTCGCCCGCAGCTTCCACGGCGCCGCCGCTGCCGCAGACGTGCGGCTGTCGCACACGCGGCCCTACCGCCCGCAGACGAACGGCAAAGCCGAGCGTTTCATCCAGATCCTGCAGAACGAGTGGGCCTACGCCCGCCCCTACCGCTCCAACGCCGAGCGGCTGCGCCAGCTCCCACGCTGGCTCTACCGCTACAATCACCGCCGACCGCACGGCGGCGTCGGCGGGGCCGTCCCCGCCTCCCGCCTGTGAACAACCTTCCTGGGTAGTACACCTAGCCGCCGCCGACGCCCAGCTCGCGCGCGGCGACGGTGATGGCGTTGGCGCTCGCGGGCATACCGGCGTACGGGCCGATCTGCAGCAGCAGCTCGCCGATCTCCTCGTGCGTCATGCCGAGGCGCGAGGCGGCGCGCACGAAGGGGCCGAGCTGCGCGCCCTGCCCCAGCGCCGCGAGCGAGGCGACGCTGCACACCACCCGAGAGCGCGCGTCCAGCCCCGGCCGCTGGAAGAGGCCGCCGAAGGCGTAGCGCAGCGTCCACGGCCGCAGCTCCGGCTGCAGCGCGGCCGCGGCGACCATGTACGGCGGCGGCGAGCCGTCGTCGCCGAAGAGCTCGGAGCTGAAGGCCGCGCCCTGAGCCTCCGCCTCGTCGAGCGGGCGCGCGGGGAGCTCGCGCGGGCCCGGCTTCACGCCGCGCTCGGCGAAGACCTCGTGCGCGACGCCCAGCGAGCCGCCCGCGGTCGGCATCCCCGCGTGCACCGAGCAGTGCACGAAGACCTCCTCGACCTCCTCGGGCGCGAGGCCGATGTTCAGCGCGGCGCCGGTGTAGCGGCGGAGCTGCTGCAGCCGCTGCAGCGAGCTGAGCGTGGCGAGCGTCGCCAGCATCCGCTCGCGCAGGCCGAGGCCGGGGCGCGCCCAGATCGCGCCGAAGATCGACTCGGTCGAGTGCTCCTCGATGCCGGGCACCGCGGCCAGCGACGAGGGCGCCACCAGCCCCAGCGTCGCCCGCATCGCGCGCCCCGCCGCTATCATTTCTTCGCGCGTCGGCATCGCTCGCCTCCCCCTATCCGCGTCGCGCCGTCGCTGCGAGATGGCGTCGTCTCGACGGCACTCTCGCCTATGCGTCGCCGACCGTCACCCCCGCGCGATCCCGCGCCTCGCGCCGCAGCTCCTCGGCGAGCCGCAGCGCGAGGGCGACGATGGTCAGCGTGGGGTTCGCGTAGCCGCCCGTGGGGAACACCGACGCGCCGGTGATCCAGAGGTTCGGCACGCCGTGCACGCGGCCCGTCGCGTCCACCACGCCGCGCGCCGGGTCGCGGTGCATGCGCGTCGTGCCCATCTGGTGCGAGCTCGGCGAGGTCAGCTCGGGCGGCGCCTCCGGGGGCGGCACGTCGAGGTGGCCGACGCCCGCGCGCGCCAGCTCCTCGGCGAGCAGCTCCTCGGTGCGGCGCACGCTTGCGAGCTCGCGCTCGCTCCAGCGCCAGCGCAGCGAGGCCAGCGGCAGCCCGAGCTCGTCACGCTCGCGCGCGGAGAGCGCCAGCCGGTTGGTGGCGTCGGGCACGAGCTCCGTCTGCACCTCCACGTCGAAGGCGGGCTCGCCGGCCGGCACGCGCGACCAGCGGATGCCGCCGCCGCGGATCAGCCGCGTGGCGCTCGCCAGCAGCCGCTCCCCGCGCTGCGCCGCCGCCGACAGCGCGAGCTTCGCGCCGACCTGGCTGCCCCGCACCTCGCGCACGTCGTAGAGCCCGGCGCGATCCATCAGCGCGGGGTCGGCGGCGGTGAGGATGCCGGCGTGCACCTTCGCGTGCTCCATGAGGTAGCGCCCGACGCGGTCGCGCGCGTTGCCGATGCCCGCCTCCTGCCGCGCGTTCGAGAGCAGCAGCAGCCGCGCGTTCTCGATCGCGCCGGCGGCCAGCACGAAGCGCCGCGCCGTCACCGCGTGCCGCGCCCCGCCCAGGCAGGCGAGGCGCGCCCGCCGCACCGCCGGGCCGCCCTCGTCCTCCTCCAGCGCCACGGCCGTCGCGTTGGTCAGCAGCGTCACGCCGGGCGCCGCGGCCAGCTCGGCGGGGTAGCGCTCGGTGAACTGCTCGGGCGGCCCGAACAGCTCGATCGCCGTCTCGAAGCGCGACGGGTCGAGGGGCAGGCGCGGCGCCTCGGCGCTCTCCCAGTCGCGGGCGCTGTAGGAGGGCTCGGGCACGCCGCAGGCCGCCAGCGCCCGCGGCAGGTAGCGCGCCAGCTCCTCGGCGGCGAACGGCCAGCCCGAGTCCGGCACCCACTCGCGCTGCTCGAAGTCGAGCGGTGTGAGCGGGAGGTAGCGCGCCCAGCGGTCGGCCGAGCGGTGCCAGATGTGCGCCGTGCCGCCGAGCTGCCGCCAGCGCGTCTCGCCGTGGGGGTCGAGATCGCTGTCCGACTCGCGGATCGTCGCGAGCCGCTGCGCGCCGTCGTCGCTCGCGCGCCCGCCCGACTCCACGAGCAGGATGCGCAGGCCCGCGCCTGAGGGGCCGGTGCCCGCCAGCTCGCGGGCGATCACGAGCCCCGCGGGCCCGCCGCCCACGATGCACAGCTCGGCGTCGTGCTCGCTGCCGTCGGGGAGGCTGCGCGCGTCGAGGATCACGGGGCGGCCGTCAGCGCGCGGCGCCCGGCGCCTCGCGAGCCACCGGGGCGACGGCCATCGAGGCCACGGCGCTCAGACCGCCGCCGGCTCGGGCAGCGCCACGACCACGCCCTCGCGCGCCGAGCGGCGGGCGCCGTCCACGATCTCCTGCACCCGCAGCGCGTCGACGAGGTTGGGCGACTGCGGCTCACCGCTCTCGATGGCGCGGATCAGCGCGTGCGCCATCGTCCCGAAGCGCCGCTCCTCGCAGGCCGCCACCTCGGGTGGGTCGTCGGCGGGCGGCACCTCCACCACCTGCGGCTTTCCGCCCCGGCGCGTGACGGTCACGGTGGCGCCCGCGCCCAGCTCGTCGCCGTCGATCGCCACGCCGCCCTCGCTGCCGTAGAGCTCGATGCGGCGTCCGATCGCGCCCGGCACGTTGGCGGAGAAGTGAATCGAGATCGCGGCGCCCGAGCGCGCGGCGCCCTGCAGCGAGAAGCCCTCGTCGGCCGTCACGCGGTGCATCGCGCCCGCCTCGTCCGCCACCTCGTCGGTCCAGGTGCGCAGCTCACACGCGACGCTCGCCCACTCCCCCACGAACTCGCGCGTGGTGTCGATGTAGTGGCTGCCCACGGCCATCAGCATCCCGCCGCCGCGGTCGGCGTCGCGCTGCCAGCTCCAGCCGCGCCCCGGCCAGCCCGCGAACTGCGTGTAGCTGACGTGCCGCGGCTCCCCGATCACGCCGTCCGCGATCAGCGTCCGCACGTAGCCGTGCGTGACGAAGGGCCGCATCGTCATGCACACGACGTGCGCGACGCCTGCCGCCTCCACGGCGGCCAGCATCTCGCGCCCCTCCGCGGCGTCGAGGCCGATCGGCTTCTCGCAGAGGATGTGCTTCCCGGCCTCCGCGGCGGCGAGCACCATCGGGCGGTGCAGCTCGTTGGGGCCGCCGACGTAGACCATATCGATCTCGGGCATCGCCAGCATTTCGCGGTAGTCGTCGAAGGCGTGCGGGACGCCGTACGTCGCGGCGGTGGCCTCGGCGCGCTCGCGGCGGCCGCTGGTGATCGCGTGCAGCTCGATGCCGTCGTAGCTGGCGAAGGCGGGGAGCGGCGCCGCCGCCGCCCACGAGGTGCCGATCACGCCCATTCGGTAGGTTGTCGCCGCCATCTCGGCCCCCTCGCCGCGCGGCCGGGGCCACGAGTCATGCCCCGGCGCGCGGCTCGCACTATAGCGGAGGTGCCCCTCTCGCCTCGCCGCGAGCGGCCTCGCCCGGCGGCGCGTCGAGCTGCTCGCGCAGGAAGGCGACCGCCGCCTCGCGCAGCGCCGCGCTCGTGAGGCAGCCGACGTGGTCGGCGCCCTCCACCACCAGCACCCGCGCCCCCGGCAGCAGGCGCGCGAGCTCCTCGCGTATCCACTGCGCGGCGGCGGGGTCGTCGCCGCCCGCCGCGATCAGCGCGGGCACCCGCGTGCGCGAGAGGTCGGGCCGCGCGAAGGGCTCGCTGCGCACCACCTCGCGCGCGGCGCGCACCACCTCCGCGGCGTAGCCGGAGAGCCGCGCCAGCGCGCCGTCGAGCTGCGCCAGCGCCAGCGCTCGCTGCGCCTCCGCCTCGGCGTCGGGAGCGAGGTGCCGCCCCTGGATCGCGAGCGCGCCGACGACGACGCCGCCCAGCAGCAGCGAGCGCACGCGCCGCGGCTGCGCCTCCGCGAAGCGGATCGCGTGGCAGGCGCCCATCGAGTAGCCCGCCAGGTGCGCCGCCTCGACTCCCTCGGCGTCGAGCACGCGCGCGATGTCGTCGATGCACGGCGAGCCGGCAAGCAGCCGCGCTTCCGTGACGCGGCCGCTCGTGCCGTAGCCGCGCGCGTCGATGCGGATCACGCGCAGCCCGGCCTCCCGCAGCGGCGCCACCCAGCCCAGGCGCTCCCACGCGGAGCCGTCGGCGCCCGCCGCGTGCAGCAGTACGACCGTCTCGACGGCGCCTCCCACCTTTGGCGCTGGCGGCGCGTCGACCTCGTAGTGGATGACGCGGGCGAGCTGCTGGCGTTCGCGCGCTCGGGCCCCGGCAACCCGCTCTCGGGGAGCGTGGCGATCGCCAAGGCGTACAGCGCAGCGCGCACGCGCAGCGACACCGCCGAGCTCGGCGCCGGCCTCGCGCAGATGGGCGTCGGCGTCAGCGACCTCGCGGACGCCCGCCTCACGACGCTGAAGGGCGGCGTGCCGCTGCTCGGCGCGGGCGGCGCCTGCGTGGGCGCGATCGGCGTCTCTGGCCTCGCCGCCACCGAGGACGAAACGCTCGCCCGCCTCGGCGTTGCTTCTGGCGGGGGCGGAGGTCCTGCTTCAGCGTGACGGACGGTGGCATAGCGCGCGCTCGCGAGGCGTCGCTGTCGGATGGACGAGCCGCTGTGTCGCCTGTCGGCGTCGCGTGGACGCGGCAGCCCCTAGGATGCAACGGAACGTTGCCGGCAGCCGCTAGGATGCAACGGAACGTTGCCGGGGAGGTGGCTGATGGAGGCGCGGGAGCTGATCACAGACGGCCTGGAGCGCGGGCGCGGCATCATCCGCCGCGTGGTGGAAGGCGCCACGCCCGAGCTTCTGGCCCACCAGCCGGCGGTGGGCGCGAACCCGATCGGCTGGCTCGCCTGGCACGTCTCGCGCGTGCAGGACCACCATATCGCGGGCCTCTCGGGTGGCGGGCAGGCGTGGCTGGACGAGGGCTGGCACGAGCGCTTCGGGATGGCCGCCGAGAGCGACGACTACGGCACCGGCCACTCGCCGGAGCAGATGGCGGGCGTCGGCGCGCCCGAGGCGCGGCTGCTGCTCGACTACGACGACGCCGTCTGGGCGCGCACCACGGCCTACCTCGACGGGCTCACCGCCGAGGCGCTGGACCGCGTGCTCAACGAGCCGCAGTTCCAGCCGCTGCCGACCGTCGGCGTGCGGCTGGTGAGCTTGATCAACCACAGCGCCCACCACGCCGGCCAGATCGACTACGTCCGCGGCCTCTTCGGCGTCTTCGACGCTTCTCGGTAGCCAGCGTTTCGCTGGACTCGAGGGGCTGCCGCTGCTGCCGACGGTGCGCCCGGCGTCCCGGCGCGGCCGCAGGCGGGCCGGACGGCGCTCGCGGTGCCGATGGTGAGCGACCACGGGTGTAGAGTGACGCCCGCGGCGGGCGCCGAGCGGGGCGACCGAGGCGCGCAATCCGGGGGGTGCAGCATGACGATCCGCGAGCACGAGGCGCAGGCCGCGACGGGCGCACTCAGCGACCAGGCCGACGGCGCTGAGCTCTTTGTCGCCCAGCTGGTAGAGGGCGGCGTCGAGGTGCTCTACATCAACTCGGGCACGGACACTTTCCCCGTGCAGGAGGCGATCGCGCGCCGGCAGGCGCTGGGCATGCCGGTGCCGCGCGTCGTGCTCTGCCTGGACGAGGCGGTGGCCGGCGCGGCCGCGCACGGGCACTACGCGGTCACGGGGCGGCCGCAGGCCGTGCTGGTGCACGTGGACGTGGGGACGCAGCAGGTGGGCGGCGCGCTGCACAACGCGCAGCGCGGCGGCGCGGCGATGCTGATCTGCGCGGGCCGCTCGCCGTACACCATCGACCAGGGCGTGCCGGGCGGCCGCTCCTCGCCCATCCACTGGCAGCAGGAGCAGCTCGACCAGCACGGCATCGTGCGCAACTACACGAAGTGGGACTACGAGGCGCATCGCGCGAGCATGATGGCGCACGCCGTGCAGCGAGGCCTGCAGGTCGCCGCGAGCGCGCCGGCCGGCCCCACCTACCTCTCGCTACCGCGCGAGGTGCTGCTGGAGCGCCCCGACGAGCCGGCGCTGATCCCGCCCGCCCGCCACGCGCCGGTGCCGGCGCCGGCGCCGCGACCGGAGCTCATCGCGCGCGCCGCCGAGGCGCTGGCCGCCGCCGAGCGCCCGCTGCTGCTCACCGCGATGGCCGGCCGCGACCCCGACGCCGTCGCGCCGCTCGTGGAGCTGGCCGAGGCGCTGGGCGCGCCCGTCTACGCCAACGGCTTCCGGCTCTGCATCCCCACCACGCACCCGCTCTTCGCCGACACGCAGGCGAAGGAGGCGGTGGCCGAGGCGGACGTGATCCTCGCCATCGACACGCTGGTGCCGTACATCCCGCAGGAGGTGCACCCGCGCCCCGACGCGACGGTGATCGAGATCGACGTGGACCCGCTGAAGCCGACCGTGCCGCTCACGGGCTTCCCCATCGATATCGCGATCGAGGCCGACCCGACGCTCGCGATGCGCGCGCTGCTCGACGCGCTCGCCGAGGCGAGCTCGCCCGAGCAGGCCGCGCGCGTCGCCGCTCGGCGGCAGGCCGTCGAGCAGGCGAACGCCGAGCGGCGACGCGGCTGGCGTGAGGCGGCGGAGTCGAAGGCGCAGCAGGCGCCGCTCGCTGCGGACTACGTGGCGATGGTGCTCTCCGAGGTCATCGACGAGGGCTGGACCGTCCTCGACGAGGCGGTGGGCAACTCGCCGTGGACCTCGCGCATGCTGCCGCGCACGCAGCCGGGCTCGCTCTTCAAGAGCGCGGGCTCCTCGCTGGGCTGGGCGCTGGGCGCGGCGGTCGGCGTCAAGCTCGCCGAGCCCGAGCGCCGCGTCGTTACGCTCGTCGGCGACGGCACCTTCGTCTACGGCTGCCCCACGGCGGCGCTATGGGCGGCGGACGTGCAGGACGCGCCGTTCCTGACGCTCATCTATAACAACCGCATGCACAACGCGACGCGCAACGCGCTGCGCGGCGCCTTCCCGGAGAGCTACGCGCAGGCGAACGAGAACTGGCCTGGCATCCGCATCGACCCGCCGCCGGACTACGCGGCGCTGGCGCGCGCCAGCCGCGCCCACGGCGAGACCGTCGACGAGCCCTCCGAGCTGCGCGGTGCGCTGGAGCGCGCCATCGCCGCCGTCGACGCGGGGCAGGCCGCCGTCGTCGACGTGCACGTCGCCGCGCCGTAGCGCGCCGGCGGCGGGGCGGGACCGCGCGGCGGCAGCAGCGCCGGGCGGGAGCCCGCGGCCGCCGACGTGCGGGCAGGCTCTGCGGGGCTAGGTGTAGTTCCCACGTAGGTTGTTGACAGGATGAGGGGCCTCGCCCGCTGCTGTGTGTGACAGCACGGCAGTAGCGAGGAGAGGACACCCTCATGGCCCATCGTAACGCGCGGCTGACGCCGCTGACCCGACTCGAGCTCGTGCGGGAAGTGGACGCCGGCTGGCCCCAGGCTGAGGTCGCTCGCCACTTCCGCGTCTCCCGCCACACCGTTGCCAAGTGGCTGGGGCGCTTCCGGGCGGAGGGAGCGGCAGGGCTCGAGGACCGCAGCTCCGCCCCGCGCGCGCATCCCCGGCGCACGCCGCCCGAGCTGGAGCGACGCATCTGCGCCGTGCGACGCACGCAGGGATTCGGGCCGCATCGCATCCAGTGGGCGCTCGGGGTCGCCCGCTCCACGGTCTACGCCGTGCTGCGGCGCCGCGGCCTCAACCGGCTCGACCGCCTGCACCGCGTCACCCGGGAGCCGGTCCGCTACGAGCACGACGCCCCCGGCGACCTGCTGCATCTCGACGTGAAGAAGCTCGGGCGCGTCCCCGAGGGCGGCGGCAAGCGAATGGCGCCTGGCTTCGCCGAGACGCGCTCCGGGCCGCATTCGCGGCGTTCGCTGGGGCTGGAGTACCTACACGTCGCCGTCGACGACCACAGCCGTTACGCCTACGTCTCCGTCCTGCCCGACGAGCGTGGCGCGAGCTGCGCCGCCTTCCTCGAGCAGGCGCTCGCGGCCTTCCGCCGGCGTGGCGTGCGCGTGCGCCGGGTCCTGACCGACAACGCGAAGGCCTACACCGTCGCCCGCAGCTTCCACGGCGCCGCCGCTGCCGCAGACGTGCGGCTGTCGCACACGCGGCCCTACCGCCCGCAGACGAACGGCAAAGCCGAGCGTTTCATCCAGATCCTGCAGAACGAGTGGGCCTACGCCCGCCCCTACCGCTCCAACGCCGAGCGGCTGCGCCAGCTCCCACGCTGGCTCTACCGCTACAATCACCGCCGACCGCACGGCGGCGTCGGCGGGGCCGTCCCCGCCTCCCGCCTGTGAACAACCTTCCTGGGTAGTACAGCTAGGCGGGAGCCTGAGCGCCCTCGGCGGGCATCGCGCCCAGCTTCTGCATCATCTCCATGCGGTCGAAGACCTCCCACTCCTCGGCGATGCGGCCGCCCTTGATGTGCATCAGCGACAACGTCAGGTCGAGCGTGACGGTCTCGCCCGTCGGCTGGATGTCGCCCATCGGGCCCGTGAAGGTGCCGGAGGGCTGGAGCCGCGTCACCACGCTGTCGCCATCGGCGACCTGGTCGAGGATGGTCACCGTCATGTCGGAGAGCGCGTTGCGGTAGCCCGCGATCGTCTCGCGCACCGCGTCCAGGCCGCGCAGCTCGCCGTCGGGGCCGTGATAGATGACGTCCTGCGCGTAGACCTGGTCGAGCTGGGCCAGGTCGCCCGTCATCCCGATCTCGAACGAGCGCCGCGCGAGATCCTTGTTCGCCTGGGACACGGGTCACCCCCTTCGCTGCGCGGCGCTGTCGGCGGGGCGGAAGGTGTACCAGTCGAGCACGACGTGCTCGGCGCCGAGCTCGACCAGCGCCTCGAGGTCGCCGCGGATCTGCGCGAGCGAGCCCGCCCCCGCGAGGCGGTCGGCGCCGCGGATCGGCTCGTCGGTCAGGTTCATGCGGATGCGCGGCGCGAGCGCCGGGACGGGCCGCCCGTGCTCGCTCGCCATCTGAGCGAGGCGCGGCAGGCCCGTGTCGCGCAGCCACGGGATCGTCAGCGATACGGGGTGCCACGCGTCGCCCTGGAGCACCGCGCGGCGCAGCGCGCCGTCGGAGCTGCCGCCCACCCAGATCGGCGGGCGCGGCTGCTGCTGCGGCGCGATCCCCGCCACCTCGTCGAGCTGCACGAAGCGCCCGTCGAGGCTGACGCTCTCCTCCGTCCACAGCCGGCGAATCACCTCGAGGTACTCGTCGCCGACGGCGCCGCGCCGGTCGAACGGCACGCCGAGGGCGGCGAACTCGCGCTCGAAGTTGCCCACGCCGACGCCGAAGATGAAGCGCCCGCCCGAGAGCCGATCGATGTTCGCGCCGAGGCGCGCCATCAGCACCGGGTGGCGGTACGGCAGCACGATCACCGTCGTGCCCAGCTGCACGCGCTCCGTCTGCCCGGCCAGCAGCGCCAGCAGCGCGTACGGGTCGTAGAAGGGCTCGGGGAACGCCCGTGCCACGTCGGGCGTGACGGCGACGTGGTCCGAGGTCCACAGCGAGTGGTAGCCCAGCGACTCGGCGATGCGCGCCCAGCCCAGCAGCGCCTGCGGCCGCGCGCCCGGCCCGAAGTTGAGGATGTTGACCCCGACCCGCACGCTGCCCGCCCCTCGGTCCCGCTCGGTCGCGCTCGGGCGCGCGCCGCCCCGCGGCCCGCAGGATAGCGGCGCCTGGGGCGCTGCGTCCGCGCTCTCCGGACCGCGCCCGCGGGGCCGCGCTTCCCGGGAGCCGCGCTCGCTGGGCGCAGCGCTATGCTGCGCCGCGGGCGGCGGGACCGGCGCCCGGCGATCGTGCGAGGCGGGGAGGCCGCGTGGCGCGGCACGAGATCGAGCCCGGACCCACGACGCTCCACGGCCGCTTCTCGCGGGAGCTGCCGCCCGCGCTGACCGTCGACACCGGCGACACAATCACGCTCTCCACCCTCGACGCGCTGTGGAGCCTGGAGCCGCCCACCGAGGACGGGTCGCCGCACCGCGCCTACGAGCCGCGACGCGAGGGCATCGACGACGGCCACGCGCTGATCGGCCCGATCGCCGTGCGCGGCGCCGAGCCCGGGATGACGCTGGAGGTGGAGCTGCGCGCGCTGCGCACGGGGCCGTGGGGCTGGACGCGCGCCGGGCTGCGCGCCACGCCGCTGACGGAGCGGCTCGGCGTCGCGGGGCAGCCGGCGCGGCTGCTGTGGGAGCTCGACCGCGAGGCGGGCGTCGCGCGCGACCAGTTCGGCCACGCCGTGGAGCTGCGCCCGTTCCTCGGCGTGATCGGGCTCGCGCCCGCGGAGGCGGGGCTGCACCCGACGTGGCCGCCGCGCCGCGAGGGCGGCAACCTCGACTGCCGCGAGCTGGTCGCGGGCAGCCGCCTGCTGCTCCCCGTCGCCGTCCGCGGCGCGCTGCTCTCCGTCGGCGACGGGCACGCGGCGCAGGGCGACGGCGAGGTCTCGGGCACGGCGATCGAGTGCGCGATGGAGCGCGTGGAGCTGGTGGTGCGGCTGCACGAGCGGCTCACGATCGAGACGCCGCGCGCGGAGACGCCCGCGGGCACGCTCACGCTCGGCGTGCACGAGGACCTCGACGAGGCGGCGCACATCGCGCTCGACGCAATGGTCGGGCTGATCGCGGAGCGCGAGGGGATGTCGCGCTCGCTGGCGCTGGCGCTGGCCTCGGTCGTCGTCCACCTGCGCGTGACGCAGATCGTGAACGCGGGCGTGCGAGGCGTGCACGCGCTGCTGCCCGCGGGCGCGCTCGATCGCTCCGAGGACCGCGGGCCGGCGCCCGGCCGGTGAGCGGCCGGTGAGCGGCCCGCCGACGAGCGAGCGGCTCTGGGGCCGCGACTACCTGCTGACGCTGCTCACCACCTTCTCCTTCTTCGCCAGCGTCTTCTACCTCACGACGCCGCTGCCCGAGTACGTGGACGCGATCGGCGGCGAGGCGTGGGAGGTCGGGCTCGTCACGGGCGCGTTCACGATCGTGCCGCTGGGGCTGCGGCCCTACGTGGGGCGCTGGAGCGATCGAGGCGGCCGCAAGCGGCTGATCCGCATCGGGCTCGTGATCATGGCGCTCTCGCTGGCGCCGATGGCCGTCTCCGAGGAGATATACGCGCTGCTGGCGCTGCGCGTCGTGCAGGGCATCGGCGTCTCGATGGTGCCCACCTCGGCGGCGGCGCTGATCGCCGCGATCGTCCCGCCGCCGCGTCGAGGCGAGGGCATGGGCTTCTTCGGGATGGCCGCCGGCACCGCGCAGATGATCGGGCCGATCGCGGGCGCCTGGTTCGCGTCGCAGTGGGGGTTCGGCGCCGTGTTCGTGATCGCGGGCGCGACCGCGGCGGCGGCGTTGCTCTCCATCCACACCGTCGACGAGCCGCCGACGGGCGAGGCGGTGCGCGCGGGGCGGAGCGGCCCGCTGCTGCCGCGGCGCGCGCTCTTCCCCTCGGCGATCTTCTTCGCGACCACGCTCGCCTTCACGGCGGTGTTGATCTTCCTGCCGCTGCTGGGCAAGGAGCGCGGGCTCGGCGAGGTGGCATTCTTCTTCACCATGCACGGCGCCGCCTCGCTGGTAGCGCGGCCCCTGGGCGGGCGCGTCTCGGACCGCGCCGGCCGCGTGCCGGTGGTGACGTTCGGGCTGGTGTCGATGACCGTCGCGATGCTGCTGCTCGCCTCGGCTCAGAGCTTCGAGCTGGTGCTCGTAGCCGGCCTCTTCTCGGGCGCGGGGCTGGGCTCGACGCAGACCGGGCTCTTCGCGCTGGCGCTCGATCGCGTGCCCTACGAGCAGCAGGGCGGCGCGACGGCCGTGCTGCAGCTCGCGTGGGACGTCGCCGGGGTCGTGGCGGGGGTGGGCTTCGGCGTTGTCGCGACCGTCGCCGGCGTGCCCGCAGTGTTCTGGAGCTCGGCGGTGCTGGTGGCGGTCGCCGTCGTCGCGCTGCACGCGGGCCGCGCCGGCGGCTTGACCGCGGTCGCGCCGCATCGCGCGCGGCCCGCGGCGTAGCGATCGAGGGGGGGCGGCATGCCGAGGCGCTTCGACGCCGATTCCGTGATCGCGATGCCGACGGTGGGCGCGCCGAGCGTCGCGCCAGACGGCTCGCGCGTCGCCTACGTCCGCTCCGAGCTCGACGCGCCGAGCCTCGAGCAGCGCTCGTGGATTGAGGAGCTGCCGTTCGCGGGCGGTGAGGCGCGCCGGCTCACGGGCGGGCCCGGCGACGGCGCGCCCGCGTGGTCGCCCGACGGCGCCGCGCTCGCCTTCCTGCGCCGCGACGGCGAGCGCCGCGCGCAGCCGTGGCTGCTGCCCGCGGCGGGCGGCGAGGCGCGCGCGCTCGCCGAGCTGGAGCGCGGCGGCCGCTCGCTCGCCTGGTCGCCCGACGGCCGCTTCCTCGTCGCCGTCACGGACGTCGATCCGGAGCCGGCCGAGCCGGACGGCGTGCGCGTGGCGCGGCAGCTCTACTACCGCGGCGACACGCTGGGCTGGCGTGGCGCGACGCGGCGCCAGCTCGTGCGCATCGAGCTCGCGAGCGGCGCGGTGCGCCGGCTCACGCGCGGCGACTTCGATCACGACGCGCCCGCCGTCTCGCCCGACGGGCGCTGGATCGCCGTCGCCTCGGACCGCTCGGCGCGCCGCGAGCTGCGCGAGCCGTGGGGCCGCGAGCTGTGCGTGCTCCCCGCCGCGGGCGGCCGCGTCCGCCGGCTGGTGCGCGCGGCCTGGGGCGTGACGGGGCTCGCGTGGTCGCCCGACGGGCGGCGCATCGCCTTCGTCGACCTCGACGAGGAGACGCGCTGGCAGAGCCGCGTGCGCGTGGTGGAGGTGGCGAGCGGGCGCGTGCGCACCCTGACGGACGACGCGCTGCTGCCGGCGCACGGCTTCTTCCCGCTGCAGGAGGCGCCGCCGCTCGTGTGGCTGCCGGGGCGGCGGGGCGTGGGTCGCGGCGCCGAGCTGGCGTTCGCCGCCGACCGGCGCGGCGCCTCGGCGCTCTACGCCGTGCCGGCGGCGGGCGGCGAGGCGCGGCTGCTCGCGGGCGGGCGCGGCTCGCTGGGCGCGCTCTCCGTCGCCGCCGACGGGCGCCGCGCGGCCGCGCTCGCGGGCAGCGGCGCGCGCCCCACCGAGGTGGTCGCGCTCGACCTCGCGGGCGGCCCCCGCGGCCCCCGGCGCCTCAGCGCGGCGGCGACGCGCTACCTCGCGACGCACCCGCCCTCGACGCCGCGCCGGCTGCGGCTGCGCCGCGGCGGGCTCGCCATCGAGGGCTGGCTCACCCTGCCTCCCGCGGGCGCGCGCCGGCCGCGCGTCGGCCACCCGCTCGTGCTCGACGTCCACGGCGGGCCGATGGCGCACTGGGGCGAGCGCTTCGCGCCGATGCAGCAGGCGCTGGTCGGCGCCGGCTTCGCGGTGCTCGCGGTGAACCCGCGCGGCTCGACGAGCTACGGCCTCGACTTCCTGCGCCGCGTGCTCGGCGACTGGGGCGGCGAGGACGCGGCGGACCTGCTCGCCGCGGTCGACGCCGCCGGCCGCCGCCCCGAGATCGACGCGTCGAGGCTCGGCGTGCACGGCTACTCCTACGGCGGCTACATGGCGGCGTGGCTGACCGCCCACGACGAGCGCTTCGGCGCGGCGGTCGTGGGCGGCGGCGTGACGAACCTGCTCTCGATCTACGGGCAGACCGACATCCCGGTCAGCTTCGGCGAGCTGCAGTGGGGCGGCCGTCCCGCCGAGCGGCACGAGTGGCTGGCCGAGCGCTCGCCGCTGACCCACGCCGATCGCGTCACCGCTCCCACGTTGCTGCTGCACGGCGAGGAGGACGTCCGCGCGCCGATCTCGCAGTCGGAGGAGCTCTTCGCGGCGCTGCGGCGACGGCGCGTGCCTACGGAGCTCGTGCGCTTCCCCGGCTGCTCGCACCTCTTCCTGCGCACCGGCCCGCCCGCGCTGCGCCGCGCCTACGTGCAGCGCACCATCGAGTGGCTGCGGCGCTACCTCTAGCGCGCGGGCGAGGCGCGGCTGCTCGCCCTGCCCGCTACGCTGGGCGCGCGCCGCCGGCGGTGCGCGGGCGAGACGGCGTGGCGCGGCCGTGGCGAGGGGCGTGGCGGGCGGTATGACGAGCGAGCGCGACCGGCTGATCCACTACCTCGACGACACGCTGCGCGTGCCGCAGGTCGCCGCTGACACGATCCTCGGCTCGATCTTTCTCGCGGACGCGGGCAACCGCGCGCTGATGGCGGCGGCGATCGCGGGGCGGCTCGCCGAGGCGGCGCGGCGCTTCACCGCCGTCTACGGCGCGCTCGCCGACCGCGGCCGGCCGGTGGTGCTCGCGCTGGAGGCGCCGCTCCCGGGCGCCGCCGAGTGGGCGGCGCTCGCCGAGGAGCTGCGCGGCATGAGCGCGCCCGCGATCCTCGCCGCGCTCCGCCTCGACGAGAGCGCGGCCGAGAGCGCCGAGGCGCTGGCCGCCTCCGCCGACGGGCTGGGTCGCTACACGGCGCTCGTGCGCGCGCACGAGGTAGAGCCGCCCCGCCTCGAGCGGGAGGCCGGCGAGCCGGGCGAGCACGGCTGGCTGCGCTTCGTCGGTCGCACCCGCGACGGCGAGCCCGCCGAGGAGCGGCTGCCGCTGACCGAGGAGGCCGTGGTGGCGCTGGCCGACGCGGTCGGCGAGCTGGTCACGCTCTCGCGCGACTTCCTCGGCGCCTACGTGGATGGCCGCCCCGAGCGCTGACGCGCCGGGGCTGGGGGATTCGCGCCCCGAGCGGTGACGCGCCGGGGCCGGGGGACGCCCGCCGCGAGCGCTGACGCGCCGTGCCGCCGAGCCGCCCGCCGCCGATGCGCCTGACGCCGATGCGCCCGCCGCCGATGCGCCCGCCGCCGAGCCGCCCGCCGCTAGCCGAGGTCCACGCCGGCCGGCGAGCCGAGGGCGCGCCAGCCGTGCTGCGCGATCGCCAGCAGGCGAGCGTCGCTCCCGAAGGCGCCCACGAGCTGCACGCCCACGGGGAGGCCGCCGGGGCCTCGGCGCACGGGCACGGCGACGCACGGCAGGTGCAGCACCGTCCACAGCCGGTTGAGGATCGGGTTGCCCGTGCCCTCGCTCGCCGGCGGCGCCTCGCCCGGCGCGCTGGGCGCGATCAGCGTGTCGTAGCGCTGGAAGATCGCGGGGGCCGCCGCGCGCGAGCGCATCACGAGCCCGATCGCCTCGCCCAGCTCGGCCGCGCCCACCCGCTCGCCGAGCTCCAGGCGCTGCGTGATGTGGTCGGAGAGCTGGTCGCGGTGCTCGCGCCACTCGTGGCCGAGCCAGAACGTCATCTCGCGGCACATGATCGCGTTCTGCGCCTCGCCGAGCCCGTCGAACGCGGGCGGCAGCTCCATCGCCTCCACGGTGGCGCCGGCGCCGCGCAGCGCCTCGGCCGCGTCGTCGAGCGCCTCGGCGACGCCGGGGCCCGCCTCGCGCCAGTCGGGAGTGCGGCAGACGCCGATGCGCAGCCCGCGCACCGCTCCCTCGTCGACCAGCGCGTCGAGCGGCGGCAGCGCCTCCCCGCGGTAGACGCCGAGCACCAGCGCGAGGTCCTCGATCGAGCGGCCGTACCAGCCGATCGTGTCGAGCGAGTCGCCGACGAAGCTCACGCCGTCGCGCGGCACCGTGCCGAAGCTCGGCTTCAGCCCGGGGATGCCGTTGTAGGCGGCGGGGCGGATCACGGAGCCCGCCGTCTGCGTGCCCAGGGCCAGCGGCACCTGGTAGTCGGCGACGCCCGCCCCCGAGCCGGAGGAGGAGCCGCCCGGCGTGCGCTGCGGGTCGTGCGGGTTGCGGGTCTTCCCCGCGCTGCCGCAGGCGAACTCCGTGGTCACCGTCTTGCCAAGGATCACCGCGCCCGCCGCGCGCAGCACCGCCGTCGCCGTCGCGTCGCGACCGGGGCGCCGGCCGCGGTAGATGGAGGAGCCGCGCTCGGAGGGCAGCTCCTCCGTGTCGATGATGTCTTTGATGCCGACGGGGACGCCGTGCAGCGCCCCGCGCGGGCCGTCCTGCGCGTCGCGCGCCCGCGCCATGGCGAGCGCGACGCCCTCGTCGAGGTGCTCCCACGCCTCCACCTCGGCGTCGCGCGCGTGGATGCGCTCCAGGCACGCGCTCACCAGCGCCTCGGAGCTGAGCTCGCCCGCCGCGATAGCGCGTGCCGCCTCCGCCGCCGAGAGCCGCGCCGGGTCCGCCACCTGCGTCATGCCGCGCCCCCCTCGCTCCGCGTCGCTGGCGCCGTCTCCGCCCGTGCGGGCGCAGCTTACATGCGGCGTCGCGACGGTCGAGCGAGGGCGACGACTCGACGGGGCCGCGCTACGCCTCGGCGCGCGGGTTAGACCGTCGAGGTGAGGAGCGGCAGCCCCCCGGGTCGAGCGGAACGCTCGCGCGCTACGCCTCGGCGCGCGGGTAGACCGTGGCGAGCGCGTCCGCGTACTCGTTCCACAGCGAGCCGTCGTGCGCGCGGATCCACTGGATGCGCACGCGCGGGTGCTCCCGCGCCAGCCGGTAGGCGCGTTGCACCAGCTCGAGGTTCTTGACGGGGCCGTCCTTGCGCCGCCAGCCGCGCCGCTCCCAGCCCGCCGCCCACTTCGTCACCGTGTCCACGATCAGGCGGCTGTCGGTGTACAGGTCGGCCGGCTCGTCCGGACCGAGCAACGACAGCCCCTCGATGAGGGCCATCAGCTCCATGCGGTTGTTGGTGGTGCTGGGATCGGCGCCGTGGCGCTCGGCGAGGATCTCCCCGTCCCGCACCTGCACCGCGCCCCACCCGCCGGGCCCCGGGTTGCCGGAGCACGAGCCGTCGGTGAAGACGCCGCTCTGCGGCCCGTCGTGGTAACGCTCCAGCACCTGCGCGCGGGTCAGCGAGCCGCCGGGCGTGGTGCCGCCGCGCGACGAGCCGCGGGAGCCGCGCGCGCGACCCACTACTCGAGGCTCACACCGCTGTAGAGCATCACCGGATCGCCGTCGAAGACGTCGCTCTCCAGGTTCGCCACCACCACCACGGGCCGGTCGGCGACCACCAGGCCGCTCCCGACCCAGCCGTCGGGGAGCCGCGTGTCCTCCCACTGGCGGAAGGTGCGCTCGCGGTCGACGCGCAGCGCCGCCGAGATCAGCCCCCCGGGGAACTGCTTCGAGTAGTAGAAGACGCGCACCGTGGCCGCGGAGCCGTCGAACGTGAGCACGCGGAACCACGAGTTCCAGCCCGTGCTGTCGCCGAACGGGCCGAAGTTCTTGTTGAGCACGGGCAGCACCACCTGTCGCGAGGCCTCCTCCACCGTGAAGCCGCGGTAGTCGGCCAGCGGCCCGCCCTCCGAGAGCCGCTGCGCCACCACCGCGATCGGCTCCACCGCCTGGATGCGCACGGTGCCGCGGAAGACGGCGGGCAGCGTCACGCCTGGCGGGAGGCAGCCGCCCGCGCCCGCGAAGCGCAGGTCGCAGGTGAGCGCGGCCTGCACGCCCAGCGTCTGCTCCACCTCGAAGCGGTCCCCGGCCGCGTCGACGCCCTCGAAGAGCAGCGTGACCTCGGTGGGGACGGCGGGCGTGCCCGCCAGGATGCGGAAGCGCGTGCTCCACGTGCTCTGGCCCTCGCTGGCGTTGCGATCGACCAGCGGCAGCACCACCTGCCGCGAGAGCTCGTCCTCGTCGATCGCGCGGTAGGTGGCGAGGCCGGGGCCGTTGCGCTCGCGCGTGTCGACGACCATCGCGGGCTCCTGCTGGCCGGGCGCGATGCCGGCGGCCGTGCGCAGCGCGCGCACCACCGCGGCGCCGTCGAAGCCCCGCGGCACGGGCAGGCTGTGCTCGTCGCGCACCAGCGAGCCGCGCGGCGGCACGCGGTGCCCGCCCAGCGGGCAGCCCGCCGTGGGGCCGGGCGGGTCGACGGCCACGGGCGCGGTGCTCCCCTGCGGGTAGTAGCGCACCTCGATGCAGGCGTCGTGCTCGTCGCTCGGGTTCTCGATCGACAGCCGCGAGACGTACTCGTCGGTGTTCTGCACGATCGGCGCGTAGAGCGCGGGGCTGCCCCGGCCCAGCCGCAGCGCGTCGCCCGAGATCTGGAACAGCCCGTCCTTGAAGGCGTCGCGCGCAAGCAGCGAGACGAACGGTTGATCCGCGGTCACGTAGGCGGAGCCGCGGTAGCCGAGCGGAAGGTCGTCGAAGCCCTGCTGGAAGAAGGAGCGCCCGAAGCCGGGGCTGAGCGCGCCGCAGCCGCCCTCCTGCGGGCAGCGGTCGATCGCCACCTCGCTGCCCGCCTCGTCGTAGAAGCGCAGCTCGATGGTGGCGGCCTTCGTGCCCACGTTCTGGATGCGCACCCACGAGTTCTCGGCGTCGAGGTCGAGGGGCTGCGCGGCCAGCGATCCGCCGTCGGCGAGCGCCGCCGCCGTCAGCGCGAACGCCGCCACCAGCGCCCCCACGAGCGCCCCCCGGCGCAGCCGCCTCGCGCGGAGGCGCGACAATCGCTCGCGGAGCGGCCGAAGCCGCGCGCGGCGGCGCAGCCGAGGCTCCCCGGCACCGGCGCCGGCATCGTGCCGTAGGGGCTCCCGCACGCTGCGCGCGTCCCTCGCTACCCGCCGCGAGCGATCTTACGGCATGCGCCGCTCAGGCAAGAGTGGGGGCGCCGGGGGGTCTCCCCGCGCGCGTGGACACTGCCGCGCGGCCGGTGCTACGATCCCGCGCCCGTGAGCGCCGTGGCGGACGATCGCGTCCGGGCCGGTGACGGCGTGGCGGCGCCGGGGTGTAGCTCAGCTTGGCAGAGCGCGTCGTTCGGGACGACGAGGTCCGCAGTTCAAATCTGCGCACCCCGACCACCGCCACAGATACGGAATTGGCCCTCCGGAGCCACTCGGCGTACTTATCGCGTACTTACAGCTCTGTCAAGGTCCATCCGCGCGATCTGCCGGACGTCCGCCGCGCCTATCGGGAGCTCGTACCCGACGAGGTGCTCCGGGGGGTCGGGACTGGCCAGTCGGGCAACTGGACGGTCGTTGGCCGTGCGAGCCGCAGCTGTACTCGAGCCCGGGCGGAGCTGCGGCTCGTCCTCGCATGCTGCCGTCAGCGCTTCTCGACGAGCGCGCCCTCCGTACCTCAAAGTGGCTCGTGGGCGCGAGGTTGGACGGAGGGCCTGATGACGACGGAGCAACCTGTGCAACAGAAGGTTCCAAGACCGCTCGTCTTCATCAGCCACACGCATGGCGACCGAAAGCTGGCCGAAGCCTTGGAAAAGCTGGTCGACAAAGCCTTTCAGGGTGCTGTCGAGACTTTCCGATCGACTGATCCGAGTCCAACCGGGGGTGTACCAGCTGGTGCAGAGCCCTTCTCGACGGTCACCGAGAAGCTGAAGCGCGCAGACGCCGTCTGGATTTTAGCGACACCCGCATCTATCGGTCGACCGTGGGTCTATTGGGAAGCTGGGATTGGATCACAGCTTTGCCCGAACGGCGTGGTCGTCCTGCGAGTCAACCTTTCGCAAGACGAGGTGCCCAGTCCGATCGGAGTATTCCTCCACGGATTCGATGGCCTTTCTGAAGAGACGGAAGCCGGCATGCTCTCCCTCCTCGGAAAGGTCGCTAACGAGATTGCCGTCCCTATGGAGCCGGATGAGGAGGGCTCTGTCAGATCGCAGGGCGCGCCGAGGTAGCCTCGGCCTCGCGATAGCGAGGAGCTACCCTGTGACCTGTCCGCATTGCACATCGAAAGCGACCTGGCGCCGTCGAGGGCGGACCGAGCTGGGTTACCGCCGGTTCGAGTGTCGCTCCTGCCAGCGCCGGTTCAATGAGCGGACCGGCACACCGTTCAACGACATCCGGTTCCCATCTGACGTCGCGGTGCTCGCCGTCCTCTGGCGTCTGCGCTACAAGCTCAGCTTTCGCGACATCGCCGAGATACTGCTGGAGCGCGGCTACGTGCTCACGCACGAGACGGTGCGGGACTGGGAGGCGCGATTCGCCACACTTCTCGCGGAGCGACTCCGCACGGAGCGCCGTGGCCATGCCGGCGTCTCCTGGTACATCGACGAGACGTACGTGAAGGTCGGCGGCCGCTGGTGCTATCTCTACCGTGCGATCGATGGCGACGGGCAGCTCATCGACTCAATGCTCAGCGAGACGCGCGACAAGCATGCCGCTCGGCGGTTCCTCCGGCGACTGGTCGAAGTCGCGGGGGCGCGGCCGCTCAGGGTCACGACGGATCGTCACCCAGCATACCCGCGCGCCATCCGATGGATCCTCGGCGGCCGCGTCCGGCACCGACGCCAGCAGTACCTGAACAACTTCATGGAGCAGGACCATCGCGGGGTGAAGCAGCGCTACTACCCGATGCGCGGCTTCGGGAGCTTCGTATCCGCGGCACGCTTCTGTTCAGCATTCGATGAGCTGCGCGAGTTCTTTCGGTCTCGGTCGCGACGGGGTGAGGTCATTGCGCTCTCCGAGCAGCGTCGGCTGTTCGCCAAGCGTTGGCGCTCGTTGATGTCGGAGGCGACGGCGGCGTAGCCAGAGCCGCGGCCCGCTCCCCGCGGATGTACCGCTCCGGCGCCCTCAGATCTGACGCTGCCCTCCCTTCGCGGTCAGGAAGAGCCTCACGCTCTCTTCCCCTCGGAAGCGAGCGATGTAGTCGCGGAGCGCCTGCTCGGTCCGCTCGCGGCGGTGGCGCCGGTGCTCGCGGCGATGGGGCGCGCATAGAGAAGCCCCGGCCACTGTGGCGCGGGGCGCGCGGGGCGTTGCCCGATACCCGTACGCTCCCGATGTGCGGCGCCCGCGGTCGACCCGACGATCCACGTATGGCAGCCTCTGCCGCAAGGCATCGCGCGACGACCGTAGTCCTGCGCTGGCGAGTCCCGGTCGGCGCTGTGGCCGCGCTTGTACTGACTGCCGCCTGCGGGGGAGCGACTGGCTCCGCACGGGCAGACGGAGTCCCGGCGGAAACGGGAACAGCGCAGCCACAGGCCGCCGCGAGCATCACCGAGTCTCCGATCCCGACCGCCAGCGCAACGCCCACGCCTACGGCGACTTTCGCCCCGAGCGCGACTCCTAGCTCCAGCGCAACGGCCACTGCAACGCTGACAGCCAGCGCAACGCCCACGCTTACGGCGACTTTCGCCCCGAGCTCAACGCCTACCTCCGGCGCAGCGGCCACTGCAACGCCGACAGCCAGCGCGACGCCCATGGCCACCGCGACGTCGACCTCAACCGGCACCGCCCCACCGATGGTCCTCTACGGCCCGGCGTCCAGCCACGCGCGCGTCGTGGTCCTAGTGAACGGCGCGGAGTGCGAACTGGCTGTGGTGATCCCAGGGCCGCTCAGCCCGACGGGCTACCTCTGGATGTCCCAGATCAAGAGCGGCGAGTGCGGCGCCGGTCCCGGTGCTGCACTCGCCTTTACACTGGACGACGCGCCCACCAGCGAGACGCTGGGCTGGGTCGCTGGTGGCGTCCCGTCGAACGTCGTTCAGGGCCTGACTCTTGTACCGCTCCTGGTTTCTTGGACACATCGCTGGCGGTAATCATGCGGCCGCCCCGGTGCGCGGCGAGAGCGCCTCGCGGACGGCGGCTGGGGTGCGGTGGCGGTGCCGTTCGACGAGCCAGTGCTGGTTGTAGCGCTGCTTGAAGGCGAGCAGCGCCTGGCGTAGCTCCTCCACCGTCTCGAAGTGCTCCACCCACAGCAGCTGCTCCTTCAGCGTGCGGATGAAGCGTTCCGCGCAGCCGTTGCCCTCGGGCGCGGCTACGAAGGACGGGCTGGAGCGGATGCCGAGGAAGCGCAGCTCCTCCTGAAAGTGGTCGCTCAGGTACTGGCTGCCGTGGTCGTGGCGGAGAGCGAGTCCACGCGCGAGGTCCGCCTCGTAGCCGTCGAAGTGCTCCCGGAGCCCCTGCCGCAGCGGCTCCAGCGCCTCGAAGCGCGTGCCCGGTCGCGCCGCGTGGATGCCGATGCACTCCTGCGTGCAGTGATCGACGGCGATGAAGACGGTGGCGTTCCCCTCGCGGGTGGTGAGGCAGGAGGTCGCGTCGGTCCCCCACATCTCGTCAGGCCGCTCGGTGGTGATCGTCCCGTCGTGCACCCGCGGTCCGCGCCGACGCCCGACGCGGGTCGGGGCGAGCAGTCCCGCCTCCCGCATCAGCCGCAGCACCCGGCCCTTCGAGGTGCGCACACCGGCCAGCCGCAGCCGCGCCCACACCTTGCGGTAGCCCTCGCCCGTGAACGGGGAGGCGGCGAGCACAGCTCGGACCTGCTCCGTGAGAGCCTCGTCCGTCCACGCCTGCCTCGGCCCGCGCTTCGCTGCTGGCCGCAGAGGCCGTCGCGCCCGTGCCCGCCGCTCGTAGACGGTCGAGCGCGGGACCTCCCACAGCTGGCAGATGCGCGTCGTGCCGTACGGCGGTCCCGTGGAGGGCGAGGTGGTTCGACTCATCACCTCGACCTCCGGCGTGCCAAAGGGAGTCCTGCCTCCAGCTGATGCGCGCGCTGGAGCAGGAGCTCGTTCGCCATCGTGATCTCGCCGACTTTCGCCTGCAGTCGGTGGATCTCCTCGTCACGCTCGTCGGCAGGCCGGCTCGTGAGCGAGGCCCGGCCGGCGGCGAGGAAGCGCTCGCGCCACTGCGACAGCGTCGCTGCGGTCACCCCCAGCTCGCGCGAGAGCGCGTCCAACTCCTCGCCGCGCAGCAGCCTCAGCACCGCCTCGCTCTTCCGTCGCGAGGAGAAGCGACCGCGTTCCGTTCGCGACGCACTACGCCCGTTCAATCCCTGTGCGGAGCTGGTCATGGACACCTCCTCTGCCGGGGCAGCCTGCCCCAATCAGGTGTCCAAGAAAACCGTGGACCGGGAGAGCCCAGCTGTAGCGCGCGGCGAACTCGACGATCTCGCGTCGGTCGGCGTCGGACAGCGGCATGCACGCACCTCGCGACCCGCGCGCAGTCTACGCGGATCGTGCGCGGCCGCCGCTCGCCGGCCTTGCTCCTCGAGACGGCGCGGGCGCCCCGGTCGCGCCTAGAATCGCCCGCGGAGGGGTGCCCGAGTGGTTTAAGGGAGCGGTCTTGAAAACCGTCGTGCGTTTCGGCGTACCGTGGGTTCGAATCCCACCCCCTCCGCCAAAACCTCAGCAACCACGCGGCGCTGCCGATCTGCTCGGAGCCCGCAGGATCGACCGACCCGAGTCTTGACCGCCAATCTGACCGCCAAACAGATCTGGTGAGCGTACATTCCGCGATGAACGGCGGACACCGACGTACCAGCGGAGGCTGGCGTGGCGATCGAGACTCTGACAGTTGCAGCCGACGGGACGCAGCGGGTCCCAGCCACCCCTGAGGACTGGGATGAGTGGGTTTGGAGCCTGACCCGGTTCTCCGGACAGTTCACGTGTAGACATCATGCCGCTTCCGCGGCGGCGGCGGGCCTCCTTTCGTACTCCACGGGGCTGAGATCGCCGATCGAGGTGTGACGGCGGCGCGGGTTATACCAGCCCTCGATCCATTCGAAGATCGCGGAGGCGAGCTCGGCCCGGGTCGTCCAGCTGCGGCGGTCGAGCAGCTCGAGCTGCAGCGTCCCGAAGAACGACTCCATCATCGAGTTGTCGACAGCCGACGCGACCCGGCCCATCGAGCCGAGCAGGCCGGCGGTGCGGAGGCGGTGCCCGAAGGCCCACGACGTGTACTGGGCGGATTCAAGTGGTCATCGCAACGCCTCGAGGTGAGGGGTTGTGATGGGAAGGTCACCGGGGTGGGCGGCGAAGGCGACAGGAAGGCCGGCGATGCGGTCTCCAGGCCGTCCACCGGTTGCGCGTCGTGAGCATCGCCAACGGTTCTGGCTGGCGATCTCAGAAGGGTTGTCGAGCGAGGATGCCGCTGCGGCGGCCGGTGTGTCTCCAGCCGTCGGAGCACGCTGGTTCCGTGAAGGTGGTGGCATGCCAACAGCCAGTCCGGCGCCGCTGTTAGGGCGCTACCTATCGTTCGCTGAGCGCGAGGAGATCGCCATCCTCCGCGCCCAAGGCGCAAGCGGCCGAGCGATCGCCCGCCGGCTCCGCCGGGCTCCGTCGACGATCTCACGCGAGGTACGCCGGAACGCTGCGACACATAGCGGCAAGCTGGAGTATCGAGCGACCACGGCGCAGTGGCATGCCGAGCGACGTGCGCAGCGTCCCAAGGTCGCCAAGCTCGCCAGCAACGACCAGCTCCATGGTTACGTTCAGGAACGGCTGTCAGGCAGGATCGTCCGGCCCGACGGTGTGGGGGTGGTCGGCCCTGAGGTGCGCTGGATTGGCCGTCGACATGGGCGCCGTCAGCACCGACGCTGGGCCCAGGCGTGGAGCCCGGAGCAGATCTCGAACCGGCTGCAGGTCGACTTCCCTGATGATGCGTCGATGAGGATCTCCCACGAAGCGATCTACCAGGCCCTGTACGTCCAGGGTCGCGGCGCGCTGCGGCGTGAGCTGACCGCATGTCTGCGCACCGGACGAGCGCTGCGGGTGCCCAGAGCGCGAACCCGCGGTCGCGGCAAGAAGTTCGTCAGCCCCGAGATCATGATCAGTCAGCGGCCCGCCGAAGCCGATGAACGCGCCGTTCCCGGCCATTGGGAGGGCGATCTCATCCTCGGGCTGGGCAGCTCGGCGATCGGTACGCTCGTCGAGCGCACGACACGGTTCACGATGCTGCTGCACCTGCCCCGCATGGACGGCCACGGACAGCAACCCACCGTCAAGAACGGCCCCCCGCTGGCCGGTCACGGTGCAGAGGCGGTGCGTGACGCGATCGCGGCGTCGATCACGACGCTGCCCGAGCAGCTGCGCCGCTCGCTTGCCTGGGACCAGGGAGCGGAGATGGCCCAGCACGCGCAGCTGCGCATCGACACCGGCCTGCCGATCTACTTCTGCGACCCTCACAGCCCCTGGCAGCGTGGCAGCAACGAGAACACCAACGGCCTGCTGCGTCAGTACTTCCCCAAAGGCACCGACCTGTCTCGGCACTCTGCCGAGGACCTCGCTGCCGTCGCTCTCGCACTCAACACTCGACCCCGCAAGACTCTCGGATGGAAGACTCCCGCCGAGGCACTCAACGAACACCTACTCTCCCCTGCACAAGGCGGTGTTGCGACGACCCCTTGAACCCGAGCTGCGATCCCCGGTCGGAGTGCACCACGGTCTCGCCCCGGGTCGGCTGTCGCCGCCAGCGGGCCATCTCCAGAGCGTCGACCACAAGCTCGGTGCGCAGGTGGTCAGCAATGGACCAGCCCACGATCCGCCGTGAGTAGACGTCCAGCACGGCGGCGCAATAGACCTTCCCCTCCCGCGTGGGGTGCTCGGTGATGTCGGTCAGCCAGAGCCGGTCCAGCGCGTCGGCCACGAAGCGCCGGCGCACCAGGTCGTCGTGGACGGCAGGCGCCGGGCGAGCGTGTCTCCCGCGCCGCCGGTAGATTCCATGCAGTCCTGCGCTCCGCATTAGCCGTGCCACCCGCTTGCGACCGCAACGGACGCCCCGCCCGAGCCGCAGTTCGGCGTGCACCCGCGGCGCTCCGTAGCTGCCTCGCGACATGGCGTGGATCTCCACGATCTGCTCGCTCAGCGCCTGGTCGGCGACGGCGCGGGCCGAGGGCGCCCGCTCTCGCCACTCGTAGTAGCCCGCTGTCGAGACCGCGAGTACCCGGCAGGCCACCGCCGCGACGACCCCGTCGGCGGCGCGCTTCAGAATCTCGTTCTCCATCTCCAGGGTGCGGTTGGCCCGGCGCAGCCGCACCAGCTCCGCCCGCTCGTCGCTCGTCAGGCCCTCTCTGTGGCCCTCGTCGACATCGGCCTGCCGCAGCCAGCGGTGCAGGCACGACCCGGCGATCCCCAGGTCCGCAGCGATCCGCGCGATCGGCTTCTCCCGCAGCCGGGCCAGTTCGACAGCACGACGGCGGAACTCGGGTGGGTAGGCTCGGGGCATCCAGGACTCCTCCCTGGGCAACATCGTCGCCTCAGGCTAGGTGTCCGGGAAAGCGGGTCAGGCTCCACCTGCTGCATCTCGACGTGAAGAAGCTCGGGCGCGTCCCCGAGGGCGGCGGCAAGCGAATGGCGCCTGGCTTCGCCGAGACGCGCTCCGGGCCGCATTCGCGGCGTTCGCTGGGGCTGGAGTACCTACACGTCGCCGTCGACGACCACAGCCGTTACGCCTACGTCTCCGTCCTGCCCGACGAGCGTGGCGCGAGCTGCGCCGCCTTCCTCGAGCAGGCGCTCGCGGCCTTCCGCCGGCGTGGCGTGCGCGTGCGCCGGGTCCTGACCGACAACGCGAAGGCCTACACCGTCGCCCGCAGCTTCCACGGCGCCGCCGCTGCCGCAGACGTGCGGCTGTCGCACACGCGGCCCTACCGCCCGCAGACGAACGGCAAAGCCGAGCGTTTCATCCAGATCCTGCAGAACGAGTGGGCCTACGCCCGCCCCTACCGCTCCAACGCCGAGCGGCTGCGCCAGCTCCCACGCTGGCTCTACCGCTACAATCACCGCCGACCGCACGGCGGCGTCGGCGGGGCCGTCCCCGCCTCCCGCCTGTGAACAACCTTCCTGGGTAATACAGCTAGCCGAGAGGATGCGCGCTGGCCCCGCGTGGAGCGGGAACCACTGGGACCTTGTGTTCACGAGCGAGGCCGTGGAACCGCTCGATGGGCAAACCGTGTGCCGCACATTCAAGCGGACGCTTGCGGCTGCGGGCCTCCGACCTCAGAGATTCCACGACCTCAGGCATGCCGCTGCGTCTTTCATGCTCGCGCAGGGTGTACCGCTGCGTGTGGCGCAGGAGGTGCTCGGCCACAGCACGATAGCCATCACAGCTGACCTGTACTCGCACCTGGCAGAAGCGCAGACGAGAGACGCCACGGGGAGGGTCGGCAGCTTGCTGTGGGGGTAGCCCTGAGGCGGCTGGGCCCCTGTCGAGCGCCCCGTGCTGCTCCGTTCTGCCGTCAGAACTGCCGTCAGCCGCCAAATGGGCGCCAAGCGGCAGGCGGACGACGTGCTCGATTTGAACCTAGAATGTTGGCCTTGGGAGTGGATGGTGCCCGGTGGTGCCCGCGGTCTTCAAAGACGCGCGCGCGCGTCCGCGGCCGTCCGCACGACTCCACTTCCTCGTGACCTAGCGCTCTCCCAGTCCGCCCCAGTCCGTCGCTGTCGTTGCTGTCCGCCCGGGTTGCTGTCACGGTTGCTGTCAGGCAGCACACAACGGTTTTGAAGACCGATGACCGCCGTCTTGGGGATGCCATTGCTTGGCGTCGCCTGCCGTTTCGTTCGTGGATTCCGCCCACTCAGCTCGCTAACTGCCAGGCACTGACGGCGCGTGTCGTCGAGATGGGTGGCAAATGGGTGGCAACCGCCGCGCCACGAGGCGGAGGCGCCCGACCTGTGAAGCCGTGGGGCTTCGCGCGACAGCGCGGCGAGCGGGAATGAGCCCCGTCTATCTCAGCCAGATCCTGCGGGGCACCCGGCGCGCCACACCCTCGCTTGCCTCCCGCCTCGAGTCGAGAGAGCCCTTCTAACGGAGTAAGCAGTTGGAAGGGCACACTAGTTCTAACCACGCCACCGGAAATCATGCCGGCTACACTCGGGGCGCAATGGCCAAATGGTGCGATTGGTCTGGCTGTGAGGCGGCAGCGACACACGCGGTCGCGGTCCGATTTCCGGACGGCGGAGGCAGCGTGCGCCACTTGTGCCGCCGACACGATCGCGCCTTCAAAGTCGAGACGGTGCAGGAACGGCCGCGATTCGAGTCCCCCGATCGTTCGGTTCCGGTCATTGAGGTCGCCTGCGGCGAATGCGCGACAGCCTTGTCCGAACCTCCGGACCTGGCGCAGGAAGCGCGTCTTCCCTGTCCCGGCTGCGGTTCAACGCGTCGGGCGCACTCTGTGGAGCTTCGGCAGACGATCGGCATAAGGACCTCGATGAGGGCCACCGTGACAGGAGCTGGACGACGTGGCTGGCGTGTGAAGAGTCGCAGTGGCGACGATTACACACGGATGCAACAAACATGGGGGTCGCGATCACTGACACTCGACCGCGACGCGAATTCCTACCGCGAGGTGATCTCCCTCTACGACGGGACGGTCATCGAGAGTTCGGCTGCGCTGACTGACCACCGAGACAGTTGACCGACCGCCGGGCGATTGGCTCTCCACGCCCGCGTGTTCGCAGAATCGCGGGGTAGGGAGGCGATTCCTATACCCCGTCGCCACAGGAGACGGTACGTTCTTGGGGCCTCGTTCCCCCGCCCAAGGATGCAGCTGCTGCCGAGAGCCGGCCCACCTTCTCGACACCGCCATCGCTAGGCCCCGATCGCCTCTGCTACTCGCTCCCAGCCCACATCGGACTCACCTTCGAGCCGCCGAAGGTAGGTCGTCGTGACCGCTAGCGAGCTGTGGTCGAGGAACGCACTGACCGCCTCCACCGTCTCGCCGGCGTCGCGCCGCAGCTTGGCCGCGGTGTGGCGCAGGACGTGGACGCCCGACAGCGGAAGCCCTGCGCCGGCAAGGTAGCGCCGGAACCTCAGGTAGAAAGTCCCGCTCGTGATGCCATCAGTACCGGCGCCCGGCCACAGCGACTCCTGTGGCTCCATGCTCGCGAGGTTCTTTCCGGACGCTGCGAGAGCCACGACCATCGCCTCGTAAGCGGGTCGAGGGAGCTCCCGGCGTCCGCGCTTCCCGCCCTTTCCGCGATAGTTGTAGAAGATCCGGTCGCCGTCCGAGGCCAGGTCACCTGCGCAGAGGCCGAGTACCTCGGCCCGACGCCGTCCTGTCAGCACGAGGGTCAGCACGATGGCCCGGTCGCGACAGCCGGCCGGCGTCTCAGGAATGACCGCTAGGAGCTGCCGGACCTGCTCGGCGCTGAGGCCGCGCGGTGGGGCAGGCGCCGTCTTCGGGCGCTCCAGCGCGTCACAGGGGTTCGCGGCTGCGATGCCCATGCGGATGAGGAATCGGTAGAAGGAGGACAGGCAGGCGATCCGTGCACCGACGGTGACCGCGGATGGCTCCCGCCCCGATCGACCGATCCCGTGCGCCCAGGCGAAGACATTCTGGCTCGTCACCGTGTCGGGCGACTTGCCGAGCCGACCGAAGAAGTCCTGGAGCATCCGCGAGTAGCTCTCGACGGTGCGCTGGGAGCCCGAGCGGCGCTCCTTCTCAGCGAGGAAGGCGTATAGAGCCCGCTCCCAGCCGGCGGCGGTGTCGTCGAAGACTGCCGGGATGGCACGGTGCGTCGTCACGAGGCCTCCTCTCGGGCTCGTGACCGACGTTGCCATACACGATGGCGGGATAGTCGCTGCTGAGGCGCGTGGGCCCGCGGTTGGCCCCAGGATTGGGCGGGGCAGGCTTTCCGATCCATCCGCGGGTCGCATATGCTCCCGACATGTCAGACGAGGTCGAGCGATTCGTGGCCCACGGGCGGGAACTGCAAGAGAAGTACCTGCAGCTCCGGCTCAGCGAGGCCGACACCCGCTCCTACATGATCGATCCTGTGCTCCGACTTCTCGGGTACAGCGGAGTCGAGAACCTGCGCCGCGAGGTGGCGATTCCCGCGACAAAGGAATCGGTCGATTACGAGCTCCTCGTCGGGGGCGAACCCCATGCCCTCGTTGAAGCGAAGGCCCTGCGTTCACGCATCAGCGATCAGCACGCCGCGCAGTGCGTGCAATACGCCTCGGTGCTCGGCATTCGCTGGTGCTTCATCAGCAACGGTGTCGAGTGGCTCCTTTACGACGCTCACGCGAAGGGCCCTTTGACGGAGAAGCGGGTGGCCGCCGTCCGGCTCGATGGCGATGACGAGTCGCTCGTCCAGGCATGGGGGGTCTTGTCACTCTTCGCGCTCGAGGCGCTCAAGCGTTCCACCCCGATCAGCACCCTCCTCGTCGAGCGGGTGGTTACCGACGAACTGGGCGACCCGGAGTCCGCAGCCGTGAAGGCGCTGAGACGCTCGGTGCGATCGCGCTTCGGCGAGCGGGTCTCGGGCACCGCGGTAGTGGCTGCCGTGGAGAAGCTGCTCCATCCCCTCCCCGCGTCGCCTTCCGAGGCAGAGCACGAGACCTCCCGACCGAGCGGCGACGAAGTGGCGCCGGGGCCGGCGCAAGAAAAGCGGCGGCAACGGGCGCGACGGACGCCGCGCGTTCCGTCCATCAGGGGACGGCGAGTGACGATCGCCGGCCTCACAGCGGCGGGCCTCTTGCCTGACGGCGCCGTCATCGAAGCGCTCGTCAGCGGCGTCACACATCCCGCTCGAGTCCGTGACGGCAAGATCGAGTGGAATGGGCAGCTGTTCGATTCCCCATCTGCGGCATCGATGGCGCTCCGCAACACCCAGTCATGGAACGGCTGGGTGGACTGGCGATATCGGGGCGAGAAGCTCGCCGATCTGCGAAGCCGGCTCCCGAAGCAGGACGAACCGGCCGAAGAGCAGGGTGGCGCCTGAAGCGCCCGCGGGGCTTCGTCACTGATCCCCAGGGGGAGCGGCGAGCACGAATCCGGGGCGTCGGCGCTCCCCTCAAAGGAGGCGGACGCCTGGCACGGTGATCCCAAGGCCTCCTGGCAGGCCGGCGTTGCCACACACGATCGCGGAATAGTCGCTGTGCTGGCGGCGGCCAGGTTCGCCGGCCAACTCTGACGACGGTTCTACGCCACCGTGCCTCGCCCGGTCCGCGAATGTGCTGTACTGCTGAGAGCCAGATCAGACGGTGACCGGGACGGCGTGAGGTCGGTGATGACCGAGCCGAGCACTACAGACGCTTATCTCGCCGCTGAAGCACGCGCGCGGGTCGAGATCGACCGTCAGCTCGAGGGCGTGGGGTGGATCGTCCAGGACCGCAAGGACCTGAACCTCTGGGGTGGAGCAGGCGTCGCTGTCCGCGAGTTCACCATGCGGGAGGGACACGGGAGGACCGACTACCTGATGTTCGTCGACCGCGAGGCTGTCGGAAGCATCGAGGCGAAGCCAGAGGGGACGACACTGACGGAGGTCGAGCTGCAGTCAAGGAAGTACGCTACCGGGCTCCCCCACGAGATTCCCTCTCGCTTCGATCCTCTCCCGTTCGCGTACGAGTCGACCGGGGCAGTGACCAGATTCACGAACGGCCTCGACCCGGAGCCGCGCTCGCGCCGCGTGTTCACCTTCCATCGCCCCGAGACTCTAGCGCAGTGGTCGGCCGACGCTGAGGCGGACCCCAGTAGGCCGACTCTGCGGCACCGTCTTCGGACGATGGCCGAACTCGACGCTCGTGGCCTCTGGCCGCCACAGGTCCAGGCCATCCAGAACCTCGAACGGTCCTTCTCCAGCGACCGGCCGCGCGCACTCATCCAGATGGCGACCGGCGCAGGCAAGACGTTCACGGCGGCGAACGTGGCCTACCGCTTGATCAAGCACGCCGGTGCGAAGCGCATCCTCTTCTTGGTCGACCGAGCGAACCTCGGCCGGCAGGCGCGGAAGGAGTTCCAACAGTTCTCCACCCCGGACGATGGACGGAAGTTCACCGAGCTCTACAACGTCCAGCGCTTGACCTCGAACAAGCTGGACCCGGTCGCGAACGTCACTATCTCCACGATCCAGCGGCTCTACTCGATGCTGCGCGGCGAGGAACTCGACGAACTGGATGATGAGAAGTCGGCCTACGAACTCGAGCCGGCGCGCCAGGTCGAGGTGGCGTACAACCCGGACGTACCCATCGAGACCTTCGACTTCATCGTCGTGGACGAGTGCCACCGCTCGATCTACGGCGTGTGGCGGCAGGTGCTCGAATACTTCGATGCCTACCTCGTTGGCCTCACCGCCACGCCATCGATGCAGACGTTCGGGTTCTTCAACCAGAACCTCGTGATGGAGTACGAGCACGCGCAGGCAGTCGCCGACGGCGTGAACGTCGACTTCGACGTCTATCGGATCGCCACCCGCATCACCGAGCAGGGCTCGGAGGTCGAGGCGGGCGAGTGGGTCGGCTACCGTGACCGTTCGACGCGCCGCGAGCGGTGGCAGCAGCTCGATGAGCCGCTGAACTATGAAGCCACTCAGCTCGACAGGCGCGTGCTCGCCAAGGACCAGATCCGCACTGTGATCCAGACGTTCCGCGACAGGCTGTTCTCGGAGATCTTTCCGGGCCGACGAGAGGTCCCGAAGACGCTCATCTTCGCCAAGGACGACTCGCACGCCGATGATGTCGTGCAGATCGTTCGCGAGGAATTCGGCAAGGGCAACGACTTCGCACAGAAGATCACCTACCGCACTACCGAGGCCAAGCCTGAGGACCTGCTCACGGCGTTCCGGAACAGCTACAACCCGCGCATCGTGGTCACAGTGGACATGATCGCGACCGGCACCGACATCAAGCCGCTGGAGTGCGTCTTCTTCATGCGCGCCACTCGCTCCCGCACCTTCTTCGAGCAAATGAAGGGCCGCGGCGTGCGCGTGATCAACGATGCCGACTTCAGCGCCGTCACGCCCGATGCCACGTCCAAAACACACTTCGTGATCGTCGACGCAGTTGGCGTCACCGAGTCGGAGCTGAACGACACTAAGCCGTTGGAGCGCAATCGGACGGTCGCGCTCGCCTCGCTGCTCCAGAGCGTGGCGGTGGGCCAGCTCACGCCCGACATCGTCTCCTCGGTCGCCTCGAGGCTCGCTCGTCTCGATCGACAGATCACACGCGACGATCGCGACGAGCTGGACTCTTTGGCAGGCGTCTCGCTGACCGAGCTCACCCATGCCCTAGTCGAGGCGGTCGATCTCGACCGCCACGTCACCGCCGCGCAAGAGGCGACCGGCAAGGCGGCGCCCTCCGAGGACGAGGTCGCAAAGGCGGCCCACGCGCTGATGGAGCAGGCGGTGATGCCGCTGGCCGCCAACCCGGAGCTGCGGCAGCGGATCGTCGACGTGCGTCGCTCATACGAGCAGGCGATCGATGAGGTCTCCAAGGACGAGCTACTCTCTGCCGGCGCTTCCCGCGACGCCACCGATCGCGCCAGGAGCTACGTCAACGGCTTCCGCGAGTACATCGAGGAGCACCGCGACGAGATCACCGCACTCCAGTTGATCTACAATGTTCCCTAGCGGGAGCGCCCGAGCTTCGACCAGATCAAAGAGCTGGCGAACGCGGTCGAACGCACGCCGCAGCGCTGGACGCCCGAGCGGCTGTGGCAGGCTTACGAGGCGCTGGACCGCTCGAAGGTTCGAGGCTCGCAGCGGCGGGTGCTGACCGACCTGGTCTCGATCGTGCGCTTCGCGGTCGGCCTCACGCCCAATCTGGTCGCCTACCCCGAACTGGTCGAGCAGCGCTTCGAGGGATGGCTCACGCAGCAGGGGCGGGCCGGGCGAGAATTCACCGACGAGCAGCTCCGGTGGCTCGCGATGATCCGCGACCACATCGCCGCCTCGCTCGCGATCACCACAGACGACTTCGACTACGTCCCGTTCGCGGAGCACGGCGGCCTGGGCCGGGCTGCGCAGCTATTCGGCGACGACCTCGCGCCGCTGCTTGACGAGCTGAATAGGGAGCTGGTGGCGTGAGGGAGCTGCCCGGATCGTGGGAATGGTCGACCGTTGGCGAGGTCGGGCACGTTCAGCTCGGTCGACAGCGATCGCCAGCCTACCATAGCGGGCCGAACATGAGGCCGTACCTGCGAGTCAAGAACGTCTTCGAGGACCGGATCGACCTCACTGACGTCATGGAGATGGACTTCTCGCCCACGGACTACGAGAGATACAAGCTCGAAAGCGGCGACATCTTGCTCAACGAAGGGCAGAGCTCCGAACTTGTCGGTAGGCCCGCGATGTTCAAGGGCGAGCTGCCAAGTACGTGTTTCACGAACTCCCTGATTCGGTTCCGCCCGCACGACGGCATCAGCCGCAGGTACGCCCTGTTCCTCTTCCGTTACTACTTGCGTTCAGGGCGATTCCGCAAAGAGGCTCGGATTACGACTAACATTGCGCACCTGTCGGCGCGACGATTCAGCTCCATCGAGTTCCCCATCCCGCCCGAGCGCGAGCAGCAGCGCATCGTAGAGGTGATCGAGGAACAGTTTTCCCGTCTCGATGCCGGGATAGAGTCGCTCGAGCGCGCGAAGCGCAACCTTGCGTGGCTGCGGGCGTCGATCCTCGCGACAGCGGTCGGAGGGAAGCTATTAGCTCCTGTAGCGGCAGGAGAGTCGTCAGGGGCACGTAGCGGAGATGACTGGTGCGAGACCACCGTGGAACAGGTCCTCAGCGAGCCCTTGTCCAACGGGCGCTCCGTCAAAGACGCGGAGAAGGGGTTCCCCGTCCTGCGCTTGACTGCGCTTCGGAACGGCAAAATCGATCTGAGTCGGCGAAAGACCGGCGATTGGACTCAAGCGGAAGGCGCGCCGTTCGTGGTTCGCCGGGGGGATTTCCTGATTTCGCGAGGAAACGGCTCACTCCATCTGGTTGGACGCGGTGGGCTCGTCGCAGACGACCCTGACCCAGTAGCCTTCCCTGATCTTCTCATCAGGCTTCGGCCTAACCTGTCCGTCCTGGATCCCCGCTTCCTTGGTGTGCTGTGGGAGAGCCCCGTGATCAGAAGGCAGGTGGAGGCCGCAGCGCGGACAACGGCAGGGATCTACAAGATCAGCCAGCGGGACATCCGACGATTCGTGATCCGCTTCCCCGCTATTGACGAACAGCGGCGCATTACCGCCGAGGTCGAACGTCGGTTCTCCATCCTCGACGCGATGGGGCAGGTTATCGAGGGAGGCCTGAAGCGCGCCGCCGGACTGCGCCTAGCGATCCTTCGCGAAGCGTTCGCGGGGCGCCTGGTGCCGCAGGACCCCTCGGACGAGCCGGCCGCGGCGCTGCTGGAGCGCGTCAGAGCGGAGCGCGCGAAGACATGAGCGACACCCAGACGCTGATCCGCAAGCTGTGGAGCTACTGCGACATCCTCCGCGACGCCGGGCTCTCGTACGGCGACTACGTCGAGCAGCTGACTTACCTTCTCTTCCTCAAAATGGCCGACGAGCAGAGCCGTCCGCCCTTCAACCGCGACCGAATCGTGCCCGATGGCCTCGACTGGCCCTCGCTGCTCGCGAAGGACGGCGAGGAGCTGGAGGCGCACTACGTGCGCATCCTAAGCGAGCTAGGCCACGGCGACGGCATGCTCGGCGTGGTCTTCCGCAAGGCCCAGAACCGCATCCAGGACCCGGCCAAGCTGCGGCGCCTGATCGCCGACCTGATGGACCAGGAGCAATGGCTGACCCTCGACGCCGACGTCAAGGGTGACCTCTACGAGGGCCTGCTCCAGAAGAACGCCGAGGACGTGAAGACCGGCGCTGGCCAGTACTTCACCCCTCGGCCGTTGATCGAGGCGATTGTCGAGGTGATGCGGCCTGGTCCGGACGAGGCGATCAGCGATCCGGCCTGCGGCACCGGCGGCTTCCTGATCGCCGCCCACGCGTATATCGGCGCGAACTACCCCCTCGACCCCGACCAGAAGCGGCACCTGCAACTCGACGCCCTCCGGGGCGTCGAGATCGTCGACAACACGGCCCGTCTGTGCGTGATGAACATGCTGCTGCATGGCATCGGGCGCCCCAACGGCAACAGCCCGATCGCGGTCGACGACTCGCTCGCCGCCGGCCCGGGCGACCACTACTCGATGGTGCTCACCAACCCGCCGTTCGGCCGGAAGTCGTCGATGACCATCGTCGGCGCCGACGGGGAGGTGAGCCGCGAGTCGTTGACGATCGAGCGCGAGGACTTCTGGGCCACAACCTCGAACAAGCAGCTCAACTTCGTCCAGCACGTCAAGACGCTGCTCGACACCCACGGCCGGGCGGCGGTCGTCGTACCGGACAACGTGCTATTCGAGGGCGGCGCCGGTGAGACTGTACGTCGCCGGCTCCTTCATGAGTGCGACGTGCATACGCTGCTGCGGCTGCCCACTGGCGTCTTCTACGCGCAGGGAGTGAAGGCGAACGTGCTGTTCTTCGACCGCAAGCCGGCATCAGAGCAGCCGTGGACGCGCGAGGTCTGGGTCTACGACCTGCGCACGAACCAGCACTTCACGCTGAAGCAGAACCCGCTGACGCACGACCACTTGAAAGACTTCATCGAGGCGTACCGTCCGGACGACCGTCACAAGCGCGCCGAGACCGAGCGCTTCCGCCGCTTCACGTACGACGAGCTGATGACCCGTGACAAAGCTAGCCTCGACATCTCCTGGCTGCGCGACGAATCGCTTGAAGATGCGGACAGCCTTTCCTCGCCCGACATTATCGCGGCAGAGATCGCGGAAGACCTCGAAGCCGCGCTAGCCAAGTTCGCGGAGATCGCGTCGACGCTGTCGTCGGGCGATGGCGCCTGAAATCGAGGAAGCGGGAGACTCGATTAGAGTCGGCTAGCCCGAGCAACCGTGGCAGGTGCTTCGTGCGCTCTCCAGAAGCAGAGCACGATCGGGTGATGGTGATCGCGGGGTAGCCTCGCTGTCCTATCCCCGCGACCGTCTTCTCACGCCCTGTCAGGAGGACCGGTTAGTGGACACGCGGATCGCCAGGAGCTGGCCCGCGCCCCCGCGCGCGAGCGAGGAGCATTCCGAAGCGCCATGGGCATCGAGGCACTGACAACTGACCTCGCCGACCGAACGCTCACTCCGGCGACCCACGCAGAGTGGGACGAGTGGGTGTCGGCCTCTACCACGCGCAGCCACGTTCTCGGCAACCCCCTGCTCGACTGGCTCGGTCGCCACGGCGAAGCGAAGGGCTACGAGCGCGACGGCGAAGACGCGATCGATCCGCGCACCGACTTTCTGACGTTCATCTTCGCCAAGGGCGCGGCCTTCGAGGAGGCGGTCGTCCGTCACCTAGGCACGCTCGCCGATGTGCACGTGCCGGAAGGCGCCGAGAGGGGCTACGAGGCGCGACGTGACCTCGCCGTGGCAGAGGCGACCTTCGCTGCGATGCAGGAGGGTCGGCCGATCATCTTCCAGGGCGTGCTCCGCGACGCTGAGTCGCGCACCTACGGCGCGCCCGACCTGCTCGTCCGTGCCGACGTGTTGCGAGAGCTGTTCCCGAACGATCTCTCCGCCGAGGCGATCGAGGTCGAGGCACCGGACCTGCCAGACCTCGGCACGCACTACCGCGTCGTGGACACGAAGTTCTCGCAACTCCATCTGGCCGCGGGTGGCGAGCTTGGGAACAATGGCTCGGCTCCGGCGTACAAGGTCCAGCTCCACCTCTACAACCGGATGCTGGGCCGCCTACAGGGCTACACGCCTCCCGAGTCATTCATCCTCGGGCGAGGCTGGGAGCAGACGCGTAGCAAGGTGACGACACGGGTCCATGACAGCATGGACCGCCTCGGCGCGGTAGCACAGGACTATGCCTCGAGGTCAGGTGGCCGCGTTGAGGACCAGGCGAACGCAGCCGTCGACTGGGTGCAGCGGATGCGCAGCGAAGGCCACGAGTGGATGGCGGCGCCGGAGCCGACCGTGGACGAGCTACGTGTCAACGCCAAGGGTGACCACGCTCCCTGGTCAACTGCCGTGAAGCGGATCCTCGCCGAGACCGAGGACCTGACCCAGCTCTACTGGGTGGGCGTCGACAAGCGGCGGCAGGCCAATGCCGCGGGCATCACACGCTGGACCGACCCTCGCGTCACGCCCGCCACCGTCGGCGTCGGCGGCGACACCATGGGCTCCCGACTGCAGGCGCTGCTCGACGTCAACCGTGAGCTCGACGGCCCGCCGATCCGCCCCGCACTCGTCGGCGCCAATCGCGACGAGTGGATCGAGCCTGCTTCGGTCGAGTTCTTCGTCGACTTCGAGACGGTTTCGAGCCTTGACGACGACTTCTCCAAGATTCCCGAACGTGGTGGGCAGGAGCTGATCTTCATGATCGGTTGCGGCCACATCGAGGACGGCACCTGGCGCTTCGAGTGTTTCGTGACCGACGACCTAACCGAGCCCGAGGAGGCGCGAATCATCGACGAGTGGGTCGCCCACATGCACGAGGTGCGCGACAGCCTGGCTCCGGACACTGACCCGCATGTGATCCACTGGTCGCCTGCTGAAGAGACCTGGCTCGAGACCGCCTGGTACGCGGCCGTGAAGCGGCACCCGGAGAAGGATTGGCCGCATCCGAACTGGTTCGACTTCCTCGCTCGCGTGGTCCAGCGCGAGCCGGTCGTCGTCCGCGGGTCACATGGCTTCGGGCTCAAGTCCGTGACGAAGGCAATGCATGCCCTCGGACTGATCGAAGCTGAGTGGGGCGACGGCCCCACGGACGGCCTCGGCGCGATGATCGGCGCTTGGTGGTGCGCCCACGAGGCCGAACGTATCGGCGGCCCGATGCTAGAGCTCGAGCTGATGCAACAGATCCGCGACTACAACGAGGTGGATTGCAGGGCGATGCGGGAGATCGTCACCTATCTGCGGGAGCACGCGTAGCGGCTCACCCGCGGTCGTGCGCGAAGGACGCCCCGCCTGAGCATCCACGCCGCGGCGTTGAGCACGATCTGGTCATCGTGATGCCCTGGCTGCCGTACCTGTGCGAACAGTCATCTGATGAGACTCGCCGTGCCACGATGTAGCGCGAGCGGGCATCGACCCGGGCGCGGCGGATTCGCACAAGGCTAGACTCCCGATTCGGCAAGGAAGTCGCCGACCACGCGCGCCCACTGCTCAGGAGCGTGCTGCGGGAAGAAGACGCCGCGGCTCGGCAGCACGATGCCGCGGGCGCCGGGGATCGCTTCCACGAAGCGCTCGTGAGGCCGCGCGAGGTCGCTGGTGCTCCCGTGGATCACGAGCGTGGGCGCAATGATGCGGGCGACGACCTCCCAGATGTCGGTGCGGGTCATCGCATAGGGGCCGGCGCCCTCCCACCCCATTTCGCCGTAGGCATCGGCGCCCTCCTTCGAGTTCACGATGAGGCGATGGATCAACTCGCGCGTCGCGGCGTCGAGGTCCTCGCGCTCCGGCCCGCCGACCTGCCGCCAGAGCTCGAGCAGGTGGCCGCCGTCCGGCCGCTCCGGGACGTAGCGGTGCAGCCCCTCGTGCAGCTCGCGGCGCGACGGCGTGCCCCAGTTGAAGATCTCGGTGAGCACCAGGCGGTCGATACGCTCGGAATGCTCGGCGGCGACGACCGCGGCGATGTTCGAGCCGGTGCTGTTGCCGTAGAGGTGCGCGCGCTCGATGCCGAGGCCGTCCATCAGCCAGGTGACGGCGCGCGCGAACTGCGAGAGCGAGGTGTAGGGCGGGCTCGGCCGGTCGGACTGGCCGTAGCCCATCGTCGACATGGCGATGCAGCGGTAGCGGTCGGCGAGCAGCGGCGCCACGTCCCGGTACGCGAGGCACGAGGCGGGCGTCGCGTGCAGCAGGATCAGCGGCTCGCCGGAGCCGACCTCGAGGTACTCGATGTTGCCGTCGGGGCACTGCGCGAAGCCGCGCTTCACCGCTCCCATCGCCGTCATTCCCGACGTCGTCGCCACCGCTTCGCCCTTCCCGCGCCCCTCCGAGCTACACAACGAAACACCGGTGGCACCTCTCCCGTAACGCTCGGCTCACGGAGGGCCTCATGGGCCGGGATGCTGGCGAGTCCGTCCCATGATATACAGCGCAATACACTAGGTCTGACGCGATGCTTGAGTGGGGTGTCCTGATGGCTCGGCCGCTACTCGTCGGTGTCGAGACGGCTCCCAGAAACTTCGACGTGGAGCAGCCGTCCGCGTTCGGGGACAGCGTCGGCTCCGACCTCTCGAGCAGCTTCTACGACCAGCTCACCGCCCCGCGGCCCGTCATCGGTCCCGACGGCATCCGCCGCGTCGACTGGAGCGCGCTCTCGCCCGTGCTCGCCGAGGCGTGGTGGTACGCCGACGACGGCCGCACCTGCACCTTCCGGCTGCGGCGGGGCGTCGTCAGCGCCCACGGCCACGAGCTGACCGCCGAGGACGTCCGCTGGAGCTGGGAGCGCTCCTACGCGGTCCGCGACATCGGCAAGTGGGTGGGCCGCATCTCATCGGTGCAGGAGCCCGCGGACGTCGAGGTCGTCGACCGCTACACCGTCGCCTTTCACCTGCGCGCCCCCAATCCTGCGCTCCCTCGCACGATGACCCAGAGCACGCCCTCCGTGTACGACGCAACGTACGTGCGCCCGCATCTCACGGACTCTGACCCCTGGGGCCATGAGTTCCTCGCAACGCATCCGTCCGGATTCGGACCCTACCGGCTCGTGTCGTTGGACGGTGAGAGCGTCGAGATCGCGGCGAATCCTCATTACTGGCGTGGGCGCCCGGCAATCGAACAAGTGCAGCTAAGTCGTTTCCCGTCTCCGGACTCCGCCGTCGATGCTCTGCTCGAGGGGGATGTTGACTTCGTTCCCGGGATTCGCACCTCGCGCCTCGGCGAGGTGCGCGGGGATGCCCGCCTGCGAGTCGTGCCGGCTGAGGCGGGTGGTCTTCTCGTGCAAATCGACCCCCAAGCCGAGCCGTTCAATGACCCACTTGTGCGGCAAGCGGTCGCGTGCGCGCTGCCTTACCGCGAGATCATCGCGACGGCATTCCTAGGTCAGGTCCGCCGGTGGAAGAGCATTCTCAAGCCCGATGATCCCGGCTATGACGAGAGCACTTGGCCCTACGAGGAGGATCTCGGCCGAGCGCGCACTTTGCTGGAACGATCGTCGGCGTCGCGGGGCTTCGGGACGCGGATGGTTGTGTTGCCTGGGGACGGCTTCGACATCGCTGCGCGGATCATCCGCGATGGCCTTTCGCGGATCGGAGTCAAGATCGAGCTTGAGTTCGAACAGGCAACGGCTGATCGTGGCGGTCGCACGCGCGTTCAGGGGAATCTCGCGCCGCTGATGCTTCGCGGTTCGACGGATCCTGGGCGAGTGCAGCGCGTCTCGGAGCCTCTCTATACCTTCTACCACGACTTTGGCCCGGGCCGTATGCGCCTCTTCCCACTCCGCTACGAAAACGAAGAGTTCTACGCGGCGCTGAGGGAGATACCGACGGCCGGGCATGGCGCAGCATGGATATCGGCCGTCAATCGAGCTCAGCAGATCCTCAACGCTGATGCCGTCGCGATCCCAGTATGCGGACAGCGCTTCTTCGTCGGGCTCCGGAGCGAGCTCGAGGGTTATGCGTGGTATCCGGACAACCGAATGCCCTTCGCCGAGCTGCGGTGGCGCTCCTGAGCGGAGCAGGCACGCCCCAAAAGCCCAGCCTGTGACGGCGTCGAGAACATCTCCGTGTTGTCCGGCTGATCGGCGATCACCCCGCTCGCTCGCAGTCGTGCAATCTCTTCAGGCGCGGGGCCGAGCAGTTTGCGGAGGATCTCATCGTGGTGCTCGGCGAGCCGCGGAGCCGGTCGTCGCATCCGCACGGAGGTCTCGGAGAGGCGCCACGGCACGCCTTCCCAGCGCTGATATCCGATCGGGTACACGTTCTCCATCCAGAATCGACTGAGCGCGAGCTGCGGGTCGCTGGCCGCCTCCCAGTTCGCCATCACCGGGGCCGCGGGCACGCCCGCCGTCTGTAGCCTCCGCGTTGCCTCCTGGTGATCGAGCGTACGACTCCAATGGGCGACGGGCTCGCCGATCTCATCATGGGCCGCGCGCCGAGCCGGCGAGATCGGGGTGGCGAACGGCGAGCTCCGGTGATGCGATGGTCTCGCAGAGCGCGTGCCACTGGGCGTCTTCCGGAGAAAAGGCCGGTCGGCTGGGGCCCCGTCATCGCGGGCAGCGCTAGCCGCGGGGAAGACCCAGGCCGCGTGTTGCCACGACATTGCGCTGGATCTCGGCGGTGCCGCCGCCGATGGTGCTGGCCGCGGTCCGCGCGTACTGCTGATTGAACCAAGCTTCCATCGGGGCCCGCGGGTCGTCAGGGTCCCACAGCTGACCGTACAGGCCGAAGGCCGCCATGCCGCTCCGCGCCACGCGCTGCTGCAGCTCTCCGCCGAAGAACTTGGAGACAGAAGCCTCGTAGTTCGGCACGAGCCCCTTCTCCTGCATCGTGATGATGCGTAGTGAGAAGTTGAACATCACCTCCGACTCAATCAGGCGATCGACGAGCTGCAACACCACCGACCTTCTCGCCGCGAAACGGTTACGCGCCCGGCCGTGATCTGTCTGCGTGTAATCGATGAGACGTCGTATCGCTCGCTGCGACTCGATAGCGTCGGTGATGCGCGAGCGCTCGTGGTCGAGGAGCGTCATCGCCACGTACCAGCCGCGGTTCTCCTCTCCGACGCGCTGGCTCGCTGGAATCCGCACGTCCTCGAAGAAAGTCTCGTTGAAGTCGTGCCACCACGCCATATTGACCAGCGGGCGGATGGTGATGCCGGGCGTTCGGATGTCGGTCAGAAGAAAGGAGATCCCGCGGTGTTTCGGCGCGTCTGGCTCCGTGCGGGTCAACACGAGTAGCCAGTCAGCCTGGTGCGCGTGCGTGGTCCAGATCTTTTGCCCGTTGACGACGTACTCATCGCCGTCGCGCACCGCGCGCGTGGCGAGCGAGGCGAGATCAGAGCCGGCCCCCGGTTCCGAGTAGCCCTGCGCCCAAACCGTCTCGCCGGAGAGGATCCGCGGTAGGTGGTCGCGGCGCTGATCTTCCGTGCCGTGGAGGATCAGCACCGGCCCGAGCATGTCAATACCGACGTTGCTGCCGGGCAGCGGGGCCCCGGCTGCGGTCATCTCCTGCTTGAGAATGAACTGCTCCATCTTGCTGAGGCCGCCGCCGCCGTACTCGCGAGGCCAGTGCGGAGCGAGCCAGCCACGAACCCGGACTGCGTCCGCCCATTCTCGGGAAGCGCTTGTCCGCCCCGGCTCGCCAGAGGCGCGGTCCGTCTCCCATAGGAAGTGAGGCTCTGGCCGATTTGCCCCCGCGACAGCGCGATACCGTTCCGGGAGCTGCTTGTCGATCAGCTCCCGAACCTCGGCGCGGAACGCCGCCTGCGCAGGCGTGTCATGCCAGTCCAAGCATCAGCCTCCACTGTCGCGTAATATTACTAAGGTAGTTGGGCGTCGCGCGTCAAGCAGCGGTAGGACGTGTGGCGGTCAGAGGAGAGAGGCTATGGGCTCGGAGACGATCGAGCGCGTTCCTGCGACGCTGAAGTTGCCTGAGGGCCGGAACGGTGATTCATTCGGCGACCTGCACGTGGGGCCGCTGGGTCCGTACGAGCTGGTCATCACCGAGGCCGACGTGGAGCGCTGGTCCCGGATCCACGAAGAGCGGTTCCCATGGGCGGTGGGGGAGTCGGGGGGAGCAGGCTATCTCGCTGCCCCACCCCATATCCTCTACTACGCCAGCCAGAATCTCCTGAAGCCCATCCGACACTTTGAGAGCGCCCCTCGCCAGAATCTGTTGCGAGAGGGTGGCGGTCTCGCGCGCTACTGGGCGGAGTTCTGCGATGCCGTGCCGATCAACGAACCGATCGCCATTCGGGGGGGCATAGTTGAGAAGTTCGTCCGACGTGGCCTTGGCTATACGATCGTTGAACTTGGGGCGTATGTCGCGGGTGAACCAATCCAGCGTCACTGGAAGGCGTGGGCAAGGGGGATCTCGGCCGAAGAGGCAGCACAGTGGCCGGAGCGAGCCAGCGATCCGCGCCCGCCCGAGGCGCCAGCAGACGCAGTGGCGTTCGGGCCCATCATCTACGGCGCATCGCAGGAACACATCAACGATTTCGAGGGACCTGGGGAGCGCAACAATCACACTGATGTCGAGCTTGCGCGGAGAAGTGGATTGCCGGCTCCGCGAGCGCAAGGAGGTATCTCATTCGGACTGCTTGCTCGTCTGATGCACGAGCAGTTCGGGATCGGCTTCGCCCGCGGTGGCGAGCTCGACGTTCGTTTCCTTGACACGGTCTTCGCAGGTGACACGTTGACGGCGCGCGGCGCGATCATCACCGATGAGCCTGGCGAGCGGGTCCGCTGCCGTGTTTGGATCGAGGGCACCGACGGAGGACTCCGAGCTGTCGGCCTGGCTGCGGCTCGAACTCCATGAGGCCGTCCTGCTATTCCCGCCGCTTCCGGCAGGCGCTGATGCTCGGTTCTGATGCTCCTATCGTCGTCAACCGGGCTGGGGGGCGAGCCAGGCAGCGGTAGAGCTCGCGGGCGACGCAGCGCTCGAGCGAGCGGATGGTCTCGCGCTTGGAGCGCCCTCGCTGGTGCGCCGCGCGACGTAGGCGCGGCTGCGCGCGTCGAAGACCTGAATCGCCCCGGGCAAGTTGGAGGCCTCCACCCTTTGAGAGGATGGAGCGATGACAGGACGAGGCAGGTATCCAGCAGAGATCCGCGGAGCGGGCCGTCCGCATGGTGTCCGAGCACAAAGCGGAGCCGTGTGAGGGCAAGACTCGCTCGGGCCCGTTCAGTGAGGCTGGCTCAGGTTCAGATCGCGGGCGGACGGGGGTTTCGTGCCCCACCGCCGCGCAGCGTCGACCGTATCCCGAGAAGGCACCGATCTTGGCTTCCTAAGCCTGCCACTAACTCGCGCAGGCGCTCGCCAGCGACTGTCGGAGCTCGGCGCCGGCGCATTCTAGACGCGGACGGAATATTGGCGCCCCCGCAGGCGCCCTTGGTCATGGTCCAGCGCGTGAAGGTGTGGAGAACATCTCCGGGTTGTCAGGCTCATTGGCGACCGTGCCATTTGCGCGTAGTTCCTCGAGTTCCTCGGCGTCAAGGCCGAGGACTTCCCGCAGTACGTCGTCGTTATGCTGGCCCAGCAGCGGCGCTGGCTGACGCATACGCACAGGCGTGGCCGAGAGGCGCCACGGAGCACCCTCCCATCGCTCATACCCAACTTCGGGATGGACGTCCTCCAACCAGAAGCCGCGCCGATAGAGGTGTGGATCGCTCGCAGCCTCCCAGTTTGCGAGCACAGGACCAGCAGGCACGCCAACCGCCTGAAGCAGGCGCGTCGCTTCCTGGTGGTCGAGCCCGCGACTCCACGCAGCCACCGCTTCATCGATGATGTCGTGGGAGGCTCGACGCGCTTCGACATCGGGGAAGCGGGCAGCAAGCTCGGGGCGATCGATCGCGCGACAGAGCGCCTGCCACTGCTCGTCGTCCTCGATTCCGATCGCTACCCAGCAATCGCCCCCCGCCGAGGGATAGGCCCCCTGCGGAGCGATACGGGACGAACGATTACCGCGAGGGCCAGCGATGCGGCCATTCAGCCTGTAGTCGACGATGGACTCGATGACGAACAAGGCGCCGCTCTCTTGGAGGGAGAGGTCAATCTGTTGGCCGCGTCCAGTGCTCTCGCGTTCCCACAGCGCGGCGAGGATCGCCAGCGCCGCGAGGGTGCCACCGATCGGATCAGCGTGGAATGAGCCAGTGGTGTAGAGCTGGCCCGGCGCATAGCCGGTCTGTGCAACCAGACCGCAAGATGCCTCGATGCTACTCCCGAGTGCACGGTATTGTGCCTCCGGCCCCTTCGCTCCAAAGCCCGACAGCGAGCACATCACCAGCCCAGGGTTGCGCTCGGCGAGCTCCTCGTAGCCGAGGCCAAGCGCGGGCAGGACGTGGGGGCTGTTGTTCTCGATCACAACGTCGGCACGGTCGGAGAGGCGCAAGAACAGCTCCCGGCCTGGCGCGCTGCGCAGGTTGATAGCTGTGCCTCGCTTGTTCCGGTTCAGGAGGTTAAACCCGCCTCCACGGTTGTAGAAGCGAGGCCAGACTTCCTCCGGACCGCCTGGGAAGTGGTGGCCGCGCGTGCCGTGCGCAGAGTGGCGCTCGACCAAGATCACGTCTGCGCCGAGGTCTGCCAAGTGGCGCCCGGCTAGCGGTCCGGCCCAGGCGGTCGTGACTTCGAGTACGCGAAAGCCCGCGAGCGGAAGCGCCTCAGCATCTGACTTCTCGCCCACCGGCATCAGCCTCGATCCGCTGCGTTTCGGCAGCGGGCTCACAAGCCCGCTGCCGATTAGAGGCGCCGCCCGGAGCTCTGGGGCGACGCTTCTCGAGAGGCGCCAGGGAGGTCTGGGCAGATCCAGCGACCCTCCACGAGGGTGCTCAAATGTGCGCCACCAGCCACGGGCCGCGAGCTGTGCGGAGGTGGACAAGTCGGCGACGGTGTTCACGGGAGCGATCTTTACTCGCGCGGCTTGCCCTCGGTGGTAGACTTCCTCCATCGATTTGTCCGCCGCCCACTCCTCCAGCATGGCCATCACTTCAGGCAGCACGTCCCGCCAGCCGGCATCGGTTAAGTAGCGTTCCTCCAGCATCAGTTCCGCGCGGTCCATGAGCAGGAACAAGTCCGGCGAGGGCGCCCCCACGGCAAAGTGGCCGTTCGCGCAGGGGATCAGCGCCGAACCCTTACGCCGCCACAGGAGCCCCTCCTGTAGCCATGAAGAGAGAAACCACACATGGGCCGTCATCATGGATTCGAACGTCGACACGTCGACGTGTTGTCCGCGCCCAGTACGACGCGCGTGCCACAGGGCCCCCAGGATCCCAGTCGCGAGCTGCATGCCAGCGTGCAGCTCGGCCTGCTGACCGTGCAGCATCAGCGGCGGCCGCCCCGGCTCGCCGCAGAAATACATGTAGCCGCCCATCGCCCAATCGACGATCTCCGAGGTGACGCGACCGGCATACGGGCCATCTTCTCCGAACGGGCTGTGCGAACCGTGCACAAGCCAGGGGAAGCGCCGTGCGAGACTCGCATAGTCGATACCGAGCGTGGCCATCTCTCCGGCCGGCGCCGAATCGACGAAGACGTCTGCGTTTGAGAGGAGCTCGAACAGTCTCTCGCGCTCTGAATCGCGCTTCAGATCGAGCGCAACGCTCTCCTTACCGGCGTTAAGCGCCAGATGGAGCCCACCACGTTCGACGTCAGTTCTATCCTCCGGAAACGGTCCCAACAGGCGCAGCCGATCACCAGCTGGCCCTTCCACCTTGACTACGCGAGCTCCGAGGTCGGCGAGCAGCCATGAACCGAAGCCACACGCGACACCCTCGCCCGCGTCCACAACGACAACGCCCGCAAGCAGGCCGGTCGACTCCGCCAACGGATTCGCCATTCTTGTCCGCTACCCCCGCAGAAGTCCGAGTCCGCGAGTAGCGACCACGTTGCGCTGGATTCCCGCGGTACGGCCTCCGATGGTGCGCGAGGCACCTCCGACATACTTCTGTTTGAACCGAGCCTGCATCGGCACTCGCGGATCATCTGGGCTCCACAGGCTTCCGCGAAGACCGAAGATCGCGATTCCCGCCCGTGCGACGCGCTGCCTGAGCTCGCCTCCGAGGAACTTCGAGGCGTGGCTTGGGGCTAGGCCTTCATGCTGCATAGAGATGATGCGCAGCAAGAAACCGCCTACCACTGCTAATTCGATAAACCGTCAGCCACCTGTAGCGCTGCAGGACAGTGGGCACCTACAGTTGTCATCTCCTCCCCAAGCATGAACTGCTCCATGCTCCTGAGGCGGCCGCGACCGTACTCGACCGGCCAGTGAGGTACAAGCCAACCACGCGCGCGAACCGCATCCGCCCACTCCCGTGCTGTGCCATCCGCTCATGGTCGCCCGAGGCTCAAGTCGGCCTGCTCTTTCGTATCGTTCCAGTCCATCATCCCCGCTTCTCGTGTGTGAACGGCTGGCTGAGTCGCCGCCACGTCCCGCCGCGAGGGGCCGCCTGTCGCCTAGGCAGGCCGCACGCTATCGAAGTGGATTTCCGGCAGCGGCCACGCGACGTAATCGGCGATTACGTCGCTGCGATAAGCGTAGAGTTCCGGAACTTCCACGATGAAGCTCGACGGCCCTTGGTTCGCCATGCGCATCGTTTCGACAGCGTCCCAATAGAACTGGAGCCGGCGCTCCTCATCGAGCTCTTCCTGTGCGGCGTTAAACGCTTCATCAAAGCGTGGGTTGTTCCATGCTCTCATAGCGCTGGTCGAGAGCAACCAAACCATCTGCTGCGAGGCGTCGAACATCTGCGCCGTGAAATTGGACTGCCAGGCGCCTGGCCAGGGCTTAGTCTCGCGCCCGTAGAGGCGATCGCGCCAGACGTTGGTCTCAATAGGAACGATCGACAGCGAAAGCCCGATATCGTCCCAGAAACCCGCAGACGCCTCTGTGGCCGACTTGTTCTCCGGACGCCCCTCGAAGCGGGCTTCCATGTCCATTGAGAAGCCGTCAGCGAAGCCGCCGTCTTTCAGCAGTTGGCGACCAGTGTCGGGATCGTAGGGGAGGGCCTCGATGCTCGGATTGTGACCGAAGATTCCTGTGGCGACCATCTGATCCTTGGCTACCGGGGCAAGGCCGTCCCAGACCACATCCCCGATCGTCTTTGCGTCCAGTGCATAGTTCAGCGCCTGCCGCACACGGCCGTCGTTGGTCGGATGCCCCTCCTCTTCGCGGTTGTTGTGAATCCACGCGAACACGCTCGTGCTCGGTGGCTGTGCCACCACCGCACCACTGAAACCGCCGACGCGCTGCTGCTCGATCGTGGGTACCCCGCTGATGAAATGGATATCCCCGGTCTGGAACCCGGCCAGCCGGGTGCTGGTCTCGCTGATCCAGCGTACGGTCACGTCGTCCATGCCGCGCGTAGGACGCCAGCCGCTCGCGCTCGTCTCCAGCTCGACCGATGAGGCGGTCTCGTAGTTACGCGAAACGTATGCACCTGTGCCTACTGGCGACTGACCTTGCACCTCGCTCGGATTCGTGATGGACGGGTCCGCGAAGATGTGCTTGGGCAGGACAAATGGCAGACCATTCCGCCGGGGTAGGATCGGGTCCGTTCCGTTCGTGGTAAGGGCGACGGTACGTTCGTCTATCACGCGCGCAGCCTGTACCGTTCTGACCCGCGAGATCAGCCGCGACTTGTTGTCGGCATCCAGGTAGTACTCGAATGTGAACCTGACATCCTCGGCGGTGAATTGCTTTCCGTCTGACCACTCCGCCTCACGCAGGTGGAAGACCCACGTTGTCGCGTCACCGGGATTCGTTTCCCACGAAGTAGCCAAGCCGGGTGTGACGGCGCTCCCACCTTCGACTGGGATGATGCGCGTGAGACCGTCGTAAATGGCGTGGAAGGTGGGCGACGTGATCGCGCTCGTGTTCGGATCGAGCGTTGGCGGTGAGGACGCACGAGCAAACACCATTGCCCCAGTCTTCTCTGGAGCGGGCGCCGCCGCCGCCGGAGCGGCTGTTGCAGCGGCCGGCGCGGACGGCCCCGACGGCGCGGTCGAGGCCGAGTCGTCGTCATCGTCGTCATCGCAGCCGATGACGGCCGCGGTGGCGAGGCCGACTCCCCCGAGGGCCGCACCTCGCAGGAGGGTTCGCCGGCTAAGCGTGGCTTCCAGTCCTCTCATTTCCCCTCTCCTCATCCCAATCTCCTGCGGTACTTCGACCAGGCAGGCGCGGGAGCTCTGCTCCCGTCAGCGCGAAGGTACTCCTTACGGCGACGTGAGAGAATATTGCTCTTGTGTGCACGCTCACATGCGCGAGCACCCGCCGCGGGCACAGTCACATGTCGCGCGTGTCGGCCTCGAGGGGACCGGTAGCTACGGAGCCGGACTCACTCGCTTCCTGCACGTCGAGGGCGTGACAGTAGTGGAGGTGAATCGCGCGAACCGCCAGCCGAGGCGCAGCCGCGGCAGGTCCGATCCGGTCGACGCCGTCGCGGCGGCCCGCGCTAGAAAATCGCGATTGGATTCACTGGCGAGGCGGTGCCGCGTCTCAGGCGCAGTGGCGCGATCATGAGCATGAACTCCCACCGGTCGCGTTCGCGGCACGCTCGGACAAGCTGGCCGAGATGCATGTTGTCGACTAGGTGGATCCCCATTGCCACGATTGCGATGTGATGGATGGGGGAGTTCCAACCTTCCACGCCGCTGTGGCTTGAATCCGAGATGCCGTCGCAACCGAGCACCGCCACGCCGCGGTCGTGCAGCCAGGGCAGGCAGTCCGCGTTGAGGCCGGGAAGCCCCCGGCGAAGCGGATTCTGTGGCCCCTCGGCTTCCCGAAGGGCGTCTCGGCCCGTGGAAATCAGGAGGATGTCACCTTCCTCCACGCGTACGCTCTGTCGTTCCTCCGCAGCCGCGAGCTCCGCAGCCGTTATGTGGTCGGGCAAGGCCCCGCGCTCCTCGGAGCGCCGAGGGCGCAGCCAATCGACTCCACGGAGGCCGGGAATGTCGAGCAGCACCCCGCGGCTCACGATGCCATCCGAGCCGGCCATAATGCTGTTGCGGTGCGCTCCATCCGCGCGAACCTCTGAACTTTCGTGGCCGTTGTACATCTTGCCGTCGATGAACTCGTGGCAGAGTGCATCAAGGTGAGTGGTCGCGAAACCGTGTAGCGTCATGGCGAAGTAGTCCGCTGACCCACCGAAACGCCCGTGCTGGGATTGGGCGTCTCCGGTCCGCACCATGTAGTGGTGGACCGGTCGCTCGTTGTCTGGAGCGGGCTCGGTCGGGAGATCGCCCCCGCAACTCACCGTGAGGCCTTCGCGGACCAAGGCCGCCGCTGCCCGCCGCTTGTTATCAGTGATCAGATTAAGCGCGCCACGTTCGTCATCGGGACCCCAGCGCCCCCAGTTTGAGAGTTCGCGAGCCATGCGATCGAGGTCGGCAGTGGTCAGCGGAGGCTGCTGCGTCGTCATCGGTCCATCCTCTCCGAGCTAGGAGATCGCTGCGCCGGCACGAAGCATACGGCCCACGGAGGCTTCGGCGAGCGGGCGTAATCGCACACCTCAGGGTGTCACCGCGACGCCTTTGGCCGCGCGTGAGCCGCTTGTGCACCGAAGCCGAACCGTGGTGTGGACTGCCCTCAGTGCAAGGGCATTTGTCGGGGGCGGGTCTACGCAGTAGGGCAAGGCTCGCAACTTCAGCTTCCGCCGCTCCAGTTCTTCCCCCTGCGGACCCGTGCCCGGGGTCCAAATAGGGTCGCGGGGCCGGATGACCTCTTTCCCACCAAGATCTCGGGCGCGGCGCCGTCACGCGAAAGAAGGCAAGCGTTGCCTAGCCCCGTGGCAAGCCGAGGCCGCGCGAGGCGATGATGTTGCGCTGGATCTCGTTGGTCCCGCCCGCGATCGATGCCGAGATCGTGTGCACTGACTTCTGCGTGTAGCGCGCGGAGAGCGGGGCGTGGTCATCTTCCGGGTCCCAGATCTGAGAGTAGAGCCCAAACACCTTCATCCCGCTCTGCTGCAACTCCTGCAGCAGCGTCCCGCCGAAGACCTTCGACATGGAGGCCTCATAGTTCGGAACCTGGCCGGCGTGCTGCATGGAGATGATGCGTAGCGCGAAGTTGTTGAGCACCTCCGCCTCGATGTACCGCATGGCGATCATCTGGCGCGTCGAATCCAGCTCGCCGGTGCGCGCGCGCAGCCGCCCCGCCTCCGTGTCCAGGTAGTCGACTAGTTCTCTGATATCCTTGCGCAGCTCGACGGCGCCAATGATGTTGGAGCGCTCGTAGTCGAGCAGCGTCATCGCAACGTACCAACCGCGGTTCTCCTCGCCGATGCGCTGCGCGACGGGGACGCGCACGTCCTCGTAGAACGACTCGTTGGTAGCGTGCTCCCAGCCACCCGAGATCAGCGGCCGCACCTCCACGCCGGGCGTGTCCTTGTGCAACAGCACGAACGAGATGCCGCGGTGCTTCGGCGCGTCCTGGTCGGTGCGGACGAGCATGAAGAACCAGTTGGCCTTGTGGCCCATGGAGGTCCAGATCTTCTGCCCGTTCACGACGTAGTCATCGCCGTCCCGGACCGCGCGTGTCTGCAGCGAGGCGAGATCAGAGCCTGCCCCCGGTTCCGAGTAGCCCTGCGCCCACGTGATCTCGCCGGAGAGCGTCTTCGGCAGGAACTCCCGCCGCTGCTCCTCGGTGCCGTGGTGGATGAGCGTTGGTCCAAGCATGCGAACTCCGGGGCCGCCGACCTCGGGAGCACCAGCTAACGCCAGCTCCTGCTTATAGATGAACTGCTCTATGGCGGTGAGGCCGGCGCCGCCGTACTCGCTCGGCCAGTGCGGGGCGGACCAGCCGCGCTCCGCCAGCGCCTCCGCCCACTCGCGGGCCGCCGCCTGCACGTCGGGTTCGCCGAGCATCAGGTCGAACTGCCAGTCCGCGTTGTGAACGCCCGGCCCTTTTGTGCGCGCGGCGCGCCCCCGGTAGTGTTCCGGCAGTCGCTCATGGACGAAGGCGCGCACGCTGGCACGGAATTCGGCTTGCGCTGGCGTGTCGGACCAGTTCATCGCTCGCCCCTTCCAGGATCGGCGTGAGCGGGGCGCTCAGCAGCACACCATAGTAAGCCTCTCGCGGGCCATCTCGGACGATATCGTTGAACGGTTGGACCCGCCCCACGATCCTGTACCAGGCACACCAAACAATGAAACGGCGGCCACAGGACTCATGCCGAGCAAGAGCCCTCCGCGCCACACGGGCCGGGGGGTCTCTCTGTTGAGAAGCAGCAGCAGCCTGCACTGACCACGATGGAGTCATAGTGACGCTACGCCCCGGATCGTGACGCCCGCCGGCGGCTCAGGGTGGTGTGCCTGACCTGCCCCCAGTCACCGCAGCTGTGCTCCCCGCGTTAGCATCCGCGCGCAGGGGGAGGCTAGCTGATGGCGACGATGACCTTCGCGCGCGGTGGGCCGGCCATCGATCGCGCAACCGTGCTCGTGGGCGTGCCAGAGCTGCCATCCTGCTTCGACCCGGATCAATACGCGACCCGGAAGGACTCCCCCTCGAGCGGCGACGTCCACATCCAGCTCTTCGATCCGCTGCTGCGTTACCCGCTGATCGAGCGCGATGGCGCCCTGATCCAGGACGTCACGCGATTCGAGGGGTTGCTCGCGGAGCGTTTCGAGGCCTCGGACGATCACCGCCGGTACACGGTGCACCTGCGACCCGGCGCAACTAGTTTCTACGGGAACGAGCTCACCGCGGAGGACGTCGTCTGGAGCTGGGAGGCACTGCGCAGCCCGAAGGGGGCGCCAGCACCACCCGACACTCATTGGCTGGCGACAGGGGTTCCTGGCGAGGTCGGGCGTTGGGTGTCGTTTATGGGGTCAGCGCCCGCTGGGTTCGACGGCATTCGAGCACTCGATCGCTATGTCGTCGAGTTCGCCCTCGCCGAACCGAACCTCCTCTTCCCCCACATCCTCGCGATGGTCGTTCCGCCGATATACGACTCGGCGGAAGCCGCTGAGCACGCGACGTCTGACGACCCCTTCGCGCGCAGGTGGCTCGCGACCAACCCGGGTGGCTTCGGCCGCTACCGCATTGAAAGCCGCAGCGAGGACGAGCTGGTGCTCGTCGCGCGACCCGAGCACTGGGACGGGCTGCCTGCGATCAGGCGGGTCGTGTACCGCGTCTTGCCGCGTGGACGAGACCGGCTCGAGGCGCTCATCGCTGGCGAGACCGATGTGGTGTCCAGGCCGTTGCCCGCAGAGGCCGAACGGGCGGAAGCGACCGAAGGGCTGGAGCTCTTCCGCGCCCCCGGGGACAGTCGACTGTCGATGCAGATGGACGTTCGTTCTCCACCTTTCGACGAGCTCGCCGTGCGTCGCGCGCTTGCCCTCGCAATCCCCTACGACGCGATAGTCGATGAAGTGCTACACGGGTACGGGCGACGCTGGCACGGCGTGGTGCCCGATACCAGCACGGCCTACGTCGACACGTTGGAGGACGTCGAGTACGACCCGGAGCGCGCTCGTCACGAGCTCGCGATCGCCGGCCGCGAGCGTGTCGCGGCAACGATTCTCTGCGGGCAGAGCCCGATACAGGTCCAGGCGGCTCAGCGGATCGCCGATGCAGCGGCGAAGGCAGGCTTCGAGCTCGCCGTGGAGCCGCTGGACTCGACGGAGCTCTCCCGGCGGCAGACGAGCTTCGACGTGCCGCTGCTGCTGGGAGGCGGCGAGCACCGCTGTGGCGAAGAGAGCTACGCGATCCCCCACGACTTTGGTGACCGGCACTTCGGAATCACCAACTGGATCGACTACTCGAACGCGGCGGTGGACGACCTGATCGTGCGTATCCGCCAGACCGCCGACCCGGTGCGCCGCCGAGCGCTGATCGAGGACAGCCAGCGGCTTGTTGCGGCGGATCTTCCGTGGGCTTTCATCGCTCAGCCGGACTTCCTGATCGCCCACCGGGCTCAGCTGAGCGGCTTCTCCTGGCGATCGCGTTCCGGAGGCCTTCCTGCCTACTGTGAGCTCTCGTGGGCAGGCAGCTAGGTGCTCGAACAGTGAGCGGCAGACGGGCAGTCGGGAAGCGGGGAGTCGATGACCACGAAGGCTGGCCGGATGGCGACGATGCTCGAGCTTGTGGCGCGAGATGCGATCGCCGCCCTGAAGGACCTGCCCGAGGAGATGCTCAACCGGCCCGTTGACGTGCCGGAGGCGAACTCGCTGTTCGCAATCGCTACGCACCTTTTGGGTGCGGGCGAGTTCTGGACGCTTGTCGCCGTGGGAGGCCGGATCATCGAGCGCGACCGCGACGCGGAGTTCAGAGCGACGGGGACGTACACCGAGCTGACGACGCGCTGTGACAGCTGGATGTCCGCGGTGCACGACTTACTAGATGAGATGCCGGATGAAGAGCTAGATCGCTCGACAGGCGTGAAGCCGTATCGGGATGACATCGGCGTGGACGAGATGACCGTCGAGCACGCCGTGCTCCACGCGATCGATCACACGGCGGTTCACCTTGGGCACATCCAGGTAACGACCCAGTTCCTCGCAGCGGGCTCTATCTAGACCGCCGCCCAGCACGCTTGTGGCCGCATCCGACGCATCCTGATCGTCGCTCCCGCCGCCGAGTAACCTCGCGGCGAGTAGCGCGTGCCGCCCCCACGCTCGGAGGAGCGCCAGTAATGAAGCATCGATGCCAGAGCTGACGCACGGAGTTCCTAGATCATTCTTCGTGCGCGACGGCGCGTACTACATGCCGACCGAACGTTCGCGGGGCCCATGGAACCGCGAGCACGTCATCGGGATGATGGTGGCCGGTCTGCTGGCCCACGAGGTCGAGCAGCATCTCGATGGCTTTCACCCGGCTCGGCTGACCGTGGACATGTTCCGCGCCGTCCCCTGGGCTCCGCTCGAGACTCGCTCGCGCGTCGTGCGCGAAGGCCGTCGCGTGAAGGCCATCGACGCCTCACTACTGTGCGAAGGTCGCGAAGTGAGTCGCGCTTCCGCTCTCCTGCTCCGACGCTCAGCCGAGCCGCCCGGTCGAATCGCTCAGCCGCCCGAACCTGAGGTTCCTCCTCCCGAGCAGCTGGAGTCTGACGAGCCGTGGGTCGGTGACGCTGTCGGTGGCTCTTGGGAGACGCGGAGCGTTCGACGTCCGGGGGAGATGGAGCCCGCAGTCCGCTGGACGCGGTTGCTCCAGCCGTTGCTACCCGGAGTACCGCTCTCTCCATTCGTGCGTGCGGCGGCAGCGAGCGACTCAGCGAGCCCGTTGTCGAACGTCAGCGACCAGGGCCTCTACTTCATCAACGCCGACGCCACGCTGTACCTCCACCGCCCACCGGAGGGAGAGTGGCTCTGCCTGGCGGTCCGGGCCCGGGGAAGCCAAGAGGGTGTCGCCGTCGCCGAGTGCGCTCTGCTCGATGCTCGGGGACCCGTGGGCCGCTGCCTGGTGGCGTCGCTGGCAATGCCTCAAGGCGACCGATGGGCCCAAGCTGAGGGGCAGTTAGGGTGAGGAGATCCGTGGCTCCGGGCAAAGCGGATATAGCAGGGGCACCGCCGCTTCCTCGGCCAAGGACGGATCACGGGCCCGCGATACGTCGGATGTAGCGTTCTGCTGAACGACGTACAGCCTCCATCGCGCCTTCGACAACGTTCGCCCCCCACCCCGCCCCGTAGATTCGGTCGAAGGAAAAGCGCTCGACCGCGGTCACGATCTGGCGGACCTCCTCGGCAGAGAGGGGGATCAGGTTGGGATAGCTGTACATGAAGCTCACGTAGCGCCGATCCTGCACGACTGCCACGGAGTCTCCCGTGAGGAGCGCCCCCCGCCCACCAGCGCCCTTGTCGGAGCCTGACCCGCTTTCCCGGACACCTAGGCCTGAGGCGACGATGTTGCCCAGGGAGGAGTCCTGGATGCCCCGAGCCTACCCACCCGAGTTCCGCCGTCGTGCTGTCGAACTGGCCCGGCTGCGGGAGAAGCCGATCGTGCGGATCGCTGCGGACCTGGGGATCGCCGGGTGGTGCCTGCACCGCTGGCTGCGGCAGGCCGATGTCGACGAGGGCCACAGAGAGGGCCTGACGAGCGACGAGCGGGCGGAGCTGGTGCGGCTGCGCCGGGCCAACCGCACCCTGGAGATGGAGAACGAGATTCTGAAGCGCGCCGCCGCCCTCTTCGCGCGCGAGAACGTGCTCCCAAAATGAGATACCGGCTGGTCCGTGAGCTTGCCGCCGACGGGGTCGTCGCGGCGGTGGCCTGCCGGGTACTCGCGGTCTCGACAGCGGGCTACTACGAGTGGCGAGAGCGGGCGCCCTCGGCCCGCGCCGTCGCCGACCAGGCGCTGAGCGAGCAGATCGTGGAGCTCCACGCCATGTCGCGAGGCAGCTACGGAGCGCCGCGGGTGCACGCCGAACTGCGGCTCGGGCGGGGCGTCCGTTGCGGTCGCAAGCGGGTGGCACGGCTAATGCGGAGCGCAGGACTGCATGGAATCTACCGGCGGCGCGGGAGACACGCTCGCCCGGCGCCTGCCGTCCACGACGACCTGGTGCGCCGGCGCTTCGTGGCCGACGCGCTGGACCGGCTCTGGCTGACCGACATCACCGAGCACCCCACGCGGGAGGGGGAGGTCTATTGCGCCGCCGTGCTGGACGTCTACTCACGGCGGATCGTGGGCTGGTCCATTGCTGACCACCTGCGCACCGAGCTTGTGGTCGACGCTCTGGAGATGGCCCGCTGGCGGCGACAGCCGACCCGGGGCGAGACCGTGGTGCACTCCGACCGGGGATCGCAGGGCGGATTCAAGTGGTCATCGCAACGCCTCGAGGTGAGGGGTTGTGATGGGAAGGTCACCGGGGTGGGCGGCGAAGGCGACAGGAAGGCCGGCGATGCGGTCTCCAGGCCGTCCACCGGTTGCGCGTCGTGAGCATCGCCAACGGTTCTGGCTGGCGATCTCAGAAGGGTTGTCGAGCGAGGATGCCGCTGCGGCGGCCGGTGTGTCTCCAGCCGTCGGAGCACGCTGGTTCCGTGAAGGTGGTGGCATGCCAACAGCCAGTCCGGCGCCGCTGTTAGGGCGCTACCTATCGTTCGCTGAGCGCGAGGAGATCGCCATCCTCCGCGCCCAAGGCGCAAGCGGCCGAGCGATCGCCCGCCGGCTCCGCCGGGCTCCGTCGACGATCTCACGCGAGGTACGCCGGAACGCTACGACACATAGCGGCAAGCTGGAGTATCGAGCGACCACGGCGCAGTGGCATGCCGACCGACGTGCGCAGCGTCCCAAGGTCGCCAAGCTCGCCGGCAACGACCAGCTCCATGGTTACGTTCAGGAACGG